>JAJFGF010000010.1 GCA_021776245.1 Hyphococcus sp. | reverse complement strand
GAAGACACCTACAGGACCCTTACTGCCGTCGACAGCGCCATCATGGTGATCGATGCCGCCAAAGGAATTGAAACCCAAACGCGCAAACTTTTTGAAGTTTGCCGCCTGCGCGATATTCCAATCATTACCTATGTCAACAAGGTTGATCGCGAAGGCCGCGATCCGTTCGAACTCCTCGATGAGGTCGCCGACCAGCTTGCTCTTGATGTTTGCCCGCGCGTTTGGCCGCTTGGAACCGGCGGGCAGTTTAGGGGCTGTTATGACATGGCCCATGATCGCGTTCTGCTTGAAGGCGATGATGCCAACGGCAAATTTGCAAAGACAGTTGAGTTGGATGGCGTTGACGATACCCGGCTCGATGCGCTCATTGGCGCAGATGAGGCCGCCGCTGCGCGCGAGACGATGGAGCTGGCGCGCGAAGGCTATCCCGATTTCGATGAGACGGCATTTCGCGACGGCGCCCTGACGCCGGTTTATTTCGGCAGCGCGCTCAAAGAATTCACGGTCGCCGAGCTCTTGCGCGACATCGGCAAATATGCGCCGCCGCCGCGCGGCCAGAAAGCAGGCGACGCCGAAATCCTGCCTGGCGATCCCAATGTTTCCGGTTTCGTTTTCAAGGTGCAGGCGAATATGGATCCAAACCATCGCGACCGCATTGCCTTCGTACGTATGTGTTCTGGGGAATTTATTCGTGGTATGAAACTTAAAGTTGCGCGCACCGGTAAGGCGCTTGCCGTCAACAACCCGATATTCTTCATGGCGCAAGACCGTCAGCTGGCCGAACATGCTGTTGCTGGCGATATTGTCGGCATTCCCAACCATGGCGCCCTCGGCGTTGGCGATACGCTAAGCCAAAAGGACGATCTGCAATATTCCGGTCTTCCGGATTTTGCGCCGGAAATTATCCGCCGGGTGCGCCTTGATGATCCGATGAAATCAAAACAGATGAAACGCGCGATGATCGCTCTTGCTGAAGAAGGCGCAAGCCAAGTGTTTACGCCAATGCTCGGCGCCGATTTTTACGTCGGTGTCGTCGGCTCCTTACAACTCGATGTCATCGAGGCGCGCCTCATAGCTGAATACGGCGTTGCGGCGACGCTTGAGCTTTGTGGTTATGAGACTGTGCGCTGGCTCAGCAGCGATGATGACAACCTGGTTAAAAGTTTCGTCGCCAAAAATCAGGGCGCGGTCGCCAATGACCGGTATGGGAGTCCGGTCTACCTCGCGCGCTCACAATGGGAGGCGGGTTACGCCGAAGAAAAAAATCCTGGGTTGCGATTTATGAAAACCCGGGAGCGCGCATAAGGTGCTGCGCGACGAAATTTTTGTCTCCAGGTTTTTACGACCAGTTTATTTCAGCGGCAATTCGGACGCCGCATGATTTTGCCGAGCTGATGTTTTTTTCGGCGACTGCAGTCTAACCTCCGGGAACAAAATCGTTCTCGTGAGACTTGCAGCGAGATCAGGTCAACACCGTCCGCATAGTCCGCTTTTAAAATTCGATTCAATCCCGGACTGCCGCTACTCCTTTACAAGCCAGATCAAACAAAAACGGTTAGCGCTCTTCACAACAACATACCGCACTGAGCAATGTAAAGAAGCATTCGCCCACGCGCATATCATTATCGCGTCGCAAGCTCGTTTTTTTAGAGTCGTTTCCTACTTTCGATTAACTCGATCTGCCTACCTGGTATTGTTACCCAATTCCAAAAACAAACGTCCCATCACTTAACGTCGATACGCTTAGCGCTCAATCGACCAGCGCTGATCGCAGTCTTGCATCACGCTGCGCAGGTTTCAATGCGTCGCTGAAACTTTCTGCGCCAGGCGCATAAGATTCCCTATTTTGTTGGCTTTGCGCGGCTAAAGAGGCTGCGAGCTTGACATATTGTATTATGAACTAGTATTCATGTTCATATTATTTTGCTGGCGCAATGTGGCGTATTTGGCCGTGTTGAATACCGGTTCCTGTATGGGAGACATGTTTTGCCATTGATATTTGCCGGCGCGCCGACGCTGTTGCGCAAGCCCGTTCAAGCGCGCAGCCGGAAGACACTTGAGCGTATTTATTCGGCGACCAATAAATTGCTTGGGCAAAATTCCTTCGACAAAGTGACGGTTGTTGAGATTGCCGACGCCTCCGACGTTGCGGTCGGTTCGATCTATCAACGGTTCGGATCCAAAGATGATCTGCTTTGGACGCTTTACGGATATTATGTCGACGCAGCCCTGAAGGGCGTCGCTGGCATGGTTCGCCAAAAAAGCGAGTTGGGCGCGAGCGCTCGCGTTGCCGCGGTGACCGGTCTCGTCTGTACCTTGTTCCGCGCCCATCGCGGCATCGTCCGGTCCTTGCTTTTGAAACACCGGACCGAACCGGAGGCGGTGCCCGACTACTACATGGAACGGATTGAGAACGTTTACGCAGCCTTTGACAAGTTTCTGCGCGGTTCGGATCAGTCGCTCAAAAACGCCAGAAATTGCCGGGCCCTGATTATGGCGTCCTGCCGCGAGCATATTCTGTTCGACACTTTCGATGGGGCGGCGGCGACCATGCGGTCAGACGCAGAATTTATGCGCATGCTCACCCATGCGGCAGCAGGCGTCCTGCGCGCAAAGGACGGCTGACCCATGTCCCAATCAGCTGATCAAGTGAAAGTCGATAGGGCATGGACGACCACCTTCTTCACGCCCATCGCTCTTGCTCTGCTGCTCATCGGCTACCCGGCGTTTCGCATGGCGGTCGCCTATGGGGATCTTTTTCCGGCATCAGACGCAGCGCAATGGTGGAATCTTTGGGGCGTTGTTCTGGTCGGTCACTGGATATGCGCCGCGATTGTACTAACCGCGATTGCAGGCGAACGCGCGACACTCGCCAGCATCGGTCTCGATGTCGGCGTCTTTATCCGCCGGCGGGCATTATTTTTGATCGTCCTTGTGTTTGCGGCTGGTGCAGCAATTTACGCTCCCGGCTATTTTTATGGGGAGACGCTCCCCAGCGAAATGCGCAGCCATCCCCTGGGTCCCGTCACAAGCGCCCAGCGCTTCTTCTGGATCGCGATGGCGGTGACAGCGGGATTCGTCGAAGAAATCGTCTTTCGCGGTTATGCCATCACGCGCCTGCGCCGCTTTGTCGGTTTGCCCGCGGCCATGGCGATCTCAATTGCCGCTTTTGCGTTGATGCATGGGCCGAGCGCCTTCATCCCGCAATTTGCTGCACTCTATCTATTTTCAGGCAGCCTCTTTGCCGGATTGTTCATCCTGATGAAAAGCCGCCGACTGGAAATACTGATTATCGTGCATATTGCGCTCGATATGCTGCTGGTTTCGGCGCCCTAGGCGCCCTCCGGCATTTGTCGCCTGACGGAACACGCTAGACTCAGCCATTCGCAATACAGGAGCGCTGGCAATGACATGGCTTAAACGAAACCTTTTGTGGATCGTGTTTTTCGGCTTTGCAGGGCTGGCGGTCATTTTTAAGGGCGCGGAACCGCTTTTTGTCAGCGACGGACCTTACGCGGCCGGCAAATATATCGTCTGGCTGATGTTTTTCGGCTTTCTCGCCTATACGCTTTATTGCAGTTCGAAAGACAGCTTCGTCAAAGCTCTGCCGCGGATCAATAAGGAAATCTGGGTGCGCCAGATCGGCCTCGATCTTTATATCGGCGTCGCCATGATGACCTATTTGATTTATCTCAATGAAGGATCGTTGCTGTTCGTGGCGCTGTGGATCATACCGATCCTTCTTTTCGCCAATCTCGCGATCCTTTTATATGTGGCGATGAACTACGGATCGATCATCGCGCATTTTGCGGGTTAGCACTGGACCGAATCCACAGCAGCAATAATGCGGCTTGCCTTCGCGCCTACCAAATCCCGTTGCCTGATCCCGGCAAGCCCAACCGTTCCCACATCTCGTCAACGCGTTTGATCACGTCATCATCCATACGGATTTCCCTGCCCCAGTCACGTTTGGTTTCCGGGGGCAGCTTATCCGTCGCATCAAGTCCGATTTTGGAACCAAGACTTGGTTCCGGGCTGGCAAAATCGAGATAATCGATCGGTGTCGATTCAATAAGTGTAATGTCGCGCGCCGGATCCATCTTTGTGGAAACCGCCCACATGACGTCTTTCCAATCGCGGGCGTTGATGTCGTCATCAACGACGATGATCCATTTTGTGTACATGAATTGGCGAAGATAAGACCACGCGCCCATCATCACCCGCTTGGCGTGGCCGGGATAAGCTTTCTTCATGGAGATCACGGCGATGCGGTACGAACACCCTTCAGGCGGCAGCCAGAAATCCGTGATCTCCGGAAACTGCTGCTGCAATAAGGGGATGAAAACCTCATTGAGCGCTTCGCCCAAAATGCTTGGCTCGTCCGGCGGACGACCCGTAAAGGTCGAAAGGTAAATCGGGTCTTTCCGGTGCGTGATTGCGGTCACTGTGAATACCGGAAAACGTTCCACGGCGTTATAATACCCAGTGTGATCGCCGTACGGGCCCTCGTCCGCATAATCGTCGAGCGAGACAAAACCTTCGAGAATGATCTCCGCTTCAGCAGGCACTTTCAGCGGCACGGTTTTGCAATCAACAAGTTCGACTTTTTTGCCGCGCAGCAAACCGGCAAAATGATATTCCGACAAGGTATCCGGCACCGGTGTTACCGCCGCGAGGATCGTTCCAGGGTCAGCGCCGATCACCGCCGCAACGGGCAATGGTTCGGATTTTTCTTTTTTCCACCTTGCATGATGCTGCGCGCCGCCACGATGTTTGAGCCAGCGCATGATCGTCTTGTTCTTTGCAATCTTCTGCATCCTGTAGATGCCGAGATTAAAATCATCCTCGCGTTTGTCGGAGGGGCCTTTGGTGACCACCAGAGGCCAGGTAATCAAGGGCGCGGGTTCGCCCGGCCAGCAGGTCTGGATCGGCAATGCGTCAAGATCGATATCATCGCCTTTTAAAACCACTTCCTGACATGGCGCGCCCAGTGTTTTTGACGATGGTTTCATCGCCATCACCGTTTTGGCAAGCGGCAGCATTGCCATCATTTCTTTAAATCCGCCCGGCGGTTCCGGCTGGCGCAAAAAAGCGAGGAGCTCGCCAACCTCACGCAGTTCAGCCCCGGTGGTGCGCTCCTTTTCCTCCAGCGTTACGCCCATGGCGACGCGCTTTACCGTACCGAATAAATTGACCAGCACGGGCATTGATGATTTTTGCCCGTCATCCATCACAGGATTTTCAAAAATGACCGCCGGACCGCCTTCGGCCAGGAGCCGCGTCTGGATCTCTGTCATTTCAAGATTGACGGCGACCGGTTCGGCGACGCGGCGCAATTCGCCTGCTTCTTCGAGTTTGTCGATGAAGTCGCGCAAAGATTTATAAGACATGCGTGCGTCCCAAATGATCCGGCCTAGCTCTAGCGGCAAAAACGCCGGCATCAAAGTGTTGGAGGCCGGGATTTATCAACGCGGGCTACGCTTCGCCCATCTCTTCGCGCAAAAGCCGGATAAATAAGGCAACCGTCTCATCGAAGAACAGCCGGGCGGTCGCTTCCTGATCTTTGGCTTCGACGATTTTTGACATCGGCTGAATAGCGCCAACGGAGTCGTCATATCGATATGCGCTGTCTGAGCGCAATTTTGGCAGATTCTCGCGCTCATCGCGCGGCCAGGGATATGTATAGAAATAAAATTCCTTGTGCAGCGCATCCGGAACGGCGAGCCCGACGCCCACGGCTCGCGCAGATTCAAAATCGCCTGCCTCAAGCGTCACGATCGACGCAATGTCGAAATGATGGGGCCACAGCCGGACGGGAGACGGACCCGGTTTTATGTCGCGGTGCTTTTCAGCGATGTCGCGCAGCAGCAGGTCCGCGTTGTCAAAATACCGGCTCAGCTCAGAAAGAACGACACTGTCCTTGTGGACGTCGTAAGCTCTGTTACTCGCATAAGGCGACGGTGGAATTTCATAAGGCGACGGCGCGTCGAGCGCCTTCGGATCGAATTCGAATGCTTTCAACTGCTTGCGCACCCAGTTGCCGGCGGCCTTGTCCTTTATACCATGCATGGAAGCCTTGTCGGCGATCACGCCATCGACCAGCGTTACAAGCGCCAAATCGAGGAGATCTAGCCCCAGCGCCAGCCGCCGCCCGCCTGCCCAGGCTTCGCCCGTTGCCATAATATGAAGATCGCGCCACCATTCGAGGCTCGTATGGCTGTCGTCCGGCGCCGCCTTAAGATAGCCTCGCGCGAATCGCGCCAGCCATTGTGCGAGCTGAAACGGCTGGAGATGCGCTTTTGCGAGTTTGCGGGGCGGGGCGGCGCCTAATTGTTTCCACGCGGTCCCCATGTCAGTCCCCTTTTTCCCAGCCCACCGGTGTACTGCCATACAGGCCAAAATCGAGGCGGTCGCAACAAAATACCGGTATTTGTAAACAGAAAGTGAACTCGCCGATGGGCGCCATCGCGGTTTCAAGCGTAAACGTAACCATTTCTTCTTAACGCTATTTTCGCGCCTCCCCTTTACGTTCAGGCTGGGAAAGCATAATTTGAAACCAGACGGCGCGTCTCTTTCTTTCGAGCATTTTGCCGGGGCCGAAAAAAGCGGCCGATATATACCGCCCTCGGGGATCTGGTTCGGGAGTTAGTGTTCGGCGATGTTGCCGGTTTTGCATCAAGTTTTTGGCTCAACGCTCGTGGTTGCAGGACTGATTGTTCTGCCGCTGCCGATTCCGTTCGGCCTGATCATGCTGACGATCGGCTTTGCGCTCCTCGCGCCTTATATCCCGTTTGTTCAGCGCCTGATCAAAACAATGCGCACCAAATGGCCTGATCTTGACCAATCGCTGCGCCGCTATCGCGACAAGTTCCCGCCAGTCATCAAAAAGACGATCGACAAGACGCATCCGACAGCGCCCGCGGAATAGCGCCTAATATTTTTACGAAAAATCCGGTTTGCGTTTTTGCATGAACGCCAAACCGGCTTCACGAAATTCCGGAGAAGCGAGCTGCGCCGCGAAATGGGCTCCCTCTTCCTGCATGCGCCCAATAAGGCGATCAGTGTCGCTGCGCATGAGCTTTTTGGTGAGGCGCACCGCCGCGGGCGCTTTCGCTGCAACGTCTCTGGCTGCCTTAAGGCCCGCTTCGCCAATTTCCTCCTCCGTGACAATTTCGCTGACAAAGCCGAATTCATAGGCGCGGTGCGCGTCGATTTTCTTGCCCAAAAGCAGCATTTCCGCCGCGCGCTGATGGCCGGCGATTTGCGGCAGAAGGAGACTTGATGCGGCCTCCGGCACCAACGCCAAATCTACAAAAGGCGTGTGGAATGTTGCGATCTTCGAAGCGATAACAAGATCGCAATGTAGCAGCATGGTGACGCCGACGCCGACGGCGCCGCCCTGCACAGCGGCTATCAAGGGCTTTTCCGCTTTCGCGAGCGCAAACAAAAACCGCATCACTGGCGGCGTCTGATGCGGATCTGCGGGCTCAACGCCCCTACTCATGAAATCTCCAATGTCGTTGCCGGCGGTGAACATGTCGCCCGACGCCTCAAACAAAACCGCCCGAAAGGTGTCTTCTTTTTCCGCCTCTTCCAGCGCGTCCGCCAGCGCGGCGTACATTGCGGCGGTAATTGCATTTTTCTTTTCCGGGCGATTAAACGCAATGCGCATGACCGCATTATCGCGGCTGACGGAAATGTGCTCGGTCATCTGGTTCACTCCTGCTCATCATCGCATGATTTTTCTTGACTTGACGCGATGAGGGGCGCCGGATCAAGACCTAACGGCAGCAGGAAAGCGCCATATGCAGTTGCAAATAATTGAAACCGGCGAGCCGCCGGCGCCTCTCAAAGGTCAGTTCGGGGGCTATCCCGCGATGATCGAACAGGCGCTGGCCCCGTTGGCGCCGGATTTTTCCTTTTCGACAACGCCGGTATTTCGCGGCGTCCCCCCGCCGCCTTTGGGCGCGTTTGACGCTCTTATCATAACCGGCTCGCCAGCGGGTGTTTACGAAGGTCAAGACTGGATCGCGCCAGCAGAAGATTTTCTGCGCCGCGCAATCGCGGCTGGAAAGCCAACGGTCGGGATATGTTTCGGCCATCAGCTTCTGGCGCAAGCGTTTGGCGGCCAAGTGGAAAAGTCAGACAAGGGATGGGGCGTCGGCATTCACAGCTATGACTTGAAAACCAGCGCCGCGTGGACGGAACCTATGCAATCACGGGTTTCCTGCGCCGTCTCCCACCAGGATCAGGTGATTATGCCGCCCAAAGGCGCAACCATTCTCGGCGGCTGCGAATTTTGCCCCAACGGCATTATCGAATATGCGCAAGGGCCGGCCATATCGTTCCAACAACACCCGGAATTTTCAAGTGAGTTTGCGACGGCGCTGTTGCGCCTGCGCAAGGACCGGATTCCTGAAGACCGCATCAACGCGGGTCTCGACAGTCTTGCGCAGAAATCCGATCGCAGTCTCATCGCCAGATGGATCGCAAATTTTTTGATACAAAATATGAGGTAAGAAATGACCGACTTAACGTTGACGATTGGCGACAAAAATCTTTCTTCCTGGTCGTTGCGGCCATGGATATTAATGAAACAGATCGGCATTCCGTTCACGGAAAAGAACATAAAACTCGACCGGCCGGAGACGCGAAAAATACTCGGCGAGATATCGCCCTCGGGGCTGGTTCCCTTTTTAACCCACACGACTGATCATGGAGACGTACAGGTTTGGGACTCGCTCGCAATCTCCGAATATCTAAACGAACTTTTTCCTGAAAAGCAGCTTTGGCCCGCAGACGCGAACGCCCGCGCCCACGCCCGCGCCGTCTGCGCAGAAATGCATTCCAGCTTTGGCGCGATGCGCACGATTTGGCCGATGCAGTTCTTGCGTGAAGGATTGCAGCATTTGACTACCAGCGGGGTTCAGCGTGATATCGACCGTATTGAACAAATCTGGACAGAATGCCGGACGCGCTTTGGACAAAGCGGAAATTTCCTGTTTGGGGCGTTCTCCATCGCCGATGCTGTATATGCGCCCGTGGTCTCGCGTTTTATCACCTATGGGCCGCTAGACCTGACTGCCGACGCCGCCGATTACCTGGAGGCGATCAGGTCACTGCCCGCCATGAAAGAATGGCGCGTCGGGGCGGCGGCGGAAACGGCGCAGGGCGCTTGAGGAGCGTCTTTTAAGGCAGCGTTGGTCAGAGACGGCCATCACAAATAGCACGGCGCACCGGCCCCAACCCCTTGGTCCGCGCACAACTTGCGCAGCCTCTCTCAACCCTCTATCTCCGCGCCCATGAAAAACAATGAAGCTGAGTCGATTCTAGACACCCTTCTCGCCGACGCACGCGCCGCCGGCGCGGAAGCCGCAGACGCTGTCCTCTATCACGCCGTTTCCCATGGGATTTCCTGGCGCATGGGAAAACTCGAAGACGTTGAGCGCTCGGAAAGCGCGGATCTGGGTCTGCGCATTATGGTTGGCCGGCGCCAGGCAAGCGTTTCAACGACCGACCAATCTCGCGCGTCGTTAAAAGAGCTCGTAACGCGTTGCGCCGCGATGGCGAAGGCGGCGCCGGAAGACCCCTATTGCGGTCTCGCGCCAGAAGACAGACTCGCCAAGCCGCCCTTTAAGGACCTTGATCTTGGCGACTACGCCGAACCTTCAACTGAGGATCTAAAATCTCGCGCCGCTGAATGCGAGGAGGCTGCGCTTGCGGTCAAAGGCGTTATAAATTCTGAAGGCGCCGGGGCCAGCTATGGCGAAGGCCAGAAATGGTTTGCCGCCAGCCACGGATTTTTTGGTCAGTCCGGCGGGTCGAACCATTCAGTTTCCGTCAGTGTCCTGGCGCAGGACAAAAACGGCATGGAGCGTGATTACGATTATGATTCCAAAACGCATATCATTGATCTCTTACCCGCGGCGGCAATCGGAAAAAATGCTGGCGAGCGTTCGGTAAGACGCCTGTCGCCGAAAAAGATCAAAAGCCGCCCGGCGCCAGTGATTTTTGACAACCGCCTTTCGCGCTCGCTGTTGTCTCATCTCTCGGGAGCCGCCAACGGCGCCGCAATCGCACGCGGCGTCAGTTTTTTGAAAGATAAAAAGGGAGAAATGATCTTCGCCGAGGGCGTCAACATTATTGATGATCCGCATATTGCGCGAGGCGCCGGCTCGCGGCCTTTCGACGGCGAAGGCGTCGCCAATGCGCGCATTGACCTCATCAAAAATGGCGCGCTTACCGACTGGCTGATGAATTCAAGCCAGGCGAGGCAGCTCGGGCTTGAAACCAATGGCCGTGCGTTGCGCGGAACTGGCGGCGCACCCGGATCGGGAACCACCAATCTTTATCTTGAGGCGGGCGCCGCAACGCTCGCCGATTTGATCGGAAAGGCGGGCGAAGGTCTCCTAGTCACCGACATGTTCAGCCCGCAGGTGAATTCCAATAATGGCGATTATTCCGTTGGCTGTTCGGGCTTTTGGTTTGAGGGCGGCGCCATCGCCTATCCGGTGAGCGAGATCACGATTGCAGCTAATATTCTGGAGATGTTTGCCGGATTAACACCGGCAAATGACCTTGAATTTCGCGGCGCCACGAATGCGCCAAGCGTCTTAATTCCGTCGATGACGATCGCCGGCGACTAGCCAAATTTCTGATTGGAGTATTCCATGTCTGACAAACAATTGCTGCATCTTGTATTCGGCGGCGAACTTGAAAACCTTGAGGACTGCAATTTCCGCAATCTCAATGAACTCGACATTGTCGGCGTTTTCCCCGACTACGCCTCCGCAGAAAAAGCCTGGCGCGCAAAGGCCCAGGCAACCGTCGATAATGCGCATATGCGCTATTTCGTCGTGCATTTGCACCGCCTTCTCGATCCCGATGGAGACGGGAAATTCTAGCGAGGACCGGTGAGCGCTCCCGCCCTTAACCAAAAAGAATTTGCAACCCCGCGCGGCCGGCGCCGTGCATGGCGCGAATTAATGCTCGGCGATCATGGAATTTTGCGCAAATTCTACGACAACACCCACGAGGTGGCGCGAGGCAAAATGTGGCGCAGCTATCAGCCGTCGCCAACTGATCTAAAGCGATGGAAGGCCCGCGGCGTAAAAACAATCATCAATCTACGCGGCGATAATCCCCATGGATATTATTTTCTGGAAAAAGAAGCCTGCGAAAAGCTCGGGCTGACACTCGTAACGTTTCAGGTTTATTCCCGCGAAGCCCCGTCGCGGGAGGCGTTACATGGCGCGCGCAAGCTATTTGAAGAGATCGACTATCCCGCGATGATGCATTGTAAGTCCGGCGCCGACCGCGCCGGACTAATGTCGGCGCTGTATATGTTTTTCCATGCCGGTGCGCCGCTTGATCATGCGATTGATCAGCTCTCTTTCAAATATGGGCATGTGAAACAGGGGAAAACCGGCGTCATTGATTTTGCTTTTGAGCAATATGTCAACTATGCCGCCGCCAATGGAAAATCGCTCGCGTCTATTGACGATTTTTTCGCCTGGGCCGACAATCAATACGACCCAAAAGCAGTCAAAGAAAATTTCCGTGCGACCGGTTGGGGCAATATACTGACGGAATGGATTTTTCGGCGGGAATAGCACAGCCCTTCACAAGATCGCGCTCTAAAAATAGAATTCCGCCGGGCGCGGCAAATCCAACGCGTCGAAAGCATTTTCCTTGAACGCTCCATCACGATCGACCCAACCCAAAAATAAATGCGCGGACCAGGCATTTGGATTTGGCGTCAACCGCGCATGGCGAAAATGAACGCCGCGATAGGCTGCCGCATCGCCCGGATTCATTTTGACATTGACATAGTCATTGCCGCCAAAATCTTTCGCAGGAACCGGATTCAATATTTCGCGCTCTGAAAGCTGCCGGGCTTCCATATTAAAGTCCCAGATGATGTCGTCTGAATAGCCGAGCGTCAGATTGAGACTATGCTCGTTCGACTGCCGGTCGCTGTGAACATCAAGGCGAGCGCCTTTCGGATAGACCCGGCCATAAGCGTAAGACGGCAGCAATTTTTTGCCGACAATTCTCTCCATAACGGGCGTCAGCCCCCACAATATGCCCAGGGAAAACGGAAAATTATGACTGAAGAGTTCCAGCGAAGGCTGCGTCACGGCATGAGCGCTTGCTCTGAAGCGTTTTTGCAATTCCGGCGTATCGCCAACTGCTTTCTGCATGATCGAAAGATACGCGCTCACAACTTCGCGCGGTAACAACTCTTGCAAAAGAACAAAACCCTTGTCGAAATAGTCAGATGAGTGGCTCATGAAAAAACTCGCAAAACTATATTTCGGCGGACTTTAAGGGCGATCAGGCCAATTGCAATGCGGCTTGACGCGCATAGGCTCCGCCTTTCGCCACAAGATCTTCATGCTTGCCGGTCTCGATAATCCGGCCCTCGCTCATCACTGCAATCAGGTCTGCGTCTTTTACCGTCGACAACCGATGCGCAATAACAATCGTCGTGCGACCGGCGGTAAGACGCTTCAAGGCTTCCTGAATTTTTGTCTCGCTCTCGGCGTCAAGGGCAGACGTCGCCTCATCCATCAACAGGATCGGCGCATCTTTCAGGAATGCACGTGCGAGCGCGATCCGCTGGCGTTGGCCGCCGGAAAGATTGGCCCCGCCTTCTCCAAGCAGCGCGTCATAAGCGTTTGGCAAGACGCTGATGAAATCATTGGCCGCAGCGTCAGTCGCCGCCTTAATGATCTCAGCCCGAGAGGCGCCGGGCCGTCCAAAGGCGATATTTTCAAGCGCAGACATATTAAAGATGATGGCGTCCTGACTAACCATCGCAATGCGCGCGCGTAAACTGCGCAAGGTCACGTGTGAGATATCCTCGCCGTCGATGAGAATGCGCCCGGCATCAGGCTCATAAAGACGCGGCAAAAGGTTCATCAGCGTTGATTTGCCGGCGCCAGACTCACCAACCAGGGCGACCATGGTTCCGGCGGCAATGTCGAGCGTGACGCCGTTCAATGCTTTGACATCGCCTTGATAGGCAAAGCCGACATCATCGAACAGGATGGCGCCTGGCCCAGCGACGAGATCAACGGCGTCTTCTGCAGTCTTGATCGTCGGTCGCATATCAACCAGTGACAACATGCGTTCAAAGGCGCCAAAGCCTTCCTGCATTACGGCATTGATGGCGCCAAGGGCGCGGGCGGGTTGAGAAACCAGCAACAGCGTAACGATGAAGGCAATAAACGCTGGCCCGTCAAGCGCACCGCTGGCGATCCGCCAGGCGCCGACGGCCACGACAATGCCAAACGCAATGCTGCCGGCAATTAAAATCAACGGTTCATTGAGCGCCCGCGTAAATGCCATCTTTTTTAAAAGACTCAGCCTTTCTTCAAAGGCGTCGCCAGCACGCGCGCGCTCCAATGGTTCAAGCTGATAAGACTTCACCATTCTCGCGCCGGTCAACGTCTCACCGACCAACGTCACGATGTCGCCGGCCTGTCGTTGCGTTTTGGACGATGTATCGCGCAGCATGCGGCCGATCCTTGAAACAGGAACGCCGATCAGCGGGTAAATGCTGAGAACGACCAGCGTCAGCACCCAGTCATACCAGATCAGCATGCCAATCAGCGCACCAAGGGTCAGAACTGCGCTGATCGAACTCGCTGCGCGCATCAATGTTTCACGCAAGACCAAGGTATCATTTGTGAACCGGGAAATTAATTGCCCGGAAACTTCCGAGCGCTGTTGCGCGAAATCCAACGCCATCATCTTTTGGAACATATCATTCTGCAAATCGCAAAGAGTCGAAAGCGCCGCACTGGCGCTTAGACGGGTCTGCCAATATTGGGCCGTCGCGTTCACCGCGCCGAGAGAAATAACCAGGAGCGGTCCCCAAATGACAACATCGCGTACACTCGGTGAAAATCGTCCGGTCCCCGCCGAAAAACCCGCATTGATCCATTCGACGCCAACCGGAATGAGTGCCGTCGAACCCGCATAAACCGCCATCGCAGCGAGCGACAGCGCCAACCGCAGCCAATAGCGCGACAGAAAATCCCGCCACAGCCGCAAGGCGAGCGCGGCGGTTGATTTTTCATTACTCTTTGGCGTGGAGTTAGGGGTGTTCACCGAGGATATTCCGGGTCATTGAGTTGCTTGCGGCGGCATCATTGCGAGCGCCGCCGTTTCAGGCAAGCTATTGACCCAAAATGAAAAATGGGGAACGCCCTTAATTTATGCTCAAACGCCTTGTCAAAAGCCGCTTTGCTGGAAAAATCGCCAGTTTTCTTATTGGCGCCTATATTCATTTTGTTCATGCGACCTCAACCTGGACAATCATTGGCGTCGATCAGGCGGAGCGCGCCGCGGACCGCGGCAATGGCCTTATGGTCCTGTTTTGGCATGGCCGTCTGATGATGGCGCCCGTGATGCGAAGACAAACCGCCAAAAGGTTTTTCATGCTCATTTCAGCCCACAGGGACGGGGACATCATCGCTGACAGCGTTAAATCCTTCGGTCTTGAATTCATCAGAGGCTCCACCGCCAACCCGAAAAAACGCCAAAATGACAAGGGCGGCATCGTGGCGTCGGCGAACATGCTGGAGGCGCTGTCTGACGGCCATATGGTCGGCGTGACGCCCGACGGGCCGCGCGGTCCTCGCGAAAAAGTTCAAGCCGGGGCCATCCGCGTCGCGCAACATGCTGGCGCCCCAATCGCACCCATGGCGGTGTCTGTCTCGCGCGGCCGACTGATGAAATCATGGGACCGCTTTCTGATAGCCTGGCCTTTTTCCCGTTGCACCGTGATCATTGGGCCGGTGATCGAGCCGCCACCGGAAAACGATATGGCGATGGTTGAAACTGTGCGCCAGTCGGTCGAAAACGCTCTGATCAGCCTCACCGAGGAAGCTGACGCGATGACCGGACTGGGCGCTCACAACCGTCACACCAGGGAAAGTGCATAAAAACACGATGCCGATGCGCGTTCCAGAACCGCTGAGCCTGAAAATTTACCGATCGCTCAGTCGCGCGGCAGAGCCCGTCGCCAATTTCGCCCTTCACCACCGGCTTCAAAAAGGCAAAGAAGACCCCGACAGGATTGATGAACGGCGCGGCATTGCGAAGCGACCCCGTCCTGACGGGGCCCTTATCTGGATTCACGGCGCCAGCGTCGGCGAATCACTTTCGGTGATCCCGCTTGTTCAGCGACTGCGGGAGCGCCGCCCAGACGTCAATTTTCTTGTCACCACCGGAACGGTCACCTCCGCCAATCTTATGGCGGAACGTTTGCCGGACGGCGCTTTTCATCAATATATTCCCCTGGATCACCCCGATTTTGTGTCCAGCTTTCTTGATTATTGGCGCCCAGATGCGGCGATATTTGTCGAGTCCGAATTCTGGCCAAATCTCATCCTCGGCGCGCGGCGAAAAGTGCCGAGGATGACGCTGGTCAACGGTCGTGTGTCACCGGGATCATTTGAGGATTGGAAACGCCAGCCGAATTCAATCAAATTCATCCTTTCATCATTCGACGCAATCATTGCGCAGGATTACCAAAATGCAGAACGACTGACGACGCTTTCAGGCGGCGTCGTTGACATGTTCGGTAATTTGAAGAATGCGGCCCCGCCTCTGCCGGCCGATGATAATGAGATCGCGCGTTTGAAAGAAAAAATCGGGGATCGCCCAATTTGGCTCGCCGCCAGCACGCATCCCGGTGAAGAGGAAATTGCTCTTAATACGCATCAAATATTGCGCGACAATTATCCCAACATTTTAACGATCATCGCCCCGCGCCATCCCGGCCGCGGCGCCGAAGTCTGCGCTCTCGCCAGGGAACGGTCGCTGCAAATTGCACAGCGCTCGGCAAATGGCGAGATCATGCCGGAAACCGGGCTTTATATCGCCGATACGCTGGGTGAGCTTGGCCTGTTCTATCGCCTCAGCGACATCGCCTTTGTTGGCGGCGGCATCACGCCGAAAGGCGGCCATAATCCGCTTGAACCGGCGCGACTTGGCGCTGCAATCCTGCACGGACCGCATACATTTAATTTTGTTGAAATCTATAATGATATGCGCGCCGCAGGAGGCGCAGCGCTTGTGCGCAATGAACGCGAACTTGCAACGGCGATCCGCAGGCTATGGCATGATGCGAAAACACGTGAGGCGATGATCGATGCAGCGCGCGGCGCCGCCGAAAGCAATGCAGACAAAATCCTTAACGATATCTGTGATTCGTTACTCGAAACAGCGCCAAGCAAGGCCGGCTCTTGATGATGCGCGAACCCTGGTTCTGGCGCAGCAACTCATTGACGGCGCGTATCGTTGCGAAGGCAATATCACCGCTTTCCTTCGCCTATGACGCCGCCCAGCGCGCACGCTGGAATCTGACGCGCCCGCAAACGCCTCCCGCGCCAGTGATCTGCATTGGCAATGCGTCGCTCGGCGGTGAAGGAAAAACCCCGTTCGCTATTATGCTGGGCGAAATGTTAAAGCGCGAAGGGCTGAATTTTTGCTTCCTGACGCGCGGCTATGGCGGCCATTTGCCGGGACCTGTACTCGTCGACAATTCAAAACACGGGGCAGCGGAAGTCGGCGATGAAGCGCTCTTGCTATCTCGGAGCGCGCCCACATGGGCGGCGCGCGATCGGATTGCCGGCGCCCGGGCGGCAGCCGAAAATAAAGCGGATGTCATATTGATGGATGACGGGTTTCAAAATCCCAAACTCCATAAAACACTCTCAATCTTGCTTTTTGGCGGAGTTGCGACCACCGGCAATGGCCGCGTGTTTCCGGCCGGCCCCTTACGCGAGCCAGTCGCCCGAGCTCTGGAGCGCGCCGATTTGATCGCATTTACCGGCGATGAACCGGACAAGGAGATCGCCAAGGGAAAACCGGCCATCCGCACAAAGCTTGAGCCCGTTAACGCGCCGCCGCCGCAAAAAATTGTCGCCTTCAGCGGCACCGGAAAACCTCAAAAATTTTTCGCACTGCTTGCGGAATTGAGTTTTGAGATCGCGGCGAAAATTGAATTTCCGGATCATCATTTATTCACGGAACATGATGTCAATGCGCTGCGCAGCCTCGCGAAACAAAATGAAGCGACATTAATAACAACGGAAAAGGATTTCGTAAGATTATCCGGCGATATGCAGGAAAATATTTTAACTCTTCCAGTCGCGATGCGCGTCGACAAGCCCGATATTCTACGCCGTCTGGTGCTGCAATCAATCAACCACACAGCGGTGTGAACGGGATCGAACGATGAGCAACTCTGCTAACGCCAATCGCTCAAGAGAGTTCCTGCCCAAGCGACGATCAAACCGCCCGGTCACGATCGGGCATCGTTTGGAATATGCAATCGTCGTTGCACTTTTCGGGTTATTTGGGCTTTTGGGTATTGATCGCGCCTCAGCTTTTGGCGGCGCGAGTGCAAAATTTTTTGGGCGAATCTTAGGTCGTGTTTCGCAGCGCGCCGTAAATAATTTGCGAATGGTTTATCCAGATTGGGACGACAAAAAGATTCAAGAGACGGTCGACGAGGTGTGGGAAAATCTGGGCCGCACCGCGGCGGAATACGCCCATCTCAAAGCCCTGACAACAACCGGCGGCGATCCGCGCATCGAGGTTGTCGGCGCCAAGGAGATCACGCCGCTCTTGATTGAGCGCGGCTGCGCAATCTTCATCACCGGGCATTTCGCTAATTGGGAAGTCGCGGGCATTACAGCAACGCAATTGGGCCTTCCCTTCGGGTTTATCTATCGCGCATCAAATAATCCGCTTGTCGATGAGTTAATCATCAAAAAACGCGCAGCTGTGATGACCACGAGACAGATTCCAAAAGGCTGGGACGGTGCGCGGGGATTCATCGATCTTTTGAAAGATCGGCATTCCATCGCCATATTGATGGATCAGAAACTGACCACCGGAGGCATTCCGGTTCCGTTCATGGGCCATACCGCCATGACGTCGCCAGCGGCGGCGCGGCTGGCATTGCGCTTTAATCTGCCGCTCGTGCAAATATCGACGGAACGGCTGCACGGCGCCTATTTTAAAGTCGTCGTCCATGATCCGATCCCGTTTGAGCCCAGCGGAAATCTTGGCGCCGATATCGAGAAATTGACCATCAAGATTAATGAGGCCCTTGAAAAAGACGTCCGCGCCCGTCCCGGTCAATGGCTATGGCTGCACCGGCGCTGGCCGAAAATCAATAGTTCTTAGCTGTCGGCGTCGCACGCGCCCCGGTAGGCGATGCTGGCGCCATTTGCCGCCGCCGAACAGGCATTGCCATAGGTTTTGCCGTCACATCCGCAAACGGGGTCATATTCCATCGTGCATATTTCCGGCATCGGGCGGCAGACGCCTGCCCCGTCCGCAACGTCATGGCAGACGCCCGTTTCCATCGCGCAATAATCGCCCGCCGCCGCGCATGCAAAACCGCCGATCCCACCGCACATGCCGCCGGACTCGCCGATCCGGGGCCCATGGCTATTGGACTCATCCGACGACGCTGTCGTACAGGCGACGAAAAGGAGGCAAAGCACGATGGTCCGAAGCATTATTAATCTCCGTTTTGCATTTGCGACTGCATATATCTCTCTTCGCCAATCTTGCTAATCAGTTCGAGTTGGGTTTCGAGAAAATCGATATGTTCTTCTTCTGATTCCAGGATGCGTGTTAGAATCTCGCGGCTGACAAAATCCCGAACGGATTCGCAATACTCGATCGCTTCAAGATAGAGCGGGTGCGCGCGCTCTTCAGCGCCAAGATCGCATTCGAGACATTCTTTAACATTCTCGCCTATATGAAGCTTGTCCAAATCCTGGAGATTTGGCAGGCCCTCAAGATACAGAATGCGTTCAACAAGTTCGTCCGCATGCTTCATTTCATCAATGGACTCGTCATATTCAATTTTGGCGAGGCGTTCAAAGCCCCAATTTTTGTACATGCGCGCATGAAGGAAATACTGGTTGACGGTGGTCAACTCGAGTTTGAGCGCTTTGTTCAGATATCCAATGACTTTTTGATCGCCTTTCACGCGGTCATTCTCCTTTTTTGATTCACTGTCGCTAAATTAAACGATCACTGGGTCGGTCCAAGAACTATCTTTGCAATCAACTCTCAATTGCGCAAAATTCTGCGCGGATTGCAGTCAAACGCCGGGGTCATCCAAAAGTGGGATGAAACGCTGAAATTATTCAGCAGCGAGCTTTTGCGATCCCGATTCGAGGTCACGGGCGTCTTCAATGATTTGCGCAACTTCAGGCAGGCATTTGCCACATTGCGGGCGTCGCCCGCAGCGGCGAAAAACATCAGCAACCGTGCGCGCATCGCCGCCCGCCGCAGCGGCCAGCTCTTTTTCTCTCAGTGCATTGCAAATACAGACAAACATCGCGCGACAACGCTCCAATCGCTCCCAGCCCCAGGAGGCTCGATTTAAGCCTTTAAATGGTGCAAATGATAATGATTGTCAATTACAAAAAGCTTAATCGCCCTCAGATTCGGCCGTTATTGGCGATGCCGGCATGTCAGGGACAGTCAATTGCGGATCAACAAGACGGCCCACCCATTTGATGCTCCAATGAAGATGAGGTCCGGTGACACGCCCCGTCGCGCCCACAGCGCCCAGAATGTCGCCTTTATTGACCCGCTGGCCAGGCGTCACATCGATGCGCGACATATGCAGAAAAGCGCTTTCCAGCCAGTGACCATGGTCCACCAGAACAAGGCCGCCTTCAAAATACATGTCAGTTTCTGCCAGGGTCACAAGGCCCGCCGCCGGCGCACGGATCGGCGTTCCCGCCGGCGCGGCTACATCAACGCCGGAATGAGGGCGTTTCGGCTCGCCATTAAGAATGCGCTGTGAGCCGAAAACACCGCTGATCCGCCCGGTCGCGGGCCAGACAAAGCCCGCACTCCAGTCCGCCCGACTTTGTGTGGCCTGGCGCGCATTTTTCTTTTTTGCACTGTCGATTGCGATTTTCGCCAGCTGTTCTTCAGTAAATCCTGAGACTTTCGACTGGTCGAGACCATCAATGCGCTGCACCGGGAATTCCCGGTCCGCAACCTTAATCGCGTGGCGTTCCACCACGCCGTCAGGGAGCGTCACCACCAGCAACGACGTTGGCGCACTGTCGCGGCCAAAACCAAATACGAATTCGCCGTTAGCGCCGACCATGACGTCATCGCCATCGAGACGCACTTTGGCGCCAGGTTCAGTCTGGCCAAAAACCAACCCGCCTTGTGAATAAACGCCGGTCAAAGAAAAACGCGTCGGCTCATCATCAAAAACTTTTTGCCGTTCCGCAACGTCTTGCATGGCCTCTGCATAATCGGCGCGACGCGCCAGCGACCCTTCTGTTTCCACCGGAAGCAGGCTGTCAATTTTTGGCTGTTCGATGGGCGCTGTGTCGCTGGCATCGGCAGCAGACGCCTCATACTGATCCGCATTCGCCCGGGGCGACGTGGTGCACGCAGCAATTGCAGCAAAGGCTGTGTAAAGATAAATTCGCATGGGGTACACTACTCGCTCTTCAGCCCAAAGCCCTTCATTGACGCCATTGCGTCAATATAGGCTTCCTGTTTGTCGACATTCCAGTATTTCAATAGCTTCAATGAAATATGCGCGCCGGTCACAGCGCATTTCACATAGGCGCCCGGCCTGACGATATGAAACTCGGCGTCGCCATATTCGACAATCGCCTCTTCATCGCCACCCGTGGAATCAAACGGATTCATGCATCGCCTCAACTAACTTCACGCGCATCCATAGCGCGGCTGCGCTGGTTTAGTCAAAAAGCCTTTGCTGTCGCGGCTTTACTGATTTTCCGCCGGGTCTTTTTGCAGCTTTCTTCGGCGGCCGCTTTTTCAACGCAGTTTTGCCGCCCGCATCGAAGACAACGCCATGGGCGCCGTCGGAAAATTGCACCTCGCCGGCTGTCCCAGCGATGACTTCGCCTGCGCGCCGCAGCAGATTGCCGTCTTTGTTGCGCACCAACGTGAACCCCCGATCAAGCACATTTTGGTAGGAAACTGTCTGCAGTACTCTGCTGGCGGCGGAGAGTTTGGAAGAGCATTCGTTCGTATTCCGGTAAACACGCTCGCGGACCCGCGCCCACAAAGACGCCACCTCATTCTCACGAACGGCAAAACCTGACGACAGGAGATTTTTGTTAAGCCGCGCGCCGGTCCCGGCAATACGCGCAAGCGCGGCGTCGAGGCGCGCGCGAAGGCCTGCACGCAGCCCATCTGCGGCGCGATCTAGGCGCTGTCCATTGGCGCCGAGGATATCTTGCGGACGTCCGAGCCCACGAACCGCCGAAAGGAGCGCGGTGCGGCGCGTTTCAAAAAGCCGCGTCGCCGCCGAAATAAATCGGCGCTCCTTGTTCAAGAGCTCCGCCTGAAGCTCTGACCGCACGGGCACCGCAAATTCTGCAGCGGCGGTGGGCGTTGGCGCACGCTTGTCAGCGACATAATCAATCAGCGTCGTATCGGTCTCATGACCCACAGCAGAAATCAGCGGTATTTCGCTCGCCGCCGCAGCGCGCGCGACAATTTCTTCATTAAAGCACCACAAATCTTCCAGCGACCCGCCGCCGCGGGCGACAATCAAAACATCCGGACGCGGCGTCGGACCGTCGACGGAAAGCGCGTTAAAACCGCTGATCGCCGCAGCAATTTTTTCCTCCGCGCCACGGCCCTGAACCACGGTTGGCCAGACAATGACGCGGCGCGGAAAACGCTCACGCAACCGATGCAAAATATCACGTATAACCGCGCCGGACGGCGACGTGACCACGCCAATTACCTGCGGCAAGAATGGCAGCTGTCGCTTTCGTTCGGGCGCAAAAAGCCCTTCAGCGGCAAGTTTCTTTTTGCGCTCTTCAAACAGCGCCATCAGGGCGCCTGCGCCGGCAGGTTCGAGCGAATCGATAATCAGCTGATAACGCGACTGGCCGGCAAACGTGGTCATCCTGCCCGAGGCAACAACTTCCATCCCCTGTTCGGGGTTAACCGACAGGCGCGCCGCCATACCTTTCCACATGACGCTTGAGATCACCGCTTTGTCATCTTTGAGGTCAAGATAGATGTGGCCCGACGCTGCGCGCGTAACACGGCCCAATTCGCCGCGTACGCGCACGAATCCAAAATTATCCTCAATCGCCCGCTTTACTGCGCCCGAGAGTTCGGAAACCGTATATTCGTGGACATTGTTGATCGATTGCTCCACCATCGGGGCGTTAAAGCACAGTTTTCGGGGCCGCATAAGGCGCACCTCGAAGTGGGGCGCCAGGACACTAACAATAGTCAGTATTGACCCAGCGGAAAGCTGCTAGGTCAGCGGCCCGCGCCATGTCGCGTAATCGAAACATAAATGTCACCAGACGGGGAATTTCCTTATGAACACCAAACTGTTTCTTGGCGCCGCTGCCGGCGCAATCATACTGAGCGGAGCGACAATCTCGCTGCAATCGAATACCGGGGAATCAGCAGGCGCGCCGTTCCTGCATCCATTGATGATCGTGCGCTCGCTTTGCGGCGAAAATGTCGACGGCCTTGCAAAACGCCGCGCGTTTTTCATCCGCGCCGCGCAGGCCTTTGCCCAGACCACCGAGGGTGACACCGACGACACTCCAGTGTTGCGTCCCGCCATTGACACAATCACGTACGAGATCACGACAGACAAGCCCGAGGCGCAAGCCTGGTTCAATGAAGGCCTCGCCTTCACCTATAATTTCAACCATGGCGAAGCGGTCACTGCCTTCAAGCAAGCCCAGGCGATCGATCCTGACTGCGCCATGTGCTACTGGGGTGAAGCCTTTGCCCTCGGACCGAATATTAACGCGCCGATGTTTGACGAAGCCGTTGCGCCCGCTTTTGCAGCGGTCAACAAAGCCATCGCGCTGCGCGACAATGCCAGCGAAAAAGAACAAGCGTTGATCAATGCGCTTGGCTATCGCTATGATGCCGCGCCGCTGGCGGACCGGTCTAAACTTGATAACGCCTTTGCGGACGCAGTGGACGCGGTGGCTTTAGAATATCCCGAAGATGATTTTATCGCCGCCCTCGCCGCGGAAGCGAATATGGATACGCAAGCATGGGACTATTGGGCTGATGGCGGGCGCACGCCGAAAGGCCGTACAGCGAGAACGGTATCGCTACTGGAAAGCGTCATGGCGCGCAATCCGAACTATACGGCGGCGATCCATCTTTATATCCACATCACCGAGGCTTCGCGCGATCCCTATCGCGCGGCAGACCATGCGGACCGGCTCGCGGCGTTGTCGCCTGGGCTCGGCCACCTCATTCATATGCCGTCCCATACCTATTACCGTATCGGCCGGTTTAAGCAGGCGCTTGACCATAACATTGCCGCCGTCGCCGCCGACCAGGCCTATCTCGATCAGGCTGACGCAAGCATGCTTTATGAATATGGGTATTTCACGCACAATATTCATTTCGCAATGACATCAGCGCAAATGTCCGGCGATGCGACGACAGCCCTCGCCATGGCGGAAAAACTCGACGAGAAACTTCCCATTGAGATGGCGGCAGCGGCGCCCTGGGTGCAACCGATCAAGGCGGCGCCTTATTACGCTATGGTGCAATTTGCCGACCCGGCATCCATTCTTGCTACTGACGATCCGGGAGAAGACATGCCGTTCCTGCAAGGAGCGTGGCACTATGCGCGCGGAGAAGCGTTTGTTAAGTCCGGTGATCTTGCTGGAGCGCAAACGGAAGTTGAAGCCATCAGCGCGATCATCGCCGATGCTGATATGTCAAACCTTACCGGCGGCGGTGTGCCGGCGCTTGATATATTGAACATTGCCCGCCTCACCATTATAGGCCGCGCTGCGGCGGCAGACGGCGCGTTGGACACAGCCATTGAGGCGATGGAAGAGGTCGTCGCGTTGCAGGAGGCGATCGCTTATACGGAACCGCCTTACTGGTATTATCCATCAAAGCAAACCCTTGCTTCAATGCTTCTCCAGGCGGGAAAAACCGAACGCGCCGAGCAATTGTTTCTAGAATCCCTGACCGAGTCGCCCAATAATGCCTGGGTGCTTTATGGGCTTTCCGAAGCGTATAAGGCGCAAGGCGATAAAAACGGCGCCAAATACGCAAATGCATTGTTCAAAGTCGCGTGGCTTGGTGAGAAGAAAGCAAAGCTCACCCTGGCGCAGCTTTAAGGATATTGGGCGCGACGGGAAAGGCTCGCCGCGCCCTTTTCTCAACAGCGTTGCTATCGGTTCTTTTCTGCTTCTTCGAGAGCATCACGCAATTCGTCGATCTCTTTCTGGCTAAGTTCGCTGTCGTCTGGCAGCGACCAGTTCGGCTCGAACGGCGCCGGACCGATTGCTGGTCGATTGCCTTCAACGCCACGGGACAAATTATCGTCCGCGCCATCGGCCTGATTTGTAATCCGATTATCATTAGGGCGCGCTGCTTCGAGGTCGCGCAATAAGCGGTCATTGCGAATACGGCGCGCTTCAATCGGGCCGACGATCTTATCGAGATCGGGACCTGTTTGTCCGCGCTCTCGCGCGCCTTTCAAAAGCTCGGTGGCGCGCGCCCAATCCTCGCCGCTATCGCCTGGCCGCCAGCCGGACCGCAGCTCGCGGCGCCCGGCACATTCTTTTGCCTTATCGTCGTTTTCAAACTGTTCCGGACAGAAGATGGCGACAATGCCCGATGAGCCGGGCGCGATCGGCGTATCACCGACCGGCAATTGAACGCGCGGCATAATGAAACGGCGACCACCGAACGTTGGCTCTTCATCAAACAAATCGTCATTTTTCTGAGGTTCTTCTTCAACGATTTCTTCCGGGATCTCAGTTTCCTCATCGTCTTCCGGCTGATCGCCCGCAGCATCTTCACTGTCGCCGTCCTCATCGCCGACCAGTTCCTCAAGACCTGCCGCCTGCTGCGCTTCAGGCTCGTCGGAAACCAGCGGCTCGGAATCAGCTTCCACCGGCGTTTGCTCAACGACCGTTTCCGGCGGCGGCAAAGAAAGTTCGTCTTCTGCCGCTGGCGCCGGATCGGGAATTAAGGGTTCGGGGTCTTCAGCGGGCGGCGCAAATAACGGCTCCCTGTCGAGATTGAGTTCGGGTTCGGGTTCAGTTTCAGGTTCCGGCTCTTGCTCCTCGATAATTTCAGGTTCAGGCTCATCTACGGTCTCAGGCTCAGGTTCGGGTTCGGGTTCGGGCTCGGGCTCGGGTTCAATTTCCGGCTCTTCGACAATTTCTGGTTCAGGCTCCGGTTCCGGCGTTAGTTCCGGATCGCGGAGCAGCACGGGTTCCGGTATTTGCGCTTCAACCAGCGTCACTGTGATCGTGGTGCTCGGCGCGTTGGGAATCCAAATACGCACCCGGCCAAATACCGCCAACGCCGTCAAAACAATGAGATTGATCGACAAGGCGAGGCCGACCGACGCGGCAAACCGCCTCCGGTCATTGGCGGCGATTGAATCGAGAATGCGGGCGCTTGCGCGGCCCCAGGGACCGTATAGTTTTCCCCATAGGGCTTTGGCGCGACGGCGCCCCCGGCGAATGGCTATGCCAGCGGACACGGCAAAGGCCTTTAAATCCAGCTTTTTGCCTTTCTTTCCCATCATGCGGCGCGGCATTGATCAGGGCGCGTTGGGCGCTTAAACGCGACAGAAGAAAAGCGGAGAAGGCCCAAGTGAAAGTCCTGTTAATCGGCGGCGGCGGCAGGGAACATGCGCTGGGATGGAAAATTGCGCAAAGCCCCAAATTGACCAAGCTATATCTGGCGCCTGGCAATCCCGGTCTCAATCAGCTCGGCGAAGAATTATCCATCCGGGAAAGCGACACGCAGGCGCTTACCGCATTTGCCCGCGAAAATGAAATTGATCTTGTCGTTATTGGCCCAGAGGCGCCATTGGCGGCTGGACTGGGTGACCATTTACGCGCCGCGGGCATTGCCTGTTTCGGGCCGGACAGGAGCGCAGCCCAGCTGGAAAGCTCGAAAAGCTTCATGAAGGAGGTTTGCGCCGCCGCCGGAGCTCCCACCGCAGCCTATGCCCAATTCAACGCACCGGCGCCCGCGAAGACTTTTTTGCGCGATCAGACAGCGCCCTATGTCATCAAGGCGGACGGTCTGGCGGCAGGCAAAGGCGTCGTGATCGCCGAAACCCTGGATGACGCTGATGCGGCGGTTGACGAGATGCTCGCCGGTCAATTCGGCGCAGCCAGCGCCTCGATCGTCATTGAAGAGTTTATGCATGGCGAGGAAGCAAGTTTTTTTGCCATCACCGACGGTACAACAATTGTTCCGATGATCGCTGCACAGGATCACAAACGCGCCTGGGATGGCGACAAGGGCCCAAACACTGGCGGCATGGGCGCCTATTCGCCAGCGCCGGTTTTTACGCCGGCGGTTTACGAACGGACTATGAAGGAGATTGTTGAACCAATCGTCGCGGAAATGCGCGCGCGCGGAACGCCCTATATCGGCGTTCTCTATGTCGGCCTCATGATTAACAACGAGCATCCTCGTCTCGTTGAAATCAACGCGCGCTTTGGCGATCCGGAGTGCCAGGTTCTAATGCGGCGGATGAAAAGCGATCTGTTGCCGATCCTCAATGCTGCGGCGAACGAAACACTAAAAGGCATAACGATCGACTGGCTTGATGACGCCGCAGCACTCGTCGTGCTGGCGGCGCGAGGCTATCCGGGCGCTTACCAGAAAGGGTCGCACATCAGCGGCGTTGATGACGCTAATGCGCTTTCCGATATTGTGATTTTTCACGCCGGTACAAAACAAGCAGAAGGCGCACTTTTCGCTAATGGCGGGCGCGTTCTGAATGTGACAGCGACAGGCGCGACGATTGGCAAAGCGGTAGCGCGCGCTTATCAAGGCGTTAGCGCCATCAATTGGCCGGAAGGCTTTTACCGCCGAGACATCGCCTGGCGCGCTTTGGAACGCGAAACATGAAACCGCTCGACCAGTGGCGTTCCCAAGCGCAATTTTTTGACGCCAATAACAACAATATTGCCTATTGGCTGACCCAAGACCCAGACGACAATAAACCCTGGCTGATGTTGATCCATGGCTTTCCGACATCATCATGGGACTGGTCAGGAATTTGGGCGCCGCTGGAAGAAAAATTTAACATTGTCGCTCTCGATATGCTTGGCTTTGGGTTTTCGGACAAACCGAAAAATATTCGCTACAGCATCATGCATCAGGCTGACCTTCAGGAAATGTTGCTGGCCAGCCTTGGCGTCAGCGACGCCCATCTGTTCGTCCACGACTATGGCAATACTGTCGCTCAAGAATTGCTGGCGCGACACAATGAGGGCGTCCTTAGTTTTGCTGTTAATTCAGTCTGTTTTCTAAACGGCGGCCTGTTTCCGGAGCAACATCGCGCGCGGCCGGTGCAAAAACTGGGATTGACGCCGCTTGGACGGCTCATGGGACTGATGATGTCCCGCGACAAGCTGCGTCAAAGTTTTGACCAGATCTTTGGACCGGCTACAAAAGCGACCGATGCCGAGATCGACGCGCATTGGGCGCTCATCTGCGAAAACAACGGCCGGAAAATCCTCCACAAATTATTGCAATATATCCCCGAGCGCAAAGCCCATCGCACCCGCTGGGTTGGCGCATTACAGGAAGCGAGTGTTCCGTTGCGCCTGATTGATGGCGGCGCTGATCCGGTTTCAGGAAAACATCTCTATGAGTACTATCTGGAACAAATCCCTAACGCAGATGCAGTTCTACTGGAAGATATTGGACATTATCCGCACACGGAGGCGCCGGAACGCGTATTGAAGGTCTTTCAAGAATTTCATGACAAAATAGGATCAGCGGCGACATGACTGTATTTTTCACTATTTTTGCAACTGTCTTTCTGGCTGAGCTCGGCGATAAAACGCAGCTCGCCACAATATTGTTCGCCAGCGACGGCGGCCGATCCAAGCTACTCGTCTTTTTTGCAGCCTCAGCGGCGCTTGTCGCATCAACAGCGGCCGCCACCTTGGCAGGCGCGGCTGTGGATCGGTATTTTGCAGATCTGCCTCTGAAACTGTTCGCCGGTATCGGCTTTGCCGTCATTGGCGTGCTAATGATCGCGGAACATTTTCGCGCCGCTTAAGAGGAGCCCGCCTCATGTCCTCCGATCCCTCCGCCGATTTCACCGGTCTGGCAGAAACGCCGGATCACCTGAAGTTTGACGAAGCCGGTCTCGCCGGATTTATGGCGAAACATGTTGAGGGGTTTGAGGCGCCAATCGCCGTCAAAAAATTCAAAGGCGGGCAATCAAACCCGACTTATCTGTTGACGACGCCAAACAAAAAATACGTTCTTCGGCGCAAACCGCCGGGCAAATTATTGCCGTCAGCCCATGCGGTGGAACGGGAATATAAAGTGATAACAGCGCTTGGCGCCCAAGGCTTTCCGGCGCCAAAAACATATGCGCTTTGTGAAGACCCGGATATTATTGGTACGCCATTTTTTATTATGGATTTCGTTGAGGGGCGCATCTTTTGGGATTCAAGCCTGCCCGAAGTCGCCAGAAAAGAACGGGCGCCATTATATTTCGCCTTGGTCGATACGCTCGCAGATCTTCACTTAGTCGATTATCGGGCGGCGGGACTGGACGATTTTGGCAAGCCCGGCAATTATTTCGAGCGGCAGATTGGCCGCTGGTCGAAACAATATGTGGCGGCTGAAACCGAAAAAATAAAAGAAATGAACGCGTTAATCGACTGGCTGCCGACCGCCATTCCTAATGACAATGCCGTCAGCATCGTCCATGGTGATTTTCGCTTCGACAATGCGATTATGCACCCAACCGAACCAAGAACGCTGGCGGTCCTCGATTGGGAGCTGTCAACGCTCGGTCATCCGCTTGCGGATTTTACCTATTTTCTGATGGCGTGGCATTTTCCGCGCTCGGTGCGCGGCGGCCTTGCGGGACTTGATATCGCCGCGCTGGGCATTCCAGCGCTTGACGAAGTCGTCGCGCATTATTCAACGCGAACCGGCCGCGACGGCGTTGCTGATCTCGATTTTTGTCTTTCCTATAATATGTTCCGGCTCGCCTCGATTGCACAGGGCGTCTATGCGCGAGCGCTTCAAGGCAATGCATCGTCGCCTCAGGCAATTGAGATGGGCAAACAAATCCAACCCCTCGCAGCGCTCGCATGGTATTACGCAACAAAAGCCGGCGCCTAAAAAATCACGCAGTAAAAAGGGGCGCCAAAGCGCCCCTTTTCAGTCATTCAATAATCTCAAGCCGGATTAAAATTCGGCTCTGACTTTGAAGTAGTAGGACCCGCCATTAAAGCCGCCGGGCGCTGTTACTGCGTAGGTTGCGCCGGCAACGCCTGCCCACGGATTCTCGGTCGGGTGACTGTCAAAAACGTTTCTTGCGCCGGCAATAACTTCAATATTGTCGATCACCTGATATCCCAATTCCACATCAAACGTCATCTGGCTGGCGCCGTCGATTGGCAGCGCAAGACCGGAATCGAGGTGGTCTTCAAAGAATGGGCCATAGTAATTTACGCGGAAGAGACCGCGGACCGGACCCTGACGATGGGTGATCGTCATATTACTGCGCCAGTGTGGAATATTTTCTTCCAATTGGCGAAGTCGGCCATCACCCAGCGTACCACGCCGTGTGACTTTGGTGTCAGTCCAGTTTGTTGCGATGTTCACGTCAGTAACGCCGCCGTCGACGATATCAAGACTGCTGCTGAGCACAAAATCCATGCCGCGGGTACGCGTGTCAAAATCATTGTTAAAGAATCCAAAACTCGTCAGGTCTTCTGACCCGGCGAAGTCAGCGGAATTCAGCACGCTTGCAGCATCAAGCAAATTCAACAACTGACTTGTTGTATCCATTGGCGAGAAGGCAACCATGTTGTTGGTAGCGGTTTGTTGCAGCGCACCGAGGAAGTCCTGTTGCTCGGAGATCGAGATGCGGTCATCGACGAGGATTTGGAAGAAATCCACGGTAAATTTGACATTGCCGACATCAAGCGCGGCGCCGAGCGTGAAGTTTTTGGATTTTTCAGGGCCCAATGTCGGACGGTCGCCGCCATTCGCCACAATGAAATCAGCGATAAACTGACCGGCGTTACTCGACAGCGGAATAGTGCCCTGATCGACCAGGGTGGATCCGCTAAATGCCGTCGTGATATTCGTGACATTGGCCTGACCGGCAGTCGGCGCGTGGAAGCCGGTGCTGTAAGTCGAGCGTACGCTGAGATTATCGGAAACTGAATACAAGGCGCCGATTTTATAGTTTAGTGTATCGCCGAAAGAATCGTAAAAATCCTCATAGCGCACGGCGCCTTCAAGGGTGAAGTCGTCGGTTAGGTCAGCGCCCACTTCGCCATAGACCGCGTAGTTTTTCTGCTCAGTCGTTCCGGCGCTGGCCGTGGTGAATCCGCCAAAACCGTTGGAGCTTGATGAAAAGCCCTGCCCCGCAGGAAACGCCACGGACGGGGCCGCCAATGGACCAATCTGGAACGAAGCGGGATCACCCGCGCGAATGGTGAATTCTTCCGAGCGATGTTCAAAACCGAGCGCAAAGTTCAAATCAGACGCGAATATTCCGACCGGAATTGAGTATCCGAAATCGACATTGAGATTATTGTCAACCTGCGAATACCCGCCGGGCATGAAATCTCTCGGCGTGTTCGGCCCGAGGCTGGCGTTAATCGTGTTGTTGATAAAGAAGTCCACATCGTTCCGGCCATAGGTATAGCTGATGTCATACCGCAGCCCATTTCCGAACGGAATTTCGCCGCGAATACCGGCAACAACGGATTTGTCTTCAAGGTCGCCGCCAAACCGAGGCGTGAATCCGCCCGGCAAGAGCTCATTGAAAACGAAGCAATCCGGATCAGCGGCGACTGCGGCCAATGCGACTGGGTCAGGCACATTGTTGGTGACGGTGATAACAGGACACGCCCCGGAACCGTCAGTTGTTAAATCACCAACCAGCAGGGTCGCGCCGCCGTCATTGGAATTAACGCTGCCACGTGTATTCGGATTACGGAAAAAGAAGCCGCCTTCCACCTGGCGCTCAGAATAATTGCCGAATGCATAGGCTTCCACCAAATCGGAAAACGGAATGGCTGCGTTGGCAAAAATCGTAAAATCGTCATTGACGTTCGGTTGACCCCAAATCTGCGCCGGATTAGCAACCGCAGTATTGCCGGCGGCGATCAGCGCCGCCGCGTCGTCGCGCTGCGTCGATCGGCTGGTTGCGTCAGTTTCGCCATATTCAGCGCTGACGTTAAAGAACCCGCCCTCGCCGATCGGAATGGGCAAACCAATATTTGCGGCAATCTTGTACTGATCACCATCGCCTTCATAAGTCGAACCCCATTGGCCTTCGACCGTGATGCCATCGGGTGCATCACGCAGCACAAAGTTGATAACGCCAGCGATAGCGTCCGAACCATATTGAGACGCCGCGCCGTCGCGCAGAATTTCGACCTGTTTCAGCGCGATCGATGGAATAACCGAGATGTCAGCGCCTTGCGAACCGTCCGACACACCACCGCCGAGGAATGAAATAACCGCCGCACGATGACGGCGTTTGCCGTTAACCAGGACAAGGGTTGAGTCCGGCGCAAGGCCGCGCAGATTGGCTGGACGAATCAGCGTCGCCGCATCTGAGATTGGCTGCGTATTGACGTTATAAGAAGGGACCGACGTTCTGAGCAGGTTGCTGAGGTCGGTGTCGCCCTGGTTGAGCAGCTCATTGCCGCCAATCACATCGACGGGCGCTGGCGAATCGGCAGCTGAGCGTGCGCTGCGCCGGGTGCCAACGGATATGACGACATCAACATTTGAGTCGTCGACAATCTCGCCTTCGCCTTGTGCGTTTGCAGCGGTTGCTGAAAGGCTTGTCGCAACCGCAATGGCAGTCGCGGCGGCAGAACAATTCAGGAATGTGTTCTTCACAATATGTCCCCTCCCTGGGCGTTTTTTCAAAATTATGGAAGTTTGCGGGCGTGCACGCACGCCGTTAACCATACCGATTACGAGGCTAGACTTTTCGCGGCGCCCGACAAGCAATGTTTCAGCGATCGGACGCCCGCACTGGGGCAAAACATAACTGTGAGATGTGCCGATGCTCCGAATTTGACATAAGAAACAATCAGCTATCAGGAGTCGCGGTATTTGCGAATCACTGTCGCAAAAAAGCAACATTCCAATTTCAATTGCATTATCAGCAATTTCTGCCAACGTTTTTATTATTATTGGCATAGTTGCGAAACGTACCGGGCGAATCGATTCGCGATATGCAACCCGTGCTTGCAGGAATTTCAATTGTTCGACTTATCAGCGAAAGCGACGACAAAGCCATTTGGCTGGCCCAGGTTAAAACAATGTCGATTATGATCACGCTTATTGGCGCAAAACTATTCAACACGTCGTTTGAATCCTTGCGGCTCAGCCATTCGCCCTCGGAGCGCTGAACCAGACGAGATGTCAGATCGCAAAATCAAGAACGACACGCCCGCCAAAGCAGCGAAATACGGGTTTTTGACTGCGATATCGGTCGTCATTGCAAATATGGTCGGCACTGGCGTTTTCACCAGTCTCGGCTTCCAGCTGCTCGAAATTCAATCAGGCTTTGTCATTTTAATGCTCTGGGCGGCCGGCGGACTTACGGCGCTGTGCGGCGCAATGAGTTACGCCGAGCTTGGCGCCGCGCTGCCGCGGTCCGGCGGCGAATACAGTTTTCTATCGCGAATATATCATCCCGCTGCCGGATTTGTATCTGGCTGGGTTTCTTCAACCATCGGGTTTGCGGCGCCAAGCGCGTTGGCCGCCATTACTTTCGGCGCCTACACAACATCTGTCTTCGCCAATGATGCGCCCTATTTCTGGCAGCAGGCGCTTGCCTGTTTCCTTGTGATTGTCTTGACGGCTATTCACGCCGGGCGGCGAAATGTCAGCGGCAATATGCAAAAGGTTTTTACACTGATTAAAATAATTGTGATAGCCGGATTTTGCCTTGCTTCAATCGCCTTGCTGGGGGAGCCCCAACCAATCTCGCTCATGCCGGAAAGCGGCGACGGGCGGCTGTTGACCAGCGGCGCGTTCGCGATCTCGCTTATCTATGTCAGCTTTGCCTATGCTGGCTGGAATGCCGCCACCTATCTCAGCGGCGAAATTGAAAATCCGCAAAAGAACCTGCCGCGCATATTGGGTTTTGGCACGTTGATCGTCACATTTTCATATGTCGCACTTAATGCAGCGTTCCTCAAAGCTGCGCCGATCGAAGCCATGACGGGCGAAGTCGAGGTCGGTTTCATTGCAGCCCAGGCGGTGTTTGGCGATTTCGGCGCAGACCTGACCGGGCTTGTTATGGCAAGCCTTCTGATATCAACCGTAAGCGCCATGACCATCGCCGGCCCCCGCGTTTTGCAAATGGTTGGCCAGGACTTCGCAGCGTTTCGGCGCCTCGCTGCGGTCAACAAAGACGGGATTCCATCGACGTCAATCTATTTTCAATCAGGACTGGCGTTGATCTTTATCATCACGTCGAGTTTTGAGTCCATCCTGGTGTTTGCCGGCTTTACGGTCGCGCTTAACAGCTTTTTTACGGTGATCGGCGTTTTCGTGTTGCGCTGGCGCGAACCTGATCTGCCCCGCCCCTATAGAGTTTTCGCTTTTCCGGTAACGCCTTTGATCTATCTGGGCCTTACCGGGTGGACGCTGGTTTATGTATTGATTGAACGTCCGGTGGAGGGCCTGTTTGGTCTCGGCGTCATCGCGTCTGGCCTGGCGTTTTTTGTGATTTCAAAAATGCGAAGCGTCCAGGCTGAAACGAAATAAACCAACACTTCAAGTTCATCCGGTATTTCATGACCCGTTGCGGACCATTGCTAGTGCAAAAAAGAAATCATGTGCCGAGCGCGCGCTGCAGCGGCTCTAGATGCTTTTCATATGCCCGCCAGGCGTCGATACTTTTTTTGGTAATGCCCTGTCGAATCTGCCGCGCACTCAAGGTGCGCACATGGCCCGAGCGACTGGTTGAAGCAAGGCACGCATCCTGCCAATCCAATCCGCAAAATTCAAGGGCGCCGCCAACCACGCTTTTCGGGTCGGCAACAAGGCTTTCATAGTCAATGTCGAGAATAAATCCGGGCAACTCCCGCCGCCAATGCGCCATCAAATCATCATAGAGTTTGTAATATTTTCCGATCTCGCCGAGATCGCAAAAATAAGGCTCGTTTTCATTGAAGAAGTTTTTGAAAATTGAAAAGCCGACATCCATCGGGTCGCGCCGCAGATTGATAATTTTGGCACCAGGCATAATTTTCTTGATCAAACCAATCGACTGAAAATTGGCAGGCAGTTTGTCAGTAACAAATGAAAATTCAGAAGCCACGGCATTCACTTCATCATAATAAATTTGGGCCAGCCTCCGACAATCACCGGACTCAAGGCCAATGCACGCATGCGGAAAGGCTTTATTGGTTTCCCGCGACAGCGTTCCAACGACATCGCGCCCAAAAAAGGGCAGTTCCCCGGCGGCGAATATTTCACTATGGCGGCCCAACATGGTCTCAAGCAGGCTCGAGCCGGTGCGCGGCATTCCAAGAATAAAAATTGGCGTTACGGGCGGCGGCGCCAATAACCGACAATTTTTAAAAAATCCTGCATCAAAAATCCGTTTCACGTCTTTAAAATAAGGCTCCATGTCGTTGACGCTGAAGGATGCCTGAGCATGTTGAATGGCGTTCGCTTTTGAAAAATTCTCAAAGGCGTTGTCTCGATCGCCAATATCCTCATATGCCTTGCCAAGCGCATAATGAGCTGCAGTTTCATTAGGCGGCGTGAGATTTGGCTGCGCCAATAACTCCTTGATCGCTTCGAAATCACTGTCGTCTTGCGACGTGAATGTTTTGAGCTTTGATAATTCGTAGAACGCGAATGCATTCGCCGGGTCGATAGTGATCGACGCCCGAAATTTTTCCTCCGCTTCGGAAAAAGCGCCTGCTTCACTCAAATGAACGCCCAATGTGTATTGGGCGGAAGCATTGTCCGGCGCCGCTGTCGCAGCTTTTCGAAAATATTTTCCAGCGATGTCAAATTCTCGCAGCGCTTCATGGGCTCTGGCAATATCGATGAGCGGAAATGGATGCGAAGGCAGAAAATTTATCGCCTTTTCAAACAACTTGATCGCATCGCGAAATTTGCCAATTCCCATAGCAATACGCCCAAGCCCCCAAAAGGCGCTCGCGTTTTCAGGATCCTTATCAAGCACCTGTCGATAGAGCTGCGCTGCGGCTTTAATGTCGCCTTTGGCGGAAAGCGCCGCCGCTTGATTGAGGGTGTCTCGCATGTTTCTAAGCCTGGCGCCCAAATTAGCCTTTTGGTCTAACATGTCACGCAGCTTTTGGGCAGCGCCAGAAATTGCGGCGCAATGCTGACTGGGGGCCGTCAATTCTGGAATATATTGATCATATTTGGAAACGAGCAAACAAAACTCAAAATCGGCAAGCCACCCGCGCAGGAATTGCTATTCTTGCGCCACACAATAAGGATCGGAGAGAGATGATCGTAGCCATAACGCGAATCAATAATTTCAAAGTGAAACCCGGCGCGGGCAATATTGCGCCAGAAGACTTCAAGCGAGTGATGGCGCTGATGGCCAGCCCGCCACCGGGCGCTTATTATCGCGACAAAGAAATCTGATATCCATTGTTGATCTGGAAAAATTCATGAAACGCCCAATCCTTTATATCACAACATCGATTGTCTTTCTTTTGCTTGCGGTCAGTTTCCTCGGCGGGACCGTATTCTGGCGCCTGTTCACCGGCTACGAGGACCTCAACATTGATGGGCGGCCAGAAATCGCGCGCACCGCTGTTCCAGTTTTTGCAGATCAATGGCCCTCCTACGGCGGCGATTCCGGCGGCAGCAGATACTCAGCAGCCGATCAAATTAATTTAGATAATGTCGAGAAACTGGATGTCGCCTGGCGTTATCAAACCGGCGCCTTTGAAGGACGCGAAGAACTGATTAAGCGCACAGCGTTTGAGGCAACACCGATCCTTGTCGAAGATACACTCATTTTCTGCACGCCATTTAACGATGTCATTGCGATTGACCCCGGCGACGGTCACGAAAAATGGCGCCATGATCCTGAGGTCGCGCTTGACGGACGACCGGCAAACGATTTCACGTGCCGCGGCGTCGCCTATTGGAAAGATCAGACAGCAACAACAGAGCGCTGCGCGTCGCGAATATTTATGGGAACCGTCGATTCGCGACTGATTGCGCTGGATGCAAAGAGCGGAAGTCTCTGCGCCGAATTTGGTGAAGGCGGAGAGGTCCAAATTGAACCGAGCATCTCCCTGCGCTGGCCCGGCGAATATCAAATCACGTCAGCGCCGGCGATCACCGGCGACACGGTGATCATCGGTTCAGCAATATCCGATAATCTTCGCACTGTCGCGCCATCCGGCGTTGTCAAAGCCTTTGACGCACGCACCGGCGCCGAAAAGTGGTCGTTCGACCCGGTGCCGCGCCATCCCGATGATCCGGCGCGCGCCACATGGGAGGACGGTTCTGCGGACCGCGTCGGCCACGCCAATGTCTGGTCTTCAATGTCCGTCGATGACGAACGTGGCCTTATCTTTTTACCAACTTCGAGCGCTAGCCCGGATTTTTACGGCGGGGTTCGCCCCGGCGACAATCTTTATACAAATTCTGTTGTTGCGCTTGATGGAGAAACTGGCGAGGTCGTCTGGCATTTCCAGACCGTGCATCATGATGTCTGGGATTATGATGTGCCCGCGCAACCAGGCGCATATCAGGTGTGGCGCGACGGCAAAGCCCATGATGTGATCGCGCAAGTTACAAAAACCGGATTGGTGTTCGTGCTCGACCGGGAAACTGGCGAGCCGTTTCTTCCGATTGAAGAACGCGCTGTACCCCAAGGCGGCGCAGAAGGTGAAAAACTGTCTGCAACGCAACCCTTTCCGGTCAACACGCCGCCAATTGTACCCAACACGGTATCGCCTGATGACGCATTTGGCATCACGCTGTGGGATAAGAATATTTGCGCTGCAAAAATCAAAAAATTGCGCCGTGAAGGGCTGTTTACACCGCCAAGCACCCAGGGAACGCTCGTCTATCCATTTACTGGCGGCGGCGCCAATTGGGGGAGCGCTGCTTTTGATGCGGCGCGCAATTTACTCATCGTCAATATGAGCAATGCTGGCCACGCCATCACGTTGATCCCGAATGAAGACGCGGCTGACATTACTGAGGTTAAGGACGGCGCCGAAATCGCGCCAATGGAGGGCGCGCCATACGCAATGACCCGCGCGCTTCTTGCGTCTCCGATCATGTTGCCCTGCACACCACCGCCCTGGGGCGTGCTGGCAGCAGTAGATTTAGAGTCCGGCGCGATTGTCTGGCGCAAAACCTTTGGCACAACACGGGATCTGGCGCCATTTGGGATTACGCTGAAGACGGGAACTCCAAATTTTGGCGGGCCAATGATCACCGCAAGCGGTTTGATTTTTATCGGCGCCGCCATGGATAATTATCTGCGCGCCTTTGATATTGAGAGCGGTGAGGAGCTATGGAAAGGCCGCCTCCCCGCAGGCGGTCAGGCGACACCCATGAGTTATGAATGGCAGGGACGGCAATATGTTGTCATCGCCGCTGGCGGCCATGGCAAAAGCACAACCACGCCCGGCGATTATGTTATCGCATTCGCCCTACCGGAAGAGTAAAACTGCTTTTTTAACTTAGCGCGCAACCGCCGTGCTTCCTGACAATGCGGCGCGTTTATCTAAAGCATCAAACATCGGGTGAAATGCGGGACGCTTGATATATCGTCCGGCGCCTTTTTCAGCAAGTAAGTCGCCGTTCTGGTAAACCACTTTTCCCTGGCTCACTGTATGCGACGCCAGACCAGTGACATTCATGCCTTCAAAAATATTAAAATCGACATTCTGGTGATGGGTTTTCGCTGAAATGGTTTTTGTCGCCGCAGGATCCCAGACAACAATATCGGCGTCCGCGCCCACCGCAACGGCGCCTTTGCGCGGGTAAATGTTGAAAATCTTTGCCGCATTCGCTGATGTCGCTGCAACGAATTCCTCGGGCGTTAAGCGCCCGGTCCTGACGCCGTTGGTCCATAAAACTGCGAGCCGGTCTTCGACGCCGCCGGTGCCGTTCGGAATCTGCGTAAAGTCATCCTTGCCCATGGCTTTTTGGTCATAACAAAAACAGCAATGATCGGTCGCTGTTGTTTGCAGAGCGCCCGATTGCAGCCCGCGCCATAAAGCTTCCTGATGATCCTTGGGCCGGAAGGGCGGCGACATCACATGCGCGGCCGCTGTACCCCAGTCAGGATTGCGATAAACGGAATCATCCACCATCAAATGACCGGCCAGCACTTCACCAAAGACGCGGCTGCCTTCTGCACGGGCCCGCTCGATATGGCCAAGCGCGTCTTTCGTCGAGACATGAACGAGATAAACCGGCACGCCGATGACTTCCGCAAATTTGATGACGCGGTGCGCCGCCTCGCCTTCAACTTTTGGCGGCCGCGACAAGGGATGGCCTTCAGGGCCGGTAATCCCTTTTGCCAGCATTTCCTGTTGCAGCTGATAGACAAGCTCGCCGTTCTCCGCATGCACGGTGACAATGGCGCCTAATGACAACGCTTGTTTAAAGCTGTGATAGATCGTCTCATCCGTCGCCATAATCGCATTTTTGTAGGCCATGAAATGTTTAAAGCTGTTGACGCCCTCATGTTCCACAAGCGTCTTCATATCAGCGGCGACCGTATCGTCCCACCATGTCACCGCCACATGAAAACTATAATCGCCAGCGGATTTTTCAGCCCAACCGCGCCAGTCGCGATAGGCTTCCATTAACGGTTGTTGCGGATTTGGAATGACGAAATCGATGATCATCGTCGTGCCGCCGGCAAAGCCCGCAGCGGTGCCGGTATAAAAATCTTCTGACGCAACCGTGCCCATAAAGGGAAGCTGCATATGGGTGTGCGGATCAATCCCACCGGGCATGACATATTGGCCGCCAGCATCAACAATCTCCGCGCCGCCCGGCGCATCAAGATCTTCACCCACAGCTTTTATCTTGCCATTTTCGCAATAGACGTCGGCTCTCGCACGGCCATCAGCATTCACCACGGTTCCGCCACGTATCAAAAGCGACATATCTCGCCTCCTGTTATTGGTTTTTCGTCCGTCAGCGTTGCGCGTTTCTGCGCGTCAATAAAGTGTAGACTGCTGCAGCGACGATGAAACCCACAAACCACGCATAAACATAGATACCGTCAAATATTGCCGGGACCGAACTTACAAAACCCGCAGCGTGCAGAAATCCCGGCAGATTCGGCAAGGCGCCAAGGACGAAGGCGGCAAGACCCGCATAATTCCAGCCCTTTTGCCCCGCGTAAATTCCATCATTTTTGAAAAGATCATCAACTTCAAGCCGCAAGCGCCGCAAGATAAAATAATCAGCGATCAAAATACCCGCAATCGGCCCCAACAGCGCCGAATAGCCTACCAGCCAGGTAAAAATATATGCGCTGGCGTCTTCCACCAGCTTCCATGGAAAAATCGCAATACCAATGCCGGCGGTAATATAGCCGCCCATGCGGAAACTGATTTTCGACGGGGAGAGGTTTGAAAACCCATAGGCTGGCGCGACCACATTTGCTGCAAGGTTCGTTGTCAGCGTTGCAATCACCAAAGCCGCCAGTGCAAAAATGACGCTAATGCCGCCCATGCGGCCGGCAAGTTGCACCGGATCCCAGATCGCTTCGCCATAGATCGTCACAGTCGCTGAAGTCACCGCGACCGATACAAAAGCAAACAGCGCCATGGGCAAAGGCAAGCCAATCGCCTGGCCGACCATGTGCGCTTTTTGATTTTTGGCAAAACGTGTGAAGTCAGGAATATTGAGCGCCATCGTCGCCCAAAATCCGACCATGCCCGTGAGCGAAATAAAGAATGTTCCCCAGAACTGTCCCTCTTTCACACCGCCTTTAATAAATTGCGACGGTGCAGACAGCATCTCGCCAAAGCCGCCGGCGGTGACATAGGCCCAGGCCAACAGGGCCAGCGCCATGGCAAGCAGAAACGGCGCCGCCAGCACTTCGAGCCAGCGAATCGACTCTGTGCCGTTGCGGATAAAATATAAGTGCATCGCCCAAAAAACCAGAAAAGAGATCGTTTGCGCCGGATCGATCCCCAAAACTGGCAAGGGCGTACCGACGAACATGTTACCCGTAAGCGTATTCAAAATGACATAGATCGCCGATCCGCCAACCCAGGTATTGATGCCAAACCATCCACAAGCGACAAGCCCACGAGCGACGGCCGGAATCTTTGCGCCTTGTGGTCCGAACGCGGAACGCAAAAGCACCGGAAATGGCACGCCATATTTGGCGCCCATATGACCGATCGCAATCATTGGCATCAGTACAATGAGGTTGCCGAGAAAAACCGTCAGCACCGCCTGATACCAGTTCATGCCGGCGGCGATCAGTCCGCCTGCAAGCATATAGGTCGGCACGCAAGCGACCATCGCCACCCAAAGTGCGCCATAGGCTTGTGCGCCCCATGTTCGCCCTGCCAGTGGAACCGGCGCCAGGTCTTTGTTCCATAGACCGGCGTCAAACCCCGACGGCGCGCCCGTCGCAACTGAAGCGGCCGCTGTTGTAGATTCCGACATTATGGCTCCCGTTTTATTTGCGCGCAAAGCCGTTTTGATTACTCAAGCGCAACAAGCGGGCCGTAGGCGTCCGGACGGCGATCGCGGAAAAACTGCCACAAATCGCGCACTTCACGCACCATATCCATGTTCATGTCGTGAACAATGAGCTCATCCTTGTCGCGGCTTGCTTCTTTTTCGATCTGGCCGCGCGGATTGACGAAATAACTCTGGCCGTAAAATTCACCGATGCTCCAGGGTTCTTCAACACCGATACGATTGATCGCGCCGATCCAGCAACCATTGGCGACAGCGGATGCAGGTTGTTCGAGTTTCCATAAATATTCCGAAAGCCCAGCAACGGTCGCTGACGGATTGACGATGTATTCGGCGCCATTGAGCGCCAGCGCGCGCCAACCTTCAGGAAAATGCCTGTCGTAGCAAATATAAACGCCGAGTTTGCAATAGGCGGTGTTGAAGACGGGCCATTCCGAGGCGCCGGGCTTGAAGAAGAACTTTTCCCAAAAGCCTGCGACCTGCGGAATATGAGTTTTGCGATATTTGCCGAGATAAGAGCCGTCGGCGTCAATCACCGCCGCAGTATTATAATAAACGCCGGCGACATTGGTGCGCTCATAGATTGGCACGACGATTACCATATTATATTTTTTTGCGTATTCCTGCATCAGCTTGCAGGTCGGGCCTTCAGGAATTTCTTCGGCGGCGGCGTACCATTTTGAATCCTGGCTTGGACAGAAATAAGGTTGGGTGAAGACCTCCTGAAAACAAAGGACTTGTACGCCTTGCTTGCCCGCATCGTCGATCAGCGGAAGATGCGCATCGAGCATCGCCTGGCGAATATTTTCAGGCGTATCGTCTGTTGATCCCTTCAAAGCCATCTGGATCAGCCCGCCGCGCAAATTCGTCATAATCGCCAATCTCCTCTGATGCCGCCGCAAGATCGCAGCGTTGTGTTCAAGAATTCATGGTTGGAAATTTAAAATCTGCGCCTGCGCGGATGCCCGTCGGCCAGCGCGATGTAACGGTTTTCAAACGCGTGTAAAAATGCACGGCTTCAGGTCCGTAAATGCCATGGGCGCCAAAGATCGACTTCTTCCAGCCGCCGAAGCTGTGATAACCGACCGGCACCGGGATCGGCACATTAACGCCGACCATGCCGACTTTAATGCGTGATGTGAAATCGCGGGCTGCGTCGCCATCGCGGGTAAAGATCGCCGTTCCATTGGCGTATGGATTGGCATTGACCAATTCGACCGCATCGCCATATTCATTTGCGCGGACAACCGACAGCACCGGGCCAAAAATTTCCTGGTCATAAACGCTCATGCCGGGTTTAACATGATCGAGCAATGTGCCGCCGAGCCAATAGCCTTCTTCATAGCCCTGCAGCGACAGTCCGCGCCCGTCCACGACGACTGCCGCGCCTTCCTTTTCGCCCTGATCTATAAGACCCGAAACGCGGTCGTGATGCGCGCGATTAATAAGCGGACCCATTTCAGCTTCGCCGTCTGTCGATGGACCGATCTTGAGCGCGCGGACACGAGGTCCGAGTTTTTCAACCAGCCTGTCCGCTGTTTCCTCACCAACCGGCACAGCGACGGAAATCGCCATGCAACGCTCCCCCGCCGATCCAAATCCGGCGCCCAAAAGCGCATCCGTCGCCTGATCAAGGTCAGCGTCCGGCATCACAATCATATGGTTTTTTGCACCGCCCAAAGCCTGCACACGCTTTCCCGCAGCGCAGCCGCGACTATATACATATTCGGCGATCGGCGTTGAGCCGACAAAACTTACTGCAGCGATTTCAGGATGATCGAGCACCGCATCAACCGCTTCTTTGGCGCCATGAACTACATTCAAAACGCCTGGCGGCAATCCGGCTTCGCTCAACAAATCATGAATAAGATTTGCGCTCGACGGATCTTTTTCCGATGGTTTCAAAACAAAAGCGTTGCCACAAGCCAGCGCCATCGGGATCATCCACAGCGGCACCATGGATGGAAAATTAAACGGCGTAATGCCGGCGACAACACCTAACGGTTCTCGCTCGGCAAAAGTATCAACACCTGACGCCACTGCGCGCGAAAAGTCTCCCTTCAACAATTGTGGAATGGAGCTCGCAAATTCGACAACTTCGAGAGCGCGGGTGACTTCACCCAACGCATCTTCATGCGTCTTGCCATGTTCAGCGCTAATTGTTTCCGCGATCTCGTCGCGTCGCTCCCGCATCTGATCACGCAAGGCAAACATCACTTCCGCACGCTTTGCCGGCGGCGTCGCCGCCCATGCCGGTTGCGCACGAACCGCAGTCTCTACCGCGAGCGCGACTTCCTTCGCGCCGCCCAACAAAACTTCGCCGGTCTGCTGACCGGTTGCGGGATTGAACACAGAAGCAACGGCGCTGCCATCCAAAATCGTCTCGCCGCCAATGATATGGCCAATGCGCTTCATTCCGCCGCCTTGCTCGCTATGTTTTTTGGATGTTCCGGCCAGGTCACATAAGGCCGGTCGGTATCGACCGCCTCCATCGTAATGCAGTCTTTCACCGGGCAAATATGCATGCAGAGATTGCAGCCGACGCATTCGTCATCGATGACTGTGAACTTGCGCCCGCCTTCCGGCTTTGCGTCGATCCGGATCGCCTGATGGGACGTGTCTTCACAGGCAATGAAACAACGCCCACATTCAATGCAAGAATCCTGGTCAATGCGCGCCAGAAGGTCATGGTTCATATTGAGCGCATTCCAATCGACGGTTTGCGCAGACGCCTTGCCTTTGAAATCTTCAATGCTGCGATAATTTTTCTCGCGCATGAAAGCGGCAAGGCCGTCATTCATGTCTTCGACAATGCGAAAGCCATAAAGCATCGCCGCCGTGCAAACCTGAACGCCGCTGGCGCCAAGTGCGATAAATTCAGCGGCGTCGCGCCAGGTTGTGATGCCGCCGATTGCGGAAATCTCGAGACCTTGCGTTTCGGCCTGCCGTGCGATTTCTGCGGTCATATGGAGTGCAATGGGTTTGACCGCTTCGCCACAATAGCCGCCATGGGTGCCGCGCCCATCGACAATCGGCGTCGGCGTCATCCGGTCGAGATCAACGCTAATAATCGAGTTCACCGTATTGATCAGCGACACGGCGTGAGCGCCGCCGGCTTTTGCCGCCGCCGCAGGGATCATGATGTCAGTGACATTGGGCGTCAGTTTGGTGAAGACCGGCAAGCCGACCGCCTCGCACACCCAGCGCGTTGTCTGTTCGACAAATTCCGCAACCTGGCCAACCGCCGATCCCATGCCGCGCTCACACATGCCATGGGGACAGCCAAGATTAAGTTCAATCCCATGCACGCCCGCATTCGCGACCTTCACCGCGAGGGATTTCCACGCGCCCTCATCCATGGGCGCCATGATTGATCCAATGATAACGCGGTCGGGCCATTCCTTTCGCATCTCTTCAATCTCTCGAAGATTAACCTCAAGCGGCCGGTCGGAAATCAGTTCAATATTGTTGATGCCGATAATGCTGCGATCATGAGATCTGTGCACGCCATATCGGCTGGTGACATTGACGACAGGCGGATCCTCACCAAGAGTTTTCCAGACAGCGCCGCCCCACCCGGCTTTAAACGCGCGCTCGACATTATATTTCTTATCGCTGGGCGGCGCCGAGGCGAGCCAGAACGGATTAATACTGTCAACGCCGGCAATCACGCATCCAAGATCCGTCATTTGGCGGCTCCTTTCATTGCAGCGCGCAAGTCAGCATCGCAGGCAATCGCTGCCTGCTTGCCGTCTTCCACCGCCTGCACAGTCAGATCTTCGCCGGAAGCAATACAGTCGCCGCCGGCATAAACGCCGGAAACAGATGTTCGATAGTTTTCATCAACCGCGATCTTTCCATCTGCAATTTCGAGATCGCCAAAGGCGGATTGGTCGAGTTTCTGGCCGATCGCTTTCAAAACGAGATCCGCGGGTAATTCGAACGATCTTTCCGTCACGGAAAGCTTGCCATTGTTCAATTCTGTTTCTGACAGGGAAATTCTTTCGACCTTCCCGCTGCCGGAAAAACTCTTCGGCGCCGCCCAGAAACGCATCGCAACGCCATTTGCTGTTGCAAGATCCTGCTCCCACCCTGTCGCGCTCATAGCCTCCGGCCCGCGGCGATAGACCAGCGTCACATTGCGTGCGCCAAGACATTTTGCCTGGACGGCTGCGTCAATCGCGGTATTGCCGCCGCCTATGATGATGACATTGTCGCCAACCGAAACTTTTGATTTGTCTTTCGCCTGACGAATTTCCTCGATAAAATCGAGCGCATCACGCACCCCTTCCAGATCTTCGCCTTCGGCGCCGAGGCTCTGGCTGTTTGTCAAACCGGCTCCAATAAAAACGCCGTCAAAATCACTGCGCAGCTCTTCAAGCATTAAATCCGCGCCAAGTGATTTTCCAAATTCAATCCTGATGCCGCCAATGCCCAGTAGAAACGCAACTTCGCGCTGGGCAAAATCATCCGCCATCTTATAGGCGGCGAGCCCATACTCGTTAAGGCCGCCCGCTTTGGGTTTGGCGTCAAAGACAACAATCTCATGCCCCATCATTGCGGCACGGTGGGCGAATGAAAGACCTGCGGGGCCAGCGCCGATCACAGCAAGTATTCTTCCTGTTGCGGGCGCTCGTGTAAACGGGTGATCGCCGCCGGCCTCCATTAAATGATCGACTGCGTATCGCTGTAATTCGCCAATCTTGACCGGTGCGCCTTCTGTGTGGTGGACGACGCAAACTTCCTCGCACAAAACTTCGGTCGGGCAGGCGCGCGCGCAAGTTCCGCCCATAATATTTTGCGACAAAATCGTTTTTGCTGACCCGCCTATATTGCCAGAGCGGATCTGATGAATGAATTTCGGAATATCGATTCTCGTTGGGCAGGCATTCATGCAAGGCGCGTCATAACAATAGACGCAGCGTGCGGCGTCAACGACGGCTTGCGCAGGTTCAAGACGAGGATGCAGATCATCAAAGTTCTCCGCCACCTCCTGCGGCGTCAGGCCTTTGCTCTCCGTATTGATTTTGAAATGTCTCACCCGGTGAATTCCTATCCGCCCGCTTCAACGGCCCTGATGGCCTCAACCAGAATATCAAACCCTTCGTCAATTTCCGCTTCCGTCACGCTCAGCGGCGGCGCCATGCGAATGACATTGCCATAGAAACCGCCGCGGCCAATCAGCAAACCGCCTTCTTTGGTTTTTTCCATGATTTCAGCGACCGCATCCACATTGGGCGTCTTGCCGTCAGCGCCAACCAGTTCAATGCCGATCATCAGGCCTTTGCCGCGCACATCGCCGATCATGTCGGAAGTTTCCGCAAAGGCAGATAATTTATCGAGAAAGCGCCGGCCTTGCTTTGCTGCATTTTCCTGCAAATTATTGTCTTCAAGATATTGAAGATTGGCAAGCGAGCCGCGCGTCACGAGCGGGTTGCCGCCAAAGGTCGAAATGGAGTTTGCATTAAAGCAATCCATGATCTCCTTGCGCGCGACAATGCCGCCGATCGCAAGACCGTTACCGAGGCCTTTGGCAAAGGTCATAATGTCCGGCGTAAAGCCATGCGCCTGGTAGCCCCAGAAATGCTCGCCAGTGCGTCCCCATCCGGTTTGCACCTCGTCAGAAATAAACAGAATATCTTTTCGTTTCAGGACCTCATTGAAGCGGCCATACATGCCGTCCGGCGGCATACCGAAACCGCCGACGCCCTGCACAGGTTCTGCGATCAGGCAGGCGACGTCGCCAGCGGTTGCGACTTCCAGAACATTTTCAAGATCAGCAACACAGGCCGCTATATAATCTTCATCGGATAGATTGGCGAATGGGCTGCGATAGCGATAGGCGCCGTGCACATACGAAACATTGAATGGCGACAGCGAGGAAGGCGACCAGGATGAGGTACCCGTCGTCGATACCGCGGAAAACGACCGCCCGTGATAGCTGTGGCGCATCGCAAGAATCTGATTGGACCGGCGATAGGCTGTAGCGAGCATGAACGCGGTGTCATTCGCTTCGCTGCCGGAATTGGTAAAAAATACTTTTGCGTCGGGAATGCCTGACAGATCCGCAATTTTCTCCGCCAACTCAACTTGCGAGTCGATCAAATAGAGCGTCGATGTATGCAGCATCTTCTGCGCCTGATCGCGGATAGCCTCGATAACGCTCGGAACGCCATACCCTGTCATCGTCGTCAGGATGCCGCCGAAGAAATCGAGATATGTGCGATCATCCTGGTCCCACACCCGGCGCCCTTCGCCGCGCACAATCTGGATCGGTTCCTTGTAATAAAGCGCCAGCCAGGAAGGCAGGATCGAACGATGACGATCAAGAAGAGAAATATTCTGGCCTGCTTTTGTCATTTCTTGCTGCCTGGTCTTTGGGGGCGATCCTCATAGCAATTTTTTTTACCCGCCGCCAGTAAAGTTCGAGAGAAATAGGCGTCAGGCGGTTCTCTGTTATGTTGTCACTGCACGTCAAAAATAATGCAGGCGCCAATGAAAGAGCTTCAGGCGCGCATTCGCTTGCCGGCGTCTTTCAGTATTTCGCGGGCGGCATTTCTGCCGGGCAGCCCGGTGACGCCGCCGCCGGGATGGGTTCCCGCACCGCACATATAGAGCCCGGTAAGCGGGCCGCGATAATCCCCATAACCGAGCGCCGGTCGCGCCGCCCACATTTGATCAAGGCTCATGGCGCCATGCATGATGTCGCCGCCAATGAGCCCGAATTTTTCTTCAAGATCCTGCGGTGAGAGGATCATCCGGCCAAGGATGGATTTTTTGAAGTTTGGCGCATAGTCGTCAACCGTATTGATGATCAGATCCGCTGCTGCCTCGCGGGCGTCCTTCCATGAACGGCCATCTGGCAACTCAGGCGAAAACTGCTGACAAAAAAGGCTCGCCACATGACTGCCTTCAGGCGCCAGCGACGGATCAACTGTCGAGGGGATCAGCATTTCAACAATTGGTTTTTTCGACCAGCCATCAGATTTCGCGTCAATAAAAGCGCGGTCCATATAATCAAGGCTCGGCGCAATGATGACGCCAGACTGATGATGCTCGCTCGCTGTTTTTCCGGGGAGGCAGGAAAAATCCGGAAGTTCGGACAGCGCGACATTCATCCGAAAGGTGCCCGACGCGCAGCGATAGGATTTCATACGCCGGGAAAATTCCGGATCGAGCGCGTCTTGCGGCGTCAGCTTGCCGTAAAGAAGTTTTGGATTGACGTTGGAGATGACGCGATCGGCGACGATCTCATCACCGCTTTCGAGAACAATACCGGTCGCGGCGCCATCTTCTACTGAAAGCGATTTAACAGGCGCATCTATGGAAATTTCAACGCCTGCATTGTCGCAGGCTCTGCGCATCGCTTGCGTAATCGCGCCCATGCCGCCAAGCGCGTGCCCCCATGCGCCTTTTTCACCGTTCACTTCGCCAAAAACATGATGGAGAAGAACATAAGCCGAGCCCGGCGTGTCCGGGCTGGCGAAATTACCCACGACCGCGTCAAAACCAAATGCAGCCTGTGCAGGATCAGAATCAAACCATGGCTCGAGAAAGCCGCGTGCGCTTTTGGTGAAAAGATCAAGCACATCCTGATGCAATTCCGGCGATCCTTTGGCGACCGGCCATAATTGCGAGAATGCTGAAATTCCGGCGCCGAGCCTGCCGCGCGGATTGGGCGGGGTTTTTATCGCGAGATCACGCAAGACATCAGCGACGCGCTCGAGGCGCTCATAATAGGCTGGCAACCGCTCTGCATCATGATTGGAAAATTTCCGGAATTCAGCCTGCGTGCGCTCAAGCCCGCCGCCGAGCTTAACGTAGCGACCGTCTTCGGTTGGAAGAAAGTTTGAAATGGGCCGTTTGACGACTTCAAGCCCATAATCTGCAAGGCGCATATCGGCGATCACTTGCGGATTAAGAAGGCTGACGGTGTAGCTGGCGACAGAGTTGCGAAAGCCCGGATGAAATTCTTCGGTCACGGCGGCGCCGCCGACAACGCCGCGCCGTTCACAAATCCGCACGGTAAGGCCTGCGCGCGCCAGATAGTACGCGCAAACCAACCCGTTGTGACCGCCGCCGATAATGACAGCGTCATATTTGTTTGTCGTTGCCATTAATGTTCCTCAGGCGCCCTCAGGCTGGCAAAAACGCCGTCGCCGAACCAGATCTCTTCCAGATTGTCGCCGGGGCCGGTGCGATCGGCGATAAGAAAATCCTGTTTTGGTTCGATGATTAAGAGCGGGTGATGCCACGTGTTTTTTGCATATTGAACGCCCTGACGCCCATGGGCGACAAAAGCTTTGAGATTTTCCGGCGCGGGTTTTTCGGCCGAAGACACGACAATCAACCATGGTTTGTCGCTCAAGGGAAAAAATGCCTGACTGCCCAAAGGATGGCGTTCCATCATCGCAATCCTGATCGGCGCCGGGCGTACGCTCGCTCGAAATATCGACAGGATCGCCGCGCCATTTTCATCGGCGACATCAAGCGCCGCCAATGCGTGAAACCGTTCGGTGGTTCCTTCATTAATCAGAAGACGCTCCGCGCCATCAACTTCAAGCACATCACCAAAGGGTGCGAAGTTTTCCTTTGTCAGGTCTTCAGGGATGAGTTCAACGACACTCATGGAGCGCGCCGCCCCAAGATCCGAAAACGGCTGACGCCGCCATCGGGATAAATGTTCAGCTTCACATGCGTAACCGGCGTCGCTGCGTGGATATCCGCGCCGCTATAATGATGGATGGCGTCTGCTTTGAGCTTTTGTCTCGGCAAAATCTCACCCCATTCCGCCGAAGCATTGATATCGACTTTGCTCGTTCCATTCGATAAGTCCGCGCCCTGAACCGAAGCACCGTCGGGAAAATTGCCTTTGAAATGCGCTGTGTCGATTTCGATTTGCTCTACATACCCGCGCGCGCCTAGCGCGATAATCATCCAGTCATTACCCGGTTCCCGGCGGCGGCGGGTTTCCCACCCATCGCCCATGGTCTCGCCGCGCCCTTCCGATAACAGCGCCCAAAGGTCGCCATAATGCGCATCGTTATAAGCAATGATGCGTCCGCCATTTTTAAGCGCCGTGAGTTCGACCGGCGCATCGTCAGCTGTTTCACTCCATGAGGGCGCCGCCTCGCCATAGAGCCGCAGGCGCGCAACACCGCCATCGGGAAAAATATTCAATCGGACGGAACGCCACGGCCCCGGATTGTCGATGGCAAAAAACTGCCGGTGATCGCCTTTCAGCGATGATTTTGTCAGCACTTCTTTCCAACTTGCGGGATCTTCCTTATCGGCGCCCGGCGCGCAGGCCTCGATTGACGCCGCAGGCGGAAAATTTCCCGTAAAAAAACTCGTGTCAATCTCAACGCCATGGATCAGACCATCGACGCCAAGTTCGATGATGCACCAGTCATATCCGCCATCGCGGCGGCGGCGGCTTTCCCAGCCATCCATCCATTTGCCGTGGGTGTCATATTTGTCGGGTACAAATACCGGCGGCGCATCGGCGAGCATCCGTTCCTTGGCTGCAAAAAACTCATCCGATGTCGAAACCGCTCGGCTGCCAAATCGCGGCGAAGCGAGGTTTGGATAAAGGCGCGTGAATTCCGGCGTTGGCGTTTGTTTTTGCGTCACGGTTTATTTTGCTCTTCAAAAATCTTTGCCAGCCTTATGCGGGCAATCTTGTGAACCTCGCGCAGGGCCGCTGCAAATTCCTCTTCCGCAGTATTTGCAACGCGCGATTCGAAATTTGCAAGAATTTCCGCGCGATTCCTGCCGGAGACCGCCAGAATAAACGGGAAACTGAATTTCGCCGTGTATTTCCGGTTGAGCGTCTGAAATTTTTCCAGCTCATCGGGCGTACACTGATCGAGCCCTGCAGATTGCTGTTCCTCGCTTGAGCTTTGCGTCAACTCCCCCTGCAAGGCGAGACGCCCGGCGAGATCAGGGTGCGCGCGAAGCAATGCGCGTTGCTTTTCATCGGTGGCCCCATCGACAATCGCCGCCATTTCCTTGGCGAGCCTGTCAAACCCAATGTGACTGATATCAATCCCTTTATCGAATGCGGTTTCTGCAACCCAAGTCGAATGTTCATAGACGCCGCCAAAGCGGGCGACAAACGCTTCGCGTGAAACTGGCGCGGGGCGCTTGTCTTTGCGTTCGGTATCAACCATTCTCGTTGCCCTCAACGGCGTAGGGATGATTTTTCCGCCAGTGTTCCGCGATATCAACGCGGCGACACACCCAAACATCGTCAAACGTCAAGATGTGATCGACAAAATTTTGCAACGCCTTAAATCTTCCAGGGCGCCCGATTAAACGGCAGTGGAGCCCGATCGACATCATCTTCGGCGCCTGTTCGCCCTCGCGATAGAGAACGTCAAAGGCGTCTTTCAGATAATTTTCAAAATCCGCGCTTGAGTTAAATCCCTGCGGCGTTGCAAAGCGCATATCATTTGCGTCAAGCGTATAGGGCACGATCAGATGCGGCGTCTTAACTTGCGTGCTCCAGAACGGCAGATCGTCGGAATAATCGTCAGCGTCATAGAGAAAGCCGCCATGGCCGGCGACAATATCGCGCGTATGCACACTCGTCCGACCTGTGTACCAGCCGCGGGGGGCAGCGCCGCAAATCCCTTTGAGAATTTCAACCGCTTCGTCGAGATGCGCGCGCTCGGTTTTTTCAGGCACGTCTTTGTAATCGATCCATCTCAATCCATGGCCGGCGATTTCATGGCTATCTTTCATGGCGCGTTCGATAACAGCCGGGTTTCTTTGCGCCGCCATCGCCACCGCAAAGACGGTGAGCGGCAGCCGCCGCGACCTGAACAAATCGAGAATACGCCAGACGCCAGCCCGCGATCCGTATTCATAAATCGACTCCATCGACATATGCCGCGCTTCTGGAAAGGGCGTCGCGCCGATGATCTCGGACAAAAACGCTTCAGACTCATTATCGCCATGCAACTGGCAGCGTTCGCCGCCCTCTTCATAATTGAGGACAAATTGCACCGCGATGCGGGCGCCGCCCGGCCATTGGACGTGCGGCGGATTTTCGCCATAGCCGATAAGATCACGCGAATAAGACATATTTCGCCATGGAAGAATGAGTTGAACCGGTCTCAAACATGAGCATACTCAATATCCTCCCATTCATCATATAGTTTTTTGGTGGCGCAACGGGAAATTCCAAATGAGATCGACTGTGCATCTCATCGATCACAATTATAATCGTGCCCGGGAGAATGAATTTGGATCTTCAGATTGTCGATTGGCTGAGCCTGACTCTGCGCTGGGCCCATATCATTGCCGGGATCGGGTGGATTGGCGCGTCTTTTTATTTTATGGCGCTTGATTTCAGTCTGCGCCATCGCGATGGCCTGCCGCACGGGGCCAAGGGGGAAAGCTGGCTGGTGCATGGGGGCGGTTTTTATCATGTTCAAAAATACATGGTTGCGCCGGAAAAAATGCCCGAAGACCTCAAATGGTTTCAGTGGGAATCCTATGCCACATGGCTGACCGGCTTTGCGCTGATGTCGGTTGTTTATTACTGGCAGGCGGACATCTATCTGATCGACCGGTCGGTCCTTGTCCTGTCAAAGCTCCAGGCGGTTGGCATTTCGATCGGCGTGCTGGTCGCCAGCTGGCTGGTCTATGATGCGCTCTGCAAATCTCCCTTAAAAGAAAACCAGACGGCGATGTTCGGCGTTCTGTTTGTGCTGATAGTCGGCGCCGCATTCGGATTGGGTGAGCTTTTTTCCGCCCGCGCCGTCTTTTTGCACATTGGCGCCATGATCGGCACGATCATGACCGGCAATGTTTTCTTTGTGATCATTCCCAATCAGAAAATCGTTGTCGCAGACTTGAAAGCGGGAAAGATCCCCAATCCGGAATTTGGCAAGATCGCTAAGCTGCGATCGACCCATAATAATTACCTCACCCTGCCGGTTCTCTTCATGATGATCTCGAACCATTATCCGATGACCTTCGGGCATCCGATGAACTGGGTCGTCGTGGCGTTGATCCTGCCGATTGGCGCGGTGGTCCGGCATTTTTTCAACGCTCATGACAGCGGCGTCCATGGCGCCGGCTTGCGCTGGCAATGGCCAACCGCTTCAATGCTCTTGCTGATCTTGATGGCGTTCGTCGCCTGGCGGCCCTCAGACAAAAGCGCGAATGCGGCAGCGCCTGCGGACATTGCTGCGATGGATTTAACTGATCAGGTCTTTGGGATTGTCCAAATACGATGCGGTGTTTGTCACTCGGCCAATCCAACCGACTATGTGGATGCAGCGCCTGGCGGTGTTGCATATGACACCATCGATCTTATTAAACAGCATGCGCCGCAAATGCGCGTGCAAGCTGTTGATAATCAGGTTATGCCGCCGGGCAATTTGACGGAGATGACGCAAGAAGAACGCGCCTTGCTGGGCGCGTGGATTGATGCGGAACTGGGAGATGGAAGTTAGCCGATCAATTGGCGCGGACGCCCTCAAAAGCTTTTTCACCCGCCACATAAGTCGCCTTTACGGCGCGCTCATCGGCCATGATCATTTGCGAAAACAGGGCTTCGTGTATGTCGCGGGCACGCTCAACACGGCGGGCGATCAGCGGCGTTGATTTCAAATCGAGGACAATCAAGTCCGCGTCCATGCCCGGCGCAAGATTGCCGACCCTGTCGTCAAGCCGCATTGCTTTGGCGCCGCCGCAGGTCGCCATCCAGAAGGCTTCGGCGGGATGCAAGATGCGGCCATAAACGCGCGCAGCTTCATAGGCGGCGCGCATGGTGACAAAAGGCGAAAATGACGTTCCGGCGCCAATGTCGGAAGCGAGCGCAATCGTTGTATTCGGACCCGCTCGCCGCGTTGCGGCGAGATCGAAATGCCCGGAGCCCATGAAAGCATTTGATGTTGGGCAATGAGCAATCGCCGCGCCGCTGTCGCTGATGGCTTTTCGTTCATTGTCGCTGAGATGGATGCAGTGTCCGAAGATCGCGCCCGGACCAGTAAGGCCGAAAGCTTCATAAATCCCGTAATAGCTTTTGTGATCTGGATGCGCCGCCCGCACCTGGGCGATTTCATCTTGCGTCTCGGAGAGGTGCGTCTGCATCAAAACCTCGGGGTGTTCCTTCCATAGGGCGCCAAGGGCTTCGAGTTGCTCCTGCGACGATGACAGCGCGAAGCGCGGCGTAATCGCGTAAGTGTTGCGGCCTCGACCGTGCCACATCTCGATCAGTGCTTTGGTGTCGTCATAAGCGGATTGCGCGCTGTCGCTTAGATTCGCAGGTGCGTTCCGGTCCATACAAACCTTGCCCGCCGCCATGCAGGCATTGCGACGCGACGCCGCTTCGAAAAAACTCGTTACTGATTGCGGATGAACGGTGCAATAAACGCTTGCCGACGTAACGCCGTTTTGAAAACACTGGTCGAGAAAAAATTCTGCCGTGTTTTTCGCAAGCTTTTCATCGTCAAATTGCGTTTCGCATGGAAACGTATGCTCTTGCAGCCACTCGACAAGGCCCTCGGCGTGGGACCCGATAATATCGACCTGCGGATAATGAATGTGAGCGTCGACAAACCCGGCCATGATCAAGCCATTGCCATGATTGGTGATCGGCGCGCCGATGCCCTGCGTTAGAATGTCCGCCGCCGCACCGGCGGCGATAATGCAGCCATCCTCGATCAGGACAGCGCCATCCTCGATATGGTCGATGGAACCGGCCGGGTCTCCGTCAAACGGATTTGCCGAAAATGACAGCGTCTGGCCGCGCAGGATAGACCGGCTGTTATTTTGATTCATTATTCAGCTCTGTTTCAATCAGTCTCTTGATAGTTTTGGGGCGTTTCGGCGAGACGTAATATCTCCGCCGCCAGCGAAATAGCAATGACCGCGGGATCCTTGCTTGCAGGACCGCCGGCGCCAATGGGGCAAGTCAGCCGCGACAGATCTGCCTCTTTGACGCCCAGCTTCTTCAATCGATTCAAAAATCGCCCCCGCTTGGTCATTGAGCCGATAAGCCCGAGATACTGAAAGCTTCCGCGCTTCAAAACCGCGTGACAAATCTCAAGATCAAGCGGGTGGGAATAGCTCATTACAATGTGAAAGGCATCGTCCGGCGCATAGGCCACAGCCTCATGCGGCGCCGCGACGGCGAGGCGTTGAACATGGTTCGGCACAGGTTCGGGAAACCGGTTTTCGTCAGTATCGATCCAGGTAATTTCAGCCGCAAGGCCTTCGAACACGCGCACGACTTCACGGCCCACATGACCCGCCCCGTAAAGAAATATCGGCAAGCGTTTTTTGTAGAGGGGTTCTGTGAACCATTCGCCTCCGGCGCCTTTTACCAACTCAGATTGGAATTCAGAATTGCTCTCGTCAATTTGAGTCTGGATTAGCGCGCGGACAAAACCGGGCGCCAGGCTCATATCCTGTGTGGGCGTAATCACAATTGGCGCGGACCCGGCGGATAACGGTCGCGCGATAAGAAACGCCTCATCGCAGCCGGCGCCAGTAAGCGCCGCCATCTCTTCAACGCCATAGCGTTCAAACAAAAGCCGCACATGGCCGCCGCAACATTGCCCCAGCCGCGGCCCAAGCGGATAGTCTTTGACATCACGCTGCCAGGCTTGATCTGCATCTTTTTCGAGCTGCATCCTGGCATGTGCAATCGCGTCATATTCCAGGGCGCCGCCGCCAATCGTGCCCGCCACAGTCTCCACAGAGACCATCATCGCGGCGCCCATTTCACGCGGCGTTGAGCCTCGCGCATCAATAATGGTGACACGCACAACCGGGCCATCGCGGTGAAAATGATTGGCGATATCCTGCAACAGCGAAGCCAAATTTATACCCAATCACCGGAAACAGCGCGTAAGATGCGCTCAGGCGTCGCGGGCGCATCGAGAGACGGATATCTCTCTCGCCCGCGCGCGTTCCCAATCGCATCAGAAAGCGCCATTAAAACCGAAATTCCGAGCATCAGGGGCGGCTCGCCAACGGCTTTTGAGCGGTAGACGGTTTCTTCTTCATTTCGTCCGCCGTCCCATATGGCGATGTTCATTTCCGGCGCCCGATCAGACGCTGTTGGAATTTTGTACGTAGACGGCGCATGGGTTTTTAGCCGACCTTTGTCGTCCCACCATAATTCTTCGGTGGTGAGCCAGCCAACCCCTTGCGCAAAGCCGCCCTCAATCTGGCCGAGGTCAATCGCCGGATTCAGGGATTTGCCAACGTCATGCAGAATATCGACGCGCAGGAGGCGGTTTTCTCCCGTGAGGGGATCAATCACGACCTCTGACACGGCGGCCCCATAGGAGAAATAGAAAAACGGACGGCCTCGCCCCGCATTACGATCCCATTTAATTTTCGGCGTGGCGTAAAAACCGTTTGCAGAAAGTGAAACACGCGCCATGTAGGCTTTGGATATGAGTTCGTCGAAACTGATTTCCTGGCCGCCGACCTGAACGCAGCCCGGCTGGAACAAAATATCTTCCGGCTTTGCTTTCCATGCTGCAGCGGCAAAATCAATCAGGCGCTTCTTGATTTTCCGGCAGGCGTCAAGCGCCGCCATGCCATTGAGGTCCGTGCCGGCAGATGCGGCTGTCGCCGAGGTATTCGGCACCTTGCCGGTATTGGTAGGCGTAATTTTTACCCGGTCAATATTAACCTGAAATTCTTCGGCGACAATTTGTGCGACTTTGGTAAAAAGGCCTTGCCCCATTTCCGTGCCGCCATGATTGAGATGGATTGATCCGTCGGAATAAATATGAACAAGGGCGCCCGCCTGATTAAGATGGGTAGCCGTAAAGGAAATCCCAAACTTCACAGGCGTTAAGGCGAGCCCGCGTCTTAAGAGCGGCTGCTTCTTGTTCCATGTTCCGATCTCTTTGCGCCGCGCCGCATAGTCAGAGGAAACGACCAACGCCTCGACAATCTCACCGATGACGCAGTCTTCAACGGTCATGTGATAGGGCGTCACATTTCGATCCGACTTTGTGTCTTTGGCGGCGTAGAAATTGACACGGCGCACATCCAACGGATCCTTGCCCAGCTTGAACGCAATTTCATCAATCACCCGCTCGATGCCGACCATGCCTTGCGGGCCGCCAAAGCCGCGAAAGGCCGTATTTGAAACCGTGTTGGTTTTACAACGATAGGAGGTGATCGAAACATTGGGCAGATAATAACAATTATCCGCGTGGAACATCGCGCGATCACAGATCGACAGCGACAAATCATGGGAACGCCCACAACGCGCCGCCTGATCGAATATGATCGCCTGGATACGCCCGTCATCATCAAAGCCCGCTTGATAGTCGATACGGAAATCATGACGCTTGCCAGTAGCGATCATATCATCGTCGCGGTCATAGCGGACCTTCACGGGCCGGCCGGTCAATTTGGCGGCAAGCGCGACAACAGCCGTCGGCAAATTGCCGTTGGTTTCCTTGCCGCCGAAGCCGCCGCCCATGCGGCGCACTTCGACCGTGACCGCATTATTGGGAACGCCGAGGACGCTCGCCGCCTTGTGCTGAATTTCAGTCGGGTGCTGCGACGAACAATAGACCGTCACATCGTCATCCTCGCCGGGGATCGCCAGCGCCGCCTGTCCCTCAAGGTAAAAATGCTCCTGACCGCCGATTTCAATGCGGCCCTTTAACTGATGCGGGCTCGCGAGTATCGCGCTTTTGGCATCACCACGCCCCATCTTATAGGGTGGTTCCAGAAGCGACTGCGCTGCCATAGCGTCATCAATGGTCAGGATCGCCGGCAAATCTTCATAGTCGATCTTCGCTCTGGCGGCGGCGGTTCTGGCGGCATCAATTGTCGTCGCAACGACCGCGAAAAGCGCTTGTCCTTCGCCCTCAACCACGCCGCCACCTGCGCCAAGCGCAAACAACGGATCGTCATGCACAACCGGACCGATATCGTTTTCACCGGGAATATCATCCCGCGATAAAATTACGACGACGCCAGTGGCGGCGCGCACCTTGCTTAAATCCGAAGAGATGATCTTCGCATGAGCGCGGTCACTGATGGCGATATAGACGTGGAGACAATTTTCCGGCGCCGGGATATCGTCTACATAGAGGGCGCTTCCCGATGTGTGCTTATAAGCGCTGTCATGGGCGATTGGCGAGGAAACAGATCCTCTTATCTGTCTCACAGGCTGATCCGCGCCTTTTTTTAATGACGGCGCGCCGGTCATGCGAACACGCTCCCCTCGCCGACAAGCCGTGTTTGGGAAAGCGGCGTTTTACTTTCCAAAAAGTATTTCATCAAAAGATTTTGCGCGGTGCGCAGCCGGTAATCGGCGCTTGCCCGCATATCGGATAGCGGCGTGAAATCGTCGGCGAACGCACGCATTGCCACATCGATTATATCCTGAACCCATGGCTTGCCAGTCAGCGCCGCTTCGACCGACGCGGCGCGTTTCGGCGTTCCCGCCATGCCGCCAAAGGCGATGCGCGCCGAGCAAACAACGCCGTCGACGATTTTAATATTGAAGCAACCACAAAGCGCGGAAATATCCTGGTCAAAGCGTTTGGAGATTTTGTAGCATCTGAAATCATCCGCCGGCACGGTGAGTGGAATGCGCACTGCCTCGACAAATTCTCCCGTCTTTCGATCCTGCTTGCCGTAATCGATGAAGAATTTTTCAAGCGGCAGTTCCCGTCTCTTGTCGCCATGGCGCAGGACCAGCGTCGCGCCCAGTGCGATCAGCGCGGGCGGCATATCTCCGATCGGCGATCCGTTGGCGATATTGCCGCCAATGGTGCCCGCATTGCGCACCTGGAGGGCGCCGATGCGCCGCACCAGTTCGCCAAGGTCCGGGTAGGCTTCCGCCAAAACGCCCGTCGCATCGGAATATGTGGCGCCGGCGCCGATGATAAGCTCATTTTCCTTACATTTGATTGATGCGAGATCCTTCACGCGATCAAGGAAAATAACACATTGCAAATGGCGGTGCTGTTTTGTCACCCACAAGCCGACATCCGTCGCCCCGGCAATGATCGTCGCTTCTGGATGCGCGGCATAGATTTCAGCAAGTTGATCGCTGTTCGCCGGCAGGAACGCCTCGACGCCGTCATGCTTAAACGCGATCATGTCTTGATGGAGAATTTCATCAAGCTGGGCGCGTTCGGAATGGTCGTCTTCGGATTGATCAACGCTCTCTGCGATTTCTCCAATTTCTTTTGCTGCGACAAGGATCGGACCATAGCCGGTGCAGCGGCATAGATTTCCCGCCAGCAGGTCATTGGCAGCCCCAGTCGGTAACGCAACATTGTTTCGGTAGGCTGTATAAAGCGACATCACAAAGCCCGGCGTACAAAACCCGCATTGCGATCCATTGTGATCAATCATTTTCTGTTGCACGAGATGCGGCGCTTCGCTCGATTTACTTAACGCCTCCACCGTGGTGACCGAGGTTCCCTCAAGGCTCGGCAGGAACCGGATGCAGGCATTGATGGCCTCGCGCTTAACGGACCCGTCATCCGCCAGCCTGCTCACCATTACAGTGCACGCGCCGCAATCACCTTCCGCGCAGCCTTCCTTTGTGCCGCAGAGTTTTTCATCTTCGCGCAAATATCTAAGCAACGTTTGGGTCGGCGACACATTGCGAAGGGTTTTCAGTTCGCCATTAAGATAGAATGACAATTGATCGCGCATGACGCTCAACTGCCGCGATAGGTTGAATAGCCATATGGAGAAACCAGAAGCGGCACGTGGTAGTGTGCATCTTCATCGGCAATGCCGAACCGCACTACCGCGACATCGATAAATTTTGGGTCAGGCAGCGCCAGTCCCATTTGGTCAAAATAATCGCCAATATGGAAAGCTAGTTCATATTGGCCTGCCCGGAATTCATTGCCGCTTAATATCGGGCCGTCGCAACGTCCATCATTGTTGGTGACCAATGAGATAATCTTTTCTGTTTTCGCTCCATCTCCGGAGGATTTCGATGCGCATCTAAAAAGCTCAATGCGAACATTTGCCGCCGGTTTGCCGGCGCTGACATCCAGAATATGTGTGGTCAAGTTTCCCAAAAGCGCGTTCACCTTCAATTTTCTTGAATTCTTGTGATTTACGAAAATATCGCCGCTTGGATGCGATCACAAGGATCAATTTACCGACGATTGGCGCGTTTGCGCCCTCACATCATGATCCGCGTTTTGCGCCTGGCGGACGTTGACCGGCGATGATTTCCTCCGAGACGCGATTTAATGGAATTTACCCTGTCCGGGCGACCATTCAACGATCATTATATTGAGGCAAATCCCCGGCTTGGGACACTTTCAAAAGCAAATTTTGATGGTAAAACATTGAGATTGTCGTATAACGCCCGCCCTTTCGATCCGAACGCGCGCGCCGCCTGCACGGGACCGCGTTTTTCGGATATTTGACAGAAAGCGACACTACAAAACTATGACGCAAACAGCGCCCAGGACTGAGACAATCGCGCCAGCGCCCGATCATGTCGTCAGCGTCGACCAGGTCGGCATAGAAGAACGCGTGGCGCGGCTTGGCTCACGCAGCATCAAAAAATCATCCAAGGTTCAAGCCCTCAAGCTTATTCTCAGCCAGATTGATTTAACGACGCTTGAAGGACAAGACACACCGGGAAAAGTCCGTCAGCTGTGTCACAAGGCGATGAGCCTGCATGATACGCTGCCGGATATTCCTCATGTGGCGGCAGTGTGCGTTTACCCCATGATGGTCGCCGAAGCGAAAAAAGCGCTTGGCGACAGCGGCATCCACATCGCGTCGGTCGCGACCGCCTTTCCCAGCGGCATGGCGACGACGCAAGCCAAGCTAGACGAAATAAAGCTCGCTGTTGCAGAGGGCGCCGATGAAATCGACATGGTAATTTCCCGAGGCAAGTTTTTGCAGGGCGAATATCAGGCAGTGTTTGACGAGATCGTCCTCTGTAAAGAAGCCTGCGGCGACGCGCATCTTAAAGTCATTCTCGAAACTGGTGAATTGGGAACGCTCGACCGCGTGCGCCATGCAAGCGATCTTGCGATGCATGCCGGTGCCGATTTTATCAAAACTTCCACAGGAAAAATTCAACCTGCAGCGACACTGCCGGTGACGCTGGTGATGCTGCAGGCGATACGCGATTACTATTACGAGACCGGCCGCATGGTCGGTATGAAACCGGCCGGCGGCATTTCGAAGGCGAAACTCGCTATTCAATATCTGGTGACGCTTCGCGAGACGCTCGGTGAGGCCTGGATGACGCCGGAATGGTTTCGATTCGGCGCCAGCAGCCTCGCCAATGACGTGCTGATGCAGCTGCAAAAACAACAAACCGGCGTTTATCAGTCCGGCGATTATTTCTCGAAGGATTAGGCCTGATGAGCAACGTTAAACACGCAATCAAACTGAATTACGACACGGAGTGGGAATATGCGCCAGCGCCGGAAAGCACTGATCATATCAGCCTCAAAGACCGTTATGATCTGTTTATTGGCGGAGAATTCGTCGCGCCGAAATCAGGTGTTTATTTTGACACCATAAACCCTGCAAATGAAAAAATATTGGCCAGTGTCGCCCAGGCAGGCGCAGCCGATGTCGACCGCGCCGTAAAGGCTGCGCGCGGGGCCTACGAAAATGTCTGGTCAAAAATGAAGCCGGCGGAGCGCGGCAAATTTATCTATCGTATTGCGCGCATCATCCAGGAGCGGGCGCGCGAATTCGCCGTCATTGAATCGATGGACGGGGGCAAGCCGATTCGCGAGTCGCGCGATGTCGATGTTCCCCTCGCCGCCGCGCATTTTTTCTATTATGCGGGATGGGCCGACAAGCTGGATTATGCCTTCCCACACAAGACGCCAAAGCCGCTTGGCGTCGCCGGCCAGATTATCCCCTGGAATTTTCCACTGTTAATGGCCGCATGGAAAATTGCGCCAGCGCTCGCTTGCGGCAACACAGTTGTCTTAAAGCCCGCAGAGACAACGCCGCTGACGGCAATGAAACTCGCGGAAGTTATTCAGGCCGCCGATTTGCCGCCCGGCGTTGTTAATATCATCACAGGCGACGGCTCAACGGGCGCCTCAATTGTTGATCATGACGGCATCGACAAAATCGCGTTTACGGGTTCAACCGATGTTGGAAAAATTATTCAGCGCGCGGTCGCCGGCGGCGACAAGAAATACACGCTTGAATTGGGCGGCAAGGCCGCCAACATAATTTTTGACGATGCGCCGATTGATCAGGCTGTTGAAGGCGTTGTCAACGCGATCTTTTTCAATCAGGGCCATGTCTGCTGTGCAGGTTCGCGCCTGCTTGTTCAGGAATCCGTCGCCGAAGAAGTGGTGACAAAACTTAAAGAGCGCATGCAGACATTAATTGTCGGCGATCCGATGGACAAAAACACTGATATCGGCGCGATTAATTCTGCAGCGCAATTAGAGCGCATTAACGCCTATCTGGAGCTTGGTCAGAAAGAAGGCGCCGCGATGTATCAGGCTGGCGGCAAGACGCCAAAGAAAGGCTATTGGTGCCGGCCCACTTTGTTTACTGATGTCTCTCAGTCGCACCGTGTCGTTCGCGAAGAGATCTTTGGCCCTGTTTTGGCTATCCAGACTTTCCGCACGCTCGATGAAGCCGTCACCAAAGCGAACAACACCCAATATGGCTTATCCGGGGGCGTATGGACCGACAAGGGCGCGAAGATATTTAAAGTCGGCCAAAAAATTCGCGCAGGCGTTATCTGGGCTAATACATTTAACAAATTTGACCCGACCTCGCCGTTTGGCGGCTATAAAGAAAGCGGTGTTGGCCGCGAAGGCGGGTTGCATGGCCTATCCGCCTATTTGAACCTGCACTGAATCCGAGGCGATCAATCATGGATAAAAATATAAAAACCGAAGAGCGCTTTGCACAACCTGCGAACGTTGAGACAGCATCAGCGCCAAAAACGGCCAAATCGAAATTGCGTACATCGCCAGCGAGCGCACCGCGTCTTGGCGTTGAAAAAACCTATAAGCTTTATATTAACGGAAAATTTCCGCGCACCGAATCCGGACGATATTTTGCGGTAACGGACGCAAAAGGACGTATCGTTGCCAATATGTGCCGCGCCAGCCGCAAGGATTTCCGCGAAGCTGTTGTTGCAGCACGCGCAGCCTTTTCCGGTTGGTCGAGCGCCAGCGCGTATTTGCGCGGTCAGATTTTGTACCGCGTGGCGGAAATGCTCGAAGGCCGCAGCGAACAATTTGTGGGCGAGTTGACGACAATGGGATTGAGCAAGCGCGCCGCCGCACAGGAAGTGACGGCAGCCATTGATTGCATCGTTTATTATGCTGGATGGACGGATAAGTATCAGCAAATCTTCAGCTCTGTGAATCCGGTTGCATCGTCACATTTCAATTTTTCAATTCTCGAACCCACGGGGGTTGTTTCGACGATTGCGCCACAAGAAAAATGTCTTCTCGGGTTTGTCTCGGAAATTGCGCCAATTATCGCCGGCGGCAATACCGCCGTCGCCCTGGCGTCAGAGGAAAATCCTTTATGCGCGGTCAGTTTTGCTGAGGTGCTTCATTCATCAGATGTTCCGCCGGGCGTAGTTAACATCCTGTCCGGTTTCAGAGATGAGCTGACTGAACAGTTTGCCTCGCATATGGACGTGAACGCCGTGATTTATAATGGCGAAGATATGAACGCTATCAAGCTGGTTCAGGAACAGGCCGCAAATAACATTAAGCGTGTCATCATCCGCAAAAAGCCCGCGGCGCCCGATCCCTATCAAATCATGGATGTGCAGGAGACCAAGACAACCTGGCACCCGATCGGCGGCTAGTTTTAATTGACTTCGGCAAGCGTCGGCATCGCCGGCGCTGTGCCCGGTTTTGTTGTCGATAATCCCGCCACCTTATTGGCGTAAGCAATCGCGGCGCGAAAATCGTCTGGAAATTTGACGAGCCCTGCCGCCAGTCCGCCATTACACGCATCACCCGCGCCGGTCGTATCAACCACATCGACATTTGTGGCCGGCACCCGGTAATAAGCCCCGTCGGTGGATGCTGCGGCATTTTTGGATTTTTCATCGAAGGAAACAAAGCAGCCCTTGTCTCCAAGGGTAAGCACGACCGTATCAACGCCGGACTGACGACAAAATCCGTGGATGCTCTCGTCATCTTGAAGCCAGAAATCATCAGGAATTTTCTGGCCCAGAACTTTGTTCATCAAAAATACAAATTCCGTTTCGTTGGGCGTCAAGATGTCGGCGTTTTGCACTAATCCCAGGGTCAGGCCCTCATTAATCGGCGCCGGATTAAGAATGGTTGTTGTGTCATTTTCCCGCGCAATGCGCATCGCGGCCTCGGTCGCAGACAACTGGTTCTCGACCTGGCAGACAAGGTATTTTGCCGAAGAAATCTCAGATGCAAAATCGGCGACATGGCCTTCAGATAAATGGTCATTGGCGCCCAGTGCAACGACAATCAGATTTTGTCCCTCGCCATTGACGACAATTGAAGCAGCGCCAGTGGCGTGATCGGGACAGACCTGCAGCTGTGCAGCCAGTCCCTCTGACGCGATGAACTCCCGCACGCCTTTGGCGAATATGTCATCGCCGACCGCGCCGATAAACATGGTTTCAACGCCCAGCCGGTTACAGGCGACCGCCTGATTGAAGCCCTTGCCGCCCGGCCCGGTGCGAAATGCGCCGATGCGGGTTTCTCCGGGCGCGGGAAATTTTTCTGTGTTAAAGGCCAGGTCCTGGACATAGCTGCCAACCACAACAACGTCGAACATGTGATTTCTCCCGTATTGACGCCGCCAAATCGCGGCGCTCTTAGATTGCGCGAACGGCGAGCCCGATTATCCTATCAGGCCTTTGCGTTTTTTGTTTTCGATAATATCGGCGACCCAATTTTTGTTGCCGATAAACTCCTCAAAACCGGCGCCCGGAAAAGTCATCGCCCATTGATAGAGTCTTTCCATAAATTCAGGTTCACGCGCGAGCGGCGCGCCACTGCGCGCTTTGTCAAACGCAATAATCAATTCCGACGCCAAGCGGCGATAAAGCGACTTGATTGTTTCGTCGACTGGCAAATGGCCTTCGCGCGCTTGCTGATACCATTCCATGCCATTGATCGACACGACCTCAGTGCGCGGATAAAAAGAGCACATCAAATTCCATTTATCGCCCTTTGCATCCTGGTCGCCGGCATTGCGAAAATCAGAACGGAGTATCACGGAGGGAATGTCTAATTGTTTGGCGACAACAAATTCAACGACAGTCCCGGAATCGAGATCAGCGCCGTCAAAATTGAAAAGGCCAAGATCGGCTTCCATAACCATTTTGAGATCCTGGTCACGAATATGTTCTTTGCGATTGCTGCCCTGTTCAAAATCTTGCGGCAACAGACATTTGTACCGGCCGGAAGATTCCTGCTCGATATGCGCTGCCAGCAGCGCGTTGCCAATAAGGTCCTTGTGATCGAAAAGATCGCCTGCGAAATAAATGCTTAGTGCATCGCTCATGCTACAAATTTCCTGTAACGGGCAACGAAACTAAACCGGATCGACGTGACTATGCAATCTCAGCTTGAGGAACGGCCAAAGACCTCAATCCAAATAGTATTAATGGCGTAGACGTCGGGTAATCGAAGGCATTTGGCCGGGCATGGCCAATTCTCTTTTCTGCCGCTCCACAGACCAATCCGGCGCCTGCCGCTCATCGCTATAGACGAAGATCGACGGCGACAGCTTGTTTAGCGCGGCACTTTCCCCGGAATCCCCACTGGCGCCCCGTTGCATCCGGCCGTTTTTCTGGCATGCTAGTTGCGTTCAAATTCTTGATAATAAAGAATTATTGAGCGCGAAATCAGATTTTGGGTCGGGGGGGACATTCGAAAATGCAGCATGGCTCGCGCACATTTATCATTGGCGACGGCTTCACAGCCTCATGCTGGCCCGTTTTTTATATCAAACATGGCCTGGAGCGCTTCGACCTGCATTCGCCTTGCAGGCTGATGCAAAGACGCCGGCTCTTCGGTAAAATTTAGTTAGACTGGCAAATACAGAGCATGATTGGAAAAGGCGGGTATCGTTGGTTGTCGCGTCTCATTTTGGCGCCGGGCGCCCGAACGGACGGCGCTACGCCCGAGACATCCCTCGAGCCAGGCGGGACATCAGGCGGCAAATTGGTTGGCGCTCAAAAACGCCTGTCATTGTGGCGCATAGCGCTGTTAACGTTTGCATTGCTTTTGCCGGCATTAGCTAACGGAAGCGCATTACCATTTCCCGACAGCGTCAGCTATATCAAAGGCGGCGCGTTCGCACTCGAAAAACTCGGCGCCCTGCTTGGTGACCTATTGCCGTCGAGTACGGCTGCTGGCGAGGACGGTGCAGGCAACGGCCCGTTGATTGCTGCGGAAGCAGACGCAAATAATACAATCGCAGCAATGCGCTCGCCGACTTACAGCGTCTACGCGTATTTGACGAGCCTGCTTGCAAAGAATGGTTTTTTTATTGTCGCCGGGCAGGCCGCGATGGTCGCCTTTACTGTCACGTTATTTCTGCGCGCTTTTGCGCCTGCGCTATCGGCCCGTGAGTATGGAGCGACCGTTCTCATATTGGCCTTACTGTCGGCGGCGCCATGGTACGGATCTTTTGCAATGCCGGATATACTCGGCGCGGCGTCGGTGTTGTCGATGGTGTTGTATTTCGTTTATCTCGATAGGTTGAACCTGATCGAAAAGCTGACTCTCGCAGCAATCACAGCGTTTGCGATTACCGCCCACCCCGGGAACGTGCTTTTGGTCGCAGCACTCGCCGGGCTCGGCGGGCTTGAGCGAATAACCAGAGACCTTCGCGCCAATCGCCCTTTCGCTTTTACGACTTACGGCTGGGCGGCGGCGCCTTTGGCGCTTGGAGTCGGCACAATTTTAATGATCTCATTGGTGGGATTCGGCGAAGCGAGCGTCGCTCCAAAACGTTATCCATTTGCATTGGCCCGTTCCGTCACCGACGGTCCCGGGCGCTGGCACCTGGAAAAACACTGCGACACCTATCATTATGCTGTGTGTGAAGTATTTGACGAGATCCCGATAGGGGTCGGCGAGTTTCTCTGGGAAGAAACGGGATTGCGTTATCGGGCGACGCCCGAGCAGCTGGACCGCATCAGAGCCGAAGAAATGACAATTGTTGCGCGCGCGGCGCGCGAATACCCGATGGCGCAAATACGCAAGGCGATGCGTAATACCTATGAACAAATTATCCGCGTTGGCGTTCCGGCAATCGGTTTAGGTCAAAAATTGCAGCGAGGGGATGACGGCGCCTGGCATATCTCCGAATCTGCGCCGAAATTCAATGGCCTGATTAAATACGCCGAAATGCTTCAGATCAGCGTCATTTATCTGTCGCTTATTATGCTGGCCTATTTGGTGTTTTGGCGAAAATCCACCAATATAAATCAGCGGCGCGTGATCGCGCTGATTGCAGCGGCATTATTCGCTAACGCTGTCATCTGCGGTGTCCTTTCAGGGCCGGCGGACCGTTATCAAGGCCGGCTGATATGGCTTTTACCATTGGTCACGGCTGTTTTGGCCGCTACCCACAAACCCTGGAACACAAGCAAAATAAACGCGTGACCGCGCCGCCCAAACCGCCTCGATTTAATGTCTGGCAGGCTGTTCCGATGGCCGCGTTAACCTTTCGTTAAACCTTTCGCCGCCAACGAAAATCGGCGCATAAGAATTCAAATAACAAGGAAAATGATTCATGACGCCGCATCCCAAACCTGATTATGTCGACCTCAGTGTCGTAATTCCGGCTTATAATGAAGAAGGCGCCATCGTTGATACAGTTCGGCGCGTTCAAACCGTCCTTACTGATGCAGGCATTAGCCATGATGTAATTGTCGTCAATGACGGATCGGCGGATGACACGCTGGCGCGCGCGAAAGAAACCACCGCGCGCATCGTCGATCTTCCTGAAAACGCCGGCTACGGCGCCGCACTGAAAAGAGGTATTGCATCGGGCAACTCTGAATATGTGGCGATCATCGACGCTGACGGCACCTATCCGGCGGACCGACTGCCGGACATGCTCAAATTGGCGGGAGACGCCGATATGGTTGTTGGCGATCGCGGAACCGCAATGAAAAATGTTCCAATTGTGCGGCGACCAGCAAAATTCATTTTAAACGGCCTTGCAAATTACCTGTCGCAACGAAAGATACCTGACCTCAATTCCGGGTTGCGTGTTTTTAATCGCAATTCGCTAAAGTCTTTTATTCCGCTTTTGCCCTCCGGTTTTTCGTTCACGACGACGATTACGCTTTGCATGCTGTGCTCGGAGCTTCGCGTCGTCTACACGCCAATCGAATATGGGCAGCGGGTCGGCGTTTCCAAAATCAAACCGACTGACTTCTTTTCCTTTATTCTTCTCGTTTTGCGCGTCATTGCACTGTTTAATCCGTTGCGCATTTTTCTGCCGCTCGGCGCCATATTGTTCGGTCTTGGTTTGCTCAAACTAATTTATGATCTGGTTCTGTGGAATTTGTCAGAGAGCGCAATTTTCGCGTTTCTCGCAGCCATTATGGTCTGGTCGCTCGGCCTGATCGCAGACATGATATCACGCCTAAACCTACGTCCCTGAAAAGGGTTACATGATGAAAACCGACCCTACTCCATCAAAACCCGGATTTATAATATGGGCTTTGCGACTTCTTGGGTCAGCAGTATTTTTGGCTGCGGTATTCTACTTCCTGCCCCTCGGCGATGTGGTCGCGGCGGCCAGAAAACTGCAGCCAAACATTTGGTTGAGCGCATTGGCTATATTTCTCGGCGGACATGTATTGGCGTCGCTGAAATGGCGTTTGTTGATTAGCGCCGGCGCCGAAATACCGATATATACGGCGATCCGTGCACATTTTGCGGGATTAGCGGCAAATTTATGCCTGCCAGGAGTTGCTGGCGGCGATGTTGTTCGCGCTGGCATTATAATACGCAGCGCCAGCGATCCGGCGCGTATCGCGGCGGGTTCACTTCTTGACCGACTGCTCGACACATTTGGTCTGTTAATCCTGTCGCTGATCGGTGGTGTCTGGGCCATAGGATTTGCCGTTTTCGACATGCGACTCGCGATCATTATTGGGCTGGTCGTGCTAGGTGCGGCGGCGGCAATCGGCGGTTATTTGATTTTGCGCAAAATGCGCATCGACGCGGTGCAAAAACTTACGGGGAAAATTGATGCGCTGATCGCCGATTTTTCACGGCGCCCGCTTCGGCTCATGGCCTGCCTTGTCTTATCAATGAGCATTCAAAGCGCATTCATTGCGACAACGATCATCCTTGCCCGCGCAACCGTTGCGGATGCCAGTATCGCGCAATGGTTTTTCGCCTGGCCGCTAGCGAAACTGGTCGCCATTCTCCCTTTCAGCCTTGCGGGGCTTGGCGTGCGAGAAGCCGGTCTTGCTGCAATCTTAAGCGGATTTGGCGCTGATCCTGCAGGCATTGTCGCAGCAAGCCTCTTATGGCAGTCGATCCTGTTTGCCGGCGGGATGATTGGCGGGCTTATTTTGCTGCTGACGTCTCAAAAAGCGCCAGCGGGGGACCTGCCAGACCATGCCGGCGGCGATTGAAAGTTAACACATGACCAAAAGCGACACGCCAGCTGACGAAACGGCCGCCGTGAAACCCGGCGCAGCGCAAGCCGCAAAACACAAGATTGCAGTATTGGGCGCTGGACCGGCCGGCGCCGGCGCTGCTTTTTACCTGTCCCAGCGTGAAGATGTGGATGTCGCGCTTTATGAACGAGGCCCCCGTGTCGGCGGCAATGCTGCAAGCTTCCAGATCGATGGCGTGTGGTGCGACCATGGCAGCCACCGATTTCACCCAATTGCCGAACCGCGCATCAAGAACGAAGTCAGACGCCTTTTGGGCGATGATTTTTTGACGCGTCCCCGTCACGGCCGCATCCTGTTACAGGGCCGTTGGATTCATTTTCCTTTGAAGCCAATTGATTTGTTGTTGCGCATCAAAAAAACCTTTGCTTTCGCGCTTGCTTTCGACACGATAAAAAAGATCCTGCCGAAGAAAAAACCGCAGCAGGAAACATTTGCCACGATATTGGAGGGCGGCCTGGGCCCGGCAATGAGTGAGGCTTTTTACTTTCCTTATGTGGAAAAGCTTTGGGGCCTGAAGCCATCGGAACTCGCCGTCAAACTCGCGCACCGGCGCGTTTCCGGCAGCTCTGTTTTCAAGATTTTGTTGAAAATCGCCCGGCAAATTCCCGGCCTCAAATCGCCAACATCGGGTGTTTTTCATTATCCACGAAAAGGTTTCGGCCAGATCACGGAAGCTTTCGCCCAAGCTGCCGTCGATAACGGCGCCACATTAAAGCTCGGCGCTGAAATCACTGCGATTGAGCGAGACGGCGATCGGGTAACCGGATTGCGCTACAAAGACAGTAATGGCGAGCATCACGTCACTTATGACAGCGTCTGGACGACCCTTCCCTTGAGTCTAATGGCGCGCATGATTGAGCCGCCGCCGCCGCAGGCCGTTCTCGATGCGGCAAATGCAATCAAGTTTCGCGGAATGATCCTGATTTACCTGGTCCTCGAAACTGACCAGTTTTCGGAATATGACGCGCATTATTTTCCAGAGCTAAGCGTTCCAATATCGCGCATGTCGGAAACAAAAAACTATTATGCCGGCAAGGAGCCAAGAAACCGTACGGTTCTTTGCGCCGAATTACCGGCAGATCCCTCCGACGATTATTGGTCAATGACCGATGACGAGCTTGGCAACCTTTATTGCCAATGGCTGGCAGATATGGGGCTGCCTGTGACAGCGCCGGTTGTAAAGACCGAGACGCGACGGCTGAAATTTGCCTATCCGGTATATTCACGTGGTTATGAAGAGCATTTCAATGTCCTCGACGAATGGATAAGCAGTCTGAACGGCCTTCTTTCTTTTGGCCGACAGGGGCTTTTCGCTCATGACAATACGCACCATGCGCTCGCCATGGCGATCGGCGCCGTTGACTGCCTCGAAACAGGCGGAAATTTTGACGAGGCCTTGTGGGCCGAAAAACGCCTGGAATTTGAAAGCCATGTCGTCGAAGATTAGAGCGTGACCGGGAAAAATGGGGGCCGGTTTTCCGGTTTGATCGCGCGACAAACAAAAATCTGGAGCAGGATCTGATTGAACAAAAATGATCTTATTATAACGGCCCGCCATAACCCGCTACGCGCTTTTGCGTGTTTTCAGTTCCTCAACCAGCTCCACATAGTTTTTCAACGCCACGTCTTCTGACCAAAGCGCATCGAAAGCGCCGCGCGCCTGTAAGCCCATAGCGTCGCGTGGTCCATCTTGCCTGGCAAATTCCAGTATCGCCGCACGTAACGAGGCTTCATCATTAAAAACCGCGCCGCCCCCGCTGGCGCCAATAATTTCCGGATAGGGACCAAGATCGCGGGCTATGGCCGGTGTTTCCTGCTGAAATGCCTCAAGTAGCACCAGGGGAAAAACTTCATAACACCGCGAGGGCGCAATCAAGGCGCGGGCGCCGCGATAAAGCACACGCAATTGCTCGGGTGTTTGCGTACCCAGAAACTTTACATTTGGCCGTCCTTCAGCCTGATCGCGAAGTTCAGCGCCGAAATTTCCTTCACCCGCAATCAAGAGATCCGCAGGCATTGTTTCATCGAAAACAGGAATAACATCCTGAAAGCCCTTGATCGCCTCAAGCCGCCCGACCAGCAGAAAATAGGACCGGGTCTGAGTTTCTTGCGGCGTCGCCAAGGGCGCATCGGGAAGAAATGACGCCATGACGCGCATCGGAAACGGAAAGCCATATTCTTTGTGTTTCTGAGCGCTAAATTCACTTAACGCCAGAAAGGCGTCGACATGACGTCCCGCGCGCTTCAGCAGCGGCGAATAGCGCCATAGTTGCGGCGGCCGGTGATGTTTGAGGCTACAGGTAAAACAAGCCTTTTTGTTGCAAGGTTCGCGATTGTCCTTCCAAAGAATATGCATCGGGCAAACCAGCCAATGCTCATGGGCGGTATAAATTTTGACTGCATCGCCGATGCGCAGCACGCCAGGACCGCCGACCAGCGAAATATTATGATAGTGTATGACGTCGAAATTATGCGACAGGATTTCTTTGATGCGGCGGCCCTGCACAAGCGGCGCCCCCAATTGCTGCGTCGCCAAACAGGACAATGCCGGCATCGCGCTTTTCAAACGGTGAACCGTAACTCCTTCGGGCTCATCCGCCGGTTCTGGTTCCGTCTTGTTGCTCAGTAACCGAAAGGCGTCGCTTTCGTGGATGATCTCGACATGATGCCCGCGCACTGCAAGCGCATGGGCAAGGCGCCGGACATATTGCCCGTCGCCGCCAAAATTATAGGGCGGGTAAAATGTCGTAACAATTGCTACCCGCAATGTTTGCCTCCCATGGGCGGGCGCTTGCGCGCCGCTCGCCCGCATAGGTCACTACTGCAGAACAAGCAACAGCAGGGAAACAATGGCGCCCTTAATGAAACGCTTGCCGAATGTTTCGTGCAAATTTCCTGATGGCTAGATATCGCTCTGCTTTTCCTTCAAGATATCTTCTCCACAAAGCAATATCCCGGAAATAATGCATCTCCAAACGCGGAATATCAAAGACATCAACGGCGGTATCTGTGCGTCCGAGCCGCGTTCCTGCTGCAATGTCATAGTACTTTGCGATCGCCGAGAGTACGCCCTCGTTTACTGCGCCATAAGGAGCGGCAAACGCGCGGACCGATTCACCAAGCGCATTTTCGAGATTGCTGCGTGACTGGCGCAATTGAACGCCCAATTCTTCTTTCCTGAGCTGCGTCAGATTTGCATGATTTTGACTGTGGCTGCCAAACCGCGCGCCATCTTTGTGGAGCGCGCTAATATCGCCCCAGCTCATCAATTGGCGCGGCGGATGGTTTGCGCCATTCCAGTTTTCGTATCCACCCATGCAGTCAGTCGGAAGAAAGACGATCGCAGGAAACCCCAGCTTGTTCAGAACCGGCCACGCCGCCTCGCGAAAATCTAGAAAACCGTCATCGAAAGTAATGACTGCTGTTTTTTCGGGTAGTTTATTTTGCCCATCGCGCCAGGCGACAAGATCCACAAAGTTTGCAACCTGATAACCAGTTTCGGCAAGTGCATTCATCTGATCAGAAAAAACCTGCGCCGGAATGCTGGTTGGCCCGCCGGCATCCGAAATCGAATGATACATTAGCACATCGACATGTTGCGATTGTTCGCCCATCAGGAAGTCCAGCAATCAATGATACGATATCTGTCGTCTGGGCTTATACCGCAATTTGCATGCGGCCAAGCAATTTTTGGCGCGCCTCTCATCTCACTTGGGTAGCTTTGACGATGCGAGTTTGCCTTACTGGCTCGCCAACGTCCCGACAATTTGCCGGACCTGGCTTTTCAGCGGCGGCGCCAGTCGGCGCAACGCTTCAATCAGTTCCATTTCCTGATCGGTGTATTCGTCAGGTTTTTTAACCGGATATTCCTTCATCAACAGATCATGAAACAAGTCGTTTGGCGTTATGTCCAAGGCCAGACATATCGCCAGCATTCGCCCGGCAGGAAGCCGATTTAGCCCTTTTTCGTATTTCTGGATTTGCTGAAATGTGATGCCCAATCTTTCAGCGAGCGCTTTTTGCGATATGTGATTTTGACGCCGCAATAATTTCAATCGGCGACCAACATATTGATCAACGACACTTTGTTGCGAGGCTCTTTCCGGAGATTTTGGTTGCTGTTCCAAAGCGAAAAACTCGACTTATAAGAAAAGTACAGTGAATGCACAGATACACATTGAGAGACTAAATAGCTAGTGCGGATCGGCAAATCCTAATCTAACCGACACAATATGTGTTCGCTAAATTTGTTAATGAGTTGTTAACAGTCACTTATGTCGACCTTGGAGCTGGCCATATTAGAGCCGTTCCGATCTTAACTGAATCGCGAACCGGCTCTAAGTTATTGTTCGGTCGCGTTCGATTTATCCAATCTCACCCTTCACGCGAACCGGTTCCCGTTGAAAGCACTGCTTCCAACCGCTTGGAAATGCTTTAGCTACATAATTTCGGCGACTTTTGTGATTACAATCGATCTCTGTCTGCAAATTTCGCAAGCCCGCTATTTGAGGCGCGCGGACAGCAGTGATTTTTTGTGAAACAGCGCCGTCAACAAAAAGCGGCCAAATTATTAAGCGTGTCCGCAGCATGATGACGCATGGCCCGGGCCTATGGAGCGTCGCCGCCCTCGATCGGCGCGCGCGCAGGCAATGGAATTTGGGAAGCGCCTTGCGCTCTCAGATACGCGATTACATCAGCGCGATCTCTCGCCTTTCTAAGGCCCTGATAGGACATTTTGTTGCCAGGGATCGCTGCGCCAGGCTTTAATAGATAAGCGTCGAGTTTTTCAAAGGTCCAGTTTCCTGGCTCTGAGGAAAGCGCAGCGGAGTAATTATAGGAGGCCGTCGCCGCGATATCGCGCCCGACGACGCCCCAAAGATTGGGACCCGTCCCGTTTCTCCCGCCGTCATCAAATGTGTGGCAACTGCCGCATACACGCGCCTTCTTTTCACCATTGGCAATGTCAGCGCTCGCAAGCAATGTTCCCAGATCAGGTTCCGGCGCTGGCGGCGACCCAACCTCAGATGTCAGAGCAGTGAGGCGCTTAGGGGGCTCAAGATTTTCAACGTTCTGCATCTGGGCGCGCACCTGCGCGCGCGTGCTGAGCGCCCCTAAACCTTGCGGCCAGCTACGTTGGAGATGTGCGCGATTGACAAGCGGCGCTTCGTCAAAATCGGGTATGTCAATGACAAGCTGGTGTGAATAGGCGTCGCGAAAAACAAATCCCGCAAACCAATTGGCCGCGATCATCAGAGATACGGCGAATATTGCCGCGAGAATAATTTTGGTCATAACCGCCGCCTTATCGTTTTATCCAAATGCATCACTCCTCGACCCTTTCGATCCTCGGCCCCAACCGTCAATGATGCTCCACGGGTTCAATTGCCGCGGGTGTTTCGTAGAACAAAATCCGCGTCCAATGCGTATAATCAGCTTCAAGAGACATCAGACCGACAAGCACAATAAGGGCGAGCGGCGGCAATAAAATCGCGTAGATCAACGCCAGACGTTCCCACACCATATGCATAAACACCGATACAATCAGACCGGCCTTGAGAAACATAAAGATTAAAATGAGAGACCACCTAGCAAGCCCCTGGAATCCAAAATAGTCGACAGCATAGGACATAGCGCTAAGAATAAACAGAAGGGCCCAGATCTTGAAGTAAATACCGAGCGGATGCTGCTGCCCGGCGTCATCATGGCCGACTGCATCTGCGCCTTGCGCCGCAGGAGTGTGGCCAGCATGTGTCGCGTGATCCATTACGAGGTCCTCACCAAAGATAAAAGAATGCAAAGATAAAGACCCAGACAAGGTCGACGAAGTGCCAATAAAGGCCGGCGATCTCAACAACCTCATATTTGCCGTTGCGATCGTAAACGCCGTTCAAAACCCTAATCGCGATAGTTGTGAGGTAGATGACGCCGATAGAAACATGAAGGCCGTGGAACCCCGTGATCATAAAGAACGAAGCGCCGAATTGTGGTGCGCCCCAAGGGTTGCCCCAAGGCCGAACGCCTTCTGAAATGAGCTTCGACCACTCGAAAGCCTGCATGCCGACAAATGTCGCGCCGAGCAATGCCGTCGCCAGCATCAGGGCGGCGGTTGCCCTTCGATTGCGGCGATAGCCAAAGTTGACCGCCAGCGCCATCGTGCCGCTCGAACTGATCAATACAAAGGTCATGATGGCGATCAGGATCAGCGGAATATTCTGGCCAAACAGCGTTAGGGCGAAAACCTCGCTGGGATTGGGCCAGGCCACCATCGTTGATGCGCGCACAGTCATGTAGGAAGTCAAAAAGCAGGAGAAAATAAATGTGTCACTCAAGAGAAAGATCCACATCATGGCCTTTCCCCATTGGACCTTTTTGAATACCTCCTGATCAGTCGTCCAATCCGAAACAAGACTGTCGAGACTGTGCGGCTCTGTCGCCGCATGGGCGTTCTGGGTCAGCGTTGTTTGCGACATATCAATTAGCCGTTCCAATGATAAGGGAAAAAAGCGAGCGCATGATCATGTGATGAGCAGCAATCCGAACATAACGATCCAGACCAACAACAAATAATGCCAATAGACCGCACACAGGTTAACGCCGGCTGCAATTTCTTCGGCTTTGGCGCCATTCAAGACCTTCGACGTCGTCCGCCACCAAAAAAACAACCCGCCCAGCAGATGAAGACCATGCATCGCCGTCATCAGATAAAAGAACGCAATCGCCGGACCCACGGCTGCAAATTGTCCGCTGCCGATGAGTTGGCGCCAAACCGTCAACTGACCGGCGAGAAAGACCAGCGCGAAAAGGCCGGCGGCAGTCAGCGTAATGCGCAGACTATCCATGCGCCTCTTGCGCAGATCGCCCCGCGCCTTTTGCCAGGCGATACTGCTGACGATCAAAACGCCTGTATTGATCCATAACAAAAATGGCTCCGCCATCGGCGCCCAATCGTCAGCTGGCGGAATTCCGCAGATTGCTGCAAGAGTCCACCAGGCAAGAGAGGCTTTCGCGGCAGCGGCGGCGGCCGGATCAGCGCCGTAATTTCCAAGCCGCAAAACATAAGCCGCAACAATCAGCGAGAACATCACCGAAGCGACACCGACATAAAACCACATGCCAGTAGCTGCAGCCGTCGCGCCGCGAATACCATCGGCGCCGGGGCCGGGATCGGAATCAAGCCCCTTTGTCAGCCATGGCCTTTTTGTCAGTTCACGCAGTAATTTCAATTTAATTCTCCATCGGAGCTGGAACTACGCACTAATGCTCATGTGGTTTTTCGTCGGGCCCAGGCGGCGTTGTCTGCGGAATAAAGTCCCGCGCCGCGCCGGGCACGCTGTAATCATAGGCCCAGCGATAAACCTTGGGGAGCTCCGGCCCCCAATTGCCATGCGCCGGCGGCGTGTCGGGCGTCTGCCATTCCAGCGTTGTGGCGCCCCAAGGATTGGGGTCCGCCTTTGGACCTTTGAAATAGCTGTAGATCAAATTGTAAAAAAAGATGAGTTGCGCAGCGCCAACTGTCAGCGCGGCAATCGTGATACCCACATTCGCGTCATGCACAGATTCCGGCAAGAAGGCGGTATCGCCCATTTCATAATAGCGGCGCGGCACGCCCAAAAAGCCGAGATAATGCATCGGCAGGTAAATCGCATAAACGCCGAGGAACGTGATCCAGAAATGCGCCTGACCGAGCATGGTGTTCCACATTCGGCCGGTAATTTTTGGATACCAGTGATAAATGGCGCCGAAAACAACCATGATCGGCGACACGCCCATCACCATATGAAAATGACCAATAACAAAATAGGTGTCTGACAAGGGCACATCGACACTGACGTTACCGAGGAAAAGGCCCGTCAGTCCGCCGTGAATGAAAGTGAAAATAAACCCGATCGCAAACAGCATCGGCACGCGCAAATGAATGTCGCCGCGCCACAAGGTCAGCACCCAATTATAAACCTTGATCGCGGTCGGCACGGCTATGATCAGTGTGGAGGTTGCGAAAAAGAATCCGAAATACGGGTTCATCCCGCTCACATACATATGATGCGCCCAGACGATGAAACTGAGGCCGCCAATAATGATAATCGCCCACACCATCATGCGATATCCAAAGATATTCTTTCGCGCATGTGTGCTGATGAGGTCTGACACGATGCCGAAGGCAGGCAGCGCAACGATATAAACTTCGGGATGGCCGAAGAACCAGAACAGATGCTGGAACAGGATCGGACTACCGCCGGAATGGTCCAGCGCCGCGCCTCCGGAAATGATCGCCGGCATAAAAAAGCTGGTGCCGATGGTGTTATCCAGCGTCATCATGATTGCAGCTACAAAAAGCGCAGGGAACGCCAGGAGGCCAAGAATGGTTGCGACGAAAATTCCCCAAATCGTGCAGGGCATGCGCATCAGGGTCATGCCCTTGGTGCGCGCCTGCAGGACGGTGGTGACATAATTAAGGCCGCCCATGGTAAAGGCGACGATGAAAATCGCTAGCGACGCAAGCATCATGATAATGCCCCAGCCGGCGCCCGGTGTTCCTTCGGTAATCGCCTGGGGCGGATAGAGCGTCCAGCCCGCGCCGGTCGGCCCGCCCGGTACGAAAAAGCTCGCCATCAAGACAATGACGGAAAGCAGATAGACCCAATAGCTGAGCATATTGACGAACGGGAACACCATGTCCCTAGCGCCGATCATGAGCGGGATCATGTAATTTCCGAACCCGCCGAGCAGCAGCGCCGTCAGGAGATAAATCACCATGATCATCCCGTGCATCGTCACGAACTGGTAGTAAGCATCGGGAGTTATGAATTCGAGCATCCCCGGGAAGGCAAGTTGCATGCGCATCAATCCGGAGAGCACCAGCGCAACCAGCCCCACGCCGACCGCTGTCAGCGAATATTGTATAGCAATGACCTTGTGATCCTGGCTCCATACATATTTACCGACCCAGGTTTTCGGGTGGTGCAGCGGCCGCGTGTCTTCTGCAATCGTCGTATAAGTCGTCATTGCGCCCTCGCCCTTAAATCATTCTTTGGCATATAAATCATCGCCCTACATCGCCCACATCAAGGCGCTCCGGTTGCGGCGGCAGCGACGTTCGATTGGCCGAATCTCGGAAACTCACTCAACCATTCTTCAAATGCGGGCATTTCATCAACAACAACCAAACCGCGCATATTGTAGTGGCTCCTGCCGCAATATTCGGCGCACAGGATCTCAAATTCGCCGGTCCGGGTCGGCGTCAACCAAATATACGTATAGGTGCCGGGAACAAGGTCCATCTTGGCGCGGAACTGCGGCACGTAGAAATTGTGCAACACATCATTGGACCGCAAAACAATCTTGACCGGCTGATCAAGCGGCAAGTGCAACTCGCCTTCTGCGACCAGAATATCGTCCGTTCCCCAAGGGTCGCCGGGATTGAGGCCAAACGGGTTGTCGGGACCGATGTGTTCTGTCGCGACAGCGCCAAGTACGCCGTCTTCGCCGGGAAAGCGGAAACTCCATTGCCATTGCTGGCCTACAGCCTCGACGACAATCGCGTCGTCCGGAACGGTGATGTATTTATTCCAGGCAATAAGACCCGGCGCCAGCATGATGACAATGCCGATCGCTGTCCAGAAAGTCAGCCGGCCTTCGAGGGCGTCATTTTCCGGCTCGTAGGTCGCCTTGCTGCCTTTGCGATGGCGGAACTTGTATACGGAATAAGCAAGAAACAGGTTGAGCGCGATGAACACCGCGCCGCACACCCAAAAAGTAATAATCAGGGCGTTGTCGAGCTCGCCCCAATTAGAGGCGATTGGCGTCATCCACCACGGGCTGAGAAAATGAAAGGCAACCGATCCGATGACGAGAAGGACGATAACGACGGCGACTCTCATAAGTGCGCTCCATCCAAGCGCCGTTGCCGGCCAAGATTAAGAAATATCGGAGTTGCTGTTTTCATCTCGTACGGGGCTGTCCGTCCGCGTTCAAACGCTGTCAATTTCATAGCGTCGCTACGCGTGCGATTTGAACGTGCTTACGCCGCGGCCTTGACCGGCAAATTGAGCGAACATCGTAATTGTCTGACTTCATAACCGTCCCGCAGAATCGCACGTCAATCAAAAACTCAATGACACCATCGCCGCATAGAGAGGCGAAATACAATTCATTTTGCCGCACGGCAAATACGCGAATCTACTGAAGATTAAGCGATTTCCATTTAAAGAGGAACCCCACACATGCGCGGCCCGACCAGTCACCGTATGGATCGGCTAAGCGCGGACCAGGCGGTGAAATCGCTTTGGTTTTTTGCACAGGGCCGCAAAACGCAGGGGCCGGCGACGGACGGATGGCGCTGGGGTCATTGCAATACAAAAAAATGCCTTCAGCGAGATACATTTTTGTTGCTGCGTTTGCGAGCAGAATATTTTGCAAGCGCGAAGAAACTCTTGGCGCAGCGATATTTATGACCAGCAACCTAGTGTTTTAAGCCGCATATGCATTGTTGCGCCGCAATACCGATAAGCGATTGTCCCGCAAAAAGCGGCAAGGGCTTTTGCGCTTGCGGCCGGCCGATACGTATCATCTCAATTGCTGCACGGTTATTATCGGGCCAAAATTACGGGTCATTTTTTTCGCGGCATGTCTGCATTTGTGCGTTCAGCGCGAGCCTGATCGTTTCGGTTCACAGTTGGTTACGCATACCCGTCAATCGCTCTGAATACGGATTTATGGTTTTCGCAAACTCGCCCTTGAAACTCTTGTTGGTTGTCTGTTTGCCAGCGTTGAGCCGCTGGACAAAGTGTCGCAACTAAAGTAAATTTTGCTAATTGATGCAATGGAAGAGGAATGGATCGTGGCTGCACAAGATGTCGGCGTCCATCACTCGGGCGCAATCCAATCTTTCGAAGTGCGCGATGTTCGCGCCAAAGATATTATTGATGCGATTAGATTGGGCGTCGAGGATTTTAACGCCAAGCCCAGCCATTTGCTTTTATTGGGACTGATATATCCGATCGCCGGCGCCCTGGGCGCTGCCTGGGCATTTGGCGCCGATATGGTTCCGCTAATATTGCCGATCATTGGCGGCTATGCGCTGTTGGGGCCGTTTGTTGCAGTCATTCTTTATCGCGTCAGCCGGCGGCGGGAACAGGGACGCGATTTTCCGTGGACGGACGCATTTACCAAGTGGACCGGGCCGAATGGAAGAACGATCGCCGTGCTTGGATCGTTTTTGGTGGCGATATTCATCGTCTGGCTGTTAATTGCGAACGCAATTTATAACGCAACCATTGGCAGTATCGGTTTTACTACCGCAGATGAATTTTTGCGCCTCGTATTCACAACCCCCGAAGGCTGGACGCTGATCCTCGTTGGGAATGGCGTCGGCTTTCTTCTGGCAGTTCTGGTTCTCGCGACAAATGTGATTTCATTTCCGATGGCTCTTGATCTTGAAGTTGGACCGCTTGTGGCGATCAAGACATCGATGCGTGCGACGTTTGCCAATCCGAAAGCGATGTTGCTTTGGGGCCTTATTATCGTCTCCTCGATGATGATCGGCGCAGCATTGCTGCTCGTCGGTCTCGCCGTCGTGTTACCCGTACTCGGGCATGCCAGTTGGCATGTTTATCGAAAAGTTATCGTGCATTAGGCGGTCGAGTAAATCCTGGCGCAATGTTGGCGGCTTTTTCTGAGAGAGCCCACTACAGGGCCGTGTGTCTTGCCGCACCCGGATCGGTCTGGGATTTATCGCAAAAATCCAATGTCGAACAGATCGTTTTATAAAGCGACAATAGCGCGACGACGCAGGGCGCGGATTTTGCTCATCTCCTTGCCGATCTGACCGAACAACAATGGCAATGCGCTCATCGCCAAGATAACGGCCCACGCTTTCCCGTTTGGCGGTTCGAGATGCAGAACGCTGGCGACCGACGGAAAATAAACGACAAACAACAACAGCGATGTGCAAAATATAATTGCAGCCCAGACATAGGAATTCGTCACTATATCATTGTGGAATATATGCGTTCTGGGGTCACGCATGTTGAAGACATTCAACAGCTGAGCGAATGCAATTGTGAGAAACGACACGGTGACGGCGGCGTCGGCGCCGAGGCCTAAATATTCTCTTGCAACATAGAGCGACCCCAATGTCGCGACGGTTATTGACAGGCCGTTACCCACAATCACAACCCAGAGCGCTCTTGTCAGAATCGGTTTTTTTGGATTGCGCGGATTGCGATCAAGGACAGCGGCGTCGCCGGCCCCGGCGGCGAGAGCGAACGCGGGAAAAACGTCCGTAACGAGATTGAGGAAAAGAATCTGCAACGGAAGAAGCGGCAGCGACAATCCTGCCAAAATCGCCAGCCCGACAACCAACACCTCGCTCAGATTGCAGGACAGAAGATAGGCAACGAAGCGCTGGATGTTTCTGAAAATGATGCGTCCTTCGCGTATCGCTTCCACAATCGTTGAAAACGCGTCGTCTCTTAAAACCATGGCCGCCGCCTCGCGTGCAACCTGTGTGCCGCGTTTGCCCATGGCGACGCCGATATCGGCTTTTTTCAGCGCCGGCGCGTCATTAACCCCGTCCCCGGTCATCGCAACGATGTCGCCGGCGTTTTGATATACAGTCACAAGGTCAAGTTTTTGCGCAGGCGTGACGCGCGCAAACACTTCGGCATGCAAAATCACCGCGCGATCGTGCTCCGTAAGTTGCACCACAGGCTTTAGCGTTTTTCCTTCGACAACATGGATATCCTGCTCTGCAAGTCCGATTGATATTGCAATGTTTTTTGCCGTGACTGCATGGTCTCCGGTGATCATGACAACGCGGATACCGGCGCGCTTGCACGCGGCAATGGCGGGTTTTACGTCTCGACGCGGCGGGTCATGCAGGCCGCCGAGGCCGAGAAATTCGAGATTTTCATAGGGCGGTACATCTGCGCTTGCAGCAGATTTTCGTGCGAACGCCAATACGCGCAGGCCCTGTGACGCAAGTTCGTTGGTTTTTTCAATCCATTGTTCCCGACCCTCTGCGCTTAAATGCTCCGGGCCGCTTGATCGATATACAAATGAGGAATGCGCGAGCACGGCTTCCGGAGCGCCTTTTACATAGTAGGTTACGGCGGCGTCGGACTTGTGTGCGGTCGCCATCATCTTGACGTCGGAATCGAATGCGAATTCGCGAAGCTTGGGCTTGTCAGTGAGAAGATCATCCCTGTTCAAACCGGCTGCATCCGCAGCGTGCAAAAGCGCAACCTCAAGCGGATCGCCCGACGAGGCGTCCTCTCCTGCTTCCAGCGCAGCGTTATTACAAAGCGCGCCGGCGGTCAGCGCCTCTCGAATCATCCTGTTGTCATTAATTGAAATTTCCGCACCATCAGCCCTGAGCTCTTCTAAATCCTGAGAGAATTCGACATTGATCGCATCAACAACCAACCGCTTCAGGCGCATTCTGTTTTCGGTCAGCGTTCCCGTCTTGTCGGCGCAGATAATCGTCGTCGCTCCGAGCGTTTCAACAGCAGACAGACGTTCCACCAGCGCATTGCGCTTCGCCATTCGCCACATGCCGCGCGCAAGCGCCATCGTCGCAACAATTGGCAGTCCCTCCGGAATCGCTGCGACGGCCAGCGCAATGGCCGCTTCAACCATCAGGAATACGTCCCTGCCGGAGGCGATACCGACGCCGGCAATGACAGCAGTGATCAACAAAGTGACCCAGATCAGCTGGCCGCCCAGGCGATCAAGTTGGCGTTCCAACGGCGATCTCTCGGGCTCGGCCTCGAAAACAAGCCTGGAAATCCTTCCAAGTTCCGTATCCATACCCGTGCCGATGACGATTCCTGTGGCCGAGCCCCGGGCCGCGGCTGTGCCCTTGAATGCTATGGACGCGCGCTCGGCAATGGGCGCATCTGATTTGACCGGGGCCGCGGACTTTTCGACGGCAACGGACTCGCCGGTCAATGCCGACTCGTCGATCAGAAGATTTGATGTCGACGCCAGCCGCAAGTCGGCCGGTAAAATGTCGCCCCCCTCCAGCACCAGAATATCGCCCGGCACGAGATCGACTGCCGATATTTCCACAATGCGTCCATTGCGCCGAACCCGGGCGAAAGATTCACCCAGGGCGCGAAGCGCCTCCATGGAACGCACCGCACGCAACTCTGTCGTGAATCCGATGATCGAATTGATCGCCAGAACCGCGGCGATCGCCGTTCCTTCTTTCCACTCGCCAAAAGCGAGGGCGACTATTGCGGCGACGGCAAGAAGCGCCACAACGGGGCTTGCGAATTGAGCGCACAGAAGCCTGAATGATGAAACCGACCTTTTTGTTCGCAATATATTCGGCCCATAGGAATTTTGTCGACGCTCAACCTCTTCAGACGACAGGCCGCGCTCAGGCGATACTTCCAATTCGGATGCAATATCGCCGCAATCGCGGCTATGCGCATCAGACTGAAGCTTTATGACGTCTGGAAGTTCCAGGCTAATGCGCCTTTCCGATTTGCTATCAACATATCGCCGCTCATTTTTAATACGCAACTGGCGGTGAGGGACTGATTAAAGGGCTGGAGACAGGCGACCGCCCGTCCTTTCGCTGCAATCTAGCGGATTATAACGATACGGCGATTTGACGCCGGTCAATGTAATGACCGGTCAGGGTGAGACGGTGCGCAGGCGTAAGACCGCCGTTCACCTAAACAAGCAGGCTCCAAATGTCGAACATCGCAGACAATTATATCCTATGGTTTTCGCAAATCACGCGCGAAGACGGCGCCATGGTTGGCGGCAAGAACGCCTCGCTCGGCGAAATGTTTGGCAATCTCACTCCGGAAGGCATTCGCGTGCCCGATGGTTTCGCGATTACAGCAGATGCTTACCGCGCATTTATCGCCGCCAACGCCCTGGCGGACAGGATTCGCTCCGAAATGGAGCGGCTTAATCCAGCTTCGGACAGGCTGGGCGAAATTGGCCGCAACATTCGAGGAATGGTTCTTGGGGCGGAACTTCCACCGGCATTGAGTGAGGCGATCATCGAAGCCTATCGAAAGATGGCTGAAAAAACCAGCGGAACGCTGAGCGTCGCCGTACGATCGAGCGCCACCGCCGAAGATCTGCCGGAAGCAAGTTTCGCCGGGCAATTGGAGACATTCTTGAATGTGCGCAGCGAGACTGCGCTGTTGGAGGCATGCAGAAAATGCTTCGCGTCTTTATATACGGATCGCGCGATCAGCTATCGGCAAAGCCAGGGTTTCGACCAGATGGACATCGCTATTTCCGTCGGCGTCCAGCGCATGGTTCGTTCCGACAAAGCATGTTCCGGCGTGATGTTTTCAATCGATGCGGATAGCGGTTTTCCGAATATAGTCCTCATCAATGGCAGCTGGGGGCTGGGTGAGACAGTCGTTCAAGGCATGGTTGATCCCGATGAGTTTGAGATTTTTAAACCATTGCTCAATGATCCCGCTCTCCGTCCGATTATTCAAAAGCGCTGCGGCGGCAAAGAAAAAAAAACTGATTTACGCCGACACTGGCGGCGCTCCGGTCGTACTGATCGAAAGCACCGCAACCGAACGTACTTCATTCGTATTGAATGATGAAGAAATCCTGACGCTCGCGCGCTGGGCTGTGCACATCGAACGCCACTACGGACAAGCAATGGATATGGAATGGGCGAAGGACGGCGAGACAGGAGACCTTTTTATTGTTCAGGCGCGGCCGGAGACCGTTCAATCACGCCGCGACGCCGGTAGCTTGCGTGAATACCGGCTGACGCAAAGCGGAAAACGCCTTGTGCAGGGCGCTGCGATTGCCGATGCGATTGCACAGGGCAGGGTCTGCCGTCTCACCAGCGCGGAAAATATAGGAGATTTCAAGGAAGGCTCCATTCTGGTCACTGAAACGACAGATCCGGATTGGGCGCCGATCATGAAAAAGGCTGCGGCGATCGTCACCGACCACGGCGGACGCACCAGCCACGCGGCGATCGTTAGCCGGGAGCTCGGCTTGCCGGCCATTGTCGGCACAGGGAACGCAACGGAAATACTTGTCGATGGACAAGAGATCACTGTTTCCTGCGCGGAAGGCGAGATTGGAATTGTTTACGACGGACTTCTTGAGTTCGAGACCCGCGACATCGATCTCACTCAGACGCCGGAAACCCGAACGCAAATCATGATCAACCTCGCCAATCCGTCCGCCGCTTTCCGATGGTGGCGTCTGCCAACGGATGGCGTCGGGCTTGCGCGCATTGAATTTATTATCGGCGACATTATCAAGATTCATCCCATGGCATTAGCGCATTTCGACAATGTTCAAGATGAAGATGTACGCCGTCAGATCAAGACATTGACAGCGGCGTATGAGGATAAAAAGCAATATTTTGTGGACCGTTTGGCAGAGGGCGTCGCGCGCATCGCCGCGGCCCATTATCCAAATCCAGTGATTGTGAGACTCAGCGATTTTAAAACGAATGAATATGCAAGCTTGATCGGCGGGCGCGAATTTGAACCCGTCGAAGAAAACCCCATGCTCGGCTGGCGCGGCGCCAGCCGCTATTATCATGACGATTACCGCGAAGGATTTGCTCTTGAATGCAGGGCGATGCGGCAGGCTCGCGACACCATCGGCATGAGCAATGTCAACCTTATGATCCCGTTCTGCCGCACGATCGAAGAAGCGGACAAAGTGCTGGAAGAATTGGGCCTTCACGGCTTGGAGCGCGGTGAGAAGGATCTTGAAATCTATATGATGGCGGAAATTCCATCCAATATTATTTTGGCGCAGGCATTTGCCGAACGATTTGACGGCTTTTCGATCGGCTCAAATGATTTGACACAACTGACCCTTGGCGTCGATCGCGACAGCGATCTTCTTCAGGCGTTGTTCAATGAACGCAATGAGGCCGTCAAAACTCTGATCGTCGAATTATTGAACAAAGCAGCGCAAACAGGAACGCCTGTCGGGATTTGCGGCCAGGCCCCCAGCGACTATCCGGAATTTTCTAAATTTCTTGTCGAGAACGGCATCAGCTCAATTTCAGTGAACCCGGACAGTTTTTTCGCCGTAAAAAAGATTGTCGCGGCCACGGAAGCAGCAAAATAGGCCGGGCCGCGTTCAACCTGCTGAATTTCAAGACATGAGCCATATTGTCAGTCTTTCGCCGGCTTAGCCTCAAGCGCGCGGCGCAATCGCCTGATAATTTTCTGCCTTGAGCGTTCGTCAGCAGCGGCGTCAAGCTCATCGCGAATATCAAGCGAAAGCTGCGCAAGGTCGTTGTGCCAATCAAGTCGAGCGACGACCGCAGGATCAAGCCGCGGTTTTGTTTGTAATTTCTCTTTAACGGGAACCGTCAACAACTCGAATTCATCGTCGAGCGCAGGCAGAAAAACGCGATCTTCAGACAGGCCCGATTGCGCGAGGCGCGCGCTCAGCGCCTCGCGCGCGCCCGGATCGCCATGAGTGAGAAAGACGCCGCGTCGAATCGGCATCCGTTTTAATATCCATTCCTGCAATTCGGCTGCGTCTGCATGCCCTGAATACACATCCAGTTCCCTTATATGCGCCCGCACCTTGATGTCTTCGCCTTGAATGCGAACCGCCTTTTTCCCCGCGAGCAACAGCGAGCCCAGTGTTCCCGGCGCCTGATAACCAACCATCAGAACTGTCGCATTTTTGTCCCAGAGCCGCCTTTTGAGATGGTGGCGAATTCGACCCGCTTCGCACATACCGCTGGCCGCTATAATGATGGCGCCGCCCTTATATTGGTTGATCTTTTTACTTTCTTCGACCGTGCGCGTGAAAACAAAATTCCCATTCTTAAAGAGATCGCCGTCAGGGGCTATGTCCTCAAGGTTTCCGGCGTGGCGAGAAAATGTTTTTGTTGCGCGGATCGCCAGGGGCGAATCAAGAAAAACAATATGCTCTTCGATCGCACCACTGCTCATCAACAAACTGATATCAGCGAGCAGCTCCTGCGTCCGCTCGACGCTGAACGCCGGAATTACAAGCGTTCCGCCATTTGAAAGCGCCTTCGAGACAACACGCGCGAGTTTTTTGCGCCGCTCCGCCGGAGGAATGGTTTTGCGTTCCCGGTCTCCATAAGTCGCCTCGCAAATAACGTAATCAATATCACTCGGTCCCACGGGATCGGGATGAAACAACTTATATTCAGGCCCAATATCACCGGAAAACAACAAGCGAATGTTGTCTCCTTCTGTTTCTTTTGGAGCCAATTCGATTTCAATCGATGCGGCGCCGAGAATGTGGCCCGCATTCCAGAAATGCACGCGAACGCCATGACCGAGATCGCGCCACGCCTGATAGTCAATAAGGTCGAAATGCTCAATCGCTTTTTCACCGTCTTCTTGCGTATAAATCGGCGTCACCGGAGGCAGGCCGCGCTGCTCATTTCGGCGATTAAGATATGTAACTTCTGTTTCCTGGATATAACCGCTGTCGGGCAGCATGAAACTTAAGAGATCTCGCGTGCCCTCGGTAGCAAAGACGCGCCCGGCAAATCCCTTTTTTATGAGCTTCGGGATTAGGCCGCTGTGATCGATATGCGCATGGGTCAACAGAACAAAGTCGATGCTCTCCGGCTCGAAGGGAAATTCGCCATAGTTGAGCTCTTTGAGCGTTTTCGAGCCCTGGAACATCCCGCAGTCAACCAGAAAACACAGGCCATTATGACGAACCAAATAGCATGAGCCCGTGACCATACCGGCTGCGCCGCAAAATTTTATCACCGTTTTCATACACGCATTATGTCATGCGGCCATCCCCGCAGGCCTTGATCTATGTCATCGGCTGACTTTTTGGACGGGTGCTGAATGAGTGGGCAACCCACCGCCAGGAAGTCGGTCGCTCGCGCAGAACATGCGAAAGCCGAAGCACATTCCAATGATCAATGTTTCGCTGGTTTTACTTGTCGATCCCGCCCATGCAAAGATATTTAATCTCGAGATAATCATCGAGACCGTATTTAGAACCTTCACGGCCCTGGCCGGATTCCTTGACGCCGCCGAACGGCGCCATTTCACTTGATATAATGCCCTCGTTGATCCCGACGATGCCATATTCAAGCGCCTCGCTGACCCGCCAGATGCGGCCAATATCGCGCGTGTAGAAATAGCTGGCCAACCCAAATTCAGTGTTATTGGCGATATCGATTGCTTCTTCTTCAGTTTCAAATTGAAATACCGGTGCGACCGGGCCGAAAATTTCTTCGCTGAATAATCGCATTTCATGCGAGACATTTGTCAAAACCGTCGGCGCAACAAAATTGGCGCCAAGCCCTGAACGCCCGCCGCCAATAATGACTCGAGCGCCGCCCGCAACGGCGTCGTCAATCAGCGCCACAACATCATTTGCCGCGGTCTCATGGATCAACGGACCTATAGTAACGCCATCGTCGGCGCCCTTGCCAACTTTTAAAGCGCCCACGGCTTGTGTGAGCTTTGCGGTGAATTCCTCAAAAACACCCGCCTGAACCAGGATACGGTTGGCGCAAACGCATGTCTGACCTGAATTGCGGAATTTGCAGACAATGGCCCCAGCCACTGCAGCGTCGATATCCGCGTCATCAAACACAATAAACGGCGCATTGCCGCCAAGTTCCATCGATGTGCGTTTTACGGTGCCGGCGCATGCAGCCATCAGTTTTTTGCCGACCGGTGTTGATCCTGTAAAGGTCAGCTTACGGACGATACGACTTGACGTCAGCGTTTCTCCGATTTCCTGCGTGCGCCCGTTGAGAATGTTGATAACGCCGTCAGGTATGCCGGCGCGCGCAGCCAGCACCGCAAAAGCGTAAGCTGATAGCGGCGTTTCATTCGCGGGCTTGCAGACGACGGTGCATCCCGCCGCAAGCGCCGGTGCAATTTTTCGCGTCAGCATTGCGTTTGGAAAATTCCACGGCGTTATGCAGGCAACGACGCCCACAGGCTGTTTGATGCAGACGAGCCGTTTGTCATTCGAGGGCGCCGGAATCGTATCGCCATAGATGCGCTTCGCCTCTTCGGCGAACCATTCAATATAGCTTGCGCCATAAGCAATCTCACCACGCGCTTCAGCAAGCGGTTTCCCCTGTTCGGCGGTAAGGATTTGCGCAAGGTCCTCGCTGTGTTCCAGCATCAAAGCATGCCACGCTTTTAAGAGGCTGCTGCGATCCCTGGCGGTACGGCGACGCCAGCCATCCAGCGCGCTGCCAGCCGCTTCAATTGCGCGCGCTGTTTCAGCGCGTCCACATGAAGCAACGGACGCCAACACAGCGCCATCCGCCGGATTTTTGACGTCAAATACATCTTTGTTGTCAGCGTCAACCCACGCTCCGTTGATAAAAGCCTGGGATTTCAGAAGAGATGAATCGTTCAGCAAAATAGTCATTTCTACCCCAATGGTTATTCCGGGTGCGTTGCGCGGCAACGCCTGTCCGATCAGTTTTTGTAACGAATTGCCGCCTATCAAGCCCATATTGGGCCAGCGGCGCAACTTGCCCTGCCTTCATAGATACGTCATTCTTTTATCCGCCAAATAGACCGTTTTTCGATTCCCAAATTGCACGGCAGATTCGTCTTAATGGGGAATACCTATGGCAAAAAAGGGCGTGAAACCAACACCGAAAAGTGCGCCGGCTGCGAATAATGCGCAGCCGTCCCCTCATCTCGTCTTTGTGGCGAGTGAATGCGCAACGACGGCGACAGCTGGAAATCTGCCTTTAGATAGCGGCGACCGAAAAGCAGTGGTCGCCAGAGTGTACCGTGAACACAATGAAGCACTTTTGCGTTATTTGGATGTCAAGCTTTCCTCGCCGCAAGACGCACAGGATGTCGCGCAGGAAGCTTTTGTTCGTATGCTGCGTCTCGACGAGCCCGAGGCGATCAGTCACCTTCAGGCGTTCCTTTTCAAGATCGCAAAAAACATCGCAATTGATCGTTTGCGCCAAAGGGCGCGATGTCCCGAGACGCCCTGCGATCAGGACGGATACACTGATCACGCCAGTGGCGCGCCCGCGCCGGATGTTATCTTCTCAAGCCGTCAGGAGCTTCAATCCATCCGGTGCATTATTGCAGAATTACCGGCGAAATGCCGCAAAGCATTTTTGCTTTATAAATTTGAGGGCCAGGAATATCGAGAAATCGCGGCCCAGATGAACCTCAGTGAAAGCATGGTGCGGAAATATGTCCTGCGCGCTGTCGCTTACTGCAAACAAAGACTGGACAGATAGGCCGAAGGCGCGGGGGAGCGTTCCTGTTACGGACAATTATCAATGAATGAAATGACGAAAACGACAAATCCAACAGATGACGACAGCGCGCTTTCAAATGAGGCGGCAGCGTGGTTTTTGCGTTTGCGCAATGATGAAGTCTCCGCCGGAGACTTCGCGCGTTGGCGCGAATGGGTAAACGCCAGTCCGGCCCATACCGATGCGTTCGATCGCGTGTCCGAGTTCTGGAAAAAGAGCGATACGTTAACGAATCTGCCCTGGCCCACCGACAACGACCTTGAAATTGATGAATATGACGGGCGCGAAGATTTGCCTCTGCCCCAGCCACAAACGGTCCATAGCACGCGGGGCCGGTTGCGGGCCTTCGCACAAATTGCCGCCATGCTCCTTGTCGTTGCTGCGGCGACCATGATCGCCGCGCCGCGCCTCCGAATGCAGCAAGCGATAACGCCCGATATTTATGAAACCTCTATCGCTGAACATGAGACGATCCAACTGAAAGACGGATCGAAAATTGTTCTTGGCGCGATGTCCAAAGTCGCCGTCGATTATACGCCAGGCCGGCGCAATATCTCTCTTCTGTCAGGCGAAGCGTTTTTTGAGGTTGCCAAAGATCCCATGCGGCCTTTTGTTGTCGCTGCGGGACCGCGCTCAGTGCGCGCTGTCGGCACCGCGTTCAATATTAATTTCAGCGAGCAATCGCTTGCAGTCTCCGTTGTTGAGGGCACAGTGAGCATCGCAGCGCAACAGAAGGGAAAACCTGTTAACGCGTCACGCGAGCCAGGACCCGACGCACTCCTCCTGGATGACGGACAGGAACTGATCGTCAGCAGAGCAGATGACGGCGAAGAAATTAGAGCCTTCAGCACCGAAATTGTGACGTCCTGGCGCACCGGTAAATTGACCTATATCGGAGAGCCGCTCGAAAATGTTATTGCGGATCTCAACCGATATTCCAGCCGAAAAATTGTGGTTGCCGAAGATGCAATCAACATAATGCGATTTACTGGTACGGTCTTCAATAATGACATCGACAATTGGCTGGATGGATTGGACAAGGCGTTTCCCGTGCGCATCATATTTGTCGAGGATCGTGACCTCATTTTGATCACATCCACATAGTTGCAGTCGCGCCTGACGCATCACTAATTGCGCTAATTCCGCCAACATTTCACCGCGTCGCCGCAATCATTCCCAAAAACAAGATCGGATTCGTCTTATATTCGGGAGCATAGTAAACAGAACCCTGGCTCCCTATGGGAGGGCGATATGGGTCGGCATTACACATCGAATCAGCGCGAGGGGACTGCGACAAAAACAAACCACGGCAAACGCGCGGCAATCATTTCCGCACTTTATTGTGCAACGTCATTCACGCCGTTTCTGGCGCCGCCGTCAGCATTCGCCGCTGAAGCGAGCAAGGTCGCAAATTTTGCAATTCCCGTTCAACCTGTTGAAATGGCGCTGTTGGACTATTCAGAACAGGCTGGCGTCCAACTGATCATGGCGACTGATGTTGCTGCAGGCATTCAAAGCAATGCCGTTACCGGTGAAATGGATATCGCTGTCGCCCTCAGCAAACTCTTAAACGCCACTGGGTTGTCCTACGAATTTTCCGGACCGGACACGGTAACAATTTTTCTCGCTTCCAATGTCCAGGAGACGGACGCTGGCGGTAGTGCGGGAGGCGCCACCTTTCCAGACTCACAGCAAGGCGGTGTCAGGGCCGGCGTTGACCAGATTATCGTCACCGCCGAAAAACGCGCTGTCAACGTCCAACGAACGGCAATTTCGATCGCCGCATATAATTCTGAGAGTCTCGAACGGTCCGTTCTTGAGGACATTTATGATATCGGACTGCGGACCCCCGGCGTAATCGTCAACAAGGAAATTATCGGCAAGATCTACATTCGCGGCATCGGCACCGAGAATTTGACAATGGGCGGAGATCCCGGCGTCGCAGTTCATACGGACGGCGCCTATATCGCGCGAACGTCCGCCGCCAATTTCGATTTACATGACGTTGAACGTGTCGAAGTGCTGCGCGGGCCGCAAGGAACCCTCTATGGCCGAAACGCCACCGGCGGCTCCATCAACATAATTTCCAAAGCGCCGACAGATGAATTCTACGCCAAAGCTGAATTTCAATATGGGAGCTACGACCGCACACGCTTTGCCGGCATTGTCAGCGGACCGCTTACAGAAAAAGTCCAGGCTCGCGTGAGTTTTGTTAAGAGCGATCGCGACGGCTTTACTGAAAATCTTTTCACGGGCGTTCCTCTCGACACCGAAGACCTCGCCATGGGCCGGCTGCGCCTGCGATTTCTACCAACAGATGACGTGACCTTTGATTTGATTGGCGAATTTTCCATTGATGATTCAAAACCCGCCCCGTTCAAACAGCTCGAATTTTCGCCGCTTTTTGAAGGCATGAACGGCGCTTTCGACCCGCCGGGGCTGCGTCCGGTGTCGCAGGAATCGCCGGTTGAAGAGCATCAGGACCAATATGGCGTTACCGGCATTCTTAATTGGGATTTTTCCGGCGTTACCCTCACCTCCATTTCCTCTTATCGAAATGTCGACTTTTTCGCTGCGTTCGATGGCGATGCGGTGGACATCACTTTTCAGAATTTTTCAGATGATTCTGCTTCGGAACAGATCACACAGGAAATCCGGCTGGCGTCGAATGGCGACAGCAATTTGGAATGGATTCTCGGCGGCTATTATTTTCACGACGATGGCGAACAAACGATCTCAATTCCGATCCCGGGATTTGGATTCGACATCCTGCACATCGCTGATATCAAAACCGACGCCTTCGCGGTTTTTGGACAGGGAACGCTGAAACTCACCGACACACTGAATTTCACTGCAGGGCTTCGCTATAGCACTGAAGACAAGACGGCGGATCAGTTTTCGGATTTCGGTTTTATGCCGCCGCTGCAGCAAATTCTCAACGAAGAATCCGACGCCTTCACGCCGCGCTTTGCGATTGAATATTTTCCCCATGATAATGCGATGATATACGCCAGCGCCACACGAGGGTTTAAATCCGGCGGCTTCACCTTTAATGGCTTTCAGAGCAATTTCGACCCGGAATTTGTCTGGGCCTATGAAGGCGGCGTCAAAACCCAATTCGCAGATAATCGCGTGCAGGCAAATCTCTCGGCATTCTACTACGACTATTCGGATCTTCAGGTATCAAAACTGGAAAATAATGCCGGCGTCATTACGAACGCGGCCGACGCAACGATCTGGGGCGGCGAATTTGAACTCGTTACGCGCCCTAATCAATATTTCGAATTTAACGCAGGCCTTTCCTATCTAAACGCCGAATTCGATCAGTTTCTGACGGAGGACCCCAGCAATCCGCTGCTGGGCACGATTGATCTTGCGGGTAATCGCTTGACCCGCTCGCCGGAATTTTCCGCAAATTTGGGCGCCCAGTTTGAATATCCAGTGGGTCATTGGGGCCTGGCCGCGCTGCGAGTCGATTATCAATATCAGGGCAAAAGTTTTTTTACGCCCTTCAACCGCGATCTGTCGGCGCAACAGGCCTTTAGTCTTGTCAATGCAAGATTGTCTTTGCGGGATAATGAAGAAAAATGGCAGTTCGCTGTTTTCGTCAAAAATGCGTTTGATGAAACCTACTTCCTGAACATTCTCGAATCCGGTGTCGAGGCGGGCAAGCCCGAAGGCTTCCTGGCGCCGCCGCGCACATGGGGACTTCAATTTTCCCGTGTATTTTAACGACAAGGCCGTTGCGACAAAACTTGATCGAGAATCAAAAGCGTTTCTCGATCAAGCCGCCGCGACAGACGGACCGCCCCTCGAAGAGATGTCGGTTGCAGATGCGCGAAACGCCCTAAAAGAGCTTTATCTTGGCGCCGGCGAGCCTGATCGAAAAATCGCCAGGGTCGCCGACATAAAAATCCCCGGACCGGACGGCGATATTCAGGCGCGAATTTATGACAATCAGCGGCGGTTATTCCGTGTTGCGCCGGTCATATTATTTTTTCATGGCGGCGGATGGGCGCTGGGCGATGTCGAATCATATGACAATTTCTGCCGTTTCCTGGCCGCAAAAACCGGTGCGATTTTCATCAGCGTCGAATATCGCCTTTCACCGGAAAATAAATTTCCCGCCGGCTTGCAAGATTGTCTTGCTGGCCTTGAATGGGTGGCGGCAAACACCAAGAAACTTGGCGGTGATCCCAAGAGAATCTCCGTCATGGGTGACAGCGCCGGCGGCAATTTTGCTGCACTGGCGGCCATACACGCGCGCGATCATGGTATCGCCTTGTCGCATCAGATTTTGTTGTACCCGGTCCTTGCACTTGATGGCGGCGCGCAATTTCCCTCCCGGTCTGAATTGGGCAATGGCGACTATTTCATTTCTCAATCGAGTATCGCCTGGACCGTCGATCTTTATCTGGAAACACCGGACGACGCATTGTCGCCCCATGCAACGCCGCTCAATCAGCAAAATTTTGAAAAGCTGGCGCCCGCCCTCATTATCGTTGGCGGTTTTGACCCTTTACGCGATGAGTGCAAATCATATGCGGATCGCCTGAACGCCGCCGGTGTGCCTGCAGAATTTCGGTGCTATCATACAACGTTTCACGGCTTTCTTTCCTATTCCGGCGCAATGCCGATTGGACGGAAGGGCCTTAGCGACACAGCCATGTGGATGCGTAAAAACCTATAGATTGCCGAGCGAACAATGAAAATCAGAGCAGCAATCCTCCATGAAATTGGCGCCGCGCCGCCCTATGCGTCGACACAACCCTTAAAAATCGAAACGCTTGATCTTGATGCACCGGGCGAAAGTGAAATCCTGGTGCAAATCAAAGCGGCGGGATTATGTCACTCCGATCTTTCGGTGATCAGCGGCGACCGGCCGCGGCCGGCGCCGATGGCGCTGGGTCATGAAGCGGCGGGCATTGTCGTCGAAACCGGCGCCGGCGTTCACGACCTTGAAGTGGGCGATCACGTGGTGCTGGTTTTCGTCCCGAGCTGCGGCGGATGCGTCCCCTGCGCGGAAGGGCGGCCGGCTTTATGCGAGCCCGGCGCACAGTCAAATCTTGCCGGAGAATTATTGAATGGCGGCCGGCGTCTTCACCTCAACGGAAGTGAAGTGCATCACCATCTTGGCGTCTCCGCATTTGCCGATCATGCTGTTGTCAGCCGCCGCTCGGCGATAAAAATCGATAAAACCTTGCCCTTCGTCGAGGCTGCGCTGTTCGGCTGCGCCGTCATTACCGGCGCCGGCGCTGTCTTTAATACAGCGCGGGTAAAAGCTGGCTCCAGCGTTGCTGTCATCGGCCTTGGCGGTGTTGGTTTGAATGCGCTGATTGCAGCCCATGCGGCCGGCGCACGCGCTATCATCGCCGTTGATTTGCGCGATGACAAACTTGCCTTCGCCAGGGAGCTCGGCGCGACGCAAATCTTTAATGCGCGTAATCCCGATTGCGCCGATGAAATACGCAACGCTACGCGCGGCGGCGTCGATTATGCATTTGAAATGGCCGGTTCGCTTCCAGCGCTCGAACTTGCCTGGACGATCACGCGGCGCGGCGGCGAAACAGTCACTGCCGGCCTGCCCCATCCTGACAAGCGGCTGTCGATCCCGCCGGTGCAACTTGTCGGCGAGGAGCGAACTTTAAAAGGAAGTTATCTCGGCAGCTGCGTGCCCTTACGCGATATTCCGGTCTACATTGAACTTTATAGGGCCGGGCGGTTGCCGGTGAATAAATTGATGAGTGGTCTTGCGCCGCTTGATGAAATCAATGGAGCATTCGACCGACTCGCCGCCGGTGAAACCATTCGCCAGATTATAACTTTCTGAGCCATGCCCGAAGATGCTGCCCAACTGCTTGATCCACAGATCGTCGCCATTCTTGAACGCGCGGCAAATAGCGGTGCATCTGAACTTCAAACGCTTTTACCGCAACAGGCGCGCGACCAATATGCAGCGGGCGTCAAATTAATAACAGGAACACCGCCCGAGATCGGCGCTGTCGAAGATCATGTGATCAAAACGTCTGACGCGACATTGCCAGCGCGTTTATACCGGCCGGACAATGCGCCCCACGCGCCGCTGCCTGTCCTTATCTATTTTCACGGCGGCGGATGGAGCTTTGGCTCCATCGAAACCCATGATCATATCTGCCGCTGGCTTTGCGCCGAAGCGCGGATGCTCGTATTATCGGTCGACTATCGTCTGGGGCCGGAATATAAGTTTCCCGCCGCCGTCAATGACGCAATTGCTGCAACCCGATGGGCGGCGAACAACGCCGAAAAACTGGGCGCCGATCCTGCGAAATTATGCATTGGCGGCGACAGCGCCGGCGGTAATCTTGCAGCAGTGACAACGCTTCACGCCCGCGATCGCGGCGGCCCGGCAATCGCCTTTCAACTGCTCATTTATCCCGCAACGGATATGTCGATGTCGTTTCCATCGCACACGGCGTTTGGCGACGGCCTCCGTCTGACGCGGCCGCTGATGGTCTGGTCGGTGGCGAATTATCTGCGCAACGGCAATGACATCATCGATCCGCGCGCATCACCGCTGCTCGCCAGAGACCATAGCGGCCTTCCCCCGGCGTTGATCATCACCGCAGCGTTCGATCCATTGCGCGACGAAGGAAAGGCCTATGCCAACAAACTCGGCGACGCCGGGGTCGCGGTCCAATATGTCTGTGTTGACGGCGTTATTCATGGCTTTATCGGTATGACCGGCGCCGTAGATGCGTCGCGGCGAACGCTAAAACTGGCCGGGTCTGCGCTGCGCAAGGCGATGCTTGAACCGCAAGCGGTCGCCTGAAAACAACAATCGGCGCATCGGCATATCTGCCTGGCGGGACCGGCACGGGTCTGTGACCCCGCAAGCGTTGACGCAGCGACAGCAATCCATAACAACATGACCTTTCGCGGCGGCGCGCATACGCCTGCGCAAAGGCCTCACGAATAAAAGTGATAAAGGACGATCAGCGGCCATGGCTACGGAAAAACTGTTTAATCACGCCGTCATCATCGGCGTCGGCCTGATCGGCTCGTCCCTCGCCCGGGCAATGCGGGAACATGGCCTTGCCGCCAAAATCGGCGGCTATGATCTCAGCCCCGAAGCGCTGGCCCGGGCGCAGGAGATTGGCGTCATCGACCGGGCCGCGGAAAATTTTCCCGCAGCGATTGCAAAAGCAGATTTGATTGTCGTGGCGACGCCGCTCGGCGCGGTCAGCCGTGTATTTGAAGAAATCCAGACCCATGCGCCGCCCGGCGCGATCATTATCGATGTGGGGTCCGCAAAAGGGTCCGTCGTTGAAGCAGCTGCAAATAGCCGCAAAGATATTTATGTTGTGCCCTGCCATCCTGTCGCCGGGACCGAGCAGTCGGGGCCGGATGCAGGCTTTGCCGCGCTCTTTCATGATCGCTGGTGCATCTTGACGCCCCTTGACCGTCAGGACACGGAATACCAGGCGGCGGTGGAAAAAGTTTCTGCCCTATGGCGCGGCGCCGGTTGCCATGTGGAAATGATGGACGCGACCCATCACGATCTGGCGCTTGCGGTCACCAGCCATCTGCCGCATTTGATCGCTTTTACGCTGGTCGGCGCCGCCGATGATCTTGAAACCGTATCGGAAGCCGAGATCATTAAATATTCAGCGGGCGGCTTTCGAGATTTCACGCGCATCGCCGCGTCTGATCCGGTGATGTGGCGCGACGTTTTCTTGAACAACAAGGACGCCGTGCTTGAAGTGCTCGGCCGGTTTACCGAAGAGCTAAGCCTGCTGCAGCGGGCTATTCGCTGGAGCGACGGCGAAGCGCTGGAGAAAATATTTGCACGCGGCAGTTCGATCAGACGCGCCATCGTCGATGCTGGACAGGAAACGGACGCGCCGAATTTCGGGCGCGACAAACCGCATTAGGCTGACGCCAGCCTAATTATAGTCCGCGAACGTTCCACCCTCTTCAACCAGCTTCACCAGCAAGTCGGCGGGGCGCCAGGCAAAGCTGTCGGTTTTTTCAAAGCGCCTGACGCCTTCAAGGACTTTATCGACCCCGATGGCGTCGGCGTAAAACATCGGCCCGCCGCGCCAGGCTGGAAATCCATAGCCGTGCAAAAAGACCAGATCGATATCGAGAGCCCGTGCGGCGATCCCTTCTTCGAGCACTTTTGCGCCTTCATTGATCATTGAAAATAAAATGCGGTCGCGAATTTCATCGTCGCTGACGGCGCGGCGCGCAATGCCCAGTCTTGCGGATTCCGCAATGATGATTTTTTCAACCTCGGGGTCCGGGTAGGCCGTGCGATCGCCTTGCTTGTAAAGATACCAGCCCGCGCCGGTTTTCTGCCCCAGCCGGCCCAGATCATAAAGCTGATCGGCGATGGCCGGATAGCGCTCTTTCGGATCGCGGGTTGCATCTTCACGCCGCCGATTGTGCCAGGCAATATCAATCCCTGCGAGATCGGAAATCTGAAACGGCCCCATGGCAAAACCAAAGTCGCGCATGACCCGGTCAATATCCCAGGGCGTGGCGCCGTCTTCGGCAAGATAGTCCGCCTGTTGCCGGTATTTTTTCAAAATGCGATTGCCGATAAAGCCGGGACAAAGCCCCGACAGCACGCTCACCTTGCCGAGCCGCGCCCCCACCGCAGCAGCCGTCGCCAGCGCATCCGTTGACGCTTTATCGGTTTTGACAATTTCCAGCAGGCGCATGAGATTGGCGGGGCTGAAAAAATGCATGCCGATGACGTCCTCGGGACGCGTGGTCGCCGAAGCGATGTCGTCGATATCGAGATAAGATGTGTTCGAGGCGAGCACCGCACCGGGTTTTGTAATTCTATCCAGATCCGCAAAGACAGATTTTTTAATATCCATGCGTTCGATCACCGCTTCGATCACGAGATCAGCATCGCTTAGCGCATCCATTGAATTGATCAGCACCACGCGGTCGGTCGCGGCCCGGGCGGCGTCATCGCTGAGCCGGCCCTTTTCCACGTCGCGCTTAAAGGATTTTTCAATGCGCGCGCCGCCACTGGCAAGCGCGTCTTCATTCACATCAAAGAGCTTTACGTGATAGCCGCTGGCGGCGCAGGCAATAGCGATGCCTGACCCCATCGTCCCGGCGCCGAGCACGCCAATGATTTTTACATCGCGCGGGGTCGCGCCTTCAAGGCCTGGGTTTTTCCTGGCGGCGCGCTCGGCGAAGAAGGAATGAATGAGCCCTTTGCGCTGATCGCTCGCCATACATTCAAGGAAAATTTCCCGCTCGCGTTTGACGCCGTCGGCAAAAGAAAGCCGCCCTGAACCAGCGACCGCTTCAAAGGCTTTGACCGGCGATAATTGTCCGCGCGCGCGCGTCCGGATGGTTTTTTCAAAACTTTCAAGCCATGCCTCATCCCAATCGGCAGGTTTTTCGATGGCGGACACCGGCTGGCGATCATCGCCCGCAGCTTTTTGCATTGCGAGCGCGATGGCGGCCTCAAGAAGGTCGCCCTCGACAATGGCATCGACCAAGCCAATCGCCTTCGCTTTTTCAGCGTTCACCGGCTTGCCGCTGGTGATCATCTCCGCTGCCGGTTTGACGCCCACAAGGCGCGGCAGTCTTTGTGTGCCGCCGGCGCCGGGAATGAGGCCGAGCTTTACCTCCGGCAGGCCCATGGACGCGGCGGGCGTGGCAATTCGGTAACGGCAGGAAAGCGCCGTTTCGAGACCGCCGCCCAGCGCCGCGCCGCCGATCGCGGCGATAAAAGGAACACGCGCGCCTTCGAGCCGTGATAATAAATCCGGCAGGAAGGGTTCGGTCATCGCCTTGCCGAATTCCTTGATGTCGGCGCCGCCGCTGAAAAACCTGCCTGCGCCGATCAATATAGCGGCGTTGATTGATTGGTCCTGGTCGATCATGTCCAGTGCGGCGTCAATGCCGCTGCGGACGGCGCCGCCGAGGGCATTCACCGGCGGATTATTGATGGTGACGACCAGCACGCCGTCTTTCGTTTCAGTGGTGACAGTCATGGGGTTCTCTTGGTTGTGGCGGTTAGTCTATCGCACTCTTTTTCACTGACGTCATCCCGGGGGCGGCGTGTGTTGTTGTGGGGCGCCCACCCCTCCATTGTCATTCCGGGGCGATTGCATTTTCGCAATCGAACCCGGAACCCATGGCGCAGCAACGTTTCCGCCGCAGCGGATAAATCGAGGCGCCATGGGTCCCGGTTTGCAGCTGCGCTGCCCCCGGGATGACAACTGAAAAAAGGTGCATATTCCACATTATTTTAATCCTAAAATAACTGTAATCGCAAGAAGAAAACCCATTGACGGGATTTATTTTAATGCTAAACTATCGTGCATGAGCCCCGCCCCAAAAGCAACGCCGCGCCGGGCCCTGATCACCGGCGGCGGCTCCGGCATCGGCCTGGCGATCGCCAAGGAGCTTGCCGCAAACGGCATCAATGTAACCATTGCCGGACGCAATGCGGCGCGGCTTGAAAAAACCGGCCTTGCCTTCATCGAAATGGATGTGACCGACGAACAATCGGTCATCGACGGCATAAAGTCAGCGGGCGCAATCGACATCTTTGTCGCCAATGCAGGCGCAGCGGCGACCGCCCCGGCGCTGAAAACGTCGCGCGCAATCTGGGACGAAATGATCGCGGTCAATTTAACCAGCGTCTATCTTTGCGCCCGCGAAGCGGCGCCGCAAATGAGATCCCGCGGCTGGGGCCGGTTCATCGCGATCGCCTCGACCGCATCGCTTAAAGCTTATCCTTATACCGGCGCCTATGCAGCGGCAAAGCACGGGGTTCTCGGCTGGGTCAAAAGCCTGGCGCTGGAGCTTGCCAAAACCGGCGTCACCGTCAATGCGATATGCCCGGGCTTTACCGATACGCCGCTGGTTGATGAGGCGCTCGATAACATCGTCGCGAAAACAAAAACCAGCCGCGAAGACGCCCTTGCCACGTTTCTGAAAGACAATCCCCTGGGGCGGCTGATCAAGCCGGAAGAGGTCGCCAGCGCTGCTTTGTGGCTTGCGGGCGACAATGCCGCGTCCGTCACCGGCCAGTCGATTGTCATCGACGGCGGCGAGACCGCATCATGAGCGACAATCGCGACGCCTTGCGCACCTGGCTTGAACTGTTGCGCACCACCAACGCCATCAAGAAATTTACCGACACGGAATTTCGCAGGTCTTTTGGCCTGTCGATCTCGCGCTTTGATGTTTTATCGGCCCTTGACCGCGCCGGACCGACCGGCTTGCGCGCCGGGGCGCTGACGCAGCAATTGATGGTCACCGACGGCAACACAACGCAAGTCACCGCGCCGCTTATTCGCGACGGTCTGGTGAAACGCAAGACCATGCGCGACGACGCCCGCGTTGCGATCTTCAGCCTCACCAAAAAAGGCGAGCGCGTGTTCGCCAAAATGGCGGCCGACCACAAAGACTGGATCGGCGATATTTTTGCCGGTCTCACCAAAACCGAAAAAGCAACCATTCAAAAACTACTGGGCAAACTCAACCTGTCTCAGGTGAACGGGAAGTCAGGAAGGACCGCCGCATGAACCCCAACAATTTCAAGCCGCAACATTTCAGCTGGCAATTTGATGAGGGCGTCGCGCGCATCACGCTGTTGCGCCCCGAGCGCAAAAACCCGCTGACCTTTGAATCCTACGCGGAGCTGCGCGATTGCTTTCGCGATCTTGTCTACGCCAAAGAGGTGAAGGCCGTTATATTCGGCTCCAATGGCGGCAATTTTTGTTCCGGCGGCGATGTCCATGACATCATCGCACCGCTGACCAAGATGGGTATGCCCGAGCTTTTGGACTTCACCCGCATGACCGGCGATCTCGTCAAAGCGATGCGCGGGGCGCCGCAGCCAATCATCGCCGCTGTTGATGGGGTGAGCGTCGGCGCCGGCGCGATCATCGCCATGGCCTCGGATATTCGTTACGCAACGCCCGATGCGAAAACCGCGTTCCTCTTTAATCGCGTCGGTCTTGCCGGCTGCGATATGGGCGCCTGCGCCATGCTGCCGCGCATTATCGGTCAGGGCCGCGCCAGCGAATTGTTGTTCTTTGGGCGCAGCTTTTCCGCCGAGGAAGGTCTTGCCTGGGGCTATTTCAATCAGCTTGTTGACGCGAAAAAACTCGACACCCACGCCATGGCCATGGCGAGAAAGCTTAGCGCCGGACCAAGCTTTGCCAATGGCATTACTAAAAACCAGCTCAATATGGAATGGGATATGAGCCTTGATACGGCGATTGAGGCCGAAGCCCAGGCCCAGGCGATCTGTATGCAGACAAAGGATTTTGAGCGCGCTTACAAGGCCTTTGTCGCCAAGGAAAAACCAGTATTTGAGGGCGATTAGATGGCGGATCAATCATTTCTCGACTGGCCGTTTTTTGAGGCCCATCACAAAACCCTCGCGCGCGCCGTTGACGATTGGGCGGCGGCGATGCTGCCGGGAATCGTCGATGCTCCCGGCGCTCATGAAGATGTGGACGCAACCTGCCGCGCCCTGGTCGCAGAACTCGGCGATGGCGGCTGGCTCACCTATTGCGTGCCCGCGTCTCACGGCGGCGTTCATGAAGATCTTGACGTGCGCTCGCTGGCGATCATCCGCGAAACCCTGGCGCGCCATTCAGGCCTGGCTGATTTTTCCTTCGCCATGCAGGGGCTCGGCGCCGGCGCCCTAAGCCTATTTGGCGGCGACGATATAAAGAAAAAATATCTGCCAGCGGTCGCGACCGGCGAAAAGATCGCCGCCTTCGCCCTTTCCGAAGAAGACGCAGGCTCTGACGCCGCGGCGATGACAACATCCATGCAGCATGATGGCGGCGGCTATGTGATCAATGGCGAAAAAACCTGGATCTCCAATGGTGGCATTGCCGATTTTTATACGCTGTTCGCGCGCTCACCCGCCGGCGTCACGGCGGTCGTTGTGGACGCCGACACGCCTGGCTTTTCCGTCGTTGAACGCATCCACGTGATCGCGCCGCACCCGCTCGGCCGCTTGCGGTTTGACCAATGCCGCGTTCCTGTATCGCACATCATCGGCGAAGAAGGCGCAGGCTTTAAAGCGGCGCTCGCGACGTTAGACATATTCCGCACCACTGTCGGCGCGGCCGCGCTCGGCTTTGCCCGCCGCGCCCTTGATGACGCCACCGCCCGCGCGGTGACGCGCAAAATGTTTGGCGCAACGCTGTCCGATCTGCCATTAGCGCAAGGCGCGCTCGCGGAAATGGCCCTTGATGTCGACGCCGCAGCCCTGCTGGTCTATCGCTCGGCCTGGACCAAGGACGTTCAAAAAACCCGCGTCACGCGCGAAGCAGCCATGGCGAAACTCTTCGCCACCGATCAGGCGCAACAGGTAATCGACAAAGCCGTGCAGCTTTTCGGCGGACTTGGCGTTAAAAAAGGCGTCAAGGTTGAAGAGCTTTACCGCGAGATCCGCGCTTTGCGCATTTATGAAGGCGCATCTGAAGTGCAAAAAATCGTCATCGCCCGCCAGCATCTGCAAAACTTTTCAAGTGGCAAGACAAACCCATGACCAGCTTCCAGCGCCAGCACAAAATCCGCTTTGCGGAATGCGATTATGCGGGGATTATGTATTACCCGCGCTATTTCGACGCCGTAAACGCGACCGTTGAAGACTGGTTCGATGAAGCCTTAGGCGTTTCTTTCAAAAAACTGATTGGCGATCGCCGCCTCGGCGCGCCGCTGGTGGGCATTGAAACAAAATTTGTGCGCCCCTGCCGGCTAGGTGACATGATTATTTTCGATCTTTCCGTGGCGCGTCTTGGGGAAAGTTCGGCTGCCCTTGATATGAAAACCCTCATGGACGGCGACATCCGCATGCGCTCCCGCATGACCATTGTCTGCGTCGATGTTGACATGAACGGATCGGCGCCATGGCCCGACGACATCCGAGACAAAATGCTCAGCTATCAAAAAACCGCCGGGAAAGGGGAAAGCAAATGACGCGCGAAGTTTTACAACCGGCGGGCTGGCCGCGGCCAAAAGGCTACGCCAACGGCATTGCGGCGGAGGGGCGCCAAATCTTTACCGCCGGCGTTGTCGGCTGGAACGAACAGGAAGAATTCGCCGACGGCATGGTCGCGCAGTTCCGCCAGACTTTGGAAAACACTGTCGCGATTTTGAAGGAAGGCGACGCAAAGCCCGCCGATATTGTGCGCATGACCTGTTACGTCACCGACAAGCGCGCCTATCTCGACCATGCGCATGAGATCGGCGCCGTCTGGCGCGAGGTGTTGGGCAAAGTCTTTCCCACAATGGCGGTGGTTCAGGTCGTCGCCCTGATGGAAGACGCCGCCATGGTGGAAATTGAAACGACGGCCGTGGTGGCGGTGTGAAATGATGTCCCCAGGCTCTTCCATTCCCCCGGTCATCCCGGCGAAAGCCGGGATCCAGTCTGCCGTGGGCATGAAACCGCCACAGCGTTTCAGATCCAGGCGGCACATGCGCCGCAAACATTTGAAAACTGAATGCGTTGATAGCGAACAGCCGCTGGATCCCGGCTTTCGCCGGGAAGAGCGGAGAGAGTTTGGTGTCACCAAGGATGAAGGTCGGAATTGGAAGTGAAAGACAAAACAATGAAAATTTCAGTCATCGGCGGCGGACCCGGCGGGCTTTATTATGCGCTGCTCACCAAGAAGCGTAACCCGGCTTACGAGATTGATGTTTACGAACAAAACCGCGCCGATGACACGTTTGGGTTCGGCGTTGTCTTTTCCGACGAGACCCTCGACGAATTTCTCGACGCCGACCCCGAGAGCTATGAACTGATCAAGGAAAACTTTGCCTATTGGTCCGACATTGTCATCGAGCACAAGGGCGAGCGCACCATTGTCGGCGGCAATGGCTTTGCCGGCTGTTCCCGCGAGACGCTGTTAAGAATGCTGCAGGATCGATGCGACGCAGTCGGCGTCAATATGCATTTCTCAACCTTGATCGACGATGCGGCTTTTGAAGAAAAGCGCGCGGCGAGCGATCTCGTGGTTGTCGCCGACGGCATCAACAGCGCCATTCGCACAAAATACGCCGCTGCATTCGGCGTGCACGTAGAGGAAAAGCGCAATAAATTCACCTGGCTCGGCTCCACCCGGCCCCTCGACGCGTTCACCTTCTTTTTCAAGCAGACCGAGCACGGGCATTTTTGCGCCCACACCTATCAATATGAAGAAGGGCGCTCGACCTGGGTCGTTGAAACAACGCCGGAATGCTGGGCGGCCTGCGGCTTTGAGGAGATGAGCGAAGAAGAAACCGCCAAATATCTTGAAGGCGTTTTCAAAGATGAGCTTGAGGGCCACGGCTTTCTCATCAACCGTTCTTTGTGGCGCTGTTTTCCGAAAATTACTTGCGCGCGCTGGAGCCATGAGAACATGGTGCTCCTCGGCGACAACAAGGCGACAGCCCATTGGTCGATCGGTTCGGGCACCAAGCTTGCGATGGAATGCGCCATCGCGCTTTCCGACGCGACGGTTGAACACGGGCAAGACATTGAAAAGATTTTCGCTGCTTACGAAAAAGCCCGCAGAACGCCGGTTGAGATCACCCAGCACAATGCGGAAGTTTCCTTGCGCTGGTTCGAAAACATGCCGATCCACTGGCAAAAAGAAACATACGCCTTTGCCTTTTCCGTGATGTCGCGCGGCAAGTCAGTCACCTGGGATAATCTGAAACTGCGCGACGCGGATTTCTTGGAGAAAGCCGAAGAAGAATTTTACGCCCGCTATAAAACCCAAACCGGACGCGATGTCGCGGCGAATAAACCAACGCCGATGTTTACGCCGTTCAGCTTGCGCGACACGGACCTGGCAAACCGCGTGGTCATGGCGCCCATGGCGCAATATTGCGCGGTGGATGGCGATCTTACCGACTGGCATTTCACCCATTATACGGCCCGGGCGATTGGCGGCGTCGGGCTGATTGTCACGGAAATGACCTGCCCCACGCCCGATGCGCGCATTACCAAAGGCTGCACCGGGCTTTGGAGCAACGCCCAGGAAAATCAATGGCGCCGCGTGATCGATTTCATTCACGAAACGACGGAGACAAAAATTGCCCTTCAACTGGGCCATGCGGGCCGCAAGGGATCGACCAAGGTGCCCGAACTGGGCATGGATATGCCCATGGACACCGGCAACTGGCCGCTCATTTCCGCCTCGCCCATTCCTTATATTGACGGGGTTTCGGCGGCGCCCGCCGAAATGACCCGGGCGCAGATGGACGAGGTGCGCGAGAGCTTTGTCGCCGCGGCAAAGCGTGGCGACCGCTCCGGTTTCGACATGCTCGAGCTTCACTGCGCCCACGGATATCTGCTCGCGAGTTTCCTGTCGCCGCTCACCAATCAGCGTAAGGATGATTATGGCGGCGCTGTTGAAAATCGCGTGAAATTTCCATTGGAAATTTTTAATGCGCTGCGCGAGATATGGCCAAAAGAAAAACCGATGTCGGTGCGTCTGTCGTCAAGCGACTGGGCCGATGGAGGGCTGACGCTGGATGATCTAAAAACCATCGCGCAAAGTTTCAAGGACGCCGGCGTCGATATCATTCACACCTCAAGCGGCGAAACCGTCAAATGGCAAAAGCCGGTCTTCGGACGCATGTGGCAAACGCCTTTCGCGGAATTTGTGAAACAGAATGTCGGTATTCCAACGATAGCCGTTGGCGACATCACCCTGCCCGAACAGATCAACACGATCATCTGCGATGAACGCGCGGATTTATGTGCGCTCGCCCGCCCGCATTTGAACAATCCGTTTTTCACGCGCCGGGCCGCCGGCCATTATGGCGTGCGTAAAGTTGGCAACAAGGCGATGGGCTGGCCACCCCAACTCGCCTCCGGCGAATATCAGCTTTACCGCGAGGCGGAAAAGGCGAACGAAAAAGCCCTGGAACTGGCGATCAAGGCCCGGCCGGAGCGACGGCATTATGAGCGGGCTGAGTGAGTTGGCAGGTTATCCTTTTAACACCTTTGTCATTCCGTTGAACGAATTCGTTCAACCTGATTACATCAGCGCCGGAATGACAACATTGAGATTTTCGAGCTGCGCCTCCCGCATAGAACTGGCGCCGCCCGCCGGGTCAGTATAGATTCAAAGCAACACCCACCGCCCCGGACGAAAGCCCTCCATGCCGCCATTGAATTTCATGAAAACAGATATCAGCAACCTGCCGGAGAAAAAGCAGCGCGAGCTGGCGCGCATCAAGGAGATTCTGTTCGAGCAGTTCGAGCTGGCCAAGGGCAACAAGACCAAACCCCACATCGTTAAGGGGCAGATTTTGAAGATCGTGCTTTTCGGTTCCTATGCCCGCGGCGACTGGGTCGATGAAGCGGGCAAGACCGCGAAAGGCTATCAAAGCGACTATGATTTACTGATCGTCGTCAATTATGACGAGCTGACCGACATGTCGACATACTGGTACAAGGCCGAAGACAAGATCGTCCTGGATCAAAGCATCAAAACGCCCATCGGCCTGATCGCCCATACGCTGGGCGAGGTCAACGACAAGCTGGCGCAGGGGCAGTATTTCTTTACGGACATCATCCGCGACGGCATCGCCCTGCATGAGGCGAAGGGCCACCGCTTCGTTCAGCCGAAACCGTTAAACGCCGAAGAAGCCTGTGAGACGGCGAAAGAATATTTTGATGAGTGGTTCACAGCTTCGAAGAACAGCACAAAACTCTTCACCTACGCCTTGCGGGAAGGTATTTGGAAAGATGCGGCGTTTATGCTGCATCAGACGGTTGAACGCCTCTATACTGCCTACCTTCTAACAACGACCGGCTACAGTCCGGCTACGCACAATGTCCGAAAACTTCGCGCGTTTGTCGAAGCCAAGGACGAACGCTTCCGCGCTGTCTGGCCGGACGAAGACCGTTTCCAGCGCCGCAGTTTCGAGTTGTTGAAAGAAGCTTACGTGAAAGCGCGCTATTCGAAACATTACAAAATCACCGAAGAAGAACTCGCCTGGCTCGGCGACCGCGCCGAAGCCCTCGCCGCCCTCGTCAAAACCGCCAGCGAAGAACGGCTGAAAGAGCTGAAAGCCGCGACGGGGAAATAACCGGCCCAACCCCGCCTCCGGTGAATATCAGTTGTATCGCGAGGCGGAAAAGGCGAACGAAAAAGCTATGGAGCTGGCGAGAGAGGCGCGGTCGGAGAGACGGCATTATGAGCGCGCGGAGTGAGGGGTTGGGGGAAAGCCAATTACGGGCCGATGCAGCACTTAGCTGCGCGAGGCTGGGGCGCTTAAGCTCGGAACAATAAGAGGGCTAAAAAAAGGCCCCGCTATTGCGGGGCCCTCATTTTTCTATCGAGATCAGCTATTTTGTCTGTTCTCTGTGGTTCCGCCATCCCTGCTTGTAACTTTCCACATCTTTGGCTTCTTCTTCGTCCTGAAAAATGAAGCCCGGTCCCGGCGGATTGTATGATTCTCCATTCGCCCGGTCCTGTTCACCCTGATCATGGGGCGGTAATTTTCTATCCATTTGTAGTCTCCTTTTCTTCGTTGCAGTTTCGAGCCAGAGGTTGGCCCAACTCCAACTTACGGATTGAGTATTCGAATAGAAACGAGCAAAGAGGCGCATATAATTTGTCTAATGCTTCGTTTTTGCTTCTTTTCCGGACAGTGATTAAGATCTAAGTTCCTCTAAGTTGGTGATATATGAATAAAACTGCGCAAGACACGAAGCCAAAGCCGTATATTGACCTTCCCCGTCTTCGAGCGGAGATGGCGAAAATCGGTATCACGAAACAGGCTGCAATGGCGAATATGGCTGGGGAAAAACATCCACAATCATTTCGCCAAATGTTTCTAAACGTTCGAGATAGGCCGGCGACGTTCACTGCGATTAAAAACCTCACTGAGAAGTTAGAGTGCAGCGTTGATGCCATCATTGGATATTTCCCTTCTCCAGAAAGCGTAGGCGAAGGAATGTATGTGAATACTCTTATTAATCTGAAGCAACTTGAGCTTTTACCACAATTTCTTCAGAGTTTTGCAGATCGCGCCCGCGAATTCAAATCATGGGCGCGAGTCTTGCCGTGTTCCATGGAAGATGAAGTCTTCATGCGGGAGCATCATAAATCGCTGTTCAATACAAGGGTACTCGCACTAACTGACGATGAATCCGTTGAGGTGCAAAAAGCGTACAATGAATATGGCGGGAAAGCTCAGAAGCGATTTCAGGAAGGAACGCAAAGAGCATCTTTGGCATATAATGGAATAATGATGCAGTCGGATCTGTGCAAAATTGCTGATCCAGAAGCCGTAGAATACATGTACTGTTCGCGTGAATCTCGTCAGGCGACGATTTCAAGATTGTCGAATATTTTACGCAATTCAAAAGACTATAATGCAAACATGTGGCTAATTACCCCTGACAATGAGCGGCGATTGATTCAGGGAAATCCGCGGTGGCATCCCGAAAAGGTGTTTTCTGACAGTGTAATTGCAGTACGTAATGAATCTGAAGCCCCCATATTTGTGTTCTGGCGCGAAACACCTGTATTCATGACGCGTTTAAGTTCGAATAAACGTGATATAAAAACGATGAACGAACTTATTTTGGAAGCAGAATCCGTCTCCGAACGAACAAACGAGTTCACGTTGCAGATATTGAGCACGATGATGACGAGATTGAAAACACCAAAACTCGGCGCCTTTCCGGGAGAGCAGGGCTTTGTGTGAAATCGGCAACAAGGCGATGGGCTGGCCCGGCCAACTCACCTCCGGCGAATATCAGCTTTATCGCGAGGCGGAAAAGGCGAACGAAAAAGCCCTGGAACTGGCGATCAAGGCCCGGCTGGAGCGACGGCATTATGAGCGGGCTGAGTGAAGGGGGACAAAGCGCCCACAACCGCTATAGGGCTTTCCTTCTACCTTGATCGCAAAATGAATTGCCCTGCTAAACTATTGTGGTTGGCTGGGAATGGCTACAACAGAATCCTTTACCGCGTCGGCGCAAGTTCCGGGCAATTCGAACGCATCGAAAAGCATGGACCACTTAAGGTCCGGGATTCCCTCATTTGCAACTGTCAACAGCAGCATCTGTGCGTTGCCTTCGTGCTCCACGCAAAGCACGTCGCGCTTAGCCTCCCCTGAAATGTTGGGCCCGGAATAAAAAGAATTGTACGCTGCCGGATGGCCTAGCGCCTCAGCCAGCATCGTGGTGTGCAATGCATCCGCATCTTTGACCTTTGCCTTCATGTGGCAAGTTCCATTCATCGTCTGTCCTTTGCGCCCCGCCAGCTCTGCCAGTATCACATCACGCGCATTTGTTGTCCAAAACGACATGAAGCCCATACTCACCGATTGGACAAAATCGGGGTGCTTGATGAGTTGACGCCGAAGCTTGCGATCCTCAAACTCCCGAGTATGAGAATATAGAAACAATGGCGTTTCGAAACTCTCCAGACACACATCCCGAAAAGCTTTGACTGTGAGATCACTGGAGCGGCTGAGCCTGTCTGCGGCAGCGGCTGACCCCGCCAACATCGCGAAAAGCAGCGCCATGGCTAAACATTGAAATGCCATTGTCGAATGCTCCCTGATTTTAGTTACATAATAATCCAGCTGCCAACGGGAGACTAGCACGAAACTAAAACCAAAAATACAACCCAACGCCCCCTTCTCTATAGTTGCGGTTGGCGACATCACCCTGCCCGAACAGAACAACCCGTTCTTCACGCGCCAGGCCGCCGGCCATTATGGCGTGCGTAAAGTGGGTAACAAAAGGATGGGCTGGCCGGCCCAACTCGCGTCCGGCGAATATCAGCTTTACTGCGCGGCGGAAAAGGCGAACGAAAAAGCCCTGGAGCTGGCGATCAAGGCACGCCCGGAGCGACGGCATTATGAAAGGGCGGAGTGAGTGGCTTTGACCAACACGGGCCTTTGACTGGGGAAAAGTTGAATTCGACGGCGGGACAAATCAGGACATGTTGTCAAAAAGCTACCCTCGGTGTAAAAGAACAAAATGCGAACATGTGAGATGTCCGACTTTCAGGACCTGCGCCGACGGACCGGCATGACACTGCAGGAAACCGCGGAATATCTGGACGTTACCACTCGCCAGGTCCGCCGTTACGAGTCTGGCGAGTGCAAGCCGCCCGCTTCGACATTGCGAATTCTTCATATTGAGGCGGAGATGCGACCGACGCTTCCATTGCGTGGGCACTCCAAGTTTTCATTTATAGATCTCTTTGCCGGCATCGGCGGATTGCGCCTAGGCTTTGAAAAGATCGGCGGTCGATGCGTCTTTACCAGCGAGTGGGACAAGTATTCGCGGCAGACATATGAGGCAAATTTCCCCGCTGAAGATGGACACGTCTTTGCTGGTGATATTCGTCCGTATGGCAAGGACCCGTCGATGATTCCGGTCCATGATGTATTGCTCGCCGGTTTCCCCTGTCAGCCATTTTCAATCGCCGGCGTATCAAAAAAGAATGCACTTGGTCGCCCTCACGGTTTCGAGGACAAGACACAGGGAACTCTGTTTTTCGATATCAAACAGATAATCGCGCATCATCGGCCGACAGCTTTTGTTCTCGAAAATGTCAAGAACCTTGCGCGTCATGACAAGGGAAAGACCTTCGAAGTTATTCGCCAAACGCTTGAGAACGAGCTCGGATATACTATCGACTGGCGCGTCGTTTCATCAAAACCCTGGGTGCCGCAAAAGCGAGAACGAATCTTTATCGTCGGGTTTAGAGAAGATGCCGGTTTTGATTTTGACGATTTTAACAGGATGATTCCGCCAGAGAAGGATTGGCCGGTTCTTGGCGACATCCTGCAGGGACACAACGAAATCGATACTAAATACACACTTACACCGCGTCTGTGGGAGTATTTGCAGGCCTATCGAGCAAAACACGAGGCGCAAGGAAACGGATTTGGCTACGGGCTTTGCGGCCCTGATGATGTAGCACGCACGCTTTCGGCGCGGTATTTCAAGGATGGCTCTGAAATTCTTATTGCACAAAAGCATCGGCGCCCCCGCCGTCTTACGCCAACAGAATGCGCTCGCCTGATGGGCTTTGAATTCGGCGCACGTAGCTGGAAGATTCCGGTTTCCGATACTCAGGCCTACAAGCAATTTGGAAATGCTGTAGTCGTGCCTGTGGTGGAAGCCATCGCAGAATACATTAAGCCCACGCTCTTCAATGCGTTGATATCCAATCGCGAAAAACTCGACCTTCGAAAAGCTGGTTGATGACAGACGTAGTAGCACCTGATGTCCGAAGCAGAATGATGTCAGGCATCCGGTCAAAAGATACGCAACCGGAATTAGCGCTCAGAAAAGGGCTGTTTGCGCGCGGATTTCGGTATCGACTGAACGACAAACGGCTGCCTGGAAAACCTGATCTGGTATTGCCAAAATTCCACGCGGTGATATTTGTGCACGGATGTTTTTGGCACCAACATAATTGTCATCTTTTCAAGTGGCCAAAAACGCGAGCGGAATTCTGGCACCAAAAACTAACTGGAAACGTTGAACGTGATTGCAAGAACCAGTCGACTCTTCAGGATTTAGGGTGGCGTACCCTAACAGTTTGGGAGTGTGCATTAAAAGGAAAAGAGAAAATGAATCTTTGTACGCTCACAAATAATGTGTCCGAGTGGCTCACTGGCGAAAAAATGTCTGGAGAAATTGCCGGCGAGCCCGGGAGAATCTCCTAGTGGGAAAGCCTTTCGACATAGCAGGCACCGAAGACGAATGTGCCGCGCGCCAGCTCGTTGAATTGCTAAATTGCGGACGATCAACGCTCGTAAAAAAGCTTTCAAACAATGATCGTGACTGGGCACAATTTACGAACAAACACCAAGCAGGCGTTTACATGCCGCCCACGCAACGAGACAGCGGTTTCTTTCCTCCACTAAAAAACAATCAGGGCCGAAAAACTGGTGCTCCAGAGATTCGCGAAATTTTTTTTCCAACCTACTGGCCCCAATACGGCGAAGAGAAAACAACGCGCCTTGTGCACTATACGAGCAAGGGCCCCGAAACCCATATGACCGCGCTACCGAAAGAGGCATTCGCGCATTTATCACCGGCTTCGTTTCTCGTTATGTCTCCGAAAAGTAACAGGCCTGAGGGCGGGTATGTTTGCCTTACGATCGATTCAGCCTCCGACGAAGCTGATATTTTGGTCGAAGCCCTTGATCTCGAAGCGGATTTCTTATGCGATATCCGAAACCCTGTAGATCATAAAACTCGCAACCATGACAGGGTACTGACCTTTGCAGACCAACTGCTGGATGCATGGCTGAAAGGAAATATTGCGGATTTTGCCAAAAAGCAGGGGGCGATGCCTGCGCCAATCGAATTGGCGAAAATGGCGAGAGGTGAGTTTTGCAAAACTCACGGGCGAACAAATCTCAACCCGTTTGAGCTCACAGCACCAGGCGACAACGTGCGCGAAATCAGCCGTTCGATTGAATGGAGTATGTTCCGTTCATATCAGGCCCGGCAAAAGGCAATTGCAATCGTCCGTCTTGTTTTGAGCGACAGGCCAAATAAAATGGAGAGCAAATCGATTATTGCATCGCTGGTCGAGAATCTACCAGAAATTGATCGCATGATGTTATCTGCAAGCCAGCAACGAAAATCTCGGGCCGGCCTTTCGTTTGAACATCACATCGAATCCATGCTTGCTGATGGAAAAATACCGTTCGAAAAACAGGTGATAATTGAAGCGCGAAAACGACCAGATTTCGTTCTTCCTTCGCTCACCTGGCTCACGGAATGCAATGACGGCAAAGCAAAGGGGCTTATTCTCAGCGCAAAAACGACACTGCGTGAACGTTGGAAGCAGGTTCAGCGAGAGATGGGTGAACGCGATCTTTTCCTTGCAACAGTCGATGAAAACATTGCAGCAAATGCTATAGAGGATATGGCGTCTCTTGGGATAATGCTTGTGGTACCGGAATCATTTAAAAAAGCAGGTCCCAGCAAACCGAAGATTACGGAATACAGCCGGCACGAAAATGTCATTGACTTCAAGTCATTTTTTGAAAATGAATTGCGAGAATCCAGAATGCCAAATTGGTCATAATGGTACGGGTCAAACAGCAGCGGGGCCTTTTCTAGGGACGTGTAGTGCGCAAGGCTGACGCGTAGGACATCTTTGTCAACACCCCATTAAACCCCCTGCGCTGCGGCATAGGCCGAGGCCCAGGCCCATTGGAAATTATAGCCGCCGAGCCAGCCGGTGACATCGACGACCTCGCCGATGAAATAAAGTCCGGCGACGGATTTTGCTTCCAGTGTTTTGGAGTTGAGCGCGGCGGTATCGACGCCACCGAGGGTGACCTCGGCGGTGCGGTAGCCTTCGGAGCCTGCGGGCGCGACTTCCCAATGATGGATCGCGGCGGCTGCGGCTTTTAGTTTTTCATCGGACCAGTCGGCGAGATTGCCGCGCCAGCCCTCGCGCTCGCTCAAATGTTGCGCGAGGCGCTTAGGCAGCAATTCGGTGAGCGCGGTCTGAAACGCGGTTTTGCCGCCGGCGGCGCGCCGGGCCTTTAATGCGGCAGAGATGTCGGCGGCGGGCGAAAAATCGACGGCGATATTTGCGCCCTCGCGCCAATAGCTGGAGATCTGGAGGATCGACGGGCCGGAAAGCCCGCGATGAGTGAATAAAAGCCCGTCGCGGAAGGAAGGCGGTTTTTGTTTTTTGGTTTTTGCCAATGGCGCGCCGGCGCCCACCGTAACACTCGCGTCAACGGAAACGCCCGCGAGGGTTTTGGCCATCTCTTTGATGTCGCCTTCGAAGGTGAGCGGCACGAGCGCCGGGCGCGGTTCGATGATGTTAAGGCCGAACTGTTGCGCGATGCGGTAGCCAAACCCCGTGGCGCCAAGCTTTGGGATCGATTTGCCCCCCGTGGCGATGACAAGGCGCGGCGCGGTAAAGGCGCCGCCCGCGGTTTCGATGTGGAAGAGGCTTTCACCTTTCGCGACCCGCTCGACGGTAACGCCGGTGCGCAATTTTACGCCCGCCTCGCGGCAGCCAGCGACCAGCAAGTCGGTGATCTGTTGGGCGCTGTCGTCACAAAAAAGCTGGCCGAGTTTTTTTTCGTGCCAGGCGATTTTTGCCGTCTTGACCCGGCTGAGAAACTCCTGCGGGGAAAACCCGCGCAATGCCGAGATGCAGAATTTCGGGTTTTGGGATAGGAAGTTTTCGGGCTTTGTATGGATGTTTGTAAAGTTACAGCGCCCGCCGCCGGAGATGCGGATTTTCTCGCCAATTTTTTCCGCATGATCGATCGCCAGAACCCGGCGCCCGCGCTTTCCCGCCTCTGCGGCGCAAAAAAGACCCGCCGCCCCTGCGCCGATGACAATAACGTCGAAATTTTCGGTTTGTTTCGCCACGCTTGCGTTTTCCCGAGTTGATCTGCGTATCTCTGATGCGCTGACAGGGAAAGGTCAATCGGCAGTACTGTCGTTTTCAACTTCTGAACATGCTCTAAGACGTTTGGAACATTCGATGGAGCAAGACGTCGCGAAGGATGAGGAGATATTTTGTTTTAGGTGATCTCCAGACTCTGCGCCTTCCTCTCCCCGCTCATCCCGGCGAAAGCCGGCAACTGTGTTTCAGGCCCAAAGTTTTTGGTCTCTTATCATAGCATTTAGGTGGGTCAGAAGCTTTCGGGCGACAGCAATGATGGCGACCTTTTTGGCGCCGGAGCGGCTTACGATAGCCTCGTAA
>JAJFGF010000009.1 GCA_021776245.1 Hyphococcus sp. | reverse complement strand
CGCGACTTTTACGAGGCTATCGTAAGCCGCTCCGGCGCCAAAAAGGTCGCCATCATTGCTGTCGCCCGAAAGCTTCTGACCCACCTAAATGCTATGATAAGAGACCAAAAACTTTGGGCCTGAAACACAGTTGCCGGCGTTCGCCGGAAAGATCGGAGAGAGAACAGTGTCACAATCGCAAACAATGAAACAGTTTCCAGCCAGCGACACTCGACTCTACCTCATCTCACACAAATAAGGATGAGGGTTGCACCGACACAACACTATTGCTGATCGAGTAATGCTCCTGACCGACCATCGGCTTCAAGCACGGGCGCCGCTTCACGCTCGACCAGTTTCAGCCTGGTTGCTTCCGCCACCAGACGCATACTGCTCGTGACGCCGAAAAGCTCGAACATTCTCTTTAAATGATACTGCACATTATGCGTCGTCGTTTCGGCCCTGTCGGCTATTTCATTGCGATCACAGCCTTCGGCGAGCAGTTTCAGAATTTTCAATTGTTGCGGCGTGAGGTCCGGCGAAGTGAGACGCTTGTCGGGCGGCAGGTAGGACGACGAGGCGATGAGCCATTGAAGCATGGTCTCGTTGAACGCCTCCGCCCTTTTTGTCTTTGAAAACCGCCGCGCCGCCTCGTCCAGGAGGTCCTGTGCGAGCAGACCTTCCTCCAGGTAAAAGGATTGCATTCCCCGCTCTTCGCCGGTCTCGATCAGCTCACGAAGCAAAACCGCCGCCTCCTGCGTCTGGCCGTTGGCGAAAAGCGCCAGGGCGCGCAGCGTTCCGGATTTAAATTCAATCCATTTAAGGTTCGCGGGCTGAAAATTTTTGTCAAACCTGTCCAGCGCCGAAAGCGCAAGCGGCGCCCGTCCGCGCGCGATGTCCAGGCGGATGAGAGCAAACGCCTGCTCCGCATCGTCACGCCAGCAAAATCGCGGCAGCGGTCCGTATTCCAGGACGTTCAATTTATAATGCGTCCACTTGGCGATGCTCTCCGCCGATTTAAGATCGTTGGCGGCCGTAGCAAGATGAATTTTCTGGGCGACAAGGCTGCGTTCAAGCCGTTCAAACTTGTGCTTCTGCGCAAGAGCAATGCCTTGTCCCAACAGTTCGAAAGCGGCGTCCAGACCCTTGCTGGCGTATTCAAGCCTTGCCTCAATACGAAAAGCGGCGCTGAGCAATTCAACCCAATAATCGCCGCTCGAAACAATCTTTGCCCGCGCCCCGCCAAAAATCTTCCTGGCTTCGTCCAGGCGGCCGGCCTGATACAGCAATTCGGCGCCGTTCACATCGATGATCGCCGACAATGTGGCGTCATCGGACAGATGTTGCCGGTGCAACCTTCTTGTTTCCGTATAAAAACCCCACGCAGCCCGCATGTCTCCCTTGAGGATCGAAATCATCCCGCGATGCGCGCAATTATTAACGATGCCGAAGTGAGATTGCGCTTCGGAAAAATGGCCAATCGATAACTCGAACCCGAGATCGGCGTCCTCAATCCGGCCTTCGCGGAAGTAAAGCATGCCGAGGGCGTTATTCAATATGCCCAGATACATCGCATTCGCGATGTCGCCCTGCCATCGCGCATCCTCAAGCTTTCGCGTCAGGGCTTCGGATTGATGCTCATCCGTATAGACTTGATAAATTGCGTTTACCAAAAAACGATCGAGCCGGGCATAGTTGGCAGTATCGCCGCCGCGCGGTTTTTTTTGAGCGCCCGCTTTCCCGTCAGCCAGCTTAAGCGTGTTGTTGGCCTCCTCAAAGCGCCCGGCCTTAATGAGGTAGAAGGCGTATGCAGGCAGCAGCCGGAAGGTTTTTTCAGGAAAATTCCGATCAATATAGCGCATGACGCGTATGAAAGAGATGAAATCGACGGCAAGCCAGAACAAACCAAATTCGGGTTTGTCAAGAATGGCCACAATACGATCCTGATCGCCCGCGTCGATGGCGTGCTCAAGGGCCAGCTGCAAGTCGCCGCTGCGGTTAAAATAATCCGATGCGCGCCCGTGTAGCGCCCTGATTTCCTTGGCGCTTCTGATCGCGTATAGATGGCTGCGCAAATAATCGGCGAACAGTCGATGATGGCGGTATCGCCCGCGCGGCGGTTCATCGGGAATAATAAAAGCGTCGAGCTTTTCAACACGGCGCAGCATTTGTTCGCTGTCGCCGCGCGAAAACACGTCATCGGCGAGGTCCGCATCGAACCAGGAAAAGAGAGACGTATCGCCGAGAAAATTCTGCGCATCCTCCGGCAGAGCGACGAAGATTTCCTGCGCGAAATAGTTTGCAATCTCCGGCAGGTCGCCGGAAAAAGAACTTACGAAATCCGGCGAACGCCTGCCGCCTTTGATCATCAATTTCGCAAGGCCCAGCGCCGCCGGCCAGCCCTCGGTTTTGGCGTTCAGGTTTTCGGCGTCCGCCGGGGTCAAACCGTCCGCTTCAAATAACTGATGCGTCTCCGCCGCCGCAAAAGCGAGATCGCTTTGTGTAAATTCCGCCAATTCGCCGTTCAGCCGCATTTTGGCGACGCCGCAGGCGGGTTCCTTGCGCGCCGCAAGAATAAGCCGCATGTTTTTCGGCGCCTGCTGCAAAAAGATATTCAGTAACTGATCGTTTTTGGCGCCAGCCGCATTTTGATATTCATCGATAAAAAAAACAAGATCGCGCGGATGCGACCCCAGGCGCTCGGTAAATTCTCCAATAAGCGTTTCCGGGGACGCCGCATCATTTTCAGCTTTGCAGCGCGCCGAAAAATCGCCCAGTTCAATGTCCGCATCGCCGCAGGCGTCTACCAGACCCAGGATAAATCTTCGCGGGTCGCTATCGCCGGCCGTCAAAGCCGCCCAGATGCGCGAAATGTTCTCACCTTCAAGCACATCCCGAAACTGCTGGAGAGCCGTGGTCTTGCCGTAGCCAGCCGGCGCCCGAACCAGGATGAATTTTTTATCCGACCTTTTTTTCAGATTATTGATAAGGGCGGTTCTCGCCACCCTGCCGGCCCGGACCGGCGTGAGCGTTTGAAAATGGGTCGACATCGCCATAGGCTGGTCCGTATTCGTCATATTGTGTTGGTCATATGACCGGCGATCCTCACTTGATGGGACGAAGCCATTATCGCGGGATGTCAATCATGGTGCAGTTTAGCAAATCTCGAACCATAGCTTAAAGCTGTTCGAGCCTCAAAAACAATCGTAACAGCCAGCGAAACGTCGTTGCAGCTATCGCTGGCCGCCGCCGGGTTATGCCGGCGGCGCCGCAACCATTTCGCGACGCAGCCGGATCGATGCGGGACAGGTTCATACTCAAAACCGGATACGCGCTTCAACGCCATAGGAGGCCGGCTGGCCGCGAAAGCCGATATCATAGCCGATCCCGGTAAACGCATTCGGATTAAAGTCCGTGTAATATTCCTCATCGGTGATGTTGCGTCCCCAGACGTAAAGCCCCCAGTGATCGGCTTCAAAACCGGCCCGGAAGTTCAGCAGGTTGAACGGGTCCTGAATGTCGAGGTTATCGACCTGCCAGAAACGCTCGCCGCGCCGCTCGAAATCCACGCGCATGATGGCGAAGATATCGTTGTACACCGGAAAACGATATTGCGATCCGAGATTGAGCGACACATCGGTGGTTTTCGGCGTGTGATTGCCGACCGATGTCGGAAACGGAACGTTCTCCTTGATTTCGGTGTCGGTCGTGCCAAGCCCGGCGTAAACCTGCCATCCGTCAGCAAGAGTTGCCTGCGCCTCGACTTCGACGCCGAAAATTTCGGCGCGATCAATATTGGAAATGATCTGGCCGCCTGCCGCGAGGCTGAGGAAAAAGAACTGAAAATCCTCTACAAAAGAGTAATAGACGGCGCCGTTCAGCGTCAGGCGATTGTCCCACCATTGAGATTTAAAACCGCCCTCAACGCTGCGCGTCGTCTCATCGCGGAAAGGCGCAACGCCGGGCGCATTGAACCCGCCGGAGCGAAACCCTTCGCCATAGCTTGCATAAAGAAGCGCGCTGTCGTGAACATCGTAGCTGAGCGTCACCTTTGGCAGCACCGCGGAAAATGAAATCTCGCGCGTGGCCAGGGTCAGAAGATCTTCCTGAAACCGGTTGTCTTCGTCATAGCGCAGGCCGGCGGCAATTTTAAACCGGTCGGTGATGTCATATTCCAACTGGCCGTAGATCGACCAGGCGTCATTGTCGTCATCTTCCGTCTGGCGCAGGAAGACAAGCGACGGGTCATCAACCTGATTGGGGTCGCCGTTGAGATCGACAAACAGCACTGCCTCCAGCTGACGGTCCGTATGGATATAAAACGCGCCGGCGAGCCAGCGAAGACGCTGGTCGTTCGGCGACACCAGCCGCAGCTCCTGGCTGGTCATCGCCAGGTCGAGATCGGACCCCTGCCCGAGCGATCCGAAGCCGAAGCCGCCGGCGGGGTTGTTGACCGGATTGGAAAAGTCGATATCGCCGCGGACTTCCTCGTCAAGCTCCGTATAGCCGGTGATCGCCGTCAGGGTTGCAAAACCCATATCCACATCGGCCTTGAACGTCGCTTCAAATACGTCGCCAACAGCGTCGCCGGGAAGGTTGTTGCTCGGGTCCTGAAAATCATTCGCATTGCCGCTTGGCACAAATGAATCGTAAAGCGTACCTGCTTCAAAATCATTATACATCATGCGCGCATCCAGCGTGATATTATCGCTTGCAAGATATGTCAGCTTGCCGCGGATATTGTAGTCATGATCAATCGTGTCGGCATTCCGGCCCAGAAACGTATTTTCGATGCGTCCGTTATCCTGTTTGTACGATCCGGTGACGCGAAACAAAAGCCGGTCTTCGACAAGCGGGCCGCTGACGCCCCCCGTAAATTCAACGGCGTCGCCATTTCCATAAACGCCGCTTAAAAATCCTTCAAATTCGTTCGTCGGCTGCCGGGTGATAATATTGATCGCGCCGCCCGACGCATTGCGGCCGTAAAAGGCGCCTTGCGGACCCATCAAAACTTCGATCCGCTCGACATCAAAGAGATTCATTTTGAACTGCCGCTGATTGTTTTGCGGCACGCCGTCGACGATAATGGCGAGGGGGGAATCGGCATTATTGATTTGCGTCACACCGCGGACGACAGCGAATGTGTTGAGGTACGTAAAGGAATCGTCCAGCGAAACATTGGGCGTTAAATCAATGAAATCCTGTGTCGTCGCGATGCCTGCATTTATAATGTCCGGCGCGGTAAACATTTTGATCTGAATGGGTACGTCCTGGAGCGGCTCTTCCCGGATTCGCGCTGTTGTTACCGTGATGACATCCCTGCCGCCATCGGCGCCGGCCGAATCGCTCCCCTGCTGCGCCCCCTGTTGTGCGCTGGCCGGCGCGGCGATGACGCCGGCAAGAACGGCGGCGCCGGCAAGCAAAGCTGGGCGCCCGCATTTCATGCGTCTCGTTCGCATATTCATGTCGGCAATATTCATACTGTTTGTACCCCTGCAAATTCGGCGTTCCATAGACTGTTGAGTCCGATTTCACGTTTCTCCCTAAAAAACGGCGTCGCTAAACAACAGTCCACGGCCCCGGCCCGGCCAACGCGCGGGACACCGCTGTTCCTGAGGCGCTCGCCTGTATCGCGCCCCGTTTGACGGCACGGAAATCAGTGAAACCGAAAGAAAAATGCATGCGCATAAAGGCCCGCCTTCCGGCTAATATACATGAAAAACTATGAAATACACGATTAATTACTATGGTTTAGAATATCACCCATCGAAAACCCGGCCCGCAAGGCTGGTTTTTGGTGCGGCCTGGTGGAAATTCAGGGCTGCTGTCCGGATTTTCGGGCCTGCAGCGCCTCCGGTCATTTTTGCCCAAGCGGGGGCGTCGCGGCGCGGGCCCGTTTGGGTAAACGCGGCAAACACGCATTGAGGCGCCCGCGCCATTCTCAATATGCCTTCCGGCAGGCCTTCAAACCGCAAGCTTCATTCTGTCATAGTTTTTCTGGAAATATACAGCAGTATATATGGGGCAGCCCGGACAGGGCGTGACCGCCATCAGCGCAATCAGGACACCCTCCGCAATTCTGCAGGTTTCACAGAACGTCACGATACTGATGATTGCCGCCGGTTATTACGGTTATTTCGACTGGCAAGATTCTCGTTATTGATCAGGGATCATCTATCAGGGGCGGACGCCATGAGGCGCTGATTATCCGCGGCGCGCGCCGCGCCCATGGGACACACACAAATGCGATGCACCCGGATAAAAACCACCGGTCAACAATGTGTATAACTGATACACACACTATATTTGTATTTAGGGATATTATGGTCGAGGCTGTCTTCATTTAATCCGGTTTATTTTTGCTTTTTACTCAACGATTTCGACCGATATGCAAACATTGACTATGTGATGATTTTTTACACTGCAAAATAAGACTGCATGCGCCCCAGAGGAGATCGTGTTGCGCGTTGGCGTTGACATAGGCGGCACGAACACCGACGCCGCAGTCATTCTCGGCGATGAAGTGATCGGCGTGTGCAAAACCCAAACACAGGATAATTTTGGCGAGGGCGCAAAAAGCGCGATCGGCGAAGCCTTGAAGGCGGCGCGCGCGGGAGTCGCTGATGTCCGCGCCGTGATGCTCGGCACCACGCAATTTACGAATGCGTTCACCGAAGGCAAAAGGCTGCAGCCTTCAGCAATCTTGCGTATTTGCCTGCCTTCCAGTCAGGACATTGAGCCCATGCTCGACTGGCCGGCTGATCTGAAGCAGTCGCTCGGCGGTCATATTTATATGGTGCGCGGCGGCTATGAGTTTGACGGCCGCGAGGCCGCAGCGCTTGACGAGACCGCGATCCGGAACGCCGCCCGCAACATGCGCCGCAGGGGTCTTCGCAATATTGCGGTGTCATGTATTTTTTCGACCATTAACGATACAATGGAAAAACGCGCGGGCGAAATCATCGCGCAAGAGATTCCCGGCGCGCTCGTTACCCTGTCAAGCCGGATCGGCCGCCTGAGCCTGATTGACCGGGAAAACGCCGCCTTGATCAACGCGTCCCTTGGCAATCTCGGCGCGGCCATTGTCGAGAGCTTTGCGAACGCCCTGAGTGCGCTCGGCATCGACGCGCCTTTTTATGTTTCACAAAATGACGGTTCGCTGATGTCGCCCGAATACGCTGCGCGCAATCCGGTGCGCACCTATTCCTCCGGCGCCGCCAACAGCATTCGCGGCGCAGCGCAGCTGACGCGGTGTGACAATGCGATCGTCGTCGACATTGGCGGGACGACAACCGATGTCGGGGTCTTGAAGAATCATTTCCCGCGCGAACGGTCTTTGCCGGGAAAATTCGCCGGTGTGCGAACGAACTTTCGAATGCCGGATATCATATCAATCGGGCTCGGCGGCGGCAGCATCGTCCGGCTTGGAAAAAAGCTGCGCGTGGGGCCGGAATCGGTCGGCGCCGAACTGAACCGCAAGGCGCTGGTTTATGGCGGCGACGTGCTGACGGCGACGGACATTGCCGTCGCCGCGGGCCGCGTCAAACTCGGCGATCCGGCGCACCTCGCCGGCCTTCCGGCCAAAGAGACGGCCCGCGCCGACCGATTGATCCAGGCGATGATTGCCGAAACTGTCGACAAGATGAAAACAAGAGCGGAAGATATTCCCGTCATCGTCGTCGGCGGCGGACGCATTCTGGTTTCCCATGACCTGCCCGGCGCAGCGCGATTGCACATCCCCGATCACGCCGGTGTTGCAAATGCGATTGGCGCAGCCATTGCGCTGCTCAGCGGCCAGGCTGAACAGATTTTCGATTACAGCCGGACCGACGGCGCAGAGGCGGTCGCCGCCGTTATCGAAAAAGCGCGCCAGGAAGCGGTCGCGGCCGGCGCGGACCCGGCAACGCTGCGCGTGGTCGACGTAGAAGAAATTCCGCTGCCTTATACGGGAGGCAAATTAACGTCGGTGCGCGTGAAGGTCGTCGGCGATCCGCTACGGGGAGGCGCCGGTTGATATGCGGTTTGGACGTCAATTACGCATCGGATTGAATGATCTCGACGAAGTGATCTATGGAACCGCCATTCTTGCTTCTGGCGGCGGCGGCGATCCCTATCTTGGCCGCCTGATCCTGATGCAGGCGCTTCAAAAGCATGGGCCCGCGACGCTGCTGGACCCCGCGAAAGTCAATAATCGCTGGCTGGTCGTCGCCCTTGGCGCAATTGGCGCGCCCACGGTCGCGCTTGAAAAATTTCCCGGCCTGACGGCGTTGGCCGGCGCCGTTGAAAGAATCGAACAGCACCTGCAGCGCAAGGTTGACGCCCTGGTCGCGGCCGAAGCAGGCGGATTGAACGCCGTGTTGCCGATCGCGCTCGGTCTCAGACTTGGTCTTCCGGTCATTGATGCTGACGGCATGGGCCGCGCCTTTCCCAAAGGCGATATGATGACTTTCGGCATTTATGGCGGCCGCGCTGCGCCCGTCATTGTCGTCAACGATCACATGAATGCAGTTATCGTTGACGCGGACGATAACCGCGCGGCTGAGGAACTCGGCCGCAACGCCGTCGTCGCTATGGGCGGCCTCGCCATGGGGGCGATCTATCCGATGTCCGGAAAATTTTTTAAATCCGCCGCCATTCGCGGCACGATTTCGCTGTCGCGCGACATTGGCCGGGCGGCGCTCGCCGCAAGCCGTGAAAAACGCGACCCGATTGATGCGATCATCGGATATTTTCACAATCAGCGCAAAAAGGCGCGTTACGCCGCAAAGCTGTTCACCGGCGCCGTCACGCGCTGCCAGCCGAAAACCGGCGGCGGCTTTGTGAGAGGAGCAATCGATCTCGAAAACAGCATTAGCGGCGAGACATGCGCCATCGAGTTCCAGAACGAAAACCTGATTGTCCGCATTGACGGGCGCATCGCCGCGCTCGTGCCCGACATCATCACAATTCTCGAAGAGGACATGGGTGACGCGATCACCACGGAAAATTTGCGCTACGGCCAGCGCGTGACGGTCTTCGGGCTGGCCGCCCCGGATCTCCTGCGCACCTCGGCGGCCCTGGAGGTTGTCGGCCCCCGCGCTTTCGGCATTGATCTCGACTACCGGCCGATTGAAGTGCTCAAGGGCAGCTGACCCGTCTTCGCGAAGGTTTTCAAAATTTCCGACTCTTTGCATCAGGGAACGCTGCGCCGTGCTTGTCTTCATTAACTGGGAAATAACCAAATGCCCGCCGCAAAAACGCCGCGCGGGATCGATACGCCTAATGGTGAGGGAATCAGACGCACATCATGCAACACAATCAGCCAATCCCTCGCGGCCGCAAACGCCCCGAGCCACCACCGGATGCGGTCGCCTATGGTCCCGGCGCCAGGCACACACTTCCACGACCCCGGCGCCGGGATCGATTGTTACGAGCGCCCGTCCAATGACCGGCAAGAGCCGCGACATAAACGGTAACGATAGCCTCGCAACCGCGTGCGCTAATTATCGCGCGCTCGATTACTGGATCCGCACCTATTGTACGCCGGGCAAGCCCGGTCCGGGCGTCGCGGAATATGAACACGCCAGCGCCATGGCCGCGCTTAACGACCTGAAGCGTCTGTTGCGGTTTGGCGCAGTGGTCGATTTTGTGGAGCTGTCGGCAAGCTATTGCAAAATCAACGGCGCGTACAAACAATCGAAGCCGCCGTGAAGCGCCTTCCCACTCACTTTCGCAGCGTCGTTTCGCTGGCGTCTTGATATCGCGCGGCGCCTGAGCCGGGTCGAATTCAAGCGCCTCCGCCAGTTTCAAAAACTCCACAACAAAAATACGCCGCTGTCCGCTGTCAATCCCGGCGATCAACGACTGGTGCGCGCCAAGGCTCTTTGCAAGCGCTGTCTGGGTGAGGTTCGCCGCTTCACATTTTGCGATCAACAGGGCAATCGGCGCATTGTGCTGTTCAATTCCGAGACTTGACCACCCTGTCACCCATTCCAAATTCAGATGGGTATTTCATTTATACTATGTTTTTGGTTATCTGAAATTAAGACAATCAAACATAGCCGCCGCAAAAACTCACACCTCTAATTCTGCAAATATTTCCTTTGGATCGAAACCGATTACTTCGGCGACGGCCAGAAATTCGACTACGTCCAACCGCGGTTCTCCATTTTCGTATTTGGAAATATAAGAGGCGTAAACGCCCAGCCGTTTGGCGATGCGGAACCATAATTGACACCGATACGACAATTCCGGCTGTGGTTCTTTGATATGAAAGTAATACGCAACAACAGGTGTGTTTTCTACGGCGGCGATTCTAGGATGGCGTCATGCCGGCGCGCCTTAGGTTTTTGGAAATTGAAAAAAAATTCCTTACCGGAAGGGCGTGATGTCGACCGGCGGAAGCATTAAGGACAGCGCAGGCGGCGCCGGAAAGCTCGCCGCCTTAGAGGCGGACATCATGCGCCTGATTCAACGGGCGCGGCGCGACCAAAAAATGCTCTCTTACAGAGATTTGGCGACGGAACTGGGCGAGCCCGAAACCGAAATCCGCAAAGCATGTGAAAACCTCAAACGCAAAAAGCTTATCTCCGGATGATCATCATCACCGATCCGTTGAACGGCCATCAATTCTTCTCCGCCGTGCGCCGCCCCAACGCCAGCGTGATCGCGGCGTAAACCAGCGCCGAAACCGCAAAGGCGTCAATCGCCGGAACGGTTGTCAGGGAAAGCTCCGTGAACGTCGTTGTGAACGCGGCGGCGCCGCCAAGGGCCCAGGCGATCGCGGCGGTGGGGCGCAGTTTCACCATGGTTGTTTCACCGGCCTCGTGCGTCAGGAAATAATGGACAATGTAAACGCCGGCGATGGGCGGCACCATGGCGCCGATCACAAAAAGGACGCCGATAAAATATTGCGTGACGCCGGCGAGCGCGAACGCGGCGCCGGCGGCGCCCGCGCCGACAGTGAGCATCCAGTCGGGCCGGTTGCCGATCAACCGCCCAAGGCTGAGCGAGGCTGCGTACAGATTGATGATGTTGGTTGTCCAGGTTGCGAGGATCAGGGTCGCCAGCGCCGGCGCGCCGAGCCCGATGGCGATGAGATTTGAAGTGAAGTCGGAACTGCCGGTGACGAGACCCGGTGCGCCTGCCAGAATGGTGAGCGCGATCGACAGGCTCCCAAAACTGACAAAGCATGCGACCAGCACGTCTTTCCCGGTGCGGGCAAAGCGCATCAGATCCGGCATGCCGCCCGCCAGCGCGGCGGCGATTCCCAAAAGCGCGGAAACGCCGAGCCCGAATGTCTTGATCGACGCCTCGGGCCGGCCCTGCATGTTCCACAACTCAGCGAAAGATGACTGACCGACAAGCGTGGCGCCGGACCAGAGCAAAACAAGCACCAGCAGCGGCACGGCGATGCGATTTAAAAAATCGATGCCCTTAAAGCCGAACAGCACCGTGCCCGTCATCAGCGCGCCGCCGGCAAGCCCGTAAATCCATGCAGGATATTCCACACCCGCGACCTCGCGCAGCGCAACATCGACGGCTTCGCCAAAAAAGCCGACGGTGACGCCGAACCAGCCCACGGCGACAGTAGTGAGAAGCGCAGTAAGGGCTTTCGCGCCAAGGGTTCCAAAAGGGGCAATGATGATTGAATAAGTCGACAGCCGTGTGCGTGCGCCGATCATACCGGTGACCGAGGCGAGCGCCGCCAGCAACAGGCCGGCGACAAAGAACGCGGCGATCCCCTGCTTTGCACCGAGCCCGGTCAGCATTTCGCCGCCAAGCACGAACATCGGCAGGGTCAGCATCAATCCGATCAGCACCACGGCAAGGGTGACGCCGGAGACAAGCTCCGCTTCCGGCACAACGCTTCGGGCGTGATTATCGGCGAAGATGTTCTTCGACATTGGCCGGTCCCTGTTTTCTTTCGCGTCTTGTCTTTCCCCTCTTACTCTGGTTCGATTCCCGGCCCAACGCGGATATCAATAGTCATTTGAGAAAAGAAAGTATGCGCCAAGAGAATACTTGAACCGGCCCGGCGGGTTCAATAACGTCGATTATTCAAATAAACATTGGTGGGCCCGGCTGGACTCGAACCAGCGACCAGACCGTTATGAGCGGCCGGCTCTAACCAACTGAGCTACAGGCCCTTCCGGAGCCAGGGGCCCTCAAGGGAGCGCCCTCTTATCAGCAATTGTCGGGCTGATGAACCCTTAACTTTCGCGAATTTTGGCGTTTCGCCAGCCCCGTCTTTCACCGTCCATGATTATGCCTTGATTTTGTCGCCTTGCTGCGATTTGGTCAGACCGAACAAGGGAGAATTTATGAGCATCCAGAACACATTTATCATTGTCGCGGCCATCGCGTTGACGGCATGCACGCTTCCCCAGGCCAGCGCGGAAAACGAAACCGCGCCGCGCACGATCACGGTTACCGGTCAGGGTGAAGCCGCCGCCGCGCCAGACATGGCGGTTCTGTCTATCGGGGTTCGCACTGACGGGGCGACTGCCGCCGCGGCGCTGCGCGACAATTCCGCTGCAATGACCGAAACAATTGCAACACTGAAGGACCTTGGCGTCGAAGACCGCGATATCCAGACCTCGGGCCTGTCGATCAACCCGCGCTACGATTACGAACGCAATCGCTCGAACCCGACCCTGCTCGGCTATACGGCTTCGAACAACCTCACCGTCAAATTGCGCGACCTTTCCCGCGCAGGCGCAGTCATTGACCAGGCTGTCGCCTCCGGCGCGAATTCTCTCGGCGGCATTTCCTTTACTTTTGCAAATCCGAAGCCCTTGCAGGATGACGCCCGCAAAGACGCCGTCGCAAGGGCGCGCGCCACGGCGGAACTGTTGACTGCGGCCGCAGGCGTTCGTTTAGGATCCATGCTGACGATTAATGACGGCTACGCCTCTGCGCCGTCGCCGCAGCCCCGCATGATGCGGATGGAAGCCGTCTCTGACTCATCGGTTCCGATTCAGGCCGGCGAATCGGTCGTGACCGCAAATGTAACGATCATTTACGAGATCAACTGATTTAAAAAGGCGGGTCTGGATCATTGGGCGATGAATAAAAATCACCACATGATCCAGATTCGTTGCTGCGCAACCTATTGCGCGAAAGATTGACAGCGAAGCCGCCAAACGGATCTCGTTGACGACATCGTCAACTTCGCCCGGCGCTTTTGCCGCCCGCCGCCCCGGTCGCAACCGGCTTTATTCGCCGGCGAAAAGATCGCCGAAGAAATCGCCTTCATTCCAAAAAGGCCGCACCGGGCTTTGCGCTATCGCCAATGCGATCCGGTAATTCACGTCAGCAAACCGGGCCGCATCATCATAAAGGATCGGCAGGGAAAGATCATCGCTCGGCTTGTGATAGTGCTCGGCCATAAACTGATTGAATTTTTCTTCACCGCCATTGCCGAACCCGGGAAACAGATAAACCGCCGGTACGCCCTGTTCGACAAAACGATAATGATCCGAGCGCGTGAAAACGCCCAGCTGCGGGAATGGGTCCGGCGACAGCTTCAGCCCGGCGGCGGCGACCGCCGCATCGGCAATTGGTCCGAGCGAGGAATGTTCGGCGCCAAAGGCGACGATGTCGTTAAACGAATGAAGCATCACCGGCATATCGAGATTGACATTGGCGACAATATTTTCTTTCGCGACAGTTGGAAAATGCGCAAAATAATCTGCGCCGAGCAGGCCTTTTTCTTCCGCCGTAACCGCCAGAACGATAATGCTGCGGGCGGGCGGCTCGCCCTGCGTCAGCTGGTTCGCAACTTCCAGCATCGTCGCGACGCCAAGGGCATTGTCCATGGCGCCGTTGTGAAGGCCGTCTTTTCCTTCATCGACCAGGCGCTGATTAACACCTGTGTGATCGAGATGCGCCGTCAGAACGACATATTCATGTTTTAACACTGGATCGGCGCCGGAAATGACGCCAGCAATGTTTGGACTTGTCACATCGCGCCGGGAGATGGCGCCTGCCATTGAAACCGTTACGGCAAGGTCAAAACCGCTTGGTGCGACGCCTTCCTCATCGGCTTCCGCGAGCATTTCTGAATAGGTTCTCGCTGCGCCCTCGAACAGCATCTCTGCCTTGTCAGGATGCAAAACCGCGCTGCCCCTGATGCCCGGGCCCGAAATATCCGCTCGCCCGTCCGGGCTAACCCATGTCATGGAAATGCGCGAAGGATTGGCGATAAAGCGTTCCCAGGGCGTGCGTTGCTGGCGCTCGCTGTTCATCAGCGAGATCGTCCCAATGGCGCCGCGCGCAGCAGCTTCTTTTGATTTTGCCCCGCCGGAACCAAAATGCGCGCGCTGTTCACTGTCAAAAAAATCCGGCGCGCCTTGAAAATAGACGGCGATTTTTCCGTTAAGATCGAGACCTTCATAATCATCATGCCCTGCGTCCGGCGCATAAACGCCAAAGCCGACGAAAACCGCTGGCGCATTTATGTCGAACGAAGCAGCATCAAGCGATGGAAACACGCGAAAGTCATCGAGATGCGTCAGCGTTGTCGTTTCGCCGCCGGCGTCCGTGATCGATACCGCCGCAGCTTCCAACACCGGCGTCGCAGCGCGCAAGGGCACCTGTTGAAACCAGCCATCATCTCCCGCAGGCTCAAGGCCAATTGCAGCAAAGCGGGCAGCGACATAGTGAGCAGCGCTTTCATAGCCGCGTGTTCCCGCTTCCCGGCCTTCGCGCGCATCGTCCGCGAGGTAAGCGACATCTCCTTCAATGCGCGCCGCCTCAGTCAATTTCCCGGAAACTATTGCCGCCGCAGCAACCGCAGCAGGATCAACTGGCGCCGCTATATTGGCGCAGGCGGAAAGCGCCAACCACGCGCCCGCCAAAAAGGCGTTGTTTCGCTTTAACATCAAAAACCCCTCATTTTATTGCCCGCGCGAATTAGCACCGGCGACGCAAGCCCCGTCAACCGCCATTCGTCGCATGACGCCTTCCACCCGCAGGAAATCGGATCACTTTTCGGCGAAAATCCTTCGCACCGGAATAGGCAATGGAAATCAAGCGTTTTCCTCAACCCTCGAAGAGTTGGACGCGCCGCCATGCCAGTGTATTATGCCCTCGGGGAATGCTCATGAACCGCAATATTGCCTGTCCAGCTTTCGGCGCGGCGTTGTTTGCAATCGCAAGCGCTTCAGCGCATCCCCATGACGATGGCTCGGCGAGCGCTCATGATCATGGCGATCATCAGGTGCACGAAAATGGCATCGGCGCCGATCCGGATCGCGACACCAATCCGGCGACCGAAACAGGTTCCATCTCACTTGTGGGCGACGCGGCGAAAGCCTCAGACGATCCGCCATATGCCGTCATCACATTCGAAACGCCGCCCGGCGCCCATGGCGACGACATCGGCGCGGCCTATCATGAGGCGTTTGGGGTTACATTCGCTGATGGCCTGACGCGGCAAATCTGCGAAGGTCAACGCCATTTTCAATATGACTCAATGTGCACTTATGAAGCAGCGCCAAGCGGCAAATTTGCCGCCGGATATCTTGATTATCTCAATGCGCCGCTGGAAATTACGTTTGCAGCGCCGGTCTGCGTCGTCGCCATGGCGATCTATCCCACCGGCGGCAAGGAAGGCGAGCCGTTTGAACTCACCATCAATGGCTGGACGGATGCGGGCGTAAAACTTGCGCCGGCAAAAGTAGATTTTGAATGGACCAAAGATACAGTGCGGTGGCGGCATATGGCGGGCGCATATTATCTTGGCGAACGCGCCAGCAAAGTTTCACTCAGCATGCGCAGCAAAGACGGCGCCGAAGCGAAAAAGGTTTTAAGATTTTTGATCGACGACGTGGCGTTTGTTGATGATGGCTGCGAAGAAGCCTTGAAGGATATTATTGGCCCGCCGGGGATGATAGAGCGTAAGCTTTAAAAGCGCAGCGAGGCCCCAAAGAACACCTGACGCCCCAAATGTTCATAGGTCGCCGGCCAGGTGTTGGCTTGCTCCGCGACGGTTGAGCCCAATATCGGCGGCGTTTCTCCGGTGATGTTCCGCACTCCGAGGGAGATATCCAGATTATTTCGCAGCGAATACTGCGTTTCAACATCGATATAGTTTGCCGAATTAATATGGTCGGAGAGATCGCTGACGAATCCTGCAAATGATGTCTCCACAGTAACGCCACTAAGATACCGCCAGCGAAAATTTACGGACAGCGGCCCTTTTTCATAACCAATTTGCGCCGCGTGTTTATATTTGGGATTCGGCTCACCGCAGAAACCGGCAAAAGCGCCTGCACATTCAACAACAAGACCCAGTGGTGACGCTCGGCTGGTCGATTTCAGTGTGTAAGAACCAACATAGTTCGCGTTCAGTGTACCGCCTAGGGCGCCAATGCTGTACCCCAAGTCAAAATCAATTCCTCGCGCCTGGATATTGCCAATATTGACCGCGCCGAGCCTTGGAATAAAGCCGTTGACGCCGAGAAGTCCGTTCGTCGGATCGCGCGCGCCGATGAGTAAATCGCACGCTTCTTGAATGCCCACTATATGACATTCATTGAGCACTGTTTGCAGCGGGATCGGCCCGATCGCGGCATCCACATCAATATCATAATAATCGACTCGCAACTCCAAGCCATCGATAATTTCCGGCCGCCAAATCATGCCGATTGTCAGCGTATCGGCTGTCTCCTGGAATAGATTTGGGTTTCCCCCTTTAAAGACTTGCACTTGCGAGTGCGGGAGGAATATCGTCCCGATCACCGCCGCAGGAACACCAGCCGCGATACAAGTAGATACAGTTACTGGCGAAGGCGGTGCAAATCCACCACCGGCTAAACAGGGGTCCGAAACGCCAGGAAAGAAGTTGGTTTCCTGGCTAAACAACTCGCTGATATTCGGCGCCCGAGCTGTGCGTTGGAATTGAGCGCGGAAATGCAGTTCCGGAATAGGCGACCAGTCGCCACCAACCGAAAATGTATGAACGCCGCCGACATTTGAAATGGAATAGTCGGAATAGCGATAGGCCCCATTGATCGAAAAACTGTCAATAAAGGTGACGCCGCTAATAACAGGAATCGTCACCTCGCCAAACGCTTCGTAAACATCGTATCGCCCCCGGACCGGAAGGGTTTGATTAAATCCGATTACGTCTGGGCCCAGAACCGAGTCCGGTATGCTGTTGGCAAACATCTCACGATATTCAAGGCCGAAAACAACTGCAGCGCCCGAGGCCGCCCATGGCGTACGAATGCTGTCAAGATCACCCGCAAGCGTACCGACCCATTGAATCTCTTCAACTTCAGTTACCGTGATTGCCCTGCGCGATATAAAAGCTGCTGCGGCAGGCGAAATTGAACCTGACCCGCCAAAAAGATTGAGCGCCGGCGCCGCGCAACCACTTGCCACTGCCGTCGGTCCGCCATCGCAAAGCAAAGCCGCCTGCACGGCAGACCGCGATATGTTTCCACCGAAAATCTCAGAGTTGGTTGATCGAGAGAAGCCAAAATAGGAATCGTAAGACCAGACGTCGTTAAGGTCGCCGCGAAGACCGGTCGCCAATTGAAACGTTGTCTTGTCATGCGCCGAACGCCGGAATCCGGATTCCTCGTAGCGCTTTCCGATACGAAGAAGCGCCGTTCCATTGCCGAGATTTGCCCTTGAGCCGGAGATCAAGTTTAGCAAAATCGAATTAGCCGTCAGGAACGGGCTGTCGAGATTAACGGTCAGTAATAGATTTGCAGGCGTTGGTGCAAGTTGCGTTGCAGTAGCCGTATTTGCAAACAGCCCGCGCATATAGGCTTCAATGTGATCGTTTATTTCATAGGATGCAAAGCCCGCAATATTATAACGTTCCTGCGGCAGACGCAGGTAATTTGAAGGCGCATAATTATATAAATCGATGTTCGGACCGGCGGAACGAAATCCGAGAACTGTCTGCCCATCCAAACCTATGTGTACGCCCGAACACTGATTGGCGTTGTTGGCGCCGCATGCCGGGTCCAGATCCTCGATGAAGAAATTTGACGGGAAATTTGCATTTGTCGACGGCAGTGGAGAGCCGGGGTTAATGCCCAGATTTGTTAGCCCAAAGTTATTTGAATCGATATTACGCAACCGGGCGCTGAGAGTGGTAATAAGTGATCCCGTTTCAATAAGCGCCGTCCCGTTTGGGCCCGGATCCGTGAGCGTGGTTTGCGAAAACTCCCTTTTGCCCTGCAATAATGATTCACGGTTGGTGTAGGATGCAAGGAAGCTTGTTTTTCCGCGGCCATCACCGAAATTGCCGCCAACGGCCAACGAGATGTTGGTTGTATTTGCGTCCCAGCCTGCAGCGGATAGTTCGTGCGAAGCGTTAAGCTCGACGCCTTCAAAGTCATCCTTCAACACAAAATTGACAATGCCGCCGATCGCGCCTGACCCATAGCGCGCCGCACGTTCACCGGTCAGAATTTCGACACGCTCGACAAGCGCGGCCGGAATGGAATTGACGTCAATAATGTTGCTGCCGCCGAAAGGTGCAAAACGCCGGCCGTCAATCAGGACCAGCGTTCTCTCGGCGCCGAGGCCACGCAAATTCAGCCGCGCGCTTCCATCGCCTGGATTGTTCGACGACGAATCAAAACTCGGGACGAATTGCGGCAATGTGTTGAGATAATCCTCGACATTGACCGTATTGAAGACGCTGATATCGTCAACTTCGTAAGAACTGGCATGGGCTGCGGTCATTGCAAATGACGCCGTCGATGACAGTAACATTGTCGTCAGGTATGAGCTGCGGTGCCGGTTTGGATTTGCCGCCGCAGAATTGGCCGTTAATGACGGCGAACTGGTAAACTTCGTCATCTTGTCCCCATGCGTAACGAAGTAATATTACATGTTAAAAGAACAGAGAACATCCACAAAGTAGAAAATGTGAATGACTATGCCCGTTCTGCAACAGAGGTTTATCAATGAAAACAATAGATTCGACAATCCTCTACGAAGTCGTCATCGAAGTCGCACCGGAAGCGCGGGACGATTATCTCTCCTGGCTGCGGCCGCATATGGACGAAATGCTGACATTCGACGGGTTTCAGTCAGCAGCGTTGTTTTTCAATTCCGAAAATAAAAACGAAATCACCTGTCACTATCGCCTGCGCGATCGGGCGGCGATGGAGGCGTATCTGGCGGGGCCCGCATTGGAGATGCGCGCCGACGGTGTCAGGCGGTTCGGCGACAGGATCAGCGCGAAGCGAAGAATTCTTTTTTCCGGCGCGCCGTCGTAGGTCTACAGCGTCTTGCGCATCGAGATAATCGTGTTTCTTGATCCATTCGCGGCAACTTCAATCACACGATCAAATTCCCTGTAGCCTTTGGCCCGATACAGCGGTTCGCCCGGCAGAGTCGAGCCAAGCTCTATTGTTCTAAAGCCAGCATCGCGTGCGGCGTTCTCGCCGAGCTCAAGCAGCAACGCGCCGATCCCCTGCCGCGTCCAGTCAGGATGCGTATACATCGCACGGATACGCGCAGCGTCGGTGGCGGCGTCCGCAAAGCTGTCATCGCGCCCCTTTGTGTGATCGCCGCCATAAAGCGTCCGGCGCTTACCCCAGCCGCCGCAACCAACGGCGACTGTCTCACCGTCACAAACGGTCTCGATCATGAAATAGGTCTGGTCTTCGATTAATGTCGTATCGAGCCCCATGGTTTCCTGGGCGGCTTTGATTTCCTCTGCTGAGAGAAAGTCTTTCATATTTTCTGCAATTGACGCCTGCATGAGCGCGATGATGGCCGGGATATCGGAGTTTTCCGCCAGACGATGAGTGAACACTGGATGGGTCATAATGATTGATCGCGCTTGAAACTGCAGAGTTACCGCTGCTTAAAGCATAACGCGAAGTTAAAGGCGAAGCCTTTAACGGGGACCGTTTGGCGGCAAAGCCGCCAGACATTCGGAAACATCATGCGAAAACAAGAACCTAAAGCAAAAATACTACAGCATCTTTCATGGCGCCATCGCCTCCATTGATAAAAAAACGCCGCCTTAAAAGGCGGCGTTTTCCAAATGCAATAACCATAGCTCTATTAGCCGGTCCGATCGTTCACCGGCGCGTCCGGCGCATTGGTCATCACCGACGACACGCCGCTTTTGGCGCCGCTTTCGGAATCATACATCTGCGACTGACCGATGACTTGATGGTTCGCCGCCTTCAAAACGAAATACGGCTTGCCGCTCGTGGACTGTTTAATCTCAAAACGCGCTTTGTCAGCGGCGTTTTTTTTGACCGACGCAATGCCATTTTCAGCGCTGCCTTTGTCCTTGTAGCCTTCGCTGGCGAGAATGTTCTCGCCATTGCCGGCCTTCAATCGAAAGCGAAACTCGCCTGCTTTATCCTTATAGAGCTCAAATTTACCGGACATCCGGTCTCCTCCTTGTTTTGAATTGCGCTCTCTCCCTACAGCACCCCTATAACCCTTATTTTGCGCCATATTGCAAATTCCGCGATACCCAATATGTCAGGATGTTCCAGAATCGTTCTCATAGGACTAGGATGCCGTTATGAGCGCCGAGCCAGATCGAAAGCCAACAATATCCGAGCGCGCCGTGGCCGCGGCGCGGGCTGGCGCCTATGGTGAAAATCAAGCAGAATCAGCAGCTTACCTCAAAGATCTAAACGATGAACAGCGCGAGGCCGTGCTCGCAACAGAAGGGCCGGTGTTGATGCTCGCCGGGGCCGGCACCGGCAAGACACGCGCCCTGACCACGCGGCTGGCCCACCTCTTGTTTACCGGGCGAGCCCAGCCCTGGCAGATTCTGGCGGTCACCTTCACCAATAAAGCCGCCCGTGAAATGAAGGCGCGGATCGAAAAGCTGGTCGGCGACAGCGTCGAGGGCATGCAATGGCTCGGCACGTTTCATTCCATCGCCGCACAGATATTACGCCGTCACGCAGAGCTCGTTGGGCTTAAATCCTCGTTCACGATCCTCGACGCCGATGACCAGACCCGTCTCGCGAAACAGGTGATCGAAGCGGCAGGGATCGATGAAAAGCGCTGGACCGGACGCGGTCTCGCCACCGTGATTGACGGCTGGAAAAACAGAGGCCTGATGCCTGAAAAGGTTCCGGCAAATGAAGCCTGGCATTTCGCCGACGGCAAGGGGATTGATCTTTATAAAGCCTATCAGGCGCGCTTGACGACGCTGAACGCCGCCGATTTCGGCGATCTTCTTGTTCACAATCTGACGATATTTCAAAACAACCCTGATGTGCTCGCCGAATATCAGCGGCGATTTTCCTATATGCTGGTTGACGAATATCAGGATACCAATGTCGCCCAATATCTCTGGCTGCGCCTGATCGCGCAAAGCCATAAAAATATTTGCTGTGTCGGCGATGACGACCAATCTATCTATGGTTGGCGCGGCGCCGAGGTGGAAAACATATTGCGCTTCGAAAAGGATTTTCCGGGCGCCAAAGTCATCCGCCTGGAACGCAATTACCGTTCGACGCCGGCAATTCTTGGCGCTGCATCGGGGCTGATCGCCGCAAACAAGGACCGCCTCGGCAAAACCCTGTGGACGGATCTCACCGAAGGCGAAAGCGTCAAAATTCGCGGTGTCTGGGATGGCGACGAAGAAGCGCGGCTGATCGGCGACGATATTGAAGCGGAACAATGCAGGGGCCGCTCGCTCAGCGACATGGCGGTTTTGGTGCGCGCGTCGTTTCAGATGCGCGCCTTTGAAGAACGCTTTAACACGCTTGGCCTTGCTTATCGCGTTGTCGGCGGTCCGCGCTTTTACGAACGCGAAGAAAACCGCGACGCCCTCGCCTATTTGCGTCTTTTGCGCAGCCAGGATGACGATCTGGCCTTCGACCGAATCATCAACAAGCCGCGCCGCGGTCTGGGCGACAAAGCGCTGCAGGTTCTGCATAAACTGGCCCGCGCAAAAAACATTCCGCTGATGGTCGCCGCGCGCCATGCCCTGGAGAGCGACGATCTGCACGCCGCTGCGCGCCGGTCACTGGTCAATTTTGTCGATACGATTGATCGCTGGGCCCGTGACGCCAAAGACATGGCGCCGGCTGATCTTGCGGAACTTGTGCTCGAAGAATCCGGCTATATCGATATGTGGAAGAATTCAAAATCCCCGACAGCGCCCGGCAAGCTCGACAACCTGAAGGAGCTGATCCAGGCTGTTTCCGAATTCGACACGCTGGAAGGCTATCTTGATCATGTGGTCTTGGTGTCCGAGCTGAGTGAAGCCACGAGCGATGGCCAGGTCTGGCTAATGACGCTTCACGCAGCAAAGGGATTGGAGTTTCCAGTTGTGTTCCTGCCGGGGTGGGAAGAAGGGATTTTTCCATCCCAGCGCTCTCTTGATGAAAAAGGCGCGGTCGCTCTCGAGGAAGAACGCCGCCTTGGCTATGTGGGCATTACCCGCGCCGCACAAAGTTGCCGCATTTCGTTTGCGGCCAATCGCCAGATCTACGGGCGTTGGCAAACGGCCATTCCGTCGCGCTTTGTCGACGAATTACCGGAAGACCATGTTGAAGTCGTCTCTAAACCTGGCCTTTACGGCAATACGGCGGAAAGCTTCGCCAGCCACTCATCTTTCGATGGAACAAAACTTAAAGAAGATGCTTACTACGACAATCCAGGCTGGCGTCGGGCGCGTGCGGCAAACGCCCGCCCCGCTTCTTCAGCGCCCCTCATTGAAGGCCGCGCCAAAACCGTATCGGTCAGTGCGCCGGGAAATTCCAAATTCGAAATCGGCGTCCGGGTTTTTCACCAAAAATTCGGATATGGAAAAATATCATCCATCGAAGGCCAGAAGCTGACTGTTGACTTTGAACATTCCGGTTTGAAAAAAGTGATCGATACATTTGTGGAAGCGGCGTAATCAGCAACAGGATCAATACTATCACCTTTATCAAAACCATTTCGCCTGATAGCGCCGGGGGGCGGCTCAAAGTAATTTATGAGCGCATCAAAGGACCCGATGGCCGCATCGACAATATCCTGACCGCGCACAGCCTGCGCCCGGCCTCTCTTGAAGGCCATATGGCGTTATATAAAAACGTTCTTCATCACAGCGCCAACACAACGCCAAAATGGCTGCTCGAAACCATTGGCGTATATGTGAGCCTCATCAATCAATGCGATTATTGCGTCGCGCATCACTTTGAAGGCTTGCGCAAACTGTTAAATGATGAAGAAAAATCCGGCGTGATCAAATCAGCTTTAGCTGAAGCGCTTGAAAGCGGCGTCATTGTAACGCCTGCGCTCTCGCAAAAGGAAATCACAGCCCTGAATTACGCCGCCAAATTGACCACTGCGCCTGCATACATCGCTGAAGCGCAGATTGAACAGCTTCGCGCGGCTGGCTGGGACGACGGCGAGATTCTTGAAATCAATCAGGTCGCCGCTTATTTCGCCTATGCTAACCGTACCGTCCTGGGACTCGGCGTTACGACCGAAGGCGATCAACTCGGCCTGTCGCCCAACAACAGCAATGATCGTGATGACTGGGGTCATCGGTAGCGCGCAGAAAAAATATGCCCTCTCAAAAAATCACATGGCGGGGCGAGCGCGCGCCCCTTGAAGCCGCTGGCGACGCCCTGAGTGAAATACTCTGGCCGCCCGCCGGCGCCGTGAGTCTCACCAAGGATGACGCCACAGTTGAAGACAGCGACAGCGCCTGGCGGCTTGAGGCGTATTTTGAAATCGCCCCCGATATTGATGCGGTGAATGAACTTGTCGCCGAACATGGCGGCCTTGGCGCCGGAGCCTCGGAAGCGTTGCCCGATGTCGATTGGGTCGCGCATTCCCTGGAAGGACTGGGCATTGTCCGCGCCGGACGGTTTGTTCTTTATGGCGTTCACGATACGGACAAGCTGCCAAACGCGGACGGCGATATTCCAATCCGCATTGACGCCAATCAGGCGTTCGGCACCGGCCATCATCCGACGACAGCGGGATGCTTGACTCTCTTGGATCGGTTTGCCGGCTTTGCGCCGAAGACCATATTGGATTTGGGTTGCGGGTCCGCTGTCCTTTCGATCGCGGCGGCAAAATTGTGGGGGCGCCGTTTGCTGGCCAGCGACATTGACGAAAACTCAGTTTCAATCGCGGCCGAAAATGCAGCGCTCAACGGCGCCGGCGACAAGGTCGAAACTGTTACAGCGGCAGGTTTCGACCACCATAAAATAGCGGCCGCGGCGCCTTTCGATTTTGTATTTGCCAATATTCTTGCGGGACCGCTTTCAGAATTGGCCCCGGATATGGCCGATCACGTGAAAAAAAATGGCCGGGTGATGCTGGCGGGATTGATGACTGAGCAGGAACCAGGCGTCGTCAGCACGTATGAAACAGCTGGCTTTCGCCTCATCAACCGACTTGATCAGCAGACATGGCCTGTATTGCTTTTTGTCAAGGAGTAGGCGCGCCTTGGGTAGTGTCTCAGTTTAATTATCATGGCGGTTTTAGGTCGCCCAGAAGCCACTCAACGTCGCCGCTGCTCACGCTATTATTGGCCCAAAATGGACATTCGTACCTTTTGGGAACTTGTGATAGATTTTCCCATTCGAAATTCAAAAGACTACAAGGTGGGATGACTGCAGTCAGTTGAGGTTATCAAAAAATCATGAGCAATAGGCTTGGAAACATATTAAATGCGTTGATAATCTTGTCAGTCGGAATCTATCTGGGCGTGCCTGGAGGAGTCTTTGACATAACGAAATTAGGGCCGGCGAGTTTCCTATCGGGAATGATCGTATTGATCGCAATTGCAGGTGTTTTTGTGAATTTCTATGCACGGATATTGGCGGTTGCCATAATGATCTTGATGTCTGTGGCCACTGTTTTGGCAATCGTGATTTGGGTTTATGGAGGCATACCGGTGGGTTTTTATGGCATCCCTGTTTCACGATTTTTTTCGTTTGCCGCAGTCTTGATATTTGGAGGCATATTTATGTTTGAGAGGGTGCACCTGAAAAAATTAGGACTGGCATCTAGAGGGATGCATTAAGGCCGAAACTCAGTTGGGCTATGACCGCCTTTGGCGAGTTCCAGCCGATCCAAAATCACCATGTGAATGACTTTTTTTGAGAAAACCTGCCAGTACAAGATCAGACTGAAGTACTATCGTATCTTGAGCCCCCCTTGTGGCGGGCGAGGCAAAGGGCAATATTGCCTGCAATCGCCCGGCAATTTTTGACAAAGTGATCTTTGATGTTTCAAACCTATGAACCCGTTTCCGACCGCAGTTTTGCAGGCAACCATCTGCCGCTTTTGCGCGCGGAAATGAAAAAACAAAACCTCGATGGCTTTGTCATCCCCCATGATGATGAATATCAAAATGAATATATTCCGGCCTATGCCGAGAGGTTAATGTGGCCGTCAGGCTTTTCGGGTTCCGCAGGCGCTGCGATTGTCATGACAGACCGCGCAATCATGTTCACCGACGGGCGCTATACGCTGCAGGTGCGCCAACAGGTTGATGGCGAATATTTCAGCTACGAAGATTTAACGGAAATGCCGCCGGACAAATGGCTTGCAGAAAACGCAAGCGCAGGCGCGCGTATTGGCTATGATCCCATGCTGCACACAATGGCAAGCGTGAAGCGGCTGCAAGCTGCCGAAAAAAAAGCAGGCTTTACGCTCATCGCCGTTTCAGAAAACCCGGTCGATGCCGCCTGGAACGATCAGCCGCCGCTGCCAAGCGGTGTGGTCAAACCTCATGATATTAAATTCGCCGGCAAAGCTTCCGCGGATAAACGCCGTGAAATTGCAGCCGCAGTCGAAAAGGCCGGCGCGGATACGGTTCTTATCACCTCGCCGCCATCGGTCGCGTGGCTGTTTAATATTCGCGGGAGCGACGTCAACCGCACGCCTTTGCCCCTAAGCCGCGCGCTCTTGAACAAAGACGGTTCAGCGACATTATTCCTTGCGCCTGAAAAAATTGACAATCAATTACCTGAATTCCTCGGCAATGACGTTGATATTCGCGCCGAGACGGATGTGACCAGCGCTCTTGAAAAACTTGGCGCCAGCGGCGCCAAAGTTGCGGCTGACCCGGCCCTGGCGCCGTCACGATTCGTCGAGACAATGCGCGCGACCGGCGCGAAAATCATCGAATTGACCGATCCTTGCGCATTGCCCCGGGCAACCAAGAACAAGACTGAACTTGACGGCGCCCGATCGGCGCATATTCGCGACGGCGTCGCGGTAACGCAGTTTCTTCACTGGATCGAAACAAAAGCGCAAAGCGGCGACATCGATGAGGTTGTCGCCGCGAAAAAACTCGAGGAATTCCGCGCCGCATCAGATGAGTTGCGCGATATTAGTTTTGACACAATTTCCGGCGCCGGCTCGAATGGCGCGCTTTGTCATTACAAAGTATCGACAACAACGAATAAGAAACTCGAAAAAGGCACACTCTATCTGGTCGATTCTGGCGGTCAATATCCCGACGGCACGACGGATATCACGCGCACAACGCCCATCGGCGAAGCGACAAAAGAGATGTGCGACCGCTTTACCCGCGTGTTGAAAGGTCACATCGGACTTGCGACAATGAAGTTTCCTGCGGGCACAACCGGCACACATCTGGACGTCATGGCGCGCAAACCGCTATGGGATGCGGGCCTCGATTATGATCACGGCACCGGCCATGGCGTAGGTTCTTTTCTTGGCGTCCATGAAGGCCCGCAACGGATCGCCAAGGCGCCGAATTCGCAAGCGCTGTTGCCCGGCATGATTCTTTCGAACGAGCCCGGATTTTACAAAGCTGAAGAGTTTGGCATTCGCATTGAAAATCTGATTATCGTGAAGCCGCCGCAGACCGTGCCGGGCGGCGAACGGGAAATGATGTCGTTTGAAACAATCACCCTGGCGCCAATCAATCTCGACCTCGTCCTGCCGGATTTGTTGACAGCGGACGAACGCCAATGGCTCAATGATTATCACGCACGCGTCTTTGAGACATTGTCGCCACTGTTGCCCGATAATATCGAGGACTGGTTCAAAAACGCAACAAGGCCTATTTAACATACCCGGCCAATTGCGCCGATGATCGGAAACGTCACCTTTATGCGTTCGCCAAACGCGCTGAGCGTGTTTCGGACCTCGTTGAAATATATATCCGCACCCGACACTGTATGTGCATAAGCGGCCGCATAAGAGGCCGTGCAAATAAGTCCTGCAGCGGCGTGCGCACTCAGTTCAATTGACGTCTCGGTGCGTAACGGCGCGATCGATAAAAAAACGCCGGAACGATCCAAAATCGCCGGATAATCATAATTGTTATCAAGACGCGCATCGCGATAGGGACGCCATTTTTCAAATTCTCTTTCAAAATAGTCCTGCGCGCGCCCTTCAAATTTGAACACATTATAGGCAAAGGGAAAAAAGACGCCGCCGGGCGCCAGCCAATGCGCGGCTTTTTTACAGATTGCAGGCTGATCCATCCAGTGAAACGCCGTTGCCGAAATAATCGCATCGACACTTTGCGGACCGAATTCAACCTCCTCGGCGGCGCCGACCCGCGTTTCCACATTGTTCGGAAGTTTCGCTTGTTCGATAAGTCTTTGATCGGGCTCAATCGCAATCACACGCTCAAACATTCTGGCGATCGAGCGCGTCGCCTGCCCGGAGCCCGCGCCCAATTCGACGGCCAGCTTGCGACCTCCGGACATGTTGACGTCAAGAAAGTCAAATATCGCTTCGGCATAATCGGGCCGAAAGCGTGTATAGCACACGGCTTTTTCACCAAAAGACGTAGACGGATCTTTATGCATGGACAACAGAAATTTTGTGAATGGTAAATAACAACGCTAAAGCCCGCCCATGCTGACCAACGCGCCGCCATCGACAATCATCGCCTGCCCGGTCATCCAGCGGCCCGCTGGCGACGCCATAAAGACCGCAGCGCCGGCAATATCGTCAGGCTCGCCAAATCGCCGCAACGGCAATTTTTGTGTCATCATCTTTTCGATTTTCGGATCTTTCCAAAGCGCTTCGGCAAAGTAGGTTTTAACAACGCCCGGACATATGCAATTGACGCGAATATTGTCTGGACCGCATTCCACTGCCAGATTGCGCGCCAGTTGCAGGTCTGCCGCTTTTGAAATGTTGTAGCCGCCGATCATATCGGAGCCGACATACCCGCCAATTGATGAAATGATAATGATGGCGCCGTCCTTTTTCACCCGCATATCCGGCAGCACCATATGCGACAGCCAATGTGAGGCTTTCACATTGCAGGTCAAAATTTTGTCGAACTGTTCATCTGACATGGCCGAAGACGGACCGAAATAAGGATTGACCGCCGCATTGGAGACAAGGATATCGGCCGGTCCCCATTTTGTTTTGGTCCCAGCAACGAGCCCCTGCAATTCCTCTTTGTGAGAAATATTACAGGCAATTGCATATGCAGCTTCACGGCCTTGTGTTTCATTGATGGCGTCAGCCACCGTCTGGCAGGCGTCAATTTTTCGACTTGAGATGATGACATTGGCGCCGCTTTGCGCCATGCGCCGGGCTATGGCTTCGCCAATGCCGCGCGACGCGCCTGTAATGATTGCGGTTTTCCCGGAAAGATCGAAAAGCGATGCGGCGTTGGTCATCGGCGCTAACCTCCTGTCTGATGCGAAAGGAGTTTAGGCGAGGATCAAGCCATCCAAAATACCGAACAGCAGCTGCCCGGGCGATGGTTATTCCGCAGCGGCCGCAGTTTCGGCGTCAGCTTTCTCGGCCGTCTCATCATCTTTGCTTTCGGCGCTTTTGGCCGGGCGGCGCGTCCGGCGGCGGCGCGGTTTTTTCTCGGCGTCGTCTTCGCTGGCCGTCGCCTCTGGCGCGCTATTGGTTGCCGCTGGCGCCGGCGTTTCAGTTTCTGACGTCGCTTCGCTTGCGCCCCCTGTATCGGCCTCCTGGCGCGGGTTTTGATTTTGCTGCCGACCCTGATCATTGCGGCGATTATTATTGCGATCTTCCCGGTCATTAACGGATGGCTGGTCGCCTTCGCTTTCCCCTTCGCCATTTGCCGGCCGCGGCGTTTGAGCCGGTTGCGACGCACGAAGCACGCGAAAATAGTGCTCGGCATGCTGAAAGTAGTTTTCCGCCTTGATACGGTCGCCTGCCGAAGTCGCATCGCGCGCCAGCGCAATATATTTGTCGTAAACCTGATTGGCGGTGCCGCGAATGCGGACTTCTGGACCGTTGGAATCGAGCGCTCGATTAGGATTTGCGCCCGGACGGCGGCGTTGGTTGCGACCACGCTTCATAACTGTTTCCTGTGTAAAATCCCTTCGCGAAAAACCGGCGCACAGCCAGTTGATCGCATACGAAAATCCTTGATGTTTTCTCGGCGGTTAAAACGCGCCAGCATCGCCATGCAGTTATCTTATTCTATTCTCGCAGCCTTGCTGCAGACCATGAGCCGGACTTTTTGCAAGCCAGACTGATGTTGGATTTAGGACCGGCCCGCCGCTAATCTCGATTGTTTTCGGCGAAATAACCTGTCTTGCCCCTATGATAGCCGCCTCACGGCGCATTTCAATCCCTTTTTTTGATGAGGCGAAAATCTGCGGCAATACCGCACTGACGGCCTTTTAAATCAGCAATGACCGCCACATTGGCCGCCTGGAAGGTTTCCTTAACCATTTGCGTCAAGCGGCCGACTTGCCGCTCTCCGGCCTCAAATACCAGCAATCCATCGCCATGGATCAGCCCTGGCGTTGCCGCGAAGGCAGCAAGGATCGCCCGGTAATCATCCATCCCGTCAACGCCTGCGAACAAGGCGCGTTCCGGCTCAAAATCCAAAACATCCACAGGCAATGCGGAACGTTCGGTATCGGCAATATATGGCGGATTCGCAATAATAATATCAAATGCGCCGCCGACCGGAGCCAACCAGTTCCCTACCGCAAAAGCCGACCGGTTGCACAATCCGAGTGTTTCAGCATTCATGCGCGCGATCTTTATCGCGCTTTCGGATTGATCGATCCCAACCCCATATCCTTTCTGAAATTCCGACATCAATGCGCAAATGAGACATCCCGAGCCGGCGCCGAGGTCTAGCATTGTGAGCGCCTCGTCACGCGGCCGCCGCGCCAAAATGGATTCGATCAAACATTCCGAATCATCGCGGGGAATCAAGACATCCGGCGTAATCTTAAACGGCAAGCTCCAAAATTCTTTTTCGCCGAGGATATAGGCAACCGGCTCACCGCGCGCGCGCCTTGCAACAAGCCGATCAAAATCCAATTCATCTGGGTCCGATAAAGGCGCATCGCTGCGGGCAATCAGCTCGGCGTCGTCAATTTGTGTTGCAGCTCTCAGCAAAATCCGCGCATCGAGCAGCGGCGAGGACGATGTCTTCAGCCGGGCTGCGCCGTCTCGCAAGGCTTCGCCAAGCGTTCGCCGAATTTTGCTCTTAGGCGCCATCGCCCTGCATTTCGGCGAGCCTGTCTGCGCGATCCTGCGTGACAAGCGCTTCAATTAATTCATCAAGCGCATCACCGGCGACGATTTCGCTCAATTTATAAAGCGTCAGATTAATTCGATGGTCAGTCACCCGGCTCTGCGGGTAATTATAAGTGCGAATGCGCTCTGATCGATCGCCGGATCCGACCATGCCTTTGCGGGCGGCTGCCCGTTCAGCGTCGGCACGCGCACGTTCAGCTTCGTAGAGACGCGCGCGCAACACTTTCATGGCTTTCGCCTTGTTTTTGTGCTGCGATTTTTCATCTTGCTGGATCACCACAACGCCGGTTGGAATATGCGTTATCCGCACCGCCGAGTCTGTCGTATTAACCGACTGGCCGCCCGGGCCGGACGCGCGAAAAACATCAATGCGCAAATCGCTTTCACTAACGTCGATATCGACTTCTTCCGGTTCCGGCAGAACCGCAACTGTTGCGGCGGAGGTATGCACGCGTCCTTGCGTTTCTGTTTCCGGGACGCGCTGAACGCGGTGCACGCCGGATTCAAATTTCATACGTGCAAAGACCCCGTCGCCGGCGACGCTCGCCTGAATTTCCTTAAAGCCGCCCATCTCCGCTTCCGAGGCGGAGAGGATTTCCAATTTCCACCCTCTGAGCGAAGCGTATCTTTGATACATGCGAAAAAGATCGCCCGCAAAGATCGCCGCTTCATCGCCGCCCGTACCGGCGCGCACCTCCAGAATCACGCTCGAATCGTCAGCCTTGTCTTTGGGCAACAGCATCATTTGCAGATCCTGTTCGAGCGCCGGCATGTTTTCGTTGATCCCGGAAAGCTCGTCACGGGCAAGCGCCGCCATTTCAGCGTCGTCGCCGTCAGCCAACTCCGCCAGTTCTTTAATCTGCTTTCTGGCCGACGAGAGCTCGCGCGCTTTTTCGACGACATCTTTTAACTCACCATGCTCTTTGGAAAGGCGAATAATGTCGTCAGTCACTGTCGCGCTCGACATCTCCGCCTCGATCTTTTCGAATCGGTCGATCAGCGCCTCAATTTTGTCCTGTGGGATCATGCTTTGGCGCTTAATTTACTTGCTGACGACAGCAGATTTTAAAGAACATCATTGTAACTCATGTCGGGACTGCGCGTGAGCATGCCGAGGATGTTGGCCCAGTCTCCAGACTGATTGATAGCGTCAAAGTGGCGCTCATGATCAGCGCGACTTGCCCATTCTTCAACAAGCGTGAATGATAGCGGATCGTCCACATCGCGATAGACGCGCGCAGCGATAAATCCTTCTTCACTCGCCATCGCAGAATTGACGCCTTCCATGATCGGCAGAAAATCACTCAGGCGATCACTTTTTACATTAAACAATATGACAAGATGTGTGGATGACGTATTTTCCATTATGTCCTCTGATTCCGCAGGCTGCGCGTTACAGCCCGCGACGAATAGAACTAATAAACAGCGTACTGCATTAATAAGTCCGGTTTTGCGCATTTGAATCTCCCTAAAAATACAAAAAAGCGCGCAGCCGAAACGCCCGCGCGCATTTATGGTATTGAGCGACGCTATTCCGCAGCGACAGACTGTTTTGCTTCTTCGGCCTGAATTTCAGCGGCGCGTTTTTCAACCAGCTCAACAAGGTGATCAACAATTTCAGTATTATCGATACGATGATCCACTTCGCCGTCGAGATAGATCATGCCATGCTCTTTGCCAGCGCCGCCGCCGGTAAAACCTATGTCGGTCTCACGCGCCTCGCCCGGTCCGTTAACAACGCAACCAATGACCGACAAGGTCATCGGCGTCGTGATATGCGCAAGGCGTTTTTCAAGCGATTCAACAGTGTCGATGACCTGAAAGCCCTGGCGCGCGCATGATGGACATGAAATCACATTAACGCCGCGATGGCGCAGATTCAGCGATTTCAATATATCAAATCCGGCCTTGATTTCCTCAACCGGATCCGCCGACAGCGAGACACGGATCGTATCGCCAATGCCGGCCCATAAGAGATTTCCCATCCCGATCGCCGATTTTACCGATCCGATCCTGAGGCCGCCCGCCTCTGTGACGCCGAGATGCAACGGACAATCAATCGCTTCGGCGAGCCCATGATAGGCGGCGACTGTCAGAAAGACATCAGACGCCTTCACGGATATCTTGAATTCGTGGAAATCATTATCCTGAAGGATTTTTGCATGATCGAGCGCACTTTCGACCATCGCTTCGGGACAAGGCTCGCCATATTTTTCCAACAGGTCTTTTTCAAGCGACCCGCCATTAACGCCGATGCGCATGGAGCAGCCATAATCCTTGGCCGCCTTGATGACTTCACGCACGCGTTCTTCCGACCCGATATTGCCGGGATTAATACGCAAACACGCAGCGCCCGCTTCGGCCGCTTCAATGCCGCGCTTATAATGAAAGTGAATATCCGCAACGATAGGCAAAGGCGATGCCTTGGCGATTTCCCTAAGGCCGGCTGTTGATTCCTTGTCTGGGCATGACACGCGAACGATATCGGCGCCGGCCTCCGCGATTTCATTGATCTGGCGAATGGTCGCCTGGGCGTCGGATGTCAGCGTATTGGTCATCGATTGAACGGCAATCGGCGCATCACCGCCAACCGGCACATTGCCGACCATAATCTGCCGCGACTTTCGGCGCTCAATATCGCGCCACGGACGTAATGACATCTTTAAGGCCTTACTTTCAAAAACCGGCTTTGTTTCAGCACCAAGATTACGCGCTCCGCGCTGAAGTCAAGCCCGGCCTGAAAACGCCCCAAATAGCGCAAATCATGCGCTTTTCACCGGCTTATGTAGGGTTTCAGAGCGGTCTTTGAAAGGAAAAACTGTATTTTTGGTCAAAGGCGGGCCGGGCAACGCCGTCAACGGTGCGCGGCGCAAATCGCCAGCGCCTGATCGCATTAAGCGCGGCGCCGTCGAGGCAGCCATTGGTGGACTGCAAAACGCGCTCGCCGCCAACACGGCCGACAGCAGATATCGTGTAACCGATGACAATCGTTTCAATAGGCTGGGCCGATGCGGTGCAACGGCTCGGGTAGACGGGTTCGATGCGCTCAATAATGCGCGCTTCAACAACATTGGCGGAGACGTCAAGCAAGGCTGGGCCGGCAGCGACACGCCGCCCCGGCTCAACGGCCCCCGACCTGACGCCGGCGCCTCCCTGAGCAATGTCGCGCGGCAGCGTCAGTTGCCACGCGCACCACAGAATGAAAATCAACACAGCGCCAACAGCCCAAAGCGACATATCGCGGGTGAGCGCATCATGCGCGACCTCTGCAGCCTGAAATTTTTCAACCTTAATCGGCGTCGCTGCGGTAAAGCCTGCATCCTCCTTAAAACGCGCAACGACCGGAGCCGATTCGAGCTCCAAAAATTCTGAATACGCCTTCACAAAACCGATAGCGTATGGACGCGACGGCAACTCAGCAAGATCAATGCTTTCGATTGCCGCAAGGTGACTTTCCCTGATGTGGGTTTTCTCAGACGCTTCAGCCAGGGTCATCCCCATGGTTTCGCGCGCATCGGCCAATTGAGCGCCGGCGCTTGAATAGTCCTCGCCGCGGCGACGCGCCCGCGCGTCTTCCATATCGACGATTTCAGCTGTCCCGTTATTGATCGCCACTATACGCCCCACAGAGAATCTCTGGCGCCCGCACTATAGCGGAAATCGGTCCGCTTTATAACCGGACCACCGCGCCATGCATCTGTTGAAGCAGGAAAATATTAACCACGGCTTTATTCGAGCGCAGCGCCGTTATCTTTCAGGAATTGCGCACAGCCGTCACGCAAGCTCAGATGCGGCTGTTGCATCTCAACCGCCAGCCAGGCGGCCAGATCACCGGCGCTTACTGAACGCACCAATCGGCGGAATGGCCCGACGGACACCGCCGGCAATGAAAATTGGGTGACGCCAAGGCCTATCAACGCCGCCGCCGTAACCGGATCAACCGCCTGCTCACCGCAATATGACAGCGGCGCTTTGGCCTTCAGGGCTTTTTGAACCGTCATCTGCAGGAAACTCAAAAAACCCGGATTCATTGGATCATACCGGCGCTGGACCCGCTCGGAGTCGCGATCAGCAGCGAAATAAAACTGCGCCAGGTCATTCCCGCCAATCGAAAGAAAATCAACTTTGGCAGCAATCTGATCGGCCTGCCACGCCGCCGCCGGGGTTTCGATCATGGCCCCGATATTGATCGCCCGGGGCAAGTCGCGCCCGCTTTTTTTGGCGCGTTCCACCTCACGATCGAGCAATGCGCGCATGCCGTCCAGCTCAGAAGCAAGCGTCACGAGAGGAAACATCAGGTAAAGCTCGCGTCCCGCGGCAGCCGACAACAGCGCGCGCAATTGAGGCCTGATGATGCCCGGCCGGTCAACCGCCATGCGCACGCCGCGCCAGCCCATCGCCGGGTTTACTTCGGCGCCATGATCCATATAGGCGGCGGTTTTGTCGCCGCCGATATCGGCCGTCCTGAAAATTACCGGTTTTCCCGCCGCCAGATCGAGCGCTTCCCGATAGAGCGCTTCCTGGGTGCTCACGCTTGGCAATTGCGTGCCAATGAGGAACTGTAATTCGGTGCGGAACAGCCCGACGCCTTCGGCGCCGGTTTCCTCAAGATAAGGCATGTCGAGGGCAAGCCCGGCATTCATCAGGATTGAAATTTTTACGCCGTCTTTTGTTTCCGTCGGAATATCGCGCTCGCTGGCATAGACCGCCTGACGCTCGCTTTGGCGCTGATGTTTTGCGCGGAAGGCTTCGACGACCTCGCGCACAGGACGAATATGAATCTCACCCGCATCGCCATCGATGACAATCTGATCGCCTTCATCCGTGCGATCGATGGCGTCACGCACGCCGGTCACCATGGGAATTTTCAGCGCCCGGGCGACAATCGCAACATGCGAGGTCGCTGAAACTTCACCGAGCACAAGGCCCTTCAATGATTTGCGGTCATATTCCAATAGTTCGGCTGGACCCATCGTCGATGCAACCAGAATAGTATCGTCGTAGAGCTTGCGGCGTCCGCCATTCAGGGCGCCGCCCATCAAGCGCAACAGGCGGTGGGAAAGGTCATCGAGATCGTGCAATCGTTCGCGCAAATAAGGATCGCGTGATTGCAGCAGCCGCGCGCGATTTTCCGCCTTAACCTGTTCCACAGCAGATTCAGCCGTCAGACCGGAAAAAACCGCAGCGCGCAATCTGTCTTTCCAGCCGCGGTCATAGGCAAACAGGCGGTAGGTTTCGAGTACGTCCCGCGAAACGCCGCTCAGCGACGCATTTGAAACCAGCATTTCGTCAACAGAGGCGCGCAAACGGTTTAATCCGTCTTCGAGGCGCGCAGCTTCTGCAGCTGGATCGTCGGCGAAAACTTTGTGCTTGGGCGCAGGCGGCTGCAGAAATACCGCGCGGCCCAAGGCGATGCCCGAGACGATCCCGAAACCTTTCAGCTTCTCCGGGCGGCGCAGCATTTCACCGACAACGTCGGTTTCTTCCTGACTTAAGAGTTCGCCTGAGGCGGCAATTTCCGCAAGCAACGTCGCCACCGCCTGCGCCGCGCCGACCTCTTCATCCGAGTAGATCCGCGCCGCTTTGTTTTGCACCACAAGGACGCCAAGTGTTTTGCCCGAACGCAGCAGCGGCACGCCAAGAAATGAATGCAGCGGGTCTTCGCCTGTTTCCGGGCGATAGGCGAAAGCCGGGTGCAATGGCGCATCCGCCGTCACCAACGGCCGGTGACCTTCGGCGACAAGCCCGACAAGACCCTCGCCCCATTTCAACCGGGTTTTGTGCACCGCCTCGCGGTTGAGGCCTTCTGTAGAATATAGCTCAAGATCGTCATCAGGGCGGCGTAAATAAATCGAGCAGACATCCGCAACCACATGACTTGCAATGACGCTTGTCAATTGGTCAAGGCGGTCTTGAACACTGCCCTCCTGGGCCACAGCATCATGCATCCGCCGCAACAGGACGGTAATTCCGCGATCGCCATGGCCGCCATGAGGCGGACGAGTGTTTTCAATGCTCATTGCAACTCGTCAGACTTGGGCCGGTTGCTGCTGGTCGAGGCCGTAGGCCTCATGAAGAACACGCACGGCGTACTCCGCCGCATCCGCATTAATCAGAACACTGATTTTGATCTCAGACGTTGAGATGTTTTGAATGTTGATGCCTTTGTCGGCCAACGCATTAAACATGGTCGCCGCAACACCGGCGTGGCTTTTCATGCCGACGCCAATGACAGAGACCTTGGCGACATTACGGTCCGATTGAAGCGACGAAAATCCGATTTTTGATTGCTCGTCAGTCAACAACTTAACAGCCCGATCAACCTCGCCTTCCTTGGTTGTAAAGGAAATATTTGCAAATCCTGGCTCGCGCGAAGCGCTCTGGACGATCATATCGATATTGATGTTGGCGCCGGCAAGCGCTGTAAAAATTCCAGCCGCGCGCCCCGGCTCATCGGGAACGGCGAGAATCGTAACCGCCGCCTCGTCGAAATCCGGCGTTACCGTCGTTACAATATTTTGTTCCACGATATCGTCCTCGTCGCAGATAATAGTACCGGGCCCCGGCGCATCGGGAGGGTCGAAACTTGATAGCACGCGCAGCGGCACATGATAGGCCATAGCAAGCTCAACCGAACGCGTCTGCAGAACTTTTGCGCCCAAAGACGCCATTTCAAGCATCTCTTCATAAGATATTTTCTCAATCCGGCGCGCTTGTTTGGTCAAACGGGGATCGGTCGTATAAACGCCATCGACATCGGTATAGATATCGCAGCGTTCCGCTTTGACCGCTGCAGCAAGGGCGACGGCCGAGGTGTCAGACCCGCCGCGCCCAAGGGTCGCAATCCGCCCGTCCTGGGCGACCCCTTGAAATCCTGCGACAATGGCGATCTCACCAGTGTCAATTGCCTCGCCAATATCCTTGTCGTCAATATTGGTGATCCGCGCCTTGCCATGAGCGCGATCCGTATTGAGCGGAATCTGCCAACCTTGCCACGATCTGGCCCGATAGCCGAGATTTTGCATCACCAGCGCCAATAGCCCTGCGCTCGCCTGCTCCCCGGTGGCGACGATGGCGTCATATTCAACATTGCGCGCATCGAGCGCCGGCGCCGGTTCACCGGCCATGGAACAAAGTTCGGCCAGCCGGTTGGTTTCGCCGGCCATCGCTGAAACCACCACAGCGACTGAATGCCCCGCGTCGGCCTCACGGCGCACGATCGCGGCCACCGCACGGATGCGTTCCAGACTGGCGACCGAGGTTCCGCCGAATTTCATGACAATTCGAGACATGAGGGGATTATGACCTGCGAAAACTTGCCGTCTTGTATATAATAACCATGAAACTAAATCTCGCGCGTATCTCTAGGCAGCCAGTCCCGGCGGCGCAACCGAGGATCAGAAGGCTATGACGCAAATTGAGACCGATTCTGCGCCGTCGCGGAGCAAATCCACCATTAACCCGGCTGAGGTCGAAAAATTTGCGGCTATCGCCGATGAGTGGTGGGATCCATTTGGAAAATTTAAGCCGCTCCATAAATTTAACCCGGTGCGCCTCGCTTATATTCGCGATGGCGCCTGCGCACATTTTGGGCGAGACCGGCGCGCGAAAAAACCGCTGGAAGGTTTGCGCCTCATCGACATAGGCTGCGGCGGCGGTCTGGTCGCTGAACCCATGCGCCGTCTCGGCGCCGAAGTGGTCGCGATCGATGCGTCGGAACGCAATATCAAAACCGCTTTGGCGCATGCAACGCCATTGGGCCTCGATATTGATTACCGCACGTCAACAGTCGAAACGCTTATCGCACATAACGAGGCGCCGTTTGATATCGTTCTCAATTTAGAAGTCGTTGAACATGTGGCCGATGTCGCGCTGTTCCTCAAAGGTTCGGCCGGCCTTTTAAAACCCGGCGGCATGATGGTGTTGGCGACCATCAACCGGACGCTGAAAGCCCTGGCGCTGGCGAAGATCGGCGCCGAATATATTCTGCGGTGGCTGCCGGCCGGCGCCCATGATCCCCGCAAATTCGTCAAACCCGATGAGGCGAAGGCCGCATTGACCAGAGCTGGGCTGACCATAACCGCCGAAGCGGGCGTGACTTACAATCCACTCATGGATGTCTGGCGCATCAGCAAAGACACGGATGTCAATTATATGCTGACCGCAATCAAACGCTGAGTTGCGCGTTTTCCCGGCTTGCCTGAAACAAGCTCATTCCTGGTCATCGCACCTCAAGCCAGCGCAAAACCGACCGCGACGAGAATGATCAAGACGCCCACCGCCAGTCCGGCAACCACGATCGCCGCGCGCCGGTCGAAATCCACACGCGGCTCAGCTGCGAGGAAATCAAGGCTGGCGTTTTCCCCATGTTTAAGATTTTGGCCGCGCGGCTCAACACCGACGGGGCAGACCAGGCGATAACCCCGCTTGGGCACAGTCTCGATAAAACGGGGGCTTTTTACGCTGTCAAGAAACGCCTTCCGCAATTGAGAGATTGCCCTGGTCAAACGTTCATCGCCGCCGACGCGATCGGTCCAGACAGCCGCGATCAATTCCTCGCGCGACAAGACATCGCCGCGCCGCGCCATTAAAGCGCTCAAGACGTCCATTACTTTTGGCTCAATCTGATATGTCTCAACCGGACCAACAATGACATTTCGGCGCGGATAGACCGCAAATTCGTACAACAGATAGACGTCAGCCTCCGGGACATTCACGGAAGACACCCTTTGCTTCATCCGAACCACATTTGCGCATCAATGATTTGTTGATCGTTATTGACAGTTAACCGCCCAATCGACCTTCAACTCAATCGCAGAATCCTGTTTTTCGACGACGCGTTCTCACAGTTCGGTGAACCGTTCATCCCTCACATTTCCCTCAGGACGCCATCAGGATTTCAACCGGCGGCGTGCGTACTTTGACGCTCATGGAAATTTCGACTCACACAACAATAGCGGCTGAATCAGCGTCGCCCGGAAAATCGTTAACGCGAAGCGATGAGCTGCGGCTTGCGAAACGCAATGACCTCGCTGACCTGCAGAACCGATTCAAAAGGTCGGGCCGCGTGCATATTCCAAATATTCTTGCCGCCGACAGCGCCGAGGCCGTCATCGAGACAATTGCAAAGGATACCCGCTGGAACCTCGTCACCAATAATAATGGCCAGCATCTCGATCTCGACGCCGCAGGCATGGCCGCGCTTTCCAGCGACGATCAGATCAAATTCGCCGACGCCGTGCACAATCAGGCGCGCTGGGAATTTCAGTACCTTTTCGCCAACTACCCGATTTATGATTCCTATTACAGCGGGCGTCTGCCCGACGGGTTGTTGCGCCGTGTTTTCGAGTTCCTCAACAGCCCGCCTTTCCTGGAATTTGTTCGCGCTGTTACCGGCGACGACACGATCAAATTCACCGACGCCCAGGCCACAAAATATGAACCTGGCCATTTTTTGACGGTGCATGACGATAATGTTTCGGGTAAGAACCGATGTTGCGCCTATGTTTTGAATCTGACCAGGGAGTGGCGCGCTGACTGGGGCGGTTTACTGCAGTTTTACGACAGCAACGGCCATATCATCGAAGCTTTCACCCCGGTATTTAATGCGCTCAACATTTTCAGCGTGCCGCAAAAACACTCAGTGAGCGCTGTTGCGCCTTTCGCCGGGGCGCCGCGTTATTCGATCACCGGCTGGCTGCGCTCCGGTGCCGACCCCCTCGGACTGCCTTCGAAAAACAATCAATGATGACATGATCTCGCGCCCCATATTCATTGGCGGCATGCCGCGATCCGGCACGACGCTGATGCGGGCGATGATCGACCGGCACCCGAATATCGCCTGCGGGCCGGAACTGCGGGTCATTCCGGCATTGGCGAGTTTTACGACGCAGACCCGTCAGTTTTGCGGCGATAATCTGCAGGCATATTACGGTCTGACGCCGGCGCATCTAAACGATGCGTTTAGCGCCCTGATCGGATCTTTCCTTGAGCCTTATCGCGCCGCGCGCGGCAAAGCCCGCATCGCTGAAAAGACCCCGGCGAATGTCTTGCATTTTACCGAGCTCAATGAGCTCTTTCCGGACGCCGATTTTGTTCACATCATTCGCGACGGCCGTGATGTCGCCGCCTCTCTCCTCACGATGGACTGGACCGACGCCCGCACTGGCGCGCCGATGGCGATGACGCGCGATCCGGCGATTGCAGCGGCGACATGGGTGCGTCAGGTTACGGCCGGTCTCGACGCGGAAACAGCCGGCGTAAGAATACATAAATTGCACTATGAAAATCTTGTGAGGGATCCGCGTGAGACTTTAGGCGCGCTGTTTGAATTCCTCGGCGAGCGATGGAGCGACGACCCCCTGTCATTTCATTTGGGCGAACATATTCGCGCCGGCGTTGCTGAAGCAAGCGCCGATCAGATTGCCAGGCCGCTTTATTTACAGTCGGTTGGCCGGTGGCGCCGGGACCTCTCCCCGGCGGCAAAAGCGGCGGTAAAAAAGCAGGCAGGCGCGCTTTTGAAAAAGCTGGATTATGCAGATAGCGATGACTGGTAAGGGCCTCGTTTTCGCCGGCGGCGCACCGCGCTCCGGCTTGACGTTATTGCGCGCTATTCTCAGCGCCCATCCGCATGTTTTTTGCGGCCCGGACAGCGGTATTCTGCCAGGCCTGCCGATGCAGTGGCGCGAATTTTCCGGCCGGCTCGGAGATCTGCACGAAAAGCATTTTGCGCTTCAGCCCGGCTCCATTAGAAAGAATTTTTCAAACGCCATTTGGAAATTACTAGCGGAAGCGCCAGCAGCATGGGAAAAGCGCCTGGTCGTTGAAAAGACGCCGCTTAACCTGCTTGCCTTTAAGGACCTCGCGATCCTGTTTCCCGCAGCCAAATTCATTCACGTCGTCCGCGACGGGCGCGACGTTGTCGCCTCGCTTCTCCAGCGTGACTGGCGCGATCCACAGACGGGGGCGCCCTTTGCTCATGTCACCGATGCGGCCGCAGCGGCGCACTATTGGTCGGGTCTTGCGGGCATCGGGCGTCAGGCGGAACAGACAATCGATAATCCACAGCGGTTTCATGTTCTTCCCTATGAACGCCTCGCTGATAAGCCAGCACAGACATTGCATGCGTTGTTTGAGTTTCTGGAAGAACCCTTCGATGATCGGGTTAATAAATTTTACGACAACGAAATCCCGCTTGTGGGAATAGAATGCGAAAGCCGGCCGCGCCTGGCAAAGCCGATCAGTGATGATCGCGTCGGCCGCTGGCGCAACGATCTGTCATCGGCGCAACGCGATCTCGTCAACAATATCGGCGGCGATATGCTGCGCGCGTTTGGCTATCGAATGAACTGATCGCGTAAATTATGGTTTGTGGCGGGTCGAGTGCCTGACAGGAAACCCGTTCAAAAATTGCGATAATTGCGACGGCGACGGTTTTAATCGCCCAACTTTCTGGCAATCACCCTCTCATCAAAGCGGCTGTTGCTGAAATACGAATCAACACATGTGTTTACTGGAGCGTCCATCATGAACTAGCCATGTGCTTTTGACTAAATTGGGGATATATTATGTACGTACAAAATCGCTTTGGTTTTACTGGTATATTATCTTCCCATATAAATGGCACAGTGTTTTTTGGTTTTCTCGGGCTTGTCCTTTTTTTCATTGCCGGCGCCCCCTCGCCCGCGATGGCGCAGGCACTGACGGACTGGGATCCTGTGCTTCCGCCAAGCACGCCGGTGGCGGAATTTTCGTCCCCGCACGCGGCCTGTGAATATAGCTGGCGCGCCCATAATGGCGCCGGACCGCTCGGGCCCAATGAATTTGACCCATCGCCAGGCCGCATGAGCTGCGTGCATAGAAAATCGAACGGGGGGCTGGCGAATTCCAGTGGCGGACCCGGCACTGGCGGCGTTGCCCACCTTAACTGCGACGCCGGACACGATCAAAATGGAATTTCTTGCGATCCAGACCCAATCGAAAAGCCGTGGTTCGTCAATAAAAAATGGCAACAATGCAATGTTGAGGGAGATTCGGTAGCGGGAAATCCGGCTGGGGGAAATCCCGTTGCAGGAAATCCGATTGAGATTTCCACAGGCGACAAGGTCGAGCGGGTTGTGGATTATGTGATGCCCGGCCCGCGGCCATTTGAAATTTCCAGAACCTATCGCAGCAGCCTGGCAAGTGACGGCAAACATGGAATGGGTCTTGGCTGGTCGTTCGACCATGAGAGCGAAATCTGGCAGCCGCTGTTCAACAACTGGAGTACGCTCAACATCTCCTTGGAAGGCGGCGCCGTCGCCGAGATGAATTCTACGGGCAGCCCCACCAAAGGCCATTACATATCAAACCGGCAATTTGACGCCGATCTCAATTTCTATGCAACGCCGACGCCCCACTGGATCCTGGAGCATGGCGACGGCCGCACTTTCACCTATACGGAAGTCAAGCTCAGCAAATATGTGTTTCTCATGCGGCTGAAATCCATCGACTGGCCCGATGGCTATCACCGTTCCTATGATTATCTCGGCGACACTTACCACATTGAAAAGATCGTCGATTCCCTCGGCCGAAGCCTGTTTTTTACGTATGAGAATGACAGCGTCGCGCGGATTGAAACATCGGACGGCGTCACCCTTGATTATGACTATGACCACGAAATAATAAGTGGCCACGAGATGATCGGGTCTGAACGGCTGATCAAATTTACAAAAACCACAGCTGCCAGTGAAATTTTTGAGACCAACTATCATTATGAAAATACAGATCTTCGTTACGCACTGACGGGCATTACCGATGCGCGCGGCATCCGTTATGCGACCTGGGGTTATGACGAATATGGCCGGGGCATTTTGAGCGAACATAGCGGCGGCGCGGAACAGGTGACGCTTGCGTATGACGATATAACAGGCGCCCGCACGGTCACCAACGCGGTGGACAAACAGACCGTTTATGGTTTTGACTTTATCAATGGCCGCCGCCGCCTGACGTCGGTCGATGGCGTCGCCAGCACTAATTGCGCCGCATCGAACACGATTTACGCCAACACCGCCGAAGGCGATGTATCGCAAACTACCGATGCTGAAGGCAATGTCACGACTTTCGTATATAATAGCCGCAATCTGCAGACACAGCGCGTTGTCGGCTCGGGCTCAGCGCAGGCGCGCACCATCGACACGCAGTGGCACGCCACATTGACGCGCCCGACTTTGATCACCACGCCCGAGCTTGAGACAGCCTATAGTTATGACGCCAGCGGTCTTTTGACCTCAATGACGCAGACCGACAAAACCGGCCATGCGCTGCCCTATTCCACCAATGGCGAAACCCGAAGCTGGACTTATGCCTATACGACGGCGGATCCGGTTCCCTTAATTGTGGATTCCGACGATTTGACGGTGCTCAATGCAAAATTTGATGTGAGCGGGTTGCCCGACTGGACGACAGTGAGCGGCTACCCCGTTGCCAGCGGGTATATTTATGCCGGCCGCACACTCATTGGCGGGTCTGGCAGCCAGGTAAGCTATGAAGTCGAACAGACCATCGCCTTTCCGACCGAGATGTATGACGCGATCGACGCCAATGGCATCAGCCTGAGACTCGACTGGCTGCAGGGCAATTACCAGAACGATAACAATCCCGGCTTTGGCGCATTAACATTTCTTGACGCCGTTGGCGCGCCCATCGGCGCTGCCCATTCAGCCCCGTCTATCGCCCTTTCCGACTGGACGGCGCGAGACTTTGAAACCACGGCGCCCGCCGGCGCCCGCCAGGTCAGCATTTCGTTCACCTGCACCTATAATATCGGCAGTCGATGCGATGCGGCATTTGAAAATGTTGAACTCGGCTATGAAACGCCGCCGGGTACGTTTCAGTCTGCCCGCCCCGCGCTTCTCTCCTCGGTGGACGGACCTTCGCCGGGCGCATCGGACACGGTATCCTATGAATATGACACGGTGGGAAACCTTGCCGCCGTCGTCAATGAACTTGGCCATCGCACCGATATCACCGCCGTCAATGCAGCCGGCCAGCCGACCAGCATTCAGGACGCAAACGGGCTTGTCACGACCCTTGAATATGACGGGCTGAACCGGCTGACCAAAACCACCGTTTATCCAGGCAGTTACAATGAAGCCGTTACCGAAATTCAGTATGACGGAATCGGCCAGATCACGCGAATTGATTTCCCGCATCAGCCATTTTCGATTTTTGAGTATGACGATGCACGGCGCCTGACCGCGATTGAAAATGCGATCGGTGAACGGCGCGCGTTCACCTATGACTTGCTCTCGAATGTCACAAAGGTCGAAGACATCAAAACCAATGGCGTTGCCGCGATGCGCCACGATTTTCAATATGACGAGCTTGGGCGGATGCTCAAATCCGTTGGCGCCGTGGGCCAGACGGCGGATTATGGCTATGACCGCAATGATAATCTCACATCGGTCACCGATCCGCGCAGCGAAATCTTTAACTATGGCTTCGATGCGCTCAATCAGCTGATATCGGAAACCGACCCCGATGGCGGGATCACCGCCATCACCCTTCGCTCTGATGGCGCAACGGATGAAGTCGAGGATGCGGAAAACATCGCCACCACTTATGTGCGTAATGGCTGGGGCGACATTATTGAAACCGGCAGCCCTGACAGCGGCGTTACCGAATACAGATATGACGAACGCGGATTGCTAACGGAAATGACCGATGCGCGCGGCGAGGTAACGACCTACGCCTATGACGCAGCGGGGCGGATGACATCCGAGAGTTTCGCCGGCGATCCCTCCGCGACGCGCAATTACACCTATGATGCGACAATACCGAGCGGCAATAAGGGCGTCGGGCGGTTGACATCGATCGCCGATGGCGATGTTGCGATTGATTATATTTATGACATTTACGGCCGGGTCTCTGAGGAAACAAAAATAATTGCGGGGCCGTCGGGCAATCAATCTTACACGCTGGAATATGACTATACCGCCGATGGGCGCATCACCAATGTGACCTATCCGTCAGGGCGCGTTGTTAAATATTCCCATGATATCCACGGGCCGGTTGGGTTGATCCGGATGCAGGAAAATGCGTCTGCGCCGCTCGTCAACGTCTTTAAACAGATCAAATTTGTGCCCATGTCCGGTTCCGGCTCCGGCGGTCTGGGCGGCGATTATGGATTGTGGGCGCTGCAATCGGGCCTTTTCGAGAACGGCCTGTCGCTTAGCGTCGGGCATGACCTCGACGGGCGGGCCTCATCCCTGAAAACATCAGTATCCGGTGTTTCGGTTCTCGATCTTGTCTATGCCTATGACGCCAACAGCAACATCACATCGATCACCGACAATATCGGCGCCGATCGCGACGGCAGTTTCCAATATGACAGTCTCAATCGCCTGACCCAGGCGGTCGGTCTCTATGGGACCATCGATTACGCCTATGATCTTGTGGGCAACAGAACCGCGCTCACCCGTACTGGCGGACCGCTCATCCCGGGGCTGACCACCGCCAGTTATTCCTATGGCGCCGGCTCCCATCGTCTTCAAAGCGTGACTGCCGCCGCCAGCCGAACATTAAGTTATCTCGCCAGCGGCCAGATGTCGTCTGACATCTCCGGCGGCGTTACCAAAACCTATTCCTATGATGCTGAAGGACGGATGATTGCGGCCTATGAGGGCGGCGTCCTTCAGGCCGCTTATGATTATGACGCCTATGGCCAACAGGTCTCGAAATCCGAAACCGGCGCGACCATCCATATGATCCATGATCCGTTCGGACGGCTCATCGCCGAGCACGATGGATCGACCGGCGCGGTT
>JAJFGF010000076.1 GCA_021776245.1 Hyphococcus sp. | reverse complement strand
AAAACTTTGCCAAATGTAGCAAAAAGGTGGTGGATTCGCGACAAGGCCTTTGCTATATCCGCCGCCTCCAACCTATTCCCCGGTAGCTCAGTTGGTAGAGCAGCTGACTGTTAATCAGCTTGTCACTGGTTCGAGTCCAGTTCGGGGAGCCACTTCTCAAAACGAGCCGAATCGCCCATTTTCGATGCCGAGGCGTGCGCTGCAATCATTGCCGTTTCCGCAAGGGAATCAAAAGGTTGTTTGAATTCTGCGCTCAATTCTCCATTCGCCCAGGTGCAGTTCGAAAGTAAGAAATTCAGCATCCTCGACTTCTCTTTTGCCGACTGTTTTTCGAACAAGCGATAGGCGTCCTTTGCTAATTTCAGTGTATCCCGTCACTGCCAGACGCCAAGCTCAATTCTATCTGACGCAGCAGATTCAATATGTCTTCATCGCTGAAACGCTTCCTCGCCATCCCATAACCTCCACTCTTCGCAGAATATCACGAATTTTGTGGCTCAGTTATATGGGGGCAAGACATAAGTGGTCAGCAGTGAATACTGTACTCAGTACACGGTGTGTAAAGGAGCTAAACGATTAGGCCAAAACGTAAATAGGTGGTGAGAAGGAACAACACATCACCGAGGACTTACTGATCATTGTCCCGCCTATGCCATATTCCTGATCGGGCTTCAATCAGGCGAACCGGATTTCACGCTCATCGGTTTGCCGCAGGCTGCAGACCTGCCGGTGGTCATGATGATGATCGATGCAACAATGGCGCTGACCGAACCCAGAAGGTCGCCCATAACGTGAGGGATTGATTACTTCAGGAAGATCCTCAAACCGAACCTTAGTTCGGGAGAATTTACTCACCGCAAGAACGATTACGCAGACATTGCCTCGAGCGTGGCGGCCAAATGCCTAATGCAAAAAATCATTCTTTGCTTTTCAGATAAATGAACATTTGATTGCATTTATATTCAATTCAATCCCTGTTTTTATAAGCGCCTATAACGCAACTGATATACCCGCATATAATTCGCGCGGTCGCGAACGATTACGCGCAATGCTGGATGCGGCAGTCGAGAGTGATGCATTCGTAGAAAACCGTTCATTGAACAGATTTCTGCCGCCGGCGAAGATACCCCAAGATCGCGAGCGCGGTTGGAATCGTAAGCTGGCGCTGACGACGTGGTACGATCGCTGTTCGGTGAGCGGGTGATTTTCGATACGGAACTGCTGCTTTCCTGTGTAGGACCAGTCAACCCGCGAAACGACTTGGCCGGCTGAAAATCCGAATTCATGCGTAATGCCGCCAGCCATTGTCAGTGTCGGCGAAAAGGGCAATTCGTTTTCTGCGGTTATAGAAAACATCTGGTTGCCGGCGCCAGAAATCAGTTCGCCTCCAAAAATTTCATCAATGGAACTATCCAATAATCCAATCGAAAGGTCTAAGTGCAGCTCGCTCGCGAGTTCTGATTGAACTTCGAATTCGGCGCCCTGTATGGTGGCGTCAGCCAAATTTGCCGTCGCCGTAGTGCCGCCAATAGTCGGCGAGATTGCCGTGACCTGAATGTTATCGTAGTTCATGCGAAAGAGCGCCGCGTTGGCGCGCACGCGACCATCAAACATGCGTGCTTTGGCTCCAAATTCGAACGAGTCGACTTTCTCCGGATCAAAAAACGGCAGCGGCGCGATCAGACCGCCGAGAAAACGGCTCGGAAATCCACCGTCACGGAAACCACGAGCGTAACTCCCATACACGGTTAAGCCTCCGTTCACGTCATAAGAAACAAACGCCGAGGGCGTCCAGCGGCCAAGTCGCAGTTGACCTTGTGCCGCCGTCAAACCGGTCTGCACGCTGCGGTCAAGCGTCAGTACAAAGCTCTTTTTGTTCGACGTATACCGAGCCCCGGCCCCAATTTTCAGCTGATCTGTAACCACCCAGGAAATATTCGCATATCCTGCAAGCGAGCGGTTCGTTATCTCCCGGACATTAGTCTGGAATAACGGCAGCGACGTTTGGCTGGCGGCTGCAGGAACCAAGGGTGCAATCACGTCGACGGCTTCGATCCCGGTCTCCCGAAAAAAGAACAGGCCCGCGACATATTCAACCCGATCGGCAAACAACGGTGCGCCGATGATTTGTACTTCCTGAGAAATTTGATTCTGCTCGAACTTCTCATTGTTGTTATGAAATATCGTGAATGGCGTATAATCGAAGTCATTGAAGAATTCTGAGTCGAATTTCCTGAAAGACGTGATCGACTTGATGTCGCCAAATGCGCTCGCAAAATTTAGCGAACCGCTGACGCCATAGGAATCGGACTGGTTTTGCGGCTCAATGCGAGCCCCGGTCGCATCGGTCCAGATCGAGTTTACGGCGTCCGGATCATTTGGAATCCAGACGTTTCCGTAGCAATTGAAGTCTGTTGCTCGGCCAATCGCTGTTGAACATGAAACTGGGTCAACGCTTCCGAAACCTGACGGCGCCGGCGGTATTGCTGGCGGCCCTCCGCTATTAAACCTTGATGCAGTGGGGACGCCTGACGGATCAAGCGTATTTCCATCAAAATTAACATTCCCCAGTTGCACAGGAACGACCGGCGCCGGTGCTTCACGACGCCGGATGAAGTCAACCGCAACGCTTGCATTGAAGAAATCGGCGACATCCGAATCGAGAACGGCGCGAACGCCCCAGACATTTTCTTCGCCGAGCTGAAAATCGTCGTATTGAAGCGCATCGACATAGCCGTCGCGGCGGCGATGCATGCCGGAAATCAACAGCGCGCTGTGATCATTTAGCGGGATATTGAGATCACCCTTGCCCTGAAAGAACCCGCGTTCGCCTCCGGCAAGCTGAAGGTTGATCTGCAAAGCGCTTGCATCGGGCTTTTTACCTGTGACCAGTACGGCGCCGCCAATCGTATTGTGTCCGAACAACGTGCCCTGCGGTCCACGCAGAACTTCCACTTGTTCGGCGCTGGCAAGATCGAGCAAACTCGCGATCGGTCTGCCGATATAAACACCATCAATATAAACGCCGACGGCGGCGTCGGTATTTATGACGAAGTCAGGTTGACCCAGGCCGCGTATAAAGATGACCGGCGCGGCAGAGTAGCCGCCAAGCGTTCCGGAAGAGGAAATGGTCACATTAGGCGACGCGGCGCCAATGTCCCTGAGATCAATTGCCTGACGCAGGTCGAGGTCCGCAGATGTGAATACGGTGATGGCCGCAGGCGCTGACTGCAGCGGCTCTTCAATGCGTCTCGCCGTAACAATGATTTCGTCTTCAACCGGTATCGATTGCGCTTGAAGTGAATGTGGAACAAGACTGCCTATCGATAAGACGAACAGGCCGACTACTCGGCTCGGTCGGGTGCAGAATACAAACACAGATTTTGCCCCCTTTTCAGAAGTATCATGCGGTTGTCGTTTGAGCGGACCCTTCCGCTGCGTCGATCAATGATTTCTCCCCATCAGTGTCGGCGAAATATCGTTTTGCAGCGGCGAAATTCGGTCGGCTAACCGGCATGGAAACATCATTTTTTAGCCGAATCACAAGCTTCTTTTTATCTTCTTCGATTATTCGCACACCTTCTTTGGAAGCCCAGTGAGAGCGATGCACCTGCATGCCGTCGGCGCCCTGCAACTGGTCAACGGCGTCTGAAAACCGCATCAGAACGAGGCCGTCGCCAAGGCTGGTGTGAATCCGCAGGTAATGTTGTTCCGCCGTGACGCCCCAAAGTACCCCTCGTTTATCCGGAGGAAGCTTCATCATGAAGGCCGGCAGCGCATTGTCGCGACGTAGCGGTTCTTCTACGCCGTCTGAACTCTTATCGATCGTCGGAGCGGGTTTGATCGCCGGCATGCCGCGTTTCTCGCGATGGGCGTACCAGCCCCAATTGGCGACGAACCAAAACGGACTGACCGAAACAAGATATCCGAAAGCAGCGATCGGATATCGATCCGCAAAAAACCGTGCGAGATCGTTGCGCCCGGTCCCGATATCTAGACCAGGGGGCGATGTTCCGAGAAACCAATTCACCGTTGGACCGACAAAAGCTGAGATCGCCGAGCCAACAACCATAGCGGCGGCTAATTTTGCTTCAATTGCGATGTCTTTGGAAAGGTTTTGCCGCAATAACTCCAGAACGACGGTGGCCAAAACCCAAAGGGTCGCCAGGACAATCGCTGAATTGATCGAATTTTGCCAAACGTCGCCGTGGAGACGGAAGACCGCGTATCCCCGAACAAAGGAATACCAAATAACAACAAGCAGGTAGGCGACCATATGGTGCGCCCAAAAACCCAGCTTGTTCCATTGGTGCAGCACGAATTGCTCCCCATTTCCCGTGAAATTCTTCTTATACATCAAATTCGTTAGTCCGTGAAATCTCGCTTGAGCGCAAGCCGAAGCCCGCCCACCGTCCGGGAAACCAAACGGAGAGGGCCTTTTCATGGCGAACAAACCAAACATCAAGGCGAGCGCATACAAGCTAGCGATTCTGCTCTCGGCGAACATGCTGGCAGGCTGCGTTGCCGCCGGGATTCACGGAACAACCTTCGCGGTCAAGGCGTCTGACCGGGCTGGCTTGGAGGATGCTGCGCAGGCAGGCGATCCGGAAGCCCAGACCAGGCTGGGGATTTCCTATTGCTGCCGCGGGCCAGGATTTTCGACACAAAAAGCGACTGAATGGCTTTGCAAAGCTGCGGCTCAGGACTACGCCATCGCGCAATATGAGCTAGGGCGGATTTACAACGGCGCGACCTCGCGCACGCCGGCCCCGGGTCAGAAACTTACCCACATCGCGCTGGCGAAGAAAAACAAACCGCTTTCGCTCATGTGGTTTGAGCGCGCGACGGCGAATGGCCACGAAAAAGCAGCCGAAAAAGCCGCAGATCTTCGCGACGACATGGATGCTGGTGAGATCGCCGATGCCGATGCGCTACTTGCTGACTGGCGCTCAGCACCCTGCACCTATGACGTTGCATTTGCGGAGTCCGACTAACCCTCCCCGAAGCGTCGTCGCCTTGCCCCCCGGGCGGCGGCGCAACGGGGCCAAACGAGCCGAACACAATGATTCTGTTTTTCGACCCATATGATCCAATTTCTCGCGCAGTGCTCATGGTGCTCCATGAGTACAACATCGACTTCGATCGCGTGGTCATCGATCGATCATCTGGATACGAACATCTTGCACAGTCGATTGTCGAGCTAAACCCTCAACTCGCGGCTCCCGCGATACTTGATGGCTCGAAACTGTTCGTTGGCCTCACGAAAATCGAAGAGCATGTAGCCGAACTGGCGGGTCGTCTTTCAGTTCTGCACAATGCCGATCCGAAGATCATTGCAATTGCCTCTGCGCCTGTAAACGCGCTTGCAGAGACCTTATCGCCAGCGCCCGTTATGGTGTTGAAGCGGCTGTTTTTGAGCCGAGAGATTAAATTACTGAAATCACTTAGGAAGAGCCGTCCCAACCTTGCCTCTTCCTATGGGGCGCTCTCTGCAAAAATCCGGGCTTCGAAAATTACCCGACTTAAAAAGTCAGGAACTGAATTAACATTGCGGAATCTCGATAGCGATTTTGGACAGTTCGAAGACCATATTCGCGATCGCCAGTTTGTCATAGGCTCAAACTGGACGATCCTCGATGGCGTATGGGCAAGCGTAATTGCTTGTCTACTTGAGCTTGGCCTTGCGGATTTTATCGATCCCACCCGTCGCCCCGCAATAAATGCATTCTTCGATCGAATAGCGGATCGGCCAAGTTTTCAAAATACGATTGAACCGCGGCCGTCGCCGTTTGCGCAATCGATCCGATTGCTTTCCGCGATTATGTTGTCGTTTATCTCTACGAACGCCGTTGTTGGAAAACGGGTTTTGGCGCCCGCACATGCGAGCGCACCACATTCCAAAAATCATCTTTCATCTATTCGCGGAGTGCGACATGGATCATAAAATCTTAATTGCAGTTGCTATTTTCCTTTTGTCGGCATGCGCCGGTAGCGGCAAATACAGTTTTGTTGATAACCCGGAAATCAACTTTGACAATTATAGACATTTCTCGTGGATCGCAGGCGATCCGCAAATGTCGGAGCGTCCAGACTATAGTGCGCGGAACGATGATCGTATTGAAAACGCCATCGTCTCAGCGCTTGAAACGAAGGGATACGTTTTTGTTGCTGACCGCAACGAAGCCGACTTCGTAGTTGGCTACAGCGTTGGCATTCGCAAAAACGTAAAACTCGAGGCCGCCCCTGATTACTATGGCGGCAATTGGGTGCACGCATCAAAATACGCAACACCCGCTGGCTCACGCAATACAACTCTTGAAATATGGGGACCGGAAGCCTTTTGGGAAGGGATAAATGTCGATTACGGCGCGACGATAGAAAAAGGCCGGCCCGAAGGAACACTTACAATCGATATATTCGACGTACGGAGCAAAACGCCCGCATGGCAGGGCATCGTTGAAAAAGAAATAACGCAGCAAGATCGCAAAAACGCGACCGATGCGTTCAACGCAGCGATCACCAAGGTCTTTGCTCCCTTTCCTATCAATCGAACAATTCAAGGAGACTGATCATGTTCAAATACATCATATCGCTTTGCGCAGCGCTGGTTGTTGTTGGGTGCGCCAGCTCTATACCAAGCAAATCGGAAACAGCGGCCAAAGCTAACTTCGATCAGATTCAAACATTCGCGTTTGTGTCCAATGGCGCATTGATCAGCTCAAACCCCGAATTTCCGCGACTTAATGCATCGGCGTTGGATCAATCAATTCGCTCAGCAATAATAAATGAACTGACCGCGAAGGGATTGACGGCCACTTCAGCAAGTCAAGCGGATATGCTCATTGGATATGGCGTTAGCGGACAGCCGCAAACAGACGCCTGGTATGACATTTATGTCGGCCCGCGCGGCGGCGTTCGAGGCGTTACTACTTATGAGCGTGACTACGTCAAAGGTACGCTAATTATCGATGCATTTGAAACTTCTTCACGCAAATTGCTGTGGCGCGGCTGGGCGTCAAAAAATCTCTACCGACCGCTCGGCGACGATCGCGGCCGCATCGTCGGAGACGCAGTGTCTTCGATCCTCGCCGACTTTCCACCTCGGTAATCACGCCTACTGCCACCGCTCTGTGCTTAAGGAGAAAATGTAATGAGCAAACAAACAAAATATCGAACACAGTGGCGCTGGTTGCGAAGCATTTTATGCGCATCCATTGCGGCGCCAGGGCCTGCTGCTTTTGCCCAATCCCCACAAGCGTCGCCGAGTGCAAACGCGGAGAAGCCAAATATTGTCCTGATCGTCGCCGACGATCTTGGCTTTTCCGATCTTGGCAGCTTCGGTGGCGAAATCTCAACGCCAAACCTTGATCGGTTAGCGTTCGAAGGCACGCGCTTCACGAATTTTTACGTTGCACCAACTTGTTCGCCGACGCGCAGCATGCTGATGACCGGCCTCGACAACCATGTCGTCGGGCTCGGAAACATGTATGAAAAGACGGCGCCAAACCAGTTGGACCAGGCGGGTTATGAAGGCGTCTTGCAACAGGACCGCCGCACCTTTGCCGATGTGCTTCAGGACAACGGTTATCGGACCTATATGGC
>JAJFGF010000075.1 GCA_021776245.1 Hyphococcus sp. | reverse complement strand
CGTGTTTCATCAATTGACCAAGCATATTCCGTGGGATGTGTTTGATCGTTCAGTTGCGTGTCATGGGTCGGATCGGCGGGTGCGCCGGTTGCGGACACGCGACCAGTTTCTGGCGTTGTTTTACGGCCAGCTTTCTGGGGCTACGTCGCTGCGTGCAATCGAAGACGGGCTTTCGAGCCATTCAACGCGGCTCTATCATGCAAATGCGCGTCCGGTTTCGCGCTCAACACTGGCGGACGAACCTTTGGGTGGCCAGCAGGGATTAAATGGCCCGGCGGCACAGCGCCAACCGTCACCGCCGCCGCCAACGCAACAGACATCTATGTTTTAACGACAACGGACGCAGGCACGACAGTCTATGGACATCTGGTCGGCCAGAACTTCAGCTAGGATCAAGCATCGATGGCATTTCCGGTAGAACAGACTTCAGCGACGACAACAGGAAACACGCCTAATTGGGGTGCGATGAACATGCCGTCGGGCATCAACGCAGGCGATCTTTTGATCGCCGCAGTTGCCTGTGACGGACCGCAAAGGGTTGTGACATTCACCGGCGGCTGGACGGTTCTGGCGAATGACGTGAGTGACAATTCTGTCTCGCTGGCCGTCGCCTATAAGCAAGCGGCGGGCGGCGACACGCTCAGCGTTTCGATTAATCAATTCGAGGCGGGCGCGTGCCGCGTGGTGCGCATCTCCGGCGCGGAAGCCGTGGCGACGCAACCGCCGGAAGTGGGCGGCGAGGCTACGGGCGAGTCGGCGACCCCGGCGGTGCCCCCGGTCACGCCGACCGGCGGCGCGAAAGACTATAAATTTATCGCATGGTGCGCGCACAGCACCGGCCTCACGGCCTTAACCAGCGGGCCGACGAATTATGCAAATGCGGGCTCGGTCGCGTTCGTCAATATCGCGGGCGCGCGCCTTGCGTGGGCTGATCGGGACTTGAACGCTACAACGGACGACCCCGACAACTTCACTTTTGATGTGGCGGAGGGGTACGGCTCGATCCTTCTTGCTATTCACCCCGCCAGCGCCGCCGCCGCCGCGCATCCGGCAGCGGTGATGATGGGTGTGTGAAGGCGCCCGCCGCCCGCATCATTCGATGGCCTCAGCGATGTAGACGTGCGAGGGCGCAACCTGTTTCTGCAAAAAATAAGGCAGGGACAAATAGGCCGTGACAATCTTTCTTTTTGAAGTCCCTGAATAGTTGGCCTTCATTCTGGCCACGCCTTGGCGGTTCAGATCTTCGACAAATTGAGGGAAGCGCGCATCAGGCAACGCCAGAAACGAACGAAAACCGCCGAATCCTGCTTCGGTCAATAATCGCTCTAGTTCCGAGCGGGAATGAAGGTAACCGGGAGGCTTGCTTAAACGCCGGAGCTTCATAATATTGCGCGTGATGAACCTGGGGAGTGCACTGCCGAATGGAAGCTCCATATGCTCATCGACGCCGCCGACCAGCAAGCGCAGATTGTAGCGGTTCTTCGTTGAGAGAAATAGCCTGCCGCCCTTGCGCAATACGCGTCTGCATTCCTTCAACATGTTGCGATGAAAGTCACGGGGCCGCACGGACGAGCGCCCGGCGCACCATTCAATCACATAATTCATAATTACGAGATCAAATGAGGCGTCTTTATACGGCAGAACGCCGTTAACGCCGCCAGCGCTTACGCTGACATTTTTAAGGCCGTCTTGTTCGCAGAACAGCTTTCCGAATACCGCCTGACCGTTCACGACTTCCAGCGCCTCAACGTGGCGACATCGCTTAGCAATAAAGCGCGTGTGCTGGCCCATGCTCGCGCCGATTTCAAGAACGGCGTCGCTTTTGTCAATGTCCGCCAGGTCGAGATAGAAACGCCTGTTTTCATCAAACAAATAGAGTGGATCAGCGCTGTATTTGTTGATGGATTCAATGCAGCCATGCGCCCGCGCCGCGTCAATCATAACTTGCAATTCTTGTTCAATTTCTTGCGATTCAGACGATGACGACGAAAAGTCAACAACGCCATCCGCCACCCCATATCTAATCGAGTTATCCGCAGCGCTCACAGCCTGCCCGTCTGCAGCGATCAGCGAGGCGCCCGTTGCCGGACATTGCAAATATTCTGATATGGTCATGAAGGCCCCAATTAGGTTTTACTTAACTCGGAAATGCAAACACTGTCCGTATAGATTCAAGACAATTCTACAGCGAAAGTCTATTTCTCTTGCAAGCCGCGTGCGGTTGTATTTCCGGGCTGTTATCGCTCAATCCTGATGATTTTTGTGTTAACGCTGATGATTGGTACTGAAAACACGGATTTTCACTAAATTCAGGCAGTAAATGACGTATAAATATGCGACTGGTGAGCTTGTCACTTTTTCAGGCGGCGCCGGGGGATTGTACGCGACAGCACGCCGGCCTCATTGCCGACCCTGCCGACATTTAACGCCGCTGCAACCACTGCGCTGAAGAAAATCACCGAAGTCCGGGCCGCTAATGGGCGCAATACACAAGCTGAAGCCGATGCGCACGCGGCGCTGCAACGGTTTGATGGTGAAGCGGGCTTTGCGCGGTTCAAGGCTGGCGATGATGAGGCATTGTTGCTTGCCTGATATAACGGCGACAGAGGCAGTTCGATCATAGAAATTGTTGATCCTAGAGACATGGCGAAATACTCTACGAAAAATCGATAGCTGAAATCTTCATAGAAAATGACCGGCGGCGCCTAGTTTATGGGCTTGGCCTGTATTCGGATGATTCGTTTCATCTAAATGACGTGCAGCCGGTTTTGTCTGACGGCCCGCATTATCGGTCGGGTTTTTGAATGCAGTTGCGGCGGCGAGGGCGGCATTCATCGCTGCGCTTCCCGCGATATGCGCCGGCGAGGTTGCTTCGTTAGCGTTTATTGATCTTCCCGCCACATTGGAGGCCGCATCGGCAGCGGCGTTCATGGTTTCTGTGGTTGGATCATCCCAAGAGGCGGTTGCGGCTTTAATCGCTTCACTTGCCGAATTGTCTTCGGGATTGTCCGCCAGATAGATCGGCAACACCGATTTCGCGGAATCGATCGCCGCGCCTCCGAGAGTTTCTAACGGTTCCATTAATAATGTCTGCGGCCGTTCTTGGCGCAAAATCAATCTGTGCCGGCTTTGCAGTTCGCTGCGCCGGTAACGGCGGCAAATCCATCACCCAAACATGAAAGAACAGAATATGCCAGGCAAGGCAGAAACGCTTGCGGCTGTTGATCAGCTGGAAGCCGATTTAGCAGTTCTAAGGGCCAACATCGTAACGGACTGGCCCGATACAGCGCCGGTTCCGGAACCCGATCCCACACCGGCTCCGGACCCGGCTCCCGACCCCAAACCGGACCCCGCCCCAGATCCGAACCCAACCCCGGCGCCTGATCCCGCGCCTCCACCTGCGCCAATGCCTGCGCCCGCACCGGGCCCGGTCGGCAAGTTCCAGTCACAGGTGGGCCCGTGGTTCATGATCCGCTGGAACCCGGAAATGGCCCCGCTGAATTATTTCCGCACCGGCAGCGTCGGCTGGAAAATCGGCGATCCAAAGGGCGCTGATCTTGACCTTTCACTGATCGATCCCGCAACGGGCTATCCGACCGCTCTGCCGCCGGGCCAGAAAATTTCAAGCGATTATTATTTCGATATCGCCAACGGCGCCGATGGCGTCTACGTCGCTGAAGTCATCGGCGACGCCTCGATATCTATCGGGCTGATGCAGGCAAACCGCATCAGCGCAAAGCGCCTTGAATTTACGATGTCGGGCAAGCGCGCCATGCACATCATCATTGATTCCATCGGGACGGGCGGCATTCAGGACATGCGGATATTCCTGAAAGCGGACGAAGCGGCGCTCAATGCCGGAAAACTGTGGTCGCCGCGCTTTGTCGATCTCGTCGATGATTACGACATCATCCGCACCATGGATATTCAGAATACGAATGGCATTTTTGTCACCAAAGCATCCGACATCGCGCCGGTTGATTATATGTCATGGGGCGGAAAGGCGTCGCCTTATGGTCTCAAGCAATCTGCGCCGCTTGAAGCGGTGTTCCGGCTCGGCGTTGAGGCCAATGCGGAAATCTGGATGCAGACGCCGATCGCGCTCGGCTTTCCCTGGGCCTGGAAAGACCCGAATATTGCGGGCAGCGACAGCGTTGACAAGATGCGCGATACGGCCCGCGATAATCATGCCGCCATTCTTGCCAGCCCTGAATGGGACAAATATGCGGACGATGTTGTGGCGGGCCTTGAGGCGGCAGGAGGCTATCCAGTAGGTCGCCGGCTGATCGTCTCGCTCTCCAACGAGATCTGGAATTACGCCTCATTCGACTGGCGGCGTCATTCGGAATACGCCAACGGCATTGGCAAGGCCGTTGTCGGCGATAATGCATGGCGCTTTCGTCAGGGCTATGGGGCACTCGTCGCGAATATGGCGATGGCCATGGACCGGGCGTTCGCCAGAGCGGGCCGCAACCAGAATGTTGAATATGTTTTCGAGGGTCAGGCCGCCGATGATTACGCAACCGGCGAGACCCTGAAATATGCAAAGCGGCATATTGAATCGCGCGGGCTTGCCTGGACGGATTTTGCGCCGCGCATGGGCGTTTCCGTTGCGAGCTATTGGGGCGATCCAAGATGGGACCAGCAACAGGCATGGTCCGCATGGGACGCAGACATTACTGCGGATCCTGCAGCGGCGGCGAAAAAGCGCGCCGACTTTCTGATCAATGGCGGCGGCGGCAAGGTCGGCACAAGGCAATGGGTGCTGAACAAATTCAACGGCCACAAAGCGAAGGCCGCAACATATGGCGTCAAACTGTTCGGCGCCTATGAGGGCGGCAGTCATGAAACCAGACCTGCGCAGATCCCCGGCAGTTTCTGGACCGCTTACATATGGGGGCCGGAAGGCGCGCGGGTGAACAAGGCCGTCAACGATGCGCTGATCGCAGCCCATCCGGGCATCGTGATTTCCAATTACGGTACTATAGGCCCCGTCGGCGGCCAGCCCTGGCATGAAGGCAACTATGGCGCGACGAACGAATACGCAAAGAGCTGGGAGAAATATAAGAGGCCGCATTCATGACCTATCTCAAGATCAAGCCCGGCGTCGATATGTCGGGGCTCTCGCCGAAAGTCTGGAAAGTCGCATTTCACATTGCGGACGTGTTCAATGATTTCGACCTTGATGCGGTGATTACCTCCGCATTCAGACCGAAAAAACCCAACTCGCTGCATCACGGCTTTGCATTGGACTTCAGAGCAAATCACATTCAGCGTGCCGACCGGAAACAGGCAATCCTTGAACGGATCAAAGCCGCCTGCGGGCCGGATTACGACGTGATCCTGCATGGGGCCGGCGCGAACATTCACTATCACATTGAGTATGATCCAGATTAAACATGACCCGGAGTAAAAAAGAATGGTTTCGGAAAACATCAGTCAGTACGGGCCAATGGCCGGGGCCTATGCGTTTGGCGCAACAAGCGCCTGGGGCTTCATTATGAAGATCCTTCTGCCGAAGGAATTGAAGATTGTTCAAACCGAAGTTGCTTACCTCAAAGGCAAGATCGCCGAAATGGAGCCGGAACTGGCCGAGTATCGCGATTTAAAAAAGTCGGCCCTTGAACGCGAGTTGCGTGAAAAACAGAAGAAAGAAAACGGAGATTGAAAATGAAACAAGCTATTGAAAAACACCCGCTGTGGTTTGTTGGCGTTGCGTTCATTGTTGGCGCGGTTGCCGGCGGATTGTTCTTTTAGGCGATGATCCCCTGGGGCGCGATCATTCGCTTTGGGCTGCCGGTGCTGGGCGTGCTTGGCGCGTTTGCCGCGTTCAATCTGTGGCTCTCGGGCGTCAAACGCGACGCCTATGACCGGGGCAAAGAAGACACGGTTCGCGAACTTGCGGAAGAAACCGAAAGGCTGAAGGCCGAATATAAAGCCGAGGCGGACATATTGCGCGGCGAGCTTTTAAAAAGGGACCAGCGTTATGCGAGGGATATTGCAGACATCACCCGCCAGGCGCTTGCCGGCGCCGCTCCTGACCGTGTTGCTGTTGACGGCGATACCCGGCGGATGCTCAACGCTCGAACGGCTCGTAGCAATACCGACATTGAAGAAGCCGCCGGCGGCATTAATGCGGCTTTGCCCGCCGCTGCCATTGAGGAACCCGGACCTTGAAGACGGGGCGATGAGCGAAAGCGCCGTCGCCGGTTATGAAATCGCGGTTGAAACGCTTTACCGGTCATGTGCGATTAATAATAATTCACTGGTTGTCTGGCATCACCAACAGTGAGGGCTATCGCTCATTCCCGAATATGTGCGTAATGGCGATGTGCTTTTGAGCGCTGCAAAATGCTTTGCGGTGATCAACTATATGGTGTTCTTCCAAAGCAGCCTGATTGATCGGGCAGAAAGAACCCGTTTGCTTCGAAGCCGCAAGATCAATACATTACCGTAGTTTATGGAAGGGCGCAGCTTGATCATCTGATAGTGATGCTCAATAAAGCTGCTGTGGAAAAGTTTTTCTTAAAGCACCGGAAAGTTACAACCTGGAAAATAGGATTGCTGCTGATTATCGCCGTGCTTGGCCTGGTTGGTTTTGGCGCGTTGGTTGAGCATGCTGCGACCGACAGCGCGCGCGCACCGGCGATTGCAGAACTGTCGCTACGCATAGCCCGGATTCCGGCGAACACGCGCCGCACGATCAAACATATGCTTTCAAATGAGCGTCCAATGCAGGCAATTGGACAACGGTTTGAAGGTCAGGCCGGGTTCACGCGATTTAAAGCCGGTGATGACGAAGCCTTGCTGCTTGCCCGGTTCGATGGCGATGAAAGCCGATCTATCGTTGAAATCCTGGATCTTCAAAATGGCGCTGTCCTGCATCGATATGCGCCGGATATACAGGCGTTAAATCGGCGCTCTCATAAAAAGGCGGAATTTGTTGATTTGTCGCGGGACAGAAATCTTCAACGCTACCCAATCAATCACCCTTACCTAACAGACGATGGCGGCCTCATATTCCATGGAATGAGCACGCCGCTTGTGAAAATTGATGTGTGTTCGAATGTCGTCTGGATGATTGATGGATTTTTTCACCACTCCATTGAACGCGATGCGGATGGAAATTTTTGGACGGCGTCCGATCGCATCCCGCCACAACTTCCCAATGTCACTCAAAAAGGGCGTGACGACACATTGGTTCAGTTCTCACCGGACGGCGACATATTGTTTGAAAAATCAGTTGGCGAAATACTTTTTGAAAATGAACTGGGACATATCGTCTATTCCGCCCGCATTCCCGATGACCCCATTCATATAAACGATATTCAGCCTGTCCTGATCGATGGCCCGTTCTGGCGGCGCGGCGACATTTTTCTGAGCTTGAGACATTCTTCAGAAATCATTCACTATCGACCGTCAACCAATGCGGTGATTTGGCGCCATCAAGGTCCATGGATGAGGCAGCATGACGTTGATGTTTTGGGCGATCACCGGATTATCGTATTTAATAATAATGCGGCGCTTCTTCCTTGGGGCGAGTCTGTTATCGGCGTGAATGATGCAGTTGTTTACGATTTTGCGACCGATGAAATTAGCAGGCCATTTTCCAAGGGATTCGAGATCAATGATATCCGTACAATCTCGGAAGGGCTAAGCGAAGCCCTGCCTGACGGTGAGATATTTGTTGAAGAACAAAATTATGGCCGGCTATTGAAAATGAACGCGTCGGGCGAGGTTACCTGGCAATATGTAAATCGCGCTAGTGACGGTAGAAATTACGTCGTTAACTGGTCACGCTATATCAACGGCGATATGGCGCAGACTGCCGCCGCGCTCGCGGCAGGGCAGTGCGACAAGACTCCCGGGTTACATTCGACAAATGCCGGCGGATAAATAACATTTGCGCATGCAGTCATTATGCAATTAGGCGGATGCGCCGGGGGATGCAGCTTTATAAATAGGGAGACGCCCGAAAGGCGTGACAATCGCGAGCGCATCAATCAAGAGCAATCAGGAATCTTCCGGATCTTTTGCTTGCGTTGGCGGTGCTTTGTCGTTGGATCGTTTGATGAGAGTCTTAATAAGCCGCTTCGCCGGATACCAGATTATGCCGAAAGCAGCGATAGCGATTGTGGCGATAAAGCCAAACAAGACGCCAATTGCAGCCAGACCTGCGCCGGGGCCGGTATAAGCCAGCGCCGGAAACGGCGCCAGAATAGCTGCGACGATCAATACGCCAAAGCTGCTGGATCGATGACGAAACAAGTTTGTGTTTTTCATGGCGCTTTCCCCTGGAAACATTAACCTAAATTATTAGTCTGGCGTGCTTAAAAACCCTGGATTGCTGACATAATAGGCGCCCATGGATCGAAAATGCGCCGTCTCAGCTGGCGCATTAAGGCGCTTTTTCTCAAGATATGGCGTTATGTCCGAGGTTTTGTGCAATACCCAGACCGCTTTGCCTGTAGCGATATCAACTTCAATTGATCTTGGTTGTTCTTCCAGCGATATCAAAAAGCGCGTTCCGTCAGGACTGATGTCTATCAGACCGCCGCCCGACGAATAAAATGGCGTTATCCGATCATCAGCCACGCGAGGAAAGACTGTTTCGCTTTCTTCGGTGACAAGATTCAGGCGCACAATTCTAGTGCCTCCAAGCGCACGGTCGCCGCCTCGATTATCAACCACCAAAACTGACCCGTCCGGCAAAAACCGCGGGCTATGTTGAGCTGCGGTGCGCCCCGCAACAACTTTTTTCAGGTCGCCGCTGTCGCCGCCCAGTATTGCAACAGCATTGATCTCACGAAGGGAGACCAACAAATCCCCTTCTTCTATTTCCGGCAATTGTTGCGCAATGGAAGCCGACACCCTTTCAACCGAATTTATATGAACAGGATCGCATCCATTTCGGATGCCGTAAAAGAAACCAATGCGGTCGGCGCGATCAAAGGATTCAAGAATGGAAAACTCATTTACCGTTGAGCCGTCCGGATCCAGAATGCGAACACCCTCGTCGTAGATGAAGCCGGCCGGGTCACACCCGGTATCAATTTTTGTGTTTGCAAAGAAGCTGAATGCAGGTCTTGTGTTCACCGATGGCGAATAGATGAGCCCGTTGTCGCCAATTGTCGGCCAATGATGGGTATTGTCGAAATGTTTCCAGAGTATTTTTCCGTCACGATCTATTTTTGCCATTCCAATTTGGTAGGGAAACAAATTTCGCGCGTCGAAAGTTACATAGATTGAGCCGTCGTCCTGTAGCGCAATTCCGACGGGGTGGAAGTTATGAATGCGCGGGCGGCCTGAAAACCCGGATAGGTCTCCGAAAAGCTCTTGCAGGTTGACGTCCCAGCTATGGACAACATTTCCTTGTCTATCGGTGATCCAAGCGACACAACCAAATTCGGGGCATTCGTCCATAAAAAAGTATGGTCCGCCAGTGATTAAGATAAATTCGTCACCAGCTTCGGCGTCGAGTGTCTCGGCAGTCGGACGCTGCGGGGCATTCTCATCAAACCTCAAAAGCCCATTCATCATTTCTTCGCTGTCATAACCGCGCATTGCCTCATAAGCGCGCGCCGCATCTGCAATTAACGGTTGCGGAAATATTTTATATTTCTGCGCAAATATCCCGTACACAAAGGAAACGGCGCACAGAGAAACAATGAAATACGCCAATCCGAAATTCACGGACTGCGTTCCAGCTTTTATGATGCGAACCAAAGCCTTGATGGAGTCCGGCATTTCGTTCCCTTTTGCAGTTTCAAATCAACATCGAAGAGAAAATGAACATTTCGTCCATATATTGATAAGTCCATGCCAATAGTCAATTGTACGCCTTGACCGTCGATTTTGACAAGTTTGCGTTGCGTATGCAGTTAACCAAAATCATCGAGTCGTTCGGCGTCGTGGGAGTAGTCTCCGGCTTGGCGATTGACGCCGGTAACCCATTCCAACGGCGGTTTCTGGGGCAGGGCGACAGGCTGACTCGCGAAGCGAAATCACCGTGCAATCTGGGATTTATTAATGTGCAATAATCGCCGCGCCGCGCACCTGCATGCAGTAGCTGCATTCGAAAAATACGGCGCGACCAATCGAAAACCGACATCTTGATCATCTATCTTTGATACGGGATAATCGATCATGTTAGGGTTCACTTGGACGCAGCTTTGGGGGAATTCGTGGAAAAGTTCTTTTTGAAACGCCGAACGATTTCGCTCGAAAATTGGCAGATTGGTTTATTGCTGATCGTCGCAATCCTGTCGCTTATCGTATTCGGCGCGCTGGTCGGAAAAGCGGCGACCGATAATGACGCGCCGGGTATCGCCAAATTCTTTTTAGGCGTCGCGCGGCTTCCTGCGGGCGGCCGCAATGTTGTCAGGCAAATGCTTTCCGACGAGCGATTGACGCCGGCGGCGACTGCAAAAACAACAACCGGGCCCGGGAGCGCGCAGCATGAGTGAGGCTATTCAAGATGAAGAAGACATTGAAGAGCCGTCGCCGGCGCTGATCTATATTGCCGGTGAGACGCCCGAGCGCCGCCGCCGATGGTGCGTTAATACGGGATGTTATTATTTCGGCGGTCCCGCGCGCAAAGGCGCGCTCACCAAAATTTGACCGCCTTTGCGGCCCGCGCGCAAAGGCGCGCTCATCAAAATTTGACCACCTTCGCGGCCCGCGCGCGAAGGCGCGCTCACCAAAATTTGACCGCCTTCGCGGCCCGCGCGCAAAGGCGCGCTAACCAATATCTTGACCGCCTTCGCGGCCCGCGCGCAAAGGCGCGCTAACCAATATCTTGACCGCCTTCGCGGTCGAGGGTGTTGATAAGGCGCTGAAGGCGGCGCAGATGATCGATAAATATCTCAGTGGCGCCGTGCCGGAGCAGGTTTAATCCGCATACGGCGCCTTACCAGATCTCTCGGCGCTGCAATTGGCGACAAGCATAATTTCTGTGATCATATCTCATAACAATCCTGCGACCCCGCAGTCTCGCCGCAGCGCAATATTGCAGTGCAAAATTTAACGCGGCGATGAAGCAAAGCTTCTTTTAATTACTATTCCGCGTATTCCGGACCGCGTGCAAAATTTTTTATTGTTGCGAATAAAACGAGTGGCGGAATATGTATATTTTAATTTGATTTGCGCGCGATGCAGGGTAGAAACGCACGTCCATTTGGGGGCGGAATGATGCATCCAGGATTGCTCAAGGCTATGGTTTCCGATTTCTTTGCACCTGACGGTGCGGGGAGCGGCAAGGTTGCGCCAATTAATTTATTTTGGCGCCGGCGGCGCGCGCCCCCCGGCAAAATGCCGATCAATTTGAAAATTCGCCTCATGAGATGATCAGCTGAAAAGAACGCCGCTTTTTTTAAAGCGCAAAAAGACAGCTGCCCATTTTCCCTCGCAAGGATGCGCTTGGGCTTGGGGGCGGCTGGGGCGGTGTCCGGTCAGGCGATCTCCCCCTGTCTGCCGGATGCCGCTTTTCTTTTTTGAGGATGGAACAAGCGGCAAGCGCAGCTTGCAGTTGCGGTTATTGCGTCCGCAACGCCATTTGGAGCGCATTCACAAAAAGTGTATGCGGTATAATGGTGAGCGCGCCTTTGCGCGCGGGCCGCGAAAGCGGTCAAGATAATGGTCAGCCGGCATTGGCCGCATCTCCCCCGACAAAATATTTCCCGATGCGTTTCCCCCGTGACAGGTTTTTTGCGTTTTGCGGTTCTTGTATATGGCTCTTTGATCCGGGCGTGCAAAAGATGACGCAGCGCAACAATTGTTAACTTTGTTCACAAAAAAATCGCCCATCAGCGAAGAGCGGCCACGGGGCAGGGTTTAGAAAAAATTTACTATCCGCGCCTAACACTCCCGGCTGTTGGCGGCGTTGCTGCGCAACTTGCAGTAAAATGCTGCGGACATATCTCCAGAAGGGAGCATGACAATGACCCATCCTATAGATGCGGCAGTTGGGAAAAATCTTCAAAACATTCGCGCCTTGCGCAGCGTCTCCCAAAGTGAGCCTGGCTCCCGGGTCTGCGTCACCTTCCAGATCAGCGCCTCTAAACTGGTTGAAATGGCCGATGTCCTTGATGTCGCTATCGCCGATTTTTTCGACGGCGTTTCTGCAAAGAACAAACCCGCTGCGGCCAAGCTCGATTTAGGCGCAGTGTCCGTTGAAACCCTAAAGCTGGTAACCGCGTTTGACGCCATCACCGACAAAGGCGCAAGGCGGCATATGCTGCAGCTGGTAAAAGCGCTCAGCCGCGGGCCAGATATGAATACCGCGTCGAAATCAGACTCAGAAATTGCCGCATGCAGCCGCCGGCGGGCGGCGCAACCATATTTCTCCCATACAGTATTTATACTGAGCACAATTGTCCGGCGGGGCGCCGCCGGAACGGCGCGCTTGTTTGTACAAGCGCTAAATTATACATTGTGCGTACAAAAATTGCGCTCAGCGGGGCATGCCAGTCAATCCCGAAAAAAACATTGCCATTATGTAAAAATCAGCGTTAGTTCTCAATTAAGGGGAGTTTTGAGCAACGGCTTTCCGGGAGCGCGTTACGCCTCGGAAATATCGGCCAAAAGCGGTGCTGAGTTGCGTTTGCGGTAACGTTGCTTCGGCGAATAACAAAACTGCCCGCGTATCCTCAAAAGGCGCGGCGAACTGTGTAGAAACGGGAGGGCGCCTGCATGCTTGCAAGACCAATCACCCATTCACCGGCCGGCGAAATGACGGGCGCCGAAGGAAAGAACGGGGTGCGGCAAAAGGGAAAAACGAAGGCCGATCCACAAACGGGGATCACCGCGATGTGCCGTCAGGCGGAAAGCCTCACGAAATTAATGGAGGTCGGCGCCGATAGTAATGACGCGGAAAACACGCAAATACGTGACACCGCTTTCGAGCGCGTCTGCGCGATCGCCAGCGAGATGGTCCATTATGACGCCACTGCGCCAGCGGATATTCTCGGCAAAATCCGCCTTTGGCGCATTCTGACGACCGAAGACGGGCTTGACCTGGAAAGCGGCGCGCCGGACGAACGGCTTTTATTGTCGATTATCGAAGATATTGAAAGACATCTGGGTACGGATTAGAGGCTGCTGCTATCGGATGCGCCATTGGCGCGGCGATCGCGATCCGCTTCCGGGATTGTTCGGCTGGTTCATTACGCATTTTTGCCTGCGCGTATTGCCTGCATATCGGCGCCGGCTCAGGAAAACTTAATTCCGGCTCAGGATAGCTTAATCCAGGACCTGATGTTTCGCGCTGCACCGCGCAGGGCGCGCCAGATGATGATCCCGAACGCGATAGCCGTCAGCGAGTTGGATGTGGTGAGAAAAAAGTTGAGCGCCATCAGATTGATCGCCAACAACAACAGCGCAAAAATGACTGCAGTGCGATAACCAAACCCCCGGGCAAAGCCCCACAAAATGATAAATCCAATAGCGGCAAGCAGCACGACCGCCAGCGGCCTCAGGGCAAAATCATTGGTGGAAAGGGCATGCGAAAGTTCGACGACGACGAGTATGGCAAGCACCGCAGCGACATAACCCGCCCAGTTTCGTTCTTTAACGGCCTCGGGAGGGTCGTTTTCTTGCGGTTGCGATAGCCAGTAAAAACCAGCGATATACATGAAATCCAGAATGAAAAAACTGCTGGTGATCGCCCAGTTGTCAAAATATTTTATGACAGCAATCGCCGTGACCCAGGCGCCGGACATGATGGCGGCGCCCAGGAACACGCGGAAATCCCGCGCCGGCGGAAACGAGGCCATGCCGGCGCTTAGAACTGTTAGAGCTGCAAGCATAGCAAACCGAATGGCGCCTGGATCTAGAGCCGGCTCAACCATGCAAGACTTTCCTTGCCGCCGCCGCCGCCGACGTCAGGAGTGGGTTCGCTTTCAGGCGCCGGTGTTTCATCGGCCTGAAATTTGATTTTGCTCAGCCATAGACTGCTTTCCTTACCACCCCCGCCGCCAACGTCGCTACCCGGATCACCGTCTTCGGGAACGGGTTCGCCTTCCGCCCTGACCAGCCGCGCGCCCAGTTGATCTGCAAATGCCTCCAGGCGCTTGTGTTCGTCGTCGATCAGGGCGAACAGATTTGCGATCTGTTCTTTTAGAGCCGTTTGTGACGCATCGAGATTAACGAATTTTGTAATCTCATCGCAACAGGCCACGGCGTCGCGAATAACCTGGGTGGACTGCTCGGCGACCGCCGGATTCAAATTAAGCTTTGCTGCATAGGCGTCCGATGTGGCGTTTAGCGAGACGAGCATCGCCGCCACGCCGGCGACAGCAGCCAGCTTTGCTTTTCGCGATTGCGAGCCATTTAACACTTTTAACGCCATCGGCCGCATCCCGCGCCGTTCCAGTTTCAATAAATTCAGCTGATAGGGGCGGGCGTCTATCGGTGCTGTATTGGGGTTTGTTGTGTCTTGTCTTACATTGTTTACCACGTTCGTTCTCCATTATTGGGCCGCAATATTGCGGCTGGAGAAACGCTCTGGTAATTTTAGTTAACAATAGATTAAGAAATGCAACATAATTGCGAATTGCTCTTGCCGGCTTGGACAATGACAAATAGTTTAGGCGGCAATGACTAAAAAGCAAAAACCTAACGAGAGTATCGTCGCTGCTTGGGTGCGGTACTATCTTGAGCGGGCGTTTCCAGAGATTCTCGAAGAGCCCGAACCGGGGTCTTCGGCGTCTCCTTCTGATGATCTTGCGCCCGCTGCAGATCAACACGGGCAGCCTGATCCAGGCTATCCATCACGACCTGCTTCAAACGTCTATAAGTTTCCGGGTCTTTTTTCGCGACGTAACCGCGGGAAACCAGATCAGTAATCGACTTTTCGAGAATCAACTCAAGATAATTGTCCAGCGCGGCGCCGCGCGAGACGAGCCGGCGTATTGCTTCGGCTTTTGACGGGACCGGCCGCTGCTGGGCCCGCCAATCCTCGATAACGGCCATAAATGCGTCGTCATAGCGAAAATTAAAAACCCGTTCCATAAGCCACCACTTTCTCTCCCGCCCCGTTGTAGGTTCTGGATTGACCACTGGCAAGAACCGTAATACCCAACTATGATGTATTTGTGGGTACATTATACACAAATCATATAATATTGCCCGATGGACGCCTGTTGCTGCAGGCGACGCCGCAAGACCTGAGTCCCTTTTGGGGCGCCGGCGGCCGGGTCGCGTCTGGTACCGGCGGTGGTTGGAGGGGGAGTCGATGGCCGAAGACCCGAGATCAGTGGCGGAAGCCATCGATGAGCATGTGGGACAGAAACTTCGTGATGCGCGCAAGATGTGCGGCATATCTCAAGGCGCCCTCGGCAAGCGCTGCGGCCTGTCATTTCAGCAAATTCAAAAATTTGAAGCCGGGTCGATTCGCATCAGCTCAGGACGATTAAAGCAGCTTGCCGACATTCTTGAGCTGCCGATCGCGTTTTTCTTTGACGGTATAACTGCGGGCAGAACAATACAGCCGGCTTTCGCCCAGCGCATAATCGACCTGTCGAAACATAGCGAAGCCAAATCCCATTGCATGCGCCTGATCGCGGCGGCTGACGATGACGATATCGCCCCTTTACGCGGTGTGCTGGAACGGCTGACGGAAAAACGCGGCGGCGACGGCAGGCGTTAAGGCTCCGCCGTCACCCGGAAACCCCAAAAGGGCCAGTAATCTCGGGTCCGACGCGGCGGGGCTTGCGGGTATCAGCGTCAATCAAACACCAATCAGTCAAAACCTTGGCAGAGGGTCTGGCGGCGCCGGGCTTTCGGATGTCCACATGGCGGAGAAAGCGCGGGCCGGCGGCGCGGCCGAGCCAGGTCCTGACCTCGACCAATTCCCCCTCAACAATCTGGTCTCGATAATCGATCTCATGGCGCAGGGCGACCCAGACATATTTTGCCGTCAATGCCTCGCCGGCGATGCGCCGCCAATGGGCGACAGCGATATCCTGGGCCCAGATCAGATAGATCGCATTATTCACATGACCCAGCTCGTCGATGTCCGAAGGCTCGGCGGTCCGCGTCATTATTACCGCATTGTCAAAATTTGAAGCGCCAGCAAGCGGGCCTCGAAGAATGGATGGATCGATCATGGTCCGATAGTTAGCAAATTCTTAAGCCTGTGGAACCGCTTACTGCAGCGGCGCCCCGCTTGACCCTGAGGCCGCGAAGATTATGGTCCCCCGCCTTATTGGAAAAATCCATGCCGCTAAAAGTCATGCCGGATATGCCTGAAGACGAGAAATCACGGGGGCGTCATACCGCCGCCGCGAAAACGCCGCCCGAAGACGTAAAGACAGGGGCCAGGACCAAAAGCGCCGGGCGTGAAGCGCGGCTCGCCGAAGCGTTGCGGGAAAATCTGCGGCGCCGCAAAGCCGGCGGCCAAACTCCTGGCGCGGCCGGCGAAAAAGCAGCGCCAAGGAAAGAATTGAAAGACGACTGAATGGACAAGCTGGCGATTATTGGCGGACGGCCGCTTTATGGCGTGGTGCCGATCAGCGGCGCTAAAAACTCCGCGCTTAAAGTCATGGCGGCGTCGCTATTAAGCGACGCGCCTTTAACGCTCACCAATGTGCCGCGACTCGCTGATGTGGATATGCTGCTAAAACTGCTTGAGCAGCATGGCGCGCAAGCGTCGTTTGAAGGTTCGACTTTAACCCTGCACGCCAAAGACATCATCTCAACCGAAGCGCCATATGATCTGGTGCGCAAAATGCGCGCGAGCTTTAACGTGCTGGGGCCGCTTCTGGCGCGCGAAAGCAAAGCAAAAGTATCCTTGCCCGGCGGCTGCGCTATCGGCGCGCGTCCGGTGGACCTTCACTTAAAAGCATTGACCGCCATGGGCGCCGTCATTGAACTCGACGAAGGCTATGTCATCGCCGAAGCGCCGGACGGTTTAAAAGGCGCTGCGATCTCGCTGCCATTTGTATCCGTCGGCGCAACCGAGCATACGATGCTGGCGGCGGTGCTCGCCAAAGGCGACACCTCGATTGACAATGCGGCGCGCGAACCCGAGATCGCCGATCTTGCGGCATGCCTGAACGCCATGGGCGCGAAGATTTCCGGCGCCGGCGGGACGACCATTCATATAGAAGGCGTTGATCGTCTGCATGCGGCGGAACATGAAGTGTTGCCGGACCGGATTGAAACCGGCGCCTACGCCATGGCGGTCGGCGTCACCGGCGGCGAGCTGACCCTTAAGGGCGCGAAGGCCGATCTTCTGGGCGCGGCGCTGCCGGTGCTTGAAGAAGCGGGCCTTGTTATCGACGAAACAGACGTCGGCTTGCGGGTCAGAAAACCTGAAGGGCTTTGCAAATCGGTTGATATCATCACCCAGCCTTTTCCCGGCTTTCCGACCGATCTGCAGGCGCAGTTCATGGCGATGATGGCGACCGCTGACGGCGCATCGTCGATCAAGGAAACGATTTTTGAAAATCGGTTCATGCATGCGCCGGAGCTTTCGCGCATGGGCGCAAAAATCTCCGTTGACGGACAGACCGCGACGGTCAGGGGGGTCAAGCGCCTGAAAGGCGCGCCGGTGATGGCGACGGATTTGCGCGCATCGATGTCGCTGATTATTGCAGCGCTTGGCGCCGAAGGCCAAACCATGGTCAACCGCGTCTATCACCTTGATCGCGGCTTTGAACGGCTTGAAGAAAAGCTGGCGCATTGCGGCGCGCTTATTGAACGCGTCAAAGAATAGGAGAGCGGATTGACCGGGCTGAGAGATTATAAACCCCTGCGCCTGATGGCCGGTGACGAGCAGGATCTCGGCATTATCTCCGCCTGCCTCCAGGATTCGGTCGCAAAACTTGGCGATTTTGCCTATCTGCCTGCAGAGCGGCGCTTTGTCCTTGTCGCCAATCGTTTTCTTTGGGAATGCGCCGGCGAGCGCCGCGCCGGGCCTTTTGCCCGGGTGCGGGCGGGCGCGCATTTTGACGATGTTAAAGCGGCGAAGTTCCAGCATTTGCGCAGCGACGCCAAAGACGCCGTGGTCGAGCTTTTATCCATCGCGTTTACGGCGGGCGAGGACGGCGGCGGTGAGATCACCCTCGATTTTGCCGGCGGCGGCGCCGTCCGTCTCGAGGTTGAAAGCATCAACGCCTATTTGTCGGATATTTCCGAACCGTGGCGGACAAGAGCGAAACCAACGCACGAGGAATAGTTGGCCCCAGTCCGACCTCTCCTTCGTCATTGCGGACTTGATCCGCAATCCGCTATCAAGCGCCCCGCCTGGCTGGTGGATCGCGGGTCGGAGCCCGCAATGACGCGGGAGGATTGGGCCCAACGCGGGACAACGGAAAAAAAATGGCGCAACGGCTAAACAACACGGACATCGACTTTAACGCGCGCTTCGACGCATTCATTATGCAGCCGCGTGAAGACGGCGAAGATGTCAGCGCGGTGGTGCGCGATATCATCAAAGCCGTGCGCGCCGACGGTCTGGCGGCAGTCAAAAAATACACGGAGCAATTTGACGGCTTCGCGCTGACCGATGAAAATATTTCCGTAAGCGCCGACGAGATCGCCCGGGCTGAAGCCACATGCGACGCTGACGATCTCGCGGCGCTTGATTTTGCCGCGTCGCGCATCCGCAGCTACCACGAAAAACAAATGCCGCGGGATGAGCGCTATAACGACGACGCTGGCGTGACCCTGGGCTGGCGCTGGACGCCGGTCGATGCAGCCGGGCTTTATGCGCCTGGCGGGCGCGCGGCGTATCCTTCAAGCGTTTTGATGAATGCCATCCCGGCAAAGGTTGCGGGCGTTTCGCGTCTTGCCATGGTCTCGCCAACCCCTGCCGGTGAGATGAATCCCCTGGTGCTCGCCGCCGCAAAGCGCAGCGGCGTTACAGAGATTTACCGCATTGGCGGCGCGCAAGGCGTTGCCGCCCTGGCTTTCGGCGCCGGGCCGATCAGCCCCGTCGATGTCATCGCCGGACCGGGCAACCAATATGTCGCCGAAGCCAAACGCCAGGTGTTTGGCTTTGTCGGCATCGACAGCGTCGCCGGCCCGTCGGAGATTCTGGTGGTTGCCGATGCTCAGTGCAATCCGGACTGGATCGCCGCAGATTTACTGTCGCAAGCCGAACATGATCCGTCCTCCCAGAGCATTCTGATCACCGATAATGAGAGTTTCGCAAACAGAGTCGCCGCAGCTGTCGATGCGCAGCTGGCGGCAAGCCCGCGCACTGACATTGCCGGCGCCGCATGGCGCAATAATTCTGCGATCATTATTGTGACATCGCTCGATGACGCGCCGGCGCTGGTGAACAAGATTGCGCCGGAACATCTGGAGCTGGCGGTGGCCGATCCCGAGGCAATCGCGAAAGACATCCGACATGCAGGCGCGATATTCCTTGGCCGCCATACGCCTGAAGCGGTCGGCGATTATGTCGCCGGTCCGGATCATGTGCTGCCAACCGCGCGCGCCGCGCGCTACGCATCCGGCCTTTCGGTGATGGACTTTCTAAAACGCACATCGATTATCGGCTGCGATGAAGCGGCGCTCGCCAAAATCGGCCCGGCGGCCGCGCGCCTTGCGGACGCTGAGGGACTGCCGAGCCATGCGGCGTCGGTCAGGGTGCGGTTAAAGAAATAGGGTGGCGTTTTGGTGAAGCCTCAAAACGTCCGTCATCCTGAACTCGATTCAGGATCCAGATGGTGATGCGTTGCGCCTTGAAGACTGGATCCTGAATCGAGTTCACTGCTGTCCGGTTTAGCATGGGACGAATGCGATAATCATCTGATTTTGGTGCAATGAGTTTAAGTTTGGCGGTTCTTTGAGGCTGAGGAGGTCGCGTCGCAACATGATGTTGAGCCGAACCAGGCGGGCGAAAGCCT
>JAJFGF010000074.1 GCA_021776245.1 Hyphococcus sp. | reverse complement strand
CCCGACGCTCAGCTGGGCCGATATCGGCGCCATTGGCTGGCTGGTCGACGGCGCGGCGATCATGAATCAGGTGCCGCTGCAGCGCTGCTCTTTCGGGCCTTATTCCCGCGCCATGATCCGCATCTGCAAGGAAGAAAGTTTTCATCAGCGTCAGGGCTACGACATCATGATGAAACTCTGCGCCGGAACGCCCGCGCAAAAAAACATGGCCCAGGACGCGTTGAACCGGTGGTGGCAGCCGTCGCTGATGATGTTCGGTCCGCCTGATGGCGACAGTGTTCATTCAGCGCAATCCATGGCCTGGAAAATCAAGCAGGATACCAATGACGAGCTGCGCCAGAAATTTGTCGATCAGACTGCGCCGCAGGCAAAATATCTTGGCCTGACGGTGCCAGACCCGGACCTTAAATGGAACGAGGAAAAAGGCGGCCATGATTTCGGCGAGATCGACTGGGATGAATTCTACGATGTGTTGAAGGGCAACGGCATGTGCAATCGCGAGCGTCTCGGTGCACGCAATAAAGCCTGGGATGACGGCGCGTGGTTTCGCGACGGGTTGATGGCGCATGCCAAAAAGCGCGAAGCGCGCAAAATGGCTGCGGAATAGGAGCTAACAAATGACAGAATCAACCTCCGGCGAATGGCCGCTTTGGGAAGTCTTTATCCGCGGACAGCACGGGCTTTCCCATCGCCATGTGGGCAGCCTGCATGCGCCTGATCCAGAGATCGCGGTGCAGAACGCGCGTGATGTTTATACGCGCCGCAATGAAGGCGTTTCGATCTGGGTTGTGAAAGCCGGCGATATCACCGCGTCGTCGCCGGGCGACAAAGAGCCTTTGTTTGAACCGTCGAATTCGAAAATCTATCGCCACCCGACATTTTTCGATATTCCCGATGAAGTGGGGCACATGTAATGCCTGCTGATCTGGACCGTGACAAAAGCGTGCGAGACTTTGCGCAGCGCATGGGCGACAACACGCTCATCCTCGGCCAGCAGGTTTCTGCCTGGTGCGGGCATGCGCCAGTGCTTGAAGAAGACATTGCGCTTGCCAATGTGGCGCTGGATCTCATCGGCCAGACGAGGCTGTGGCTTGGGCTTGCCGCAGAGCTTCAGGGAGAAGGGCGCAGCGCCGACGATCTGGCGTTTCTGCGCGACGCCCGTGAATATAAAAACTGCCTGCTGGTGGAACAGCCCAATGGGGATTTTGCCCATACGCTGATGCGTCAATATCTTTTTGACGCCTGGCACCTGCCAATGCTGACCGCGCTGAAATCATCGAGCAACAGCCGCATTGCAGACATCGCCGAAAAGTCGGCGAAAGAGGCGACCTATCATCTTGAACGGTCTGAAAATCTTGTCATCAGCCTTGGCGACGGCAATCAGGAAAGTCATGACCGCATGCAGGCGGCGCTGGAAACCCTGTGGCCATTCACCGGCGAACTGACGACAAGCGATGCGCTGGATGAAGAGCTTGCAGCGAGTGGCATTGCGCCTGATCTCGGTTCCATCAAAACCCGGTACGAAAATCATTTGAGCGCGACCCTGGATGCGGCGACGCTTGTTGCGCCGGAGGATGTGGGCATGCGTAAAGGCGGCAAGTCGGGCCTTCATTCCGAAGGGCTCGGCTTTATCCTTGCGGACATGCAATGGCTGCAGCGCGCCTATCCCGGCGCGACCTGGTGACTGTGATGACGGCGACCGAAATACGTTCAGCCATCCGTCCTGACATCAAAGAAGTCTGGCGCTGGCTTGAAGACGTGCCGGATCCGGAAATTCCGGTGGTGTCCGTTGTTGATCTCGGCATTGTTCGCGATGTCGATTGGGAAGCGGCTGATCTTGTTGTGACGGTGACGCCAACCTATTCCGGTTGCCCGGCGACGGCGGTGATTTCATTCGACATTGAGGAAGCCTTGCGCCGGCGCGGCATTGAAAAGATAAAAATAAAATCACAATTGTCGCCCGCCTGGACCACAGCGTGGATCACCGAGGCTGCCCGGGAAAAGCTCAAACAATATGGCATCGCGCCGCCACTTGATGGTTCAACATGCGCGGGCGCTCTTAAGGCGGCTGGTGATGTTGCCTGCCCTCATTGCGGATCGCTTGATACCGAAGAAGTCAGCCGGTTTGGTTCAACGCCGTGCAAGGCAAGCTGGCGCTGCAAAGATTGTCTCGAACCCTTTGACTATTTCAAGAGTTTTTAATCATGGCTCAGTTTACCCCGCTCCGCGTCACGGACATTAAACGCGACACGCGCGATTCGGTTATCGTCACGCTTGATCCGCCCGATGATGCGCGCGAGAATTTCAAATTCATTCAGGGCCAGTATCTGACCTTTCGCCGCGCATTCGACGGCGAAGAGATGCGGCGCTCCTATTCGATCTGCGCCGGCGTTGAAGACGGCATTCTTCGTGTTGGCATCAAGAAAGTCGACGGCGGATGGTTTTCAAGCTGGGCCAATGACGAACTCAATGTCGGCGATGTTATCGATGCGATGAAACCCATGGGCAATTTTCACAGCCCGTTGAAACCCGATGAAGCGCGCCGCTATCTTGGTTTTGCCGGCGGCTCCGGCATCACGCCGATGATCAGCCTGATCAAAACAATTCTGCAAGCGGAGCCAAAATCAACATTCACGCTTGCCTACGGCAATCGATCGACCGGCGCGATCATGTTCCGTGAGGAACTTGAAGATCTGAAAAATATTTATATGGGCCGGCTCAGTATTGTGCATATTTTGGAAAGCGAGGCGGCGGACATTGATCTTTTTTCCGGCCGCCTTGACCGGGAAAAATGCGATGCGCTGTTCTCGCGCTGGATCGATGTTAAAAGCGCCGACCGCGCTTTTATCTGCGGGCCGGAGCCAATGATGCTGGCTGTCGCCGATGCGCTCAGAGCCCATGGTATGGAAGAAAGCGCGATCAAGTTTGAGTTGTTTGCCAGCGCGCAACCGGGGCGCGCCAAAAAGCGGGCGGCGAAAATTGATGGCGCTGATCTCGGCGTGCAGTGCAAGGCAACGATCATTCTCGATGGCGTGGCGCGTGAAATTGAGATCGAAAAGGACTCACAATCTGTGCTCGAGGCGGCAAATGCTGCAAATATTGATGCGCCTTTTGCCTGCAAGGCGGGGGTTTGCTCCACATGCCGGGCCAAACTCGTCGAGGGCGAGGTCGAAATGGAAGCAAATTACGCGCTTGAAGACTATGAAGTTGAGCGCGGCTATATTCTCACTTGCCAAAGCCGCCCACGAACCGACAAGATCATTGTCGATTACGATCAATAAGGCGAATTGATGAGCGACGACGTCGATATTCAGGACTATCTGGCCAGGGGCGGAAAGCTGTCTGCGCCCGATAATGCGCCGCCGCGTTATCGCGCAGAGCTGATGCGCATCATGGCGAGCTTTGTTGATTCAGAACTTGCAGGCGCTGCGGGTTTTGCCGATCTGATCAATGCAGGCCCCGGCATCAAGGAACGCATTACTGCTGCGCGCATCGTTACGGAAAAGCTTGATCATGCAGAACGGGTCTTGAAAATCATGGGCGAATTCGGCGCCAATACTGCGCGTTATATGAACGTCCACCCCTGGGCGGAACGTGTGGGGCGTGAAGACGATCTTGGCGCGACACGCCGCGCCGGCGACATGCGCCTTAATGTGTTTCATTATCCCCTGGAAGGCTGGGCGGACGCGGTGGCGATGAATGTCCTGATGGGGCGGGCGACGGTCGTTCAGTTAAACGAACTGACCCAATGTTCTTATCAGCCGCTGGCAGAGGCATTTCTTGAGATTTTGCCGCGGGAACAGCGCCACGCAGAACTCGGTGAGGAAGGGATAAAGCGCATCGCCGAGGAGGAATCCGGCAGAAGTCAGATCAAGACATCCGTTGACTACTGGCTGCCGCATGTTGCGGCGAGTTTCGGCGCCCGTGACTCCTCACGTTTTGAAATGTTGAGCAGGTTCGGCCTGCGCCATCGCAGCAATGAGGATTTGCTGGGTGAGTGGAAAAAGGGCGTTGATCAATATTTGAGTGACGCGATTAAGTAGGCGTGACCATCCTTTGAGGCTTTCAACACCGGATGAGATGCGCGCGAAACAATACCCAAGCGTCATCCTGAACTTGATTCACTGCTGTCCGGTTTAGCATGGGACGAATGCGATAATCATCTGATTTTGGTGCAATGAGTTTAAGTTTGGCGGTTCTTTGAGGCTGAGGAGGTCGCGTCGCAACATGATGTTGAGCCGAACCAGGCGGGCGAAAGCCT
>JAJFGF010000073.1 GCA_021776245.1 Hyphococcus sp. | reverse complement strand
AAGTCGATATGCGCTTTGGAGATATCGCATCCAATGTAACAAGGGTGTATGGTCATGGCGCCTGTCCCTGTGATGCGAGGTCCGGCGGTCACCGGCCTCGTGCAACTGTTCAGGTTGATATGTCTCAGCAGGAAGGGGCCTAGCCGGACTGCGGTCTCATTAAGGACCAGGGATGACACGGCCTCCTTCCTGTCTGTGACTATAGCAAATCATCTACACACAGGGATGACGGCGTTGGCTTCGTTAAGCCAATCGCCTGGTTGTCGAGAAACGACCGCAATTTGCGCGAGCGGCTCGGGTGCTTCAGCTTACGCAAACCTTTCGCTTCAATCTGACAAATGCCGTTGCGCGCTACCGCACCAGTTTGACTTCCTCACCGGCGCGCAATTGGTGGTTGCTGTCAAAGCCATTCATTATACGGAATCGTTCTTCTTTATATGCCGTGAACGCCATTAGCGCCGACAGACGATCAACCGAGTCGGCCGTTTGCGTTGTGACAACCCGGATCCGCCATGCTGGCGGCACATTGACAGAGCGCGCGTCGATTGCGCGCAAGGACTGCACGGACCGGGAGATCGGGCTTTGCAGCTGAGCGGTCTGGCTGGCCGGCGTCACCCACAGAAAGATATATTGCGCATTTGCCGGCCATTGTACTACATAGACCGTTACATCAACCGGCCCGCCCTGTGCATTCGCCCTGGCCTGACCAACTGCGCCGGGACGGCCGCTGATTTGAATTGCGCGCGCCGGTGAAAGGTCAATCTTCAACGACTGCGAAATGGCGCCGTCAATCAACGCCTGCGGCGTCTGATCGGTATTGGCGGATGTGAACTGCATCTGCGCGCCGCCCCGCGAGCGCGCGAACACCGCCTGTGAGGAGTTTTGCAACTGAAACCCCTGCGGAACTGAAAATGCGATGCCAATTTGGGGGTGGATGAATTCACGGCCGTTAACGAACCCCTGTTTTATCGGATCATCGCCATAAAGAAGACCGTCGATGGCTGCCAGATAGGCCGTGCGATTGCGTGCATTCGAGGTCGCTCCGCCCTGTCGCAGAACATTAGCGTCCTGTGCGGCGCGGCGCACGCGCTCGGCGGAGTTTGGGTGCGTCGATAGATATTCAGGAGGCGCCTGACGACCGGCAATCTGCGATTCCAGATTGGACCATGTGCCGAGCGTATTAAGAAAATCTGCTTCGGCCAGCGGATCATAATCCGCGCGCGCCAGTAATTTAACGCCCACCTGATCTGCTTCATATTCCTGGGTTCGTGAAAAACGCAACAAATAGAGCTGCGCCGCCTGCCCGGCCATTTGCGCCGTATCCTGATCGCCGGTGAGAATTGCGGCGGCGACTGCGCCAAGCTGCGCAAGATTTCCGCGGCTGACCCGCTGCGCTGTGTGCCGTTCAAACACATGACCGATCTCGTGCCCGATCACGCCGGCAAGCTCGGCTTCGCTGTTGGCGAGCGCCAGCAACCCGCGCGTGACATAAACGTGACCTGGTAACGCCATTGCGTTAATCACCGGGCTGTCGAGCACAGTGAATTTAATCTGGACGCCCGGTTGATCGGAATTCGCCAGGAGTCTTTCGAAAACCCTTTGTGCGTATGCGGAGAGCGCCGGGTCGTCCAACTCGCCGCCAAAAGCCGCAAGAATTTGCGGATGTTGCTGCTCTCCGATCGCCTGTTCCTGCTGCTGCGATAATCCGAATGGACCGCCTGTTGATGCACAGGCGGCGAGTGCGAATGCTGTTGCGCCGATCGCCATGCGGCTCAACATGCGCCTGAAATTGAAATCCATGACCCCTGAAAACAATGATGACATAGCAACCGCTCCCGCTTTTCCAATTTGCCGTGCGCCAACTCATCGGCCGTTCTTCCCGCGCCCGCTACGAGACAAACCCTGAGAACCCTTGAAGGTTCCCAGATATTTTTACCGCCGCCGGCGCCGAAAAGCAGCGCAGTCTTTAGACCGGCATTGATTTTTTAAAAAAAAACAGGCTAACCGCCGGACTTGCATCACTAAATGTTCACTGATGCCCGGCCGGGACGAAGGCGCGTGGCCGACATTACACCGGTGCGCCTCGTCTGCCGGCGGCGACGATGAGAGTCGCGGATAATCCTCTAATTGTCGAGGAACGACCTGAGTTTCCGCGAGCGGCTCGGGTGTTTCAGCTTGCGCAGAGCTTTGGCTTCGATCTGGCGGATGCGTTCGCGGGTCACCGAGAATTGCTGACCGACTTCTTCGAGCGTGTGATCGGTGTTCATGCCGATGCCAAAGCGCATGCGCAAGACGCGTTCTTCGCGCGGCGTCAGCGACGCCAGCACCCGCGTCGTAGTTTCGCGCAAATTGGACTGGATCGCCGCATCAATCGGCAGAATCGTATTTTTATCTTCAATGAAGTCGCCGAGATGCGAGTCTTCCTCGTCGCCAATCGGCGTTTCAAGGCTGATCGGCTCTTTGGCGATCTTCATCACCTTGCGGACTTTTTCAAGCGGCATGGAAAGCTTTTCCGCAAGCTCTTCGGGCGTCGGCTCGCGGCCGATTTCGTGGAGCATCTGGCGCGACGTCCGGACGATCTTGTTGATCGTCTCGATCATATGCACCGGAATACGGATGGTGCGCGCCTGATCGGCAATCGAACGGGTGATCGCCTGGCGGATCCACCAGGTCGCATAGGTCGAGAACTTATAGCCGCGGCGATATTCGAACTTATCGACCGCCTTCATCAGACCGATATTGCCTTCCTGAATGAGGTCGAGGAACTGGAGGCCGCGGTTAGTGTATTTTTTCGCAATCGAAATAACGAGACGCAAATTGGCTTCGACCATTTCTTTCTTGGCGATCCGCGCTTCGCGCTCGCCTTTTTGCACGGTCTGAACAATGCGGCGGAAGTCGTGAACCGTAAGGCCGGTCTCGGTCGAAAGATTGCCGATTTCGTCTCTGATCTCGGCGACTTGCTCGCCGACTTTGGTGACGAAATTATGCCAGCCCTTGCTGGTCTTTTTCGAAATCCGGTCAAACCATTCCGGGTCAAGCTCGGCGCCGATATATTCGGCCAGAAACTCCCGGCGATTGACGCCGTAAGTATCCGCAAGTCGCACAAGCTTGCCTTCAAGCGCCATCAGCCGGCGATTGATGTCGTAAAGCTGTTCAACAAGGGCCTCGATCCGCTGATTGTTCAGGCGTACCGACCGCACCCGCTCGACGATATCTTTTTGCAGCTTGCGGAAACGTCTTGTTTGCGAAGAAGTAAGATCGTCGCCTTTCAAATGCTCTTCAATCATGATGTCCTGGAGGCGCCGCAGTTTTTTATAGTCGCCGGAGATATCGCCAAAGGTCATCATTACGCCATCGCGCAGTTCCGCTTCCATGGCGGAAAGAGACAAGGCGCCTTCATCGAAATCGTCTTCGTCGTCTTCGGCGACTTCCGCCTTTTCGGCTTCTTCTTTGTGGACGCGTTCAGCAACATCAGGCTGGGTCATATCGGGGCGCGCTTCGGGTCCGCCCCCATAAGTCGCGTCGAGGTCGATGATATCGCGCAACAAAACCCGGCCTTCTTCAAGCTCGTCGCGCCAGACCGTGATCGCTTCAAAAGTCAGGGAACTCTCGCACAGCGCGCGGATCATGGTTTCACGGCCGGCTTCAATGCGCTTGGCGATCGCGATCTCACCTTCACGGGAAAGCAGTTCGACGGTGCCCATCTCGCGCAGATACATGCGCACCGGATCATCCGTGCGATCGGCGGACGCGCCGGTATTGGTGGTGACGACGCCGCTCTTTTTTTCGTCTTTTGTGGCAAGCGCTTTTGACTTCGCCGGCGGCGCGCTTTCATCGTCGTCTTCTTCTTCATGTTCGACGACATTGATGCCCATCTCAGAGAGCTTCGCCATGATGTCTTCGATCTGTTCCGACGATACTTCTTCGGACGGCAACACCTTGTTTAATTCATCATAGGTCACATAGCCGCGTGACTTTGCTGTCTTGATCAGTTTTTTGACATCGGCATCAGACAGATCAAGGACCGGACCGTCGCTTGGTTCCGCCGCTTCTGTCTTTTTCGTCGCCGTCGCTTTTTTCGCCATCTCGTTAAAACCCTTACCGGTTAAATTTTGTATCGACGCTCTGTTTCATACGCTCCAGTGCGTCTTCGAACCGCTTTGGCGAGTCGCCGTCATCGCGCGCCTCGGCATCGCTGGTTCTGTTCGAATTAATCAATTCCTCTCGGGCCGTCGTCGCCGCTTTCCAGCCTTCATCGCCGTCGGTGAAAATCTGGGACGCCGAACGGGCGATCTCCTGCTTTAGCGTCGATTCAGAAAGATGATGCGCCAGCGAGTTGCGAAACCCCTGCTCAACTTCGTCTATCTCAGCTTCAGGCCGGAGGAATCGCTGTTTCGAGAGCTCTGGGTCATTCAAGACCCGCTCCAATGGACCTGCCGCGCCTGTGTGGGTGAGATGGCTTTTCAATGCAGCGCTGTCAAGGCCGGTATTGGCTGAAACTACGGCCAATATCTCGCTCAAAAGCGTTTTGAGGCCTGCATCAACGATATCAAGGTCAAAAAACGCCGATTCCTGGCGCTCTATCAGCGCCGGATGATTGACCGCAGCCAGCAGAAACACTGCCTCGCGGCTCCATTGCGAAGGAGCGCCGCGGCGTTTGAGGTCCGCCGTAGGTCGCGCGGGCGGCGCATAACGCTGGTTCCGATCACCTGGTTTTCCGCGCCACCCGCCGCCCGGACTGGTTCTGCGGTCCTCCCATTTTTTTCGCGGTGGCGCGAATCGCTCATCGAGGCGGCGCGCGAGATCAGCGCCATAGGCGCCGCGCACATCCTTGTCGGCGATTGCCTTGACCAGATCGCGCAAATGCGCACGCAACGCTGCACGGCGTTCAGGCGTATCAAGCGCGTGGTTTTCAATCTCCCGGTCCCATAAAACATCGACCAGGGGTAATTCATCGGCGAGGATTTGATGAAACGCGCCAGCGCCTTCGGCGCGTAAGAGATCGTCGGGATCTTTACCTTCCGGCATGAAGGCAAAGCGCAGCGACTTTCCGGGCCTGAGCATCGGCAGCGCCCGATCCACGGACCGGTGCGCTGCGCCCCGCCCCGCTTTGTCGCCGTCGAAACACAAAATGGGTTCATCAACAGCGCGCCATAACAGCGCCAGCTGGTCTTCGGTCAGCGCTGTTCCAAGCGGCGCCACCGCGCGTTTAATGCCGGCGCCCCAAAGGGCGATCACATCCATATAGCCTTCACAGACGATCAGCGGCGCCTTGTCTTCGGCTGCTGCGATCCGCGCAGGCGCATAATTGTAAAGCACCGAGCCCTTGTGAAACAGCGGCGTTTCCGGCGAATTCAGATATTTGGCGCGGGCATCGGGATCAAGCGCGCGGCCGCCAAAAGCGATGACGCGCTCGCGCGATCCATGAATTGGAAACATGATGCGATTGCGGAACCGGTCGTAACTCGCTGACCCGTCATCGGGTTTGATCAGCAATCCGGCGTCAATCAAAGTTTCTTCCGTAAACCCCTTATTGATCAGGAAATCTTTCAGCGCCGAGCGCGAAGACGGCGCAAAGCCGATGGCGAACGCTTCGATCTGTTCCGGGGTTACCTCGCGCGCCGTCAGATACGTCATCGCGGCGCGGCCGTCGGCGCGGTGCAGCATGGCCGCAAAAAATTTCGCCGCCGCCCCGGATGCTTCCGCCAGCCCTTGCGCTTTTTCGGCCCGATCCGCTTCGCCAGGGGTTTCAACGGGCAAAGGAAGGCCCGCCTCTTCGGCCAGGCTCTCAACCGCCTCAACAAAAGTCAGGCGCTGGGTTTCCTGCAGAAATGAGATCACGTCGCCATGCTTGCCCGAGGAAAAGCAGTGGTAAAAACCCTTTTGATCATTGACGAAAAACGACGGTGTTTTTTCCTTGGTGAAGGGGGAAAGCCCAGCCCATTCATTGCCTTGCTTCTTTAATTTCACATAACGTCCGATGACATCCGAGGGCCTCAAGCGGGCCTTTAGTTCATCGAGAAAATCAGGCGTGAAACGGGGCATGGGCGACAATCGGTTCCGAGGATATTACCGGCAGCGGCTCGGTTGCGCCCTCAATATGGGGCCGAGGCCGCCAGAAAAAGCCCTTTTACGGCATAACAGCTGATTTTGGCTGGATTCAGCACCAAGCGCTCCGCCTATTTCTCCACAGGGCGTGATGATGCTGGTTAATGGCTGATTGTTTCATCGCGACGCATTTGATACCGTGTAGGCACATGCCGGGTTAGGGAGGGCGCTCGAAAGCGGCTTAGCCCGGCATGGACGGGTGCGGGCAACCACGGAAAACTCCGGGGGAGACAGGGTTTTGGGGAATCACGACGTATTCATTTCTTATTCGCGCGAAGATCGCCCGAAAATAGAAAAACTTGCGCAAGCGCTGACGCAAAAAGGTTTGCGGGTCTGGTGGGACCCGGACATCAAGACCGGCGCCGGGTTTCGCCAGGAAATCGCCGATGCGCTGGAAAACACGCGCTCGGTGCTGGTTGTCTGGTCGCGCTATTCGGTGGGATCGCGCTTTGTTTGCGATGAAGCTGACGAAGGCGCCGCGCGCGACGTCTTATTCCCGGCGCTGATTGACAATGTCGATATTCCGCTCGGCTTCCGGCAAATTCAAACGGCCGATTTAACCCATTGGCGCGGCAATATGAACGATCCGGCGCTCAAAGCCTTTGTCGAGGCAATTCATAACGGCGCACGCAGCGGCGGCGGCGCCCCGGCCCGGCGGCGCGCGCCGCAACCGGCGGAAGAACCGGCGCCCGCCCCAGTCGCTGACAAACCAAAACCAAAAGCGCAAAAACCAAAAGTGCAAAAGCCGCCAAAGCAAAAGAAACCGCCGAAACAACGGAGCGCCAAAACGCGCTATACAACCACAGGCTCACAGAGGCGTCTGGCGCTCTATGGCCAGGCCGTGTTTATGGCCGCGCTGATCGCGGCGGGTTTCGCGGCGATGGCCTATACATCCGACTTTGTCTTCCCGACCTATCGGCCATTCTTTGTCGGCGCCATGGGCGTTCTTGCATTCCTGTCGCGTATCGGAACGCTGGAAGCCGACCGCGCCGCCGGAGCGGCCTCGCTGGCGTTGTTGCCCCGCTCTTTCATTGCGCTCATCTTGTTTTCGCTCGTTGCCATTTCGCCGCTGCTGCTGGAGGGCCGCATCTATGCGGCAGCGCTTGAGGGCGTGCAGGTCAAAGGGATAGAAGGCGCAGACATCAATAATGTCACGCTCGATAAGGCCGGCGACAGGCTGCTGACAGCGTCGGACGATTCCACGGTCAAGCTGTGGGATGCGCGCACCGGTGTCGAGCTTGGCGAATTTACGGAACATGAAAACTGGGTCTGGGGCGCGGACTTTTCGCCGGACGGCAAATACGCCGTCTCGGCGTCGCGTGACATAACCGCGGATATCTGGAACACCGCCAACACGAAACTTGTGCGCAAACTGACAGGTCACGCCAGCAGCGTTTATGACGCCGCCTGGTCTCCGGACGGATCAGCGATTGCGACCTCCAGCAGCGACAACACTATAATCATCTGGGACCCGGAGACCGGCGATGTAATCCGTACCCTGACCGGACACACGGATAGCGTTAACGCTGTAGATTTCGATCCGGAAGGCAATGTTCTGGCGTCAGCGTCAACCGACGGCAATGTCCGGCTCTGGAACTGGCGCAGCGGCGCAGCGATCGCTGTGTTGTCTATTGGCGGGCCCGGCAATGACGTGAAATTTTCAAATGACGGATCGATGTTCGCCGCCGCCGCCGATAATGGCCTGATCCGGCTGTGGCGCACTGACCCGCGGGATCGCATCGCCAGTTTCAATCACGGCGCCGACAAGGCGTTCGCCGTCGCCTTCGCAAAAAATGACACCATTCTCGCCACCAGCGGGATCGATCCGGTCATTCGCTTGTGGAATATTGCCGATCAGACGGTCATCACAGAGCTTAAAGGACACAAGGACGGCGTGCGCGGGCTCGACGCCTCCGCCGACGGGACAATTATTGTCAGCGGTTCAAGAGACAACACGGCGCGCATCTGGGATATCGAAAGCGGCAAGGAAATCGTCACCATGGGTCACATCAATTCGGCAATCGATTTGCCGATGGCAATCGATACGCCGCCGCTGTTTGTTTCTTCACAAGCGCCAGTGCCTGTCGATTTTACCAAAGACCCAAGCCGCGCTGCTTATCTTTTCGGTAAAGGCTTCGTCATTGCGTTTGTCGTGCTTGTCGCCGCGCTGATTGCGAAAGGCGTGTTCTGGATCGTCGGCGCACGTGCAATCGCCCGGCCAATTGTCGTGGCGGCGTTGCTCGTCCTCAGCGGCTATGTGGGGTTGTTGATCGCATCCGCCCTGCCCGCCGAAGCGTTAAGCCTGTGGCTGACGCTTGCCTTTATCCCGGCGACAGTCTTTGCGTTGTTGCGCTGGGTGTGGCGGAGTTTGATCCTCCGGAATTTCAGCGCCCGCACGCGCAAGGTTTAGCGTATTTAATCACACGCAAAATCCGTCTCCGACAACACGCGGCACTGCGGCGGAAATCCTCTTTCGCGCCAATAGGCGACAAGGCCGAGATCTTCCGTAAGCTTCTTAAATTGCGGGGTTGTGCGGTAATGGGCAAATTGCGGCAGCCATAAATAGACATAGTCGTTGTCAAATGTGTTCACATTGATTTCATCATAGTTGCGCAAGGCCAGCATCAAATTGGTGTTGTCGAGGATGTCTACGCGCTTTTCCTTGCCCCAGTCTTTAAATGCTTTTAACCGCTCAGGCGGCTGGCTGTCAGGAGTTTCCAGCGCGCTGATCAGTTCCTGATGCGGAAAATCCACCTGCCAATTGACCATGCGCGACGCGGCAAAGGCCATCATGCGATCGTCGCGCTCAAGAAACAGCGGCACGTAAACGTCAAACCCTCTAAAATAATTCGCCTCGGCATTGATATTTGCATCGGCCAGCACAAGGTCGATTTTGCCCAACACATAATTTGAGACCGAACGATAGCGGCGGCACAGGCCGCGCGTTTCATCAAGCTCAAGACATTTCGTAAACGCTTTAACCGCGTCCTGATGGGCGCCGACGGAAATATAATTCATCCCCAGCCACTGCCAGGCGCTGATATTTTTCGGATCGCGTTCGATCGCTTTGTTGAGGTTATCAAAGCTCTCCGCCCATGGCGTCGGATAATGGGAGCGATAAGTCAGTCCAATGACCGCATACGGCATGGAGAGATCCGGATCGATCTCCAGGGCTTTTTTGTTGGCGACGAGGGCGAGCGCAGAATAATCACGGTCCAATATGCCATAGCTGGTGGCGACGCCGTAAACTGCGGCGAGCCCTTCCCAGCCTCTGGCGAACGCCGGGTCCATTTCGACTACTTGCTCAAACAGCTGCATGCTTTCTTCGACGGCGGCGCGCCCGGCCCCGCGCCCGAGATAAAGTTCGCGCGCTTCCAGATATAATTCATACGCGCTGATATTTTCCGTGTCGCGTTTCTTCACGATGGGCGCGCTCGGCGCGACAATGCCGAATTCCTTGCGCAGTTGCTCGACAACGGCTGTCGCAATCTCGTCCTGAATTCGAAAAATGTCGGTCGACTGGCGGTCATAGGTTTGCGACCATAAATGCTTGTTGTCGCGGGCGTTGATCAGCTGCGCGGTAATGCGCAGATCATCACCCATCTTGCGGACGCTGCCTTCAAGGATGTGATTGACTTTCAGGCGGTCAGCGATGTCTTCAATATCGATATTGAGTTCTTCGATCTTGTTTTCGGTATAGGTGAAAGACGACGTCCGTGACGCGACGCCAAGACCTTCGACAGTAACCAGCAGGTTTAACAGCTCCTCCGACAGGCCCCGCGCGAAATGCGCCTGATTGCCTTCCGCCGACATATCCGCAAAAGGCAAAACGGCAATTGAGACTTCGGAGGGACCCGGCAACATGTTTGCGGTGCGCGCATCATCGCCAGGCCCGTCGCCGCCAGTGCGCAAGAAAACCAGCGCAACCAGGAGCACAACAGCGATCGCCGCAGCGGCCGCGCCCAACTGGTAAGGCTTTTGTGTCAGGACTTTTTGGAACAGGTTTTTTTTGATTGGCGGCGGGGCTGCCGGCGCCTCGGCGCCGGAGATCTCCGCGATGGCGCTTAATATGGAATGCAGGGCGGGCGCTGCAGGATCGCCTTTCCAGTGCTGGAAATCGATCGTCTGATATTGCCGAAACCCCATCGGCGCTTCGCAATCGGTCAGGCAAATCGGGATCAGCTTGCCTTTGTCGCGGGCGTAAACGGCTTCGTCCTTTACCCAGTCCGACACATTGGCGTCCGACGACCAGGCAACGATGATCGCGTCGGCCTTTATAAGCTGCGATTCAATATCCTTGGCGAACGCCGCGCCGCCTCTGATATGCCGGTCCCACCAGACCGAATGGCCCGCCTCTTCGAGCGCCAGCGACAGTTTTTCGACAACCGGCCGGTCATTTCGCGAATAGCTGATGAATAAATGCGCCAACCCTGCTGTCCCCGGCTTATTTGCAGTTTCGCCCCCACCGCAACGGAGGGCCCAGCCGTCATCGGTTTTTTGTATAAAGCAATCCGCGCGCCTTTATAGGGAAATCGATCCAGCCCCTTGCTTCCCGGCTAAAAATAGCGCACCTCGCGGCCCCATGACGCAACGCACAATACCGCTCCGGAACATCGCTATCATCGCCCATGTTGACCATGGCAAGACGACGCTCGTCGATGAGATGCTGCGCCAGTCCGGCGCCATCCGCGAGGGCTCGGAAATGGCCGAACGCGCGATGGATTCCAATGATATCGAACGCGAGCGCGGAATTACCATCCTTGCCAAATGCACCAGCGTTGTGTGGGAAGCATCAGACCCGCCAGTGCGGCTCAACATCGTCGATACGCCGGGCCATGCTGATATGGGCTGCGAGGTGGAACGCATACTTTCCATGGTCGATGGCTGTCTTCTGCTGATTGACGCCGCTGAAGGGCCAATGCCGCAGACCAAATTCGTCCTGTCAAAGGCGCTGGCGCTCGGCCTCAGGCCGATTGTCGTACTGAATAAAGTCGATCGCCCAAGCGCGGCGCCCGATGCTGCGCTCGATGCGGCGTTTGATCTTTTTGCCGCCCTTCGCGCTAATGATGAGCAACTTGATTTTCCGGTTCTTTATGCCGCCGGCCGCGATGGCTGGTCGGCGCGCTCACTGGAAGATCCGCGCGAGAACCTGACCTCATTATTTGAAACGGTGATCGATCATGTGCCGCCGCCGAATGTCGGCGAACACAGCGACAGTGAGCCGTTTCGAATGCTCGCAACAACATTGGAAGCCGATCCCTATCTCGGGCGCATCCTGACGGGGCGCGTCGTTTCCGGCGTTGCAAAGCCCGGTGTCACGATGAAGGCTTTGTCTCATGACGGCAGCGTCATTGAGCAAGTGCGCGTCACTAAAGTGCTGGGCTTTCGCGGCCTGAAACGAACACCCATTGACGAGGCGCGGTCAGGCGACATCATTGCGCTGGCGGGTTTTTCCAAAGCATCAGTTGCCGACACGCTATGCGATCTTGACGCAAATGACCCGCTGCCGGCGCAGCCGGTCGATCCGCCGACGCTCTCGGTGACCATATCGCCTAATGACTCGCCCCTTGCCGGCCGCGAAGGCAGTAAAGTGCAGTCGCGGGTTATTCGCGAAAGACTGTTGCGCCAGGCTGAGGGCGACGTAGCGATTTCGGTCACCGAAACTGAAAACAAAGACGCTTTTGAAGTTGCCGGCCGCGGCGAATTACAGCTTGGCGTGCTGATTGAAAATATGCGCCGCGAGGGTTTTGAACTTGCCGTGTCAGGGCCCCAGGTCGTGACGCGCCGCGACGAAGACGGCACATTGCTGGAACCGATCGAAGAGGTTGTGATCGATGTCGATGATGAATATTCCGGCGTCGTTATCGAAAAATTATCACAGAAAAAAGCCGAGCTTGCGGAGATGAAACCGGCGGGCGCCGACAAAACGCGCCTTATCATGCACGCGCCGGCGCGGGCGCTGATCGGCTATCACGGCGAATTCCTTACCGATACGCGCGGCACCGGCGTCATGAACCGTTCTTATCTAATGCACGCGCCATATAAGGGCGCCATCGAAGGCCGCCGCAACGGGGTTCTCATCTCTAACGGCGACGGAACGGCTGTGCCATTTGCGATCTGGAATCTTGAAGAGCGCGGCGTCATGTTTATCTCGCCGGGCGATCAAATTTATGAAGGTATGATTGTCGGCGAAAATGCAAAGCCCAACGATCTTGACGTCAATCCGCTGAAGGCAAAACAGCTCACCAATATCCGCGCCGCCGGCAAGGATGAAGCCGTACGCCTGACGCCGCCAAAAATCATGAGCCTTGAACAGGCGATTGCCTATATCGACGAAGATGAACTGGTCGAAGTCACGCCTAAATCAATCCGCCTGCGAAAGATCGCGCTGAAACCGCATCTGCGTAAACGCCGCGCCAAAGAGATGAGCTAGGCCATGCCTGGTTAAGCTTCGGCAGTTCCCGGTTTGGCTGCAATTGCCGGGGCGCTTTTCCCTGCGTCCCTGATCCCCAGCCATGGCCGCAGGAATGCAATGCGTTTGGCGATTTCAAAACCGCCCAAACAACCGGCGACTGTCACTATGGTTACGAGGAATGCTTCCGCGCCAACGCCAAGACCCAATTGCGTCAGATAACATCCTGCGACCACAATAATTGTCTGATGCAGGATATAATAGCAAAAAACGGCGCCGGTGAAATAACTCAGCAGTTTTGACGGCCGGTTGAGATAGCGCTGCGCCAGACCCAACAGCATGGCGATGAAGCTCCATGCGTAAAGCACCAGAACAACTGGCATTACTGGGACTTCATCATAGAGCGCAACATAGAGATCCCAATGGAAGGCGCGGATATACAGCCGCGCGCCGCCAATCAACAGAACCAGCCACACGGCAATCGGCAGGGCGCGACCAACTGACTGCCAGAACCGGCTGTTCTTAGCCGCAAAATAACCGAGCATGAATATTGTAAATCGATGTGCGTGATTGGCCCAGTCATTGACCAGATCATGGGTCGTTGGAAAGTGGGGTTCTAGCACCGCGCCGTAAAAGAGGAAGGGAAGCGTTACGAGGATGAGAAGGCGAACCGGTCCGCCGGTGACACGTTCCAACATGCGTCCGCCCCCGCCCTCCGCAAAGCGTCGCAACGCCCGCAAAAAAGGCAGGATCAACAGAATATAGACGAGGAGATAAACCACATACCAGAGATGGTTCCAGGTCGGCGTCAACATTGGATAGAGCTGCTCAAGTTTGAGATAATTACCCCAGAAGGCGAGATAGCCCGGCTCGATGGCGCCGCTCTGACGCAACTCGAAATAGGTCTGCGGCGCGACAGTAACGATCATGCCGCCGAGAATTGGCAGGCCCAGACGCATTAAACGCGAACCGGCAAAATTCCTGCGGCTGGTGATTTTGTCCGTCGCAAATCTGACGGCGACGCCGGAGATAAAAAATAACAGCGCCAGCCGCCATGGATTGACGAGGATCATCAGCGGCTCGATTGTGGAACCCGCATAGGCGCTTTTTACGTGCCAGTCCCAGGTCACGTAAAACATGCCGATATGATAAAAAATCAAAAGGCCGAAGGCGATCACCCGTAGCCAGTCGAGATCAAAGCGGCGGCTTTCCAGAAAGGCGGCGCCATTTTGCGCGTCAGCGATCGCCAATTTCTCGTTCCTCTCTGAACCCGCCCCAAAACTGATGCCGGCTGTGGCATTCCGCAACCACAAAGGGATTTCAGGCGGCACGGGGTGACGACACGCCGGAAAATGAAAAGTGCAGGGATAAGCGGCGGGGGGCTGGGATCAGCGCGATGGCAAATCAGCCGCGCATTGTGCAGAGATAAAGTATCAGACTAGAATCATCGCCATGGCCCTGCCCGCACATTCACCTGATGAAACGCCCGCCGCCGGCTCGGCTACGCCGCGCAGCGATGACATATCCGCCGACCGGCTGACCTTTGCCTGGGTCGCGCTCTTCATGACGGCGGCGCTGGCCGTCGATCTGCTGTCGGATATGTCAGACATCACGCAAGGGAAAAGCACTGTTGCTGCAGGGAAATACCTTATTTATGAGACGACCGGCTATTTCGTCATCCTGGGGCTTTTTCCGCTGATTGCATGGTTTGCTTCACGCGCAACGCCCGGCCAGCATGCATGGCGGTTTGTGGTTCCGGTTCATTTTGCCGGCAGCATCATCGTCTCGCTGTTGCATGTTGGCGTCTTTGTATTTTTGCGAAAATTGATTTTTCTGGCGGTGTATGGCTACCCATACATCTTCACGAATAATCTGGCGCAGAGCCTGATCTATGAATATCGCAAAGACGCGCTGACCTATTCCCTGTTTTTGTTTTTCATCATTTTTGGACGGCAATTGGCGCAACAGCGCCGTGAGCTGGCCGCTGCCCGTGAGGACGCGCAAAAAACGCATCGCCTGACGCTAAAATGCGGCGGCCGGAATATCTTCATCGCCGCCGAAGACGTATTGTGGGTGAAGTCTGCTTCGAACTATGTCGAGGTGATCGCCAATGGCGAAATCCATCTCGCCCGCGCCACACTTGGCGCAATTGAAAAACAACTTGCTGACGCTGGCGCATCGCCTGCACGCATTCACCGTTCTTTTGTGGTCAATATTGATCACATCCGAAAAATTGAACCCACTGGCGAGGGCGACGTCAAAATCGAAATGAGCGATGGAGCGATTATTCCCGGCAGCCGGCGATATCGCGACCGGCTGCCAGGTCCAGCATAATCAAAACTGCAGAATAATGGCGGCAGATGCGTCAAATCTCGTCTCCGGGTCGATATTGGTGGGGCGGCCGCCAAAATCCGCACGCGACAATCCGGCTGTCGCCCTCAACAATAATGGTCCGGCGATATGCTTTTCGACGCCCCCGCCAAATCGGAGCAAACCTTGCTCGTCGCGCTGGGTAAACGCAACTCCGGCTGACAAGACCGCAACGTCAAATGACCGGCTTACTTCCGAGACATAACCAAACAGCAAAAGGTCTTTTTTTGCGCCGATGGTGTGGCCAAGAATAAGGCCGTAATGGAACTGGCTGTCACTGTCATAAGCGACAAATAGCTGGTTTGCGGAATCCGCGAAGGCCAGATCGCCATCCAAAATTCCATAACCGCCTTCGGCGCCGAGGACAAAACCTCCCGCAAATTGCTTTCGAACGCCGCCAAAAAAGGAAACGACGCCCCTGGATTGCTGCGCCAGGACATCAACACCGTTAACCAGGGAGCCGCCAATCAAGTTTTGCCGGCCATAATCGACCCCAATGTAAACCCCGTCGAAGATTTTTGGCGCTTGTTTGTCTGGCGCCTCGTCTTGCGCCATGACTGGATCAAATAGCTGAAAAACGCCCAAAACGACCAGAAGGCACATCCATGCCCAATTTTGCTTGTTCGACATATCTCGTCTTTTTCCTCCGAATGTTCATAATTGGCGGCGGCAAATCCGAGCCGATCCGGCGCGTTCGGCCATCCGCGATGAAGCCCACCGTCTTCGTCGGCGATCTGAAGGAAAAAACCGACGCGTGTCTTCATTCATGGGCCAAAGCGCGGCTATAGGGGCCGGAACGCAAGCTGTGCGATTTTGAATCAAAAAACGCCCATCACAGGCGCGTGAGAAAGAGGCGACGTCAGTCACAACATTCAAGCGAAAAGATATGAATCAGACGATCAGCAATATTGAAACGGCAGCCGACCAGCGGGCAGACCAGCGCACCCTGTGGATCATAGGCGCAATGTTGATCGTCTCTTTGTTGATTCAGGCGTCAACCGCCCACACCGAATTGTTGCGCATCAACGCCGCTGCCGATTGGCGTGAACCCTGGATCAAGGAAGCGACCTCGCACATCGTGATATTTCTGCTCGCCCCATTGATCGCGCGCATTTTGGATCGGGCGCCCGTATCAATTCAAACATGGCGCTGGTCCGCGCCGATCCATCTCGGCGGGGTCATTGCATTTTCACTCGCTCATGTGACAGCGATGTACGCAGCGCGAAAAATCCTGCTGCCGGTGCTCGCAGGCGCGCCCTATGATTTTAACCTGCTGACGCCGGAAAATTTTTTCTATGAATTCCAAAAAGATATCTTCACCTATGCGTTGCTGGTGTTCGGCTTTGTCACCAACAGATCCCTCGAACAGCGGCGGCTGGAACTTGAAGCTGTGCGCAAAACTGCGCGCGGCGACAAAAAGCTCACCCTGAAATCGGGCGGCAGCACCATCATGCTGGATGCGGCAAATGTCATCTGGGCCAAAGCGGCGGGCAATTATGTGGAAGTCGGCACCGGATCAAAAGTATTTCTGGCGCGTATGACGTTGTCCGGGTTGGAGCGTTTACTGGCCGAAGCTGGAAACGATCACATCCGCGTTCATCGTTCGCATTTGGTCCGGCGCGACAAAATCGTGCTGATAAAGCCCACCGGCGAAGGCGACGTCACAATAGAAATGAACGACGGCGCCATTCTTCCAGGCAGCCGGCGCTACCGCAACCAGCTGCCGCAAAATGTCTAGGGGCGCCAGGATTAGCTCAACAATTCCTTCATGAGCTTGCCGGCGGCGCCAAAATCCATAGCCCCATTATAGCGCTCTTTCAGGGCGTTCATGCATTTGCCCATGTCCTTGAGGCCGGAGGCTTCAAATTCCCTGATGATTTCCTCGACCGCAGATTTTGTTTCATCTTCAGAAAGCTGTCGCGGCAAGAAATCGCGAATAACCTCGATTTCCGAACGTTCCTGTTCAGCGAGTTCCGGGCGGCAGCCTTTTTCAAAGGCGACAGCGCTTTCTTCGCGCTGTTTGACCATTTTGGTGAGGATCGCCAGGATTTCTTCGTCGCTGGCGCCCTCACAGCAATCCTTGCCGCGCGCTGCAATATCCCGGTCTTTGATCGCGGCGTTGATCAGGCGCAGCGTCGCCACGCGTAGTTTATCGTCCTTGGCTTTCATCGCCGTTTTAAGGTTTTCGCCAATTTGCTCTCTGAGCATTCTGATTCTCCAAAAGATCGATGCGTCAGCGATTCAATAATCGCGCCGCCGCCTTTTATGTGTTTTATCTAATTGTTTTTGCTGGATAAACTCAATCTTATCCGTTATTGACCCCTTGGTCGCCTTCGCATAGCTTCCGGCCGTTTGCGCGCGAACCAAAGCCGCTATCGCCAGCTCAGTCGCGCCGTCGCATAAGCAACGAAGCCGGGAAGAGATATTCATCAATGAAAATTAGTCAAGCTCCAGCGCCAAAGCCGACCGCCGCCTTGATTTTGGCTGATGGAACAGTGCTTTACGGGCACGGCCTTGGGGCGACCGGCGAAACTGTCGGCGAAGTTTGCTTTAATACGGCAATGACCGGTTACCAGGAGATTCTCACCGATCCCTCTTACGCGGCGCAAATCATCACTTTCACCTTCCCGCATATCGGCAATGTCGGCGCCAATGGCGACGACATCGAGAATGCATCGCCAACTGCCGCCGCAGCGGCGCGCGGCGCCATTTTTCGCGCCGATGCGACGAGCCCTTCAAACTATCGTGCACAGATTGATCTTTCAGCGTGGATGCGGCGGCGCGGGATTATCGGCATCGCCGGCGTTGATACGCGCGCCTTGACGGCGCGGATCCGGATCAAGGGCATGCCCCATGGCGTCATCGCCCATAACCCGGCCGGCAAATTTAATGTGGAAGCATTGCACAAACGCGCGGCGGACTGGCGCGGCCTTGAGGGCCGCGATCTCGCAAAAAACGTCACGACGCTTCAGACATTCACGCATCGCGAAGCGGGCTGGGAATGGCCGAACGGATATGCAACCCCAAACGCGAACGGACCTCATATTGTCGTTATTGATTATGGCGTGAAGCGGAACATTCTTCGTCGGCTTGTGAGCGAAGGCTGTCGCGTCACTGTGGTGACGGCGACCGCGAGTTATGAAGATGTCATGGCAAAAAATCCTGACGGCGTTGTCTTATCCAACGGTCCAGGAGATCCTGCGGGGACGGCGGAATATACCGGGCCGGTCGTCGTCAAGCTGATTGAAAACAAGATTCCAATTTTTGGGGTTTGCCTTGGCCACCAGATTTTGGCGCTTGCCGCGGGCGCCAAAACCAAAAAAATGACTCATGGTCATCACGGCGCAAATCATCCCGTAAAAGATCTGGCGACTGGAAAAGTCGAGATCGTTTCCATGAATCATGGATTTACGGTTGATGGGGATACGCTGCCGGACAATGTCGTAGAAACCCATGTCTCGCTGTTTGACGGATCGAATTCCGGCATTGCCTTGAAAGACGCGCCGGCGTTTTCCGTCCAACACCATCCCGAAGCTTCGCCCGGCCCCCAGGACAGTTTTTATATCTTCCGGCGCTTTGTTGAGGGCCTGAAGGCGGCGTAGGGATTTCATCCCCCACCCGAAATTCCGTTGGAATTTCGACCTCCCCTCAAGGGGGAGGTGGGCCATATGTTGGGTCACGCAAGTGAGTTGCTACTTCTGCAAGAACGCCGTGAAGGTTGTTGTAGATTTCGTTGTTCCAATAACGGTTTACGCGATACCCGCGAGCTTCCAACCAAGCGTCTCTTTTTTCATCATAGGCTTTCTGGGGTTCGCAAGCGTGCTGTTCGCCGTCGAGTTCAATGATCAGCTTCTGTTCCAGGCAAATGAAATCAACAATGTAATCGCCAATAGGCTGTTGTCGCCGAAATTTATGACCGTCAAGCTGTCGCATTCTCACTGCCTGCCGGAAAATCCTTTCGGCATCAGTTTGACTCTTCCGTAACGTTCTCGCGCGCTCACTAGCCATTTTGAAAGAATATCAAAAATGATGCTGAGTTTCACCTCCCCCTTGAGGGGAGGTCAAAACTGCAACGCAGTTTTGGGTGGGGGCTAATTTACACGATGTATCAAACACGTTTACACATCCAATCCACATCCGTCGCCCCGACAAACCTTCCAATGCGCTCCAGTTCGGCGTCCAGCTTCTTCATGCGCGCCGGCGTCGTCTTGACGCCCTTTTCCCACCAGACATTGTCAACGGAAATGCGCCCTTGTTTGCGGTCGGCTTTAGCTTCGATGCGGCCGACAAACCGATCGCCCTCCAGCATTGGGTAAATATAATAGCCATATTGACGCTTTGCGGCGGGGACGAACATTTCCACGCGATAGTCAAAACCAAAGAGACGCGCCATGCGGTTGCGGTCGCGGATGACGGGGTCAAATGGATTCAACAGCCGCAATCGGCTGGTCGGTGATTTCAGTTTCGCGAGGCTTTCCTCAACATCTTCCGGCGCAAAAGCTTTATAGGCATCGCCATTGGCGGTTTTGATCTCGACATCAACAAGTTTCTTGCGGCGCTTTTTTGTCCAGGCTTTGACTTCGTCGAGATCCATCGCATCCCAAAAACGCTGGAGATCGCCTTCGCTGGCAAAACCCAATCGGTCGAGCGCATTGGAACAAAGCCAGTCAATCTGCTTGTTGTCGCTGACGGCTTTGTCGCGCAGATTCCCTGGGATGACTTTTTCGCGGGTATCGTAATGTTTGATGAAATTGCGGCGGTGGCAGGTCGCAAGCACGCCCGCATACCAATAATAATCCAGCGCCACCTTGTGCGGCGGACGCACCCAGGCGGCTTTTTCTTTTTTTGTGGCTTTGGTTTCAAAATCCCGGGTCGATAGCGGCCCCTCCGCTTCAACGCGTTTGAGTATTTTTTCGCACGCCCCTTTTGACGGCATGAATTCATACCAGCGGCTGCTGTCAACACGCTTGCGCATACGATCGAATTGCCGGCGCCAATAGGGATAAAAATTCATTGGCAGGATAGAAGCGTCATGAGTGAAATGCTCAAACACCGCGCGGTCTTTGATCAGCCTGTCGAGCATTGGCTCGCGGTAGTTCTGATTGCGCGACCACAATATGTGATCGTGGGCCCGGGCGATAATCCGGATCGTATCGAGCTGAACAAAGCCAAGCCTTTCGATGATGGCTGCGAGCCCGTCATCATCAAGCGCGCCGGTTGGCGTGTCGGCAAGGCCCTGCCGCTCAAGCCACAGCCGCCGCGCGTCGCGATTTGAAATTGTTAGTGTCATGGCGCCTTGTCAGGACTGTTGGAGAATCTGAATTCAGCCATCAAAACATATTGCAGCGGCAACTGCCAATTTTCGTTTTCACCGAACATTTGGCTGCGTAGGCTTGCCACCATGAAAAATGACGAATTGAAAGCGCTGTTTCAGAAAATCACTGATCAGGGGTTTACCGGCGAAGCCGGGTTTAAGATCCGAGATTTTGAGGAAGGCGCCATCACACTTGAAGTCGCGCCAAAACCGGAACTCACGCAATTTCTAGGCTATGTGCATGCTGGCGTTGTCACCGGGCTCGCCGATCATGCGGCGGGCGCCGCCTATGCGACAGTGCTGCCTGAGGGCAAGGCGTGCATGACGATTGAGCTCAAGATCAATTTTCTAAAACCCGCGGCTGGCGACATGCTGGCGGCCGAGGCCCGCGTTGTTTCCGCCGGAAAATCGATTGGCGTTGTTCAGTCTGATGTCTATGGCGAAAAAGAAGGCGTCCGCACACTTTGCGCAACCGCGCTGGTCACGCTGCGTTCGATTACGGTCGGCGGTTAGCTGCATTTGGCTTTACGCAAATTGAGCCCCGTGACGGCAGGTGAGCGGGCGCCTTTAAATCCATCGCCGCCCCCGCTATCTATGGCCGATGAGCAATACACAACCGCCGTTTCAGATTCGCATCGTGCCCGTAACGCCGTTCCAGCAGAACTGCTCAATCATTCGCGCGCCTTCGGGCAAAGCGGCTGTGGTTGATCCCGGCGGCGAGCCAGAGAAGATATTAAAGGCGGCGGAAGAGTTTGACGCCCAGATTGAGCAGATCTGGCTGACCCATGGACACCTCGATCATGCAGGCGGCGCTGAAGCCATTAAGCGCAAAACCGGCGCGCCGATCATTGGGCCGCATCAGGAAGACACGTTCTGGCTCGACGAGATCGCCAATCACTGGGCGCAATATGGCCATCCCGGCGCCGGCGAGGATTGCACGCCCGACAAATGGCTCAATGACGGCGATACCCTGGAACTCGACGGGATCAAATTTGACGTGGTTTATACCCCGGGCCACACGCCGGGCCATGTGGTGATCCATCATCAGGGCGCCAATATCGCTTTTGTCGGGGATGTTTTGTTCGCGGGCTCAATCGGCCGCACGGATTTTCCGCGTGGCGATCACCAGATGCTGATCAATTCGATTACGCAAAAGCTCTGGCCATTGGGCGATGAGATGCAGTTTGTCCCCGGACATGGCCCCACATCGACCTTTGGCGCCGAGCGCCGGTCTAATCCCTTTGTCGGCGACAGCATTACTGGTTATGGCGGCGCAACAAAACAGGCGCCGAATGAAATGGATCAGAAATTATCGAAGCGCTGGCAGTGATTTCTAATCTGCCTGAAATGTCACTGTCTTGAAATGAACTTGATCGCCCAAGGGGGACTGATCGTCATTGCCGGCATTGACCGCGACGAAGAATGTGACGTCTTTGATTGGTTCGATTGGCGCGCGCCACTGCACCCGCCACAATGCACGATCGCCGATACGAGTTGTTGAGGTCGAGCGAATCTGCGCGCCGTCTGCCTCAAGGTTTGGATCGTCCGGCGACGAGAATTTACCCTGCGTCGCCACAGCAAGAAAACCAGTAGCCGCGCCTTTCGGTTTCGCGAAAATCAAAACCATGTTGTATAATTTGCCGGGCTCTATTCTGCTGGTGAGTCCTGTGAAGACAACTGACCCGGAATCCTGAACGGGCTCTCCGTCATAGTGGCACGACGCACAATTCTGCGCCGCATTCGGATCAGCCGATCCCCACGGCGCACCGTCAGGGTTGGCATGCGCCACGCCAAACATGAAACCAGGGACGACGACATAAAGCGCAGCTCTGGAAGCGTTAATCACCTTGCGGCTCGACGATCGCGCGGCCGACAAAATTGGTGTCTGTCCCGAACCACACGGCGCCGGAGGGCTGATGATAATGCATATGCCTGATTGTGCCGCCGCCGGAAGGAATATCGGTGGCGCTGAAAAATTCTTCACTTGCCGGATCAAAGCCTAAAAAGACATTGGGGCTGACGCCTGACGCGGCAATCCATATCCGGCCGCTTGCATCCGCCGCTGTGCCATAGGGCCGTGCGCCCTCGCCTTGCGGCATTTGCCATTCTTCGATTTCTTCGGTTTTTGGGTCATAAACCCCGAGCATGCCTTTGGCGTAATCCACATACCAGACGCGGCCATCGCGCGTGACTTCAAGCCTGCGCGGACGCGTTTCCGCGCGGGGCAGATTTATTTCCGTAAGAGCCAGCGTTTCAGGATCAATGCGACCAAGTTTTGGAACGCCGAAAAGCGCAACCCAGACCGACCCGTCCGGGGCCATCTTGATGCCGTAAGGCCGCGCGCGTTCAGTCTTTGAAGGGATAATGTCAACTTTACGCGACGCGATATTCAGCCGACCCATCATATTCGCGCCCTGAAGCGTGAACCAGATGTTTTTCTCGCCGTCGTCAAAAACCAGCGTATGCGGATCACGCGCGGCCGCATCGGGCATCGGAATTTCCTCAGTTTCGCCCGTTGCGGGATCGTAACGTCCGATCAGGGCGGTGCGGTTGCCCGCATACCAGACGATACCGTCCGATCCGACGATCAGATTATGCGGGCCGGAACCCTCTTTGAGTTCGACTTTTGTGAATTCGCCGGTCGCCGAATCGAGCCGCGCCAGATAGCCGGTCCGCTGTCCGACAAACCAGACATCGTTTGCGTTCTTCGCAAAAGGGTCGCGCGGACGGGAATTCTCGTAGGGAACTTCCCATTCTCTTATATCGACAGTTTCTTGCGCCAGTGCGCCGCCGCAGGCCAAAAGGCACGTCAAAAAAGTCAATAATATCCGCATAATCCCCTCCGATCCTGAGCCGCCACGAGATGTGGCCTGTGGTGCAGGGAATCGTAGCACATTAATCCGGTAAAAAGCAGGCGCCCGGCTCAACCGGACGCCCAATTCCAGTTAAATTTTTCGTTAGCTCGTCACTCGCCGCAGCCGGCCAAAATGCTCATCCCAGCCCGTATCGTGGTTTGCGGCCATGCCGAAGGCGTCATCTTCGACCTGGTCCCAGCCATCATGGACCAGCGTCAGCACCGTTCCATTGCCGACGCCGTCGAGTGTCCATGTGCAGGTGGTTTCAACTTCTTTCAGGAAAGGATGGGTGAATGTATGCACCAGTCGTTCCGGCGGTTTCATTTCCTTGACGGTTCCCCAACACATGCGCTCGCCTTCCTTGCCGAGGCTGTTGGTCAAGAGCGCCCAGTCCCCGCCTTCGGTCAAATCGCTTTCGCCCTGGTGAAACCAGATTGCGAGCTTGTCGGCTTCGGTCAGGAATTTCCAGACATGGCTTGGCGGGGCTTTTAGGAATATCGTTTTTACAATTTTTAGCGCGGTCATTTCTTCTCCTCCACAGCTTGCTTTAGTTTTGACAGTTTTTCATCCCAGAAATGGTCGAAGTGATTGAGCCACTCCTGCGCAGTTTTAAGCGCAGCGGGATTGAGCTTATTGATCCGTTCACGGCCAATCGCTTCAACCGTGATCAAGTCGCCCTCTTTCAAAATGGCGAGATGTTTTGCGACCGCCGGACGGGTCATTTCAAATTTCGCCGCAATATCGCCGATCGGGCGATCACCCGTTGCGAGCATCGAAAGGATTGCGCGCCGGGTCGGATCGGCGAGCGCCCTGAAAACCGGTTGAACAGCGTCTGGTCGCGTCATCACATAAAACCTTTTGGTTTCTCTTTATATGAAACCATATGGTATTATGTCAAGCGGTCATTTTGAGGCCTTTTCATCTGCGCATTGATCACCTAAGAAACCGCTTTAGCCGACAACTGATTCCAATTCCGCGCGCGAGCGATCCCAAAAGGGTCCGCTTCGTTGGCGCGGCTGCGCGCGAGTAAAGATGCCAAAACGCACCGACATTTCCTCGATCCTGATTATCGGCGCGGGGCCGATCGTGATCGGCCAGGCCTGTGAATTTGATTATTCGGGCGTTCAGGCGGTCAAAGCGCTGAAAGAAGAAGGCTATCGGGTCATCCTCGTAAATTCCAATCCGGCGACGATCATGACCGATCCGGAACTTGCCGACGCCACCTATATTGAGCCGATCACGCCGGAATTTGTTGAAAAAGTTATTGCGCGCGAACGCCCCGATGCGCTGTTGCCGACCATGGGCGGTCAGACTGCGCTCAATTGCGCACTGACCCTTGAGCAGTCTGGCGTCCTCGAAAAATACAATGTCGAGATGATCGGCGCCCGCGCCGACGTTATAGAGAAGGCGGAAGACCGAAAGAAATTTCGCGCTGCGATGGACAATATCGACCTTGAAAATCCCCGCGCGACAATTGCTGCTGCGCCGCCAATCATGGATGACGCCGGCAAGATCATCGGTTATGACCGCGCCGCCGGCGTTGCAAGCGCATTACAGATGATCGACGAAATTGGCCTGCCGGCAATAATCAGACCGGCTTTTACGCTGGGCGGCACCGGCGGCGGCGTTGCTTACAATCGCGAAGAATTTGAGCACATCGTCCGGTCGGGCATCGACGCCTCACCCGTCGGTCAGGTGCTGATCGACGAAAGTCTGCTTGGCTGGAAAGAATTTGAAATGGAAGTTGTCCGCGACAAGGCGGACAATTGCGTGATCATTTGCTCCATCGAAAATATCGACCCCATGGGAGTCCATACAGGGGATTCCATCACTGTGGCGCCCGCGCTGACATTGACCGACAAAGAATTTCAGATGATGCGCAATGCGTCGATTGCAGTAATGCGCGAAATCGGCGTTGAAACTGGCGGCTCCAATGTTCAATTCGCCGTGCAACCGGATACCGGGCGGCTCGTCGTCATCGAAATGAATCCGCGTGTCTCGCGTTCCTCGGCGCTAGCATCCAAAGCGACGGGCTTTCCCATTGCCCGCATCGCCGCCAAGCTTGCGATTGGCTATACGCTCGACGAACTTGATAACGACATTACCGGCGCGACCCCCGCGGCTTTTGAACCGTCAATCGATTATGTCGTGACGAAAATTCCGCGCTTTGCGTTTGAGAAATTTCCGGGCGCAGAACGCAGTCTCTCGACCGCGATGAAATCCGTCGGCGAGGCGATGGCAATCGGGCGTTCGTTTAAAGAGTCGCTGCAAAAAGCGCTGCGGTCGCTCGAGACCGGACTTTGCGGGCTCGATCCGATCCATATTGCCGGTCTCGACGAAGGCGATGATGCGAATGCGTTTCGCGCGGCGCTGGCCGCGCCCACGCCTGATCGATTGCGCGTTGCGGCGCAGGCGATTCGCCACGGCCTGCCGATTGAGCAAGTACGCGCGATCACGCAATATGATCCGTGGTTTCTTGAGCAGCTTGAAGAAATCGTCGCGGCGGAACGGCAAGTTGAAAGCGAAGGCCTGCCTGATGATGCTGAGCGGTTGCGCGCGCTCAAATCCATGGGTTTTTCTGACCAGCGCCTTGCCCGGCTTTGCGATGGGGATGAGCGGGAAATCCGCATGTTTCGACATGAACGCGGCGTTAAACCCGTCTTTAAGCGTATCGATACCTGCGCTGCCGAATTCGCTGCCAAAACGCCCTATATGTATTCGGCCTATGAGGCTTTATTCGGCGATGAGCCGCAATGCGAGGCAAAACCCAGCGACCGAAAAAAGGTCATTATCCTCGGCGGCGGCCCTAATCGCATCGGCCAGGGAATCGAGTTTGACTATTGTTGTTGTCATGCTGCGTTTGCGCTTGCCGATATCGGCGTCGAATCGATCATGGTGAACTGCAATCCGGAAACCGTTTCCACGGATTACGACACATCCGACCGGCTTTATTTCGAACCGTTGACCGAAGAAGATGTTCTCGAAATTGTGCGCAAGGAACAGGAGGCCGGCGAGCTTCTTGGCGTCATTGTGCAATATGGCGGTCAAACGCCGCTGAAACTTGCTGGCGTTCTCGAAGCCGAGGGCGTTCCTATCCTCGGCACCCCCTATGATGCGATCGATCTTGCCGAAGACCGCGAGCGTTTCCAGAAACTTGTGACCAAGCTCGGCCTCAGGCAGCCGAAAAATGCGACGGCGCCGTCGCGTGAAAACGCCGCTGAGATTGCGAACAGTGTCGGTTATCCGCTGGTCACGCGGCCCTCTTATGTGCTTGGCGGCCGCGCTATGGAAATCGTCCGCGATGAGGCAGGGTTGAAACAGTATCTTGCTACAGCGCAAATCGAAATTTCACCTAAAGAGCCCCTGCTCCTTGATCAATATCTTCAAAACGCTGTTGAAGTTGATGTTGATGCTATTTGTGACGGCGAGGACGTCTTTATCGCCGGCGTCATGGAGCATATCGAAGAAGCTGGCGTCCACTCAGGCGACAGCGCCTGCTCTCTCCCGCCTTATACGCTGTCCGACAGGATGATCGCCGAGTTGAAAGAACAGACAACGAAACTCGCGCTCGAACTAGGCGTTGTCGGTCTGATGAATGTTCAGTACGCGATCAAAGGAGACGTCGTCTTTCTTCTTGAGGTCAATCCGCGCGCGTCGCGCACAGCGCCTTTTGTCGCCAAATCCACGGGCCTGCCGATCGCCCGGATCGCCGCGAAAGTGATGGCGGGGCATAAAATTTCGTCGCTGGCGCTTTCCTATCCGGTCTTTAGTCATGTTTCGGTCAAAGAGGTGGTGTTTCCATTTTCGCGCTTTCCGGGCGTCGATACAGTCCTGGGGCCGGAGATGCGTTCGACCGGCGAAGTCATGGGCATCGATGTCAACTTCGCTAAAGCGCGTGCAAAAAGCCTGATTGCCGCCGGCGCGCATATTCCCATGTCGGGTTGCGTTTTTATTTCGCTTAAGGATTCCGACAAGGCCGAGATGGTCAATGCCGCAAAGCGGCTTCTTGATATGGACTTTAAGATCATCGCGACCGGCGGCACGGCGGATTACTTTATTGAACAGGGGTTAAAAGTATCGCGCGTCAACAAAGTTCTTGAAGGCCGCCCGCATATTGTCGATGCGCTGAAGAACCGCGAAGTTGATCTGGTGTTCAACACCACCGAAGGCGCCCAGTCGATCAAGGACTCGCGCTCCATTCGCATCACCTCCCTGGCGCAAAAAATTCCCTGCGTCACAACCGCCGCCGGCGGGCGCGCCGCTGTCAGAGCGATTGAGGCGATGCGCGCCGGCGATCTCGAAGTCACGCCATTACAGGCCTATTTTGTCGGCAAACAGCAGGATTAGTGCGGCCAACCGCCTTCAACTTACCGCTTCACTGGACTAGTTTGGCGCATCACCGAATTCAGAGAATTACACTCATTGTTCATCACGAGGGGACGCTTTCATGAAATCACATCTAAAAATTGGCGCGGCAGCCATCGCTCTGGCGGTCGCGGGGGCGCTCACCGCCTGTGACAATATCGGGCAGGAAAGGACCACCGAGGTCGTGGACGCCAAATCAGCGCAAATCGGCGCATGGGGCATCGATCTCGACCAGCGCGATCTGGCGGTAAACCCAGGTGATGATTTCAACGCCTATGTGAATGGCGAATGGCTCAAGACCACAGAAATTCCCGCTGATCTCTCCCGATACGGCATGTTCGATCAGTTGCGTCTCGACGCCGAGGGCGACATTCGCGCAATCGTCGAGGAACTGGCGGCGGGTAACGCCCAGGCCGGATCATTGGAACAGAAAGTCGGCGATTACTACGCGTCATGGATGGATGTTGCAGCACTCGATACGTCGGGCGCCGCGCCACTGCAGCCGCATCTCGATGCGATCTACGCAATTGACAGTCAGGACGGCGTGATGCGGGGTTATGCGAACCTTCATGGTGACGCCCCCTTTGGCGTTGGCATCATTCCCGACCCGGCCGACACCACGCGCTATATCGCCTTTGTCGGCCAGTCTGGCCTCGGCATGCCGGACCGCGATTATTATTTGAAAGAAGACGAACGCTTCGCCGGCTATCGCGCCGCATATAAAACCTATGTCGCGACCGTGATGGCGCTTGCAGGCCTTGAAGACGCTGCAACGCGGGCTAATGCGGTCATCGCACTCGAAGCGGCGCTGGCAGAAGTTCACTGGTCGCAACAGGATTCCCGCGACATCCAAAAGATTTATAATCCGATGTCTCCGGAAGCGCTCGCTGATTTGGCGCCGGAATTTTACTGGTCGCTGATGTTTGCGGAAACCGGACTTGGCGACGTCGAAACATTTGTCGTTGCGCAACCCTCTGCAATTGCCGCCGCCGCCAAGCTGTTCGCCGCAACGCCAATAGATGTCCTGAAAGATTATCTGGCGTTTCATTTAATCAACGCTCAGGCGACCAATCTTTCGTCGGCATTCGACGATGCGCAATTTGAGTTTTTCGGGCGCACCCTTCAAGGCACCGAAGAAAAACGCGAACGCTGGAAGCGCGGCACACAGCTGGTGAATGGCGGTTTGGGCGAAGCCGTCGGCCAGATCTATGTGGATCGCCATTTTCCACCTTCCTACAAGGCCGAAATGGATACGCTGGTTGGCAATCTCACTGCCGCTTTGGAAGAGCGCCTGCAACTTAATGAGTGGATGGACGATGAAACGCGCGAACAGGCGCTTTTGAAATTGTCAACATTCGAATCCAAAATTGGCTATACGGAAAAATGGACCGACTACGGACCGCTTGATATCAAAGCCGGCGCGTTGCTTGAAAACGCCATGGCGATTACCGAGTTTCAATGGCAGGAGCAGATTGATCGCCTTGACGGACCGGTTGACCGGGTGATCTGGCCCTACCCGCCGCAAACCGTCAACGCGTCATACAATCCACTGTTGAACCAGATCACCTTTCCGGCCGGCATCCTCCAGGCGCCGTTCTTTGACCCATACGCTGATCCGGCCGTCAATTACGGTGCGATCGGCGCCGTGATCGGGCACGAAATCGGACACGGCTTTGACGATCAGGGCCGGCGCTTTGACGAAGCCGGCCGCATCCGCGACTGGTGGACGCCAACTGCCGACGAGCGCTTCAAGGAAAAGACCGACGTCCTTGGCGCCCAATATGACAGCTATGAGCCGGTCGAAGGGCTGAACATCAACGGTCAGCTCACCATGGGTGAAAATATCGGCGATCTCGGCGGCCTGCAGATGGGCTACGCTGCTTATCACCGTTATCTCAATGATTGTTGTGGCGGCGAGGCGCCGGTAATTGACGGCTTTACCGGCGACCAGCGTTTCTTTCTGGGCTGGGCGCAGGTCTGGCGCGCAAAGGCGCGCGAGGATGAAATTCGCCGCCGGCTCGTCACCGATCCGCACAGCCCGCCGGAATATCGCGTCAACGGAATCGTACGCAATCTCGACGCCTGGTACGACGCGTTTGGCGTAACTGAAGAAAACGCACTTTATCTCTCGCCTGAAGATCGCGTGCGAATCTGGTAGACTGAGGAATGCCGTAGACGGGCCCGCTGTTCACGAATCGGCAGCGGCCCGTTTGTGGTCCCTCAAAGGCCTGAAACGCCTTGAAATTTCACCGGCTTGGGACTACATAGCCCGCCGAGCTATCAGCGACGGCCGTGGCGAGCCCGCCCGGCCGCGCTATTTTTTACGCTCAAATTCAAGGCGTTGAGCTCGTTAGTTAAGGAAAGGGCCGAGAGATGGAAAAGTTCCCGATGACCACCGAAGGTTATCAAAAGCTGGAGGAGGACCTCCGGCGTCTCAAAAATGATGAGCGTCCGGCCGTCATTCAGGCGATCGCCGAGGCGCGCGCCCATGGGGATTTGTCGGAAAATGCCGAGTATCATGCGGCCAAGGAACGTCAGGGCTGGATCGAGGGACAAATCCTTGAGCTTGAGGACAAGTTCACCCGCGCCCAGGTTATTGACCCAAAATCCCTTAACGGCAATTCAGTGAAATTCGGCGCAACGGTCACCCTGATTGACGAAGAAACCGAGGAAAAGAAGATCTGGCAGATCGTCGGCGATCTCGAGGCGGATGTGAAGGAACGCAGAATTTCCGTCTCGTCGCCAATCGCACGCGCCATGATCGGCAAATCAAAAGGCGATGTTATTGAAGTTTCCGCTCCGGGCGGCGCGCATTCCTTTGAGATCGCGAAAGTCACTTATAAATAATTCATCTCACAAAGCTGGATGAACAATGGACCAAGAAAGAGTGGTTTAACCGATCTTTGAATCGGCAGAACCACTCTTTTGTTTTGTTCGGCCGCGTTCGGCGGGCGCGTACTCGCTTCACTCGAACCGCGAAACCGAAAACGCTTTCGCTGAAAACGCGTCAGCCCTCGCCCATCATTTCCTTGACGATCTTGGCAAGGCCAATTTGCCGGCGGCGTTTTAAACGTTCCGCAAACAGGATCGATCGCAATAATTCTTCTGACTCATCGAGATGATAGTTGACGATGACATAGTCATATTCCGCCCAATGGGATATTTCCGCATCGGCCTTGGCCATGCGCTTTTGCACGATCTCTTCAGGGTCTTGCGCGCGTTTGCGCAGTCGCCGCTCAAGCTCACTGCGCGATGGCGGCAGAATAAAGACTTTGACCACATCTTCGCCGGCGGCCTCGTCGAGTTGCTGTGCGCCCTGCCAGTCAATGTCAAACAGAACGTCTTTCCCCAGACGCAGTGTCTCTTCGACCAGGGCGCGGGGCGTTCCATAATAGTGTCCAAAGACATTCGCCCATTCCAGGAACTCATTGTTGTCGCGCATACGAAAAAATTCTTCTTCGGCGACAAAATAATAATCCTGCCCGTGCGCTTCGCCTGGCCGGCGCTCGCGCGTTGTCGCTGATATGGACAGAACCATCTCACCGTCCTTGGTGAGCAGCCGCTCCGCAAGCGTTGTTTTTCCGGCGCCGGAGGGGCTGGAGAGAATGAACATCAGGCCCCTGCGGGCGACTTTCAGATCACCGCCGATCATCCTCTGTCCTTACTCAATATTTTGCACTTGTTCGCGCATTTGATCGATCACTTTTTTCAATTGGAGACCGATTCGCTTGAGTTCCATGTCCGGAACTTTTGAGCACAGGGTATTCGCTTCACGGTTAAATTCCTGGGTCAGAAAATCAAGCTGCCGGCCCGCCGGGCCGTTCTCACCCAGCAATGCCCGGCCCGCCGCGACATGGGATTTCAGGCGGTCGAGCTCTTCGCGAATATCCGCCTTCACCGCCAATAAGGCGGCTTCCTGCGCCAGGCGTTCTTCGGGAAAATTGCCATTCGTCAGCAGCTCGTCGAGCTGCGTTTCAATTCTCTTTTTGATCTCTTGCGGCGCAACAGCGGCGAGCTTGGATGCGTCGGCGGTTAACTGTTCAATGTCGTCAAGTTGCCCCGACAACACAACGGACATTGCAGCGCCTTCAGACTTGCGCCCGTCCGCCAGCACATCAATGGAGGCTGCAAAACTTTTTAATACAGCAATGTTCAGCGCTTTGCGCACATCCTCATCCTGCACATCATCGGCTGGCTCAATAACGCCGCGCAGAGACAGTATTCCTTCTGCGCGCGGCGGCGCGCAGTCAAGTTTGGCGTTCACTTTCTCAACCATGGAGATCGCGTCGCCGAGCGCCGCCTCATTGATGCGATAGCGCGCCTCGCCAGTATCGGAATGCATGGTGAGAGAGGCGTTGACCGAACCGCGATTGAGCTTTTCTTTTGCAGCTTTGCGCAATTCCTGCTCAAGATTGTCGAACCCTTGCGGCAAGCGACAGCGCAACTCCAATCCGCGGCCATTGACGCTTTTCAGCTCCCAGGTCCAGCGCCAGCCTTCATGGGCGCCGTCGAGGCGCGCAAATCCCGTCATTGAAGAAAGCGATGCGCCCACTTAGAGCAAAATGCAAAAAACTAGAATTAGCATTTTGCTCCTTGTTTTTGTTTTGTCGCATGATTCCGCGAAAAACCGGGGACCACTTTTTCGCATCATGCTCTAACCGCCCTGCCCGCGTTCACGCTCAATGCGGCGCCATTTGGCGACATTGGCCAGATGATCACGCAGATTCGAAGCAAAAACGTGGCCGCCGGTGCCATCCGCGACGAAAAAGATATCATCGGTATCAGCGGGATTTAGAACCGCCTCAATTGAGGCGCGGCCGGGATTGGCGATCGGCGTCGGCGGCAACCCTGAAATCACATAGGTATTGTACGGTGTCTCGGCGCGCAGCTCGCTCTGGCGAAGTCCGCGTCCCAGCGGTTCGCCCTGGGTCAGGCCGTAAATTATAGTCGGGTCGCTCTCAAGGCGCATTCTGCGTTTTAGCCGATTGACAAAAACTGCGGCGACCTGCCGGCGTTCTTCGGCAAGCGCTGTTTCTTTTTCAACGATGGAAGCCAGAATAATCGCTTCATCCGCCGTTGAAAATGGCAGTTCGGTAGCCCGCGCCGGCCACAATTCGTCTATCGCCGCATCCTGCGCTTTCATCATGCGACGGATCATATCGTCACGGGATTCGCCGCGCGTGAATGCGTAGGTTTCAGGCAGTAATTCGCCTTCCGGCGGCTCCAGCGTCGTGTCTCCGGTTAGAACTTCATCAGCGTCAATCAAGCGGAGAATTTGTGCAGCCGTCAGGCCTTCCGGGGCCGTGAAATAATGTAATATGCTTTTGCCGTCGATGAGTATCTCGATGACATTCATGATGCTGGCATGAGCGGGGATAGAATATTCCCCCGCCTTCAGGTCGTTTTCCGCACGCCGCAGCCTGACGATGACGGTAAAAAGCTCCGCATAGCGAATAATTTCCGCATCCTGAAGCTGGCCTGCAATTTTCGAAACCGAGCTGCCCGGTTCTAACAGGATCGTTGTCGCTTGCCGCGAAGGTCCAGGGCTCGACGCTTCGCGCCATGCCAAATAGCCGCCGACGCCGAGCGCCGCAACGACAAGCAAGGCAAGGCCGCCAACAAAAAGTAGCGCGGATTTGACCGCACCTCCATGCTGACCTGCAGCCGCCAAATTGTTACTATATCTCGCCCGCATACCGCCTCCGCCGCGACCCCTATTGAATATCCCGAAACTTTAACCGTCAACGCGGCGCATCACCAGTGAGGCGTTGGTGCCGCCAAAACCAAAGGAATTTGAAAGGACTATGTCGATCGGCTTCTTCACCGCGGTTTTCGGCGCCAGATTAATCGGCGTATCCACCGACGGCGCGTCCAGATTAAGCGTGGGCGGAGCGATGCCGTCGCGCATGGCAAGAAGGCAGAAAATCGCCTCGACAGCGCCCGCAGCGCCAAGGAGATGGCCGATGGACGATTTTGTCGAGGACATCACGAGACCGCCCGCCGCCTCGCCAAAAAGCCGTTCAACAGCACGCAATTCTATCTCGTCGCCGCGCGGCGTCGATGTCCCATGGGCATTGACATAATCAATATCGGCCGGCGTCACGCCTGCGCGCTTCAGGGCCATGCGCATAGAGCGAAAGGCGCCGTCGCCGTCTTCGGCGGGCGCCGTGATATGATACGCATCGCCCGAAAGACCGTAGCCGACGATTTCGCCATAAATCTTTGCGCCGCGCGCCCTGGCGCGTTCATATTCTTCCAGCATCACAAAGCCCGACCCTTCGCCCATCAAAAACCCATCGCGATCCTTGTCATAGGGGCGCGAGGCTTTTTCAGGTTGGTCGTTGAAATGGGTCGTGAGCGCCTTGCAAGCGGCGAAGCCCGCCATGCCGATCTCGCACACTGACGATTCAGCGCCGCCGGCGAGCATCACATCCGCATCATCGAATGCAATTAACCGCGCTGCATCGCCGATGGCGTGGGCGCCCGATGAGCACGCCGTCACCACCGCATGGTTTGGTCCTTTAAATCCAAGACGGATCGACACCTGTCCGGATACAAGATTGATGAGGGAGCCGGTGATGAAGAAGGGCGAAACGCGGCGCGGGCCTTTATCACGAAGGATCAAGACCTCACGTTCAATGCCCGCCAGTCCGCCGATGCCGGAACCTGTCATGACGCCGGCGCGTTCACGCTCGTTATCGGTTTTAATGTCGATGCCGGAATCATCATAGGCCATTTGCGCAGCGGCAATGCCGTAAACGATAAAATCGTCCATGCGGCGCTGCTCGCGCGGCGCAACCCATTCATCCGCATTGAATGCCGCATCGCCTGCGGCTGCGCCGCCGCCATACCCGTCGATGCGCGGCACCTCGGCTGCAATGTGGCAGGCGATCGCAGAAGTATCGAATTTCTCGATACGGCCTGCGCCGGATTCGCCGCTAACCAACCGATTCCACACGGGCTCAATGCCCGCCCCTAAGGGCGTAACGAGTCCCATTCCGGTGACTACAACACGTCGCATGTCAGGCGCCTCCGTATACGGATCGAGCGTCAGCGATACGCGCTAGTGAAGGCGCCGGTGTAAAAGTGTCTTTGAATAGCCAACGGCGCCGCCAGCGCTTGATGGTCAGGCGGCTCGTCACATCAATGAACTTATTATTTCTTTTGTTCTTCGATGAATTTGATCGCGTCGCCAACGGTCTGAATGGTCTCAGCAGCGTCGTCGGGAATCTCAACATCGAAATCCTCTTCAAACGCCATGACCAGTTCAACAATATCAAGACTGTCGGCGCCAAGGTCGTCGATGAAGCTCGCTTTCGGCTCAACCTTCCCGGGATCGACGTCAAGATGTTCGACGACGATTTTTTTGACGCGTTCTGCAAGATCAGACATTCAAGGCTCCTTATTACATTCTTTATTCGGATATCTCAGCTCGCGGATATCGCGACGACGACCGGCATGGCCGAAACAGGCGTTTTTTTTGCGGATTACGGCATATTGCTAAATGTTGCAACGCCAAACAGGCACGCGTCCTATAAGTCCTTCCCTAGATCATGACCATACCGCCATTAACGTGAATTGTCTGGCCAGTGATGTATTTCGCCCCGTCCGAGGCCAAAAACACCGCTGAGGCGGCAATATCATCGGCCGTACCCATGGCGCCGGCAGGGATTTTCCCCAGAATTGCCGCGCGCTGCTGGTCATTGAGCGCGTCTGTCATCGACGTCTCAATAAAGCCCGGCGCGATGCAATTTACTGTGACATTGCGGCTGGCGATTTCCTGGGCGAGAGATTTCGACATGGCGATCATCCCGGCTTTGGAGGCGGCGTAATTTGCCTGGCCGGCATTGCCCATGACGCCTACGACAGAGGTGACGCCGATAATCCGGCCAAAGCGCTGTTTGGTCATGCCGCGCAAGGAGGCTTTAGCGAGCCGGAAATAGGCGGTGAGATTAACCTTGATCACTTCATCCCACATGTCCGGCTTCATCATCATCAGCAGTGTGTCGCGGGTGACGCCCGCGTTGGATACGAGGATGTCGAGACCGCCCATGGCTTCGGATGCTTGTTTTGGCAAAGCATCAACAGCATCGAGATCCGACAGATTACATGGCGTGATGTGAACGCGGGTCTTCAATTCCTCCGCCAGGGCCTCGAGTTTTTCGCGGCGCGTGCCTGAAATCGTGACGCTTGCGCCCTGCGCGTGCAGTGCTCTGGCAACGGCGCCGCCAATGCCGCCGGTGGCGCCGGTCACCAGCGCTCTCTTTTCGGATAAATCAAACATGCGAAAATTCCTTTTCCTGAATTTTTTGCGCCGGGATCAAAGCTTGGCAAACGCGTCGATGTCGCCAGGCTCGCCGACATTGAGCGACGTTGAATCCCGGGCGATCCGGCGGATCAAACCGCTTAAAACTTTTCCCGAACCGATTTCGATAAACGTGCCGCAGCCTTTATCAACCATATAGGCGACGCTTTCGGTCCAGCGCACGCGGCCTGTCACCTGTTTGACCAAAAGGTCACGGATCGCGTCAGGGGTCAGCGCTTCACCGGCAGTGACATTGGCAACCAGCGGCGTCGCCGGCGCATTGATCTTCACTGCCGCCAGCGCTTCGGCCATACGCTCCGCCGCCGGCTGCATCATTGAGGAATGAAATGGCGCGGAGACCGGCAATAGTTTCGCAAGCTTGGCGCCAAAAGCTTTGGCGCCGGCGCAAACCGCCTCAACCCGTTCCCTGGTTCCGGATATAACCACTTGTCCCGGCGCGTTATCATTTGCAATTTCGCAAACACCCTCGCCGCCAGTCCCGTCGATTGCTTTTTGCGCACCTTCAAGATCAACGCCGATCAGCGCCGCCATGGCGCCCTGGCCAACAGGAACCGCCGCCTGCATGGCCTCGCCACGGATCCGCAACAGTTTTGCCGTGTCCGACAGCGAAAGCGCGCGCGCTGCACAGAGCGCGGAATATTCGCCCAAGGAATGACCGGCGACAAACATCGCATTTTCAACGTCGGCGTTCGCTTGTGTTTCAAGAACGCGCATGGCCGCAATGGAATGCGCCATCAAGGCGGGCTGGGTGTTTGCCGTCAACGTTAATTCTTCAATCGGACCGTCGCGCATCAAAGCTGATAGTTTTTGGCCAAGGGCGTCATCGACTTCCTGAAAGACCTCTCGCGCGGCCGGAAATGCATCGGCCAGCGCTGCGCCCATGCCGACAGCCTGGCTGCCCTGTCCGGGAAAGATGAAAGCACGCCCCATGCGTAAGGCTCCTTATTAATAGCAGGCCAGCGGCATAGCGGCGGCGGCGCGAGAGAGCAAGAAGCGAAACAACGAACCGGCGCCGCCATATGTCATAATGCGGGGATTTTGCTATCCCATTTTGCCGCTTCGGCAATCGCTGTTATCAGCGGCGAAAGGGAGTTTCCATGGCCGAAAATCCGCCAATCCGGATCGCCGTCATATCTGACAATCCCGACCCGCATTGGGTCTGGATCCGCGATTTGATGGGTGGCGATTTCCAAATTTCCGGACGCGCCCTTGAATGGCAGGGATTTTCGACGGCGCCGGCGGCTTTTTCGGGCGACGGTCCTGGCGCAAAAGCCGCACGCCGCTTCGCGAGCCTTGCCCGTTACCGGGGCGCGCATGCGCTCGCGGCCGCAGCGAAAACCCGGCCATTTGACCTGATCGTTTCTCATGGCCCTCTGGCGACCGCCTGGACTGCGGTCGTTTTGGGCCGCGGCAAGAATAATACGCGCCATCTCGCCTTTTCTTTCAATTTTACGGACCTCCCGACTGGCCTGCGCAAGAAATTGATGACGCGGGCATTCAAAACGGTCGATGCGTTTGCGGTTTTTACCGACGGCGAACAACAGCTTTACGCGGATATATTCGGCCTCGATCCGCAAAAAATATTACGGGCGCCATGGGGCGTTGCCCCGCCCCTGAAAGCCCTGCCGGCAAAACAGATCGCCGGGGCTTATATGGCGGCGCTTGGCGGCGAGGCGCGCGATTATGAGGTTTTGTGCCGGTCGGCGCGCCTTTGCCCGGAGATCAAATTTGTCGCCATTGCCCGGCCGCATAATTTTGACGGGCTGTCACCGCCGGCAAATCTCGACGTTCGCTTTAACCTGCCTTTTGACGAGGCATGGGGGCTCGTCGCGCATGCGGCCGCGGCAATTATCCCATTGCGCAGCCGGGATACCCCATGTGGACTTGTCACCCTGGTTGGCGCCATGCATCTCGGTAAAGCCCAGATCGTCACCGAGGCGGCCGGGGTCCGCGATTATATCCGCAACGAGGAAACCGGGGTTTTGACCCCTCCCGGCGACGCAGACGCCATGGCGGCGGCGGTGCGGCGGCTCCACCACGACCCGGCGCTCGCCGCACGCCTCGGCGATCGCGCCAAATCCTATGCCGCCGCGCATTGCAGCGCGGCGGCGACGACCGCCTTTTTCCGGGATTGCCTTAGGCGATGGTTTGGCTGATTTTTTAGCCTCGAAGCGCTTGCCATTGGGGAGGCCATCGGTTATCTCCCGCGCCTTCACGAGCGATGGTCGCAGGCGCCCGGTTATTTCGATGAAATGGCCAGGTTCAAGGGATGGTCCCTTTGCTTTCGCGAGCCACAGGCCCGACGAGACGCCCAGCCTGTCTCATTAGGTCTCCGTCGCCATACAGGAACTGGCATCAATGCCGTTATACGAGCACGTCTTTATCGCGCGTCAGGATATCTCGCCCGCGCAGGTCGAGGGCCTGACTGAAACCCTTGCGAAAATTGTCACCGACAATGGCGGCAAGATCGAGAAATCCGAATATTGGGGTTTGCGCAACCTGCAATACAAAATCAGCAAGAACCGCAAAGGTCATTACAGCCTTTTTAATATCGAAGGCCCCGCTGTCGCTGTTCAGGAACTGGAACGCCAGGAAAAAATCAACGACGACATTTTGCGTGCGTTGACCCTGCGTGTTGAAGAACTCAATAGCGAACCCTCGCCGGTGTTGAGCCGCAGGGATCGCAGCGATCGTAACGACAAGGACCGCGACCGCGGTCCACGGCGTTAGGAAAAAGGAATATTATCATGGCAAAACCATTCTTCCGGCGCCGTAAAACCTGCCCGTTCTCAAGCGACAATGCACAGACGATCGATTACAAAGATCCGAAATTGCTGCAGCGCTTTGTTTCCGAGCGCGGCAAGATCGTTCCGTCGCGGATTTCCGCCGTTTCTCACAAAAAGCAACGTGAACTTGCACGCGCCATCAAGCGCGCCCGCCATCTCGCGCTGCTTCCTTACGCATCGGAGTAAGACCCATGGAAGTCATTCTTCTCGAACGGGTCGAAAATCTCGGCCAAATGGGCGATGTCGTCAGCGTCAAGCCCGGATATGCGCGCAACTTCCTGTTGCCGCTGAAAAAAGCGCTGCGCGCTAATGAATCCAACAAGAAAGTGTTTGACGGTCAACGCGCCGAATTGGAAGCGCGTAATCTTGAACGCAAGAAAGACGCAGAAGCCGCCTCCACAAAACTCGACGGGCGGTCTTTCGTGCTGATCCGCCAGGCCTCGGAAACTGGCGCGCTATATGGTTCGGTTTCAGCCCGTGATATCGCTGCGGCCGCATCCGAAGACGGCGTTCAAATTGAACGCGGTCAGGTGCGGCTTGAAAAACCGATTAAAACCCTTGGCTTGATGCCGGTCCGGGTTGTCATGCATCCGGAAGTCGTCGCTTCAATTAATATCAATGTAGCGCGTTCCGAAGACGAGGCCGAACGTCAGGCGCGCGGCGAAAATGTTTTAGCGCAAAACGAAGAACGCATTGAAGAAGAAGGCGAAAATGAAGCTGACGCTGCGCCGGAATTTTTCGATGAAGGCGCGCAGGCGCCCGTCGAAGGCGCCCCTGAAAGCGATGCAGAAGAAAAATCTGCGACAGGTGAGAACGGATAGGCAAATCCACGCCTGTTTCGCGCCTCGCAAATGGGGGAAAAATAAACCGCCGGCTGTCTTTGCAGCCGGCGTTTTTTTTGGTCTAAAGCTTGGATGGCTGACGGCGCACAAACCGGGGGGATAATCGATCAGGCTACGGAGGATAAAATCCCCGTCAGCCTGGACGCCGAACAGGCCATTCTGGGCGCGATTCTCTTTGACAATGAAATCTACTATCGCGCTTCCGCTTTTTTAAAGCATGAGCATTTCTACGACCCAATCCACCAATTGATTTATGAGGCCTGCGGCGACCTGATCACCAGCGGGCGCCTCGCTTCGCCTGTAACGCTCGATACGTTTCTTTCGAGCTCGTCGGGCTTTGTCGAAACGGGCGGCAAGAAATATCTTGAGCAACTCGCCGCCAATGTACCGTCAACGGCGGGCGCCGTTGATTACGCCAAAATCGTATTTGAGCTTTCAGTTTGCCGCGGTTTGATGTCGATCGGTTCGGAAATGGCCGACCGTGCAAAAGTTTCTACGCTGGACGACCGCCCGCAACAGCAACTCGAAGACGCCGAGCAGGCGCTTTACAAGCTCGCCGAAACCGGAAAATATGGCGGCGGGTTCAAGACCTTTCGCTCGGCCATTACCGAAGCCATTGAACTGGCGAATGCAGCCGTTAAGCGCGATGGCGGGCTGGCGGGCGTCGCCACCGGCATGCGTGATCTTGATCGCATGATGGGCGGCATGCATCCATCCGATCTTATTATTCTCGCCGGACGTCCATCCATGGGCAAGACCGCCCTTGGAACGAATATTGCCGTCAACGCGGCAAAGGCGCTCAAGACGGAAAAACAGCCAGACGGTTCGATGAAAGCGGTCGAAGGCGCTGTGGTCGGGTTGTTCTCACTGGAAATGGCCGCCGAACAGCTTGCAACACGGATTTTGTCCGAGTTTTCCCGCGTCCCTTCCGAACGAATCCGGCGCGGCGATGTGGATCAGGAAGAATTCGATCGCATTTACCACGCGTCACGGGAGCTCGAAGAGCTGCGGCTTTATATTGACGATACGGGCGGTCTGTCCATTGCCCAGCTTGCTGCGCGCGCGCGACGATTAAAGCGGCAACATGGTCTTGGCTTGCTTGTCGTTGACTATTTGCAACTGCTTTCCGGCTCAAGCCGCAAAAATGACGGCCGGGTTCAGGAGATTACTGAAATCTCGCAGGGCCTGAAGGCGCTCGCAAAAGAATTAAACGTGCCGATCATTGCGTTGTCGCAGCTTTCCCGCCAGGTCGAGTCGCGCGAAGACAAGCGCCCGCAGCTTTCCGATCTTCGCGAGTCAGGTTCGATCGAACAAGACGCCGATGTCGTCTTGTTTGTGTTTCGTGAAAAATATTATTTGAGCCGTTCCGAACCGCGCGAGGGCACGGAAGAACACGTCAAATGGTTTACGCGGCTCGAAGAGGTTGGCGACACTGCCGAAGTGATCATCGGCAAGCAACGCCACGGGCCTATCGGCAAGGTCGAACTTCACTTCGAAGAGAAGTTCACAAAATTTTCAAACCTTGCGAGCGATCGCTACGGCAGCCACTAGATCATCAGGCGAAAAACCGGCGCCGTTTTTTCGCCCGGCGCTTTAGATCGCGGCGTCGCCCGACCCGTTCCACCACCGCAAAAGCCGCTTAATGCTATTGCAATGACAGCGCCCATTACACTCACCAACAAGACCGCCGGCCCGTGGGTCGAGATCGATCTCGCTGCGCTTTGCGCCAATTACGCAATGCTGCGCGACACTGCGCCCGGCGCCGAAACGGCCGCCGTTGTTAAATGCGACGGCTATGGATTGGGCGCAGGCGCTGTCGCCGCTGCGCTTGCGGCGCGCGAAAACTGTCGAAGCTTTTTTGTCGCCTATCCGGAAGAAGGCGCCGCTTTGCGCGCTGTCTTGAAAAATATAAGCCCGGCGCCGGCGATCTACGTCTTTAACGGACCGCTGCCGGAAACCATGGCGCTATTCGAAGAGGGAAATCTCATCCCTGTAATCAACAATCTTGAACAGGCGCGAAAATGGGCGGAACGCAAACCAGACGCGCCAGCAGCGCTTCATATCGACACCGGCATGAATCGCCTTGGCGCGCCGCCTGTTGAGCTCGGCGATATAGCCGCGCTGAAATCTTTACGCATTGAAACCGTCATGAGCCACCTCGCCTGCGCAAATGACCCGGCCCATCCAAAAAACAATGCGCAACGCAAAATGTTTGAGGAACTGTCACAGCAGTTTCCGGGCGCACGGCGCAGCCTTGCCGCCTCTGGCGGAGTCATGACGGATGAAAGCTGTCATTTCGATCTGACGCGCGTCGGTATTGCGCTTTACGGCGGGAGCCCATTCGACGCTGCGGACGACCGGATTGCGCCAGTCGCCGCTTTGAAGGCGCCGGTGGTTCAAATCAGGCAGGCAGCGCCAGGCGAAACGGTAGGCTATGGCGCCGCTCATGTAGTTGCAGAACAGACGCGCCTTGCGACCGTGGCGCTGGGCTATGGCGACGGTTTTCCACGTGCTGCGTCCGGGCGCGGGCGCGGCCGCGCCATCATCAACGGCGAACAGGCGTCGATCGTCGGCCGGATTTCCATGGACCTCATCACACTGGACATCACAAATTCGAAGAGGCCAGTAAAAACAGGCGATATTGCTGAGTTCTTTGGGCCGAATCTCGCCATTCATGAAGCTGCGGCGGCCTGTGGCACGATTTCCTATGAATTGCTGACAGGGCTTGGCGGACGGGTTGATCGCCGCTACCTCTAGGGGCCTCATGGAAGGGTCGCGCAAACGCGTTGAGGGGCAATATTGATGAATCTATTCGCCGCCACCGGGCGCCTGACCCTGGACGCGTTGCGCGAGACTGGGCGGATCAGCGGTTTTGCCAGTCAAGGGGCTATGGCCTGGTTTACGGGGCCGTTTTATTGGCGGGCGTTTTATGCGGCCTTGATCCGCATCGGTTTTACCTCCCTGCCCGTTGTCGGCCTAACAGCAATTTTTACCGGCGCCGCGCTTGCCCTCAATATCTATGACGGCAGCTTGCGGTTTAACGCCGAGACATTTCTGCCGCAGATTTTAAGCGTATCGATTGTGCGCGAGCTGGGCCCTGTGCTCGCCGCGCTGATGGTCGCCGGCCGGGCCTCATCGGCAATGGCGGCGGAAATTGGCACCATGCGCGTTACGGAACAGATCGACGCCATGTCAACGCTTGCGGTCAATCCATTTAAATATCTGATTGCCCCGCGCATTCTGGCGACCACGCTGACCCTGCCGATCCTGGTTTTAATAGCGGATATTATCGGCATCTATGGCGGCTATCTGGTGTCGGTTTACGCCCTCGATTTCGGCGGACCGGTTTATATTCAAAATATTTCCGAGTTTCTTGAGACAAGAGATATCGTTACCGGACTTGTCAAAGCCGGCGTCTTTGGGTTTTTGATATCGGTGATGGGCTGTTATTATGGCTATACCAGCAGCGGCGGGGCGCAGGGCGTCGGCGCAGCGACACGCACAGCCGTTGTCGCTGCGGCTGTTGTCGTCCTCGCAGCCAACTATCTTCTCACGTCTTTGTTTGTTCAGGTTTAGGGCGCGGCATGAGCATGCGAGAAACAAAAATATCCGTCCGCAATCTGCACAAGCGCCTCGGCCCGCGGCAGGTTCTGCGCGGCATCGACCTGGAGATTACTGAAGGGCAGTCGCTTGTCGTGATTGGCGCATCGGGAAGCGGCAAGTCGGTTATGTTGAAATGCATGATCGGCTTGATGAAAGCCGACAAGGGCTCAGTGATTGTCGATGGCCGCAATATTGCGCGCCATAGCGAGAGCGACCGCCGCTTCATGACCAAACAATCCGGCATGCTGTTTCAGGGATCGGCCTTGTTCGACAGCCTGCGTATTTGGGAAAATGTTGCTTTCCGATTGCTTCATGCGGAAAAATCCTCGCGCAAGGCGGCGCAAAAAAAGGCTCTTGAATGTCTCGCGCAGGTCGGATTGGCGCCGGAAGTTGGCAATCTTATGCCGTCAGAGCTTTCAGGGGGCATGCAAAAGCGCGTCAGCCTTGCCCGTGCGATCGCGTCCGATCCGCAAATCTTGTTTTTTGACGAACCGACGACCGGTCTTGATCCGATCATGGCGGATGTCATCAACAATCTCATTGTCGAACGCGTCAAGGCGCTCGGCGCGACTGCGATTTCAATTACCCATGACATGGCGTCGGCGCGAAAAATCGCCGATGAAATCGCCATGCTCTATCAGGGGCGCATCATCTGGCGCGGCAAACCCGATGAAATCGAAAATTCAAACAACCCCATGGTCGAACAATTCGTCAATGGCCGCGCCGAAGGACCGATTACCATGGCGGTCACGCGGGCGTAGGGACTGGGTTTGGCGTGTTGATTTTTCGCGATGGCGGGCCAATGTCCGCAATGAGCGCGACGCAAACATTCGAAAACCTGGTCTGTCAGGCTGGTGTTGGCCCTTTTTGGGCACTGTCAATAGCAGTTGCGAACGGCAATTTACGAACTGATTCTAGGTCACGGACTCATTAAACCGCAACCAAATCCGCATTGAAGCGAGTTGAATGGAAGCGAGGTAGTTATCGTCACGTTTGTCATATCGGGTGGCGATGGCTCTGAAGTGCTTTAATTTGCTGAAGAATCTCTCGACGGCATTGCGCTGCTTATACAGAAAGCGACTGAAAGCAGGCGGGTCGAGCCGATTCGGCATCGCCCTGATGTTGCCCCATGCATCC
>JAJFGF010000072.1 GCA_021776245.1 Hyphococcus sp. | reverse complement strand
AGAGTGAGGCGGCGCGCGCCGGCGGCGCTGAAATTATCCTTGAAACACGGCCCATTGACCCCCGGGATATTTTCTTCGGTCATTACGCCATCCTTGGCTATGACATTCAGTCGCTCACTCCGGGGCAGAGTTATGAATTGATGGATGCCGCGTTCAAGGCCGAAGCGGACAAGCAATCAAAGGCGCCGGATGAGGAGCGCCCTTACAATCAATTTCAATCGACGCCGGCTTATATCGTTTTGAAAAAAGACGGTGGATTCGACCGGGCGGATTTTGCAACGCTCGATCTGGCGAATGCGCAAGCGGCTGGCAAGGTATTTTTGAAAGCGAATTGGTCGGTAAGTCCACAACTCAAAAAATGCGAGGCGGATCTAGCGCGAGGAGATGATTGTGGTTGGCGCGTGTCAATTTTCCCTGATTTGCCGGGACGATATTATGCGGACAAAGAGACGGCGCTCGCCTTGCAGAATTTACAGCGCGACGCACAACTCTTTGCGCGTGAGCAGCCGCAATTTGACGATTGCGAGCGCCCAAGGGCTGCCGCAGGCGAAAACGACCCTGCACCGTCACAATGCGCGAACGCTGCCGCACCGCCGTCCGAGGCGGAAAAATTTGGCGTTGTGCTTTCAGCGTCGCGGACTGGCGAAGCAGTGATTAAAGGCATTGTCTTTGGAGATCAAAAGGCCATTGACAGCCTTACCGGGCCGCGCCTGACCACAAAGGAGATGGACTAGCGGAAGGCCTGAACTCTCTGCAGGCTGCGCTATTCCGGTCATCGGCATGATTGCCGGCATTCCGGTCGTATCGCGAACACCGGGGGCTCCAACCAAGCCTGTCAAATCGGCGGCGGCGCCGGGTCAGCGGCGCTTCCCGGATTTTCTCATCGCTTCATTGTCGAATTTGCCGCGTGTCCGGCGTCTTACCTTATGGAGAATATATGAGCGCTCCAAAAATAAGGGAGGCAACGATGCCTGGAATTTTGAGCCTGTTGATAATCTTTTTCGTGATGTCTGTTGCTCAAGCAGCGGCTGCGGGCCCCGATGTCGGTCTGCGCAGCCTTGCCAGCGGGCAGAAGTCTCCGCCGGCAACGATCGAAGACATTGCCTGGCTTGCCGGCCGCTGGACCGGGGAGGGGCTCGGCGGTTCGTCGGAGGAAGTCATTGCGCCTGCCGCGGGCGGCCAGATGATGGGGATGTTTCGTCAGGCGCATATGAATGGCCCCGTCAAATTCTACGAGTTTTATCTCTTCGTCGAAACCGAAGGATCGCTTGCGTTACGGATCAAACACTTCACACCGGCGCTTCATGGGTGGGAAGAAAAAGAGGCGTATGAAGAGTTTGCGCTCGTCGCCGTTGAAGAAACGGCGGTTTATTTTGACGGTCTCACCTATGCGCTTACCGCACCTGATGAGCTGACGTCACTCGTTGACATTGAGGGTCAGGGCGTTGTGAAGTTTCGCTTCGACCGGCAGCATACACCTGCTGAGGGCCATTAATTTCGCTGGGACGCAATTCTATGGCGCTTTGATCGGCACAATACAAAATCAGACATCACGTTGTACAATTTGTATAGGCCTGATCAGTACAAAGCTGGACGCGGCTGGTCAGCCGTGGCCAGCGCACCGACGTGCGATTAAAGGTGAGCGGCGACTTGATCACGAAATGTGAAAGATCTGACGTATAGGGATAGCTGATTTCAACGACAATCAATGAGCTTGATGCGTCAATGACAGTGTTGTCTTCAAGCCCGGTAAACGGCGCACCCGTTACATATGGCTCGTTGCCTTGGCTATCGTGACTCCAATGGACAATTGGATTGCCGCTGTCGAGAACCACACTGACAATGTTGATTTGAAGATTTGTCGTGTCGGAAGGCTCCAGAATAGTAATGACCCCGGTGAGCAAATTATCGAGGTCAGTCCTCGTTAATTGCGTCGATTGCGCCGTCAGGTCGGCCATCGTATTTCCTGAAATGGCGACCTTACGGTTCACGGTCATGGCGTCGGATGCTTCAACCAGCCCGAAAAACAAAAAAATGAGCACCGGCATCAGCAACGCAAATTCCGTTGCCGCAGTGCCTTCGCGGCATCGCAGGATATTTTGAATCGGCTTCCTCGTTCGATTGCGCATGATATGCTCCCGCCTAAATAGTATTCTTTTCGTAGGGCTCATTCCTGAAGATCATCGTTGAAATCAGGCGGCGCTGGTTGGTGCTTGGCTCGGACAGATTGACGCCAATTGCCGGGTTTATCGTATTATAAATATAGCAGACGCGTACACGCACAATTTCAAGTTCACCGCCTGGTTCAAAGGGAATTGCATCCAGGTCAGCCGGCGGCGCGTCGGCGCAGGTTGGCGGCGTTGTATCGGCAGCAAGATCTGCAAATGTCGCATAAACTTTCGATTCAACAGTCAGGCGCGTCTGGCAGTCGCCAAATGTGTCGAGGACATTGCAAATGTCGTTATAGAGCTTGTCGAATTTGTCGTCCGGCGTGCCGCCGGATTTTTGAATTTGCCCGGTCCGCAGCATTCTTGCGCCGTCTGTCACGGAGGCGTCGACAATCGAGTTGACATAATAGAACCAGCCAACCTCGAAGATTGAGAACATCGTCGCCAGAAACACCGGCACGACAATCGCAAACTCAACGGCGGCCGAACCGCTGCGGCTTTTGGCGAAACTCCGCCGTCTTGTCTTTGATTTGAACATTGTCTTGCCAATCATTTGTTCAATTCCAAATCTGCTCTCGCATTGCCCGATTACTTGCTGACATGAAGGTCAACGAGGTCGGCGGCGATATCGCCGAATGCTTGTTCCAAATCGGCGCCGTTGTCGGCGTTATAAAAATAGGGGGCATTGGGCGCTGTTGCACACGACCTAAACGCCAATTCCGTGCTTGAGCTATTGAGTCCAAACATGATGGTATAGACGAGATATCCCTCTTCCTTCATGCGATGGCAGATCCGCAATAGCTTGTTGTCGATATCGTTGCGCATGTCGGTGCGGCTGGTCATGTTGGCGCCCATGCGGCTCTCAATGGCAAAACCATTAGCGCCCGGACCCGAGTCCCAATGCGTTGACAGGTTTTCGATTGTGTTTTCGCCGTCGGTCATAATGACAACGGCCTTTTGCCAATCGTCGAAATCCGGGTCGGCGGACCCAATCCCTTCCTCGAAAGGCGGCTCGTTCGAAAGAACGCGCCAACCCCACATGGCGCCATTGGCGGAGTTCGTATAGCCGTCCGGCGTCAATGCGTTGACATGGTTTTCAATATCCGCCCGCACATTAGTGAGCGGAAGGATTTCGGTGGAACACTTATGGTTCGGTCCGCGTCCGCTGCTAAAGCTCGGCGACAGGTCATATTTGTAGTCGTATTCTTGCGTCGCCGGATTCCACCAGCCGACATAGGCGTTGCGCAGGATATATTCCTGCTTGCCATATCCATGACCGGTGCTCGTATCAACGCCAAAGCCTTCCATGAATGCTTCAAAAGCGGGATCGCTCAGTGGTCCGGCAGGGTCGATCACGTCTCTGAAGTATTTGACGACCTTGACGTATTTCGCAAACGGCGTGCCCTGATTATAATTCAAATAATTATAGTCGTTGATAAAATACCGGTTGGAGTATGAGCTTTCATTGATATTGCCTGATGGATGAGCGTTGTCATCGTCGGGGTCATCAAACCAGACGCCGGCCCAATTTATGCCGCCAATCGTGCCGGATTCTGAGTAATCGCCATTGTCGCAATCATCGCTATTGTTGCAGTCCGGTTCATCGGGGTGGAATACCGGTACAAAGCGCAGATTATCGGAATTGGCTACCGTAGACGCCGGCAGCGCAAATGCCGGCGCGTCATCAAACGCATCCCTGTTGCGAATATCATAGCTTGATGAGCCGGCAATATAGACTGATGGCGTTACCATGGCGCCGTTCAATGCCGCTGAATTCGTGAAGCCATTCGTTGCAATATCGAGCTCATCAAGCGGATAGGGCCGCGCCTCAACACAACCCTTCCAGCTCGCGCCTGGCGTAGAGTCGAAGAGACGAAAATGATTGACTTTGGTGTTCATATCCACGTCGCCGTTTTCATCGACATGAAAAAAGCGTGCGCCGTGATAATAGGACATAGCATTAATGTCGCTCCAGCCGTCTTGCCAGCTGCTTGCGCCCCCTGCATTGACGTAAGCGTTAAACGGAACAACGGCGAGTTTGATATTCGTACTTGTCGGATCGGTCCCATACATGACGTCGAGCATTTCAGTGACGGCGTCTTTCAGACTGTCAATTTTCTTCTTGCCGCTAATTGATGAATTCATTGAGCCGGTGACATCGAGGACCAGCGCCAGTTCGACCCGGCCCGAACCTCTCCGCGTGATTTCGACGCAATTATCAACATCCAGCTTGGTGATGCCGGCCACACGCAGCAAATGGGTGTCCAGATTGCCCTGGATGCAGGTGGAGATCACTGCTTTGTTCGCGAGATTGAAGTCGAGCGAAAATCCGTTGACTTTGGACTCGTATTTAAAGTTCTCGTTGAAAAATTTGGTGCCGTAGTCGATCAATTCGACGTTTGTGAGGGATGGGTCGGATGCAGCGAGCTGCGCAACTGCCAGACTTGCGGCGTCCATCGATTCGACCATATCGGCGCGTACGGCGTTCCATCTTGCATAATCAACGGCGCCGCCAATAAAGAGAAACAGCATGCCGCTCATGAATGCAAAAAGCATCGCGATATTGCCATCGCGATTGTTCAAAAAGCGTTGTGCTTGCCGTTTGTTTGCGCTGACGCCACAAAATGTGGAGCGCAAGAGATCACGGAATTTGACGTGAAAATCGAATCGTTCGGTGTGCATCATAATATTTCCCCTTTTGGGGCGCGGTTGCTTGATCGCTTATTTGATGCGGAAATCGTTAATAGCGGGTAACAAGGCGTGGTTAATTCCTACACGGAATTTCAGCATGAAATACGGAGTTTATGGTTTACAAAACCCTGTAAAGCGCCGAAGAATTTAACTGTCGTGTTGAATTTGCCTGGGATTGCGTCAATCGAGCAGCCTGCATTCGTCCTGGTTTGGTCATTTACCATGATTGGAAATATTCAATTCCCGAGATTTTTGAACACCGCTTTTTTGGTAAGAATTGGATGAAAATTAGCTTCAAAGAATAGCGGTTAACGAACGCCGGCAGAGACTGGCGTATGCTTTCAGGAATGCGGGTTGTAAGCCTTATCAGTTTTCGCGGAAATTATTGGCCCTGCTCCGTGAACAATGAATCATGATTTCCGCATTCGGAAAAAGTTTAATCAAATTCCAATAAAATATTGGAAAAAAATGAAGCTAATAGCACGCCTTTTTGGACCAATAATCTGGGCATGGCTGCGCCGCCGATAGTGGTACTGTGGTGGGCGATCAGGTGAGCGATATTGCTGTTCCCGAGGCCCTGAACGTCGTCATGAAGGACGGCGAGATCTACAAAGGGGAATGATTTTCGTGCCCGCAATGTCTCGCCGACAGCATTTTATCTCGGCTAATCAAATGGTTAATGGAGGTTTTGGCAACGGGCAATGAAGGACGGCCAATGTCGCTGACGTCTCGCACGAAATTCAGGAAATCTGCGACTCGGGGCCGTTAAATTATGCTATGACCAAGTCAGAATCTCCCGGGGAGGAATGACCATGGTCCGCTTTCAGTCTTTCAAAATCGCCAGTATTTCATTCTTCAGCGTTGCCATGGTCGCCGCATCGCCGGCCTCTGCTGCTGGTTCCTGCGGCGGTTTTTACGCCGTTGACGCGCCGACAACGCTCACCCATGTTGCAAAGGCCTGCCGCGTATCTGTCGCTTCATTGCGTGAAGCCAATCCCGGCGTAAATCCAGGCAATGTGCGCCCCGGCGAACATCTTGCGGTGCCCGTCGGCATTGCCCACGCAAATGCGCCGACAGCGCTGGCGGTGAATGCCGATGCGTTTAACAAATTGCAGGTAAGCATTCCGTTCACTGAGGATCTGGGTTTTCGCGCGCGCACCGCTCAGCGCGTTCGTCTTCTGGCGGCTGGCGCTGTCCCGGGGACGCCCGCCTGGATGGAGCCGGGCGCGGCTGAAGGCGGTCACTTTTCCAGTTCAGCGCCGCTCAGTTTTCAAAAAGTTGCAGCGCTGCGCATTGAAACGGCGAGCGTTCAAACCGCCCAAATGCCGATCTTTGTGAGCAGCAGCGTTCCCGCTGCACAATTCACGAACAAATCCGGCGTCTCGCAGGGCTACCGGTTGCCCGATTACAGCCAGATCGGCGTTGCGCCGCCGGTGCTGATTACGCCGGCGCAGGCAGTGTCGTCTTTGACCGGCATAATTGACAATGCCTATAATGGCTGTTTCACGCTGCAAACCGCAGACGGTCAGCTCTGGCGATTGGCGGCCGCGCCAATTTCTAATGATATGATCGGCGAGACAATTACGGTTTGGGGAGCGGCATCAAACAATAATGTATGCGGCGCGGGCGCATCGATGAATGTAAGCCATGCCGTTTTCGCCGAGCCATGGATTGAGGACTAGCTAGCAACACGCTCCTGACGTTTCCGCGCCCGACGGAGCGGCGCCAAACGGCATTGCCGTCCCGCAGCCCGGGAAAATGCCGTAGTGGGTTTTTCCATCGCCGATAAACTCGAAATATGGCGAAAACCGCGATTCACGCAGCATACGGAATGTATTGCCGCAGACCGGAAACACACGATTTTTCTGCATTAAATGGTGATTGTCGAGAACAAAGACGCTTTCGCTGTGCGCAACGCCGCCTTTATAAATCACAGCCTGACCGTAATCCTCGCAGGCTGGTTCCAACCCGTCGATCTGGAACAGGCGATAGGTGGCCGAATAAAACTGCGCCGGCGCCAGCTTTGCCCGCAAATCCGAATTATGAATCGAAAGCGGCCGGTCGGCGACGAGTCGCGGGTCGGCAAAGCCGGCGCGTTTGGCCATGGTCAGGAAATCATTCCAATAAAGCGCGCCGCCAAGGCATTCGCCTTGCGCCACTGGATCGTCGCGGATGTCATCGGCGATGCGCTGGTCCGCATAAACATCAGCGAAATAAAATTCTCCGCCCGGTTTCAACAGCGCGCGGATCGCGCGAAACACCGCTTCCTTGTCCGCAACGAGGTTGATCACGCAATTTGAGATAATGACGTCGAATGACGCAGGTTCAAGATCAAGCGCTTCCAGTCGTTCGATATCGCCTTCGATAAAGTTGACATTGGCGAACCCGAATTTTTCTGCATGCCAATCTTGGTATTGCCGGGCGACGCTGAGCTGTTCCGTCGTCATATCAATGCCGATAATCTCACCATCGGCGCCGACAAGTTGGGACAGCGCATAAGCGTCCTGACCGGAGCCGGAACCAAGATCGAGCACCCGGGCGCCGCCAAGCGCGAGGGGCGCGATCAGTCCGCAGCCATAATAGCGGGCTGAAACTTCAGGATGAATATTTGCAAGCACCGGCTTTAAATAGCCGGGCAAATCAGCGATCGTGCAGCAAGCATCGGTCTTGAGGTCGTCCGAGTTTTGCAGCACCTTGCCGTAATAATCTTTGACATTGTCCCGGATGTTCATGGCCCCTCGCGATGCTGTAACGCGCAGTTTTTATACTGTTTCAATATCCACATATTGTGCGCCTTTCCGTCGCGCCCGTCATGAACGGTTTGCGCGGCGCCGGCAACGCCATTATGAGTGCCCCCACAAAGACGTGAATGGGTGCGCGCAATCGGACTGGGCGAGCGGCGGGCGCCGGTTAAGCTCTGTGGATTAACCTGATGACCAAAACTGCGGTTGAAACCTATCATGAACAGTTTGCCAGGGATGGGTTCTGCCTGATCAAATCGGTGCTAACGCCCGATGTTGCGGCGCGCCTGCTCGCGGATGTCGCGGAAGATATTCATCGTGTCGGCATGGATAAGTTTTTCGGTCAGACGAGCATTCATTCAAATCCCGGGCTGGAAATCTACAGCCACGACTACAAGCTGCTCAATAGTTTCCAATGGGGTCTGACGGGGCTGGTGCGCGATATTACCGGCGCCAATTTGACGCCCGGCTTTGCATATTTTCAGATATACCAAAAGGACAATCATCTATTTGTCCATTCCGACCGGTCATCCTGTGAATATTCGATGTCGTTGACGCTCGCCTATTCCGACGATCTGCCATGGGATCTTACGGTCAGCGACAGCCTGGTTGATCACAGCGATGCCGATGAAGGCAAGGTCGTTGCGGAGGATCACGGCGCCGCAAAGTATCACCGGCTGACGATGGCGCCTGGCGATGGCGTTCTCTATCCCGGTTATGATCGGCGTCATGGCAGGCTGGAGCCGAACCCGAACCGCTGGTCGGCGCATGTATTTCTGCACTGGGTGGATGCCGACGGACCTCATGCAAAATATGCATTCGATGAAAAGTTCAAAGACACCAATGTCGATTTTAATATCCCGAAGGCCTGACGACAAACGGGTATCGAACATACCGGGCGTTTGAGAGCTACTTGTTGTTTCGCTTCTCGTCGTAGTCATCGGGGAATATTTTAACGCCAAACAGGGCCTCAGCGATGGTCAGGCTTGCGAGGTCGGCGTTAAATTCTGGCGAATTAGACGCTGTGAAAACAATGACGCCCCGATCGGCATAATCTGTCCAGTTCGCCATGAATTCCGTATTGCCGCCATTATGCCAATAGATGCGGCCGAATTCCGGGTGATCCTCGACAACCATCCCATATCCGTAGTGGCTCGGCGCGTCTTCGCCCTCGCGCACCATTGGCGTTTGCGCGAGATTGACTGCAGCTCGCGATACAAGCGCTCCGGCGGTAAGCCGGCGCCGGAATTCAATCATGTCTGTTGCGGTTACTGTGAGCCCGCCATTGCCGATCAGCGCCCAATAGGCATCGTCGCCACCCCAGCTAAATTCGCGGATGTTCTTGCCGTCGCGAGTCAACAACGACCGCCGCGGATCAAATGTGCTTGCATAGCCGATGCTTGCAAGATTGTGCCCGGCGAGCAGCCTATCGCGAACATAGCGCTCATAGGACTGGCCGGTAATGTCTTCAATGATTGCCGCGACAAAGGAATAACCGACATTGGAATAGGAATATTCGCTTCCCGGTTGAAACAAGAGATCCGCCGCCATGGCGCGAATAATGAATGTCCCGCGGGTGATGGTTTCCTCATCTGACGCGACTGCGTCCGGCAACCCGGCTGAGTGGGTCAATAGCTGATGCACCGTGATGCCGGCTTTATCTGCGGGGGCATCGGGAAAATACTTTGAAAGGCGGTCCGATGTCGCCAGTTTGCCCTCATCGATGAGCCTCAGCGCCGCCGTTGCAGTAATGGTTTTGGTGATTGACCCCATATCGACAAACGTCGTTCCATCGGGGATGCCTGCGGGCGTCGCCGCGCCGCCAAAACCCCTGATGATCGGGTCCTTGCCCGACGGCGCAACAGCGATGACGCCATGAAAACCGCGCCGCTCGAGATTTTTATAGGCGACGGCGAGCTTCTGATCCAAACTGGCCTGCACGGCGTTTTCGCCGGTTTCGTTCTTCCCACAGGCAGGCGCTGCGGCGATGAGGCTCAAAAGTGCGACCAGTTGAACGGTTCTCGCGACGGTGCGGGCAATACTGGGTTTATGAGGCTGCGTCATGGATTTAGCGTCCCTTTTTCATTACACAATGTCCCTTTACTGTCGGCAAAAAGCACAAAAAGCCTGACCAAAAGATTTGGAAACGTTTCATGACAGTTACGGAAGCGCCGTTCTCCACGCTCGTTGCGCAAGATGAGAGTGATGTAATAAAAATCGGGGATGCACGCTACGAGTTATCCACACGGACGCTATTGATTGACGGCCAGGCGGCGACAATGGAGCCGCGAATCGGCGATCTTTTGGTATACCTTGCCAGAGCCGACGGGCCGGTGACGCGAGAAGCGTTGCTCGACGATATCTGGGGCGTTTTGGGTTCGGATGAGGCGCTAACCCAGGCGATCTCCAAACTGCGCAGAGCTTTGAACGACACATCGCGGCCGCACCGGATTATTCAGACCGTACCGAAGCAAGGATACCGTCTCGGCGTTCAGGCCAATATCAGGCCCGCCGCATCCGAGACGGCGGCGTTTCGATCTTATTCGCGGAGGGTCATTGATTTCGTTGATCGCAACCGTGTATTTTTGAGTGGATTTGCTGCGGGCGTCGCCTTTTCGATATTGTTGGCAGCATCCTTCGTGCTCGCCAATCCGCCAGGTCGATCCGAGATAGAAGTTTTATGTTCGGAGGCCAACGCACCGGTCAAATGTGACCTGGAGTATGATTAAACGGCGCCGTTTGCACATAACCGGCGTTCAGATTAAGCAAGCGTCCATCGATATTTGAGGCGGGGGCTTGGGCTTAGTAGAATGCATATCCTATCGCTGGTCGCCGGGCCTTGGCGATCCGACAATCTTTGGCTGGCTCACGGTTCTTGCCTATCTTGTCGCGGCGGTGTTTTCCTTTCAGCGCGCGCGCGATGAATTTGCCGCGATCCCGCCGGAAACCGGCGATTTGAGGTTCTTCTGGATTGCCATTGCAGGCCTCCTGTTCCTGCTGGCGATCAACAAACAAATGGATTTTCAGTCGCTTCTTACAGCGGCCGGCCGATGTCAGGCGCAGGCTCAAGGCTGGTATGGGGCGCGGCGCGGCGTTCAGGCCGGGTTCATCTTCGGGCTCATGATCGCCGGTGCGGGAGTTTTTGGGCTGGCCTTATGGGCGCTGCGCCGCCATATACGCCAGCAAAGGTTGGTTTTGGCTGGCCTCTTTATACTCATGGTGTTCGTTTTGATGCGCGCCTCAAGCTTTCATCATATGGACCGGTTCATCAATACGCGCATTGTCGGAGTGAGAATGAACTGGCTGTTTGAATTGGGGGCCCTCGGGATGATTATTGCGGGCGCCCGCAAACGTCGTCTAATGATCAACATCCACGAGACCGGATCTTCGCCAGGGAATACTGAATGACCGCTATTACCGCCGAAATTGTCGCCGAACACGGGCTCACGCCGGAAGAATATGAGCGCGTCAAGGAGCATATGGGCCGCGAGCCCAATCTCGTAGAACTCGGCGTCTTTTCGGTCATGTGGTCCGAGCATTGTTCGTATAAATCCTCACGCAAGCATCTCAAGAAGCTCCCGACTTCAGCGCCCTGGGTGATTTGCGGCCCCGGCGAAAACGCCGGCGTCATCGATATCGGCGAGGGCCTTGCGGCGATTTTCAAAATGGAAAGCCACAACCACCCGTCTTTTATCGAACCTTATCAGGGGGCTGCGACCGGCGTCGGCGGAATCATGCGCGATGTCTTTACGATGGGCGCGCGGCCCGTCGCCAATATGAACGCGCTGCGCTTTGGAGACTGGTCTCACGCAAAGACCCGGCATCTGGTTTCCGGCGTTGTCGCCGGTATTGGCGGTTACGGCAATTGCATGGGCGTGCCGACCGTTGGCGGTGAAACGAATTTTGATCGCGGCTATAATGGTAATATTCTTGTCAATGCGATGACCGTTGGGATCGCTGACAAGCACAAGATTTTTTATTCTGCTGCCCGCGGCGCCGGCAACCCTGTTGTCGATGTGGGTTCAAAATCCGGCCGCGACGGCATTCACGGCGCGACCATGGCGAGCGCTGAGTTTGATGACGCATCAGACGAAAAACGCCCCACCGTGCAAGTTGGCGATCCATTTACAGAGAAACTTCTGCTTGAAGCCTGTCTTGAGCTGATGGCGTCGGACGCGATCATTGCCATCCAGGATATGGGCGCGGCGGGCCTTACTTCGTCTTCCGTTGAAATGGCGGCGAAAGGCGGCGGCGGCTTTGAGCTGGACCTTGATCAGGTTCCTCAGCGCGAAGAGAATATGACCGCTTATGAAATGTTGCTGTCGGAAAGCCAGGAGCGGATGCTCATGGTGCTGCAACCGGGCAAGGAAGAAGGCGCCCGCGCCATCTTTGAAAAATGGGGCGTCGACTTTGCCGTCATTGGCGAAACAACCCGCAGCGGTCAATTGGTCATTCGCCACAAGGGTGAAATCGTCGCCGATCTGCCGGTAAAACCGCTGGCGGGCGGCGCCCCGGAATATGATCGCCCGCATGCGCCGCTGGAAAAACCGGCGCTGCTCGAAGATCCCAATGTGACCTTCAGGGAAGCAGAGGCAATATTACGCGCGCCGGGTAAAACCCGAGACGAAATGGAGACGATCGCCCGTGCGCTGATCGAAGACCGGTTGTCGGATGCCAGCCTCGTCGATGCGGTCGGCCTGACCGCGACGCCCGGTGAAGCACGTGTTTATGTTCGCTCGAAACCTGAAGGCGTTGTCTTTGACGGTTTTGAAGAAGCCGCCCGCAATCTCGGCGTCGGCGGCATTGTCGAAACTGCCGAAGTCGAACACCGCGAAGAGCAATTAAGCCTCGCGGAAACGCCGGGCGGCGACACCATGCTGACGGCGCTGGCAAAGCTGATGGCATCGCCTGATCTTTGTTCCCGGCGCTGGATCTGGGAACAATATGATCATAGCGTCATGGGCGACACCATGATTGCGCCGGGCGGCGACGCGGCGCTGGTGCGCGTCCACGGGACCAATCGGGCGCTGGCGATCTCAACTGACGTGACGCCGCGCTATGTCAAAGCCGATCCCCATGAAGGCGGCAAACAGGCGGTCGCAGAAACCTGGCGCAATATTTGTGCAACCGGCGCCGCGCCGCTGGCGATCACCAATTGCCTCAATTTCGGTAATCCTGAACGGCCTGAGATCATGGCGCAATTTGTCGGCGCCGTTGAAGGCATCGCCGAAGCCTGCGAAGCGCTCAACTATCCGGTGATCTCCGGCAATGTCTCGCTGTATAATGAAACCAATGGCGAAGCGATCCCGCCAACCCCGGCGATTGGGGGCGTTGGCGTTCTGGAGGACGTTGGCAAGGCGGTGCGGGTCGGCGGCGCCGAAGCCGGCGAAGAACTCCTGGCGATCGGCATCACCCGGGGCTGGCTGGGTCAATCACTCTATCTGCGCGAGCTTTTTGAGATCGACGATGGCGCGCCGCCGCCGGTTGATCTTGCCGCTGAGCGCAAGACCGGCGAACTCATCCGTAAGCTGATCGATGAAGGCTTGATTACCGCCTGTCATGATGTCGCCGATGGCGGGCTGATCGTCGCCGCCGCAGAAATGGCGCTCGCCGCCGGTCGCGGCCTTAATCTGCAAACGCCGGTCAAGGCGCGCGGCGCGGCGTTCTGGTTCGGTGAAGATCAGGGACGCTATCTTGTCGCTGCTGCGCCCGCCGCCGCCGACACGCTGCTTTTGAAAGCAGCGATGGCAGGGGTCCAGGCGTCGAAAATCGGCCGCTTCGGCGGGCCGGACATCCTGCTGGACGGCAAGGATGCGCTCTCACTGCTTGATTTATCTGATATTTTTGATTCCGCCCTGCCGGACTACATGAATGCCGAAACACTGAAGGAAACAACGCCAATGCCGATGGCCGCCGACGACATCAAAAAGCTCATATTAGAAGCCTTGCCCGACGCCGAGATCGAAATTGAAGACCTCGCCGGTGACGGCGATCATTACCGGGCGCGGGTTATCTCCGCCGCCTTTAACGGCAAGAACCGTGTCCAGCAGCATCAATTGGTATACAGATCATTAAAGGGTCGCATGGGCGGCGAGCTGCACGCTTTGGCGCTGGAGACGGAAGCGCGGGAATAGGAAAGGATTGCGAAAGAGGCGTTGGTTTTCTGTGTTTGGAAAGGATAATTCGCAGCGACGGCGTCGTAAACCCAACTACAACCCAAAATGCGCCTTCAGTCCCAGCACCAAAACCAGCGACACGCCAATCGGCGCCACATAGCGCACGATCAAACGCCACAGCCGGAAGACGAAATCGCTAAGCCCCGATAGTTCGCCGCGCATGACAGCGCGGGGCGCAACCCATCCGGCAAAGACCGCAACCAGAATGCCGCCCACGGGCATAGCGACTTGCCCTGCGAAAAAATCGATCCATTCGCTTAAATGTGGCACGAGAATGCTCGCCCCGCCGATTGCCCAGGCAATAGCGCCAAATATGAAAACCGACTGACGCCGGCCCATTTTCAATTGTTCCTCCCCGACAACAGACGCGAGCAGCAACATTGAAATTGACGAGGTGAGGGCGGCGATAAAAGCCAGAAAGAAAAAAGCGCCGCCGATCATCGACCCGAACGGCATGGTTGCGAAAGATGCGGGCATGGCGCTGAAAATAAGACCCATGCCTGCAGCCGGATCAAGGCCAAAAGCAAAGACAACAGGAAAAATCATCAGCCCGGCAACGATGGCGACCAGCGTATCAGACCCGGCGATGATTGCGCCATTGCCGGCGATATCTTCTTCTTTTGAAAGGAACGCGCCATAGGTGAGCATGACGCCGCCGCCGACGGCGACGGAAAAGAACGCCTGCCCGAAGGCGGCAAGAACGACCTGCGGCGTGATTTCATAAAAACGGGGTGCAAAGAGGTAATTGATGGCGTCGCCGGCAGCGCCGGTAAATAGCGCATAGGCGCAAAGTCCGACCAGCAAGACAAAAAACGCCGGCATCAGGAGAAAAGTAAAGCGCTCAATGCCGCCATGCAGGCCGCGCGCCACAATGGCGATCGTAACGCCCATGAATAATGTCTGCCAGAAGACCGCCTGAAGCGGGCCGGCATAGATAATTGATTCTGTGCCGGCGCCGCCTGTTGCAAAGGCGCCGGTAAACGCCATCAGCGAATATGCCAGTATTCTGCCGGCGATCACGGCATAAATTGTCAGCACGAAATAGCTGGCGCTAACGCCGACAAGGCCGACAATGCCCCAGAGCGGCGAGCGCCCCGCATCTTTCGCCATTTCTCGGGTTGATCCAACAGCGGATAATCCTTTGCGCCGCCCAACTGCAAGCTCTCCCATCATTGCCGGATAAACCACGACGAGCACGCATAGAAGATAGACGAAGACAAACGCCGAGCCGCCATTTTCGCCGGCCTGAAACGGAAACCGCCAGAGATTGCCGAGGCCGACTGCCGCGCCGATCGACGCCATCAAAAATGCAGAGCGCGAGGACCATTGACGTTTTGGGGCGTTTTGCTGGTCGGTCATTGTTGTTCCCTTGAATGAAAGCTGGCGTTATTTCCGGGGAATTAGCTTTGCGCCGGGTATGGAAGTCAATTTGCACTGCACCAAAGTGCTGAATCTCGCGCCAAACTTTGCCATAAGGGGCGCTGCAAAAGAAAGAAACACTAATGTTGCGCTCCTTCATCGCGGTACTGGTTGCAACTTTGGTCGGCCTCACGGTTTCCAAATTCACCGAAGGCGCCGGCCAGTTGTTACTGAACGCGCCGGCGCCGATCGAAGGCGCGACTGTCGTTATGGCTGACGGCTATGGCGCCGTTTTGGTTGTCGCATGGGCCTTCGCCGCCTTTGCGGCAGCATGTTGCGCGCTCTTCATCGGTAAGCGTTGGGCGCCGCTTGGCGGTCTTGCTGCGGCGACAGTTTTCTTTTCTGCTGCAATTGCCCTGATGTCGTTTTCATTGCATTGGATGCTGTGGCCGATTTCGGCACTAGCAACGGCCGGCGGCGGCTTTGCGGCCATCAAGCTGTTGCGGGCGACAGCCGCCTATCCGGAGAAACACCAGAAGCGAGCTATTTTTGACAACTGATACGATTCCGGCGGCGACAATCCTGCTTTTGCGCGATGAACCCGCATTTGAAGTCCTGATGATCGAGCGTCATGCGGACATCAAATTCGCTGGCGGGGCGATGGTGTTTCCCGGCGGACGGATTGACGACGCAGACGCGCTGCCGGATTGGAAATCTCATTGCAGCGGGCTTGAGGCCCGCGAACCGTTGGAACATGCGCCCTGCATCGCCGCAATTCGTGAGGTGTTTGAAGAGACCGGCATCTTGCTTGCGCGCGATGCCGGCGGCGCCATGATTGATGACCGATTTGCACAATCGCTGGATGCCCGCCGCAGTGATGTTGAGCGCGACGCGGCAATTTTTATCGATCTCATTCGTGGGGAAAATCTGCGGCTTGCGTGCGATTCGTTGCATCTGTTCGCCCGTTGGCAGCCGCCGAAAGAAGCCCGGCACAGGCGTTATCACACCTGGTTTTTTGCGGCGAAAACGCCTGTCGGGCAAAGTGCCCGCGAAGACGGAAATGAAGCAACGGAAGTCCTGTGGACGACGCCGCAAGGCGTGCTCGACGCACGAGAACGTGGTGAACGCAAAATGATCTTTCCAACCGCGCGCAATGTCGAGCTTCTAAATGTCAGCGAGACTGCGCAATCGGTTTTCGAATTTGCTTCGCAGCGAAAGATTGAGGCAATTGAACCGTGCGTTGTTGAACGAGAAGGCAGGAATTATGTAACGATCCCAAATCACCTTGGCTATCCGGTTACAGAAGAACCCCTTGAAACCGCATTTCGGATTTGACGGGTTAAAGAGCGCCAGTGCGCCGGGCGCCGGCGATTGCGCGGCGCGTATATTCAAGCGCGACCGCATCATAGAGAATGTGCGTTGTAATCGGCGCAAGAAGATTTCCTGTCGCGATAAAGAGAATGCTGAGATAGACGCCGACGCAGCCGGCAATCAGCGCATAAAGCGCTGTCCGCATATGCAGTATGCCGAAAACAATATTTGAAAGAATGACCGCGACGACGAGCGGCATAAAATATTGCATCCATGTCATTAACACGCCGCGAAACAACAGTTCTTCGCTGATCCCGGCGGCGAGCGCCATCAAGGCCGTGCGCGCGGGCGTAAATTCAAAACCAAGGGACGCAAAAAATTCGATTTGCGAATCTCGAAATGCCGCCAAAGACGCGATATCGGTGTTGGTGAACCACCAAAGAAAAAGAACCAAGGGCAAGGTCGCGATGACTCCAATCAGAAAGTCGTTTGGCTCAAGAGAAAATTGCGCAGCGAACGGCGTTTTAAGCAGCAGGCTAAATCCGAAGGCGGCAACGCCAATGAGGACTGTTCCGGCGATAACAGGGACGAAGCTGTTATTTTCCGTCGGGTCCCGATCATCACCATCATTTGCTGACATTGCGCATCGCCTATCGACGTTTCAGACTGCCAAGCACGCCGCGCACAAGTTCTCTTGCAAGCGTGCGTGCGGCCGTCTTCATCGCCGCTTCGCCGACGGATTGCCGGTTTGAACGCCGCCGGGCAGCCGTGCGACGGCGCGGCGTTTTGTTTTTCGACCGGGCGCGTCGCGCGTCCTCTTTATCGCGGTCGTCACGTTCGCGCGCCTTTTCTTCTTCCTCGGCGCGTCGTTCGGCGCGTCTGGCGAGAATTTCATAGGCGGACTCGCGATCAACGGTCTCGTCATATTTGTCGGCCATGTCCGAATAACGCAACACATGTTTGCGCTCGGTTTTCGTGATCGGGCCCATCCGTGAGGCTGGCGGCCGGATCAGTGTGCGCTGGACGACGCCTGGGGCGCCTTTGGTGACAAGCGTTGAAACAAGGGCTTCGCCTATCCCGAGTTCAGTGATGACATCAAGTGTCTTGAACGCCGGATTTGGTCGAAAGGTTTCAGCTGCCGCCCTGACGACCCGCTGTTCGCGAGGCGTGTAGGCCCGAAGCGCATGTTGTACGCGATTGCCGAGTTGGCTTGAAACAGAGTCCGGAACGTCAAGCGGGTTTTGTGAGACAAAGAATACGCCAACGCCTTTGGAGCGAATAAGCCGCACCACCTGTTCGACTTTTTCGAGTAACGCTTTTGGCGTGTCATCAAACAAAAGATGCGCTTCGTCGAAAAAGAAGACGAGTTTCGGCTTTTCCGGATCGCCTATTTCAGGAAGCTCTTCGAATAGTTCCGCCAGCAGCCATAAAAGGAACGTTGCGTAGAGTTTCGGCGTTTGCATCAGCTTGTCGGCGGCGAGGACATTGATTATGCCGGCGCCGTCTTCTGTTGTACGCAGAAAATCATTGAGATCGAGCGCTGGCTCACCGAAAAAAAGATCAGCGCCCTGTTCTTCGAGCCCAAGAAGCCGGCGCTGGATGGCGCCGACGGACGCCCGTGATACATGCCCATATTCAGCGGACAATTCTTTTGAACGATCGGCAACCTCCACCAGAAGGGCGCGAAGATCCTTAAGATCCAAAAGCGCCAGTTTTTCATCATCAGCGAGGCGAAAGGCGAGGGTGAGAACGCCCTCCTGGGTGTCATTGAGATCAAGCAGCCGGGCCAGAAGAAGCGGTCCCATCTCGGTCACCGTTGCGCGGATTGGATGGCCCTGTTCGCCAAACAGATCCCAGAAACACACGGGAAATTCCGATGGGGTATAAGGATCGAGGCCAATCGTAGCGGCGCGCTTTTCGAGGAAGTCCTTCATTTCTACGGGCTGCGAGAGGCCGGCGAGATCGCCTTTGACGTCAGCGACAAAAACCGGAACACCCGCTCTGGAGAGGCCTTCGGCTACGATTTGTAATGTCACCGTCTTCCCGGTGCCCGTAGCGCCGGCGATCAGACCGTGGCGATTGGCGTATTTCAGATTGAGATATTCGGGGTTTTCGCTTTTTCCGAGAAAAACGGCGTTTTCCGTCATGAGAGCTCCTGGCGGTAAAATCTCGATTTTTTGTGAACCAGCACCGCGTTTAGGCGGACCGCAGCGCCGTCGCAACCGTTAAAGGCCCGTATTTACTGGAAAATTCTTATTTGTGCACCGTAATCAGCAGTTAACAAGGCATTTACCCACTCTTTGAAAAAGGGTAGATTTTTAACGCTGCGCGTCCGACCGGACATTAGGCTTTGGGGATATCAGCGGGCCGCGCCGCGTTTTTTCGTGAAGTAGAAAGTAGCAAAGGAAGGGGTCACCATGCTTAGGATCCTGCTGGTCATCGCAGTCGCGTTGGCTGTAATTTATGGACTTACAACACTTACCAAAAATGGCGAGACTGACGTTACTGCGGCAGAAGAGGCTGCGGAATCAACGGCTGAAGATGCTGTTGATGCGGCCGGCGACGCTGGCGATATGGCGTCTGATCTTGTTGATGATGGCGCCGCGGCAGTTGGCGAGGCTGCTGATGGAGCAATGGATGCGGTCGAAGACGCTGCTGACGCTGTCGCCGAAGAAGCAACGGACGCGGCGGATGCCGCCGGGGCTGCCCTGGATGATGCTGCCGACGATGCCGCGGACGCAATAGAGGAAGTCGTCGAAGAGGCTGAAGACGCTGCTGCCGATGCAGCTGAAGACGAACCTGACCAATAAAAACAGGTTGCGCCTTATTGCTAGTGCAACAAACAATACAAACGCCGCTTTTCTGAATGGGAAAGCGGCGTTTCGTTAATGCCCCGTTTACCAAGACTGATAAAATTTTAAGAAACTTGCAGCGATTGGTCCCTAGAACCAAGAAAAGAGGGCGGAAGCGATAGCGGTGCAAGCATGACAAAAAAAAACCTGTTGATTGATTGGGATCATCTTGAGAAATATGTCGTCGGCGACGATGCATTGCGCGATGAAATCCTGACAATTTTCGTCGAACAGGCGGCCAAGCTGATGGCCCAGTTTGACGCCGCCCAGACCGACGAAGGCTGGAGGACCACTGCTCACACATTGAAGGGCGCAGCGCGCGGCGTCGGCGCCTGGGACCTTGGCGCCCTATGCGAAGAAGCCGAAGATGTAATTGGCGGGGTTCCGGGAAAGCGCGAGACGCGTTCCGCGCTGCTGATCTCCATCCGGCAAAAACTTCACGCAACAATCGGCGCGGCAAAAGAATTACGAGACTGCGCCTAGCACATGATGCGAGGTCGAAAGCGAGGCTTTCGACGGAAACTGTCTGGCGGTTCACCGCCAAACTTTCGGAAGCACCATGCGAAAAACAGGAACACAAAGCAAAATGCCGATTCAGGTTATTTGCATTTTGCGTTCAGCAGGGAAAATGATCGTGGACCGCATTTGCAGTTACTAAAACAGTGCATTCTGTCCGCATTGTTGTGTTTTCGCCCGGCGCCCATGCTATGACGTTGTCACGCCCGCTCACACTTCATGACATTGAGCCAATTTAGCGCTTCAATTCCGCCATCGCTTTTTCGATGCCGGAAACAGACAGCGGGAACATGCGATCGCCAATGAGTTCCCGGATCAGCTGGGTCGAAGGCACATAATCCCAACTGTCTCGGCGCACGGGATTAAGCCACACGACGCTTTCATAAATATCCGTCAAGCGCTTGATCCAAAGAGCGCCGGGTTCTTCATTGAAATATTCGACTGATCCGCCTGGCACCGTAATTTCATAAGGCGACATCGATGCGTCACCGACAAAAATCACTTTATAGTCATGGGGATATTTGTGCATCACCTCCCATGTAGGAATTTTTTCAGTCCAGCGGCGGCGATTGTCCTTCCATACATAATCGTAAAGGCAATTGTGGAAGTAGAAATATTCCATATGTTTGAATTCCGATCGCGCCGCGGAAAATAACTCCTCACAAAGACGGATGAATGGATCCATTGATCCGCCAGCGTCGAAAAACAACAAGACCTTTATTGTATTGCGCCGCTCCGGGCGCATTTTTATATCAAGATAACCAGCGCGCGCGGTGGCGTCGATCGTCTCGTCGAGGTCAAATTCGTCCGGGGCGCCCTGGCGCGCAAAGCGGCGCAGGCGCCGCAATGCGACTTTGATATTCCTGGTGCCCAGCTCGACCTGATCGTCGAGGTTTTTATAGTCGCGTTTTTCCCAGACTTTGACGGCGCGACCCTGGCGTTTGCCCTGATTACCGATGCGTACGCCTTCGGGATTATACCCGCCTGACCCATAGGGCGACGTTCCGCCTGTGCCAATCCATTTGCTGCCGCCCTGGTGGCGTTTTTCCTGTTCGTCGAGGCGCTTCTTCAGCGTTTCCATCAGCTTGTCCCAGCCGCCGAGGGCCTCTATCTCCCGCTTTTCTTCATCGGTGAAGTAGCGTTCTGTCAGAAGCTTTAACCATTCTTCTGGAATTTCAGCTGTGACGCCGTCAGGCGCGCTTTCAATGCCCTTGAAAACATGGGCGAAGACACGGTCGAATTTATCGAGATTGCGCTCATCTTTGACGAGTGTGGAACGCGACAGGTAATAGAAGTCTTCGACCTTGCGGCCAGCGAGGTCAGCTTCCATCGCCTCCATCAGGGTCAAATATTCGCGCAGAGACACGGGCAGGCCCGCCGATTTCAACTCATGAAAGAATTTTGTAAACATGACGATATTCTAGCTCATGCGGTGGGAACGGAAAGGCTCGCGAACAGCGAGCAATATACAGCGTATGGGGAATCTCGGGCTGGATAAACAACCATCAGCGGAACCCGGCCAAATGCTGTTGCGACTGAATTGCAAGCTGTTGTGACAATAACAATAAATTCGGAGTGGAAAAATGGTTTTGGATCCGCCCCGGTGCTATAATTTCATTGGGTTGGAGGGAGTATTTGGTTGTACCGTTGTGTGTGGGCTGTAAACGTTGACGCTGAGCGGATGTCCGGGGAATGCGAATGATAAAAGAGTTTTTTCTCAAGCAACGGCGAATTGCGTTCGAGAACTGGCAACTCGGCTTGCTGGTGATTATTGCAATCTTTGGTGTTGTTGGTTTTGGCGCTTTGGTCGAGTTTGCGGCAAATGACCCCTATCGCTCGAATCCGGTTGCGGATGCTTCACTGAGAATTGCGAGAATCCCAGCCGATACGCGCCATGTCGTAAATGAAGTTTTCAAAGGCGCCCACCCGCAAATAACGCGGCAACAGCGTTTCGAGGGACAAGCCGGTTTTGAAATCATCAACGCCGCGGGGCCCACAGGCGGCCTCCTCGTCCTCTCACGCTATGATGGTGATATTGGCCGGTCTGTTGTCGAATTGATTGATGTAGACAGTGGAGATGTCATTCATAAATACGCGCCGGACTTCGATGCTATCAACGCGCTATCAAATTTGAGCGTGACGGAAGTCAATCATGCGCGCGATCATCATGCCGGGAGATACATGATTACTCATCCCGAGGTCGGAGAGGATGGCCATCTCGCCTTTCAGGGTATGGGAACGCCGTTTGTTAAGGTAGACGCTTGCTCTCGGATCGAGTGGGCGCTCGACGGCATTTTTCATCATTCTATCGAACGCGGTCCGAACGGGAATTATTGGGTGCCGAAAAACCTTGTGCCGTCCTCAATCGCGCTGACGTCGGCGGCGTTTTCGGACAACGCGATAGCGAAAATATCGCCGGATGGCGAGGTTCTCTTCGAAAAATCGGTTGGCCAACTGCTGATCGACAACGGATTGGAATATCTGGTTTATACTGGCGACGACTATATGGCAGACCCGTTGCATTTGAACGACATCCAGCCCGTTTTGGAGGATGGTCAATATTGGCTTCGCGGTGATGTGTTTCTCAGCCTGCGAAATCGCTCCACCGTGATCCTGTATCGTCCGTCCACAAATGAGGTCTTGTGGCGCAAGCACGGTCCGTGGATGGCCCAACATGATGTCGACATCGTGAGCAATCACGAGATAAGCATTTTCAACAATCATACTGCTGCGGCTCCCGGCGGCGAATATGTTCTGGGCTCAAATGAAATACTCATATATGATTTCGAAAGTGATCAGGTGCGATCTTCCTACAGCGAAGGCCTCCGCCGTCATGAAGTCAGAACAATTACCGACGGGTTGAGCGAGATCCTTCCTAATGGCGATGTGTTTGTTGAAGAGCAGAACTTTGGACGAATTCTCGCCATGAACTCTGATGGAGATATTCGATGGCGTTACGTCAACCGAGCGAGCGACCAGCAAGTGTACCATGTCCAATGGTCCAGATATCTATCCGCAGACACTGCGGATGGGCTGCGTACAAGGCTGGCAAATCTTGATTGCGAATCTGTTTGACAATAAAGGGAAGAGAAAATGTGATTGGTCAAATGGATGTGGTGTTCAATTCAAGAAAGGCGCAGGCTCAAATGAAAAAGCTCTTTGTCATATCGATAATAATTGCGGCGATGGCAAGCGAACCGGCGCTCGCCTATACGGGCCCAGGGCTCGGGGCGGCGACCATTGCCATTGTCGTTGGTTTCTTTACCTCGATCTTTGTCGCGCTGTTTGCCGTGATCTGGTATCCGGTAAAACGGCTGTTGAAGAATCGCAAAAAATCACGGGCGCACAGCGCTGCAACGAATTCGAGCGATGATATAGCGACGTTAAAAAAAGCTGACCCGGAGGACGCAGCCTCAGGCGAGGCTGTGAAATGAAACCACCATTATGGCTTTCGCTCTTTTAATCGTCTCAACATTTATAGTCGCCGAGTTATTCATCCGCCTGCCGATTATTGACAGCGTGCGCCGGTCATCAGTGATTGCGGCGAAATCAGCGATCCTGATCCGCGCCGACAAAATATCCGACCATTGGAAAGAACGAGTTCTGCCTGCCTATGCGGGCGCCCTTTTTCTGCAGACATTGCGGCTTAGCGCGATGATCGCGCTGGCTTTTGCGCCGGTTTTGGTTGCCCTTGCGATCTCGCAGTTGGTGAATGTGCCGCTCATGAGCCTTTTCGTTTCGATTCCCGGTATGGTTCTTAGCGTCACTGTGGCTGCTGCCTATGCTTTTGTGAGACTTCGTTTTGTCTCCTGAAGGATATGGCGCAGGGGCGCGCCTGTTTCATAAAATAGCGCTTTCGGGCCGCGCAACGCCGGAAATGTTTTTCGATATTGAAAAAGCGATGCATGGCCGTGACTGTGCTGATGCGACAGATGGCGCCCATGTTTTTGTATCTGGTCTGGCGCGATCAGGCACTACGCTGTTGATGCGCATGCTCCATGACACGGGCGCTTTCGCATCGCTTACCTATCGCGATATGCCGCTGGTGATGGCGCCAAATTTTTGGCGCGGCATATCGGGCGCTTTTCAAAAATCCATGGCCCGACGGGAGCGCGCCCATGGCGATGGATTAGAAGTTGACTATGACAGCCCGGAGGCGCTGGAAGAAGTTTTTTGGCGAACCTATTGCGGCCCCGATTATATCGGCGCGGACAAGCTTTGTCCCATGATCGCCGATGATGATGTGATTGCCGAGTTTCGCCTTTATGTTGCGCTGATCTTGAAACGATATGCGGCGTCGCGATATCTTTCAAAAAACAATAATTCGATCCTGCGCCTTTCTTCGATCCTCAGCGCGTTTCCGAATGCGACAATCCTCATCCCGTTTCGCGAACCAGCCGATCAGGCAAAATCACTCCTGCGCCAGCATAAGCAATTTACAAAGACCCACGCTGAAGATGTTTTTTCCCGGCAATATATGGGCTGGCTCGCGCATCACGAATTTGGCGGCGACCAACGGCGTTTGGTGTTCGACGGCGCCGACGCTTCAGTCTATGGCGATCCGGGTCAATTATCTTACTGGCTCGATTTGTGGATCGACGCGTATGCCTATTTGATGCGACAGGCGGATGCATTGGGCGACCAGCTGGTGTTCTTTTCCTACGAGCGCTTTACGGATGCGCCGGAGGAAGTCAGTGCCCGGCTGTTCGATCGCCTCGATCTCGAGCCGACAGCCGTCCTTGAGGTTCGCGAAAGACGCAAAGACGATACTGAAAAATCATCATTCGAGCGTCTGGACATTGCGCACAAGCTTTACCAGACCATGACAGAACGCAGCCGCAGCACGTTGTCCTAAACTCTGATGAAACAAGGCCCTGTAACTTTGCCGTAGGACTTTTGCGAGCGTCGTTGGAGTTTTTGGCCAAACGATGGAGGCCGCGATTCGCATCCTTTGTGTTAAACGCGCGAGATTATGGATAACCAAAAATAGCCGAAGAAAAGAATTGCATTGTTCTTCAAATCGCCGACTGCGGCGCGAAGGCTTTCTGTCGATCTATTGATCCGCAATTTTGCCGCAACGAAGTGAAGGTCCGCGCTGATCGGTTTCGACAAATCGAGCATCGAGAAGAAAGTGACATCAGGTCCAGGGGGGCGATTGTCATGGGCTGCTGTGATCGAACTCATTGGGATAGACAAGCCAAACGGCGTGGCTGTCGTCCTCATGGATCGCGGCGGCGCCATTTGTGGTCCCTAACCAGGCCTCGAGATCTTGCTCTGTTGAACGATTAATGATGATGGCTACCGGTCGTGCAAGCGCCAGCATTTCGCCGAGAGCCTCCGCCCGCACATCGTCATTGTCGCCGAAATAGAGGTTAGTGACGCTCGCCACTCGGTAGGCGCTTTTTTGTGTGTCGTAGCCTTTAACGCTGAACAGCATGTAATTTATCGGAAAGCCAACACCCGCAAGCGCCTCAAACTGATCGTAAGGCGTGAACGCCGTACGACGCGCAATGGTCGGCAGGTAGTATTTCTTTTGGGCGAAAACGATCAGCGTCGAGGGAGGCGTCCTGGTGCGGATCGTGTCGAGCGCGCCCGCAAGCGGTTCGCTCGCTGCGTATCTAAGATCGAGGCCGTCGATGAAGACATCTGGCCTTTCGACTGGCCCATACCCAAATTCAGTAAACAGCCTGATTGATGACGGCGTCGCGATCGCCAAACTCGCTGCTGCAACTGCAAACACTGCAGTGATGCGACCATTTTTTTGTAACGCCGCAACCCAAGGTTCAATCGCGACGCCCACAAAGGGTGTCAGGATAACGGCTGCCGCCATGATAAATTTGTATTCGCCGCGCCAATTGGGAATATGGACGAAAATATGAAGTGCAATCAGACCGACGGCTGTAAGCCCGATGACCAGGAGCGCCGTCTGCATTCCAGGCCATAACCGCCTTGCTACGAATGCGAACGCTGCAACCGGCAGAATCAATGCGAAACCCGTGTGGGCGACTTTCTTGATCTGGTACATTGAAAAGTCGAGGCGCGGCCCACTGCCGCCTATACGGTCCTGAAGGATGATCTCAAGATATGGAAACGCCAGCGTGCAGGTGACAGCCATTGCGATGAAAAGCGCCACCGCCTCACTTCGCCGGCTGGAGCGCGCTTTTGCATCCTGATTGAACCAAACCGCAACGATGCGTGCGCCGATGATACCGCATCCGACGGGTAGAAAGAGGGGATAGATGACAAGCATGCTTATCAGAACGGCCCCCATCAACGCACCACGCGCCTTTGGGCCGAAATCCGGTCGTTCAACGATAGCCAAATAAGTCAGTGCCCCAAGTAATGCGAACGCAAAGGGCATCTGATTAAAGTTGTAATATTTTCGGAGAACCGATGTATATCGTGGATCGCCGAATATCGGTAGAATTAAATCCCATGGAACAATATCGCGAATGTTGAACAACGGAGCCACTTGACGAATGCCAAGACCCACGGGGTTGACAGCGAATGTCACCCAAATCGGCGCCGTGATTTGCGCGATGCGCCCCCCGCCGAACTCCTTTGCAATCAGCGCCGCAATTCCAAACAGCGCCAGCAACCAGACAATGTTTGTTAACGCATAACTCAATGACGGCGCGACGTGCAACGTCGCACTTAATATCGATTGGTAGATGTGCGCAGCCCAGGGGTAGGCCGTCACTTCGCCGGCAAGCGCCATTTCTTCCGGCAGCAATTTGCCTGCCAGGAATTGATAGACCAAGTCGGAGTGTAACCAATTATGCGCGCGCAAGACCAATACCGTCTCGTCATGGAAGCTATAGGCCAGGAAACTGAGCGGCAACGCCAACACAGCAAGAGTTGCAACAAACGTCACTCTATCCGGCAACACAAATTCCCGGCGGGCCTTGAATATTAAAAAGCCTGCCGACGCATTGATCAGTGTTAAGATAAAAGGCAGCAGGCCAACCGGCAGACCAAAAAGACGCAACATGTAAAACTGCGCGAAAAGCACGAGTGGCGACAAAACAACAGAGAGACAAAGCCGCATCCATACATCGAGCCTCCGCGCCAGCGGCGAAAAACCAATCCACGCACCTGGCAGTATGATGAGCGCAATAAATATGAAGGGGCGGAGTAAGCCTGGGAGCGCAGGCGTCTCGTTTGAAACATAAGGCGCGGCGTTCGCGGTCCCAAAAACTAAACCACCAACGACCAGGAATATGAAAAGTTTACCGATCAATGCTGCTGACAGTATCAGAGAGGGCGGCGTCAGGAAAGCCGGAAAGCAATCGCGCAGGTCACCTTTCGCGCGGCTGCAGATTTCACCTGATGGATGTCCAACTGATCGCATCAGCGATTTCTTCCCTTCAAAATAGCCCCGCTCAACGCGGTGTTGACGGCCTCAAAAAAAGGGCAGTCATGCGCCACGCACATAGCCACGGCCGCTCACTCTTCGCCATCCCATATCCTTCATTTTTCGTTGGATGTCACGATTGTTGTGACGAATTTGTTTTGGTTATTGCCAGACTTATTTGGGCGCAGGCTCGGATTCCAATTTCTTCAATATCCGCCGCGACGAGGCGGCTTCGGGGGCAAGGGGGCATTAATGTTTGCAACAAAAACTGCAAGAGTCTCTGTTTTTTGCACGCGCGCCTTGGCGGCGACCAACGGCGTTTGGTGTTCGACGGCGCCGCCGCTTCAGCTTATGGCGAGCCGGGGCAATTATCTTACTGGCTCGATTTGTGGATCGACGCTTATGATTATTTGATGCAGCAGGCGGACGCCTTGGGCGATCAGCTTGTGTTTTTCTGTTATGAGCGCTTCACAGACGCGCCAGAGGAAACCCGCGCGCAGCTTTTGACCCGGCTCGACCTCGACTCAACTGCGGCGCTTGAGGTGCGTGAGCGTCCAGAAGACAACAACGATCCGCCGCCGCTCGCGCGTTTGAATGATGCGCGACAGCTTTACCAGATCATGACGGATCGCGGGCGCGCTGCGCTGTCTTGATTTTTGCGGCAAGCGCGGTGTTTGTGTATGCCGGTTAAGTAGGACCGGGGAGGACCGCCAGATTTATGGCGCGCCCCGATTTTGTGCCGCGCCAGGTCACTAAAAGTGCGCGTCGCAAATAGCTGGACAGCCCGCAGCAATAGGGTTGTGGCGCAATTTTAATATAGCTTTAACGATGCACCTATAGGTTGTTTCAATTGGGAGATTAGACGACCGGGTAGCAGCAATGCCAGTGGGTGATTGGAATTTTCGTTTAACGGTTTGCCGGGCGAGCTACCGCCTCGGAACAGACAACGCAAATTCGCTGCAAATTGCCCACATGGCCGCCGCCTTGCGCAAATGTTGTTTGCCGTGATGTCGCGGCCCTCTGATCCCATTACAAAGGTCGCGTTGAAGACCGGACCCGACGCGCCGAACCCGGCGCCGCAACAGGCGCTTGCGCGCATGCGGCAGTATAATCATGAACTCGATCTATTGATGCAGCTCCATTTCGCATCGGCAACGCCGTTGCAGGAATTCTTGAAGGAGGCGACTGAAACAGCCTGCCGTATGCTGAGTGTAAGGCGCACCAGCGTTTGGACCTATAATGATAATCGTCAAAAAATTTGTTGTATTGATCTCTATGATGCCGAAACGCGCGCGCATACCGATGGCGCCGAGTTGGAAAGCGAAAAATATCCCGCCTATTTTGAAGCCGTATTCTCAAGTCGTGTGATCGATGTTCATGATGCGCAATCGGATCCGCGCACGAGCGAATTCAACGAATCCTATTTACGCCCATTAAATATTGTATCGATGATGGACGCCCAGATCCCATCAAGCGTTGGCGTACGTGGTGTTTTGTGTTGTGAGTCAGTCGGCGTGGGGCGGCGGTGGACGCCCGACGAAACCTCGTTCGCGGCCTCTCTGGCAGAGCTGATCGGGCTCGCGTTTGAACGTGACGATCGAGTCACTATTCAGTCAGCCATCGAGCAGCGAAATCGCCAAATAGAAGAGCAATCAGCTGAATTGGCGCGGCTGGCGCTTGTTGCTCAACATACTGAAGATATCGTTGTTATCTGTGATAAAGACCGCAGAATTGAATGGGCGAATCCGGCATTCACAAAGTTTACGGGGTTTTCCCTTTCGGAGGCGCAGGGCCGGGCGCCGGAAAAATTGTTGCATGGAAAGCAATCCGATGCCGACGCAGCGCAAAAAATGGCCCACGCCCTCGCGCAAAAGAAACCGATCAGAACGCAAGTACGAAATTATTCAAAATCCGGCCGCGCCTATTGGCTCGAATTGCAGATCAATCCGGTTTTTGATGAGTGTGGCGAAGTTGAGCGCTATATCGCTATTGAACGAGACATTACGGAAAGGATTGAACGTGAAGAAAAGCTGGCCGCGGCCTTGCATAAAGCCGAGCAGGCAAATGCGGCAAAATCAACTTTTCTTGCAACAATGAGCCACGAAATCCGCACGCCTATGAATGGGGTCCTCGGGATGGCGGCGGCGTTGGAAGCGACCGATCTTTCGGAAAAACAATCCCGGTTACTGAGTGTCATTCGTGAATCCGGCGACATGCTTTTGCGCATTCTCAACGACGTTCTTGACTTCTCGCGCATCGAAGCGGGCGTGATTGCAATAGAAAACGTTCCGTATCAGCTCAGCGACATCCTGAAAAAAATTGAGTCGCTTCATGCGCTCAAAGCACGCGAAAAAGATATTGAGCTGGCTGTACACGGTTGCGAAGGCCTCGACAAATTACGCCTGGGGGATCCCACCCGCATCTGGCAGGTCCTGCATAATCTGGTCGGCAATGCCATTAAATTTACGGACCAGGGCGATGTGACAGTGTTTTGTACCGTCTTTGACGATGAGTCCGAGCATTCTGAAGTGATGTTTGAAGTGAAAGATACGGGCATTGGCATGACGCCGGATCAGCTGTCGCGTGTTTTCGATCGGTTTCAACAGGCTGATGATTCCACAACGCGCCGCTATGGCGGGACGGGTTTGGGGCTTTCCATCGCAAAAGGTCTGACGACCGCGATGGGCGGCCGGATCAGCGTGGAGAGCGCCGAAAATGCAGGTTCGGTTTTTCGCGTGTGGTTGCCGACTGAAGTAACGGACGCCGCCGAGGCGGAAAACAGCGAAATAGACTCACCCGAGACGGACGGCGTCGCGCCCTATGCCGATATTGCCGTGCTGGTTGCAGAAGATAACGCAATCAACCGAATGGTGCTTCAAACATTTATGGAACCGCTGGGATTTAAGCTTACATTTGCGACGAACGGCAAGGAGGCTGTCGAGCAATTCGCGAAGGGCCAGTTTGATATTGTCCTGATGGATATTCAAATGCCGGTCATGGATGGAGAAGAAGCATTGGCTGACATCCGCAAGATGGAGACTTTATCCAGGCGCGATCCCGTTCCAGTCATTGCCGTTACCGCATGTACATTGGATCATGAGGTCGCGCATTATAAAGCCGTTGGATTTGACGGATTTGTCTCCAAGCCGGTGAACGCCGAGTCCATCTGCGCGGCAATTTGCGAAAGCCTGCTTTTCCCGATGAAAAAATCCGCATAAGTTCATTTGACGGGCTTGACCGCGCAGGCGCAGACCGCTGATGCCCGGCTGCGTACGGATGTATTTCCGGGCTGGACAATTGAATGTAGTGGCGGAGGGGGTGGGATTCGAACCCACGGAACGCTCACACGCTCAACGGTTTTCAAGACCGCCGCATTCGACCACTCTGCCACCCCTCCAGACCGGGCGCTGCGCCGGCATCCAGCGCTTGTCGCAAAGTGCACGCACTCATAGCGCGGCCTTTCGAAATGGCAAGCCGCATGTCCTCTGCGAAACGCTCAACGGTTAACGTAAGATTAAGACTTGGCGGGCTTTCTGCGATGAGCAACTATAGCCGCCGCCTTTGCCCGGATCACGCCGCGTTGGCGACCAAGGCGACAGGCAGAAAGCCGCCGGAACCGACGCATGAGCGCCAATAAAGCCTTTCGACCGATCTCAAAGCCGCTTGCTTTTGCGCTGCTCTTATTGGCGGCTGCCTGCGCCTCGCCGCGCCATACATCGGCGCCGTCGCCGCATTATAAAGTCGGCAATCCCTACCAGGTGGGCGGTCGCTGGTATTACCCAAAGCACGATCCGGACTATGAAGCCGTGGGCGTTGCGTCCTGGTATGGGCGTGAATTCCATGGCCGGCCGACCGCCAATGGCGAAATATTCGATATGAACAGAATGTCGGCGGCGCACAAAACCCTGCCGCTGCCGTCGATTGTTGAAGTCACCAATCTTGAAAACGGCCGGAAGATAAACGTCCGCGTTAATGACCGGGGCCCGTTCGCCCGGGGCCGGGTGATCGATATGTCGCGTGCGGCCGCGCGCCGCCTCGGCTTCGAACAAAACGGGCTGGCCCGCGTCCGGGTCCGCTATGTCGCGCCGGCGGTGCTGGCGGGAAGGGCGCCGCAACCCGGCGAACAGCCGATTGTTGTCGCCGCTGCGGCGTTGATTGATGGTGAGAGCAATGTCGCCGACGATGAAGATACGGCCGCGGTCATGACCGCAATGGCGGGTACGCCGGCGCCGACGCCCACACTAAAGTCCGCGCGGGTCATTTCAGAAAAAATCGTAATTGCTGAGGCAAGCCCGGCACAGCCGGCGTTGGTCGAGATATTAGAAATCCCCCTGCCGGAACCGGAAGCACAGCCGATCATTGATCTCACAAAGGCGCCGGAAAGCGCCGTCGAAGCGCTCTACGTCATTCGCGTCGCCACACTTTCCAGCCTTGACAATATTGAGACCCTGAAAGGCGCCCTTTCGGAAACCGGCCCGCTCAGGGTCACGCGTATTGAAAACGAGAATGGCGCAATTTTTTACCGCATCAATATGGGGCCATATCCCTCGGCGGAAAAAGCCGCCGCGCCGCTGGAAGCGGTGCGCGCAGCGGGCTATGGTGATGCGTCGATCGTCCATTTGACGCCGTAAAACGCCCTGAGGAGCCTTCAAAAGGGCTTTCCGCCGCGGCCGATGCCGTTTAATGACGATTTTTGTTTTGAGTGCTGAGGAGATTTGAATTGCTTTTCGCCAAACGAATTATTGCCCTGATGTGTTTGTGCGCCGCCGCGCCTGCGTTCGCGCAGGCGCCGATTGAAACGGCGGCGGAATACGCTGTTATCATGGATTACCGCACCGGGGAGGTGTTGTTTGACAAAAACGGGCGCGTGCAAACGGCGCCGGCTTCGATGTCGAAACTGATGACTGTTGCAATCGTATTTGAGCGCCTCAAAAACGGCTCGCTTAGCCTGACGGATGAATTCAATGTCAGCGCAAAGGCGTGGCGCATGGGCGGATCGAAAATGTGGGTCCGCGTCGATACGCAGATCCCGCTGATCGATCTTTTGCGCGGCGTTATCGTTCAATCGGGAAATGACGCCTGTATTGTGATTGCGGAAAACCTCGCGGGGTCAGAGGAAGCCTTTGCCGAGTTGATGACGCAAAAGGCGCGCGAATGGGGTATGGTCGATTCAACTTTTGCCAACGCCACCGGCTGGCCGGACCCCGATCACAAGATGAGCATGCGCGATCTGGCGACGCTGACGCGCAAAATCATTAACGAATATGGTTCTTATTATGCGTTGTTCGCCGAGCGTGAATTTACCTGGGAAAAAATTCGCCAGCCCAATCGTAACCCGTTGCTTGAGAGTTTTGACGGCGCCGATGGCCTCAAAACAGGGCATACGGAGGAATCCGGGTATGGCCTTGTTGGATCAGCTGTTCGCAATGACGAGCGCCGCATCATTGTCGTGAACGGGCTTACTTCCGAAAAAGAGCGGATTATGGAAACGACGCGGCTGATGCGCATCGCCTTTGATGATTTTGCGACCAAGCAATTCTTTCAGCCTGGCGATGTCGTCGCTGAGGCGGAAGTATTTAAAGGCAAGACGGCAAGCGTGCCGCTTTTAACAAAGGAATCTGTCGATCTGATCATGCACCGCCAGGCGCTTGATGATGCGACAGCGACAGTCGTTTATGAAGGGCCAATCGCAGCGCCAATTCGGGAGAACCAGCAAATTGGTTATTTGAAAGTCGCGGTCGCAGGCGGGCCGTCGCGGGAATATCCCCTCTATGCGGGCCGCGCCGTCGGCGAAATGAGCCTTTTTGGCAAGATTGGGCTGGCGGCGAAGATGCTGTTTGCCAAGCCGCCGAGTGAAGACACCTCTACCCGCGCGGCGCAGTAAATGCCCGGCGGCGCCAAACGGCCGGGCCTTTTTATTTCCTTTGAAGGCGGCGATGGTTCAGGCAAGTCAACGCAGATCAAGCGGCTGGCTGATGCGTTTGGCGCGGCCGGTCGTGAGGTCGTCATTACGCGGGAACCAGGCGGATCGCCGGGCGCAGAAATTATACGCAAGCTTTTTGTCGAAGGCGACGCCGAACGTTGGTCGTCGCTGACCGAAGCGCTTCTGGTTTACGCATCGCGCGCCGATCATCTGGAGCGCACCATCCTGCCGGCGTTAAAACGGAACGCTGTGGTCATCACCGACCGTTTTGCCGATTCAACCATGGCCTATCAGGGGATCGCCGGGGCGCTCGGCGAAGAGACCGTCAACACGCTCCACGATATTGTCGTCGGCGATAATGATCCCGATCTCACGATCATTCTCGATTTGCCCGTCTCCGACGGATTGCATCGCGCGGGCGCCCGCGGCGGGGCGACCGGTCGCGAAGAGAGATTTGAATCGAAAGGCGCCGCCTACCAGGAACAAGTGCGCGCAGCCTATCTTGAAATTGCCAAACGAACGCCGGAGCGCTGCGCTGTCGTTGACGCCACCGGCGATGCCGATGCGGTATTTCATCGGATCCACGACGTCGCCCGTAAATTTCGCATTCTTTAGGCCGCCCAAATGCCAGCAAAGCCGGTGGGGGGCGAAAAACCGGTAGCCACTTTTTGTCCGGCGCTATAAACAAATCCCATGGAAAGCGATCTCCTCCCGCCCCAGGCGCGCGCCGAACAGACCGGTCGCGCCGATATTGAACGTCGCCTCAGAGCGTTGCGCCGGGACGGCGCGTTGAGCCATGGCTGGATCATCGCCGGGCCAAAAGGCGCCGGAAAAGCGACCCTGGCCTATCGCATTGCGCGGGGCCTGCTCGATCCTCAAGCGCTCGCCAATGACGATGATTTTGACGTTTCCCGTGACGCCCGGGTTTTTCATCTGGCGGCGGCAGGCGCCCACCCGGATCTTTTTGTGGCGGAACGCGTGTGGGACGAGAAGAAATCCAGATACCAGTCTGAAATTACTGTGGAAACGATCCGCAGATTGATCTCTTTCATGAATCGCACGGCGGCGGGCGGCGGCGATCGCGTCGCCGTCATCGACAGCGCTGACGATATGAACCGCAACGCCGCCAATGCGCTTTTGAAGGTGCTCGAAGAACCGCCTGCAAAAACCACCTTATTGCTGCTGTCAGCGGCGCCCGGGCGTTTGGTTGCGACCATCCGGTCGCGCTGTCGCCGGATCGATCTGCCGCCATTGGCCGATGCGGACGTCGAGGCGCTGTTAATTGCGGCGGGGGTTGCGCGCAATGAAGCCCAAACCCTCGCGCCGTTTGCCCGGGGTCGGCCGGGCTATGCGTTGACGCTCGCCGCCGGCGACGGCGTTGAAGCCATCAAACTGGCGCAGGGTTTTTTAAAGTCCGCGGCGCTCAACAGCGATATCGCACCGTTTATCGCGGGCCTTACCGGCAAGGCGGGCGACGGCCGATGGGACATTTTCAAGGAGGCAATTGTCGATACGCTCAGTGACGCCGCACGCGGCGCGGCGGCGGGAAAGATCAGTCCGTTATTCCAAAATGCCTCGCCGGCCGGACTGGTTGCAGCGTGGGAAGAAACCGCGGCGCTGATTTCCCGGGGCGAGGGCCTTAATCTTGATCGTGCACAGCTGATTTATGCGATTGCCTATGATCTTCGCGCTGGCTTAAACGGCCGGGCGGCGTAATCTCCGATGCTCGTCGACAGCCACGTCAATTTGCATTCTGAACAATACGCCGACGATCTCGATGACGTCATTGCACGCGCCCGCGCTGCAGGCGTTGAGGCGATGCTGACCATATCGGACCAACTCTCTTCGACATTGGCGATTGCGGCGATTGCGAAAAATGACCCGTTGATCTGGCGCAGCGTCGGCGTCCACCCGCATCATGCAAAAGAATATACTGATCTGAAAGCGGAGACGCTGATTGAACTTGCAGTGGATGACAACGTGGTTGGCATCGGCGAATGCGGACTTGATTTTCACTACGAATATTCAGCCCGCGAGGATCAACTGCCGGTCTTCAAAGCGCATATTGCGGCGGCGCGTAAAACCGGCTTGCCGCTGATCATTCACACCCGTGAAGCTGACGATGCGACGCGGGATTTGCTGACAGAAGAGCATGGGGAAGGGGGCTTCACGCCCCTCCTTCACTGCTATACGGGCGGGCCGGAACTTGCGGAAACCGTTCTGAAACTTGGCGGTTATATATCGTTTGCCGGCATTATCACGTTCAAAAACGCAAGCGATATCCGCGCGATCGCTGAAGCAACGCCACTTGACCGCATCATCATCGAAACGGATTGTCCTTATCTCGCGCCAGTTCCCATGCGCGGGCGGCGCAATGAACCGGCTTATGTACAACATGTGGCGGCCAAGCTGGCGGAGATCAAATGTTTGGCGCTGGAAGACATAGCCGCAGCGACAAGCGATAATTTCTTCAGACTCTTTGCGCGTGCAAACGATCCGCGGAAAAACCCATGAGCGGAAATTTGCGCGTCACTATCCTCGGCAGTGGATCGTCTGGCGGCGTGCCGCGTTTTGGCGGCGCGGACGGGGCCGGCGATTGGGGCGCGTGCGATCCTGCCGAACAAAAAAATCGCCGTACGCGATGTTCCATATTGGTGCAGCGCGCTGACGGAACTCATGGCTTTCGTCATGATAGAGTGACCTCGGTTCTGGTTGACACATCGCCGGATATGCGTGCGCAGCTTTTGGCCGCACGCTGTTCGCGTCTTGATGGCGTTCTCTTCACCCATGATCATGCGGATCAATGTCACGGCATTGACGACCTCAGGGTCTTTGCTTTGCAGATGCGCAGACGCATACCCGTCTATATTGACGACGCAACATCCGGAGAGCTCGTCAACCGTTTTAACTATTGCTTTGTACAAAAACCCGGCAGTTTTTATCCGCCCATTCTCGACAAAATTGATATGCCCCCATGCGGCGCTTCTTTTGCTGTCGGGGGACCGAGCGGTGACATTCCGGCAATTGCGTTCCTGCAGGATCACGGCAATGTTCAATCCCTCGGCTTTCGCTTTGGCGACATTGCCTATTCAAGCGATGTCGTCGGCCTGTCGGAAGCGAGCTTTGATATTCTTGCAGGCGTCAACACCTGGGTCGTCGATGCGCTTCAATACAAGCCGCATGGCACACATGCGCATCTGGATATGGCGCTGGAATGGATTGCCCGCATAAAACCTAAACGCGCAATCCTCACTAATTTGCATGTGCATATGGACTACGCGACATTGCGGCGCGATTTGCCGCCGAACGTCGAACCGGCATTTGACGGCATGGAAATCGACGCTGCATGCTGAAATTCCGCGCGAGAATGTCGGCATACATTTAACATCCGCACACTCATTGCTCGCCGCACACTCGAGATTGTGATCGATCCGGAGGGACGGGCGCTTGCGTTCAGCCGTGACACAATGCGCGACGGGCGCTATGGCTTCTGGGAAAAACACCAAGGGGCGCACAATGGATGAATCCAAACTGAAATTGCCGTTATTTATTCTTCGGGCGACAATCGCGATTTTTTTTCTGGTCTGGGCGCTTGAAAAACTTGTCGATCCGGAAACGACGATCGCGATCTGGAAGGCGTTTTATATGATTGAAAATCTTCCTGTCGCCGCCGCCTATGCTATCGGCGCGCTGCAGATCGCTGTTGTCGCGTGTTTCTTTTTTGGAATTTTAAAATTCTGGTCCTATGGGTTTTTGATGCTGATCCATGCGCTCAGCACACTGTCGACCTATGAACGGCTGTTAAATCCCTATGACGCGCATAACCACCTTTTTATTGCGGCGATCCCCGCGCTCGGCGCATTGATTGCACTTTTTCTGCTGCGCGATGACGATACTCTGTTCACTTTGTCGGGTCGGCGACAAACCTGAAACTAACCAGTGTAGTGTGGCTCATGGACCGCACGTAGCGCAGGATGGACTCCCTAAATCTTTGAAAACACCAGTAAATTAAAGATATTTACTTGAACATTTGGCTGTCACGTTTTGCAAACCTCAGAAAATACGGCATTGCCGCCGCTGAAAGATGTGACAGATGGGAGAAAGCGGGCTAGCTTCATTGAGCAGCCAGCGTTTTATTAACATGCGTTACGGGTGAGGATGGAACTAGATTATTTTTTACCGCGTACGGATCTTCGGGATTATGTCCGCGCTTATTATTATTTCTCAACGGAAACGCAGTCAGTACAACCCATGTGCGCCGAATTGGGCAATATTCGCGTGCTGCTCAGTGGCGCGGGCCGGATAAAATTTTCCACGGGTGATGAAACCGAGATTTCAACGGCGTTTCTCCTCGGGCCCACAAACGGCGCTTATTTGCTCAATGTAGAGGCGGGAACGCGCGTCTTTGGCGTCGGCATCAGGCCGCGCGGCTGGAGGCCGCTGCTGGGTTTTAGCGCTGCTGAAATCGCCGATAGTATTTACGACCTTACCGATTTCGGCGGGCGCATGGGCCGCAGCACAATCGAAGAAATCCGCAACGCGCCGAGCCTGCCGGCGATGGCGGCGGCGGCCGATCGATTTTTTGCTCACTTGATCGCGCACCGTACGGCGCGCAACAACACCTATCCCGTGGCGCTGGAGCAATGGCTGGCCGATCCGAATGATTTGGACCTTGACCGGCTGATAGAGTTGATGGATGTATCCCGGCGGCAAACAGACCGAATTGCCAAACAGGTTTTCGGCGCTTCCCCAAAGCTGCTGCAGCGAAAATACCGGGCGCTGCGCGCCGCTGATAGAATACGCGCCGGTAAAGCCTTATGGGTAGCCGCTGCCGGTGACGGTTTTTACGACCAGTCGCATTTTATCAAGGAGTTCAAATCCTTCATTGGCGTCACGCCGGGGCAGTTTGCAAGCGTCGAGGCCAAATGGATCACTGCCGTGCAGACCAAACGGCTGGCGGCGCCGATTCATTATCCTTTGGCCAGTTTCTAAAAGCGCCAATATCCAACGCAAAGTCTGGCTGTCGAATTTTTGACCGTCGCCGTCAATCTGGTGCGACTGCGAATTCATATGGCCAAAATCTCCTATCGGCCGCTTTCGACGCGCCCTATCCTGTGGGGCTCACCGGGGAGATCGCCAAGCCCTTTGGCAACTCTATGGGGGAGGATTTGCCTGGGTGAAATAGCGCCGGTCGCGTAATTCTTTTTATGCGGCCGGCGTTTTGATGAGTCACAACCGGAAATTTCGATTATCATAATTTGCGACAATATAAATTGTGCGACAAAACTATTTGGCGATTTACTCACCGAGATAACGGGTTATGCGACCACCTGGATTGGCTTGTTCCCGCTTCGACATTGTGTTGGCCCGTCTGCCTACTCAACTGGCGTGCCAAATGACTGCGGTGAAATTTCTTTTTGATCGCTGGCCAGCGCCCGCCGATTTACGAGAAAAAAAGCGGCCGGGATCACAACAAGCGCGAGAATTGTCGTACAGACAATGCCAGCGCCCATTGACCGAAACGGTGGCGCGTTTTGGCGCAATGAACGAAAATACCGATAGAGATAGTGGAACACGATAGATCAACGAGCTACAAAAAAGACAGCCTCAGCCTTCCGGGCGCCGTGGCGATGGGAACCGGTGTGATGATAGGCGCCGGAATTTTTGCTCTCACTGGCCAAGTCGCGGAATTCGCCGGCGCCTTATTCCCGCTGGCGTTTTTTGTCGCTGCAATCATCAGCGCGTTCAGCGCCTACACATATATCAAAGTTTCCAACAAATACCCGTCGGCGGGCGGCATCGCCATGATCCTCAAAAAGGCATATGGACCCACGACGATGACCGGCGGCGCCGCGCTGTTAATGGCGATTTCCATGATCATCAACGAAAGTCTTGTGGCGCGGACGTTCGGAACCTACACGCTTCAACTTTTCGACATTGATGAAGGCGGTATTCTCGTACCATTTCTTGCCATCGGGCTGATCATTTTTGCCTTTCTCATCAACATTGCCGGTAATAAATTCATTGGCGGCATTTCAAAAGTGACCGCAGTGATGAAGGTTGGCGGCATTCTGGCGTTTACGCTGATAACGCTTTGGGCGGCCGGTTTTTCCTTTGAGTTACAAGCGACGGGCGCCGGCGACAGACCATCAGTAAGCGGATTTCTCGCGGGCGTCGCTCTGGCGATACTTGCCTATAAAGGATTTACAACGATCACCAATAGCGGCGGTGAGGTTAAGAACCCGAACAAAAATGTCGGCCGCGCCATCATGATCTCGCTCATCATTTGTCTCGTCGTCTATCTGATGGTGGTGTGGGCCGTCGGTTCAACGCTCAGCATTCCGGAAATCATCCGGGCGAAGAATTACGCCCTTGCAGAGGCGGCGCGCCCGGTGTTTGGCGTCGCTGGCGTGTGGTTTACGGTCGCCATTGCGATCATCGCCACGGCGTCCGGTCTTCTTGCCAGCATCTTTGCCGTCTCCCGTATGCTCACCATGCTGACCGACATGAATCTCATCCCGCACAAACATTTCGGCATGCCTGGCGACATTCAGAAACATATGCTCGTCTATACGGTGGTGTTGGCGGGGATTCTCGCGGCGTTTTTCGATCTCAGCCGCATCGCCTCGCTTGGTGCGATTTTCTACCTTGTGATGGATATAGCGATCCACTGGGGCGTCTTTCGCTATCTGCGCCGGGAAGTGGCGGCGAAGTCATGGGTTTTGATTTCTGCAATGGCCCTCGACATCGGCGTTCTTGGCGCGTTGCTCATCATCAAAGGCAAAGCCGATCCGGCAATCGTCTTGATCGCGGCGACTGCGATCGCGGTCATATTCGCTTTTGAAAAGTTTTATCTCAGCGGTTTGAGGAATTCCGGCGAGCCGCCGTCCCATCACCACGCGTGAGACACGATCATCAAAATGCGACCGCCTCACTCAACAAGCGCCATCCCCGGCGGCGGCGGCTCAACTCCAATCTGTTCGCCCGACAGCGCCCGCCGATTCACGAGAAAATAAGCCGCGGGGATGACGACAAGCGCGAGTATTGTCGCGCTGACAATGCCGCCGACCATGGGCGCTGCGATACGGCGCATGACTTCTGCGCCGGCGCCATGGCCAATCATGATCGGCATCAGGCCGGCCAGAATGACCGCGAAGGTCATCATGATCGGGCGCAACCGCCGCAAGGCGCCCTTGCGGATAGCCTCGGCGAAATGCGCCTCATCCACCGGCGCGCCGCTTTCCCGGGCGAGCGCCCTCGCCGCCGCCACTTCCTGTTTCAGATACATGATCATCAGGACGCCGATTTCGACAGCAACGCCGGCAAGCGCAATGAAGCCGACGGCTGCAGCGACAGAAAGATTAAACCCGAGAACGAACATCAGCCACAATCCGCCGACAAGCGCGAAAGGTAAAGTTCCGAGAATGATCAACACATCCGTCACGTTTCGGAAGTTCAGGAATAAAAGCAGTATGATGATCACCAGCATGCCCGGACCAACATAGGTAAAGCGTTCTTTTGCGCGCTCCATATATTCATATTGGCCCGACCAGGAGATCGAATAACCGGCGGGCAGATCGACATGATCGCCAACCGCTCGCTGCGCATCAGCAACATAAGAACCGATGTCGCGCCCGGTGATATCCACATAGATCCAGCCGTTTAACCGTGCGTTCTCGCTGCGGATCACCGCCGGACCTTCATTGATGCGAATGTCGGCGATGCTGCCGAGCGGAATTTGCGCACCGGAATCGGTGACAATCGGCAGATCGCGCAGGCGCTCCGGGGAATCGCGAATGTCGCGCGGATAACGCAGATTAATCGGATAGCGCTCGAGCCCCTCCACGCTCTCACCGATAGTCATGCCGCCGATCGCCGACCGCACAACGTCATGAACATCGGCAATATTAAGCCCGACCCGGGCTGCTGCCTGGCGGTCAACATCAACATCGATAAAACGCCCGCCGGTAACGCGTTCTGCGTAAACCGATGAAGTGCCTGTCACGTTTTGCAAAACGGATTCGATTTCGCGTCCGATGTCGGCAATGACATCAAGATCGGGACCGGCGACTTTGACGCCTACCGGCGTTTTGATGCCGGTCGCCAGCATATCGAGGCGGTTTTTGATTGGCATGATCCAGACATTGGTGAGGCTCGGAACATCGACCAGCGCATCAAGTTCCGCTTTGAGCGTTTCCATGGTCACGCCTTTTCGCCATTCGGCGCGCGGCTTTAACTGGATCGTTGTTTCGATCATCGGCAGCGGCGCCGGATCGGTCGCGGATTCCGCGCGGCCCGCTTTACCGTAGACAGTTTCAACTTCCGGAATGGTCATGATCAGCTTGTTTGTCTGCTGGACGGTTTGCGCGACCTTGCTTGCGGAAATGCCGGGATAGGCGCTCGGCATATAAAGAAGATCGCCCTCGTCCAGATCCGGCATGAATTCGCCGCCGAGCATCGTCGCGGGAACGATCATGCTTGCCATGACAAGGCCCGCAGCCGCGATGATTGTCCAGGGACGGCGCAGCGCGGCGCCGATTACCGGCCGGTAGCCGTGGGTCAGGAAATTATTGACCGGGTTTTTATGTTCCGGCGCGATGCGCCCGCGAACCAGAAGCCCGATTAATACGGGAACCAGCGTCACCGACAGGATCGTCGCCGCCCCCATGGCGTAAGTTTTGGTGAAAGCCAGCGGCGAGAACAGCCGTCCTTCCTGGGCCTGCAGCGCAAAGATCGGCGTGAAGCTGAGTGTGATGATCAGCAGTGAGAAAAAGAGGGGCGGACCAACCTCGACGCATGCGTCCGAGATCAGCCGCCAGCGCGCGGCGCCGGTCGCATCATTGCCTTCAAGTTTTTTGTGAACATTTTCGATCATCACAATGGTTGCATCGACCATGGCGCCGACCGCGATCGCAATGCCCCCAAGGGACATAATGTTGGCGGTGATGCCTTGCGCGTTCATCACAATAAACGCGGCCAGAACGCCCAGCGGCAGGCTGATGACGACGACAAGGGCCGAGCGCAGATGAAAGAGAAATAGCGCGCAGACCACCGCGACGATTAAAAACTCTTCAAAGAGTTTTTCCCGCAGCGTATCAACCGCCCGCTTGATAAGTTTTGAACGGTCATAGGTCGTGACGATTTCGACGCCCTCGGGCAGTCCCGCTTTCAAGCTTTCAAGCTTTGCCTTAACGCCCTCGATCGTGGCGGCGGCGTTTTCGCCGGCGCGCATGATGATAACGCCGCCAACGGCCTCGCCTTCGCCGTTTAATTCACCAATGCCGCGGCGCAGCTCCGGCCCGAGCCGGACATCAGCGACATCACGGATGAGGATCGGCGTTCCGGCGTCGTTAACGCGCAACGGAATTTGCTCAAGGTCTCTGATCGATTTCACATAGCCGCCGGCGCGAATAATATATTCCGCTTCGGCCATTTCAACGACGCGCCCGCCGGTTTCCATATTGCCGCGCTCAATGGCGCGGCGCACATCCGACAAGGGAATGCCGAATGAGCGCAGGCGGTTGGGATCAACGACGACCTGATATTGCTTCACCATGCCGCCGATCGCCGCGACTTCAGATACGCCCTCTACGGTTTGCAGTTCATATTTGAGGAACCAGTCCTGCAGCGATCGCAGCTCGGCAAGGTTATGGGCGCCGGTCCGATCGACGAGCGCATATTGATAAATCCACCCAACGCCGGTGGCATCGGGACCGAGCGCCGGTTTTGCCGCATCCGGCAATTGCGGTGCGATCTGGCTCAGATATTCCAGAACCCGCGACCGCGCCCAATAAAGATCCGTGCCGTCTTCGAAAATGATGTAGACGAAAGAGTCGTTGAAGAACGAGTAGCCGCGCACGGTTTTCGCGCCCGGCACCGCGAGCATCGCCGTCGCCAGCGGATAGGTAACCTGATCCTCAACGACTTGCGGCGCCTGGCCAGGATAGCTTGTTTTTATAATGACCTGCACATCGGAAAGATCGGGGATCGCATCAAGCGGCGTTGATCGCAGCGAGACAAAGCCGGCGACCGCCAGAAACAATGCGGCGACGATGACAAGAAACCTGTTCTCGATTGAGCCGCGAATGATCTGGGAAATCATTGCCCATCTCCCAGAGATTCATCTCCCATCGATTCATCATCCATCGTATGATTCATATGTTCATGGTTGGGCATTGGCTCGTCTTCCGGCATCGCTTCCATATCGCGCGCGCTCATTTCTTCACCGTCCGTCATCTCCATCTCTTTCTCGGCATGATCGTCCATGGACCCGCCTTCCGGCATTGACGGCGCCGACAATCGCAACAGTCCCGCGTCAAGGCTCGCTTCGGAATCGATCAGGAACTGGCTTTCGACGACGATGGCCTCGCCTTCATTCAGGCCGGCGCGTATTTCGACCTTTTCGCCGCTTTCAATGCCGGGCGTGACATGCGCGGGCCGGAAACGTCCATCGCCAAGCGCCAGGATCACGCGGTCGCCCTTGCTGGTGCGAATGAGCGCCGATTGCGGGATCGTCAGAACATTTTTCTTCGGCGCCGCGCCGATACGGACATTCGCGAACATGTTTGGTTTCAACTGGTCGCGGGGATTGGGAAAGCGGAGCCGAACCTGAACCGTTCGCGTCATCCTTTCCGCTGTCGGATAGACGTAATCCACTTCCCCATTCCAGACTTCGCCCGGAAAAGCCGGCAGCGTCATCTGCGCCGCGTCGCCCGGCGCCGCCCAATGCGCATCATTTTCAAAAACATCGGCGATGATCCAGACGCTTGAGAGGTCAGCGAGTTGCATCGCCATATCATTACGGCGAAGGAACATGCCTTCGCGCGCATTCAGCGCGGTCACAATGCCCGATTGCGGCGCGACAATTTCAACGCGCCGCTGCACGCTTCGGCTGCGTGTTAAATCGGCGACCTGGCTTTCACTCACGCCGAGCGCAGTCAGTCGCTCTGTTCCGGCGCGGATCAGCGCCGGCCGGCCGATCTTTAGCGCCTGGATAAATTCTGATTGCGCAGCAACCAGCGCCGGAGCGTAAATTTCAAACAGAACCTCGCCGCGCTCGACCTTTTCGCCGACCGCTTCGACATGGAGCTTTTCGATCCAGCCCTCGGAGCGAACGTTAATGTCGGATCGCGCTTCTTCGTCGATCATGATCGCGCCGACGGTGTTGATCTCCCGCGCCAGATCCGCGCGCAAAACGCGCTGCGTTTTCACGCCGATATTATTGACGACCGATGGATCGATCCTGATGGATGGCTCGCCGCCGACGCCAGAACCGTCATCCTCATAAACCGGAATGAGATCCATCCCCATGGGCGACTTGCCCGGCGCGTCGCTGCGGTAATTCGGGTCCATCGGCGCCACCCAATAGGAAACTATGCGCTCGACGGCGCCGCTTTCGCCTGACGGCGCGTCGCTTGCAGGCCGCAACAGGAAGAACCCAACAGCGCCAATAAGGATAATCAGTGAACCAATTAAGGGCATTGATATTTTCATTGGTTGTCTCCCGCAAGATAGGAAAGCCGCGCCCAAGCGACAGCGTATTGAATCCTCAAATCATGCCGCATCAGCTTTGCATCGAGTTCGGCAAGCTGACTGCGGATGAGTTCGGGAAAATCCGCCTGCCCGCCGCCATAGGCTGAGATGGACGCATTCGCCGTTTCACTGGCTCGCTGGATGACGACAGCGTCGTAGAGCGCCAGTCGTTTTTCGAGTTGAGTCCAATCCGCATAGGTTTTTACAAGTTCGCCTCGCAGATCGAGTAGGGTTGTCGCCCGCTTAAGCTCCGCGGCGGACTTTTCCTTTCGCGCGGCCGAAAGCGCGCGATCCTGCCGCTTTCCGGTGAGAATCGGGACGGAAAAGCGAACACCGACACTGGCGAAGTCGGGCCGGTCTGCGCTGCGGAAACCGTATTCGCTCTCCAAAGACCATTTCGGCTTGTAGGCTTGCTTTGCCAAACCAATCTCTGTTTCTTCTACGGAGATTGTTGCGTCGTCGATGAGAACGACAGGATGCCGCGTTAGCGTTGCTTCGAGTTCCTGAATGGTTCCAGGCGCTGCGAATGCCGGCAGGTTTTCCGGCAGTGGACGAAATGCGTCCTGACCAATGAACCGCGATAACTCTGCCTCAGCGACGGCTTCATTTTGGCGAAGTTCTGCGAGCTTGTCATCAAGCAGCGACAATTCGAGTTCGGCGCGCAATACATCCTGGCTCGTTAGCTTTCCCTGCGCATAGGATGCGCTGAGCGCGTCAACCAATTCGTTCACCGCCGCCCTGCTTTCTTCGATGATGCGTTGCCCGATCAATGCATGAAACTTGTGCAGCCAGGCCATGCGAACAGCGAGCGTCGCATCCGTTACCGCTTGCGCGCGCTTCATGCGTTCAATGTTGGCTTCGGCGTTTCGCCTTTCGCGATTGAGCCGCAAGGTCGAACCGCGGGCGAATTCCTGACGGAGCCCGACCTGCAGCTGTGTCATGGGCTCCTGTCCGAAAGCAAAAGTATCGATCGGAAGATTTGCAATCTCGGTTTTTATAATCGGGTCAGGCAACTGCGCGTCGGAGACAGCGCGGTCTTCCTGCGCTGACGCGCGCACATCGAACTGCGTATAAGCGGGATCATCCGCCGTGACGGCGATGGTCACCGCTTCATTAAGGCTCAGGATTTTGTCCGAGGCAAAAGAAATCCCCGGGATCAATCCTGCTGCAATGGCTGCCGCTATCGCGCCAAACGGTCTGGACCCAAAAATTCTGGACATTTGAAACTCGTTTTTTGAGCATGTTCAACAAACACTGCGCGCGGAAACCCGTGCGGCAGGATGAAATACGCTCGCGCTAGGACGCGAGTGTGCTCAAAAACGTGGAGGCGGCGGATCGAGATAAGCCGGCATCGCAATGCCGGGGTCCGCCGCAGGAATTATATGCTGTGTAAGTTGAAAGCTCGGCGGCTCCGCTGACGCCAGTTCCGGTCCTGAATAAAAGCCGGGACACATCAGCGCGCATGCTGCGGCGCAATCGGCGACATCGGTTTCATCAACGCTGTTCATGCCGCAATCTTTCGCCATGGCGCCATCCGCCATGACCATGCTGTCGGCGTCCATAGATACGCATGACGCGGAGGCCAATGCCGGCGAGAGCGCCATGGACATCGTCAGACCTATGAAAAGCAGAATGCGCATATCATCAAATATTTGTCTGGCGGCTGCCATTGTCAATAAGCGCAATCTTAAGGACGTTGATTAAAGATTCCATAAATTCCATTTTTGCCCCCTGCTCATGCTTATAGCAACTTTCCTGTTTGAGAAGTTCTATCTCAGTCGGATAAGAATTGGTGAAGGAGGCCGGGCTCATCAGCAGCACTGATGACGCCGGCGCCTCAGTTTCGGGCGCTACTCACCCACACTCCCGCCGATCCGGTCATCCGCCGTCGCTTCCGCCAGCAACGCCTCCAGCGTCATGGGCGGCGATTTCCATTGTTCAGCGGCGAAAATCGGCGCCTGGTCGGCATAATGCGGCGATGTGTCATCCAGGGTTGCCGCGCCAAATTGATGAATGGTTTTAATCGCTACATCGCGCGGCCCGGTCCAGTCCGCATATAAAATATAAGTGTCGCCCCCGAGCGCTTCGAGCGCGCCTTGCGCCGGATCACCGCCGGGATAAACCGCGCGCAATGTGTCTGGCCCGCCATTAAGCGCTAAATCCACGTTTCCACGTTTCAATCGCACGACCTCGCCCCAGGGCGCATCAATGCGGCCAAACCCCTGTTCCAGCCCTGTTGCGACCTCACGCAACGCTGCGACGGCATCGGGCGTCTCGGCATGCTGATCGTTGAGAAGATAGCCCCGCGCCTTTTGCGCGGTCAGCACCGCCAGCGCCGCGCCGCGGCTCTCGGGCGTTACGGCGCCGTCCCAGCCCGCAAGAATATCCAGCGCCGGCGCAAGCTTTGCGTCCGCCTGCAGGTCTTCATTTGCAATGAGGGAGTTCACAAGTTCCATGACGCGTGAATTATCCGCATAGGAATGATCAAACTTATAGGCCAGGAATTCTTCTGCAGTGATCGAAGCGTCGGCCCCGAACAGCGCTTGTATGCGCAATCCGCGATTGGTCGATTTGTTGGCGACCCCGTAATGGGATGGAAAATCTGACATGTGCGGGTTGTCTTGCGGCCCCGAGACGTCAAATGGCGTATGGTTCGAATTGACGACATAGCCCGATGCGGGATTGATCACTTGCGGCGCAGCGCCAAACGGACGCACGCCCGTCCACAATAAATCCGGCTGATCGCCCGGTTGGGCTTTTGACCAGTCTACCGCAGCGCTGCGCATGGGGATGGCCATATTATAAAAATAGGCGATCGTCCCCTCGCCGTCGCCATAGATGACATTGAAGCTTGGGATCGCCAGCATCTCCATGGCCGCAGTCCATTCGGCAAAACTCGTCGCCCTGTTCATTTTGTACCATTGGTCAATGGCGCGAACATCGCCGGCGCCGCCATATGAAACCGCAAAAACGCCCTTGTCCGTGATGAATACAGGCCCGTGCACCGAGGTGAGGCCACGCCGGGTCACGGGCAGGCTGAAAGGTCCAAAGAGTTTGACGCGAAATTTAATTGGCGAGACATGAAATTCTTTCCAGTCACCGTCAAATCGATAGCGTGTTGGTTTTTTTGCGTTATCGACGTCGAGCGCGAAGACATCGACGAGATCCGGCTTATTGACCGTAAACGCCCAGCCCAGATCCGGTCCTGCGCCAACAAGAATCAACGGCGCGCCGGGGAAAAGCCCGCCGATCATGTCCCAGCCCTCTTCCGATTTGACCCTCGCCTCATACCAGGCGACGGGTCCCGTATAGGGCTGATGCGAGTTGACCATCAGCCGCGTATGTCCGTCTGCGGAGCGGTTGGGCGCTGTCGCCATGGCGTTTGAGCCGGTCTCAAATCCGGCTGGGATTTTCAGGAAAGCCTCGCGGGATCGAGCGGCGGCGTCAGCGATCTCGACTTCGCCTTCAAAGATTGCCGTCAACCGCTCGTCCAGTCCGTAAAAGAACGGCGTACGCGAAACAAAACCGGCGACAATATCTTGTCCTGTAACCGGCGCCGCGCCGGGCGCACAACGGATTTTCTCCTCCGCGCAATAAAGGTTGACGCCGGCAGCGTAGGCTTCAGCGAGAGCCCTCGTTTCCAGCGGCAGGTCGGTTTCATATTTGACGCGCACATCTTCGGTAACTTTCAGAGCTGCGACCAGATAATCTGGTATGGCGGCGTCCTTACCCTTGCGCTGCGCGAGAGCGCCGCGAGAGAAAAACAGAACATCCTCAATGGTTTGCCAGTCATCTTCAGCGTGGGCGTAGGCGAGACCGAATGCCGCATCCACATCGCGGCCGGCGTATATATGCGGAACGCCAAAAGCGTCGCGCAAAATCCGGGCGTCATATTGCGCTGCGGCATCAATCGCTGCTGCAGCGTCAAACGGGGCTGCGGCGGGGGTTTTGAGATAGAGCGCGGCCCCGGCCAGCGCCGCCAGAGCCAAGGCGCCTGCGCCCGCAAGGATTTTCCTCATTATTTGTTCCCTCATTTACCGCATCTGGCGTTGCGCTGATTGGCCCACCCAGGCTGTGACAATGTCATGGTTTTTCCGGTGCAATCCAGCCTATAAAGCAGTCAGTTATCGCCGAGGGAGCTTGCCGGAATGCTGAAAAATATCTTGTTGATTTCCTGCGCGACAGGTCTTGCCGCCTGCGCCCAGCTGGGCGCGCCCGGCGCCGGTTTGTCCGATGCGCCCGTTCAATCTGCTGGCGATCCCTGGTTCGATAACGCGCAGACCGTCCTTGCCGCACGAAAAAAAGTAAAACCGATCACTGGCCGCGCCAAAAACGTCATTCTTTTTGTCGCCGACGGCATGGACCCGACAACGGTCGCCGCGGCGCGCATTTTTGACGGTCAATCGCGCGGCGAAGAGGGCGAGGAAAATCTTCTTTCCTTCGAGCAGTTCCCTTATATCGCCATGTCAAAAACCTATACGACTGATCATCAGGTGGCGGATTCGGCAGGCACCATGTCGGCGATGGTCACCGGCGTTAAAACAAAGTCCGGCGTTTTGTCTGTTACCGATGCTGTCCGCCATGGCGACTGCGCTTCCGCGCTCGCCGCCGTCACGCCGACCCTCGGCGAGCTTGCGGAACAGGCGGCGATGAGCGTTGGCGTTATCTCTACTGCTGAAATTACCCATGCGACGCCGGGCGCTGTTTATGCGCACTCCGCAGACCGATGGTGGGCGACAGATGCAAGAATGCCGGAAGAGGCCAAAGCGGCGGGCTGCAAGGATATCGCCCGCCAGCTTATCGAGTTTCCCTATGGGGACGGTCTCGATCTTGCTCTCGGCGGAGGCCGCGCGCATTTCCTGCCAGCGGCCGCTTCGGACCCGGAAGATGACGGCGCGACCGGCGCCCGCAGCGACAACCATGATCTGACTGCGGAATGGACCGCAAAGTCTGACGAACATTTGTTTGTGTGGAATGAAACGCAGTTGGCGGCGGCGCCCGCCAATGCAAAAATTCTAGGCCTTTTTGAACGTTCGCATCTGGAATTTGAAGCGGATCGCGCGGAAGACAAAGGCGGCGAGCCGTCCCTGGAACAGATGACGCGCAAAGCGATTGAGATTTTGTCGAAAAACCCGAACGGGTTTTTTCTGATGGTCGAAGCCGGCAAAGTCGATCACGCGCATCATATGGGCAATGCGTATCAGGCGCTTTCCGATACTCAGGAATATGCACAGGCAGTGGCCGCTGCGCGCGCGCTCACCAGCGAAAATGATACGCTGATCGTTGTCACCGCCGATCACGGTCACACAATGGCGTTTCAGGGCTATCCAATCAAAGGCAATGACATATTTGGTCTTGCTAGCGACATTGACGACAGCGGCGTCGTCGCCCCGATCCTCGCGCGAGATGGCAAACCCTATACAACCCTTGGCTATGCAAACGGCCCGGGGACGGTTTTCGCACCGGGCATTGATCTTTCTGATGGCCGCCCGGCCCCCGACGCTGTCAAGGAAAAGACCTATCGTCAGCAAGCGTTGGTTCCGACCGGCGGCGAAACGCATGGCGGCCAGGACGTCACGATTTATGCGTCCGGACCACGGGCTTATCTGTTTGGCGGCGTCGTTGAGCAGAATTATATTTTTCACGTTATCGACGACGCATTGAATCTGCGTAAGCGCGCCAACGAGGGCAACCGATAGCGCGCAAGGCCGGTCAGCCAGATGATCGCTTCGCACAGCGGCAATGACCCGGGAAAATTAGGTCGCCGGACGCCTTATGCGACAGGATCCAGCCAACCCCATTCGTCTTCGGTTTCTCCGTTGAAAAGCCCAAAGAACATTTCCTGAAGTTTGCCGGTTACTGGACGCTCGCCATCGCCAACGCTGAGATTATCGACAGATCTCACGGGCGTTATTTCCGCGGCGGTGCCGGTCAGGAAAATTTCATCGGCGCCATAAAGCATTTCTCGCGGCATCGCCTGTTCGACGACTTCAAATCCCGCCTTGCGCGCGAGAACGCTTACTGTGTCACGTGTAATGCCGGCAAGAATTGATGACGCCGCCGGCGGCGTCATGATCCGGCCCTTGTGAACGACAAAGAGATTTTCGCCGGCGCCTTCGCTGACTGTGCCGTCATGGGCAAGCCCAATCCCTTCGGCGTAGCCTTTTTCTTTGGCTTCCATTGAAACGAGACGACTCGAAAGATAATTTCCGCCGGCTTTGACGCCAGCCGGAATTGTGCCGGGCGCAAAGCGGCGCCAGCTTGAAACCGCAACGTCAATGCCGTTCTTCATGCCTTCCTCGCCGAGATAGGCGCCCCAGGGAAAGGCGGCGATTGCGGTTTCTGATTTGACGTTCGGCGAGGCCGGGCCCATTTCACCATAGCCAAGATAGGCGACCGGGCGGATATAGGCCGACTGAAGATCATTCTCCCGAACAATATCCCGGCAGGCGCCCATCAAATCATCAACGGAATAATCAATCTTGATGCGGTAGACGCGCGCCGAAAAATGCAGGCGCTCGATATGTTCCCGGTTGCGAAATACACACACGCCTTTATGCGGCGTATCATAGGCGCGTATCCCTTCAAAAACGCTTGTTCCATAATGCAGCGCGTGGGTCAGAATGTGTGTTGTCGCGTCGGCCCAGGGAATCATTTCCCCATTGCGCCAGATGAGTTTTGCTTCCTTGATCGGCATGGTCCGTCTTCCTTATATCGTAGCCCAATGTCCATGGCCGACGATCTTCAGAATTGCAAGCGCTCCAGCGAAGGGCTGGCCCGCAAGGGAAAGTTGAAAATGCCAATAGAGCGCCGGGATCGACAATAATAGCTTCACGTCTCCGCTGGTCTTTGATCAAATGGCCCCCTATTCCTTTTTTTCTTGGCAGCATTCACCGGACTGATCATATGACGAAAAATAGTGAGAATACCCCCACCGTCGAGGCGCAAAAAATCGATGCGCTGCTTAAGGTCATGGAAAGACTGCGCGCGCCGGATGGCGGCTGCCCATGGGATCTGGAGCAGGATTTTGGCACGATTGCGCCCTATACGATTGAGGAGGCCTATGAGGTGGCCGATGCGATTGAACGCGGCGATATGGCGGCCCTGAAAGACGAACTGGGCGATTTATTGTTTCAAACCGTGTTTCACGCGCAAATGGCGCAGGAAGAAGGACTATTCAGCTTTAGCGATGTCGCTGACGCCATCACCGATAAAATGATCCGCCGCCATCCACATGTTTTCGCCGACGCGGATTTCCGCACAGCGGATGAACAGACGACGGCTTGGGAATCCCAAAAAGCCGAGGAGCGCGCAAAACAGGGCGCAGATAGTCTGCTCGCAGACGTTCCTGTAGGACTGCCGGGTCTGACCCGCGCCGTTAAGCTGCAAAAACGCGCCGGGCGTGTGGGCTTTGACTGGAAAAATGCTCAGGATGTGCTCGACAAGATTACCGAAGAGACGCACGAATTAAAAGACGCGATGCAAGGCGGCGAACAGGAAGAAATTGAAGCGGAATTCGGCGATCTTCTTTTTGTCCTCGCCAATCTGTCGCGTCATCTCGATGTCGATCCGGAAGCGGCGATCAGAAAGTCCAATGAAAAATTCATGCGCCGCTTCGGCCATATCGAAGCGACGCTGCGTGCAGCCGGCCGCACCGCGCAAGAGGCAAGCCTTGAAGAAATGGAAGCGATCTGGATCGAAGCGAAAGAACTCGAAAAGCGGGAGCGCAAGACAGTCTGATGTGTCAGTCAGCGGCGACGCCGCGGTTGTCGCCAAGAACCGCATAGTCTTGTGAGGACGGGGCCAATTCATAGATCAACTCTTCGCCGTCGATCGTAAACTGCGATCCAACCCATTTCGGTCCGTCATACCAGAGATAGAGCGCAATCGTTCCGACAATGCGATATTGTTCGGCGTCGCGCTGGTGCGGCGCCATTGTGCGGCCAAGTTCGGCGACTGTAACGTCGATGATTTCACCGGTTTGCGTGTTGATCAGGCGATTGGTTTCAACAAGGCTTTTGTTCCAATAGCTCGACGGCATAGCGCTGACCGGCGCAACGCCTGAAAAGCCCGACCCCTCTATTTTGTATCCATTGGCGATGCGGGTCAGGCGCACGTAATCGTCGTCGCCATTATTATTGGTTTCGCTCGACAGGGAATATAATGACCCGGCCCGCCACTTTTCGACAGCCTTGTGATCATACCGAAACAAGGGAACAGGTCCGAATTTCACACGCATCCTGATCGTTGTCTCAACCACTATGCCGTCGGCGGTGTTCGAAATATCAACATGATGAAAGCCGATCACTTTTCCTGCACGTTTGATTAGAAAATTTGCATCGTGATCGCGCGCTGATGCTGGCATCACCGACAAAAAGACCACCAAGAAAAGCGCAAGCGTCGTCCTCATCGGAATGTGACCCCTTTTTCCCACTGATTGCATTACGACCAACAGGCGGCTTCGGTTCATACTGGATCGCCGCCGCTGCTGAAAAACAGGATCGCCAAAAGTCTTTTCAATAGTCCGGAGAAAATCGATGGAATTTAGTGAAAATGTTCTCGGTCAGATCGGCAACACGCCGCTGATCAAACTGAAACGGGCGTCCGAAGAGACCGGCTGTACAATTCTCGGCAAAGCGGAATTTCTTAATCCCGGCCAATCTGTGAAGGATCGCGCAGCGTTGGGCATTATCCGCGCCGCTGAGGCATCGGGCGCATTGCGCCCCGGTGGCACAATCGTCGAGGGTACGGCCGGCAATACCGGGATCGGTCTCGCCATGGTCGGCAGCGTACTGGGCTACAAGACCAAAATCGTCGTCCCGAGGACCCAAAGCCAGGAGAAAAAGGATGCGATCCGGATTTATGGCGCGGAGCTGGTGGAAGTGGATGCGGTCCCTTATTCAAATCCCGACAATTATGTCCATTATTCCCGGCGTCTCGCGGAGGAACTTGCGGAAACGCTTCCGAATGGAGCGCTGTGGGCCAACCAGTTCGATAATACCGCCAACCGCGATATTCACGAGCGCACCACGGGCCCGGAAATCTGGGATCAAACCGATGGCCGCGTTGATGCTTTTGCCTGTGCGGTGGGATCCGGCGGCACCATCGGCGGCGTTAGCCTGGCGCTCAAAGAACGCAACAAGAACGTCATTTGCGCCGTCAGCGACCCGATGGGCTCGAAGATTTTCAGCTGGGTGAAAACCGGCGCGCTGGAGGCAACAGGCGGGTCGATCACCGAGGGGATCGGTCAGGGCCGTGTCACCGCCAATCTTGAGGGCGTATCCCTTGATGATGCTTTTCAGATCGGCGATCCGGAAATGCTCTCGATCATCTATGGTCTGGTGCTCGAGGAAGGCCTGTGCCTTGGGGGATCATCAGGCATCAATATTGCGGGTGCAACACGGCTCGCCAAAGAGATGGGCCCGGGCCATACGGTTGTAACCATGCTGTGCGACTATGGTAATCGTTATGCGACGAAAATCTTCAATCCGGAATTCCTGCGTTCCAAGGATTTGCCGACGCCGCCCTGGATGAGTTGAAATGACAATTTTTGGTCCGCTTGTTTCCACTGATTGGTTAGCGGATCATCTTGACGCGCCTGAAATAAAAATCATCGACGGCTCATGGCGCATGCCGGGCGATGGCGATGCCGCTGATCATTATCGTCAGGAACATATTCCCGGCGCAGTTTTTTTCGACCTTGATCTGGTTGCAGATCAACAGACCAGCCTTCCGCATATGGCGGCGCCGCCGGCGCAATTCGAAGAGGCCGTCGGCGCCCTGGGCATTACTGCGTCAGACAGCGTCATTGTTTATGACGAAAAGGGCATCTTTTCATCGCCGCGCGTTTGGTGGAATTTTCGCGCCATGGGCCACCCGCGCGTCGCCGTACTGGATGGCGGTCTGCCGAAATGGGTGCGGGAACGCCGCCCAATGACCGGCGCTGCCCCAACAGTCGCTGCTGTTTCCTATGCCGCAGCGCCGGATTCCGGCTGGCGACAATCTGCGGCCGATATTCGCACTGCGCTTGCCGACAAGGATAGCGCGGTGATCGACGCGCGTCCGGCGCCGCGATTTACCGGTGAAGCGGCTGAACCTCGCGCGGGTCTGCGATCCGGGCACATGCCAGGCGCAGTCAACCTTCCCTTTCCTGCGCTCCTCACCGAGGCCGGAACATTGCGCCCGGGCCCCGAATTGGGAAATATATTCTCAGCAGCCGGCGTTGATTTATCGCGCCCGATCATCACAAGCTGTGGATCGGGCGTGACGGCTGCGATATTGTCGCTTGCCCTTGAAGTAAGCGGCTGCCGCGAGCACGGTCTTTACGATGGTTCCTGGGCCGAATGGGGAGACGAAAAAAATGACGACGCGGAATTCCCTGTTGAAAGCGGAAACGGGAAACCGCGTTGATGTAACGATTACCTATCTCGAACAAACCGAACGCCCAAACCTGCCGCAACCGGCAAGACCGCCGCGCCTTAAGATCGCATTATTGCGCGCGGAACACGCGCCGGTCCATTTCTATCGCTATCTCTACCGGCTGATCGGCGATCCTTATCATTGGGTGAGCCGGCGGCGCATGGATGACGCAGAAATTGCCGAAATCATCCATCACCCCGATGTCTATCTTTATGTTCTTTATGTCGATGGCGCCCCCGCTGGCATGGCGGAGATTGACGAGCGCAAGCCGGAAGCCTCGGAACTGAAATTTTTTGGACTGGCCCCGGATTTCACAGGTCGCGGTCTCGGCCGCTATTTCTTCACCAATATTCTCGATCTTGCATGGTCGCATGCGCCGAAAAAACTGAGTCTCGAGACATGCACGCTCGATCATCCGGCGGCGCTGCCGCTCTATCAAAAAGCCGGTTTTAAGGTTTTTGATCGCCGCCAGGGCGTTGTGGAGCTGATGGACCAGCCGCCGGCGCCCCGCTGACAGGTCTTAAAAGAACAGGTAAGTGGGGCTGGATTACCCCTGAAACATCAAGGCGTTTTGGCAAATTTATGAAAGACAACACAAAACTTGTCGCCACAGGAAGGCCGCATAATCGGCCCGCGCATCCGGTCAACATGCCGGTGGAACGCGCGTCAACGATCCTCTTTCCGACCTATGACGATTATCTTGAAGGCGCGAAAAATATCACTTACGGGCGTCTCGGCGTCTCGACCCATCGCGCGCTCGAAGCAGCGGTAACGGCCCTTGAAGGGGGCTTTGAAACACGTCTTGCGCCGTCAGGACTTCAAGCCTGCACCGCGGCGATCCTCGCCTTTGTTTCGGCTGGCGATCATATCCTGATGACCGATTCCGCTTATGATCCGACGCGCAAATTCTGCGACCGGTTTCTTGAAAGATTTGGCGTTGAAACGACATTTTATGACCCGCTTGCGAAAAAAAGTGAAATCGCGGCGCTGATGCGGCCGGCGACAAAAGTGATCTTTGCCGAGTCTCCCGGCTCCCTTACCTTTGAGGTTCAGGACATTCCGGCGCTGGCGGAAGCCGCCCATGATGGCGGCGCCAAACTGATCGTCGATAATACCTGGAGCGGCGGGTATTTTTGCAAACCCATCGCGCTTGGCGCCGATGTCAGCATCCAGTCGGCGACGAAATATCTTATTGGTCACGCTGACTGCCTTCTTGGCACGATCACCTCCTCAGACGAACAAACCGCCTCAAAGATTTTTTATTCGCTGCTGCAGATTGGGTCCAATGTTTCCGCAGACGATGCATTTCTGGCGTTACGCGGCATGCGCACCTTATCGACACGACTGGACCGCCATCAGCGCAATGCGCTTGATCTCGCCAAATGGCTTGGCAAACGCAATGAAGTTGATGCGGTCATCCACCCGGCGCTGAAATCCTGTCCTGGACACGCCAATTGGAAACGGGATTTTACCGGCTCATCCGGTCTTTTTAGCGTCGTGCTTAAGCCGGTTCCCCTTCCCGCGCTGAAAACCTTTTTCAACGCCTTCAAACTTTTTGGCATCGGTTTTTCCTGGGGCGGATATGAAAGTCTTGCTGTTCATGTGCATCCGGAAAAAGACCGCAGCGCAACTAGATGGACAAAAGAAGGGTCGGTCGTGCGGTTTCACGCGGGGCTTGAAGATATCGATGACTTGAAAATCGACCTGGAACGCGCCTTTAATGCCATGGCGACGGCCCTGAAGTAATCTGGTGCGGAGATTCATAATGCGTTTTTTATTATCGATCGCCCTGATGGTGATGCTTGGCGGTTGCATGACGCTTGGCGACAGCCGCGAGATTCGTTCAACGCCTTCCGGCGCGCTTGTTACGCTTCCGGGGTTTGGCGAATGCGAAACACCCTGCACGATAAAACTTGACCGGACCCGGCGCATCACCATCGCCAAAGCGGGCTATAAACCGCGCCTTGTTGATATTGAACCGGGCGGCGGGCCGGTCACGATCCCGCTTGACCTGGCGGCGCCGACCGAGGACGTCGATTCCCAAACCTTGCCTGATCTCGATTAAAAATAAATGGCGACCCCGGCAGGACTCGAACCTGCAACCCTCGGCTTCGAAGGCCGATGCTCTATCCAATTGAGCTACGGAGCCAGAAAACATTTCATACAGGCGGCGGGCGAAAATGGCGACCCCGGCAGGATTCGAACCTGCGACCATTCGCTTAGAAGGCGAGCGCTCTATCCAGCTGAGCTACGGGGTCTGAGCGTGATCAGGAAAAGTGGACACCGGTTTTCCGGTTCGATCACGCGAAAAACAAGACTCTAGAGCAGGAATTGTCTCAAACAGCAATATTTTCTAATGGGTCCAGGGTTTGCGCCGGTGAAAGGCGAAATTATCCGAATAGGCTTTCGGATGCACGCTGCGCTCATGTTCCTCTTCGACGCGATAGGCGATCCCGTGTCTTTTCGCATAGGCGGCCGCCTCGTCGCGGGACGCAAAAGAAAGCCTCACCTGACCGGAAATGGTCTCGTCAGTGCTGGTCCAGCCCATCAACGGATCGATGCGCCGGGCCGTTTCCGCCTCAAATTCCAGAAACCAGTTACTGGTTTTGGCCTTGCCCGATTGCATCGCCGTTTTGGCCGGTTTGAAAATGCGCGCAAACATCCGCTTTTCCCGTCTTTTGATTTTGTCGCCAAATGGTCGGGGCGGCAAGATTCGAACTTGCGACCCTCTGGTCCCAAACCAGATGCGCTACCAGGCTGCGCTACGCCCCGACATCATTGCGAGCGCTGACATGGTTCATCTTGGGGCCGTTGTAAAGCCCTCCTTTGCCCGCCAGCGGCCGATGCCGCCACGGGGACTGGCGAGCGCAGCGATTAACGCTGGCCGGCCTTAAAGATTGGGTGTTTGACCCGATCGCCGGGTTTGACGCCGAGTTGTTCAAAGACGCCGCCATTCACTTCCAGGACGGCGGTGACCGGCGCGCCGGACGCGATGCTCTCCAGCGAGCGCGGCGTGGTATTGGCGGCGATGCGCTGAATAACGCCGGTTTCGTCAATGAAAGCCATGTCGAGCGGGATCAGCGTGTTCTTCATCCACATGGAAACCGGTTGCGGCTCGCCAAAATCAAACAGCATGCCGGCGCCGGCCGCGAGTTCCTCGCGGTACATTAATCCGACCCGGCGTTCTTCGTTGTCGTCGGCGAGTTCTATCTTGAAGCGGTGCTCGCCGCTGGCTGAGGAAATGACAACGGTATCGTTTCCCGGCGCGCCAAAACCGGCTGCGCGATCTCCCTGCGCGCAGGCCATCGCAAAAAAGCAAAGGCAGAAGATTTTCAAACAAGTCAGGACACGAACAAAATACATGAAGACGGCGCCTCTAGTTTTCCGGATCGGGCCGCAATTCTATCGCCAGTTGGCCTTTTGGCCCGCCCGCAAAGGAAACCTGTACGCGTTGTCCCTGAAGCAACTCGCCCATGCCGCACCGGCGCAGTGTTTCCATATGAACAAAAATATCTTCGGTGTCGTCGCCGCGCGTTAAAAAGCCATAGCCTTTGGCGCGGTTAAACCATTTAACGCTTGCGCGGATGAACTCACCGGCCGGCGTCTGGCTGGCGGTCGGCATTTCCGGCGGCAGCGCCGTCGCTGTTGTTTCGTCGATTTCAAGCAGTGTCAGCGCTTGCAAGCCCTTATTGCCGCGCACGACTTCGCATTCAACCGTTGCGCCTTCGCGCGCAGTGCTGCGCCCCGCCGCCTTCAGACATGATGAATGAATTAAAATATCGCCGTCAGCGTCTTCGGTAATAATGAAACCGTATCCCTTGGCAGGATCAAACCACTTTACAATACCTCTTATTGTAAAGCTCTCTTCTTTGTTATCCGGTTCCTGACCGCCGCTGTCGCCGCCGTCCAGTCGATCATCCATACTGCCCTTAATCCCCACAGTCGCGCCCAGAGATCATCTCTCATTAACTATAATCAACAGGCGCCGAAACGCCATTCCCTTCTGAGCACAGAATGCACTATTTTAGATCATGAGCAATCGAATTTCCCCAGACAGTTGCAGTGATTAGATAACATTACGGGCAGCATTATTTGCCGCGCACTGTCACCATAGCGCCATTAGGCGATTGTTTGAGATTCGAGATCAGATAGAAATTTTGAAATCAGCAACAAAAAAACGTCGAAATCAGATTCGATATTTTCAGCGGTAATGCCGCCGGCCGCATTGCGGTCCATCTGGATCGTGACATCGCCATCGCGGTCAATGTAAGCGCGCCCAAACTTAACGTCATTGTTGAACTTGTTGAGGAGTTTTAATCCAACGTCGTCGCCGCTGACACCGTTCAGCCATGTAATGTATGTAATGTCCCCATCTGTGCCGTCTATGGCAATCAGGATTGCATATCCCGCGACATCAACGCGTATCTTGTTTTGATCATAGTCATGGGCCGCGTAGCCCTGGGCCTCAAGTATATCGGTGATTTGATTTTTGGAAATGGATGCGGCTTCGGCCTGCGGCGCTGGCGCAATAGCCAGTATCAACGCGGCGGCAATCGCGGAAATAAGCAATCTCATCATCATACCCCTCCAACGCGAGACCCCAGTTACTAACCTATAATAAACGGTAAAACGTCCGCAAAATCAATTGCTGCGGTGCATTATGGCGCATTCTGGGGAAAGCTCTTCGGCGCCTTTCGCAATTGCGGCGAATTTCCGGTCCAGCTGGCAGGCCCTAGGGGAATCGAACCCCTCTTTCCAGGTTGAAAACCTGGCGTCCTAACCGATAGACGAAGGGCCCGCGACCGGTCCGCCATGAGGTGGCGAGGGCGCTGTATATGCGACGACCGGCGCGCCATGCAAGCCCTAATCGATAAAGCCGCAAGGCCCCTAATTCGCCAGCGCGGCGTCGCTGATCTGCAACTGGCCTGCCGCGCCGCCGCGCCAGTCGTCAGCGCGTATTTTGCCTGTCACATGTATGCGACAGCCGGAAGTTAAAATCTCCGCCAGGGGTTCTCCTTCGGCGCGAAAAGCGATGGCCCGGACCTGATCGCCGGTATCGCTGGTCAATGTCAGGGAAAGATGCCCTTTGCCGACAATTTTGGCGCCGACGCTGCGCATATTCGCCAGTGCGAATGCTGGTTCAGGATTGCCGGGACCGTAAGGCCCGGCGGTTGCGACAAGATCGGCAAAAGATTTGCTGACGGCGCTGGGTGCAATCATCGCGTCGATGTCTAGAATCCTGTTTTGCAATGCGTCGCGCACCGCGCCGCCCAGCGCGTCGATGAGATATTGGCGAAAAGCGTCGATCTTGCCGCGTTCAATCGTCAGGCCCGCGGCCATGGCGTGGCCGCCGCCGGAAATTAATAATCCTTTTTCGCTCGCTTGCGTCACCGCCGCGCCCAGATCAACGCTGGCAATTGACCGACCGGATCCTTTGCCGGTCCCGTCGTCAAGCCCAAGCACAATCACCGGCTTTTCGTAGATTTCTTTTAAACGCCCGGCGACAATACCGACGACGCCGGGATGCCACCCCTCGCCCGCCGTTACGATCACGTCGTTCGCCTGACGCTGATGGGTGACAATATCGCGTATCGCCGCCGCCTGAACGACGGCCTCTATTTCCTGGCGTTCCGCATTCATCAGATGAAGTTTTTCGGCGAGTTCAAACCGGCGGCCTTTATCGCCCGTGGTCAGCAATTCAAATGCCAGCCGGGCGTGGCCGATGCGTCCCGCCGCATTGATCCGTGGTCCGAGTAAAAAGCCAAGATGATAGGTCGAGGCCGCGCCTTTTACGCCGGCCCGCTCACCAAGCGCCGCGAGGCCTTCATTGCCGCCGCCGCCAAGCACTTTGAGGCCTTGCGCCACAAGAACCCGGGTCAGGCCGGTGATCGGCATGACATCGCAAACAAGGCCCAGCGCGGTAAGGTCCAGGAGCCCCTTTAGGTCCGGTTCCTTTCGCGTTTTGAAATATCCCGCATCGCGCAGAACGCGATTAAGGGCGACGATGGTCATAAACGCAACGCCCGCCGCCGAGAGATTTGTCAATCCGGAGATATCATCGGGACGGTTGGGATTAACGGTCGCCGCAGCGCCTTTTGGCGGCGGTCCGTTCATCTGGTGATGATCAATAACGACAATATCGAGCCCTTCGGCGGCCGCTTCCTCAATCGGCTGATGCGCCGACGCGCCGCAATCGACCGTTACGATCAGCCCTGCCCCCTCATCTTTGAGCGATCGGAACGCATCAATCGATGGTCCGTAACCTTCGCTTATGCGGTCAGGCAGATAAACGAAGAGCGGCAGGTTCAGCCAATTGAAATAGGTTTTGAATATTGCCGCTGCAGTCGTTCCATCTACATCGTAATCGCCAAAAACGCCGACCATTTCGCCTTCGCGGATTGCGGTCGCAAGCCTTGCCGCCGCGCGGTCCATGTCTTTCAAGATGAGCGGGTCCGGCATCGCCGCCCGCAAAGACGGCGCGAAATAGTCTTCAACTGTTTCATGGGTGACGCCGCGGGCGGCAAGCACCCGCGCCAGCATTGGATCGACGCCGGCTTTTTGCGCGATCGTCAGGGCCTCGCGATCGTCGGCTGCGCGCAATCGCCAGCGCCGTCCGGAGGCAGTCGCGCCCATTGACGGTAATGGAACAGGCGCGCCGTCAAATCCGGCGTTTACATCAGCCTCGGCGGAACCTGATGTCATTTGTGGGTCGCCTCAGCGTTTTGTTTTGGCGCGAATATACCGCACGGTGCCGGTTTTTGAGCGCATGACCACCGTGTGCGTGCCGACAAAACCCGGCTCCCATGTAACGCCGTCAAGCATCGTGCCGTTGGTGACGCCGGTCGCTGCAAAAATCACATCACCGGAGGCGAGATCGCGCAAATTGTATTTGCGCTGGAGATCGGCAATGCCGATACGTTCCGCGCGGGCGCGTTCATCGTCATTGCGAAACACCAGCCGTCCCTGCATCTGACCGCCGACACAACGCAAGGCCGCCGCCGCGAGAACGCCTTCCGGCGCGCCGCCCTGCCCTACATAAAGGTCAATACCGGTCGAGTTTTCAGTCGTGTGAAAAACGCCGGCGACATCGCCGTCGGGGATCAGAAAAACCCGCGAGCCCATTTTGCGCGCCCCGTCAATCAGCGGCTGGTGGCGCTCCCGGTCGAGGATGCACAGCGTGATTTCTGAAGTGGGCGCGCCTTTTTCTTTAGCAAGCGCATTGATGTTATCTTCGACCGGCGCATCGAGGTCGATCACGCCGTCAGGATATCCCGGTCCGCAGGCGATCTTGTCCATATAGACGTCCGGCGCATGTAACAGCGTACCGCCCTGCGCCATCGCGACGACTGCAAGCGCGTTGGACATCGCTTTTGCCGTCAGCGTCGTGCCCTCGAGCGGATCGAGTGCAATATCGATCTTTGGACCTTTTCCGGTGCCGACTTTCTCACCGATATAAAGCATCGGCGCTTCATCGCGCTCGCCTTCTCCAATGACGACAGTTCCATCCATTTCCAGCTTGTTGAAGGCTTCGCGCAATGCTGTGACAGCCGCCTGATCGGCGCCTTCCTTGTCGCCCCGCCCGATCATGGTGGATGCGGCAATCGCAGCGGCCTCGGTGCAACGGCCGACCTCCATCGTTAAAACGCGATCAAGATAGGTTTCGACAGCTGGCATTATCAATGTTCCTGTATGTTTACTAAACGGCGCAATTGCAGGCGCGCTGGGCGTCAATCCGGGCGCATTCCGTCGGGCGGCGTCAATTCCTTGCGTTCCCGCTTGGCTGCGGCAGCGTCAAGTTCTGTCTTTTCTTTGAGCGCATCGCGATGTTCAGGCAAGAGCTCAGAATCGGGTTTTTCCGCTTCCACGGCGGCGCGATCAAGGTCGGCGGCGACCTGCAATTGTTCGCGCATTGAGACGAGTTCGTCCATTTGCGCTGTGCGCTCAGCTGCTGGCCGAAGCGTTGGCCGATCATCCTCCCCCGGCGTACGCGCCAAAACCGGGTATTGAGCGTCAGCGTCAATATTGCGGTTTTGGATGCGCGCCTCAATCGCCGGATTTACCGGTTGATCCCCCGCCAGATCTTCATATTTGATCAATCCCGGGGGCGCAAAGCGCGCAAGTTCCAGTTCCGTACAACCGGCGGCGGCCAGGATCACGGCGCCGGCAAAGATTGGCTGTTTTACACTTGGCAAGGGACCATCCTATAAACTAAGGCTCTCGCTTCTCTTTAACCCTTATCTGGCCCTATGACGCAAGCTGAAGACAAATCCGGCGGCGCTAAAAAACCCGCGAAACGAAAGAAAAAGAAAAAACCGAAGCCTGGCCCAGAGGCGGCGGCCGCGGCGGCGGCGGCGCCTGGCGCTGCGTCCAGATCTTCCGGACAAAAGGAAAACGTCGAAATTCCCCATGAAAACAAAAGCCTCTATGAAGACTTTGACGCGTTGTCAGAGTATTTGACGGAAATTTCCGGCAAAAGTCAGGAAGTCGTACGCGAATTTTTCGCCAAGCATGGGGATTTAAGGCGCATGTCCGGCGAAGTTTCCGCCGATCCGTTAAATGTCGGCGAAGCCTTCCAGGAAATGATGAAAGGGCTTTCCGCCGATCCTGGTACGGTTATGCAGCGCCAGTTCAACCTCTGGGGCGACTACGCAAAATTGATGGCGACGATGTCGCGGCGCATGTCCGGTGAAGACGTCAGCCCGGCAATCGAACCGCAAGCGGGCGACAAACGTTTTGCGCATCCGGCGTGGCGCGAAAACCAGATGCTGGATTTCACGAAACAATCCTATCTGATTTTTGCGCGCTGGCTGGAAACGACCATCTCTCAATTGGAGGGGATGGACGAGCACGAAAAAAGCAAGGCGGAGTTTTATGCCCGCCAGTTCGTTGACGCATTGGCGCCGACGAATTTCGCTATGCTCAACCCGGAAGTGATTGAGGCGACGCTTGAGAGCAAAGGCGAAAACCTTCTCAAGGGCCTTAGCAATCTGCTTGAAGATATTGATCGCGGCCATGGCGAGTTGGCGATCCGCCAGGCGGATTCCGATCATTTCAAACTTGGCGAGAATATTGCGACGACGCCCGGTAAAGTCGTTTATCAAAATGACATCATGCAGCTTATTCAATATGCGCCAACAACCGACAAAGTTGCGAAACGGCCGATGTTGATTTGCCCGCCCTGGATCAACAAATTTTATATCCTCGACCTTCAGCCGAAAAACTCGTTCATCAAATGGCTGGTTGACCAGGGGCGCACCGTATTTGTCGTCTCCTGGGTCAATCCGGGTCGGGAGCTTCGCGACAAGACATTTGAGGATTATATCAACGAAGGCCTTTTCGCGGCGCTCAGCGCAATCAAAAAAGCGACAGGCGAGAAAAAAATCGACACGATCGGCTATTGTATCGGCGGGACAATGGTTTCAACGGCCCTCGCCCTGATGGCGAAGAAGGGCGACAACCGCATTAATTCTGCTACCTTTTTTACAGCGCAGGCGGACTTTACCGAAGCAGGCGATCTGCTCCTGTTTGTTGACGACGAGCAGCTGGACGCCATCGAAAAGCAAATGGACGCCGCCGGCGGCGTTCTCGAGGGTCGCGCCATGGCGACAACATTCAATATGTTGCGCTCAAACGATCTGATCTGGTCCTTTGTGATCGATAATTACATGAAGGGCAAAAGCCCCGCCAAATTCGATCTTTTGTCCTGGAATTCGGACGCCACGCGGATGCCGAAAAAAGTTCATCTGTTTTACCTGCGCGAGTTCTATCAGCATAACCGTCTCGCCAGGGGCGAAATGATCATGGACGGCGAAACCCTTGATCTCGGCGCGGTCGATATTCCGATTTTCATGCAGGCGGGCGAAACCGATCACATCGCTCCCTACCGTTCGATTTACCGGACAGCGAAATTATTTGGCGGCGATGTTTGCTATATGCTTGCCGGATCAGGGCACATCGCGGGCGTTGTGAACCATCCCGACAAGATGAAATATCACCACTCAACCAACAGCGCCTTGCCCGCGACAATTGAACAATGGCAGGCCAATGCCGAACGTCATCCAGGCTCCTGGTGGCCCTATTGGCTCAAATGGCTTGACGGCGTCAGCGCCGGCGAGGTCGATGCGCGCGTTCCCGGCGACGGCGATCTCAGTATTATTGAAGACGCGCCTGGCAGCTACGTTAAAGTAAAAGCCTAGGCTTTAGGTTGTTAACTTTTCATTAACCATTTCGAATCACCGTGTGCGCCTGATCACAAGCAAATAGGGGCTGCCGTAGGGCGGCGGCGCCGCCGGATTTCCGCTTTGATCAACTGCAAACAGGAATCTTGAGCCGGGTTGAAACCGACCTGTCGATCCCGCTCTGTATCGAACCATAATTACATGCTGGGGGCCGGCGTGAGTAAATTAGATGTAACGACGCAGGAATTGTTTCTGCGATTGGGCGCGACGTCGCAATTGCGGCGGTCGAGAGCGGACGCGGTGTTTCGGCGCTTGCGTTTCGATAAACAGGACCAAATCGCAGAAGCGCTGACGCGCGCCCCAAGGCGACTTGACGCTGCCGATGTGGACGGATCTCCTTGCGCCAATTCAGGCGCCGCTAACAAAGCGCTGAAAAAGGCGATGAAAACCGCGCCATAGAGCAAAATGCAAAAAACCTGAATCGGCATTTCGCGCGTTGTTTTTGTTTTGTCGCCTGATTTTTCGAAGTTTGGCGGCGAAGCCGCCAAACGGTTCCCGTCGAAAGCTTCGCTTTCGACTTCGTATCATGCTTCAGCGCGCATTAAGCGGCAACTTCAATGCCTTTGGTCTGAAGTAAGCTGCGCAATTCGCCTTTTTCAAACATTTCGCGAATGATGTCGCAACCGCCGACGAATTCGCCTTTTACATAAAGCTGCGGAATTGTCGGCCAATCTGAAAATTCCTTGATGCCCTGACGCAGCTCGTCAGTTTCGAGGACGTTCGCCGTGTCATATTCGACGCCGAGATGATCGAGTATCTGTACGACAACTGATGAAAAACCACATTGCGGAAATTGCGGCGTCCCCTTCATGAATAACATGACCGGGGCGGCGTCGATCCTGGCTTTGATATCGGTATGGGCTGCGGTTTCACTCATGGCCGGAAGTCTCCTGGGTTGACGCCTTAGCTAGGCGCCCGCCGGGGCCTCGTCAAGGCCGGCGTCGAGTGCCGCAGCCAGCGCCGCTAGTCCCGCCTCCAGCTTCATATCGGTCAATATCGCATGTTCGCCGGCTGGGATTTTATCCAGTTCAGCGCGGGCGATTTGATCTGATGATACCGGCAGGTAGAGGCCCGACTTCTCAATAACCCTCAATATTGGCGCAAGCCCGGCAATTGGCAACGGGACAATCAATGGCTGCGCCCCAGCGGCAAGCGCAACAGCGTCGAACAATGCTCTTTTGGTTATGGGCTGGGGACCAGCAACGGCGAATCGCCGCGGATGGCCGGGGGGCGCAAAAAGCGCATTGACCGCGACCTGAGCCAGGGCCTTGTAATAAACAGGTTGCTGTAATGCGTCGCTCGCGCCGATCAGGGGCGCAACGGAAAATCGGCGCATCAACATCATAAGCCTGCTCAAATTGCCGTCGCCCGGATAACCGTAAATCATTGTCGGCCGTAAAATCACCGCCTGCGGCGCCGCAAGGGTGACTGCCCTTTCGATCTCCAGAAGCTGCGCATAGACATCCGTTCCGGGGACAATTGCCACATTGTTGCTGGAGAAAAAAACTGCGCGCTGATCATCGCGTAACAGATTTGCCAATGCGCCGGAGACGCTCAAAATAGGTGCGAACACCGCGGCATCAACGTCTTTGAGCAAGGCCTTTGCTTTTATAACATCAGTGAGGTCGAGTTGCATTGCCGCTGCGCCCATCGACGACAGTTTTTCTTCAATGCCCGGCCGGGACGTCCGGTAGGTTGCCGTAACCTCAGCGCCTTTTGACCGAAGCGCGCAGACAATTTCCCTGCCGATGGTCGCGCCGGCGCCAGCCACAAGAATTTTCATTCCGTCCATGACAGGCGGTTTAGCCCCGGCCGGCGCCGATGCAAAGCGGCCGATGCCGGTTACCTATGTCAGATTGCAGCTAAAAATTTGCATTTGACGGCGACGTCACAACATTCGGATAGGGTCCGTTAAATGCGATAAAGCGGTGATACTCGGCGAGCTCTTCCTGGGCGCGAACATGATCACGATTCAGTGCGATGAGAGCAGTTTCAATATTGCCCTTGCGCTCTGACAGATGTTTGAGGTCCGCCAGCATACGCAACCGCTGTTCCGCCGGCGTTCCTGGCGCGATCAGGGTCACTTCCGTATGGGTGATCTGTTTATCAACTTCATGCAAATCATATTGCGCCTTATTGATCTGTGCTTCGGCCGACGCCACTGCGTTCTCGAGCGCGTAAAGCTGGCGGCCGGATTCAAACGCCGCGACAAACTCGCGCTCTTCCGGCCCGCTGCAAACCCCAAGATAGGCGCCGCCGCGGGCGCCCAGCGCATAACCGTTCGGCGGCTGACAAAATTCAACCAGCCCCATATCGCGACCCGCCATATAGGCGGCCATATCAACCGTAACGCCTGCGGTCTTTGCGCATGCCTGCCGGCGTGATGTAACCGCTGAAACAGACGCGCCCCTGGCGCCGTCTTCATATCCGATCGCCTGCCAGTCGGCGGTCAGACATTCTTCCGCCGACATCGTGGCGCAGCCGGATAAAAAGACAACAGCCAATATCGTCGCCAAAGGACGCATAAGAATATCCCCAGATATACAGAGGAGAAATTTCCGTCATTTGAGTTAATGCCGGGTTAGATTGACCGCTGCAATTTGCCGCGCCCGGCTTCGTTTCGGGTCAATAAGATGGCGGCGATTTGACGTTCGTTCCTTTACACCACCTGATCAATAGGCGCGCCGGTCTCAAAAAATGCGTCAATATTGACAAGCACGCGCATCGCCATGCCTGCCCTGCTTTCAAATGTGGCTGATGCAATATGCGGCAGACAATACGCATTTGGTAAGGACCGAAGCTCTTCCCGGATAGGCCCGGGCTCGGTTTCAAAAACATCGAGCCCCGCGGCGAAAACCCGCTTTGCCCTCAGCGCGTCAATCAGCGCCAGCTCATCAATTACCGGGCCCCGCGATATGTTAATAATCACAACTGACGGCTTCATTTTTTCGATTGCAGCCGCGTCGATCAAATGACGGGTCTCCTCTTTAAGCGGACAATGCAGCGAGATGACATCAGCGGTTTTCAAAAGCTCCTCAAACGCGACGGCGCGCGCGGCAAATTCACTATCGATCTGGGCCGACGGCCGCGGCGTTGTATAGATGATGTTCATATCAAAAGCGCGCGCCCGCTTTGCGACCGCTTTGCCGACATTGCCCATGCCGACAATGCCGAGCGTGCGGCCGGTGACGCGCTGGCCCCAGCTTTCCGGCGTCAGCATGCCGCGACCCTCGCCGGTTTCGGCAATATCGAGCCCTTCTCGAAAACGCCGGCAACCGGCGATGATCAGCCCAATTGTCGTATCGGCAAGGCAAGCGGTCGTGACCTCCGGCGTATTGGAGACGACAAGCCCGCGCGCCTTTGCAGTATCAAGATCGATGTGATCGACGCCAACACCGATTGAGGCGATAAATTTAACGCTGTCCGGCAGTGCGCTGATGAATCGTGCATCCATCTCATCGAACGCCGTTGCGAATATTGCTGCAGCGCCGTCGGCAATCGCCATAAACGCGCCATCTTCCGCAACGTCGCTTTCAGGTTCGCGCACGTCATATTTCGCCTTTAAGGCGCCCGAAAGCGCACCCGGCAACCGCCGTGGCGTCGCGATAACGGGTTTGTCGGTCATAATCTTTTCATCGCATATGCGCTCCAATGGATCGCAGCAGTATAAGCTGCTTGCACGGCAACATCAATTTTGACACGGTGCGGACAGAATCATTGCGTGCAATGTGGAGGGGCGTCATGCGAACCATTATTTTTGTACTCGTTTTTGGAATTCTTGCGGCGCTGATCTGGTCTCTGGCTCATTCCATACCCTTGTCGGGCGCCTTTGCAGAGCTGGAACCCAAACTGGTTGACCAATGCCGCCGGGTGGATGTGGCGCCGGGTACGGAAGATGTTGCGATCGACGCCGATCTGAACCTTGCGTTTATCTCAGCAGCGGACAGACGTGGCTGGTATAACGAATCCGGCGACGGTGAAACCAATCCGAAAAACGGCATCTATACGCTGGCGCTGGACGGTTCAGACACGATTGCGCGTGTGTCGCCGGAAATCGATAATTTTCTTCCTCATGGCACCAGCCTGTGGCATGGAGACAATGGCGAAAAACGCCTCTTCGTCGTCAATCACCCGCCGAATGGCGGTGAGATTGTTGAGATTTTCTCTGTCGGAGAAGACGCCGCCCTCACCCATCTGGAAAGCATTTCTTTTGGCGCCATGCATTCGCCCAACGATGTTGTCGGCGTCGGGCCGCGCACATTCTACGCATCGAACGATCGCGGCTATGAAAAAGGATTTATGGCGTGGCTTGAAGCCTATATGGCTTTGCCATTTTCCAGCGTTGTTTACTTCGACGGCGACAATGGCAGGATCATCCAAAAAGGCATGACCTACGCGAACGGCGTTAATCAGTCACCTGACGGTAAGACGCTCTATGTTGCTGAATTGCTGAAGCGCCGCATTACCGTTTTTGACCGTGACGTTGCCACCGGCGCCTTGACGTGGCGTACTTCGTTCAAAGCAAATACAGCGCCGGATAATATCGACATTGCGCCCGACGGGGCATTATGGATCGGCGGTCACTCCAGGATTTTCGATTTCCTGGCCCACGCCAAGGACCCATCAAGCATCGCCCCGTCTCATGTGGTGCGTATTGACCCGGAAAGCGGTGAATATGAAGATATTTTCATCTCAACTGACGGCGAAATCAACGCTTCGTCCGTAGGCGCGGCAAATGACGATACGCTGATCGTCGGCGCTGTCTTTGACGGCCATGTGATGGTCTGCCCACTTCGATAAAATTGCGCGCAACAAAGCCGGGATTTTCGGCTTTGTCCATATTCATTTAACAAACGATTATCGGCCTTTGTTCATAGTAAAGCGCGTTGGAGCGGGCTGGCTGAATCAAGGCTCAGTCAATCCGATTCAAATGATGCTTTATTGCGTTCGGCGCTGACGCGCTTCACTGGAACGGCGAGTTTGCCGGTGAAGCCGCCAAAGGATTCCATTGAAAGCATCCCTGTCAACCGCTGAAACGCTCCAGACAAGGGCTCGACATGATCATCCAGGCGCATATTGATAAACAGGATCAGTTGGATGCATTCCTTGGCGCCCGGCGCCGGCTGGAATGGGAGATCGCCCGCACTGTCATCGCTTTCGTCCTTTTAAGCGCGGTGACGGTAACGGTCATTCTCAATCTTTATGTCGAACTCTCGAGCTTTGCGGAAAATGCGGCCAATCGCGCCGGCTCAGCTTTGATGGATCAGGCCATGGGTATGGGTGCGGACGCGCCGGGACTGATTATCGGAATTGCCGGCGCCGCCGTTACGGCGCTTCTATGGTTCTGGCTCTATCGGGCTGGCCGCAAACTGCGCCCCAAAGCGCCGCCAGCCGGGCTTGTCAAAGACGGCTTATCGACCGGCAGGGCGCTGATCGATCTTTCCCCCGATAACCTGACCATCAAAACGCCGTTAAAAACGCAGAAAATTCTCTGGGCGGCGTTTGACGGGATTCAGGAAACCAAAACCAGTTTTATATTTCGCTTTAAGAATGGCGATTATGAATTCCTGCCGAAAAATGCGATCCCGCAACGGGAAAATAAGGAAAAGATATTTGCCCGTCTTGCCGGGCGTATCGAAGCGCCGTTATCGGTTGCGGAAAACCGCGATAATGACAGCGTTGCCGTTTTATATGAGGCGTCTCCTTCCGATTATGACGAATTCCGCGATTGGCGGAGATCAGGAAAAGAGAAAAAACGGCCAATGCTGCGCCGGCTTTCCTTGTCAAAACCGCTTATCCTGACCGGGTTTTGTCTGTCAGTCCTGATGTCGGCGGCCGGATTTTACGGCGCCTTGCTGCAACAGGCATATCCATTGCTCATGATGGGGATTTTGTTCGCTTTCATCGCCGCCATTACATTGCTGACAAATTATCACGGGATTATGCAGTTTGCGCCGCAGTTTCGGCGGGACAGTGACTGGCCTTTCAACCAGACCAATCTGACGACAATAACGCTTTCAAATTCTGCGGTATATCGCGAGAGCCGCGGTGTTAAACAGGCGTTCGAATGGGTTGCTTTTGAAAACATTCTGGAAAAAAAACGCACCGCCTATCTCGTCCTCAGCGCTTATGAAGCAATCGCCGCGCCGAAACGCGCCTTTAAGGACAAGCAGCATTACCAACAGTTTATCGATTTCGCACGCGCCCGCATTGCTGCGGCTGCTCGCGCCGGAAAAGACAAACGCAAGCACCGGTTGCAAAAAAGCGCTGTTAAGGCGGCGCCGGGACAGCCGAAAAAAACTACTCCGCAAATATCGCATCAATCCGCCGCTGGGCAATCGGGTGATAGCCAGGCCGCGCCCGTTCGTATACCGCCTCGGCCCATTCGCGCTTATCCTGATCAACGAGCCTTTGGTAAAGTCGGTAAATGAACTTGCCGCGGCCGACACGCATTAAAAATGCGTCGAGCGGATCCAGCGCCGGTTCATAGCCTGCGGCAATCGCCTTCATATACCAGGCAAATGCGATCTCTGCATTTTGCGATGTACTGAGGGAAAACAGCCCGTCAAGCGCCGTAAAATCATCAAGCGACAAATCCGACGGTAATGTATTGATAAAATGCAGCCATTCATGGGTCGTCCAGGCCGCGGTTTCAATGCCGGCGAGGTCGCCGCCGCCGAGCCAGGCCGATTGTTGCGCCGTGACCTTGTCAAAAGCGTCCGATTGCGGATTTTGGACGGTATCGGGTAAGCCGGGTTCAAAAACCCACGCATCTATTTCCGCTTTCGTCACCGCATCCGGATGATCGGTCCACAGATTATCTTCAAAATAGGCGAGGAAATCTTCTGTCGTGATGCTCTGAAAAGCAAAATGATCAAAGTAGCCCTTGATAAAGGGATCAAAAACTTCGCGTCCAAAGCGTTCTTCCAGAAATTTTAGAAAGAACATGCCCCCCGCATAGGAAACCTGACTGAAGGCGTCGTCGGGATGGGCCAGGTCCGCCGGCATTTTCAGCGCTGTCAGCTCCGGCCGGTCGGCCTCGGCGATAGCTCTTTTCAATGTCTCAAGATCCAGCGCGCGTTCCATGACCGCGCGGCTCTCTCCATAGAGCGCTTCCATGACGCGGTTTTCTACATAGGAGGTAAAGCCTTCATTGAGCCAGGCGTCGCGCCACGTCGCGTTGGTGACGAGATTACCGGACCATGAATGCGCCAGTTCATGCGCGACAACATTGGTGAGGCTTTTGTCGCCGGCGATCAGCGTTGGCGTCAGGAAAGACAGGCGCGGGTTTTCCATGCCGCCAAACGGAAAGCTCGGCGGCAGGACAATCATGTCATAGCGTCCCCAGCGATAGGGGCCGTAGAGCGCTGCATTGGCTTCTTCCATGGCCGGCGTATCGGCGAATTCCGCAGCCGAAGCTGACAGAATATAGTCTTCCGCATAAACGCCGATATGATCGTTGATCGCTTTGAAGCCAAAATCGCCGACAACAATCGCGAGCAGGTAGGACGGGATCGGCTGCGACATCTTGAAGGTATAATCGCCGTCCCGGTTACCGCTTTGATCCTGACGTGCGCTCATCAGGGCGATCAGCGCCGGCGGCGTTTTTATGTGGGCGGAATAAGTCATGCGCACGGCCGGCGTATCCTGTAAGGGCGCCATGCTGCGCGCGAGCATTGGCTGAAACTGGCTGAACATGAATGGATGCGTCTTTCCCGCGGTCTGTTCCGGCGACAGCCATTGCAACCCTTCTGCATCTGGGCTGGTGCCATAGGCGATGCGGACTTTCTTGGCGCCGTTGGGGAGGCTTATTTCAAGCCGCGAACCAAGCACCGGATCGTCTTCGCCCATGGTGTAAGCCGTCTCGACCCAATCACTATTTGAAAACGCTTCAACATTGCTGATCGCCAGATCGTTGGCGTCTAAAACCAGAATTGCCGCCTCGGGGTTTAGCCGCTCAAAATCGATTTCCGCCGCGCCTGTAAGCGTCTTTTCGTCAAAACTGACCTTGAGATCGAGATCCACATTGGTGACGCGCACTTCGTTGTAGTTGGCGTAGGTAAAGGGATCGATCGCATCTTCCGGCGCCAACATCGTCCAGGTCGCTTCTTTTTCGACGCCCTCCTCCGGCGGCGTTGCGCTAACTTCCGGTTCGCGAGAGCAGGCGGCGAGCAAAATTGTGAGACCGGAAAACAGGAGGGCGACACGATAAATCATAGGGAATACCTCGAAAATACTGGATAAGCGCGGCGCACCCTAGCGGCGCGGCCGATAAGCGGCAAGGCGGCAAATTGGGCGGTATGGCGCTTAATGCGCTGTTGTAATGTCGCTGATTTCCGCCAGCTGCGCGTCGCCGCAATGAACATAGATCACGCGATATTCGGGATAGGTTGCCTCGCCTTCATAGGCGACGTTTTCTGTTGTGATGACCTGCGTGACGACGGCATCCGGCGCAGCGAATGACAGATGCATATGCTGACCCGGCGGTATCATGCGATCAGCAGCGCCAATGCGCCATGACGCTGTATATCCGGGCGTGGGCAAAACGGCTTCGCCGCGAATGTGCAATCGTGCGGGCTCGGGCGGCTCCGCATCAATCCAGGCGCTCCAACTGTGGCTGCTGATCACCGGGCAATCAGTCGCCGATGAAGGGTCGCCTTTCACCGGATCACCATTCGCTGGATTTTCTGTTTCAGCGCCGTCCCGGGCGCAAGCGGCCAGCAGCAAAAGCACAGGCAATATCGAAATATATTTCATGTGTTGTCTCCTTTTTCATATGCCGTAAAACGCAACACACGGAGCTTGCGCGCAATCTAGCATGTGAGCGCGCCGACGCCACTTTTGAATGTTATTGCGGCCCGCCGCTGGCGGCCGGTGGTGTTCCCCATGGCATTCCTATAAGGAACCGCGCCATGCGTCTTCCATCCCCTCTCCTGCACGGGCGGCTGATCAAGCGCTATAAGCGCTTTCTCGCAGATATCGCACTGGATGACGGCCGCGAGATCACCGCTCATTGCGCCAATCCGGGTTCCATGCTGGGCGTTGCGATTGAGGACGCAGCTGTATGGGTCAATGAGCACCAAAATCCAAAACGCAAACTGGCGTTCTCCTGGGAACTCGTTGAGATCGGCAAGACGCTCATTCCCATCAATACATCGAACCCCAACAAGATCGCCCATGAAGCAATCGAAGCGGGCGTCATCCCTGAACTCACCGGCTATGAATCGATCCGCCGGGAAGTGAAATATGGCGAGGCGAGCCGCATTGACCTGTTGCTGGAAACACCCGCCGCAAATCGCACCGGCCGCACCGCGCCCTGCTATGTTGAGGTCAAAAACGTTCATTTGTCACGCCAGCCCGGGCTTGCCGAATTCCCGGATTCGGTGACCAAACGCGGCGCCAGGCATTTGAAAGAATTGATGCAGATCGCCGCTGACGGCGCCCGTGCGGTCATGCTTTTTATCGTACAGCGCAATGATTGCAGGGCTTTTACGCCCGCCGCCGACCTTGACCCCGCCTATGCAGCGGGCCTCAAAGCGGCGGTTGCTGCAGGTGTTGAAACGCTCTGTTATGATTGCGAAGTTACAACGGTCGAGGTACGTCTTCGACGCGCATTGGAGATAAAGCTGGAACAGGCATGACGGAAACCGCAATTGACTATGAGGAATCGCCTCGTGAAGGCGAAATTACAATCCACGATGCGGCGGATTTTGAAGGCATGCGCAAAGCCGGCCGCGTCGCCGCATCTGCCCTCGATATGCTCACGGAACATGTGACGCCCGGCGTCACGACCGGCGCGCTTGACGATCTTGTACGCGAATTTGTTTTTGATCACGGCGCCATACCGGCAACAGTCGGCTATCGCGGCTATCGCCATTCAAGCTGCATTTCCCTCAACCATGTTATTTGCCACGGCATTCCGGGCCCGAAAGCGCTGAAGAATGGCGATATCATGAATATCGACGTCACGGTGATCGTCGATGGTTGGCATGGGGACACCAGCCGCATGTATTATGCAGGTGAGCCGAAGGTAAAAGCGCGCCGTCTGATCGATGCAACCTATGACGCAATGATGGCGGGTATCGAATCCGTCAAGCCCGGCGCGACCCTTCGTGATATCGGCCACGCCATTCAGACGCTGGCCGAGGGGCAAGGGTTTTCCGTCGTCCGTGATTTTTGCGGCCATGGCCTTGGCCGTGTCTTTCACGCACCGCCAAACATCGTCCATTACGCGCAATTTAAAGACAGCTTCGGCGGCGTACACCGCGCCTCGAACACCGTGCTCAGACAAGGTATGTTTTTTACCATCGAACCGATGATCAACAACGGTCGTCCGGATGTAAAACTGTTGAAGGATGGTTGGACAGCGGTCTCCCGCGACAAGTCCCTGTCGGCGCAGTTTGAACATTCGATTGGCGTTACGGAAACGGGATTTGAGATTTTTACAAAATCGCCAAAAGGGCTTGATCAGCCGCCCTACGCATAATGGGTGACGGTTCGCCGAAATCCGGCGGCGCGCGGGACCACTCTGCAGGCCATCGCGATCGCTTGCGCGACCGTTTCATGAAGGCCGGCGTTGACGGCGTCCAGGATTACGAGCTTCTGGAATTGGTTTTGTTCCGCGCCATCATGCGCGTGGATGTAAAACGGCTCGCCAAGGAACTGATCACCACTTTTGGCGGATTTTCGCAAGCCATCGCCGCGCCGCCGGAACGGCTGAAGGAGATCAAGGGCGTTTCGGACCGCGTTGTGCAGGAATTCAAGATTGTTCACGCCGCCGCTGTGAAACTGTCCCAGGAGCGCGTCCTGAAACGCCCGGTTGTGTCGTCCTGGAATGATTTGATCGCCTACTGCCGTTCGGCAATGGCGGACGAAAAAACCGAACTCTTTCGCATTCTATTTCTTGACAGAAAAAACATTCTCATCGCTGATGAAGTGCAACAGCGCGGCACCGTTGATCACACGCCGGTCTATCCGCGCGAAGTGGTCAAGCGCGCCCTGGAACTGGGCGCCTCAGCGATTATCCTTGTCCACAATCATCCGTCAGGCGATCCGACGCCTTCCCGCGCCGATATTGACATGACCAATCAGATCGCCGGCGCCGCCAAAGCGCTGAATATCTCCGTACATGATCATTTGATCATTGGCCATAAAGACCATGCGAGCTTTAAATCACTGGGATTATTATAGTGCCGCGCATCATCACGTTAACGCCCAACCCTGCTCTCGATTATGCGGTTCAGGCGGATTTCGTTGAACCGAACCGAAAGTTACGCTGCCGCGATCCCCAAACCCATCCCGGCGGCGGCGGCATCAATGTGGCGCGCGCCGTATCGCGCCTCGGCGGCGAAACGCTGGCGATTTTTACGACTGCGGGCATTTATGGGGACGCGCTGGTGCGTGTGGTCGCGGCGGAAAAAGTGCCGATGCTGACAGTGCCGGTCTCCGGTGAGACGCGGCTCGCATTTCACATCACGGAACGCGCGCAAGGAAATGAATACCGGTTTAATCTGCCGGGCGCGCAATTGTCCGCTGCCGACGCCAAAAATCTGCTTGACGCGGTCCGCGATAATGCAAAGCCTGGCGGCTATGTCGTCGGCAGCGGCAGTCTGCCCCCGGGGGCGCCGGCGGATTTCTGGGCGCAGGCCGCGCGCGCGGCAAAGGACAAGGGCGCGCTTTTTGTTCTCGACTCGATCAGCGGCGTTCGCGAAGCCATATCCGAAGGCATCTATATGCTTCGCCAGAACAAGCATGAATATCAGGAACTCGCCGGCCGCGATCTCCATTGGCCTGATGAAATCACCGAATACGCCAAGGCAACTGTCGGCGAAGGCGGCGTCGAACGCATGATCGTCACCCATGGGGGCGATGGGTCTGTGATGGCGTCAAAGAACGGCGCTGTTCGCGTCGGCGCGCTAAAAGTAAAGGCGCATAGCGCCGTTGGCGCTGGCGACTCTTTTGTCGCCGCGTTGCTGGTGGGCCTTGCCCGCGGCGACAGCGATGAAAAGGCCTTGCATTACGGCATGGCTGCGGCGGCAGCCACGCGAATGACAGAAGGCACAGCTTTGTTCGATCCGGCGGATGTGGAGCGCTTGTATCAAACGACCCAGACTTAGAGCGTTTTCAGCGAAAGTGGGCCCGGTTTCGCTGTTTGAAAACGTGACCAAACAATAACTGAGAGTAGTTTAACCAAATCGGAGATTGGTTAAACTGCTCTGGCTTTAGGCGGCGGCGAATTTTCTCTTTGGCTTGTAGCGCTTGGCCGGTCGCTTGCCGCTGTTATTGTTTGGGTGGTTTTCATTCGCCGGCGCACCAGGCTTTGAACGCTTGCGGCCCGGCTTGTACTTTTTGCGTTTGGCGCCGTCATTGCCCGCATTCGCTGCTGCGCGAATTTTCTCCTGCACTTCAGCTGCGTCGCCGTTCCGCGTATGGCGATTTTTGCCAGCTGGTCCGGCGGCGCCTTGATCAGCGGATTTGCCGCCCGAATTTTCGCCTTTGCGACCGCGCCATTGCGGTTTGCCGCGGGCGCCATTGTTCGGTCGAGCGCCTCGCCGCCCGCGTGCCTTGGCGTTACGGCTGGACATCGCTTTTTCTTCTTCCGTCAGCGAACCGCTGGCGACGCGAACCTTGATCCCCATTAATTTTTCGACACCACGCAGAAGATGGAATTCATCGGCTGAGCAAAACGCAACCGCTTCACCTTCAGCGCCGGCGCGCGCGGTGCGGCCGATCCGGTGAACATAGTTTTCCGCGACTTCCGGCAGGTCGAAATTATAGACATGGCTGACGCCGGGAATATCGATCCCGCGTGCTGCAACATCAGTTGCGACGAGCACGCGAATTTGACCGCTGCGGAAAGCCTTGATTGCGCGGTCGCGCTGGCCCTGGCTTTTGTTGCCGTGAATGGAGTCCGTCTTGAAACCCCACCCGGCAAGCGTTTTCATCAGCTTTTCTGCGCCATGTTTGGTGCGAGAAAAAACCAGAGATAAATCATTTGGCCGTTGGGCGAGCAAATCGCGCAGGAGATCAGTCTTGCCTTTTTGCGGCATAAAATGAACCGACTGGCTGACTTTGTCGGCAGCGCGGCCCGACGGTGATGTTTCTATCCGCACCGGATCCGTGAGATAGGCGCGCGAAAGCGTTTCGACTGATTTCGGCATCGTCGCCGAAAACAGGAGTGTCTGGCGCGGCGTGCCCAGAAGTTTCGCAATGGTTTTGAGCGAATGGATAAAGCCAAGGTCAAGCATTTGATCGGCTTCATCGAGCACCAGAAATTTTGCTGTATCAAGAAAGACCGCTTTGCGATCCACCAGATCAAGCAGGCGCCCCGGTGTAGCGACAAGGATATCCGTGCCGCGTTTTAAATCTCTGATCTGTGCGTTGATCGAGGCGCCGCCGACAACGACATTGATGCGCAATGGCGTGCGCCGAACATAATCCCGGAGATTGCCGGCAATCTGGTTGGCCAGCTCGCGCGTCGGCGCAAGGATCAGCGAGCGGATCGATTTCGGCGCGGGCCGCGCCTTTTCAGCGAGAAGATGGTGGACCAGCGGCAAACCAAAGGCCGCCGTCTTGCCGGTGCCGGTCTGGGCAAGGCCCATCAAATCATGGCCGGCAATGACCAGCGGGATCGCTTCGCGCTGAATTGGCGTCGGTTCGCTAAAACCAAGCGCTTCAACGGATTTCAAAATGCCGGGGGAAAGCCCGAGGGCTTCAAACTGTGTCAAAATAACTACCTTTTAGCGGATGACGCCGGCCCTAAAACGCCGTTCCACCCGTCATGAATCGAAACGAACAGGATTGCCGCATCGCCATCATGGCCTGCGGTATTGTCCGTCTTATGCGGTTGCGACCATGGACTGATCCTGGACAGAATTGTCTTTTAGGGCCGCCAGATCGTCAGAACCCCGCGTGATGTGGGAACTTGGTGTTCGCCCAGTTCCTGGCGGAAACGCCAGAATTGGACAGCGCATCGTCAATCATTGCACCGGAATGGAGCAACAAAATCGCTCGGTTTTTCGGGAGTGCGGGCTGCTCACGCGGCAGCCAAAGGGAACGTGCGTGCGGTATATCGTCGGTGTTTTCCCCAAAGTCAAGCGGTTAAACGGGAGGTTAAGGTTTTGGTAAGCAACGGTGGCCGGTTTCGGGCGTTATGAGATATCAATCAGGCGATCGTTGAGTATGTGTCGGAAACAGACTCGAACGCGGCGGTTCGGGAACCGGTGATCTTTGCCGGCATTCTGACAAACGGGTCCGGTCAGATTCAGTAACGACCGCAATTACCTGTGATATATTGCGCGGGCTATTCTGGAACAGTCTCGCCTGAGCCGCCGAATTCGGCGGGAAAGTCCTTCATCTTGGGCAGCCCGTCTTTCATTGGCAGCACCGTCTCTGCATAATTCACATGGACTCCCGGCTCAAATTTCAAATCCGGAAGCATCGCGGCGTACACATCAGTCAGTTTGAGACCAGGGTGGCCCGCCATAATGTGACCGCCGCATCTTGTGCACCACTTCCTGTCGCTATTTTTTGTCTTGTTGAATGTGGCGACAAATTCGGCGCCTTGTGTAATCTTGACCATATCGGGATCCCACAAGGTGAACGCATTCACTGGTCCCGCTGACCACGACCGGCAACTGTCGCAATGGCAATATCCCATTCCAGCGGGCGCGCCCGTCACGGTAACTTCAACAGCCCCGCAAAAGCAGCGCCCGGTATATTTATCTGTCATATTCCCGTCCCCTTAGCCTCGCATGAAATTTGGCTTATACACCACAAAACCGCGTAGTGACATTTTAGGACACGCGATAACTGCGCCCGACCAAATTGTTCATCTCGTTGTCATTGTAACAGGCCGCGAGCAGCGCGTTCGCACCGTGCTGAAAGACCTCATCGATCCGGCTCTTTTCTGGAAGCTGGTCATCAGATGACCTGTTCAGGACCGGCGAGGTTCCGCGCCAGCGCATTCAACTGGTCGGCGGCGGCGTTCCAACCCGGCTCAAATCCCATTTCTATATGTTTTTGACGCGCCTCTTTAGTCGCATGGCGCGCACCCCAGATCATCTGGGTTTGACCGCCAGCTGCGGCCGAGAGTTCAACAAAGCCGGTCATGAAGGTTTCGCCGCGCGGCATGTAACCTTCCGAAAACGCATCCGTAAATATCAGGCGCTCACGCGGCACGACCTCCAGGAAGCAACCCACATTCTCTACGCGCTCCCCATCCGGACCAGCCATGGTGCAATTCATCCGCCCGCCGGGTTTGAGATTAAAGTCAGCTTCAGGCACGGTCCAGGGTTTCGGGCAATACCATTGCTTGAGCAGATCTACTTCCGTCCAGCAGCGCCAGACCACATCGCGCGGCGCATCGATCATACGGGTAATCGACAGGGTGTTTTCATCTGGATCGGTCATGGGGCGACCTCTTTGGTTGCGGGAAGCATTATGATTGTCAGTTTCAATAATACATAGATCCCGACTTAACTATTTCCATGCGCGCTGAAAACGCGCTAATATCTATTACTCCCCGTAAATCGCGACCCACTCTTCGCTCGCGTTCTTCACGCCGCGGAACATACCGGCGGAATTGAACGTCATCGCGTAATCGCCATCCGGTCCAAGCACAATAACGCCGCCATCGCCGCCAAGGTTCCGCAATCGATTGTGAATAACGTCATTGGCGGCGTCCGTTACATTTTTGCCGGCATATTCAACCTGGGCGCAGATATCGCGGGCAATCGTCAGGCGCATGAAATATTCGCCCCAACCTGTAGATGAGACGGCGCAGGAATTATTATCGGCAAAGGTGCCCGCGCCGATAATCGGCGCATCACCGACGCGGCCATAGCGCTTTAACGTCATCCCGCCGGTTGATGTGCCTGCAGCAAGGTTTCCGTCGAGATCGAGCGCCAGCGCGCCGACCGTGCCATATTTGAAATCATGCGGCAGCGCGCTTTCCTCTTTGTTTTCGTCTTTGTTTTTTTCTTTGGCCAAGGCTTCCTTATAGGCGCGCCAGCGATGATCCGTATAAAAATATTTTCGTTTGACGGTTTCAAGGCCATGCTCTTTTGCGAATTGATCAGCGCCTTCGCCGGCAAACATCACATGGGGGGAATTTTCCATGACTTCCCGTGCGAGCTTGATAGGGTTTTTGACACGCGTGACGCCAGTAATCGCGCCTGCATTGCGCGTGGCGCCGTCCATAATTGACGCGTCGAGTTCATTTTTGCCTTCATGGGTGAAAACCGCGCCCTTGCCGGCGTTGAACATTGGGGCGTCTTCCATCAGCACAATCGCCGCTGAGATCGCATCGAGCGATGAACCGCCCGCTTCCAATATCGCATAACCGGCATCAAGCGCCTGGGTGAGTTTCGCCCTGAAGGCCGCCTCTTCTTCCGCTGTATAACGCCCGGGTGCGAGCGCTCCCGCACCCCCATGAATTACAATGGTGATGGATGCAGGATTGATGGAGTGCGCATCCTGCGCGGCTGCGCAAAGCGGCAGCGCCGCAGCCGCAACGATGGTCAATAATGTTTTCATCATCGAATCTGGCCCTACCGGAGCGTGATCAGGAAAAGTGAATATCGGTTTTCCGGTTCGATCACGCGACAAATCAAAGAATCAAAAGCAGGATAGATGATCCAAGCGAGATGATCCTGCTGTTGACCGCATTGTGCGCGAAGGGCGCAGGCGATCAAGAGGCAATCCGGCTTTGTTTCCGATTTATTCGATATCAGGCGTCAGCATTTTCTGCGCGCGCCATTGCTCAACAATGCGCTCAATAAAGCTGCTGTCTTCGATTTCGACAGACCAGCCATCCGTGAAACTCGCCGTCAGGCTGCTGGGGATGGCGCTCGCGGGCAATGCGTCGAAGCGGATCCGTGTTGGCATCGGCACGCCCTCACCCACAGCGATAGCCTCGCCAAGCCCCAGTGACGGCAGGCAGCTCATAAGACTTGTCGATGCGTCCGGGACTGCCGCCCGCAACGCGTCCTGGTCGGCCTGATTAGCAAGGCGCATCGCGAAAATCGTATTGCACTGCGACAGGACGGTTGGGTCGAGTTCTGTTGGACGCTGAGACGCCAGCCACAAGGATACGCCGGTTTTGCGGCCTTCCTTGGCGATGCGGATCAACGAACGGCGCGTCGGTCCGAAGCCTTCCTTGGGATCACGCGGCGCGTAACGGTGCGCGTCTTCGCAGATCAACGCGATCGGCGCCGCACCATTGCTCCACAGCCCGAACTCGAACGCCAGGCGCGACACGACAGAGACGACAACCTGAACGACTTCCGGCGGCAATCCGCCAAGTTCGATCACGCTAACCGGTTGTCCGGCGGCGGGAATGCGAAACAACGCGCCGAGGAGGTCCGCCAGCGTGTCCTGAACGGTGAGGCTGCCGAACATGAAAGCATAACGCAGATCCTGACTGATGGCCTGAAGACGGTTGCGCAACCGCTTGTAGGGCGCCGGGTTGCGGTTACTGTCGAGGGAGCCGAGCGTCTTGTCGATGATGCCGATTAATTCGGAGAGCCGATATGGCAAGGGCGTATCAACAGTGACGGCATTGGCGTCGGCGCCGCGAAGCTTTGCAAGCCGATTTGTCTGCGACATATGCTGCCTTTTCGCCGACGGCACCAGATCGGCAAGAATTTCGATCTCCTCGGGATAATTTTCCCGGGTGGGATAAAGAACCTCGACCAACTCGTCGAAAGTCAGCATCCAATATGGTAAGGTGAAATTCGATGGGTCAAATACGACCGCGCCGTCATCAAAACTTCTTGAATATTCATTATGCGGATCGAGAATGACAATATGACCGTGAGGAAAGCGCTGCAAAACAGCGCGTAACAACAGCGCGATTGCGCAGGACTTGCCCGCGCCGGTGGTGCCTAATACCGCGCAGTGGCGGGAGAAAATTTCATCGACATTGATCGTCGCCGGGATGTGCGTATCCTGTTTGACGGCGCCGATGCGCACGCTTGCCGGTCCATTGACAACAAACAGCGAGGCCAATTCGTCACGAGTGGCGACATGCACTTCGTCGCCAAGAGTTGGATAGGCCGAAACGCCGCGCCGAAACCGCGCCGGTGCGTTCACTGTCGGCTTCGTAAATTCGCCAATCAATTCAACTTCAGTAATGCGCAATGCCGGCGACGATCCGTCGAGGGACGGCGCGGGCACGCTCATCGCCGAGATCAGGCCAAGAACAATGGTGGCGCCGACATCGACGCTCATAATAGCGCCGAGCTGCGGTCGCATTTCGCGATCGTCGTTTGGCTGTTCCGGATCGAGCATCACCAGGGCGTGCGATCCGGTAATCGAGATTACGGTGCCGACACGCGGTTTTTCCTGAAACGCCGAGTCGATCGGTTCTGACGTCGGCGCCGCAGCGCCTTTTTGAACCCCAACCCGCGACCTTTTCACTGCTGCATTATGCGGCGTCATTGGTCATCTCCACGTTGATTTCTTCTTCATTGTCGAAAGGCTGCGATGCGGCGCCCCCATCCGACGGCGGCAGGATCATACGCACCAGCGTGCCTTTTCCCTTACGGCTTTTGATATGGAATTGGCCGCCTTGCATTTCGGCAAAGGTTTTCGCCACCGCATAGCCGACGCCAGGTCCCGAGAACGACCGGTCGAGGCCCCGGTGTAATTCCTTGAAGGCTTCCAGCGCGTCGGCGACCTCTTCGTCAGTGTATCCATCGCCGTCATCGCGAATGGCAATTTCCGCCCAGCCATTTTCGTCAATGCTGGCGCGGGCGAGGACGCGGCCGCCCTCTCGGCAGGATTTTATCGCTGCCTGTAAGAGATGATCGATCGCCTGACAGGTGCGATCATGGTCGCTCCAGGCAAAGATTTCCGTATCGTCGTCGCGGCGCTCCAAACTGACGCCGGCCGCATCAGCGCGAATTCTGGCGCGATCGAGCGCCGCGGACAGCGCAGCGCCGAGTTCCACGGCGTCGCCCTGCATCTCAACGCCGCCGCTTTCGAGAGCGGCCACTTCCAATATCGTGTTAATGTGCCCCAGCAGAAGGTCAGCCGACTGCAGAATATATTCTGCATATTCGCCGCGCCGCTCATCATCCAGATCATAGGCGCCCGTGTCGCGCAACATTGATGCAAAACCGATGATCGCGTTCAGCGGCGTGCGCAATTCGTGATTCATATTCGCGAGGAATTCTGACCGGGCCTTGATCGCAAGCTCCGCCTCAATGCGCGCAGACTGGATTTCCAATTCGGCGCGATGATGCACGAGTGCCTCACTCATGCGCGATCCGAAATCAGCAAGCAGCGATCCTTCTGATTTTGTAAACAATTTTGGCGCTCGCGAATGGTTTCAACTTGGCGAAAAACGTAACGCAAGAAGCGCTAATACGCCGTTAAGCATTCACATCATGTGTGCAGGCGTTAACGGGCTGTTAACCACACAAACCCGGCGCGCCATGGGGTGCGGTCAAGCCTCTACGGGCGGAGGCGTTTTGATTTCATTTTCGTCGCCGGCCGGTTTGGTTTTTTCCGGTTTTGGATCCGGCGCCTTGGGTAGATAAGCGAGCACCGTATCGCCAATTTCCGGCGTTAGCGGAGCTTCCTTTGACGCAAACATCAGGGTGTCCCTGCGGATCACAAGGACAATCTCATATTCGTCGCCCAGATCGTCGAGATAGCGTTCCGGCGGATATTCTTCCGACAGTCTGGTGCGCTGATAGACCCAGCCGCTGTAATGGCGCCGTTGAAGTTCGTCGAGAGGCGCAGCAGAATGAAGAAATGTTCGGCCTTGAAGCGTGTAAGAAAGCGCCTGTCGATCTTCTTCTTCTTTGCCCCGGGCGTTGACCTGAAAGATCGATGCGCGCCCCAACTCGGGCGCGAGATCTGTTGATACAAGCGCGTTATGCGACTCGTTGCCGCCCACCGCCAATAGATAGCCAAAGCGGTTAAGATCAACATGGTGTTCGGTCACTTCTGACAGGATTTCACCATAATAGGTTGGCACATTTGCCAGCCTTGCAGGCTTTAACCGGCGATAGCTGGTATCTGCAATGAGGACCGGCGTTTCCAGCTCCTTCAGCTTTGCCGCCAGCGCGGTTGACCATGGCGATGCGCCGACGATCAGGACGCCCGGCTGGTCCCGTGACGCCAGTCCGAGCGCCTTCGCAATCGGCCCGATAGTAAATCCGTGCAGCGTCACTGTTGCAAACACCATCGCGAAGGCCAGCGGGATCAGTTTTTCTCCATCGATATAACCTTCCGCCATCAGGGATGCGCCAAAAAAGCTCGACACCGCGACGGCGACAATCCCGCGCGGCGCAATCCAGCCGACAAGCAGGCGCTCCTGCCAGGAGAGCCCGGCGCCAATGGTTGAAAGAAATACCGTAACCGGGCGCACGACAAACAGCATCGCAGCGATAAACCAGAAGGACGACCATTCGAGCGCAGCCACAGATTCGAAAGTTAAGTTTGCTGTGAGCATGATGAAAACGCCAGACACCAGCAACACAGTGATATTTTCTTTGAACAACCGCAGATCGTTGATGCTGGCGATGCGTGAATTTGCAATTGTGACGCCCATCGCCGTCACCGCTAGAAGACCGGCTTCTTCCTGCAAAAGATTGGTCGCCTCGAAACAAACCAGCACCAGCGTTAGCAAAACAGGCGGTTTGAGATATTCAGGCACCCAGCCGCGCCTGAACGCCATGGCGGCAAATCGTCCAAGGCCAAAACCGAAACTCCCGGCAAGGATTGCAGCGGCGACAATTGAACCGATGATTTCTCCCGGCGATGCATGAAGATCGCCGAATACCAGAAATTCATAGACAAGAACCGCAAGCAGCGCACCGATTGGATCGTTGATAATGCCTTCCCATTTCAACAGCGTCGCCGGCCGCTGATTCAGTCTGGACTGACGCAACAAGGGAATGATCACCGTCGGTCCGGTGACCACCATCACGCCGCCGAACAAAAGCGCCGCCTGCCAGGACAGCCCTGCAATCAGATAGGCGGCGACAGCGCCAAGAATCCATGCGATGGGCGCGCCTAGAATAACAAGCCGCCGCACGCCCTTCATCAGACCGCGGATTTCGCCAAAGTTCAGCGTCAGTCCGCCTTCGAACAAAATGACAGCAATGGCGATGGCGATAATCGGCCGATAAAAATCGCCGAACAAAAATTCCATTGGCGGCGCGCCCGCCGGCGCATCTGGATTTGAAAAAACCCCAAAGACAGGCCCTGCGAGGACACCGGCGATTGCCATCAACACAATCGCTGGAAAATTAAACCGCCAGGCAAGCCATTGGGCGCCGACGCCAAGAGCGCCAATAATTGCAAATGCCAATACGAGATTATCCATCGGCGCCCCTTTTAGATCAGTTGCAAGACAGCGCCAATGAAGCTGCCGGAATTAGTGCGCCAAACACGCCCCGCTGCGCTACCGGTGCTTGAAATTCGGTTTTCTCTTTTCGGTAAACGCCGCCATGCCTTCTTTTTGATCTTCAAAGGCGAACACAGAATGAAAGACGCGCCGCTCGAACCGAATGCCTTCGGACAAGGTCGTTTCATAAGCGCGGTTTACCGCTTCCTTGGTCAGCATTGCAATCGGGCGTGAAAATCCTGCAATCTGTTTAGCGACCCGGATGGCTTCTTCCCGTAATTCGCCTTTCGGCACAATTCGACTCACAAGGCCGCAACGTTCTGCTTCTTTGGCTTCCATCATACGGCCGGTCAGACACATTTCCATCGCTTTAGACTTGCCGATGAACCGCGCGAGGCGCTGTGTGCCGCCGGCGCCGGGCATCGCCCCAATGGAAATTTCCGGCTGACCAAATTTTGCATTGTCGGCCGCGATGATGAAATCGCACATCAATGCGAGTTCGCAGCCGCCGCCAAGGGCGTATCCGGAAACCGCAGCGATGACCGGCTTTCTTGCGCGAGAGGCCTCTTCCCAATTTGCGGTAATGAATTCTTCTTTGAAGACGTCGATATAATTCTTTGACGCCATTTCAACGATGTCAGCGCCGGCGGCAAAGGCCTTTTCCGAGCCTGTGATGATCAGGCACCCAATGGCGTCATCAGCTTCGAATTTCTTTACCGCATCTGTCAGCTCATCCATCAATGTCTTGTTGAATGCGTTAAGCGCATCCGGCCGGTTCAGCGTAATAACGCCGACGCTGCCCTCGGTTTCAGTAAGAATGCATTCATATGGCATTGTTCAATCTCTATCCTGCTATTTAAGGCCAATCAGCCGCATGACTTCTTCGCGTGTTTTTACGTCATCGCGAAATGCGCCCATCATCCGGCTAGTCGTCATAATCACGCCAGGCGTTTCTACGCCGCGGCACGTCATACAGGCATGAGTCGCCTCAATCACCACCGCGACACCACAAGGTTCCAGCACTTTCTGGATGCAATCAGCGATTTCTGCGGTCAAGCGCTCCTGGACCTGGAGGCGTTTGGCATAGGCGTGGACAACGCGGGCGAGTTTGGAAATGCCGACGACCTTGTTGTGCGGGAGATAGGCCACATGAGCTTTGCCGATGATCGGCGCCATATGGTGTTCACAGTGAGAATGAAACGGAATATCGCGCAACAAGACGATTTCGTCATAGCCGCCGACCTGCTCGAAGGTGCGTTCAAGATAGGTTTCCGGACATTGCTCGTAGCCTTGAAAATATTCAAGAAAAGCGTCAACGACGCGGCGCGGCGTATCGGCAAGACCTTCGCGCTTCGGATCGTCGCCGATCCATTCGATCAGCTCACATACGGCTTCCATGGCGCGCGCGCGTTCTTCATCCGTTCGCTCTCTTAGTTGTCCCGCCATCGCCAGTCCTACCTGTCTGCCATTGCAATCACATCTCGCTGCGCGGGACCGGTGTAATTTGAAAGCGGACGAATGAGCTTATTGTCGCCCAGCTGTTCCATAATATGCGCCGTCCAACCGGTTATGCGGCTTATCACAAAAATCGGTGTGAACATCGGAATTTCAAAACCCATCAGATAATAAGCCGGTCCAGCAGGGAAATCGAGATTGGGATATATGCCCTTTTCGCCGACCATTGTCTCATCAAGAATGCGCGACATATTCCAATATTTATTGGCTTCGTCACTGCCGATAATATCGACCATCTCTTTATAGGCGTCTGTCATGGTCGGCACGCGGCTGTCGCCGGAGCGATAAACCCGGTGGCCAAAGCCCATGATCTTTTTCTTAGTCGCGAGGGCGTCGAGCATCCACGCTTTTGCATTCTCCGCTGCGCCGACTTCTTCCAGCATATGCATGACGGCTTCGTTCGCGCCCCCATGGAGCGGGCCTTTGAGCGAGCCGATAGCGCCGGTGACGGCGGAATAAATGCCGGAAAGCGACGATGCGATGACGCGGGCGGTAAAAGTCGAGGCGTTAAACGAATGCTCTGCATAAAGCGTCATCGAAATGTCAAAACACTTGACCACTTCCGGCGCGGGCACTTCACCAAAGCACATATGGAAAAAATTTTCGGAAAACCCGAGACTGGCGTCGGGCCCGATCGGCTCTTTGCCGTTGCGCAACCGAAAATCCGTTGCGACAATTTGCGGAATTTTTGCGTAAAGGCTGATCGCACGCTCATAGAGTTTATCTGTGGCGTGATCTTCGATCTCTTTATCTTCGAGGCCGAGAAAACTCACGCCAGTCCGCAGCGTCGCCATGGGATGGGCGCCCTTCGGGAATCTGCGCATGACCGCGATCATGTTGTCTGTCAGGCCGCGATTGGCCTTTTCCTGGGCGTTAAAGGCCTCAAGCTGCGTTTTTGTCGGCAATTCGCCATTCCAGATCAGATAAGCGGTTTCTTCAAACCGGCACTGGGTGGCGAGATCCTGAACGGCGTAGCCGCGATAGGTGAGCGAGTTCGTCTCAGGCATCACTTTCGACACTGCAGTGTCGTCGGTCACCACGCCTGCCAGGCCATATTTGATTTTAGTCTCCGTCATCCAGTCTTCTCCTGATCGGTCTTTTTATTCTTCATCCCATACGCACGCTCAACCTTCGCGATGCGTACAATGTAATTTGAGCACCAGCTTTCAACGCCGCGGCGCTGCGCCTCCAAATGCTCTGCGTTCTGCTTCCAGTCTTTGATCGCCTCTTCTGACTCCCAATAGGAAACCGTTATGCCAAATCCCGCTTCGTCCCGCGCCGATTCAATTCCGAGATAACCCGGCTGTCGCCGCCAGCTGTTCCATGCGCGCCGCCGCCGCGCCATAACCGGCATCGCCCCTGGCGCGCTGCGCTGAAAAAATGACAGCATAATATGGAAGTTCCAGGGTCCGGACTGCGGTCATGTTGCAGCGCGTTATGCTATATTACCGGGTGGAAGGAAAGGCCCGGGAGCTGTTGTATTTTTACAATTGAAACAATGGGTTGAGTGCGCATTGCAGGGTCTTAGTCGCCGGTCGGCACAACCCCGGCCGACGCCGTCATCAACACCACGACTCGCGACGGCGCCCGGGTTCGATGGACGACGCCTTTGGGCACGACATAGCCCTGCCCCTGTCCCAATTCGTGGGTTTCGTCGTTAACGTCCAGCAGCAGATTTCCTTCAAGGACGTAAAACAATTCAGCTTCGTCGTCATGCTTATGAAAATGAAATTCGCCTTCCAAAACGCCAAGCCGCAATACGCTGTCATTGATTTTCACCAGCGTCTGGTTGAACCATTTATCATCGTTGGCGTCGATGACATCTTTGATGTCGAACTTTGCCATCGCCGGATATTTGACATCGGTCTTTATGTTGTAATTTGTTCCATCGCTCATAATGCTCTCCGAGAGTTTCGATAACTATTCCGCAGGCGTATCGCTCACCTGAAAATTATAGATCGACTCATCGAATTTGTTGTAATCATGATAGCGCAATAAATCATACAGATCGCGGCGATGCTGCATTTCATCAAGGATGCCATTCTGGTCGCCATCTTTCAATATGCGATCAAGCCCGCGGTCGCAGGCGCCCATTGCGAGACGCAAGGTCGTTACCGGGTAAATCACCACATTAAAGCCGAGGTCTTCCAGCTCTTTTTTGTTCAACAAGCGGCTTTTTCCAAATTCCGTCATATTGGCGAGGATCGGTACGTCAAGCGCTGCGCGCACCGCTTTAAATTCTTTTTCCGACTTCATCGCTTCCGGGAAAATCATGTCGGCGCCGGCATCCACATAAGCTTTCATGCGATCGATGGCGCTGTCGAGCCCTTCCACCGCTCGCGCATCGGAACGGGCAATCAACACAAAATTCGGATCGCGTTTTGCTTCCGCCGCAGCTTTCACCCGCTGGACCATGATATCCGTCGGTACGATTTCCTTGCCGTCGAGATGACCGCAGCGCTTGGGCATCACCTGGTCTTCGATATGACAGCCGGAAAGCCCCATCTCCTCCATCGTCCGCACCGTGCGCGCCGCCGCCATGGGCTCGCCAAAGCCGGTATCGATGTCGATAAACGCAGGCAAGTCGGTGACGCGCGCGATCTGATGACCGCGATCGGCAAATTCCGTCATCGTCGCGATGCCGATATCCGGCAAGCAAAGATCGGCAGCCATCACGGCGCCGGATATGTAAACGCCGTCAAAGCCTTTGTTTTCGATCATCTGGGCGCAAAGCGGATTAAACGCGCCGGGAAACTGCAGGAGCTTGCCTGAGGCGAGGCCTTTTCGAAAAGCTGCGCGTTTTTCGGCAGCTGATTTTGTCGTGAACAGCATTTTTCATTCTTTCCGTTTAGCGGCAGAGTTAGGCTCGCGGTTTATCTTCCTTGTCCATCAGGCACATTTCGGTTGCAAGCATGGTCGCGATATGGGTCTCCTGATCGTGATCAATCGTATAAACATCGGAACGCACCACAATAAGCGTCCGTCCTGGTTTGATAATTTCTGCGCGCGCGAGGAGTTTTGGTCCGCGCGCCGGCGCCAACAGGTTCATCTTGAATTCTGTGGTTAAGACCGTCGAGTTTTCCGGCATGATGGAATAGGCGGCGTAACCGGCAGCATTGTCCGCGAGCGTCGTTGTCACGCCCGCATGAAAGAACCCGTGTTGCTGGGTCATGCTCTCGTCAAACGCGACGGTGAGTTCGCAAATTCCATAATCGAGGCGGTGAAATTCAACCCCGAGTTTCTTCATGAAGCCCTGGCGCGCAAAGCTGTCGCGAACGCGTCTTTCGGCTTCGGATGAAAGAACCGCCGCCATCTATTTGAATGCGCTCAGTTTCGCACCGACGCGCTTACCCATTTCCTCACCCAGCGCCATCAGCCCGCTGGCCGGACGGATCATCACTTCAAACTCGCGGATCAAACCCTCATCATCGAAATTGATAAAATCGGCGCCTTTCAACTGTTTGCCGCCCACATTAGCGCTGAATTCCAGAACGACATCCTTGCCATCCTCGGTGGTAAATTCCCTGTAATAAGTGAATTCCTCAAAGACGTTGATCACCGTGGAAAGCGCCAGCACCAGGGCGTCGCGCCCCTGATAAGGCGTGTGTGCAACGGGAGAACGAAACACGGCGTCGGGATGAATGAGTTCATGCAGCGCATTGAGATCGCGCGAAGCGATCATTTCGTGCCAGCGGCCGATGGTTTCTTTGATTCTATCAGCAGTCATTTATTGACTCCTCATCCTTATCTGTGGGGATGGTGTTATTGGAAGGGTGCTGGCGGAGGCCGTCTCATCCATAGTGCTTTAGACACCGTTCCTCAGCGAGTGACCCCGCCGGCATGTGCCAGTGCTCATCCTCACAGATAAGGATGAGGATTGTATGTGTGACAAATGTTCAAAAAATCCCCTTCGCCTCATTCTCAACCAGATAGTCCGCCGGCGCGACGGGATTGAGCGCCAGGACTTGCGCTGCAGACAAATCAGGCAGCTGCTGCACCAGATCGAGGAAGCGCTCGGATTCAGACCGTTTCAGAATATCTTCCGTCAAGGTCCGGAATTTCTTGATATATTCGGCCCGGCCGAAAGGACGCGCGCCAAAGGGGTGGGCGTTGGCGATGCCAAGCTCGTCCTCGATGACGTCGCCATTTTCCATGGTCACGACAACGCGGGCGCCGAAGGCTTTTTCATTGGGATCATGGGAATGATAACGCCGCGTCCATTCCGGATCTTCGATCGTCGAAATCTTGTGCCACAGGCGCACCGTGTCTTCGCGCCTGGCGCGTTCCGGTGCGTATGAATTGACGTGATGCCATGCGCCATCCTGCAGCGCGACGGCAAAGATATACATGATCGAATGGTCGAGGGTTTCGCGGCTGGAATTGGGATCCATCTTCTGTGGATCGCCGGCGCCGGTGCCGATGACATAATGGGTGTGATGCGACGTATGGAGAACGATCGATTTCACCTTGTCGAAATCGCCGATCTCTCGGCCCATGCGAAAAGCCAGATCGATCAACGCCTGTGACTGATATTCCGCCGAGTGCTCCTTGGTGTAGGTTTCAAGGATTGCCCGTTTCGCCTCACCCGCGCCCGGCAGCGGCACCTGATAGCTCGGCGCATAGGGGCTCTCGCCTTTGTCACGTGCGGTACGGCCATTAAGAATATAGGAAATAACTGAATCTTCGCCCTCATAAATCGGGCTCGGCGCACCCTCGCCGCGCATACAGCGATCAACAGCCTCAATCGCAAGTTTTCCCGCATAGGCCGGGGCAAAGGCTTTCCATGAGGAAATCTCGCCTTTGCGCGACTGGCGTGTCGTTACAGTCGTATGAAGGCCCTGTTGCACCGACTGGTAAATAATCTCCGTATCAAGACCAAGCAGCGTGCCGACGGCAGCGGAGGCCGACGGGCCGATATGCGCAATGTGATCGATCTTGTGTTCATGAAGACAGATCGATTTAACCAGATTGACTTGAATCTCATAGCCGGTCGCGATGCCGCGTATGAGATCGCGGCCGTCGCGCCCACATTGCTGCGCGACAGCGAGCACCGGCGGGATGTTATCGCCGGGATGCGAATAGTCAGCGGCTAAAAACGTGTCGTGAAAATCAAGCTCGCGCACAGCCGTGCCGTTGGCCCAGGCCGCCCACTCGGCGCAGACCTTGTGATCTGCTGGCGCGCCGAAAAGCGTTGCGCCGCCCGACCGCAAATGCGCGTTTGCCATCGCCCGCGCAGATTTGATGGGTCCGCGGTTAAGCGATGCGACCGCGACGGACGCATTGTCGATGATGCGGTTGATGATCATGTCTGTCGCTTCGCTATCGACCTCAACCGGATCGGCCGCGACCGCTGCAATTTTCCAGGCAAGCTGGTCTTCGCGCTTTAGATTATCCCTGGAGCGATGGGCGTGAACGTCATGGGTGATCATTGGGCATCCTTGTTGAAATGTCGGTAATCGTAGGAGGGCGGCGCTGCGGCCCTCAAACAGTTACGCCCTACCTGCCGGAACTGCGACAGACTGTCCATTGGGGAAAACGGCGTCATAACGCCTCTGGAAAACTTATCTTAGAAAAACAACAGCTTAACAGCCATTGCCATTAGTGGCAGGTAGAAAACGCGTCGAACTAAAACGTCACTTCGGCGGGCAAAAATAGTGCGCACGCGCCTCTTCGGGTGACCGTTCTACCTGGCCTACTCGATAAAATCGGTTCTCTTTATAACTCCAGTGGTAGACGCCGTTGCGCGTGATGAGAACCGCGTGGGGTTTCCGAAAGGACTCATAGAGAAAGAAATTATTGAAGGACGCCAGCTTTTCCCAAAGCCGAGTGGAAGAATGCGTCATGTTCAGTGTTTCAGAGGTTCCAGCGCATTCTAAGGCAGCAAGTTTGATTGGCTTATCGAGATAACTAGGCGTCATCAGAAAAAGAGTACTTAGCGCAAAAAGATTTCCGGCAAACGCTGCCGTCCAGTATTTTCGTTTGCTGAAAAAATAGAAATAACTCACGGCTCCTGAAATGAAACTGACCAAGAAGGCAGGCAAAACGAAAATCGAAATGTCTACTAAAAATCCAATTATGACAATTGCCACCACGAACGCCGTAACAGGCCCGTAAACCAAGAAGGGAAGATAGACGCCAAATATTATGAGGGCAGCCGTCCAAAATAGCCAAGTCATTCCCAGGAATGTTTCCAAAGGCCATATCTGGTTTTCGTCGCTGCTCCGAATTTTTCCTATCAGGTATAGAACCATCCAAAGAACTGAACCAACACACAGTATTGCCCAAGCGCCAAAGAGCATTTCATTCGCCTATAATTGCCTGGCAAGCGTCGCTAATTCAGAAAAACAGCAATTTTATGGCCATTGCGACAAGAGCTAGATAAAAGACTCGCTTGATCAGCGGTGCGCCTTTTTCGATTGTCGCATTGGCGCCCAGCCAGCCGCCGAAGGCGTAACCAGCCGCCAGCGCAATCCCTAACACCCACTCAATTTTAACCTGGCTGGCGAAAACGCCGAGCGAGACAATTGAGAAGACGAGCGCGACGAAGACCTTGTGCATATTCACGCGCACCAGATCGAGCCCCATCACGCGATTAAGGATCGGCATCTGAATCAGCCCGACGCCAATCTGAATAAACCCGCCCCAAAACCCCGCGCCGATGAAAAGAATATGGCCAAGAATAAGATTGCGCGCCTTGCCGGTTTCCGATGCTGGTTTTTGTCCGGCGCCGGTCATCATGATCACGAGAATGCCGAGCATGATCAGCGCCAGCGTCCGGTCAAACCAGACCCCATCAAGTCGCACGCCGAGATTGGCGCCGAAAAACGCGCCGATTGAAGCGCAAGCCGCAAGCGACGCCGAGAGTTTGAAATCTGAAAAGCCTTTGCGGAAGAATCCGTACACGGCGACAAGATTCTGGGCGATGATGCCGATGCGGTTGGTGCCATTGGCGACGGGTCCGGGCAGGCCGAGAAACACCATGATCGGCACCGCAAGGATCGATCCGCCGCCGGCGAGCACATTGATCCAGCCCGAGGCGACGCCAGCGGCGAAAAGGAGCATGATTTGAAGCGGGTCTGAAATCTCTGTGATCCTAATAAACGCTGGCCTTAATATTCACGTTATGTGAGGCAAGACAATTGCAGATCCGCATATCCAAAAAAAGCACTGAAAACAAATTCGCAGGCGCCGCTCGGTCGAGCATCGTTTTGACTATGTTCTCATTCCAGCCACCGCGACCAGAAATGCCAATTCGATGAGAACCGTGAGTGGTAGACGAACGCCGAGATACCAGGCGGGCGCCCCAGAGCCGCGCTGCGTCGCACGCAGATCGTCGATCAACAGCAAAGCGACAAGCGCCATAACGGCTGGGAATTTCCAAGAAGCGTCGCCGGGCAAAAATAGCGGTAAGGCTAGTAACAGTGGAAGGATGGCGCCAACGAGGCTTTTCATCGTCGGGCCATTGGGTTTCATCACCGCAACGCCCCAGCGCACGCCGCCAAAAAAGACAATCAGCGCTGCGCCGTAAAGTCCCATAAAATAGGTGAGCGCCGGGCTGGCGCCGTCTGCAACAATGACAAGCGCTGCAGCGATAAGCGGCGCTGCGGCGAGATATGAAAGCAACATTGCCGCGCCGGTTTTTGTCGGCCCGTGAGAGACTTCAACAACGTCAGTGAGATTCTTGTCCGCAACAAAAGCATCATAGGCCATGGCTCGTTCTCCTGTTGTTATTGCGCCAAACGCCGCTTCTCAGTCCACTGGTTGTTCCTTGCTTAGATCGGCAGATCGTTCCGTTTTTCTCGGCGTCTGTTCCTTTTTCGACTTAATGAATGGCGCCAGAAGATCGACGGCGCGGGCGCCGAGTTTTAAGAGCGGCGCAATCGACGACTTGGGCACTTTGTTCATTTGCTCGTACCACTCGTTCAGCGATGAGATCAGATCCTGGAGCTCGGTGAGACGCTTTACCGCCGTCTCGTTCGATGCCGGATCGGCCTTAACGTCTGTCAGGCACGTTTCGAGAACGGCAGCGGCAGGATTAAGCTCGCGCGTTTTGCGAATAGCGACGATGCGCGAGACCATCTCCCACATATCGCCTTCAGCTTCGAAATGATCGCGGCGGTCGCCCATCACGGGCACGCGCTTCACCAGGTTCCAGCCAAGGAGGTCCTTGATCGAGTTGGAAACATTTGAACGCGCCAGCCCGAGCGCTTCTGCAATGTCTTCCGCTGTTAAGGCGCGGTCGCTGACCATAAGCAGCGCATGAATTTGGGCGACGGACCGGTTGACGCCCCATTGTCCGCCAAGATCGCCCCAATGAAGAACAAACCGGCGGATCGCCGGGCTGAGCTCGATAGAAGTTACGGTATTTTCTGTCATAACAGAAATATAAGAAGCGACAGAAACAAAGTCAACAGGTTCACCTGGTTCCAAAGGTGGGCACAATCCCATCACAATTCGTTATATCGCAAAGTTTTTGCTTGATCGACGTGATTTCTTTGTTAATTGGGGATAAATTAATGCATCATACGTGGGATACTTCCCAACTCAGGGGCGCATATGTCAGAAATAGAGCAACTCATCCGGCGGGCCGAGGCGGTGGCAACACGCAAGGACCTCTCGCTTTCGACCGTCTCGCGCAAGTTGTTCAATGACGGCAAGGGTCTTGCCCGGCTAAAAGCCGGCGGCCAATGCACGTTGAAAACGCTGGACACCGCGCGAGCCCGTCTTGACGCGCTTGAAAGTGATGGATCGTCTGTATCCGTCGTTTCACCGGCGGCGGATATAAAGCCGCCCGCAGAAATTGATGCGCGAGTCATGACTCATCTCGACAGGCTTGAAGCTGAGTCGATTCACATCATGCGCGAGGTTGCCGCGGAAGCGGAAAACCCCGTGATGCTCTATTCCGTGGGAAAAGACTCTGCAGTGATGCTGCATCTGGCGATGAAAGCGTTTTATCCATCGAAACCGCCCTTCCCCTTGATGCATGTGGACACCACCTGGAAGTTCAAGGAGATGATCAAGTTTCGCGATGAGACCGCAAAACGTCTTGGTCTCGATCTGATCGCTCACATCAATCAGGACGGCGTCGATCAGGGGATCGGCCCGTTCACCCATGGCAGTCAGATCCATACTGATGTGATGAAAACACAGGCGCTGAAACAGGCGCTTGACAAATACGGTTTTGACGCTGCGTTTGGCGGCGCCCGGCGCGATGAAGAAAAATCCCGGGCCAAGGAACGCATTTTTTCGTTCCGCTCGGCGGAACATCGCTGGGACCCGAAAAATCAGCGCCCGGAGCTTTGGAATATTTATAACACGCGCATTCACAAGGGCGAATCGATCCGCGTCTTTCCCCTGTCCAACTGGACCGAGCTTGATATCTGGCAATATATTTATCGGGAAAATATTCCCATTGTGCCGCTTTATTTTGCCGCAAAGCGCCCGGTCGTTAAACTGAACGGCACAGAGATCATGGTCGATGACGAGCGCATGCCATTGAATGGTGTTGCGCCAACCGAAGAAATGGTCCGCTTCCGCACGCTCGGCTGTTACCCCCTCACCGGCGCAGTGCGCTCAACCGCTTCGACGCTGCCGGAAATCATTCAGGAAATGCTGACGGCGCGAAACTCCGAGCGCGAGGGACGGGTCATCGATCACGATCAGGCCGCCTCGATGGAGAAGAAAAAACAGGAGGGGTATTTCTAACATGGCCAATGCTCCCCTCACCGCTGATGATAATGTCATTGACTATCTTGCCGCCCATGAACGCAAAGGGCTGTTGCGGTTCATCACCTGCGGCAGCGTCGATGACGGCAAATCAACCCTGATCGGGCGGCTCCTCTACGATTCAAAGCTTCTTTATGACGATCAGATCGCGACGCTTGAAAGCGATACCAAGAAACACGGCACCCAAGGCGAAAAAATTGACTTTGCGTTGCTGGTTGACGGTCTTGCCGCCGAACGCGAGCAAGGCATCACCATCGATGTCGCTTATCGCTTTTTCTCAACGGAAAAGCGCAAATTCATTGTCGCCGATACGCCGGGCCATGAACAATATACCCGCAATATGGCGACCGGCGCCTCAACCGCCGATCTTGCGGTAATCCTCATTGATGCGCGTAAGGGGATTTTAACCCAAACCCGGCGTCACAGTTTTATCACGTCGCTGCTCGGCATTCGCCATATCGTTCTTGCGGTCAACAAGATGGACCTTGTGGGCTATGACGAAGACACCTTCCGCAAGATCGAGGATGAATATCGCGCCTTCGCCAAGCCGCTTGGTTTTGAGACGATCGCCTGCATTCCGGTGTCGGCGCTCGAAGGCGACAATATCATTACCAGAAGCCGCCGGATGGCATGGTATGACGGCGCGGCGCTATTGCCGTTTCTTGAAACAGTGAATGTGCGCAGCGATTTGGCAGAAAAACCGTTCCGCCTGCCGGTGCAATGGGTGAACCGGCCGGACCTCGATTTCAGAGGCTTTTCCGGCACGATCGCCAGCGGCAAAGTCAAACCCGGCGACGAGATTGTTGTCCTGCCTTCGGCCAAGCGCTCCAAAGTTGCGCGTATCGTGACGATGGACGGCGATTTGGATGAAGCTGGCCCGGATATGGCCGTGACAGTCACCTTGAAAGATGAAATCGATATCTCCCGCGGTGATATTATCTGCGCCGGCCAGGCCCCCGCCGAGCAGACCGACCAGTTCGCGGCGCATCTTTTGTGGATGGCCGAAGACACGCTGTTTCCCGGCCGGCAATATTTAATGAAAACCGCCAATCGTATAATTCCGGCAACGGTCACTGAGCTAAAACACAAAATCCATGTGAACACGCTGGAACATATGTCCGGCAAGACGCTGGAGCTAAATGAAGTCGGCTATTGCAATTTGAACCTGGCCCAGCCGATTGCTTTTGATTCCTATGCAGACAATCGCCGCACCGGCGCATTTATTTTGATCGACAAACGTTCGAACGCCACCATCGGCGCCGGCATGATCGATTTTTCCCTGCGGCGTGCGCAGAACGTGCACTGGCAGGATCTCGACATCAATAAAAAGGCGCGCGCCAGCGCCAAGCATCAGCGCCCCTGCGTTTTATGGTTCACCGGACTTTCCGGCTCCGGCAAATCGACGGTCGCCAATCTCGTTGAAAAGCGCCTGCATGATCTCGGGCGTCATACCTATACGCTTGACGGCGATAATGTGCGTCACGGGTTGAACAAGGACCTTGGCTTTACGGACGCGGACCGCGTTGAAAATATTCGCCGCGTCGGCGAGACCGCGCGGCTGATGGCCGACGCCGGGTTGATCACCCTTGTCTCGTTCATTTCGCCGTTCCAGAGCGAACGGCGCATGGCGCGCGATCTGATGCCGGACGGCGAATTTATCGAGGTTTATATCTCAACGCCGCTTGCAGTTTGCGAACAGCGCGACGTCAAGGGCCTTTACGCCAAAGCGCGCCGCGGCGAAATCAAAAACTTCACCGGCATCGACAGCGCCTATGAGGCGCCCCAGGGCGCTGAGATCGACGTCGACACGTCTGAAATCTCCGCCGCCGACGCCGCCGACCGCATTGTCGAATTTTTGCAGGGGAACGGCTATCTGGAGGGGTAAAGGCTGATGAAGTCTTTTCCCGCGGCCTTCGCATTGGCCGCCTGCAGCAACCATTCGTCGCCTTTTACATTGAACTGACACACTGACTTCCATAAGGCTGGGGTCTGTTCGACGCCTGGAGGGGCCGATGCTGAAAATTACTACGATGCGCTTGTTTGGGTTAATAGTCGCGATCGCGGGCGCGTCCGCCAGCGCGGAATCTACCGGTGACTTCAACGCCGCAGCCCTCACCGAAAAGCTCAGCGACATTCAACAAGAATCGCAAACTGTTGGCTTTGCCATCAGCATCATCGATGATGGGGAACTCATCTACGCACAAGGGTTCGGAGAAAAGGCGCTTGGCGGCGGCGATCCGATCACAACAAAATCAGTATTTCACTGGGCGTCAGTGTCAAAGCCGTTGGTGGCGACGGGGATCATGCAGTTGGCCGAACGCGGCAAGCTCGATATCGATACAAAGCTTGTGGATGTGTTGCCGGGTTATGTGGTGACCGAACCGAAACAAAAAGAAATCACTATCCGACAAATTTTACTGCACACATCCGGCATGCCTGATGTCGAAGATTATGGATGGGATAAACCTGAATTTGACGACGGCGCCCTGCAGCGATGGGCGCTGAAAGACTCTCCGCGGGCGTTGCTATTCGAACCGGGCACGGAGCGCAAATATTCCAATGTCGGATTTGAGGTACTCGGGGCCGTGATCGAACGCGTCTCCGGCAAATCCTTTGAACAATATATGGCGAATAATATTTTTGCTCCGCTGAAAATGAACAACACGACCTTCATCTACCCGGACGTCCCCCCGTCCAGGCGCACGCAAGGCCATTCTGGCGACCCGGGCGCGAAAACCGCGGTTGACGACTATCCTTATAATCGCCGCCACGCTCCGAGCTCGACTTTGAACACCAATGTCGAAGACATGGCGCGCTATGCGCTGGCGCTGATGAATGGCGGTGCGCTGGATGGCGTGCGCATTTTGGAGACTGAAACACTCGCTGATATGTGGGCGCCGCGCTGGACGATCCGCGAAGACCCTTATAGCGCAGCAACCATGGGCTGGGTCCATGCGGACCAGAACGGACAACGCATGTTGCGCCATTTTGGCTGGGATGACGGCTTTCGCTCCGCCCTTCTCATTATGCCGGATGAAGGCCAGGCGATCCTGTTCGTCACCAATGATGAAGGGGCCCCGTTTTCGCCCCTATTGCGCGCTGCCCTCGCCGCGCTCACAGGCGACGGCGAATAGGCTGCCGAACCAAGCCTGGCCGCCGGATGCCCGTATGATGAGCGGCGTGACGGCATGCATTGACTGCGGTCAACAAATGGGCACTATTTGCCGTTGGTACAGCCTTCTGCGCAAATACAGTTATTAGTAAAACATTGTGATAATAAAAGCACTCACAGGCAGGCGCGTGATCGCGCCGTTCCTCCTTTTAACTATCCTCCTGGCGTTGGGATGCGGTCAGAGCGGCGGCGCGCCGACGCGCGCGGCGCCAATCCCCACGCCAACGCCTGCGCCAACCGGCCCGAGCTGGACTTCGGGCGTATATGCGTCAGCGAGCCAGTTCAAGGATCGATGCCAGACCGTTCGAACCGGCGTGGATTTTGAAGGCAATCCATTTATCGACCGTCCCGGGTCCACGGTCGAAGAAAATTTCTGGCTGCGGTCGTGGACCCAGGAGACCTATTTGTGGAACACCGAAGTTATTGACCGGGATCCGCGCAGTTTTAACAACCCTATCGCCTATTTTGACGTGCTGCGCACTACGGCGACAACGCCGTCGGGCAAAGACAAGGACGATTTTCACTTCAGTCAGCCAACGGATGAATTTCTGCGGGAGCGAAACTCCGCGCCGACTTCGGGTTATGGCGCCAGACTTATCGCCCTTTCCACCACCGTGCCGCGTGATTTTCGTGTCGCCTTCACTGAGGCGAATTCTCCTGCTTCGACGGTCATCGCGGGACAGGCGAATTTCATGCGGGGAACCAAAATTCTTGAAGTAGACGGCGTAGACCTCGTCAACGCCAATACGAATGCGCAAATCGACATTCTCAATGACGGTCTCTTTCCCGCCAGTGCGGGAGAACAGCACAATTTTCTTGTTCAGGATGCGGGCAGCGCCCTTACCCGGACGGTGATGATGATTTCGGCGGATATAACGCCCAAACCGGTCAATCGGACGAGCGTCATCGCCACACCGACCGGCGATGTCGGCTATATTCTGTTTAACACATTCAGTCCGTTCGCTTCGGAAAAAGCCATCGCCGATGCAATAACAGCCATGAAGACCAGCGGGGTTACCGACCTTGTGCTTGATTTGCGGTATAATGGCGGAGGCCTCCTCGCCGTCGCCGCCCAGCTTGGCTATATGGTGGCGGGCGATGTGCGGACGAGCGGCAAGATCTATGAACAACTTCAGTTTAACGCCGCCGCAGGGAACCGGAATCCGGTGACCGGCGCGGTCAATGACCCATTTCCATTCATCGATACCGGGCTCGGGTTTTCGTTACCGGACGGCGCGCCCCTCAGCAGCCTCAACCTGTCGCGAGTTTTCATCCTGACCACCGGCGGCACCTGCAGCGCCAGCGAATCCGTTATGAACGCGCTGCGTGGGATCGACGTCGAAGTTATTCTGATCGGCAACCGGACCTGCGGTAAACCGTTTGGCTTTTACCCGCAGGACAATTGCGGCGAGACCTATTACACAATCCAGTTTCGAGGCGTCAACGACAAGGGATTTGGAGACTATGCCGATGGGTTTATTGCCGGCAATTCCAACGCCGCCTTTGGCGTAAGAGCGCCCGGATGCGCCGTCAGTGACGATTTTGATCATGCTCTGGGCGATCAAAATGAGGCGCTGCTGGCGGCAGCGCTGCAATATCGCCAAACCGGCGCCTGCCCGACGCCCCCGCCTGCTTCACCAAAAATCAGCACGGCCAGCGTAGCCAAAGCCGGGGCGCCGGCGCTGGCAATCGGGAAGCCCGTCGGGGATATTTACGAGACCAATCGTGATATGACGATGCCCAACTAAATAAAGGCGGCAGTAAATGACGATCTCTTTGCGCAAGTTTGGCATGATGTTGATGGTTGCCGCATTAACAACAGGCGCCTGCCAGTCAAAGCCGTCCCGGACCTATGCAGCGCTGGCGACCACGGACAGTCAAACAATGGGCGTTGTAAAATCCGCTCTTGCCAGGGCCATGAACAGAGCAAATATCGAAATCGGCCCGGGAGATTTAACCAAAACATCGGTGATTTCCGTGTTGCCGCCAAAACCGGGCCCGAACGAGAGCCGAAGCACGGTAAGGCCCACGCAATTCGACATCATGATGCAGGGATCTGCGTGTTTTGTCGTGCGGCGCGATACGGGTGATGAATTTCCGCTGCGCGGCGTCGCCTGTCGGCGCCTGGCCAATTAGGCGTCGTTGCGCGTCTTGCATCTGTACCCGACCACCGCCAGTCAATCGTAGAATATCAGGGGCCCGGCCATGAACATTAACGGCAAACATTACCGAACGATCTGGACCGCGCCGAACGGGCGCGGCGCTGAAATCATCGATCAGGCGCGGCTGCCTCATGAGATTGTTATTGCACCGCTCGATACGCTCGAAGACGCAGCGATCGCGATTGAGACGATGCAAGTGCGCGGCGCGCCATGCATCGGCGCGACGGCCGCTTACGGCATGTTTCTGGGCATTGCTGAAGACCCAAGCGACGCCGGTTTGGAACGTGCGCAAACCCGGCTTGCGAAAACACGGCCCACCGCAGTTAATCTTGCCTGGGCGATTGATGAGATAACAAAAGCTGTTGCCGCGCTGCCGGAAGAAGAGCGTGCTGTTGCTGCGCTTGCCCGCGCCGAAGAAATTTGCGACGAGGATGTGGAAATCAGCCGCGCCATGGGCGAACATGGACTGAAACTGATTGAAGCGATCGCCGCGAAAAAATCCGGTCCGGTTAACATTCTCACCCATTGCAATGCGGGCTGGCTGGCAACGGTTGATCTTGGCACAGCAACGGCGCCGATTTATCTGGCCCATGAAAAAGGCATAGAGATTCACGTCTGGGTCGATGAAACCCGCCCGCGCAATCAGGGCGCATCCCTCACCGCGTTCGAACTTGGCGCTCATGGCGTGCCGCATACAATTATCGTCGATAATGCCGGCGGGCATTTGATGCAGCATGGAAAAGTTGATCTTTGTATTGTCGGCACCGACCGCACCACCCGCGCCGGCGATGTGGGCAACAAAATCGGCACCTATCTGAAAGCGCTGGCCGCCCATGATAATAATGTGCCGTTCTATGTGGCGCTTCCCAACACCACCATCGACTGGTCAATTCGCGACGGCGTGAAAGAAATACCGATCGAAGAGCGCGGTTCTCAAGAAGTCACACAAATGACCGGCCGTCTTCCCGGCGGCGATGTTGTCACGGTTGATATTGCGGCAGCGGGCAGCCCGGCGGCAAATTACGCCTTTGACGTCACTCCGGCGCGGCTGGTTACCGGTCTGATTACCGATCGCGGCGTTGCTGAGGCGAGCGAAGAAGGGTTGTTGAAGCTTTTTCCCGAGCGGCGATGATTGATATTTACCGCAACATCGCTGCGACATTGCCGCCATCAACCGTTGTCACATCGCCGGTCGTTCGAAGCGCCAGCGCATGATGAACAAAGGCCTGCGCAACATCTTCGGCGCGCACCTCCAGGCCGAGCAGATTGCCGCCGAGATAGGCGTCTTCGGTTAATCCACGCGCGCCTGCGCGGCGGCGGATCATATCGTCGCTCAATATGCCGCTGCGAATCCGGTCGGCGTTCACGACATTGGCGCGAATACCATACTTGCCGCATTCCAGCGCATATTGCCGGGCGAGAAAAAGCGTTGCGGCCTTCGCAGCGCCGTAAGCCCCGAAATTTGCGCCCGGATTAATTGCCTGTTTTGAAGCGTTAAAGAGCAGCGCGCCGCCGGTTGCCTGATCGCGCATGATCCGCACTGCATGCTGCGCGACGCTTTGGTGGCTGAAAAAATTGAGTTCGAGACTGTTGCGCAAAATATTATCGTCGAGATCGGCGATCGGCCCTTCATAGGCGGCGCCGGCATTCGAAACGAGCACATCAAGCCCGCCAAATTGCATGATGACGGCGTTAAAGGCGCGGGCAATCGAACTTTCATCGGTGACATCGCAGGGGACTGCAAAGGCGGGTCCGTTAATTGCCTCGGCGGTGCTTTTAACCGCGTCAAGGTTGATATCAAGGAGTGCGACCGCGGCGCCCTGGTCGGCAAACGCCCGCGCCGTTGCGGCGCCGATTGCGCCGGCGGCCCCGGTTACAACGACAATCTGGCCCTGCAAGGCTTTTGGCTTTGCTTTGCCGAGCTTTGCCTGCTCAAGCGACCAATATTCCATATCGAAAAGATCGGCCTCGCCGAGCGCTTCAAAACGGCCAACCCGGTCAGCTTTAAGGACTGTATCAACAGTGATTTCTGCAAGGTCGGCTGCAATTTTCGCGGCGCCAGCGCTTTGGCCCAGACCGAAAAGGCCAATACCCGGCGCCAGTATAACCCGCGGTGCGCTATCGAGTTTTTGTTTACCGCCGTCATAGCGCGCATTGTTGCGTTCGAAATAAGCGTCATAGGCAGTCCGATACGCCGTAACGGCGCTGCGCGCAGCCTCCTTAAAGCTTTCAAGATCGCCGGCTTTTGGGAACGGGACAATGAGCGGTTTATTCTTTGTCCGGATGATGTGATCCGGCGTCACGACACCGCGGGCGCCGTCTTCAGCGATGGTTTCCCGGTCAACATATTCGCGAATAGCGTCAGATGTGCGATAATCCAGAAGAAACCTGTCAAATTCGCCGGGACCGTTTTTATTGGCGCAGGCGCCGCGCAGGATCGGCGCAACCGCCTGTGGCGGCGCCGCGCGTTCAAGGCTGGCCGCGCCTCTTTTGTGGGACGCTGCTTTTTCAATTGCCGCTTCCGCCTCGCTGACAAAGGCGATCATCCGGTCATAGGACTGGCGCGCTGTATCGCCAAAAGTAAAAAGCCCATGTCGCTCGAGAATGATGCCTTCGACCTCCGGATTTGTGTCAAAAGCGTCAGCGGTCGCTTTGGCCAAAAGAAACCCCGGCATGACGTAAGGCACGAACGCGACCCGCGCGCCAAATAATTCGCGGCAGAGCATTGCGCTGTCCGCCTGGTCGGAAAGCGCCAGGATTGCTGTCGCATGCGAATGATCAACAAATTTCTGCGGTAAAAATGCGTGCAGCAACGCTTCGACCGAGGGGTTCGGCGATGAAGGGTCGAGCAAATTAAGGCGCTGAAAAGCAACCATGTCTTCGTCGTTTAGTTTTTCCCATTTGCGGACTTCATGCAGCGGCGCCAATTCCAGCGCCGGCAGGCCGGCCGGTTCAATCGTCGCGAGATCCCATCCGCTGCCCTTGACGCAAATGACATCGCGCTCAGTTCCGAGGAAGTCCTTGATGCGTGTTTTGACCGACGTGTTGCCGCCGCCATGAATGACAAGTTGCGGTTCAACGCCAATGAGGCGGCTGGTATAGACGCGCAAAGCGACGTCTTCATTGACGCCTTCTGTTGCGTATTTCTCAACCGAAGCAGCCGCTTCCCGATCGGACCAGAGATTTTTCATTCAGGGCCTTTTTCTCGCAAATGTCTGTTTATGTCCTAATTCAAAAACAGGACCGCTGGAATATGCCAGTTCTATTTCAATAAGGTATGCCGCACACGCGTCCAATTTTCCTGATTTCCGGAAACCAGCAGAGGCCGACCGGAGGTCGGAATGGGCGTATAAGCCGCCTCATTATCGAGATATTCGGCGCGGCCGCCAATCTCGGAAAGCATCACAATGCCCGCAGCGTGATCCCAGGGATGACACCTCGAATATAAGCCAAAATCGCGCCTGCCGCGAATGAGATTGATATAACCATAAGCTGCACATTTTGTGGGTTCGGTTTCAAAAGCAGCGCGAAGCGGTTGCGTCAGTTGCGATTTCCATGGCTCTATGAGCTTGCCGATCGCACGATAGCCTTTGAGCTGATCGCCGGACGGCGCTGTCGGGAGCAGCGTGTCGCCGCGCCAGGTCGCGCCATCGCCTTTGGAACCGATGGCGAATGCCTGGTCGGGAATTGCATAAATCCATCCGGCGCGCGTCTCTCCATTTTCGACCAGCGCCACGATCGTCCCAAATTCAGGCCTTCCTTTTACAAAATTTCCGGTGCCGTCGAGGGGATCGACAATCCAGAAGGCGCCGTCGCCGTGAAGCTTTTCAAGGATCGATGGGTCGTCGGCAGCGCCCTCTTCTCCAATAAACGCGGCGCTCGGATAAACCCCGGTGAGCGCCCGCTGCAATTTTTCCTCTGCGCCGCGATCGGCCAGCGTGACAAAATCATTGGGGCCGGTTTTCGTGTCGATATCGGCGGCAGTGAGCTTGCCGAAACGCGGCGCGATTTCTTCCGCGGCAATTTCTGCAATCAGCGAAGCGATTTTCTGCGGGTCAACAATCATGTGGTTTTGCGCGCGCCTTCCGCGATGGGTTCAGCGCGGGCAGCGGGAAAGGACTTAAAGAACTGACCTTGTGTCTTTTTTGACAAGCGCACTGTCAGCGCCAGCTCATGCTCGCGTGCAGCTTCGTCGATAATTTCCGCGCGCTGATGCAGCCATGCCCGCGCTGCGCCGTCCGCCGCGGGAATAATCACCACCATTGTGTCATGCGCGGCAGTCAGCGTTTCTTCGATGAGGTCGCGCAAATCGCCAACGCCTTCGCCGGTCTCGGCCGACAGCGCAAGGCGCACTGGCGCAGAAATCGCGCCCGGTTTGTCAGCCTCACTCGCGCGTGCAATCGCCTCAATGGCCGCCCGGCCGTCTTCGTCGAGAAGGTCGATTTTGTTGAGCGCCTCGATGACCGGGCGCTCGTCCTCGGCGTCAATACCGAGTTCTTTAAGCACCGCAATGACGTCGTCGCGCTGGGCATTTGTATCTTCATGGGCGATATCGCGCACATGGATGATCAGATCCGCTTCCAGAACTTCTTCCAGGGTTGCGCGAAAGGCGGCGACCAATTGCGTTGGCAGGTCGGAAATAAATCCGACCGTATCGGAAAGGATGATGCGTATGCCGGAAGGAAGATCAATTGCGCGCATGGTCGGATCGAGCGTTGCAAATAACAGATCCTCGGCTTTCACCGCGGATTGCGTCAGGCGATTAAATAGCGTCGATTTCCCGGCATTTGTGTAACCGACCAGCGCAATGACCGGGTGCGGCGCGCGTTTTCGCCTGGCGCGCTGTAATGTGCGCGTGCGCGTTACCTCTTCAAGCTTTTTCTTTAATCGAACAATTTTGCTCGACAGCGCCCGGCGGTCAGATTCAATCTGGCGTTCGCCCGGCCCGCCAAGAAACCCTGCGCCGCCGCGCTGCCGCTCAAGGTGGGTCCAGGAGCGCACCAGCCGCGAGCGTTGATAATCAAGATGCGCAAGCTCAACTTGCAGACTGCCTTCTGCGGTCTGGGCGCGCTCGCCAAATATCTCAAGGATTAGCGCCGTGCGATCAACGACTTTCAAATTCCAAATTTTCTCAAGATTGCGATGCTGTACGGGCGACAAGGCGCCGTCGATGATCACAAGATCCGGACGCGGATCGAAACTGTCGAGCAGCGTATTAATCTCTTCGACCTTGCCGCCGCCAATTAAGGTCGCAGGTTTTGGCTGCGCTATTGTAACGACGTTTGCCGCGACGACATCAAGATTGATGGCGGCGGCGAGACCGACGGCCTCATCAAGCCGCGCCTGTGGCGGACGTGCGCCCGCGCCGCCTTTCAGCGCCGGGTGGATGATAATGGCGGTTTGTTGATCCGGCAAAAGTGGAAACTACTCGTCTTCATTATCCCAGAGCGTCACAGGCTGCTGCGGCATCACCGTGGATATGGCGTGCTTATAGACAAGCTGGGACTGGCCGTCGCGTTTTAAAAGAACGCAGAAATTGTCAAACCAGCCGACAATTCCCTGCAGTTTCACGCCATTCACAAGGAATATTGTGACTGGCACTTTGCTTTTACGGACGTGATTGAGAAAAGTATCCTGAAGGTTTTGTTTTTTATCGCTCATTTGCGCCGCATCTCACCTCTTCTTGTAATTTATTGCAGTGCAGCACCATTGTGGCCCGGATGGCCCGCTTGTGCAATAGGAGACATTCGCGCCGCCTTCGACCTCAAGCGAGCCGCGCCCGGTCCTTATAGGCTTCGCGCAGGCGGATTGCGATTGGTCCCGGGACCCCGTCGCCGATTTGGCGCCCATCGATAGCTATCACCGGCATCACCAAAACCGTTGCTGCGGTGATAAATGCTTCTTTAGCCTGGATCGCTTCCTCCACGGAGAACGGGCGCTCCTCGATTTTGATCTGCAAATCCCTGGCGCAGGCGATCGCCGTTTCCCGGGTGATCCCGCCGAGGATCTCCTGGCCTTTTGGGTGGGTGACAATTGCGCCTGACTGATTGACGATCCAGGCGTTGGACGACGAGCCCTCGGTAATTTTGCCGTTTTTGACCAGTAACGCCTCCACTGCGCCGGCCTCGAATGCGGCCTGTTTGGCAAGCACATTCGGCAATAGCGAGACTGATTTGATATCGACGCGGCCCCAGCGTATGTCCGGCTGGGTGATGACGGCGACGCCCCTGCGGGCGCGCTCATCACTGGCGTCAAGATCGAACCGCCGCGCCGTCATGACCAGCGCTGGCGGCGTTTCCGGCGCGGGAAATGGATGGTTTCGGGGTGCAACGCCGCGGGTGATCTGTATATAGACCAGCGCATTCTTCAGCCGGTTGCGGGTCAACAGCTCCGCCATCACGGCGCCAAGCGCCGTGCGCGACATAGGCGGGCTGATTTGCAACTCGCGCAACGAGCGGTCCATGCGGTCGAGATGTCCGTCCGCGTCCCAATAGCGGCCGTCAATGACGAGGCAGACTTCGTAGATGCCGTCGGCAAATTGATAGCCGCGATCTTCTATATGAACCCGCGCATCGCGGCTGCGCAGATATTGCCCGTTCACATAGACTATTCCCGCCATAATCTCTCAAGACCTCCAAAAGGCGCGGTTAATAAGCGCCAGCGCCGCCGCCGCTTCGAGCCGTCCAAGGATCATCGCTGCGACAAGCAGCCAGCGCAATTGTTCGCTGAAACCGGCGTATCCCGCTGCGCCGCCCTCGGCAAGCTGGATGAGGGGTCCGGTGTTGCTCAACGCCGCTGTGGCCGCCGCCGCCGCCAGGTCGAAATTGTGGCCGCCCGTAGACAGTGCGACGACGAGAACCGCGAGCGTCATTGTAAAGACAATAAAATGCATCCACACGCCAAGTTCGTTTGACACGCGTCTGATGCCAAAGACCGCGCTGGGGATCACCAGTCTCCTGATCTCTTCGCGGGCCCGGCGCATGATCACGATCCAGCGCAATATCTTAAACCCGCCCGCCGTTGAGACCGCGGCGCCGCCGATAATCGCCGTCACCAGCGCTACGGTGAGCGGCGGCGCTTCGCCAATTACATAACCGTTGGTGGAAAGAAGCGAAGCAGCATTGAAAAGCTGCGGCGCAAATAATTCTATGTCGCCGGCGCCGGCCGTGACCCAGAAAAGGACGCCGACCCAAACCATGATCATAAGATAGCCGCCCGTTTCAACGTCGGTGACCCGTTCACGCTTGCCGCTCAACAGGCGCGCCAGAAGAACAAAATTGGCGCCGCCGAGGACAATGAATGGAAAAACGGCTCTGGTGACGCTTAGCGAGTAACCGTCAAGGCCGGCTTCATTTGGAATAAACCCGCCGGACGCTGCTGCTGACATCGCTATCACGATAGCATCAAGCAACGGCGCGCCTGAAAGCGCGATGATTGAAAAGGCAACCGCGGTCAACAGCAGGTAAATCGATGCAAAGGACGTGGTCGCGTTGCGCAACGAGTGCAGAAACGAGTCCCTCTCGCCTCGTGAAAATGGCGGCAATAATGTGTCAATACCGATAAAGGCGGGCCGAATGAAAATGGCCGCCGCAATCGCAAGCGATGCGAGCCCTCCAAGCCATTGCAGTTGCGCGCGCCACAACATGCCCGCCGGGCTCTCAATGGCGGCGGCATTTGACAGCCAGCCGCCTGTCGTTGTCATCGCGGAGACAGCCTCAAAATAGGCGTCAGCAAAGGACGCTGAGCCCATCATAAAAGGCAATGAGGCAAAAACAGGGACGACCGCCCACCACAGCAAGACGATAATCAGCGCCCCGCGAAAATCCGCCGCCGGGCGCCGGCCGATGCTGGCGGCAAATGCGCCTCCGCCGGAGATAAGCGTCGCCGCTGCGCCAAAAAGATAGGCGCCGGCGCTGTCTTCGTTGCCGCTAAATGCCAGCGCCATCGGCGCAAGCATCATCAGGCCGACGGTGATCAACATGGCCGAAAAGCCGCGAAAAATGCTTGTCAGTCCCATGCGTCGTTACTCTCGCGCAGGTTACCGGAGCATTTCCAGGCGAAGTGGGAATCGGCTCGCGCGATGAAAATGCGACCATACAAAGAAATTAAACCGTTCCGGGCGTCGAACATAATCGGAACGGTTTTAAAAGTATTCAATGCTGACACGGAACATCTGCTCGACGTCCTTGACGTTTTCACGCATGGTCATCAAAACAATGCGGTCGCCCGCATTAATAATTGTATCGCCCGTCGGCATGATGACTTCACCGTCGCGACAAACGGCGCCGATCATCACGCCTTCCGGCAGCGGCGCATCCCGCAAGGGGTTGTTCACAAGCGGCGACGTTTCAAGCGCGACAGCATCGACGAGTTCCGCGGCGCCGTCCGACAATGAATAAACCCCCTTGATGCGGCCGCGGCGAATATGTTGCAGGATCGTCGAAATTGTCGTCGCCCGCGGATCGATAAACCGGTCTATGCCGACCGCTTCGGCGACCGGACCATAATCATGATCATTGATCAGCGCCATCGATCGCCGGGCGCCTTCGCGCTTGGCGACAACAGATGTCAAAATATTGACCTGATCATTATCGGTCACGGCGACAACGGTTTCGGCTTCGCTGACCCCCGCTTCACGTAAAATCGCCCGATCAAGTCCGTCACCTTTGAGAACGATCGTACGTTCAAGCTCTTCTGCAATGAACTCAGCGCGCTTTTGGTCGCGCTCAATGAGCCGGATTTTCATTGCGCCGAGTTTTTCCAGGCCCTTGGCGACAAAAAGGCCGATATTGCCGCCGCCGACGATAATAACCCGCCGGGCCTGGCGCGCAGCCTCACCCATGATCTCCAATGCGCGGGTGACGTCATGGCGATCGGCGATGAAGAAAATCTGGTCGCCGGCTGCAAGCTGATCGTCAGCATGGGCGCGCCACATTTTTTCATTGCGCTTGATGGCGACGATGGTGATTTTGAGATCAGGAAACAGCTCGGCGACCTGCCGCAGCGGCGTATTGATAATTGGACAATTGTCCCGCAGCTTGACGCCAACCGCCCAGACGCGGCCATCGACGAAGGATTTAAGCTCGAACGCGCCCGGCGTTGACATGCGCTGCATAATCGCCTCGGAAACTTCACGCTCCGGGGAAATAATTACGTCAATCGGCAAATGGTTGCGCGTAAACAAGTCGGAATATTTCGGATCGAGATAGGCTTGGGCGCGCACGCGTGCAATTTTTGTCGGCACGTCGAAAAGCGAATGGGCGATCTGGCAGGCGACCATGTTGACTTCGTCGGAATAGGTGACCGCAATGATCATGTCGGCCTCGCGCGCGCCGGCCTCGTCCAGGGTTTCCGGATAAGCGCCGTTGCCGACAACGCCGCGAACATCGAGACGCTCCGCGACTTTGCGGATCAACTCTTTGGATTGATCAACAACGGTCACGTCGTTTTCTTCTCGCGCAAGCCTGCGCGCGATGCCGACGCCGACGCGGCCAGCGCCGCAAACGATCACTCTCATGATCTGAAAATCCTTATCTCTCGCCCTTTATTACGCGCTCTCTACACGCGCCTGGCCGTTTACGCCAAGCGCCTTGAGTTTACGGTGTAACGCGGAGCGTTCCATCCCAATAAACGCCGCGGTACGAGAAATATTGCCGCCGAATCGATTAATCTGCGTGATCAGATATTCGCGCTCAAAGCGTTCACGGGCGTCGCGCAACGGCAGCGCGATGATCTGTTCGAGGCCTTCCCCGGCCGGAATGGAAAGCCCCGCATCCATCACCTCTGAAGGCAAATGATCGCAGGTGATTTCCAACTCGGGATCGCGGCCCATCAAGATCAGTGTGCGCTCAATCACATTACGCAGCTGGCGGACATTGCCCGGCCAGCTATAGGTCTGAAGCGCCGCCATGGATTCAACCGAAAGCGGCCGTTTCGGAAGGCCTGATGCCCGGGAAATACGGTCAATAAAATAGGCGACGAGCGCTGGAATATCTTCGCGGCGTTCATCGAGGCCCGGTGCAATGATCGAAACAACATTAAGACGATGATAGAGGTCCTCGCGGAAGGAGCGTTCAGCGGCGGCGGCAAGAAGGTCCCGCGACGTCGTTGAAACGATGCGGACATCGACCTCTACCGCTTTTTCACCGCCGACACGTTTGAACCGCTGTTCGACCAGGACACGAAGGATCTTGCCTTGAGTCTCCAGCGGCATGTCGCCGATTTCATCAAACATCAGCGTGCCGCCATGGGCCTTTTCCATCAGGCCGATCATGCGCGGCGCGCCATCCTCGCCCTCAATGCCGAAAAGTTCCTCTTCCATGCGGTCGGGCGCAATCGACGCCGCACTGGCAACGACAAATGGACGCCCCGCCCGTTGCGACGTCGTATGCAACAGGCGCGCAATGACCTCTTTTCCGGATCCCGGCGGGCCGGAGATGAGAACCCGCGAACGCGCATCAGCGACGCGATCGATAACGCCGCGCAAGGCTGAAATCGCTGAAGATGAGCCAATTAAACCCCAATCCGGCGTTCGTTCACGCAATTCGGAATTCTCACGCCGCAATCGCGTCGCCTCAAGGGCCCGATTGATCACCAGGATCAGCCGGTCGGCGTTGAACGGTTTTTCAACGAAATCATAAGCGCCTTTTTTGATCGCGGCGACCGCGGTCTCAATTGTTCCGTGGCCGGAAATAATAACCACCGGCAGTTCCGGGTGACGCTTTTTCAATTGCTCAAGTATTTCAATTCCGTCCATCGCGGAATTTTGCAGCCACACGTCAAGAATAACGAGCGAGGGGAGCCGGTCCCGAACCGCGGCGAGCGCCGTCGTTGAATCCGACGCAGTGCGTGGACTAAATCCTTCATCCTCAAGAATGCCGGACACTAATTCGCGGATGTCTTCTTCGTCGTCAACGACCAGAATATCAATACTCATTTACAGACCCACATAATTTTCAGTTCCTTATTCCGCCGCGGCTGCATGCGCAGCGCCTCGTTCTTCCCCTGCACGCGGCAATGTAATTGTCATCCGGGCGCCGCTTGTCCCGAGACTGTGATCGTCAAAAAATTCCAAAGAGCCGCCATGGTCCTCCGCCACTTTTTTGACAATCGCGAGGCCGAGACCTGTGCCTTTCGACCGTGTCGTCATATATGGCTCTGTCAACCGGTGCCGTTCGGCGGCGGGCAGCCCGACGCCATTATCAATGATCTGGATACGCGACACGGCGCCATCGGCCTCAAGGCGTACATCAATTTTACCCTGCGCAGCGTCGTCCCGGTCGGCAACGTGCGCCGCAATCGACTCGCCGGCGTTTTTAAGAAGATTTGAAAGCGCCTGAACGATCAATCTGCCGTCACATTCGGCATAGATTGGTTCATCCGGCAGTTCGACCGTAAATTCAATATCCGCAAACGTCACCTTTTGCGGGAATACGGCGGCCTTGATCAATTCGCGAATATCCTCACGGCCAATCACAGGTTTCGGCATGCGCGCAAATGACGAAAACTCATCCACCATGCGTCCGATATCGTTGACCTGACGGATAATGGTTTCCGTGCATTTATCAAAAACCTCAGGCGTTGATTTCACTTCGCTGAGATATTTCCGCCGCAGCCTTTCCGCTGAAAGCTGAATTGGGGTTAGCGGGTTTTTGATTTCATGAGCAATGCGGCGCGCAACATCGCCCCAGGCTGCGTTACGCTGCGCTGCGATGAGCTGGGTAATGTCGTCAAAGGTGGCGACATAGCTTTGTTCCTCTTTGGCGTCGTCTTTAACGATTCGCACATTAAGCATTCGGGTTCGGCCCTCTCGAACCAGGTCGATCTGATCGCCAACTTCGGAAAACGATGATTGGGTCGCCCGTTTCAGGAGACGCCCGAGTTCCGGCATCACCTCATTAATGTTTTGCCCGGTCAGGCGGGGGCCGTCCTCACCGAGAAATTCCGCTGCCGATTTATTGGCAATTGTAATGGCCCCGTCCTCGGTAAGGCCGATCACGCCAGCGGTGACGCCCGAAAGCACCGCCTCGGTAAAGCGGCGGCGATCGTCGAATTGCCGGTTTGTATCGATCAGATCATCGCGCTGGGTCTGTAACTGCGCGGTCATGTGGTTCATCGACCTGGCCAGCGCGCCGAGTTCGCCGTCTTCTTTATAAACCTCAACACGCGCATCAAGCGCGCCGCCGGAAACCCTTTCCGCCATTTTAACGAGGCGTCCGACAGGCCGAACAATCCGCGTCGCCGCCCACAACGCGAGCCAGATAGCGCCGAACAGAATAATCACCGCGAGCACGACATATCCGGCGAGGAAAACCCGCTCGAGACGTGACCGCCCAAGTTCTGCCTCCTGCCAGTCGGCGCGCACGTCGCGCACTGCAAAAAGACGGGCCGTCGTAATCTGGTCAATCGGCTGATAGCCGATCAGATAACCGCCGCCATAATAATCAAGGCTCAGGGCGCCGCGAAAAATGTCCAGCGTCGCATCGTCATTGACGCCAAAGACAAACACTTCTCCCGGTTCGCCGCTTTTGAGATTTGCCAACGCCTGAGCCGACGGAAGATTGAAATGCCCAGGATCAATTTCTGCGCGAATAACAACCCGGCCAGCGCCGTCAACCAGATAAAGCGCAGATAACCCGCGGACTTGCGCCTGAGCGTAGAAATATCGGCGAAAACTGATCGGCGTTTGTTCAAAACCAACGCCGGTTTCTTCCTGACGAATTATATCCTGGGCAATGAGGCGCATGGGCTGTTCGAGTTCAGCCGCCTTTATCTCAACCAGACCATTGGCGAGGTCGCGCGCGGTGTTCTGGTATTTATCGATCCGTTCACTGAACACATCATTGAGGCTGGCGCGCAAAATAGTGAAAGCGAACAAAAATGCAATAATCGCCGGCACCACGGCAAGCAGCGAAAAGAGCCCGACAAGCTGCATGTGGGTGCGTGAGCCCGCCAGTTGATTGCGGCGATCGGACCAAACGTGAAACAAACGGGCGCCGACGAGCAGCGCAAAACCTGCAGCGATGACGATATTGCCGATGATCATCGCCATCAGGAAGCCGCGATCGACGCGCTCGACCAGCGGCGACATCAAAAACCAGGTGGTCAAAAAGGCGACGATGCCAGCGCCAAAAAGCGCCGCTGCGGCCGTCGTATTCGACAGCGCCCATTGCGGCACAAAACGGCGCGCCGCGCGGACGCCGCCTTCTTCTTCGGAATGTTCTTGCGTTTCTCTTGCCAACTCGCGCTGTCCTGCGGGATCAAACACCCAAACTAAAACCCCCGCGACGCCGCGTTACCCTCGGCTGCTGCGCCTGCCGGATCCGGCTGCAGACCTCTGCAAGCCCCGAACCAGCTGGGATGCTGCGGCGATTGTTGCAAAAAATCAACACATTTGTTGCTAAAATGAAACAGTGGGAAATAGGCGGTGAGCTAGCTCAAGCGGCCAGCCGGGCGGCCGCCTGCGGGTCGTTATCAAAATAAAGACCCAGCGCCTCGATGACATGGTCCGGTGAAGCGCGTTTGCAGATCGACGCCCGGAACGCCCGGCGGGCGACCGGATCCATAGGGACCGGCGCAAGATCGATATAAGCAGCAAGATGTTTTCGCGCCATGCGGACGCCCAAAGGCGCGCCATAATGGGCAATGGTTTCACGATAATGGGAAATCGCCGCGTCGCGCTGAACCGCCAATGAAGGCGCAGACATGGGATATCCAGTCGCAAGCGCTGTGGCGATCGCCCCGGGCAGCCACGGCCGTCCAGTCGCGGCGCGGCCGATCATCACCCCGTCGGCGCCAGATTGGACAATCGCCGCCCGCGCTGCAGCATCGTCGATAATATCGCCATTGACGATGACCGGGATCGAGACCGCCTGCTTGACCGCCCGCACTGCCGCCCAGTCAGCGTGGCCCGTATAGAATTGATTGCGCGTCCGGCCATGAACACTGACCATCTGAATGCCCGCGCTCTCGGCGCACGCCGCAAGCGCCGGCGCGTTGAGATTATCGTAATCCCAGCCCAGGCGCATTTTCAGGGTGACGGGCTTTGATGTCGCATCGACTGTCGCCTCAATCAGCCGCAGCGCCTGGTCGAGATCGCGCATCAGTGCAGACCCGGAAAGCTGCCCGGTGACCTGACGCGACGGGCAGCCCATATTGATGTCGATGATATCGGCGCCGCCGGCCTCCGCCAGCTTTGCGCCCTCCGCCATCCACTGGGCCTGCCGGCCGGCGAGTTGAACCACAAAGGGAAAAATCTCCTCGTGCCCGGCGGCGCGGCGCACCATATCAGGCCGCGCCCGCGCCAGTTCTTCACTCGCGACCATCTCGGAAACCACGAGCCCCGCGCCGAAGCGATGGACTGCACGCCGGAACGGCAAATCGCTAACGCCTGACATTGGCGCCAGGACCACGTTGTTTTTGAGCTTTATATCGGCGATTGAGAACATACTTGCCCGAAGAGCTTTGCGGCGCGGAGCTTTAGCCTCTAAACCAAAGACTTACAAACAACATTCGGCAAATGACTCTGCAACACGATGATTGATACAAAAATCATAGCCATCATTGTCGCCGCCGGTCGCGGCGCCCGCGCTGGCGCAGGCGGGCCGAAGCAATATCGCAGTCTTGCAGGCCGCGCCGTTATTGCAAGGTCGGCGGCGGTGTTTCTCGATCATCCGCAAATCGATGCGGTGCGCATCATCATTCACCGTGACGACCGCAGTGAATATGACGCGGCCATGGGTGAGCTGCTCTTTCATGCAAAATTGCTCGAGCCGGTATTTGGCGGCGCTGAAAGGCAGGATTCCGTGTGCATCGGCCTGGAAAGCATCGAAGATCAGGGGCCCCGCCGGGTGCTCATTCATGACGCAGCCAGGCCATTCATTGATGAGCGCACGATTTCCCGCGTTATCGATGCGCTCAATACAAATGACGGGGCGATTGCCGCCCTGCCCGTTCACGACACATTAAAGCGAAGCGGCACCGACAAGCTAATCGATACAACCGTTTCCCGGGACGGCTTGTGGCGGGCGCAAACGCCGCAAGGTTTTCAATTCGATAAAATTCTCGCCGCCCACCGCAACGCCGCGGGACAAATGCTGACCGACGATGCAGCGGTTGCCGAAGCGTCGGGCATGCAGGTCGCGCTGATCGCCGGCTCGCCGGATAATATGAAAATCACGCAGGCGCAGGATTTCGGCATGGCCGAAACCCTCCTCGGACGGAAGATGAGCAAAATGGAATATCGCACGGGTCACGGTTTTGACGTCCACGAATTTGAGGACGGCGACGCCGTCATCCTCTGCGGTGTTGAGATCGTCCATGAAAAGAAACTCAAAGGCCATTCCGACGCCGATGCGGGGATGCACGCCCTCACCGATGCAATTTTCGGCGCAATCAGCGAAGGCGATATTGGCGATCATTTCCCACCGTCAGACCCTCAATGGAAAGGCGTCGGCAGTGAAGTGTTTCTGGCGCGCGCGCGCGACCTTGTCGCCGAGCGCAAAGGCCGGATTACCCATTGCGACGTGACGATTATTTGCGAAGCGCCGAAAATCGGTCCACATCGCGACAAGATGCGCACCGCTCTGGCTGATATCCTTGAAATCGAGTCATCACGCATCTCGGTTAAGGCAACAACAACGGAACAGCTGGGTTTTGCCGGCCGCCGCGAAGGCATCGCCGCCATGGCGACCGCGACCATTGCTTTGCCAGAGGATGCGTGACCGTGATGAAAGAAATTATGCGCATTGATGATGCCGGATTCAAGCATGAGGTCTACCCAATAAAGAATCCTGATGATCTGAAGGAAACATAAGGTGGACAGCTATTCGCTGGCGGAAAAAATAATCAAAACCGCGACAGAAAAAGGCGTCATGATCGCAACCGCGGAATCGTGCACCGGCGGATTGATTGCCGGCGCGCTGACCGATATTGCCGGCTCATCAATGGTCGTCGATCGCGGTTTTGTCACCTATTCCAATGAAGCCAAAAACGAAATGCTCAGCGTCCCCATGGCGTTGATCGACGAACACGGCGCGGTCAGCGAAGAAGTCACGCGCGCCATGGCGGAAGGCGCTATCGCCCATTCCCGCGCGACGCTTGCGGTTTCAGTGACCGGGATTGCGGGACCCGGCGGCGGTACGGACGAAAAACCGGTGGGCCTTGTTTGGTTCGGGCTTGCCGATGAGGCAGGCCAGGTCAGCGCAATTCATCACCTTTTCAATGACAATGGCCGGCATTTTATTCGCGAAAAAGCCGTTGAGACGGCGCTGAAAATACTGCTGACCGATATATCGAAGGATTAGCCGCCGCCGCGACTGCCACCATTGGAATGCGCCGCTATTGCGCTGACGATATTGGAAAAATCATCGGTCCATGGTTCTGCAAAATGATGCGGATCGCGCACCGTCCATTGCGGCAAGCTTTTCGCGATTTCATCGAGAGACGCGTTGTGGTCGACCAGAACTGCTGACGTCTGGGAACGCAATAATTTGAACCTGATATCGTCCGGCGGAAAATAGTCATTGGCGACGGCGTTACGGCATGAGGCATGAGGCATGCGCTACGGCGATGGCGCCGCAGCTCGCCGGTACAGCTTAACGCCGGCCGCCTGGAACACAATTTCGCCTGCATTTGCGAAACCATAATTAGTTAACCTTGTTTCAACGCAAAGCCGCAATATTGGATCGAGGGTCGGCATAGATGCGCGAAACGGGGCGATATGAGCGAGCAAACAGTGGGATCAGGGCGCATGGTCGCCTCAACTACGCGTGTTGATGCGCTGCTCGTTGCGTCCTTTACAGCATCCATTTTCCTAAGCGCATTTTTGCTGTTTTCCGTCCAGCCAATGTTTACAAAAATGGCGCTGCCTTATCTCGGCGGCGCGCCAAATGTCTGGAACATCGCGATGGTGTTTTTTCAGGCAAGTTTGCTTGCCGGATATGTATATGCCCACCTCATCGCCAAGCATCTTTCACTCAAAATACAGCTGGTCATTCATATTTCGCTCATCACCATCGCTTTCCTCTTTCTGCCGATTGCAATATCTGACAATGTCAGGCCAACGATTGAGGCGCCGGGCGTCTGGTTGATCGGGCTTTTCGCGGCATCGCTGGGGTTGCCATTCTTTGCACTATCCGCGAATGCACCGCTATTGCAGCGCTGGTTTTCACATACAAACCATGCCAACGCGCAAGATCCATATTTTTTATATGCAGCGAGCAACCTCGGCAGTCTGCTGGCGCTGATTTCCTACCCGCTTCTGATTGAACCAGGCCTGGGACTTGCGATGCAGAGCAACATCTGGATGGTCGGTTATGTCATCCTGCTGTCGGTAATCGGCGGATCCGGCATTATCGCCCTGGCGAACAAAGGCGCCGCGGAAGGACTTTCAATATCTGATGCTGTAAATGTGAAATCCGTAAGCTGGGCGCAGCGCGCCGAGTGGGTGATAATTGCCGCTGTTCCATCTGCGCTGATGCTTGGCGTGACCTCTCATTTATCCACCAATGTAGCCGCTGCGCCATTTCTTTGGGTCGGCCCGCTTGCGCTCTATCTCCTGACTTTCATTATCGCGTTTTCAAAAAAGCCGGCGCTTCGGCCGCAAATCGTCGAGCGCATGTTTCCCTATATCGCTCTATTGGGAATTATCTACGCAACGCTGCGGATCGAATCGTTCTGGCTTGTCGTCATTGTTAATCTTGCAGTTTTTTTCGTCATTGCGATGCATTGCCATCATCGATTGGCGGCGCTGCGCCCGTCCGTTGCGCGGCTGACGGAATTCTACCTCGCCATGTCACTTGGCGGCGTCATCGGCGGCGCATTTACAGCGCTTGTCGCGCCAGTCGTCTTTGACAATGTTTATGAATATCCGCTGCTCATTGTCGCCAGCGCGCTTATCGGTATTACCGTACTGCCGAAAATGCGCGAATATCGCCGGGCGCTTGGCGCTGCGTTGATTATTCTCGCGTCAATTTTCTTCATCGGATTTGCTTTGGATGCGTTTCTTCTGCCGGAGAGACTGGAGAACTTGATCAGGACGGCAACCCTCATTGCCATATGTATCGGAATTATTCGCGTTTATCGCAACAAGCTCGTTTTTGCGTCGGCGCTCGCTGCGTTCGCCGCGATCACGCATTTCTCAGATTTCGTCGTGCAATCGGTTGAACAGAGTAAAACAGTCTTTAACGAGCGTAATTTTTTCGGCGTCATTAATGTCTATGAGCGCCAGGGTGAATATGGCGCCTATCACTTGTTCACTCATGGCGACACCAATCACAATGTTCAACTCCGCGAAATCGACAAACGGCGCGAACCGTTGCTTTATTACAGTCCTGGCGCGCCTTTTTCACAGGCGATCAACGCGATGCGGCAACTGCGCCAGGCGCCGCTTGATGTCGCCATTATCGGTCTCGGCGCCGGCGCCATCGCTTGTTACGCGAACAATGAAGAAGATTGGGTCTTTTTCGAAATCGACCCGGCAGTTGTCCACATGGCGAAGGATCCGTCTCTGTTCACCTATATCAGCGATTGTCAGCCTGATGCGCGGATTGAACTCGGCGATGCGCGTTTGATGCTGAAAGAAGAGCAGACAGCGGCTTTTGATTTGATTATTGTTGATGCGTTTTCCTCTGATTCAATCCCAACGCATCTTTTGACGCGTGAAGCGCTGGCCCTCTACCGGTCTAAGTTGAAATCCGGAGGACTTGTGTTTTTTCATACATCCAATCGATTCGTGGATGTAACCTCTGTGGCTGCTTTGCTCGCCGAGGACGCCGGATTATCGGCGCGCGCGATCAATTATGCGCCGCCTGACGACGTATCGCTGAAGAAGCTTCGCGCTCCGGTGCGCGGCGTCATCATTGGAGACGAAAAGCACTTGATGAAAGTGCTGGAGCAATTTCCAGATTGGAAACGCTTTTCCCCGCATGAATACGTCAATCCCTGGACTGACGATTATTCATACATCCTCGGCGCCATTGCCGCAAAAGCCGACGGCGGCGGCGCATTGGGCGAGTAGCGGTACGGCGGCAGATGCATGTCGATGAGCGCAGAATCAAAAATCGAGCACTTCATAGGTTTCAAGATCGAATTTTAGTTTTCCCGCTTCGATCAATGCTTCCCATTTTGGCATAAATGCGCGCCATTCATCGCTGGACATGCAGTTTTCGTGATCTTCACGGCGCGCCCAGTTCCAATAGGTCATCAATTGGGTCCGATCATGACTGATATGCATCACCATTGAATTCAGCCCCGGCTGGGCGCGGGCGATGGGGCCGGATTGTTGCGCTAACGCCAGGACATCAGCCTCAATTTCCGGTGAAAATGCAGATCGCGTAATCACAATAAACATTGCAGTCTCTCATCATATCATTTGCCTGCCGATTTGTAGACTTCATTTGCGCGTTTCACAAACGCCTCACTCATTCGGGCAAATGCTTTGTCGAACACGGTGCGGGCGGTCGCCTGAAGAATAAAATTGCTGAACTCGAAAGCGATTTCAAAGTGGATCACCGATCCCCCATCGGGTAAGGCCGTAAACTGCCAGTGATTTTGCAGCGACCGGAACGGTCCATCCATATAATCGACGTCGATTTTGCCCGCTGCACGGTCAAGAAGGACACGGCTTTTGAAGCGTTCCCGGAAAACCTTATAGGCGACCACCATATCGGCGGTAAGCGTAACTTTTGCAGCGTCGCCTTCACGAATGATTATGCGCAACGCTGCGCACCAGGGAAGAAATTCCGGATAGCGCTCAATATCAGCGACCAGATCGAACATCTGCGCCGCGCTGAAGGGAACTTCGGTGGTCGTACGCCGTTCGGTCACGCGGCCCGTTTTGCCTTGCGCCCATAGCCGTCAAAAAGATCGAGCATGCGTTCCTGCCAGGCCGCGACTGCTTGCGGCGTCTCATAGAGCGTTTCCGATGTGACGCAGCGCTGCCACATGAACGGGCTCATGACCGTATAATCGCTGATATTTGGCTCAATCCCGCCGAGAAACTTGTGGCGAACGAGCGGCGCGGACAAAGTCTGGAGGGCGGCCTCAATTTGTACTTTCAGCCCTGGCGTCGCCGCAAATTCTTCAAGCGTTTTTCCGATCCGCTCTTCTCTGGTCTTGCGAAAATACGCCTTGTCATCTTCATGGGCGGTCGCGTGAACGCGCACAAACATCATCCCAACTAATCCCGGATAGAGATTGGCGCTCAGCCAGGCCTGATAAAAATCTGCGGCCGCGCGCTCGGCTGCGGTCGTTGCAAAAGGCTTGTCAGAAAATTTCCTGTCGAGATGTGCGATGATATTGGCGCTGTCGCAAATGATCTCGTCACTATCCGTCAAGATCGGCAGCTTGCCGTGATCCTTGTCGGGATAATGCTCCTTGTCGGTAAAACGCAAGGGAACAGTCTCGAAGTCCAGGCCCTTGTGGAGCAACGCAAACTTCGCCAGCCAGCAAGGCGGGCTTATCCGGACATCCGGATCGGCAAGCGCGAGATCGTATAGTTTAAGCGTCATAGGCCTTCCGAAAACCCGGTACGGGATCAAGAATGTTCAGCCCGGTGTCATACGCGCGCTTCGACGCTTCCGGCAAGACATGGGCGGTCCAATTTGCTGGAGCCGCCAGATTGCACGGCCTTGAACCACAATACTGCCGTCGGCGGACAGTGTGTCCGGTTAGTGAATTGGTGTGGCTTGTGATTGTCACACGCACATTCCGATTGCGCGCAATCACCAGCTGGATCGCCATCTTTGTTATATGATACCAGTGACTTAATATGTGTTGTATAGAAATAACATACACTATATGTAGGTTTGTGGAAAACTAATTATGTAAGCAAACAATAAAGCTGTTACTTTCGCGATAATTGTCTAAACTAAACGCATTTCCGGGGGGCGCAGAATGCCAAACAGCACTCGTCGTCAATATCTCGATATTGCATTTATCAATTTCGGAAAATCCGGCAGTGGTGATGACAAGTCGAAGAGCAGCAGATGGCTATACGTCATTATTGGCGTCTTGTTCAGCATCATATTGATCGGGATTGGCTATTTCATTTGTATCGAGACCGGCCTGTTGCCGCCGCCTGACCCCGGTTGCTGTTTTGGCGTGCTCGAACTGGATTTTGATTTTGAAACATCGCCCGCAGATACGCCAAGCTCTTGACGGCTGATGCGCCGTTTAATGAATTCGTTCGTTTCGTCTCGTCGAATTATTCTGATTTAAAATGTGGGGGCTAAAATGAAAAATATGTTTTGCACAGCAGCGTCAGCGATCATCGCTCTGACTGGGTGTGCGCACGACAATAAAGAATTGCCCCCGAATGGCTTCCCACCGGGCCCACAACAGCCTTCGATTGTTGAGCGAACGGATATCGCTGACAAAACCTGCGAGGCGCAATACGCTGGCCAGAGGCAGAATTACCTGTCTGCGATTCAGACGGCGATTAACGCACTCAATGCAGCGCCGAATCCGGCGCCCGCGCCGCTGGACCGGTTTCGCGCTGAAATCAATGCTTCCTACAACACTGTCGTTATGCGCTGCAAAACACATATGAATTGCCTTGAAGTGCAAATGTATGATGAAGCAAGATGTTACATGTCCGCGGTTGACCGCAGAGAGGCCGAAAGACAGTTTTCCGACTTGTCTCAACGGCTGCGCCAAATCGAGCGCGACTTTGATAAAAAACGCGCGCACGGCAAGGCAAAAAAACCGGGTGTGCGCGTTGAGGTTGAAACCAATGTCACCCAGTCGAATGATCAGACAACCGATACGCATGTCGGCGACGATATTGAGGATCAGGATGTTCTGGTGCTGTGCGGCGACGCGCGTAATCTTCTCAAACGCAAATGCCGCCAGGGCTGTGCCAAGGACCGTTGCTGATCGCTCCGGCGCCGAATCGTAAACAAGGCTGCGTCAGTCTCGCAGGGCTTCCCGCGCCGCACGCAATTTCGCAAAATCCTCACCGGCGTGATGCGACGAGCGGGTCAGGGGCGACGCCGACACCATCAAAAAGCCTTTGGCGCGCGCGACATTTTCATAAGACTTGAATTCATCGGGATGCACAAAGCGATCGACGGGAGCATGTTTGCGCGTTGGCTGCAGATATTGGCCAATGGTGATAAAATCGACGCCAGCCGAGCGCATATCGTCCATCACCTGCATGACTTCTTCGCGGGCCTCGCCGAGGCCGACCATGATGCCTGATTTGGTGAACATCTGCGGATCGCGGTCTTTGACTTTTTCAAGCAGCCGAAGCGAATTGAAATAGCGCGCACCGGGCCGGATCGACAGATAGAGCCGCGGCACGGTTTCAAGATTGTGGTTGAAAACATCGGGTTTGGATGCGATGACGATTTCTGCTGCGCCGTCTTTGCGCAAAAAGTCCGGCGTCAGGATTTCAATTGTTGTTGTCGGCGAAGCCAGGCGGATCGCGCTGACAACTTTGGCAAAATGATCGGCGCCGCCATCGCTGAGATCATCGCGGTCAACCGATGTGATCACCACATGCTTGAGGCCCATTTCGGCGACCGCTTCACCCACATGTGCGGGTTCCTCCGGATCAAGCGCCGCCGGCACGCCGGTTTTCACATTGCAGAATGCGCAAGCCCGGGTGCAGGTGTCGCCCATGATCATCATGGTTGCGTGTTTTTTGTCCCAGCATTCGCCGATATTGGGACACGCCGCTTCTTCACAGACTGTATGAAGATTTTTCGAGCGCACAATGGCGCGCGTCTCGGCAAAGCCTTTTGAAACCGGCGCCTTGACGCGAATCCATTCCGGTTTGCGCAAGACCGGACTGTCTGGCCGGTTTTGCTTTTCCGGGTGGCGCGGCCGCTTTTTGTCACTTCGGCCGTCGCGGGTTTTGTCGATAATCGTCGCCATAAACCGTCATGTAGCAGCGGCGCCTGCGGATTGTAAGGGGCTCCGGGCGCCACACAGCCAGGAGGCTTGGGCTGTCTCTTGCGTAATAAAAAGCCCGGGAACGGCATTGCCGCTCCCGGGAAGTTTTTGGGGACAGGGAGGCTTAGGCTCAGTTAATGGCGGCTAGTAAATCAGTCGTCCAATCGCTTCGGTCAGTTCGTCGAAAGGCCGGTGCACAATGGCGCCGTCAAGGGGCTCGCCAAGAGCGACGTTGACTGCTTCCCACTCTTCAATCGAGTCGATTGCCGGCGCGGCGCGATGCCGGGCAAGCTTGGAGCCTTCGGTGGAAAATTTCACGACCTCGCGCGAGACCGGCAAGCGCAGCCACCGCCACACCCGGCGATCCATTTCACCATTGGCGTAAAGCTCCCAGCGGGGATCGCGGCCGTCATTGGAGATATCAAAGAAAAGGGTTTTCAGATCGCCGGCATCCGCCAGGACAATGACGCCATGTTCATGCTCGAAAAAGCGCGGCGCGCGGCCATTACTGAGAAATGACGATTCGCCGAAGCCGCAGCGAAGATCGGCAATGGCTTTGCGTTTGGCGACGACGTGGCTCTGAAATTTCGCTACGATCGCCGGCCATTCATGCTTGCCGATATAGGCAAGCCCGCCGCCCACGACCAGAATGAGGACGGTCGCCACCTGCAACATCGCCGTGAAGCCCGCGCCGTGATAAACGAATGAAAGCGCCACTGGCGCAATCAGCGCAAATGTCGCCGCGATTGGCCGACCAAATCCGATCAAATCTTCGCGGGCATAGTCATTAACATTGTCGGAATAATCCGCCACCGTCTTAAGGCGCGCTTCGACAGGAATGGGAATATTCACGCGGGCAGTCGTAAGCATTTTTCCTCCAGGGTGCATAAAGGCTTTCAAAGAAGAATGAAGCGCAACTTTTGAGGCGCGCTTAAAAACCCGCCGCCAAATTTAATCGCATTGGTCCGAAAACGAGGGGGCGTCTTTACGCTAATTATGGCTAAACTGTGCCGCTTGAGCGCCCGCCCGGCGCCTCAATTAGCTTTGCGTTCAGCTTAACTGCGCGCAAGGTTAATGTGGGCCGCGTCACCGGGTGCAGGCGCCGAAAAATTATCCCGCGCCGCGACCTGACCGCGCTGTAACAGAGGCAAAATGCCCAAGCCTCGCCCAACCATAAAATGTGTTCCGGGATGAGGCAGTTTTTCCCTTTGCTTCTTGGAACATTATGCTAAATGAGCGCCGAGGATAGCCGGCCAAAGACAGACTGCCGGTCCGCCCCATCTGGAAAGTCAGACCCCCTCGCCGTCTTGGCGTCGCGGCTGTTTTAAAACGGAGATGAGCCATGCGTGTTGGCGTGCCAAAGGAAATCAAAAATTCCGAATTTCGCGTCGGCCTCGTGCCGGGCAGTGTCCGGGAATATGTGCAAAATGGCCATGAGGTGCTGATCCAGACCGGCGCCGGCGCAGGCATTAAGGCAAGCGACGCTGACTATGAAGCGGCGGGCGCGAAGATCGCGCCGGATGCAAAAACCGTGTTCGCCTCTTCGGACATGATCGTCAAAGTAAAAGAGCCCCAACCCAGCGAATGGGTGCAACTGCGCGAAGGGCAAATTCTTTATACCTATCTTCATCTGGCGCCCGATCCCGAACAGGCGCGCGGCCTGATGGAATCAGGCGTTACCGGCGTTGCTTATGAAACCGTGACGGACGCGCATGGCGGCCTGCCATTATTGGCGCCGATGAGCGAAGTCGCCGGGCGGCTTTCAATTCAGGCCGCAGCCTATGCGCTGACCGCGCATCAAGGCGGACGCGGCTTGCTGATGGGCGGCGTGCCCGGCGTTTTACCTGCCAAAGTCATGGTCATCGGCGGCGGCGTCGTCGGCACCCATGCCGCGCGCATGGCGGTTGGCCTTGGCGCCGATGTCACCATTCTTGACCGCAGCCAGCGCCGTCTTGCTGAACTTGACGAGCTGTTCGAAGGCCGCGCGAAGACGCGCTATTCAACCTATGAGGCGCTTGACGAAGAAACTCATCATGCTGACGTCATCGTCGGCGCAGTCCTTATTCCAGGGGCGAGCGCGCCCAAGCTTGTCACAAGGCCGATGCTCAAGGGCATGAAGGAAGGCGCGGTTCTGGTTGATGTTGCGATTGATCAGGGCGGTTGTTTTGAAACATCAAAGGCAACGACGCACGAAGACCCGACCTATGTCGTTGACGATGTCCTGCATTACTGCGTCGCCAATATGCCGGGCGCTGTACCCCTGACCTCTTCTCACGCCCTCAATAATGCAACGCTTCGCTTTGGCTTGATGCTGGCCAATAAGGGCCTAGACGCCTTGAGGGAAAACAGTCATTTGCGGGACGGTCTTAATGTTCACCGGGGAAAAGTAACCTATAAGGCAGTTTCCGAGGCTCTGGGGGTCGATTTTACGCCGGCCCTTGAAGCCTTGAAATAAGCCGCGCCCAGGCCATATGTCGCTCGGGAGACGGTCACTTCTTTGTGAAAATGGGCCGAAATGGTCGAAATTGAGCCTTTTGTTACGTCACTGTAAGGTAATCAGTGTAACGCGGTCTGATCTGCCGCTTGCCTGAAGGCTCAGATCGCAGGCATAATCGGCGCAGGAGAGACGCATCATGATTAAGGCCACAATATTTGTCGCAGCAGCCTTTGCGCTCAGCGCCCAGGCGGCCATGGCCGGTCCTGTGACCGTCAGCGGTGCGCACGAAAAATCCAGCCAAAAAAGCGAAGAATCACTTGTTTCTTCGGTGATGGAGCAATTGAAATTTTCGATGTCGGCAATGCGCGGCGCCGTCGGCGGGTCCACAGGAAAATCGACTGAATATAAGTCCACGGCGCCAACACAATGTGATGAAGCCAACAAATCTGCGGATGATGAAGAAGAAGCGGCAAAGACGAAAAAAGCCGAGCCCGTCGGACCGGAACCTATTTACTTCGGTTTCTGATTAAATCCGCAACACAATAAATGAACGCGCGTCGATTTTATTCGGCGCGTTTTTGTTTGTGCGGCTTCGTCCCGGCGAACAGCATCACGTCATTTTTATAGCGCCCGTGCCGGAAGCGAAGAACGACAATGATCATGCCGGAAATTGCGAAGATGAGGCCCGCTGCTGATGCGATTTTGACAAACCAGTTATTGAAATTAGTCCGCTCGCCATAATCCATGATGTGCAGCATCCAGAAGAAATCATAGACACGCCAGATATCGTTGCGCCGTGAGGCGACTTCTCCGGTCAGACGCGAGACATAGATACGCGTGTGCAGGCTGTCATCAAAATCGACACGCCAAACCGGTTTGTCGCGCCGGTATTCATGGGGCGGATCGGTCATTAGGGCGGATTTGATAATTTTGGCGTCGCCTGAATAATCGTTTCTGGCGACACGGCGTGCTGTTTCTTCGGATATTGGCGCGAGCCTGTCGCCGGTTCTTGCATTAAATAGTGCGATCCCATCGACGTCCTTCACTTCATAGACGGGACGGCCCTGGAAAGTGCGCAACTCAAGGGAAGTGGCGCCATTCATTTGCGCGATGACGCCGCCCGGTGAGGCATAGGCCGTCGCCTCAAGTTCCGGCGGCGTCGTTTTGACGGCGTTGGTTTCGCCGCGTACAAGGTCGAGGTGAAACCAGCTCATGATGACGCCGCTCGCCATCCACAGTAAAACCTGCGCTCCGAGCAAGAGCCCGGTCCATAGATGGATGCGCTGGACTATCGCCTTGAAGCTCATAATTCGCTCTCTATATCCGACGCAGAAAGCGGCGTCGTCAACAATTTCTCGAACGCATCCCACCGGTCCATGCCGCCGGCCGCTTTTCGGGCGACATAATCTTCAACCAAATCGCGGCCGAGATTATAGTTCAATACGTAACCGCGATAGGTCTCGATAAACCGCACGCCCTGTTCCGCCCGTTCGCGCGATTCAAGCCGGTATTTCATATTCATCTCGATCGCCTCGTCCCGGTTAATGCGACCGTCGAGATATTCCCGGGCGACATGGTTGCGTGCATGAGACAGCTTGCTGCGCAGTTTGTTCAATTGCTCCAGCCTGCCGGCCTCCGCCGGATCAAGCCCGGCCAACGGGAATAAGACGTCACGCTCAAAGGCGATTTTTTCATCGCCGGGAAAGGCAAGTTGGATGCCGTAATTTGCCGAACCCTCAGCGGTAACCGACATTGGCGAAAATAGCGGGTAGACGGAATATTCGATCCAGCCCGCTTCATTTAAAATATCGCGTTCCAGCATGATGTTCCAGGTGTGGTGACCCGGATAACCTTCATGACAACCAAGATCGACAGCGCGGTCAATGATGATCGGAAAATCCGTATTGACCTGTATGAGGCTGTGATAATCGCCTTGATACCAATTATAGCCGCTCCAGGGTTTGTCATTAACAAACTCAAGATCGAAACGTTCATTGTCCGGCAGATCATAATGCGCCAGCGTGCGCGCACGGCATTCGGCGATTGCGGCGTCAAAAACGGCCTGCAATTTTTCTGAGGGTATCGCGAGACTATTGCGGAAATTATCGACTCGCTCATTAAGTGGCGTATCGCCCGGGATCAGCGCATCGATCTCCACAAGCGTTGCGTCAAACAGTGCGATATCATATTCCGGCGCAACTGCGTCATAAAGAAGCCGGGTTTCTTCATTGAAAGTAAATTGATCGCCGCCGGTCATCTGAATGCGCGTCAGCGCGGCCCGCGTTAATTTTTCAAGCATCGCGCCGCGAATGGATGGATCATCGCCATTGGCGCGGGCAAGGCTGATCAAAAGCCCCTGGGCGTCACTTTCGAGCGCATCAAGCGAGCGCGCTTGCGACTTCGCGGCTTCAGCCCATTCTTCGGGCCCGTGATAAGCGTCAACGAATGCAGCGTCATGGACGCCGACGCCGAGCGCAAGTTTGACGAATTCTTCGCCAATGGCGTCAAGACTGGCCGCGTCCACTGCAACGGCGACATGGCTGTCAGTGGTGGCATTTGCTGTTTGGGTTTGGTTTTCGGATGAAATATCGCCGCCGCAAGCCGCTAGCGCGAGCCCGGCGACAATGACGGCGGCGATTTTGATCATGGCTGCAGCTTAAGCGGCTGTGCCCGAAAATGTCGACGTGCCGAAAGCGCCAAGTTTTACGTTGCCGGAAATGGCGTCGCCATCGATCGTGCCTTCAAATTCCAGCGTGATCGGCATTGGCGTCGTAACTTTGGCTTGCCAGCTCAATTTTTCGCCTTCGACCTTGCCGTTTTCAATCGGCGCATTACCGGAGGCGCCATCCATGGAGCCGGTCAGCGCATCGCCCTCCTGCTTCAGGGTCAGCACGCCATTCTGATCGCCCATAGGCGTTTTGATTACGATGTTCCACTTGCCATCAACAGCCATCTATTCCTCCTTATTGGTCCCGCCGCTTGATGATTGGGGGGACAGCTTTCGAAATCCGGGGGGACCTTAGCGAATCCGCCCCCCGGCGCAAGGGTGCGATGCAGGCAGGGTTGGGGCCGTTTCAGCCGCGCGAGCCGCGGATGATTCTGCGGATGTTTTCTTCGGTCAATGCATCCTCAGCGTCGCCGCCGATGATCTTCTGGATCGCTTCGATGCCCGCGAAGGCTCTGATCGCCTTGATTGCTAATCCGCCCCCCGCGACTTTTCAAAATGCGCCACCGCGGTTTCAAGAGCGTCGTCGGCAGCGCTTTCAATGTCGGGCGCTATGCCGCTCGCTTCCCAGCCGATGCCGGTGCGCGGATCAAAAGTACGTCCCATCGGAACAAACATTTCAAAGTCTTCGCTGAGGCGCTGCATGTCGCCGAAATGACCGCCGCCGCCGGTTTCTTCACCGACAGTGAGCGCGCGGCCAGTTGTTTTCATTCCGAACGTGAACGACTCAGCAGCCGAGAACGTATTTTCGTTGGTCAGGATATAGAGCGGTTTATTCAAATAACGCGGCCCGGGGACATCATCAAAAGTCCATCGCTCGCGCGTATTTTCACCGCGCGCTTCGGTGCTCACAAGATGGGTTTTCTCACCGAAAAAGTATGTTGATATATGCCGGACAAGCATTGGTCCGCCGCCGCAATTGCCGCGCAGATCAAGCACAAGGGCATTTGTGTCGGCGACTTGTATCATCGCATCGTCAAATTTTGCTGTATAGTCATCATCGCCGAAAAAGCGCGGCGCCGTAATGATCCCGACATCGCCAATTACATCATATGACAGCGGCGCTGTCCTGCAATAGTCCCGTTGCGGACGATCATCGCCTCCTCCCACGCCCTGAGCTTCTGATTCCGGATTGTGAACAATGCGTAAGTGCTTGTCGTTCGCCAATTCAAAAAGGTCTAAAGTCAGTTGCCGGGCAAATTGCTTTTTGTCATTGAGCTCGGAATATTCCGCATGTTCATCTCGAAGATAGCCCGCCAATTGTGCGCCCTTATCTTCATAAATATATTCGCGCTCCAGAATGTCGGCCGCCGCATTGAGCACGTCCTCGCGCCAGTCCTGCGCGTCGTCTGCTTCATTGGCGCATGCGCTCACGCCAAGGAACGCAGCGAGCGCAAAAGCTGCGCCGATCATCTGAGTTGCTTTGATCGTCATTTGTTTTTCTCTTTGTCGATGTCTTGGGGCCGCATCTGTGCGTATTCTCCAGCGGCGACATCTAGCACGAGATGGCTGGCGCCGCGAGACGCAAATCCCAATGACATGATTTGGCGCCGTCGCCGAACAACGCCCGTCTTCCCGGGTGCGCTGCAGCGAGAATCTCTGCTGTACCAGCACGGGATCGCTATCGATGTTGCACTGGGCTTTGAACGATCCGTTGGTCGAATTCGACCAACCTGCAATGCGGCGCTTCGTGCCGCGATGCGTCCGGCAACTGTGTTCATAGAAATTGTTTTTGGTCTCTGATCATGGCGTTGAGAGCGATGAGGAGTTTACGTGCGACAGCGATGAGGGCGATTTTCTTTGCTGCGCATCTGCGGCAAAGATCTTCATAAAAGCGTCGATAA
>JAJFGF010000071.1 GCA_021776245.1 Hyphococcus sp. | reverse complement strand
GCCTCGTGCAACTGTTCAGGTTGATGGTAATCTACGCGGGAAGGGGCCAAGCCGGCTTACGGTCTTCAAAGACCAGGAATCCAACGGCCTCCTTCCCGCAGCATCTATAGCATGCATCCAATACACAGGGATCCAGACTGCGGTGGGCAATAAGCCGTCACAGCGTTTCGGATCCGGGCAGCACACTCACCGCAATAATTTGAAAACTCGATCCGTTGATAGCGAACTGCCGCTGGATCCCGGCTTTCGCCGGGATGACCGGGTTCTGGGTTTTTTAGTTAGTATGTCTCCTCGTCTTTAGGAACAAAGGCAATCAAAGAACTTCATCCAAACTCTCGATCAGTTTCGCGACTTCCACCTCCGACGTATAATGCACAAAGCTGACGCGCAGGGCGCCGTGGTCAACATCGACACCTTGCGCCTTTAAACAGCGCACGCCGTAAAAATCACCATTACCAGCCATAATGCCTTTGGCGGTGAGCTTTTCGGCGACCACAGCGGCCGGTTCTTTTGCAATTATCGCCACGGTCGGCGCGCGCATTTCCGCCAGGCGCGGACCGATCAGGCGCACGGAATTTTTGTCGCCCAAATAGTCCAGCAGCGGCTGTAACAGTTTCTTTTCATGGCTGCGCATCAGATCATGCACGAACGCGCCCTTGTCAGTTTCGCTGGCGCCGCTTGCGCCGCCATGATGCGCATGCAGCGCATCCACATAATCAGCCATGCCGGCGCAGGCGGCCACTTGCGCATGGTCCGGGCCGGCGGGGGTAAATCGTTTGTATAATGTGTCGGCATTGAAAAAATGCCCCTGGTTCGGCAGCGCCTCGCCCAGTGCGCGGCGGAGAACCATCACCCCCTGATGGGGGCCATAGGTTTTATAAGACGAGAAGAGATAAATATCGGGGCCGAGCGCGTCCACATTGGGAAGCCCGTGGGGCGCGTAGGAAACGCCGTCAACGCATGTGTAAGCGCCAATGCTGCGCGCCAGCGCGCAAATCTCTGCAACCGGATTAATTTCCGCGACCACATTGGAACAATGAGGAAAGCAGACGAGCTTTACTTTTTCGTCGAGGAGATTTTTTAAACCGCCAAGCGGCAGATGACCGGTGTCGGGGTCAAGCGTCCATTCGCGAATGTCGACGCCGCGTTCCGCCAGCCGCCGCCACGGGCCGCTGTTTGCTTCATGGTCCTGATTGGTGACGATGATGGCGTCGCCTGTTTCAAGCAACTGGCCGAAGGCATGGGCCAGCACATAAGTGTTTTGCGTTGTTGAGGGGCCAAAGGAAACTTCGTCGGTGTCAACGCTCATGATCGCCGCAAGGCGCGCGCGCGCCTCATCCATTTCCTCGCCGCCAAGGCGCGACGCTTCGAACGCGTAATAGGGCTGCACCTTTCGCTCGCGGTAAAACCGCGTGAGGCGGTCGATCACTTGGGTGCACGCATAAGACCCTCCGGCATTTTCAAAAAACGCCTGGCCTTCCAGCGAGGGTTCGGAAAATGCGGGAAACTGAGCGCGGACGAAATCATTATCGAGTTGCATGGGGGGGGCCTGATATCTGCGATGGCGGCAACATGTCGGACCTGCTGACAATAAACAAGTTGGGGCGCAAGACCCGCCGGCATAAGCCGCCGCCCCCTGCCCACACTTGATCTTCCAGCAGCTGTTTTATCGTGTAGGGTTATGGGCGCGCAGTGAGGGCGATTGGGGAAAACGGGGATGACAATGCACAATAAACTGGTTTCGGCTTCAGCGTTTTTCCTGGCGGGGTTTGCACTCCCCGGCGCGAGCGCTCAGGCGCCGGCAGGCTATGAGGCGTTTTACGACGAAGCCACACGGGTCAATCTCGGCGGGCGCTGGGTTGTCGCCGACATCGCATTTTACGCGGATATGGCGGCGGCGCATCAGGGCGATCTGAATATCGCGCTGGTGACCGACGTGACAGACTTCATCACTGAAACTGAGCGCGATCTTGAAATCTGGATCGTGACCCATCGGGAACGCTGCGGCGAGCGCTGGAGCGCGGGCGACCCGCTGATCGAATTTCCGGCTGATGCGATCCGCTTTGCCCTCGCGCTTGAGCTTGAAGTGTGGAATTGCGGCTGGAACGGCAAAGGCGAGCCGGGCCGCATCGCGCGCGAAGGCGGCACAGTTGATGTGACGCTTGAGCCCTATGTTGAAAACGGCAGGCTGCAGACGCGGCTCAAGGCATTTTCGATCGACGAGCAAACGGGATTGTCGCAATTTCTGCCGCTGGAATTTATCGTGCGCCGGGTGCTGAACGCGGAACTAGAAAAGCTCAACGACAATAAGAAATTCTATCAGGCGCCGCAGCCGCTCCATGATGCGGGCTTTTTATATCATTCAATCGCTGCAAAAAAGCAGCCCGGCAGCCGCATTGTGATCACGGCGCGCTATGTGGGACAAGGCGGCGGCGATACACTGGACCAGCTTGCCGATGACATCCGCACCGACGGCATTACGCAACCGCGCAAGAAAAAATAGCGATTAAGGGATCTGATATGGCCGAACTTGAACAGGTGAACTGGGACGACATCGAATGGGAAGATGTCAACCCGCATATGAAGCGCAAAATCGTCACCGGCGAATTAATGACGGTCGCAAAGATTGCGCTGAAAGACGGTTTTACCGTGCCGCTGCATTCCCATATCAACGAGCAAATCACGCAAGTGATTTCCGGCAAGATGAAATTTCGCTTTGGCGACAATGGCGAAGACGAAATGATTTTGGGGCCCGGCGATGTTGTGGTGATCCCAGCGAACCTCCCCCATGAGGCGACGATGATCGGCGATGTTCTGGAAATGGACAGCTGGGCGCCGCGCCGCGAAGACTGGCTTAATAAAACCGACGATTATTTGCGGGGTTAGGAAATGGATTTAGGGATTAGCGGCAAAAACGCGATCATCGGCGCCTCGAGCCAGGGATTGGGCAAGGCGTCCGCGCTGGAGCTTGCACGCGAAGGCGTCAATGTCGTTATCTGCGGACGCACGCCAGAAACTTTAAAAGCCGCCCATGAAGAAATTGACGCGGCAGGTGAAGGCGCAGTGATCAGCGTTGTCGCCGATCTTAGCGAGGAGACGGGCCAGCGCGCCGTGATCGTTGCGGCGCTGGAAAATTTTGAAACCATCGACATTCTGGTGACCAACACCGGCGGGCCGCCGCCGGGAAGATTCGAAGATCATGACGCCGCCGCCTGGGACAGCGCCTATCGCTTATTGCTCGCCAGCGCCGTTGCCATGATCAATGGCGTGTTGCCGGGGATGAAAGAACAAAAATGGGGCCGCATCATCGCGATCACCTCGCAAGCGGTCAAACAACCGGTTGCAAATCTGGTTTTGTCTAATTCCGTGCGCGCGTCGGTCGTGGGATTGTGCCGGACGCTCGCCAATGAACTCGGCCCCTATAACATCACCGTCAATAATGTGATGCCGGGCTTTACCCGCACCGACCGCCTGAAAAAACTGATGGGCGGCAGCGATGATTTTTCCGCATTTGAGCGCGACATTCCCCTTGGCCGCATCGGCGAGCCGGAAGAGTTTGCGGCGATGATTGCGTTTTTGGCCAGCGCCCGCGCCAGCTATATCTCCGGCGTTTCCGTTGCCGTCGATGGCGGCTGGATTAAAGGGTTGCTGTAGGGGGGCGTACGCGAAGACATTAAAATTCCCCGCTCATCCCGGCGAAAGCCGGGATCCAGCGGCTGTTCGCCGTCAACAGATTAAACATGAAAGAGAATGCGACAGCCTTTCCAGCTTAATCTGAGATGATGAGACGGCTTAAAACGCACTGCAGTCTGGATCCCGGCTTTCGCCGGGATGAGCGGGTGCTGGGTTGTCTCAGAAATATCGAGTCATACATTGTCACCGTGAAGCATTTCTACACCTACATCCTTGCAAGCAAACGCAACGGGACTTTGTACACCGGCTCAACCGATGAGCTTGCCGCTCGCATATGGCAGCACAAGGAAAAAACATTCAAAGGTTTTACGGAGAAATACGGTGTCGATACGTTGGTTTGGTTTGAAACGCATGAGACGCGGGACGCCGCATTCAGGCGCGAACGTCAGATCAAGGAATGGAAGCGCGCCTGGAAGCTTGAGCTGATTGAAGCAGAAAATCCTGACTGGATCGACCTGTTTGAAACCTTGAATCAATAAGACATTTGCAAAACATCTTGCACTGTCAATGAGACTAAGAGCGCCGACATCAAAACGCCGCTCATCCCCGCCAAAGCCGGAAAGAGCGGAAAGATGATGGTATCGCGAGTATGTACGCGATCTGTGCCCTACTCTCCCTCCTCCGCCATCTGGCTGAGATAAAGCCCCTTCGTAAGGGTGACCTCCGCTCCGTCCTTCAGCGACACGCGAACAATCGCCGGCATGTTTTCGCCTTTTTCAGCAAAGTCGGTGCGCGTAAAAGAAATCGCCTGATCGTCCGGCGAGAAATGCGGGGACAGAACGGCATAACCATTGCCGGTTGCTGCGATCGTTTCCTTGCCCGTTGTTACTTCTCTTATGGCGACATCGAAGGCGCCGTTTTCGACGCGAATATAGATGACGTAGCGGCCGTCGTGAGACCAGTCGGCGTGAAACTCGCCAATGGCTGGCGTATCGGTCAGATTGCGGCGTTCGCCGGTTTCAATGTCCAGCGTCCAGATGTCGCCTTCCGCGCCTTCGTGTTTTTCCTTGCCGACAAACACCACGCGCCGTCCGTCGGGCGCAAAGCGCGGGCTCATTTCTTCGAAATCTTCTGTTTGCGTCAGCGCGATAATCTCACCGCTCACCATGTCGCGAAGATAAAGATCGCGTGGGCGAGGTTCATCCGTAAAATAAAGCAGCTGTTTTCCGTCCGGCGAATAATCGGGATCGCCAGCAGCCTCGCTGACATCTGACAACGCTTTCAGATTTGAGCCGTCGGGATCAACGCGGCTGATCACATGCACATTGTCGACAACAGAAGTGAAGACAATGTGCGATCCGTCCGGCGCCCATTCCGGCCGGAAGTCGCGCTCTGCGCGAACTACGAGATCGCGCTTGCCGGACCCGTCGGCATTGGCGATGTAAAGATTTTCCGGCCCGCCAATATAACTATAGACGATCAAGGATCCGTCGGGCGACCAGGGCGCCGCATATGCCTGGCCTGCGGTCATGAGAAAACTTGCAGCAAGAAGCGTGTGCTTGATGTTCATGGAGGTTCCCCGGTTTTTCTAAGAAAAAACGTTGCGCCAATTCTATCGATTCAGCGCCTCTAATTGTTGAAGGATTCCATGAACCGTTAGGGTCATGCGATGAAGCGAGGGCGTTCTAGCCCTCCACCAGCGCCAGCACCCGCAACGGGCTGCCCGACCCCTCTTTAATTTTTAGCGGTGGGCTCACGATCAGCGCGCCGGTCGGCGGCAATTGATCAAGATTGCGCAGACATTGCAGGCCAAATTTGCCGGCCCCATGTAAAAGCGTGTGCGCGGGATAGGGCGGATCAAATGCGCCGCCCTGGCCGGCGTCAGTGCCGATGGTTTCAACGCCAAAGCCCAGAACATCGCGAGTCTCGACAAGATATTTGACGGCCTCCGTACCGGGCCCTGGGGAATGGGCGCCGTCATCGCGGAGATTTAGATATTCGGCGCCGCTGCGTTTCGACCAATCGGTGCGAAACAACACCCAATGGCCTGCGGGAATGTCGCCATGCTCGCCTTCCCACGCTTTAATGTGATCGGCAGTCAGAACAAAATCATCATCGGCCGCGACCTCTTTTGAAAAATCCATAACGCAGGCAGGCCGCACGAAATTTTCAGGCGGCAACGTATCAACGGACGCGTTTGGCAAATCCTTGCCGGTCACCCAATGCACCGGCGCATCGAAATGCGTTCCCGTATGTTCATTGCAGCTGAAATTGCGCCAATACCAGGCCGGGCCGCGCTCATCATAACGCGAAACCTCTTCGATTTTAAACGGCGCGCATTGACCGAATTCCGGCGGCAGGACCAGCACCGGAAATTCCGGGTCCAGCGTGTGCGTCAAATCAATCGTCTTGATCGCGCCCGACATCAGGGCGCCCGTAAAATCCTTCAGCATTGACATCGATTAATCCTTCCTTCGATCAGAATATTAAAGCACGGGTTTTTCGTAAGGCGAACGATTGAGATTTTCGCGGACTTTTTTGAGCGTTGCGGTGATGCGATTGATATCACCGGCATTAACGCCCTCAAAAGCGCGTTCATAAACACCCCGGCCGATGGATTGCACCGTCTTGAGCGCCTTGCGGGCTTTTGCGGTTATGAAAATCTCAACGATACGGCGATCGCCGTTGAGCGCCCGGCGTCTTACAAGGCCTTGATCCTCCATGCGCGTCAGCATGCGGGTCACCGTTGGCATTTTTGAAACGCTGCGCCGCGCCAGATCACCGACAGAGCTTGGATTTTTGTCGTCAAGCAGCATCAATATCCGCCATTGCATCACATCAAGATCATAGGCTTTCAGCGCCCGCGCCATCTCTTCATTATAGGTCGCCGCCGTCCGGTTGAGATTATAGAGAGCGTAATCGTCCAGCACAAAACCCTTATCGCCCGGACCGGTTTTCTTCACCATGTGGGTCAGGCCGCCTTTCTGCCAGGCTGCAATCTGCCGATCGCCGTTCCCAGCGCGACGCCGTCTTCATCGGCAAGGGCCGCGATTTTCAGCGACGCCAATGTGTCGGCCGGCGCTGCCTGCAGTTTTATGTCATCCAGCAGCGACAATAATGTCTGATAATTACCGATCCCGCGCGCATGGGTATCCCCGTAACCTTTGATCAGCCGTTGCAGACCCGCGATTTCACAGGCGAGCGCATAATCCTCGCGGGCCACAGATTCTATTGTCTGAAGCCAGTCATTAATGCGCACATCTTCGATTTTGTAACGCAAAGATCCGCGCCGCAGAAATTTTAATGAGCCGATGAAATTAAGCAGCAAAAAACCACGCAGCTTTGTTGTTGGGATGCGCCGGCCTTTTTTGAAGAACACGCTCAGCCCGCTGCGCAAAGCTGGGGTCGACAAAACTTTTTCGCCAAGCCAGGCGGGCATCAAATCGCAAATTTCCTCGATGCGCGGGTGCATATATTCAGACACATGGACAATCTGACCTTCGTCTGCCCGCACATCTATACGGAAGCGGGCGAAGCGGCTGGCGCGGGTCTTTAAATCGGCAACGCGGATCGTATCCTCAAACGCCATCCAAAGCGCAAGATGCCTCGCGACGTCGCAGGTCAGTTTCCAGTCGCGCCTGTCGCCGGCATTCTCTTTATCAATGGCGCAAATGCGCGCCAGGCGGTCCAGATAAAGATCCGCATATTTAATGTCCTGATAATCGACGAGTTTTTTTACGCCTTCTTTGACGATGAACTGCGCGCGGCCTGGTATTTCATTGTTCATGCGCGTCAACAGTTTTTGAACAGCGGCGGCGGCGCCCCCGGGAGCCGGTTTTGATTGCGGCGCGCCGTTTGCGCTTTTCCGCAGCGCCGCCTCAAACCCATTGGCAAAACCGCCGAGATTTTCGTCAACGCTTCTGCCCGAGGCGCGTATCACGTCTTCAAACATGTTGCGGCTGATCGGCAAGGCGCCCGAGCCCGCCAGGACGCCGAACATGACGGCGCTGATGACGGCGCCGGCGGCGGCCGCCGCCGCTTCCATATCGGCAAGAATAAACCCGCCGGCGGTTCTTTCTGCCGCATCAATGATATCCGCAGCATCCTGCCTGCCGTCACCGAGCTTTATTTTTTCCGAGATCGCATAGACCCGGTGGCTCGAAGCGATCAGCATAGTTTTATCGGTCACAAACCCGCGCATCATCGCCCTGCCCGCTTCCATAATCTCGCAGGCAAGAACAATATCAACGTCCCCCGGCGCCGGCATCAACGCCAAAACCGGCGCCGCGTTTCGCGCGGCCGATAATTCCTCAGGGAAAAGCTCAATATAATAGATCGTCGCGCCGGTGCGCTGGGCGACACCGGGAACGGAGGTTAATTGCGCGATATAACCAGCGCGTTCCGCAACTTTGACGATCCAGCCGGCGAGCACGCCGCCGCCCTGGCCGCCAAGCGCGTTGATGGAAATTTTTATCGGGCGCCGGTCGGTCATTGCTGCGCTCCAAATGAATAACGCGCCCGCTTGGCATCGCCCCAGCGCTGAAAGAAGGAAATTACGGCGCCGCGAAAGCCCGCGAGCAATTTGTCGAGAAACGACGGGTTATAGATCAGCGCGGCGCGATAAAAGGATGGACATAAGACAGCGGCGTGCGCGTTTTCTCCGCAGACGCCGCAGCCGACGCAGTCATTATCCACATAAGCAACCGGATCGGATTTCAGCGGGTCGGGGTTTTCTTTCAATGTCAGTGACGGACATCCGGAAATCCGGATGCAGGCGTGATCACCGGTGCAGGTATCGGGATCAACGCCAAAGCGGGCGCGAACTACACGTTTGCCGTCCCTGATCGCTTTGTTGCGGAGCGGTTTTTCGCGGCGCTCGCGATTGAGCATGCATTCCGACTGAGCGATGATGACTTTCGGGCCCGTCGTTGCCGTCGTCATCGCGCTTTTCAGCGCCTTCATCATCGCGCCGACATCATATGTGTTGACTTCTTTCAGCCAGGTGACGCCCATGCCGCGCACTGCGCGGGCGATCGGGTTGTTGGTGGCTTTTGTTTTGTTGTCGGCCCTGGACGACAAAATATCCTGGCCGCCAGTGGCGGCGGAATAACCATTATCGACGATCACCAGCACATTATCATTGCGATTGAAAACCGCGTTGCCGACGCCACTGGTGAGCCCATTATGCCAGAAGCCGCCATCGCCCATGATCGACACCGTGCGCACAGAGCTTTCAGCGTTAAACGCCGAGGCGCCGGACCAGCCCAAGCCGTATCCCATGGTCGTATTGCCGATATCAAACGGCGGCAGGATTGAAAATAAATGACAACCGATGTCGCAGCTGACATGAAACTTGCCGATATCTTTTTGAACCAGCTTCATCGCCGAAAAAACCGGCCGCTCCGGACAGCCGGTGCAAAACCCGGCGGGACGCTGCGGCACTGTCTCGGTGATCGTTTTTATGCTTTCCGGCGACGGCGCAGTGGCGCCGGTTTTATTATTTTCTGTGGCGGCTTGCGGCGCAAATTTCCCGAGAAACTTTTGCAGTCCACTCAAAATAACCTGGCTTGTATATTCGCCGGCCCGGGGCAGGACTTGCTTGCCGATTACTTTGGTTTGAATATCGCCATTCCTCAGGATCGTATTGAGCGCCTGTTCAATATATTCCGGCTGTCCTTCTTCGACGATCAAGACCGCTTTTTTATCGAGACAGAACCCTTTGACCTCATCGTCGATCAGCGGATAGGCGACGTTAAGACAATAAATCGGCAATTCTGTTTCGCCGAACGCGTCGGAAAGCCCGGCAAGTTCAAGCGCGCGGATCAGCGTATTGTAAAGACCGCCCTGAACGATGATCCCAACCTCGCCCGTCGCGCCGCCGAAAAACTCGTTGAGGCGATGTTTCCTGATAAAATCGATCGCGGCAGGCCAGCGATGTTCAATTTTTTCAACTTCGTGAACGAAATTCGACGGCGGCAGCACGACGCGGTCATAATCGCGCACCGGGTTTTCCATCGCGTCGCGCAGTGTGAAAGACGGCGTCACATTATCTTTAGCGACAAATGAACCGTAAACATGGCAGGCGCGAATGCGCAGCTCGAGCATCACCGGCGTATTGGAGGCTTCTGATAACTCGAAACCCTTTTCGACCATATCAACAATCGATGTGAGGTTGGGCCGCGGGTCGAGCAGCCACATTTGCGACTTCATGGCGAACGCATGGGACCGCTCCTGCATAATCGACGAGCCTTCGCCGTAATCCTCGCCGATGATAACCAGAGCGCCGCCTGTAACGCCGCTTGAGGCGACACTCGCCAGGGCGTCTGACGCGACATTGGTGCCAACGGTCGATTTCCAGGTGACGGCGCCACGCAGCGGATAATTAACGGAAGCAGCGAGCATCGCGGCGGCGGCAGCTTCGCTGGCGCTCGCTTCAAAATGAACTTTTAATTCGCCAAGGATTTCTTGCGCGTCAGCGAGCACATCCATGAGGTGCGATATCGGCGCGCCCTGATAACCGCCGACGTAAGAAACGCCCGATTGCAACAGCGCTTTGGTGACCGCAAGAATGCCCTCGCCGCGAAAAACCTCTCCCTCGCCAATACGGAGGTCTTCGACTTCTTTTGCGAATGATCGTTCCGCCATGCTGCTGTTTTTCCTCCCTCGGTCGCTCATGAGTCCCAGCGTAGCCGTTCGACATTTACTTTGCCGCCGGCCCGGCGTCATTCTTTTTCCGCGTTACGCCGCCTGTTCCGACATGGCCAGGCCGCCGCACCCAGCCCCAATCGGACACTGACTTTCCTTCCGCCATTCTGGCCTAAATTAGTTTACTTTTCAATTGATTTTTGACGTTTTAAAAACGTACACGGCATGCGCATCCGCCCTTTGCAGCGCTGCGCCTTCTCCTCCCCGTCATCCCGTGCGCGGTGCAGCATGAAATGCTGCGCTGTAGACACGGGATCGATAGAGCCGCCCCTCTGCAGATGTGCGAATATAGATTGAGCATCTTGGATCCCTGATCTGCGCAGCGTCATCGGAGATGCCGCAACGCGCACGGGATGACCAATGCTTTGTGGGTCCGCTTTTAACTCACACGACGCTCACGACCTGCTGTTCATTGTCCAATTCCAACACAACATCAGCACGGCCGGGCAAATCCTCCATCATGAACCGCGTCAACCGTTCGTAATGCATGATAAAGCGCTTCAATTCGCTGTCGCCCATGATGCCGAATTTGACGCCGTCTACGGCTTTCATGAGTTTCGTCTCCTGGAGCCGTCTCCATTTAAAGACGCATTCAAATTCCGGCGGCTTTACATAGACCAGAATATCGATGTGGTTGAACAGCGCCGGATAGTCCTGGGCGATCGCATCGTTGACATAGCGCCGCCACGCACCGCTCGCGTCTTCCAGACGCTCCAAATCATTTACCGGTTCAGTCAATGCGTTTTCGGGCTGCGGGCGGACGCCGACGCACCAGCCTTCGAAAAGAATTATATCCGGCGCGCCTTTATAACGATCCCATTGATCTTCGCGACAGCGATCGTCTGTTGATTTATCAAAGCGCGGGATCATTGTGACGTCATCGGGCTTTGCCTTGATTAACCGCCCAAGCACCGAACAACCGAGGTTCACATCATGGGTTCCAGGCGGCCCCCGTGTGGTAAACATCGTATGAATGTCATTCGCCAAGATTTGGCGCTGCGCTTTAGTAAGATAGATATCGTCAAGGGACAGAACAGCGACGTGCTTGTCATGTTCCGATTGCAACAGCAGCGCGAGAAATTTCGCGAGCGTTGATTTGCCGCTGCCCTGAGGACCGCTGATGCCGACAACTATTGGTCGCGCTCGTTCGGTCTGACGTTTTGCAAATGCTGCAGCCAACGGTGCATAATATTTCTTGACGATGGCTTCGTAGCCAGGCGGCAGGCGCTCCTGGCGAATGGCCGTGGTAAGGTCGCCCGCGACATGCGCATCTGTCATCTTTATTTCTCTGCGCATTGCGCGCTCAATAATTGATCGCAGGACTGCCCGACGGATAAAAGACGCCCATCAGGCGCATGCCCCCTTCCGTCGTGCATTCAAGAGAGTGGCCCTGACGTGCGGGCAAAAAGATAATATCGCCGGGATTTACGGCCGCATATCGATTTCTGGTCCACATGACGCCCTCGCCGGAGAGAATAACGATCGCCTCTTCATATAAATGACGGTGAAACGCGGCGCGTGACTTGGGCACGCCGCCGATAAACTGCGTTACTTCCGTTGAACCGATCTCTTCGCCGACAAGAATTTGATAGAAACGATCCGCCATCATATTTGATTTGGCGTTAGCGACTTCGACGCAACGATTGGGACTTTCGCCGTCAAAAGACGTTGCGGGAAATTCGGGCCATAAAACACTATCTGGCTCGGGGCAGATCGCCGCCATCACCAGCATTTCCTCTCGCGTCTCAATCCGGAAAGCCTCGCCCCGCTTCACAAAGACGCCGGTCTCCGGCCCCACATCGAAACGAACGCCCCCAATGTTCACAACACCCCTTCCGGAAACAACAAAAAGCACGCTGTCGCTTTCCTTATGCAAACGCCAGGGAGAATCGCCAGGCCTCGCGCGCATTTGCGCAAAGCTCAAACACTTGGCGCCATCCGCATGGGTGATCAGCCGCAGGACCGACAATGTTCCCTTATGCTCCGCCTTCCCCATGTCGGGGGTCAGAACATAGACGCCGCCGTCAAGGACGGCTTTGCCTGTTACGCCTTTGTCGCGGGGAACCTCCCGGGCGTTTGCCATCGCCGCAATTTCCGCTTTGGACGCCTCCTCATAAGTATCGTCGAGATTATTATGAGCGCCATCACAAAACGGCCCGGCTTTTGTATGCTTGCAACCGCACAGCAAAACATCTTTTGTTTTTTCTGCGATAAAGCAAACCGGCTTAATGCTCGTTCCCGCATGGGACCCATCGCAAAAGGGCTGCGCCTTGCTGCGCCCGCAAGCGCACCAGGAATAGCGTTTTCCTTTTTCCACAGAAACCAGGAAAGGCTTTGGTTTTGCAATGATTGGCGCGTCATTATTCATAGGGGGTCAATACAGCCGATATTGCTATTTTTTCAATAGCTGCGCCCACAGCGACCGCATGACATCTTCAATCCTTTTTTACTGCGATCGCAACTCCGCCATCGCAATAAAATACCATTGCAAATGTGGTCTCGTCTTCCAACTTAGATGGCGATCGCTGGTCTGTTACTTTGACCCAGCGTCAGCGCGCCAGCGTCGTCAAGCTTGTCTGCAAGCCGTTACCCGACAGCTGCGTTGAAAGACGGTTGCGCTGCAACATCCAAATAGGTCGCCCCTTTCGTCCCTTTTGGGAAACATCCCAGCACGGATTTTCTGTTTTTTTTGCACCGCAGCGTCCGAACCTGGGTCCTGAGCCGCTAAATCCGCCACTTTCTTTCGAATCGATTAGTTCGATGCGGCAGCGGCGTTCGTCGTCTTTATATAGCGGCGAAGGGCGATAGCCGATATAATTCATGCGCTGAAGGTTTTGTTTCCCGAGATTAACTCGCGCGCATTGAACCAGGGCCGGGGGACCATCTAAATGGGAAGAGTTCTGAGTACCTTTTCGACGGGGCAAGAAAGGAAATACGCATCATGAGTTCCATTGTAAAAAATCCAAAACTGCTAGTAATCGCAGGAGGCGTCATTGTTGCCGCAGCCGGTGTTTATTTCATTACCAAGGACGCGCCTATCAGTGGCGAAGATGCTGCGGGTACGATTGCCGCTGCGGAAAGATTTGGCGGCGAATCACTCAGCGATGAAGATGTCGTTCTGGGTGACGAGACAATATCTGATTTTGTGCAGACTGATACGTTTGACCTGCTGTTAAACGACAAATCGTTCCAGGCGCTCGCCGCAGATCCTGGTTTTTCGGCATTGGCGCAGCACCCTCAGGCGCTGGCCGCGCTGGCTGCCGCGCCTGAAGCGCTGGCCGCGCTTGCGAGCCATCCGCAAGCGCTCGCTGCATTAGCCGCCGCCCCAGATGCAATGAAAGCCCTTGCCGGAAATGCACAAGCGATGAATGCGCTGGCGTCGGCGCCCCGGGCGTTAGCCGCGCTTGCCAGCCATCCGCAAGCGATGAACGCGTTAGCGTCGGCGCCCCAGGCGCTAGCCGCACTTGCCGCGGATGCCGATGCGCTAAATGCACTGGCCGCAAACGCCGAAGCGATGAACGCATTGGCCGCTGATGCGAATGCGGTAAACGCCAACGCCGAGGCGCTCAATGCACTCGCCTCAAATGCAGAAGCATTTAATGCGCTGGCTCAGCATCCTCAGGCGCTCGCGGCGCTTGCATCACACCCTCAGGCATTTAATGCATTGGCAAATCACCCTGAGGCCCTCGCCGCACTGGCGGCAAATGCGGAAGGGCTGAATGCCCTTGCTGCCGATGCAAATGCAATGAACGCGATAAATGCACTTGCGGCCGACGCTAATTCGGAAGCGTTAAACGCACTCGCTGCTGACGCCGAGGCGATGAATGCTCTGGCCGCTGACGCAAATGCGCTGGACGCGCTCGCTGCAAACGCCGAAGCGTTTAACGCATTGGCTGCTGATGCGAATGCGTTGAATGCGATTTCCGCTAATGCCAATGCAATGAATGCGCTTGCATCGAATGCCGAGGCTTTCAACGCTCTTGCGGCCAATCCTCAGGCCTTGGCGGCGCTTGCAGCAAATGCTGAAGCGCTAAACGCACTTGCCGGGGACGCCAATGCGTTAAATGCGCTTGCCGCCAATGCAGAAGCTTTAAATGCACTCGCCGCTGACGCCAACGCGATGAATGCTCTAAATGCCTTGGCCGCCGACGCAAATGAGCTTAACGCGCTGGCGGCCAATGCTGAGGCGTTGAATGCACTCGCCGCCGATGCAAATGCCTTGAACGCCCTCAATGCGCTCGCAGCTGACGCCAATGCGCTCAATGCACTGGCCGCAAATGCTGAGGCTCTGAATGCCTTGGCCGCGGATGCGAACGCAATGAATGCGCTTGCGTCAAATGCGCAGGCGTTAAATGCGTTGGCAGCAAATGCTGAAGCGTTGCAGGCGCTCGCAGCTGATGCAAATGCGCTCAATGCTCTTGCGGCAAACGCCGAAGCCATCAATGCACTCGCAGCAAACGCAAATGCTTTGAACGCAATGAATGCGCTTTCCGCAAATCCACAAGCGCTTCAGGCTCTTGCCAGTAACGCCCGGGCGTTAAACGCAGCATCTCGCGATTAGAAAATTTCGGTGAAATACACTTGCAGCTGTGCGAGGTTTCGTACAGCTGCACTATTTTTTGGTTTGTTGGGGGGCGAATAATGCGGGCTGCGTTCATCGGCGCCATTTTCGTTTCGCTGACGGCAGGCATTGCGTCGGCCGAAGGTTTTAAGATGCGCGAGCAGGAATCAAATGACCTGCGCCTCTTATACATAGACCCGCTTTACACCTATATGACGCCACATGTGACCGGCGTTTTTTACAACGCCCTTGAGTTTCAAAAAGAGATATTTAACTGGGAACCCTGGGACAAAACCACGGTCCTGATGCTCGATACTTCTGACTACGGCAACGGCGCTGCGTTTTCGTCGCCGTCCAACGGCATACACCTTAAGATCGCGCCGGTCAGCCGCACATTCGAGGCATTCGTCGCGAGCGAGCGTATCTATTCGCTCACCAATCATGAACTGGTCCATGTCGCATCGCTCGATGTTTGGAACAAGCGTGATGCTTTTTGGCGGCGCGCCTTCTTTGGAAAGCCGATGCCGGACAGTGATCACCCGGAAACGATTCTTTTCAACTACCTTACAACGCCTCGAGTAAATGCGCCGCGCTGGTATCATGAGGGCAGCGCCGTATTTTTTGAGACATGGATGGCTGCCGGGCGGGGGCGTGCGGAAGGCGCATATGATGAAATGGTGTTTCGCGCCATGGTGCGCGACGATAGCCATTTCTTCGGCCCAATGGGTTTGGTTTCGAAGGGAACGAAATCCGATTTTCGCGGGATGGCGAATGCTTACCTATATGGAACAAGATTTTTCAGTTATCTGACGCTCGCCTATTCGCCTGAAAAAGTCGTCGAATGGCTTTCGAGAGACGAAGGCAGCAAGGCCTACTACTCAAGCCAGTTCAAGCATGTGTTTGGCAGAACGCTGCCTGATGTCTGGGACAACTGGACAGAGTGGGAGCAGGCATTTCAACGCGAAAATCTCTCGGCCATCAATGCGTTCGCGACAACGGAACCGGAGCGCCTTAGTCCAAATGGGCTCGGTTCGATTTCGCGCGCATATTATAACGGCGAACGGAATAGCCTTATCGCGGCTTTCCGCTACCCGGGCGTCGTCGAACATCTTGGCGAACTGGATATCGCGTCTGGCAATGTTGAACGTTTGTCCGACATTAAAGGCTCTATGCCGCATCGCGTATCATCCGTCGCATATGACCCTCAATCCGATACAGCTTGGTTCACAACAGATAATTACGCTTTACGAGACGTGATTCAAATTGATGTGGCGACCGGTAAAAAGAAAACCGTGTTGCGCGACGCTCGTATCGGCGATCTTGTTTTCAATCCAGCCGATCGATCCCTTTGGGGTGTGCGCCACCTCAATGGTAAAACAGCGCTCGTTCGTATCCCCGCTCCATATGATAAATGGAATCTGGTGTTTGATTCAGATTTTGCGCGCGATTTTTTTGATATCGACATCTCGCCGGACGGCAAACTGATTGCAATGACCATTGGTGAAGTCAGCGGCAAACAAACACTGAAGGTATTCCGGACAGAGGACGTCCTTGCAGGTCAGATGGAGGAAGTCGCCAGCCATCAACCGGGAGCAGCGCAACCAGAGGGCGCAGCATTTTCACCTGATGGGAAATACGTTTATTTCAGCGCGTATGTTACGGGCGTTTCCAATATCTTCCGCCTCGATATCGACACTGGCGTTGTTGACGCTGTCAGCAACGCCGAGACGGGATTTTTTCGGCCGATACCGCTTGCTGACGGTTCAGTGATTGTTTTCGAATTTACGGGCGACGGCTTTACGCCCGCGCGTATAAACCCCGAGCCTCGGGGAGATCTTGCGGCCATCAGTTTTCTGGGAAACAAAGTAGCAAAGAAACATGATTTGCGCCGTAAATGGTCAGTGGGATCTCCCAAAAACGTTGATAAAGAACAGGTTGAGACCGTCGAGAGTGATTACCGTCCCCGCCGGCAATTAAGGCTTGGATCAATTCATCCGGTTGTCGAAGGGTTTAAGGACAGCGTTGCTGTCGGTTTGCACATCAATATTGAGGACCCCGCATTCTTCAATCAAATCGATGTGACGCTATCTTACTCGCCGGGCGGCTCGCTTGGCTCCGGCGAGCGGTTCCACGCCGACGTGCGATATAAGGGGCTGCATTGGCGCGGCCGTTATTGGCATAACGATGCCGATTTTTACGATCTTTTTGGCCCGACGGAACGGGCGCGCGCAGGCGATGCCTTTATTGTGGGTTATGAACGCGCCCTGATTTATGACGATCCGAGAGAATTGAGAATTGGCGGCGAAGTGGGTTTCTACACGGGGCTTGATACTTTGCCGATGAACCAAAATGTCTCGTCGGGTTTTGATGAGATTCTTGAAGGGAAGTTCACGCTCTCTTATACCAATACGCAGGATTCCCTTGGCAGCGTCGACCACGAAAAAGGATGGCGTTGGGATATTGAGGCTGTTGTCGACCGCGCTGGCGGCGATACGATCAGGCGCGTTCATGGCGGCATTGATTTTGGTTTCGCACTGCCTGTCAAGAATTCATCGATCTGGTTTTACAATTCAGGGGGCTTTGCCGAAGGGAACAATCTCAACCCGCTTGCCAGTTTCTATTTCGGCAGCTTTAAAAACAACTACGTCGATGATCGCGAAGTCAAACGCTACCGCGAATATCACACCTTTCCCGGTTTTGAAATTGACGAAATCGCCGCGCGAAATTTTGCAAAATCCCTCGCCGAGTGGAATCTGCCGCCGCTGCGTTTTGAAAGCATCGGAACGCCGGAACTCTACCTTGCCAATGCCCGCCCCGCTATTTTTGGAGGCGTACTCTTTACAGATCCAGGCAGCGCGATGGAGCGGACCGTTTATACGCTAGGGGCGCAAGTCGACTTTAACTTCACGCTGGCGCACCGTCTGCCGATGATTTTTTCCTTTGGCTTTGCTTCCGGATTTGAAAGCGGCATGAGCCGTAATGATGAGTTTTTGTTTTCGCTAAAGATCATGTAAGAGGGATAAACAACGTAAAGCTGGAAATTCGTCGAAATGGCCGCCGACCTTTTGCTCAAAGCGTTGTTTGGATGCCTCCCTGTCCTCCTATTCCTCACGGCGCTGGTTCATTTCGATTCTTTCAAACTTGTGCGCGTCCCGATTGTTTTGATCACAATAACCGCCGGCGGCGTCGCCGCGCTCTTCGGCTATTTGATCAACAATTATTTGATGGGGGCGTCGAATGCTGACTACATCGATTACATGCTTTTTGGCGCGCCGACCGTCGAGGAATTGTTGACGGCGTTGATTATCATCGCCCTGATTCAGACCAACCGCATTGGATTTGCTTTTGACGCCGCAATATTGGGGTTCGCAGCGGGAACCGGTTTTGCGCTGGTCGAAAATTTCTACTATCTCGGCGCCGCCGCGGATAAACATATTGCTGTCTGGGTTATTCGCGGGTTTGGCACGGCAATCATGCATGGAGGCACCACTGCAATATTTGCGATGATGGGGCACATACTCTCGCTTAGAGCGACGACACCCCATCCGTTTCATTACGTGCCGGGATTGGCCGTTGCCGTGGCGCTGCACACCGCGTTCAATTACTTCTTAAGTTACCCGGTGACATCAACAATCACCATGATGCTTGCCTTGCCGGCAGCAGCGACAATTGCGCTGCGGCGGGATCAAAAATCAATCCATGACTGGATCAGGATCGACTTTGCAGAGCATCAAAAATTGTTGGCGCAGATCAAGTCCGGGGAATATGAGCGCAGTAAAGCCGGACGGTTTCTGGCCAAACTTCATGACCGTTTTGATTCTCGGGTGGTCGACAAGATAGTTTATTATATCGAACTGCATACCGAGCTGATTCTGGCGGCCGAGACTGTTCTTGAAGCCCACGAAAAGGGCGAAACGATTTCCCTCTCAAGCGACACAAAAGAAAAACTGCTGCTTTTGCACGAGCTGGAACAGGAAATTGGAAAAACTGGTCTGTTGGCGTTGCGTCCGCATTTGCATTTCAACCGGCACGAGTTTTGGGAACTATATATGCTGGAAAAAGAAGCCGGTTTTGCGCATCCCCATGCACATTAAACAGACTTGCGATTTAATCCAAAAAATCGCGCTGCCCAAAAATCACTGAATAACTCAATCGAGGAGCATGAAAAGAAAACGGGGCTTTCGAAAAGGATGTTGATGATTGTGACTGTGACCGTGAGCCCAGCGTAAAGATGCTTGAGGCGCCAAGCGTTGAAACAAGCGCAATAAAACCGATTAAAATTACTTCCACCATTTTGTCTCTCCTGTGATCGCGTGGTTTCTCTGTTGACGTTGAAACCAACCCTATGCGGGTCACGGAAAGGCAGCTGTGATCTCGCGCACAGCCCAATGGCGTTTAGCTGAATCAATTATTAATGGTGCAAATTCAATTGGTTACTGGCGTCACAGCCTTACCCGCCAATGAGACGCCGCCGAAAAGCGGTGATCAGAATGGCGCCGAATTCAGACAGGATTTGCGCATTAGCGCGGCTTGCGCGATTGCCGGCTTAGCCCGCCGCCCGTTTGTATATCTTGCGCGTGGGGAATGTTTCTTTGAGCGCGAAAAACTCGTAGCTGAACGCCGGTTCGGCGCTCGGCATGACCGCTCCCGCTTCACGCAAAGCGGTCAGGCGCTTTTGTGTTTCCGGATGACCCGCAAACAAAGACGTCGTCCCTTTAGAGCCTTGCGGAATGAGCTCGAGCAGCGTTTCATAAAATCCGGCGCCGCGCGTAACATCATAACCCGTGCTTTCAAACGCCTTGAGAATGTGCATGTCAGCTTCCAGCTCAAGGTCTCTTGAATATCCAGACGCAACCAGCCGCATCATCGGCGCTTCAACAATCTTCATTCCGGTCTGCGTGCCGGCGCGCGCTTTGTCACTCACTGCGGCGGCAGTTGCAGTTTGCGCGGCGCTCGACAGCCCCGCATAAAACGCCTTTTTGCGCATCTCTTTTGTTGCGTGGCTTAGTTCCGCGTGCCCCATCTCATGAGCGATAACGGCTGCCAGCTCATCTTCATTTTCGACATAACGCAGCAATCCTTTATTGACGCCGATCTTGCCGCCTGGCAGCGCCCAGGCGTTGACTTCGTTATTGTCGATGATCGCCAATTGCCAACTGAATGCGTCGCGTGACGTTGTCTCAAACAATTTTTGCGCAATATTCGATATCGACGATTGCGCATTGCGATTTCTGTACAGCCCGCCCGAGGACTGGATTAATGGGCCAAAAAGACCTTCGCCCAAGGCTATCTCATCCTCTTCGTCAAAGCTGAGATTTTTGAGCATGCGGCCAATGGCGCCAAAATCGATTTTAATCTGCGCCAAAGCGGACGCGCTGAAGGCGCTCATGGAAAGCCCGGCAATACCTGCTGCCAAAGCGCGCCGTGACAGACCTATTTGTCGTGTCTTTTCCATGACGCTCCCCTTTTCTGTCGCCGCCAACAATGCCCCATATGCCATTAATGGGCAAATCTATGCGTTTTCACCATTGTCTACTGGTGTCTCGCACGCTGATAATGCGTCCAGCGCAAAGATCTTCGTTGATATTGTTTGCCCGGTCAGTGGGGCTTCCTCGACAAAGCGGGCGCCGAAGCGCTCCGGCAAACAATTGGCGATCGCCCCATCAATCAGAATTTGCGTTTTATGGCGCTTGTTTTCCTGCTCCAGACGCGCCGCCCGGTTCACCGTATCTCCGATCACGGTATAGTTGAACCGATCTTTTGATCCCAGATTGCCGGCAATCACCTCTCCTGCGCTCAAACCAATCCGCATCTCGATTTTCAGACCGCTTCCCTCACCCTCTTTTTCGTTCCACGCATTGATCGCATTGACGCATGCCAATGCCGCTTCAGCTGCCGCGAGTTCCGGCTTTTCCATTTCAACTGGCGCGCCCCATACACCCATGACCGCATCACCGATAAATTTATCAATATAGCCGCCGTGAGTTTCAATTTTTTCCGCCATGATTTGAAAAAACGCATTGAGATGCGCAACCAAAGCTTCGGGGCGATCCGCCATGGCTTCGCTTGTTGTGGTAAATCCCGCAAGATCCGCAAACAGCACCACGACATGTCGTCGTTCACCGCCCAACTGTAAGGTTTCAGGGTGATCGGCCAATTGGCGAACAAGGGACGGGCTTAAATAGTGACGAAATGCGTGCGTCACCCACCTCTTTGACTGGTCTTCAAGAATGACGCGATAGCTATAGATCGCAACAAACAAGAGGAAGCCGGCGAGCGTTAGGGGCAGCGCCGGCGCCAAAACATCGCCGGCTAATAGACTGGCCGCCGCCGCCCATATCGCGGCGAACACAAAAACCATCGCCGTAAATCCCACGGCAGGACCGATGCGAAAGAACCCGGCTGCCAAAATTGCGAGAAAGATAAGTGTACCCAATAATACAAGAAACTTGTGTGGCGTACTTGGCCCCGTCCCAGCAAAAAATGTATGGGCGGCGCGCGCCTCAATAAAAACGCCCGACGTCGAGGCCCGGTAAATAGAAGGTTGCGGTCCATCATTCGCCGCACCACAGGGAGACGAAAGAACCGGAAAATCTTTTCTACGTTGCAGGCGATTGCCCGCCACATGCCGGTCTTCAATATCCAGCGCGGTGCCGATCAACACCGCCTTATCCGTAAACACGCCAAAGCCATCTGTTTTTCCCATCTCGACGCAATCATAAAGATCGGAAAACCGGTATGCAGAAAATTGTTCCCGGGGCGTGATAAAGTCGATGAGAATATCTTCCGCTGGCGGTTTGCCCATGCGCGCGCTGATTTCCGACGCGAAGGAGCGGACACGCTCGCCATTTTCAAGGGACAGATAGGCCGGGTGACGGCGCACTACATTATCCGGGTCCGGCGTTAAGTGAACCGGCCGGATGTTTTCGGGGCCGCCGACCGCGATTTCCTGTCCGGCGTAAGGCCTTATAGGCGTTTCGGAGAGCCTGGTTTCGCTCAATACCAATCGGCCGCTTCTTCCTGCTTTTGCCAGCGCCTGCAAAAAAACGCGGTCATAACCCGGCGCCAGACCTCGACCCGCCAAAGATTTTGGATAGATCATGTCGAGCCCAATGACCGCAGGGTCTGCGTCATCGACGGCGTTAATCACCGCGCCCAAATGCGGCGTCCAGGCGACTTCCGGCGTCTCACTAAAGGGCGGCGTGTTGTGGGTGGTTTCATCGATGATGATAACGGCCACTTTCGAGGGCGCCTGTTTTTGATTGCTGCTTGCAAGACTGGCCGCGAGCGGCGTCAAAAAATCGCCGCCCAGCCGCGCCAGGTAATTTCCCGCAGGCGAAATTATCAATGCAGATAACAAAAGACAAAGCGCTGCAGCGACATGGATACGATATTGCTGCGCACGGCGCCCGTTAAAGCCCGGCGCCGGAGGCTCAGAGTCCAAGGGGCACCGAGTTTGCCAACGGCGTGTCCGGAAGCTCTAAATTGGGATCAATCGAAAAAACCACAGAGTTCACTGGCTCGCCGCCATATGAAATGACAACCTCATAGGGCATGCCGATTTTTAACACCGGCGCATCGTCCGGATAAACCAGTTGATGACCGCCCGAACTTGCCTGCCAGACAAGTTCCGCGGGATCTGAATCGAGATAATAGATACGCACATCGGCTTGCGTTTCCGCATTCTCGTTTTTTGGCCAAATGAAGCGCGGCGTGGCGGTGACGATCGAAACTTCGCGCCATTCACTTTCGGGAAAAGGCGTAACCCGTTTAACAGAGACGCCTGCCTCTCTCGCAGCCGAAGAAATTGCCAGCGCCGACGTCTGACAGGGGCGCATCGTTTTTGTGGAGACGCCGCCTTTGGTGATTTTCGCGCTGTCACTTTTGAGTTTGATCAGCCCGCCATTGAAGCTTTCAGTTTCGCAATTATCGAAATAGGCAAGCCGCAGCTCGCCGCCCGGGCGCAAATCTATTTTGTCGTTTTTGTAGACGTAATCGAAAGCCTGCACCGCAGCATCAGGAGCGCCGGCAATATGTTCAACCAGCGCCACAGGTCTTTCTTCCGCCGCAGCAGTCGCGACAGAAAACGTCCCGATCAGAACAAGGCCCGCAGGCCTGAAATACGTCATTTTCAACGCTTCCCCCGGCATCGCCGCCGCCATCTGAATCTGCCGAAATTAACTATAGCCGCCCTTGTGAGGCCCGTCACTGGCGGCTTTGACCCCAAAAACAGCCTAAATTTCCATAAACCAGTTAACCCTGTGCGCCGGCTCACAGGCAGTTTCCCGGCCACGGCCTAGCTTCGATCCCGTTATCAACGGCGCCCCCGAGACGCCACAGCCAACGGAGAACGAAAATGACCGCCAACACACTGAAAAACCGGAGCTTTTTGAAGACCACGTCCTGCGCCGCAATCGCTGCTGTGATGGCGGCTTTTGTGTCGCCCGCCGCCCTGGCCCAGCAATATAATGACGAAACATCCGCAGAAATGGGCTATCGCGAGACCCGCCCTGGCCCCAAAAAGTCCGTCGCCGTTATCGATTTCAGCGCCCATGGCGCGTTTCTCGCCCAATATGGCGGATGGGACGCCGGCGGCGGCCTCGCTGCAATGATGGAAACCGAACTTTCCCAGACCGGCGAATTTCGCCTGGCAAATCGCAGCCATCTGGATGCCGCCCTTTACGAACAACAATTGTCGGAAAGCGGCCTTACTGCTGTTCGCACGGCGCCGGCCGGTCAACTTGTCGGCGCACAATATCTGGTGCGCGCCAGCGTTACTGATTTTACCCTGGCGGAAAAAGGCGGCGGCGTTTCAATCGGCGGCTCTGTCGGCGGCCTCCTTGGCGGCATTAGCCCGCAATCGCGCACCGGCCGCGTATCGATTGATTTCCAAATCATGGATTCAACAAGCGGCGAAGTTGTTGACAGCTTTTCGGTTACCGAAAAAGTCAAAAGCCGTTCAGTTGCACTTTCAGTATCGAAAAGCGGACTTAATGTCGGCGCCAACAGCTTTGAAAATACGCCGCTTGGCGATGCTGCTCGTAACGCAATCGCCGACGCCGCTGATCGCATCACACAGGTTCTGCAAGATAAATCCTGGTCTGCGCATGTGGCGCAGGTTCGCGAAAACACACTTTATGTCAATGTCGGCGCCGATGCCGGCTTGCAGCCTGGCGATAGCTTACGAATCTTTCGCATCGTCGAGAAAATTACGGACCCGATGACCGGCGCGGTGCTCGGCATGGAAAAAGCCGAAATCGGCCGCGCGGTCATTTCCAGCGTCGCCGATCAATATGCTCGCGCCGATTACAGCGCCGCGATGGCCCCGGCGCCTGGCGACATTCTGACCTTCACCAATCCGCAGCTTGCCCAGCTTGGGGGAGCGTACGGGGCCGAGTAACGGCCCCGGGCCGCCTGGAATGAGTTTTTCAGGCGGCCATCGTTTTTAAGAGGAGAATTCATCATGCATTCCCAAACCGCAACATCTGCAATCACGCTCATTTCATTCACAGCGCGCCAAAAACAATCTCACAAAAAGGCGTGCAACTTCATTGGAGGCAATTCAATGGCCCGCACATCAAAGACATTTTTTCTGGCGCTAGCCGCACTCGTGCTCACTGTCATCGGCTCGGGCGCCGCCTACGCCAACACCAATCAGGCGATCGCGCAATTTAACAAAATCGGGCGCATTCAGACGACGCTTGCGGATCTCGACGCGCAAATCCGCACATTCCCGATCAAGAGGTCTTATTGCCAGGCGCCGCACGCCAGCGACAAATCAGGCGATCGCGCTGCGCTGGATACGCTTCTGGCAAAAGCCAATGCAGAAAAGCGCCAATATAATCTAAGCCGACGCGTTCTGGTTCGGATCATTTCCAACGATGGGCGTGCGCGCGCCGCAATCGGCAGGCTAGCGCCCGGCGGTTCGGGCAGCGTTGTTGACGGCAGTCACTTTGCGCCCATCGCAAAGCTAAACAACGCTATCTCCGCTGCCTACAAAGCAAAGATCGCTGAATTGAATAATGCGCCGACTCGCGCATGTGGTTCAGCGACCGGCGGCGGATCTTCAATTTCAACGCCCGTATTCGTGGTCGCAAATCCGCTTTTGAATGTCAGCACGGCGGGGACCTATGAAGATATTGGCACACTTTATGTGCCAGCCCGTTTTTGCCATGCCGATGAGAAACGCGAAGTACTGGATCGCATCACGTCAATGCGCGAGAAGGCGCAAGCCAATGAAGTCGTCGCGGAAAAACTGCGTGACAAGCTGCGGCAGCTGGAAACAAGCACCAAAGCCGCCCGCCAAACCGCATGGAGCGCCGCAGATGCGGCGGCAAAAGCCGGTCAAACCACAACGCAAAACAACCAGGTAAAACAATTGCGGGCCTATGATGCAGCGCTCACGAAAATCGCTGCAGGCATTCGTCAGGCGCAAGCTGACCAGCGCAAATGGCGCAATCGCGATTTACAGCTCGCAAAAGACTGGGACGCGGTGCGAGCGATGCCGATTTCCGATTGCACCGGCCCAAATCTCACGCCTGCGGGAACGCTTGGCGGCACGCAACTCCAGGGCCTTGGCGTCGCTGCGCCAAATCTCAAGCCTGTCGACATTCCGTCAATCCCCACAAAAGTATGCCTCGATACGATCAAACAGGAAATTGGAGCAAAGGCGTTCACTGCCTTGCGCAATGCCTGGCACAATCGCGATCAGTGGAATGCACGGATCGATGCAATTAACACTGCGCTGCAGACAGCAACCGGCGCCGCACGCCAGCCGCTGATCGATGCACGCGCAGAAGCGCGCAAAGAAAGCGCGAAGTGGATCAAGCTGGTTGAAGCCGCCAGTGACGCCAATGACCGCGCAAAAGCGATTGTCGTTGAGGATTGTTCAAATACCGGCGGCCTGCTTGAAATCGGCAAGATGTTTTCATCAATGCCGGGCGTTCACGCCGGTGTGCCGGAAGCCGAAACGACGCCTTATGACCTTCCCGAGGTTCCTGACTATGTTTGCACATGGGAAGAAAAGCAGGCGTTGATCGCCCGCGCGGCGAAAGCCCGGGAAGCGGCGAGCGCCAATCACCGCCAGTGGGGACCGCGCGCATCCGCACTTGGTGACCTCCTTTATGGCGAAAACGCTGTTGGCGGCGATCGCACGGACCTGCTTAAGGCCCATGCGGAAGCCCGCGCCCAGTCAGATTATTGGGCGGAACAGATGCTCGATGTCGCCCATAGGGTTTACTGGCAGCTGCGCGATCTTGAAGTCCGCGATTGCGAAGATCCGGAAAACAAGAATTCGATGAATTCGCCAAGCGGAACGGGCAATGCGAACGGCGGTTCAACAATCGGCGTTCTGCAGGACGCGATCAACAACAGGCCCGTCTATAATGGCGGCAATGGCGGCAGCGGCATTCCATCGGAACGCGACTGCATCATTCGACAGGGCGGATGCTTTTATCCTGATCCGCGCAATGACTGGATGTATGGCCCGCTGCAAAGCGATAATGGTTTCGACGGCAGCGAAGCTGAAAATGCGCTTCACCATACGCTGCGCAATGTGGAACCGGGCAATGGGCATCGGTCTCGTGACAACAAAGACCCGCAGGATTACCACACAATGCCTGGCGGGAGCGGCCAGAATCAACCTGACGCAACGCAAATGGAAAATCCGTCAAGCGGCAATTCCACAGGCGGTAATGTCGAACTGGAGCTCGAAACGGCGCCAATTGAGTACCGGAATGGTTCGGAATCTGTAACGCCGACTAAACTGCCGGGTAACAACAAATATGGAACCATCAATGGGCCGCGTTCCTTACCCCAGGACAATGGGCTGGCGGATGCTATTCTTTATGACGCGCGTGCCCGTTCACTAAACACGCCCAAGGTCGAAATCAATAGCCTGCCTGTGGACAACATTTCCAAGGTTGAGATTGGAAGCATCACTAACAAAAGCTTCTCCAATTCGAGAGTAGGCGGCGCAATGATCCAGGTAAAACCTCCTGTCACGGTGATCACGGCGGGCGCGGCAGACCCGGCAACACCCTCGCTGACGGACCAGCAGGCGGCGGCGCTTGAAGCGGCGGGCGGACAATAACGCCAGATAGCAATCATTGCTGCAAAAAAAGGCCCGGAGAAATTTTCTCCGGGCCTTTTTCAATATCCCCAGGCTGCGCTTAGAGCCGTTCCGATCTTAACTGAATCACGGAACGGCTCTAAGTTATTGTTTGGTCGCGCTCGGCGCATTTTCGCCTCACCCTTCACGCGAACCGGTTCCCGTTGAAAGCGCTGCTTTCAACCGCTTGGAAATGCTCTAATATGCCCAACAGTCAAAACTGACGCGGGGCATCGATGAGCGACCTGACCGATAATCTCAAATGGGAGCTGAAGAAAAATCCGCTCTTCCAGGAACTGGACGATAAGACATTTGATGAATTGCTGCGCTCCGCGCAGCCGAAAATTCACAAAGCCCGCAAGCTGATTTTTCACGAAGGCGATCCCGGCGGATCCCTGTTGATGATCCTTTCGGGCCAGATCAAAATCAGTTCCATTGCTGCGAACGGCAAGGAATGCGTTCTCGCCTTTTTAGGGCCGGGCGATGTTGTGGGCGAGTTAACGTTTCTCGACGGCGGCGCGCGCACCGCGACAGCGCAAGCTATTGAACAAACGCGCACGCTTGAGCTGTCGCGACAGCCTTTCATCAAAGTTTTGGAAAATAACCCTGCTACCGCGCTCAAGATTATCGAAATTGTGTGTAAGCGCCTGCGCGCCACATCGGAAATGGTCGAGGATGCGACGCTTCTCGCTGCAGCGCCGCGGCTCGCCCGCACGTTGTTGCGTCTTTCGCGATCGAACGGCGTAGACACGGAAGACGGCGTCTTAATCGATCTCCCTTTATCGCAAGGAACGCTCGGCGCTCATGCAGGCCTGCTGCGCGAGAGCGTCAATCGCCTGCTGCGCGCATGGGAATCGGAAGGCGTTGTTGATCGCCGCGACAACCGGATTGTGATCTTGCGCGAGGATTTGCTCAACATTGTGTGCGATGATGTTGTTTAAGATCTCCTGGACGCCGGCGTTTTGAGGCAGCCAGATTATTCTATTGGCCATGTCTCGATAACTTCAACAAAGCGCGTCAGCCAGGCATTGGTCTGGGCGCCGTCAATGACCCGGTGATCGATGGTCAGCGACACGTAAGCCATTGGCCGGATCTGTATTGAATCAACGCCGTCTACGGTGCGCACAATCGCGCGTTTTTCGAGTTTTCCGACGCCGAGGATTGCCGATTGCGGTTGATTGATGATGATCGGCGTCGCGACCAGCGATCCCGAGGTGCCGTGATTGGAAATTGAAAATGTGCCGCCGCGGACGTCCGACGGCGCTAACTTGCCGTCGCGCGCATTTTGCGTGAGCGTCTGTAATTCTTTCGCAATGCCGAAATGCGACTTTGCCTGCGCCTGACGGACGACCGGCACAACCAGCCCTTTGTCGCCAAGCGCCGTGCCGACGCCAATATTGATGTCGTCAAAGACGTCGAGATAATCATCATGCCACTGACTGTTGACGCTTGGCGCAACTTTCATTGCCTCAACGCAGGCGGAGATCATATAGGACGTAAAGGTCAGCTTGACCCCGCGCCGTGCGTAGTCGCCTTTGTGTGCATTGCGGTGCGCGACGATGGCCGAAAAATCCGCTTCGAAAACAGCCGTGACATGGGGCGCCGTTTGTACGGAATGCGCCATATGTTCAGCAATGCGGCGGCGCATGGTGTCATGGGGGATACGCTGCGCCATCCCGAGATCCGTTTCGACAGTTTCGCCGCCGGGGGCGCGGGCTTTTTTCGAGGGCCCAGCGCGATTGGGCGTAATTGTTGGCTTGCCGCCGCGATCAAGAAACTGGCGCACATCGCCGCGTGTCAGACGGCCGCCTTTTCCGGTGCCGGCAATGGTCGAAGGGTCGAGATTGTGTTCGGCGACGATCCGGCGCACCGAAGGCGATAATCGATGTTCAATGGTTTTCTCAGATTGCATTGGCTGATCAACATGGCGAGTGGCGCCATTGGTTTTTACAGGTTGCAGCGGCGCTTCTTCCTTGCGCGGCCCATCCCAAGACCTGTCGCCAGCACTGTCGCCCAGCCTTCCCAGCACGCCGCCCGGTTCGGCTTCGCCATCAGCGTCGATCAGAATTTCCAGAAGTACGCCGCTTGCGGGCGCGGGCACTTCAACCGCCACTTTATCGGTTTCAAGTTCGACCAGCGGTTCGCCTTCTTTAATCGTCTCGCCGATGGCCACATACCAGTTTTTGACAACCGCTTTGGTGCCTTCCTGTTCGACGGGCGCTGTCACATCAATTGATTTTGTCATGAGTTTGGGCGGCCCTTAAAATGCGCAAAGATCTTCAATGGATTTGCAGATTGTTTCTACGTCCGGCACCACAGCATTGAGAAGCACAGGATTATGGGGGCTTGGAATGTCCGGCATGGTCAAGCGCGCGATAGGCGCATCAAGATCCATGAACGCCTCATCGGCAACAACCGCCGCAATCTCTGCGCCAAATCCCGCCGAGCGCAGATCTTCATGAACAATCAAACAACGGCTTGTTTTTTTTACCGAGCTCAACACCGCCTTTTTGTCCCAGGGCATTAAGGTCCGCAAATCGATCACGTCAGCGCTTCGTCCGGATTTTTTAGCGGCTTCCTCACAGCGTTTAACCATGGCGCCCCAGGTGACAATGGTAATTTCATCGCCGGCGAGAGTGAATTTCGCCTGACCGAAAGGCAAGACATAATCATCGCCGGGATAAGGCCGGCGCGCCCAGGGATCGTCCAGCATTGCGCGATGCTCAAAAAACATCACGGGATCATCGCCGCGTAAGGCCGTGCGCAACAAGCCCACGGCGTCTTCGGCATTTGACGGCGCAGCAACCTTCCAGCCTGGAGAATGCACAAACTGCACTTCGTTGGTCTGACTGTGCCAGGGATCGCCGCATTTGAAAAAGCCCACCGGCATGCGCACAACCATGGGCGCGGCAAACCGGTTATTCGTCCGCCACCGCATGGTGCCGCAATCATTGATCTGCTCAACCGCAGGATCGGCGTATTTTCGAAACTGAATTTCCGGCACCGGCAGCAAACCGGCAAGCGCCATGCCGACAGCGCGTCCGATGATGCCTTCTTCCGACAGGCTGGTGTCAAAGACGCGGGTGTCACCGCGCTTTTCCTGCAGGCCCAGCGTCACAGCGTGAACGCCCCCTTTAGGACCCACATCTTCTCCGAATAGCGCCATTCTTGGATTGACGGACAGCTCGTGATCAAGCGTACGCCGCAGCGCCGTCACCATATTGATGCGGGCGCCTGCAGGTTTTGGTTCAAGGTCGCTTTTGGGGCGCGCTCCCTTGCCGCGTAACCCGCCCATGATTTGAGGCTCGGTCTCGGAGAAAACATATCGCGTGACGGCGCCGGGATCGGCGACCGGGATCGCTTCCGCCTTCTCGCGCGTCTCCTCAACCGCCTGGTCCGCGCGCGCAGAAATTTCCGTCCATTCGCGTTCACTTAAATGGCCCGGCACAAGATGGTCTTTTAATTTCGGCAATGGGTCGCGCGCCCATTCCTTTTTGACCAGGGCATCGGATTTATAGGTCTGCGTGTCCTGAAAACTGTGCCCCTGAAGGCGCGGCACAGTCAGCCGCAACAGGCTCGGTCCGGTCCAGCTGCGCACATGATTGACCGCTTCACTGATCAATGCGGAGGCTTCTGCCGGGTCGGTTCCATCGCCCGACAACACCTTCAGGTTTTTAAATTGCGAAAGGTTGGCGGCGATATCAGCGCCGGGCGTTTGAAATGTTGACGGCACCGAAATGCCGTAGCCATTATCCTCCACGTAAAACAGCATCGGCAGCTTGAGCGTCGTCGCAATTGTCAGCGCTGACCAGAACCCGTTGGTGGCGACTGACGCCTCGCCCCCGAGGACAACGCCGATGGCTCTGTCATAGGACGGATCATTCAGCGTGTTCTTAAAATACTGAAGCGCCTGCGCCCAGCCCGCCATGGGCGTATATTGCGCGCCGACGCCACCGCACATGGGCAGCGCCGATGCGCCGTTCAAATTCGGAAAATTAAAAACCGCGCCAATGTCGCGGCCGTCGGAATAGCCGCCCGCCCGCGCCATTGAAGAACCCAGGGCTTCGACCAGATCGACGCCAAGCGACAGTAAAATTGGCCGCGATCGATAATAGCCGCAAATTGCGTCGCGTGCATGATCGAGCTGTTCGCCGAGTAAGATCTGCGCCATGTCATGGCCGCGCGCCGAGAATTGATAGAGCACCTTTTTTTCGGGAACGAGTTTTGTTTCCTCCAGCGCGTCCAGCCCCCGCGACAGATGCACAAGATAGGCAACGCGCTTCCAGTCGACAGCGGCGTCAATTGAACTTTGGTTTGGCGCATTTATGGTCGCCGCCTGTGTTTGAGCCATTCCTTGCTCCCTCATCGCGCATTTACTCAAATTGATGTGACGGTCGCCGCGCAGGTACAAATCAGCGCGGCATCAGGGATTTATGCACGAAATCCGGTAAAATATCATTGCGTTTCAGTCCGTCTTTCTTCATATTTTGCACTGAATATTCCGTTTCTATCCATAATATGAAATGAAAATTCCACAATGAAGCTCAATGCCGCTCATATTGAACTCCTGCGCCTCATCCAGGACGACGCCACACTGACCCTCGACGAGCTGGCGACAAAAACCGCCGTGTCGCATACGACCCTGTGGCGGCGCATCAAGGCGCTCGAAGCGGAAAAAATCATTCGCAGCCGCGTGACCATTCTCGATCCCGAAGCTGTCGGCGTCGCGGTTTGCGCATTTGTTTACGTCAATATCGTGTCGCATGATTCCGGACAGCGCCGGTCGTTTGAAAAGCTTGTCGACCAGACCCCGGAGATTATGCAGTGTTTTTCACTGACCGGTCCCCATGATTATATTCTCAATATTCGCGTCAAGGACATCAAGGCGTATGAGCTTTTACTGATGGACAAAATTCTGTCGCACCCGAGCGTTGCGTCGGCCTCATCGAACATCGCATTGCGCGAACATAAATTTACAACGGCGCTGCCGATCTGACGGCCTGCATGTCGCTATCTTTCGACACCCGTCATCCTGAATCAAGTTCACTGCTGTCCGGTTTAAACTAGTGGACTGGTTGCACGACATTGATTCTATTTGTTTCCAAGCGTTTGACGACGGTTTGGACACAAAAGGAGATCAATGTCATGCGGCATCAAAATAGCGTGTTTCATCAATTGACCAA
>JAJFGF010000008.1 GCA_021776245.1 Hyphococcus sp. | reverse complement strand
GCCGTCGAAAGATTCTTCAGCAAATTAAAGCACTTCAGAGCCATCGCCACCCGATATGACAAACGTGACGATAACTACCTCGCTTCCATTCAACTCGCTTCAATGCGGATTTGGTTGCGGTTTAATGAGTCCGTGACCTAGACTCAGAAACGGTGCTTTTATTAAGCCAAGTTTCCATTGAACAGACCCCGTGCAAACACGGTCATGAGAGATGCGGCGAATAACAAATCGCAATTGGGTTATCGTATACAACCAACAAACAATCTCAATTCGCCGTCAATTTTAACATTGCCTGTATCAAACATCAAAGTTGGTAATCGAGTATTGGCGCCCGACTTTCACCCACTAGGGTGACGGTGTAATTGTTTAGAAATGGAGACTTATAGTTGTAATCCATTTGCACATTTATAACCTTGTATTCCAACGCGCCTGCAGTCGCCGTCGCAACGCTGGTCGTAATGCTGCTGCTAAATTTCGATAAACGGGCATTGATATCTGTCTCAATCTCTGTATTCGTCCGGTCGGGATCGACATAAATTTCACGCGCCGCAGCGCTAACCGCGTGATTGAAGCTATTGCGAACATAAAATGCAAATGCAACATCGAAAAAGCCAACCATTAGGCCGATCATGACGGTGCCCATAATGGCGAACTCAACCGCAGACGCCCCACTCGCGTCGCGGGTGAATCTGGCCAGCAATTTTAATCGTTGCGCCATAGTTCACCTTGTTTGAACAAATATGTCCGATTTCACGTCATAGTCCGGGAAAAGCAGCCCTTCTTGCCGGCGCGCCGCGCTGATTGTTAAATAGGCTGAAGGCGGCTCACCGGTTCCTGCGCAAATGCTGGCGCAGGTTGTAGCGACGCCAGGATCGCATTCACATTGAAATATGGCGTTGACACAGGTGGCGCCCGGCGCGCAGAGGCCGTCTTCAAGCTGCGACCCTGAAGACATTTCATCGAGCGCCGCCAGCGTTGCGTTCATTATTTCTGTCTCGTCGGTGATATTGATCATCGATACCTGAGCGCCGGCGCGCAAAGCTTGGTCAATTTCCATTCGCGCCGCGCCAGCGCGGCCTAAGTCGAAAACGGCCAATATTGCAAAGATAAATATTGGAATAAATAGCGATGACTCAACCGTTGCCAATCCGCTGCAATCTGCGGCAAAGCTTCTAAGCGCTCGAGAATATACTCTAAATACCTGTCGCATCACACTACTCCACAATCAGAATGACTTGCGCCGTTTCCGCTGCCGAAATGCCGAGATTTGTGCAGTCACTCGCGAAAAAACTGGCGCCCGTAAAGGCCACTGTATCGGCGACAAGTAACGTACAAGCGTTGGGGTTCGCGTCATTCGTTCCGGTAAATGTAACGTCCGACGTCGGGAAATAAAGAACGCCCGTAAACGAGGTTGCGCTGCTTCCGCTCAGTGAATGGCTGAGACCAGCATCAGCCGGATCCGCAAAAAACAGTATTCCTTGATAGGGGTCCAGAGGATCTGACGGTGCGACAAGCTCAATATCGGCGCCGCCATTAATGTTGATCGTCGTGCCGCCCGTGAACACAAACGTAACATCCGTGCCGCGCAACTCTGCGGTCGCGTTGATACTAATGTCGACGCCGTCGAAGATATAGACACCGGCATTGAAAGTGATATCGCCCTTTATGCCCAGATTCGATCCGCCGGCGCCGGCCGCGCAAACTGTACCGGGGCTAACAGTTCGAACGTCGCCAGGATTGACCCGCAAATCCGTTTTCAGCGCACTATCGCAAGCCCCAATAGCGGGCAAAGCGAGGTGATCATATGGGTCTGGAAAAGATCGCGTGCCCTCAAAAACCGCCGCGCAATCTGTCAATGTCAATGACCCGCTTGCGCCGTCAATGCCGCCGACAGCTGAAGCGCATTCAGCAGTCACATCCGTTGCGCCTGAAAAATCAATCGCATCATCCGCAATGGAATTGGAGGCAATATCGCACCCGTCCAGTTCCAATTCTGACGATCCCGAAAAACTCACCGCTTGCCCGGCAGTTTTGTTCAACGCCAAAATACAGGCTGGTCGCCCGCCGGCGATACGCGCCACTGATCGCGCTCGGACCGCAATCGTATCGGTAGCATAAAATATGCCTGTAAAAAGACGCGGCAGATTATCCTGGAGCGTTACTTCTACGGCATTGGCGTCGCCTGCAAATACGCCTGACGTTGGAGGCGTCGAAATAATCGGTGTGTCAGCTCGGAGTAAGTGAAGGCCCGTTTCATAGGCGGCATTGGATGCGGCCGAGTCAATCACAGTGCCGTCTCGGCCCTGCGCAAGTTGACCCGCGCCCGAGAACGATGCGGCGTCGGCAGCGCCTTGCAGCGTTCTTTGCGTATATTGCCAAAACATAACTTCGCCGCCCAACGCGCAAAAACCGACTATAACCGGCATCGATAACGCCATCATGACCGCGACCGAACCATGGGTCGATTGCCGACAGAATGCGCCAAATCGAGAGACGATGGTTAGTACCCGCATAACTCCCACCTTCGGATAAACAAAATCTTGACAGGCGACATTCGTCTAAGGCTCTTTCCAAACAGTGAAGTTTGTGGGGAAAAATTTTGGCTTTTATAGTTTATGCAAATTAACAATCACGGCGAGTCCCGCTTTGTCGTCCGAATGATGTACCGCCATACGAATGCGATATGCTTCACGCGTTATTTCCTCCATTTCCCGGCCATGCTTTTCAACAAGCCATTCTCGGGGGTGCGTGCAACAACAATTATTTTTCGGCAGCTAACCCTAAAACGCAGATCACGCATTACCGGCGACACAAAACCCGGGGAAAGCCGCGATCGAAAGGCGCCGGCCCAGGGCTTTTATCGTCTCTCGCGTTTTCTGGCGGCTGTGTCTGGGCATTGCGGCCGAACTCATCCTGCCGTTGAACCTATAGGTTCAACGCGCAACAAAATGCTCATCATGAGCCCATGTATCCAACCTTAAAGCGCCGGGCGAAAAAGTGGCTGCCGGTTTTTTGCAATATCCGGCGCGCAGCAAAGCAAATAGATTATCCGGCGGTTCCTTTTATTCGCCTGATGACCTAATGAAAAAGACGACCAGACCAGCCGGTGCTTTTACTCATTTTGTCACCTAAATGCGGGCTTGCGACACTTTGCGCCGCATCCCATTGCCTCTACTCAAATATTTTCGCCGCGCGCCAGGACATTCGTAACTGCTCATTGTACGGATTTTTAAGAAGATTGCAGCCGGGTCCTTTACTCACCCAAATGCGCTTTTCGGTCCGCTGTCCGTTAACGGGATGAAACCGCTTTCGTTATTTCTCCTGCGGCGCCAATTCTTCCATTGGATTTGCGGGCGCGCTCCTTTTCCTATGATACACTTGATTCTATACTAGGATTCTTCTTTTCAATTCCGCGAGATCATTTTATAAGCGAGTCGTTGGGGAGATCGTCGAGGAGCTCTCCCGGGCACGCAGAAGCCCGCCGCCCCAGGGCTCTGTTCCTGCGCACAGGCCCGGGAGAGTGACTGCGCGGCGGAGAGTCCCGGCCACAATACCCGGCACAGGCAGGGCGTCGCATTCAGTCAAAACCGGCCTTTGCTGCACACGCGATATACAAAACACCGCCTTTTATCAAAAAGTTAATCGCCAAAAACATGAATTCGAGCGTTTAACTATTGCCACGCAGTATCGCCCGAATATAATGATCCTTAGTTTTTCATACTTTGTTACATAGTATCGCTTTGAACCCCGGATCCGGAGGCGCCAGTGAGACCATTCCCGCAAAATAGCGGCGTCAGCGCCTCACCTCCCATGCGCCCCGGCGACTTGCCTTTCGCGCGGGGCCAGGATCTGGAAAATCTCTCCTATAGCCGGGCCGATACCCCGCTGAAGCTGATCGCTGTCAGCCAAAGCGTGCAGATCGTCAGGGAACCCGGCGGCGCGACCCGGCGGCAGGACGTTATCGACCAGTCATGGGCGGCGTTGCTTGAGGCATGTGGTTGCCTCGCCCTGCCCGTCCCGAACCAGCCGCAATCTGCAACGCGCTTTCTGGACGAAGCGCTGATCGACGGCGTGCTGCTCACCTGCGGCAACGAACTGACGGCTAATGGCGGCGACGCGCCGGAACGGGACCGGACCGAATTCGCACTCGTCACCCACGCCATCCATCATAATCTGCCGGTTCTGGGTGTCGGCCGCGGTATGCAGATTATCCAGCGCCTGTTCAGTGTACCGCTTAAAAAGGTGGACGATCACGTTTCTCCGGCGCTGGAAATCAAAATCAACGGCAGGGATGAAATCGTTAACAGCGATCACCGCTATGGCGCCATGGCGACCGTGCCGGAACTCAAAATATGGGCGCGCGCGCGCGATGGCGTCGTAAAGGCGATTGAGAACAAAAAACACAATCTGATTGGCGTGATGTGGCGGCCGGACCGAAGGCGCCCTTTTGCGGAAAGCGATATCGAATTAATCCGGAAAGCATTTGATACGAACCGGAGCGCCGCAAGACCTTGACAGACGCGGCGATGAATGACGTGGCGATATGGACAAAAGCAACCTCAAATCATCGAACCAAAGCGCACTTCGCGCGACAGCCCTCTTGCAGGATGAAACACAATGTACGGGACGCGCCATCCCGAAAGAAACCCTCTCATATCTGCCCTATGGGCAGGATACGCCGAAAACATGTTGCGAAGAGATCGGGCCTGAATCCCATGGAAGAAAGAAAATATATGTATGAAAATACATGTGTGGCGAGGGTCATTCCCCGTCATGTAATTTGGCTCATTACTGCGTGGTAAAAGACGCCATGGGCGCGTAATCCGATTGACGCGTTGCAGGCTTGTTCACATCAACAAATAGGAGATCCTAAACCGGCAAGCAGACTGAATATCGAACCCTTTTCAAAGAACGTGGCGAAGCGGCGAAGCAAACGCTCCGCTGAAGCCGCTTTAGAACAAGATACGCCCAAGTTAAGGACTGAACCGATGCACATGATTGGCGCCAACGCCGAAACGGCCTATGATCTTTTGGAAGACCGCATCGCATTATATAAATATCGGCCCGGCATGCGCCTGTCGCCGGATCAGCTTTCAAACGACATCCATATCGGCCTGACGCCAACGCGCACTGCGTTGCAATGGCTCCACCGTGACGGGTTAATCGGACACCAGCATGGCCAGGGCTACTATGTCAAAACGCCTTCGGCCGATGAATGCGCCGGGCTCTATCGGGGCAACAGAATCCAGCTTGACGGCGCGCTCGCCCTGGCGGATGCGCCTGCCGCCAACAACAATAAAGACAACACATCGCGCGGAAACGGGATCCTGAACCCCGAAGATCTTGAAGGCGGCCCTGACGCCGGCGCAATAAATCACGCAACGGCGCATCTTTTTGCCGGGATCGCTTCCCTGGCGGCCAGCGAAATCGTCATCCGCGCTGTGCAGACCATCAACAGCCGGCTGCGGTTCATCCGGCTTATCGAGGCCGATGTTTTTGACGACGCCGGTCGCGAACTGAACGATTTATACTCGCTGATGAATGACAGAGATTACGAAGCGCTTCGCGCTTCAATCGGCCTCTATCATGACCGGCGTCTTGCGGCTGCGCAGGAAATTATCGACGCGTCATTTGCACGGGCGTTTCGCCAATGAGGCCTGAAGTGAAAAACTGTTGAAACTTTTGCTGAGGAGGTGACTGGAACTACACGCAACAGAATTGGAGCATAATGCATTCATTCGGAATCGCCTCCATCCTTCGAGGCCCGGACTTTGTCCGGGCGCCTCAGGACGAAGGGCGCACAATATGCGCTGTCATCAGCGCAACGTGATCAATGTGTATAAGTGATATTCACTATACTGACCTTTATATCTGAATCCAGTAAAATCCATCACATGATTCACACGGCCATTCATTACAGAATTTTCTTGCCGATATAGTTTGGAATCAATTTTTTCCGGAATTATTTTCAGGATCGCCGCCTGGCGCGGCGCCTGACACAGCCGCTCGCAACAGGAAAAAACATGTTCGCACATGGCGACCTTAGTTGAATGGATGGGATGACGGCCCGGTCGAAAACGCGCCAGGCGGTTTTGTTGCTTACGCAACATACCACCCCTGAACAGGCACAAACAAAATGCAAAACGCAGCGCACAGGACACGAACGATAAGAGAAATTGCCGGCAATGGCGTTTACGAGCGCGTGAAGGCGCGCATCATTGCCCATGAATTACCCGCCGGGAAACGCATCCAGGTCGAACCGCTTGCGGATCAGTTTTTTGTCAGCGCCACCCCGGTGCGCGAAGCGCTTATTCGTCTGTCTGCGGAACACGTAATCAATGACGTTCCAAAGGCGGGATTTTTCGTCAAGGAAATATCGGTCGCCGAGATCGACGGTCTTTACGCCATGCAGCAACTCTTGCTGGACTGGTGCCTGAGCACGATCGGAAATAACGGCCGGAGAAATGACAACGGGGCGCCGGGAATCCTCAAGCCGCCTCTGATCTTTGACGAGACCGGTCAGGGGAAAGAAATTTCTTCCGAAGCTGCTGTGTGCATCGCGGACGAGCTTTTTGCTCATATTTCCCGGCAGTCCGGCAACGCCGATGTCATCCGCCTGATCGAAAACATCAACGACCGGACCCACTATGTCCGCCGGAAATATTTCGAGATCTTTGAGGACGCAGGGCAGCAATTGCTGCAGCTTTGCCAGGCCTATTACCAAAAAGATTTCGATCCATTGCGCGACGATCTAAGGGCGTATTTTCACGACAAAATGGACCGTCTGCCGAATCTGCTCCGGGTGCTGAGAGGATCCCTGCTCAAAACCTCCGCGTGACTTTTTTTGACTGAATTTTCCTGAGACAGGAACGATCCATGACAGGCGCATTAAAACAAGCGATTTTTCTTGCCTGGTCCGAAGCCGATGGTTTCGTTAAAAGACGCATGGCCCTGACACTCATCCTCGTGCTGGGAACGGCGGCCCTCGCCGCCCTGGCGCCCATAGCGCTTAAATACGCTGTCGACGGATTGCGAAGCGCTCCGCAACCGGGCGCCGACCCTGCAACGCCAACACTTCTAACTCCGGCGGCGCTCATCCTCTTGTATATTTTCAGCCTGTGGCTGTCCCGTTCCCTCGGGGAAGCGCGGTGGTTTTTTTACGGCACGGCAGATCAGCGGCTGAACCGCAATCTCAGCCGCCGTTTATTGAGCCATGTCATCGACCTTCCCATGTCGTTTCATCTCGACCGCAAGACCGGCGCCCTCAACCAGACCCTGGTCCAGGGCCTTTCCGGATACCGCATACTGACCAATCACGCGGTTTTCACGGTCCTTCCCGTGCTGGTCGAAGTACTATTGGTCGCAGCCGTGCTGGTCTTTCTTTTTCAGGCCGAGTTCCTGTTGATCCTCAGCCTTTCGGTCATTGCTTACGCCGCGGTCTTCGGGCTTGGCGCCGCGCGCATCATCGGCCCGACCCGCGAGGTCTCCGCAACGCAAATTGCGGCTTATGCAAATATGACGGACAGCCTTTTAAACACGGAGACCGTCAAGTCTTTCAGCGCCGAACGCCAGATCAATGACCGCTATGACAACGCCCTGGAGACATCCGAGCGCTGGTGGTCGGTTTTTTACTGGCGCAAATCGGAGAACGGGTTGCTGGCGGCGGCGGTGTTTGCGCTGTCTCTTGGCGCCGCCATGACCCTCGGCGCCCTGCGCGTTCAGCAGGGCTTCATTTCCGTTGGCGATTTCGTATTGATCAACGCCTATATGCTGCAAATCGTCCGGCCTCTGGAAACGCTGGGCGCGGCCTTTCGCGATATCGCCTATGGCGCCGCCTTCATTGAAAAAATGATGGGCCTGATGGGCCAAAATAGAGAGGGTGATAAAACGGGGGGCCGCAAAATCAAAATTCATAAAACCGGGGGCAAAAAAACCGAAGGTCCGGAGATCAGCGTTGTCGAAAAAGGCCCGCAATTCGAAACCGGCGCCGGCCGGCTGGAAATGCGCGCGATCGGTTTTTCCTACCTCCCCGGCCGAAAAATTCTCGAAAATATCGACTTCACTATAAACCCCGGCGAGACCACAGCCATCGTCGGCAAAAGCGGCGCGGGAAAATCCTCTCTCATCCGTCTGTTGATGCGGTTTTACGAACCGGCAAGCGGCGACATTCTGTTGAACGGACAATCAGTGCAGGAAATACCCTTGGAGGATTTGCGGCGGTCGATCGCCATCGTGCCCCAGGACACGATCCTTTTTAACGAGACCATCGCCTATAATATCGGCTTCGGCAGGCAGGGCGCCAGCCCGGCGGAAATCGAGCAGGCCGCAAAATTTGCTCATATCCATGACCGGATCATGGCCATGCCCGACGGCTATCAGACCATCGTCGGCGAACGCGGATTGAAACTCTCCGGCGGCGAGAAACAGCGGGTGTCCATCGCCCGCGCCGTTCTTAAAAAGCCGCAGCTCTTTATTTTTGACGAAGCAACCTCGTCCCTGGATGCAAAAACCGAACAAACCATCCTCGGCAATCTCATCGAAATTTCCAGGGGCATGACGACCCTGATCATATCCCACCGGCTGTCCATGGTCGCCCATGCCGATGAGATTCTGGTTCTGGAACAGGGGCGGATTGCCGAACGGGGCGGGCATGACGCCCTCCTAAAGAAAAACGGAATCTACGCCGCCATGTGGCGCACACAACACCATCAGGAGACGGATGATCCCATCGGGAGAAAAGAGACCGCGTAAGTAAAAAGCTGCTCGCAATATTCTGTAAAAACTACATGTGTTTGCATGTGGCGACAGATTTTTTTTCGCCCGCATTTCTAAATATTATAATCCGAATATAAAGCTGCCGGGCTTTCTCCATTCATCTTATCATTCATTCGCTTCCCTCTTGTCGTTCCTCTTGAACGGCATTCATGAATGCAAAGCGATCCTAAAAGTGAATCAGCAATGAACAGCGCCGCACAACCGCAACTTCTGCTGACCAAACCGGCTTTTGTCTGCCTGACGGATGATACGCTGGTTTTTCTTGACCTGCATAATGACAAATATTCGTGCCTCGAAAGCCGGCATACCGCGCCCGTCACTGCGATGTTGGGCCTGCCCATGCCTTCGTCGGAAGGTCCGGAGGCGCCGAAAGGCGCTGACGTTGAAAACAACGAGGAAGTTCAGGAGGTCGTCCAGAACCTGATCGATAGCGGCCTCGCCACACGGGATTCGAAACAGGGGAAACCGGCTGAGTTTGTCACGCAATACAGCGAGCTAAAAGAGATGCTGGGTTATGAGATCGGCGAGGCGCCAAAAATCCACGCCAGGCATCTATTCAACTTTTTCAAGGCTCTGATCACTACCAAGTCCCTGCTGCGCTTCGCATCCATGGAGCAACTCGTCACGCAGGTCAGGCGCCGCAAGCAGCGCTATTACGCCGGGGGTGGCGTCGAGCCGGACAACGAGCGGATCAACGAACTGGTGGAGATCTACAAGATCCTGAAACCGCTATTCGTCACGGTGAAGGACGAGTGCCTCTTTAACTCGCTGTTCCTGATTGAGTTCCTGGCTTGCTACCGCGTTTACCCCAACTGGTATTTCGGCGTGCGCCTCAACGAGTTTTACGCCCATTGCTGGGTCCAGGACGGCAATGTCATCTATGACGATTTTGTCGATAGAACTTGCCAGAACCAGCCGATCATGGCGGTTTAAACCAAAGGATGCGCAACCGGTGACTATGTACAGATATATCACGCTTCTCTGGAACCGGACCGATCGCGAGGCATCGAAGGCTGCCGATTATGTCGTCACGTGCCTAAACGAGATCTCACCTCACACCTGGCGCAAAGCCTGGGGCGCCGCCGGAATCGCTGTGTTCGATTCCGGCGAGTACAAAGGCCGTATGCAGACCTATAGCCTGCAGGGCGACCGTGGTGTCGTGCTCGGACGGCTGTTTCACAATGACTACACGTCCCAGACCACGGATCTGGACGAGGCCCAGTCCCGCGCCTGCCTCCAGACCAGGGGTCAGCATCTCATCGATAATTACTGGGGGCGCTACGTCGCCTTCTTGAACGACGCGGCGACGGGAACGCGCTATGTCATACGCGACCCGAGCGGCGCCTTTCCTTGCTTCCATACGCCTTTCCGGGGCGTCGAGATTTATTTTTCCGACATGCAGGATGCGGCGAATTTCGATTTTCTCCGCTTCACGGTCAACTTTGAATATCTCAAGACCAACATCATGCTGCCCATGCTTCAGAAAACCCACACAGGCCTGAACGAGGTTGGTGAAGTGCTGCCGGCGGAATGCGTGGAGGTCACACCGTTCGAACGCAGGAGCCGCTTCGTATGGGACCCGACGAAAATAGCGCAAACCGAAATGGTGGAAGATCCGGAGGAGGCCGCGGCGCTCCTTCGTTCGACGGTCAGGAACACTATCGGCGCGCTGGCAGGCTGTTATGACCGCGTAGTCCATAATCTGGGCGGTCTCGATTCCTCTATCGTGCTGTCTTGCCTCGCCGATGCGTCCAAGCAGCCGGAGATCGCCTGCATCAATTTTTTCACGACATCCCCGCGCGGAGAAGAACGGTTCTATTGTCGTCAGGCGGCGAACCAAGCAGGTGTGCCTCTCGTGGAAATGGAGCTGGATTACCGCAAAGCCGATCTCGGCAAAATCTTCGAATCCAACAAACTGGCCAATCCGTTGGGTTTTTACGATTGCATCGGCCTGACCGGCGATGTGCTTGCGCTCGCGAAAGAAACGCAAGCGCAGGCGCTGTTCTACGGCGTCGGCGGCGATAACGTTTTTTATCAGCCGCCCGGTAACCTCGCCGCACTGGATTATGTGCGCCGCCACGGCTTCGGCAGGGACACGCTAAAGGTCGCGATGGAAGCCTCACGCTATGGCCGGAAATCCTTGTCCAGGACCTTCGGCGCCATGCTGCAAGAGCGTGTCTCCCCCACACCGTGCTATCGCTACGTTGATGATGCAATCCATGAGAATCGTAAAATTCCGCTCGTCAATCCGGAGTTTGTTGCCGGTGGCAGCCATGAGCAATTCCTGCACCCTCTTTTAATTCCGGATGATCTTAGCCCCAAGGGAAAATATCTACACATTCTCTGTTGTTCGCTGTTTTCCATCGAATATTACGATCATTGGGATACGGACTACAGCGCGGAGCGGGTGCATGCCTATCTCACCCAACCCATTATCGAAGCCTGCCTGCGCATCCCGACCTGGGTTATGACCTATGGCGGCATCGACCGGGGCCTAGCCCGCAAAGCCTTCCAGCACGATTTGCCGCGAGACGTAGCCAGGCGCATAAGTAAAAGCAGCCCCGAAGAATATTATAATGACATTTATGATCATAATACGGATTTCCTACGCGACTATTTACTCGATGGCGTCATGGTCCGGGAAGGAATATTGTTGCGCGACAAGCTCGAAACAGCTTTGCGCAAAGATGACCTTCGCCTCAATATTATAAAATTTCAAACCTTGGGCTATTTGGCGACAGAAGCCTGGCTCCGTGGATGGATAGAGCGGCCAGCCAATCGAGCCAGAAATCTGGAGATTGCGGTGTGAGTTGCCGGAATTTCTGGAGTTGTTTCAGTTTTCATTGGACAATGAAACGGCCCTGGATTGTTGTTTTGTGGCGTTTTCTTCACACAAACCGATATTCACCTCTCTTGAAAACGCTCTAACCTCGCCTCAAAACGAAAGGAAATCACCATGATCGATCTTGGCAAAGTCTCGGAAGCAACGAAGGGCCCGCTTGACGGTCCCGGTGTTGATTTGAATGCATTGCGTATGCAGTAAATCAGTCGAACTGTAAACTAGATTAGCAAACTACTCAGTCGCCTGATCACAACGGGCAGTGTTTGTTGCTCGATATATTGAATAATATAATCATATTATAGTGTTAGCAATCACCTTGGGGGGAAACATATCATCATATTTGCCGGAATGGTCCGGTAAAAAGCTCTACTTGAAAGGAAGTCACGATGATTGATCTTGGCAAAGTTTCTGAAGAAACAAAAGGCGTAATCGACGAGCCTAGCACCGATTTTAATGGCCTGAAGCCTGAGTAAATTAGCCTAAGACCAACCAGTGTGCAGTGCACTTTGCTGCACACTGGCCTTATTAATGTTATCTAGCCCAAATCGGCGACATAGAATCATTCAGTCCAACTTCTATCAGTCAATATTCTTTCTTGACAACATATTTGTTTCTATCCTGCAACGTACGCAGTTTACGCCAACGTTCATATTGCATGGCCTTTGCAGGAGTAGGATCCTCTTCGCTAAGAAGCCAGAAGCGGAGCCAGTCGATATTGCGCTCAGCAGATTCTTTTTTGAGGCGAGGAAGCCTGATGTTGTGGCCTGTCTTTGGGTATACGACGAACTCCACGGGCATACCAGCGCGCCGAGCTGCTTTTGGCGAACCCATCATATTGATTGCCAGACTTTTCGAGCCGGCCTCGAACAACACCGCCGCATCAAGGCCCTTGAAATGCAGCTCCGGCGATACGTCAATATAGCGCTGCGGATCGTCATAAAGACTGACACCCCAGTTTATGTCGTGTACGTTGCGATTCAACCAGTCTGGCATCAGGCTGTAGTTCGCGATTTGATTCGGTGTTCCTTCTGCAAATGATCCCACCCGAAATAGCTTCGCCCGTGTCATGACGAGCGAGGCGAGCCAGGCGCCGTGGCTATGGCCCGAAATCGCCAAGCGATCCGGGTCGCCAATCCCCTCGCCGATCAAATGCTCTATACCGCTCACGATATCGTCGACTGGTTCACCGTCTATAACCGCGGGATGCGCAAACTCATCGCCAAATGTTTTTGTCCCGCGATAATTGGGTATGAAAACCGCCATACCGTTAACCGCATACACTTCGAGAGGATATGGCCAAATACCGCCATTGGCCTTATAGTAAAAGGCAAATTCATCTGGCATCGCCAAAGCAGGACCTCCGTGAACAAATGTCACAAGCGGCCAAGGTTTGTTGTCCGACTTTCCACCAACAGGCTCCAGCAGCCAGCCCTGTACAGTGGCACCGTCTTCGCTTTTCCAGGTCACCTCTCTCGCTGTTGGTAGCCGCTTAACATCTATTTCTTTATTCAACCTAGTTAGCTTCTTTACGCCCCCAACTCTGCGCCAAATATAAATCTCGGGCGGACGCGTGAGGCTTTCATTAACGAAAGCCGCTTTTCTGAAATCGGAGCTGAACCGAACAAACGAAACTGAGCCCTGTACATCTTGCAATATGTCGGCACTTTTGAGGCCCGACTTAGTGATTTTATATAGGAACTGCCGCGCATGAACGGTCTTATTAGAATAAACACTATTTTCAGTAGCCGGAAGGAAAGCGGGTTCACCATCTCGGGCGTAAATCTCAGTCTCTTGCCAATTAATGTTTTCATTTTCCAGCACTTTATCTGTAGAAAGATTAAATAGAGACCACTCGGTGCTGCTCATCCATGCGTCACGTTCGGTTGTGCGGCGAACAAACACCTTGTCCTCGCCTGGCACCCACTCACCGCCAGTATAGTATTGGGCTTGTTTCGTTTCCGATGGCGGATGTGCGCGGACAAGCTCTCGAAATGTCTTTGTTGCTACATCGAAAATGCCGATGCTTGTGTAATTAGCGAAAAAAGATTTCTTCGACGTATTATCTGCAGTATACGAAATTGATAGCCTCGGCGCATCCGAAGACCAGTAAAAACTCCTTACTTGCCCGGGCACCTCCACATGAAAAGCCTTCGCGTCAGCCTGTTTCACCCAAAGCGTGTGAGTAGGCCTTGCTGAGAGATCTGGCCAATCAGGGTTAACAAATTGATAGACGACAGCGTTCTCAGAGTCGAGAACAACACCTTCCTCACCATTAAACAGCCGCTCAAAAAGCGGCAATGGTTTGTCGTCGGAATCGGTCTGCGTCAACCAGGCAAGCGCCCCGCCATCGGGCGCAAAGCGAAACTTCACAACCGGCTCATCGCCGCTTGTGTGCTGCCGGATCTTGTTATTTTTTGCATCGATTGAATATAGTTGAGAAACCTCCCCGTCGTTTAACAAAAAAGCCAATTCGTGCGTTCCTGGTATCCAGGCGAGGCTTCTTGCATTCTGAATTTTGTCAATGAGAATCGGCTCAGCGCTTGGCGTCGTCGCGCTTACGTAAACAGTCCGCACAGACCTATTCTTCCTGAGGGATTGCCGCTCGACCGTGTAGGCGATCATCTCTCCACTCGAAGAGAGGCTGAGTTCGGTTACTCGTTGTACCTTGAAATAATCATCAATTGTGAAGGGTTGCTTTTCCGCCGCCGCAGCTATTGGGCACGCCAGCACTATAGATGCGATCAACCCAAAACAGATAGTGGCGGGGCCAGCGAAAAAGGCGGCGAATTTTCCGGAGGTCATTTGTTATTTCCGCAGTTTCAATGAATTCTGCGGGCGACATTACTTTGTTTGATTTTCGCGTCAACTATTAAATTTGTATACGAATCTTTCGTATACTCATTACCCTAACCGCTCCAGCGAAGCGCTTGTTAAGTCAAATCGAAAAACTGCTTTACAAAATTCACAGTCGTTAATGGCGATAGGCTGGGAAACTCCACCCTAGATTCTTCGGCGCCGTTTCAATCCAAGCGACGCATAGAACGTAACAACAAGCTAAAACGCCTTGGTTAGCTCAACAGCGATAAACCGGTTCAGTGGCGACGCGTTAGTCGGGTCATATCCGAAAATACCAAAACTCGGACTGCTCGGCGTAGTGGGTGGATCTTCATTGAAAAGGTTGAATACGGACAAGCGCACAGTCATGTTGTCGAAGATCGAATTATTGAGTTTCTCCTCGGAGCTGTACGACAATGACATGTCAACGGTCGTCCATGATTCGATCATGCTCGAGCCGACTGTATTGTCCACGTCGTAACCATTCGTGTAGTTCACGAACATATTCCAAACGAACCCATCACGCGAAAACCCGGCATTTGCACGCATTTTGAGGTCAACGGGATTGTAGAGCGTATTTACTTGTTCAATTAACGGGGTTGTTGCCGCAGATTGTTGTTCAAAACTTTCCAAGTACGTGCCATCCAGCGCGAGATAGACCTCGCCGGCGCCGGACTCAAAAGTATATTTCGCTCCAAAATCAAAGCCACTCGTATTTGTTTTTGAAAGGTTTCGAACAATGCCTACAAGATTGAGAATTTCAGCATTTAGAGGGTCCTCACCGGGGAAAATATTGACGAATGTCAAGCTATCCAACAAGCTGGTGACCTCGGTTAAACTGGGGTTAAATATAACCGACCCCGCTGGAAAAAGTTCCGGATTTTGAATAGCAATATTCGGTGCGTCAAATAAACTGCGGTTATCTGGTACCGGAGTACTCCCTAGGCGACCCTCAAATTCAATGTCAAAATAGGTGGCATTGAGTGTGAGTTCGTGGCGTCCCCAATCTTCATTAAAGTCGAACCCTGCGGTGAACGCTTTAGAGTTCTCAGCATCCAGAAATCCACTTGTTCCAAACGCCGTAATGACGACAACATCGTCAATGGATGGATCTCCTGAAGTAAATCCAAAAAGGCTGTTAAAAAACGAAGTGCGAACAACAGATGCGGTCCGGTCGTCGGCACCAACTCGACCAAGAGGAGGAGGATTAAATGATGTACTATAGGAGCCCCGCAAATTCAATGAACTGTTTGGCGACCACAGGACACCAACCTTTGGGTTTGAGGTTGTGCCAAAATCACTGTAGTCTTCGAAACGGCCCGAGACGTTCAATTCGAGACGTTCGATTCCTGGAATTGCATTGCCGGGCCCCACTATCGGGATAAATACCTCTCCAAAAAAGGCGTAGGCGTTGCGATCCGCCTCTCGTTCGATATCATCATCGTCAACGTCGAAATTTCTGAAATTCTCAGTACGGTAACTACTACCTAAGGCTAGCTTTACGTCGCCCCCAGGCAATCGAAACAGGTCTCCTGAGGCTCTTGCGTCCACCGCCCATAAATCGGCGTCAACCTCACGCTCATTGATGATGGAAGAAACAGTATCAGCTTCAGTATGAACATCGCTATAGGTACTCGAAAAATCGGCGACCCATGCGTCAGTGACTTCCCATGTTGCGCCAACGGAAATGTTCAGATTTTCCGAAGATGGCACGAAGCGAATTGTACTGCCACTTATGCTAGTGGTGGCTCGCTCGGCGTCTCTAGTAGAATACGTAATATCACCAAATACTACCAAACTTGGGGTCAACTCCTGAGAACCGGCAACCAATATGCTGTGGCGCTCCTGGCTCGGCAACAAATCTCTAGGGAGAAGTGCCCCTTGCGAAAATGATCGATCTTCAGCGCCCAAATTATCCTGGTTAAAATACTCATAGACAAACAGTGCGTTGCCTGTATTCCAGCTTTTACCACCAGTAATGCTGGCCCGGAATTCATCGAGATCGCCTTCTGTTACCGTCCCATAACGAAAAGACGCCTCGGCTCCGTCGAAGTCATCACGCAAAACGAAATTCACGACACCGGCGACTGCGTCAGCCCCATAGATCGACGATGCGCCGTCCGTCAAGACTTCTACACGCTCCAAAGCTGATGCCGGTATCATAGAAATATCGACAAAATCACCAATCCCCGACGACGGCGCCAGCCGGTGACCATTGAGCAGCACAAGCGTGCTGCCCGACCCGAGCCCGCGCAAATTCACACTGGAGCCAAGCGGCCCCTCAGAACCGTTGAAACTCACGTTTCTATCATTGGGCAGCCCTCCCGGGATGTCCGCATTGGACCCGCCGCCAAAATTCTGCGGTAACGTTTGAATAAAATCTTGCGCCGTGGACACGCCGGAATTCAAAATATCCTCGCGGTCAAAAGTCCGCACCGGCGAGCTTTCCGGCGCGATGCCGCGAATATGTGTCCCCGTCACGATAATCACATCGCGTTTTTCTTCCTCATCGTCCCCGTCGCTGACATTTGCATCGGTTGCGGTCGCTCCGTCGGAAACCTGCGCGACGCGTATTTCCCGGGAGGCAAATTTTCCGACAGAGGCTTCCTCGGTTTCGACAAACGCGGCGCGAATAACAACCACGCCGTCCTCGTTGATCTCATAGACAAGGTCCGTACCGTCGATGATTTCATCGAGGGCCGCCTCTTTGGAATAGGAACCGTCGACGCCGTTTGTCACCTTGTCGGCGACGTCCCGCTCTGCATAGATGATTTCGACATCCGCCTGCTCGGAATAGGTTTGCAGCGCATCGGTCATTTCCGATGGCGGAATATCGAACTCTTCCTCGCCGCCGCCGCTTTGCGCAAAGGCATGCGTCTGTACCGTCAGGCCGAATATTACAGCTGTTGTTGCAAGCAAAACATGCCGAAGGCCCGAGCCGTCAGCACCTGTGCGCCGTCCCATTAGAATATTCATGCCGTGCCCCTCCAAAAATTCAGCGCGGCGCCGTAAATTTCTTCAACAAAATTTTTCACTGGACGCCCGCTGATTGGGGAAGAGTGACGGACGCCCGCATTGCATAGCCGGCAACCGAAAAAAATGGCAATATACCCTAACGTATTGTTTTTAATTATACATTGTACGCTTTGTGCATTTACGCATGAACTGGCAAAAAAATTCATTCCGCCCGCCAACGTATATAGAGAAACTATGATGGCTACGGATAATCCCTATTTAATGCCCGGGAACATTCACCAATACAATTGCAGCACGAATCAATGCGAACTGATTCACCCAGCGAGATACGGGCTTCTTTCGCAATCAGAACGTTTCCAGCCTTCCTTTGAGGCTTGCCTGTGACAAGCGCCTCATGATGAGCGTTGTATACGAACCCGCTCAAATCCGAATCACTTCAACCTTGCTGGTTTGCCGCGGCCCCGAGCAAAACAATCCCGTTGCGGGTGTTTTGTTTCACACGAATGTCGAACAGGCTCTCCAGTGCATTCGCAAAATTTTTGCTGTTGCCGGTGCGGAAGACACCGCTGACCCGGATCGCCTCCAGGTCTTTTCCGGCGAGTGTGATTTTCGTTGACGAATAGCGGTTCATTTCCGCAACGGCCTCCGCCAGCGGCGTATCGCGGAAATTGACCTTGCCTTCGCGCCACGCGACGACGCGATTGATGTCGACCGCCGCGATTGGCGATATGGGTCCTGCCGGCGCAATCGCCGCCTGCTCACCGGGGGAAAGCTCCGCGCGGAATGAAACGCCGGATGGCACGCCGGTTCCGGTCAGCGGCTTGAGGCCCCGCGAACGCGCCGGCGTTGAGGCTATTTCCACCCTGCCCTCGATTAATGTAACGGTGACGGCGTCATCCGACTTATAAACATCGAATTGCGTCCCGAGGGCGCGGACTTCCCCGTCTCCGGCATTGACGATGAAGGGGCGGCTTGCATCTTTCGCCACGTCAAAGCTCGCCTGGCCGTCAATCAATGAAATCCGGCGTTCGTCATCGCCATAGCTGACCCTGATCGCCGTTGCGGTGTTGAGCATGATGATGGAGCCGTCATCGAGTTCGATGGTCCGCCGTTCGCCAAGGGCGGTGCGGTACGCGCCCAGGCCTGGATCAACGATATTGAAAGCAACGACTGCGGCAATCGCGAGGCCGGAGATGGCTGCTGCGCCTCGCGGCGACAACAGGCGCCGCAAGGCCGTCGCGAAGGGTTTCAATACGCCTTGCAGGGCGCCGTTGGCCCTGCGGCGCCGCGCCGCCTCTAAGGTCTCCCGGACAATTTCGGACTCGCGAAGCGGCTCCATCCCGTCCCAGAGATTCGCCAGCCGGGCGTACGCCGTCGCGTTTTCCGGGCGCGCCCTCAGCCAGTTTTCAAAGTCTTTGAAATCCGCCGGCGATGCGCCGCCGGAAAGTAATTTGACGTGCCATTCTACGGCTTTGGCAACATGCGGTTGATGGCCCATGTGATCGGCCGTGCCGATGTCTGCACCTTCGCCCATCATTTTACTCCGCCGCCTGACACTGTTCGACATCGGCGTCCGCCGCATCGACACGGTCTCTTATATGGATGATCGCCTGGCGCATATAATATTCGATGGACTTAACGGTAAGGCCCATATAGGCCGCCGCCTCTTTATAGCTGTGCTCTTCAAACCGGACCAGCAGGAATACCATCCGGCATTTCGGGCTCAGCTCTGCGATCGCCGCCTCGACAATGGCAAGCTCCTGCCGGCTTTGCGTCACGCGCTCCGGCGACGGCGCCGAGCATACGACCATGGTTTCAAGGACGTCATCAATAGAAAAATGCGCGTCGGCGCTGGTGTAGCGGCGATGCTGGTTGCGATTGAAAATGAGATTCCGCGCCGCCTGAAACAGATAGGCGCGGGGCTGCTTGATCGCGGCGACATCCGGCTGGCGTGCGATCTGGCAGTATAAATCCTGCGCAATATCCGCCACATCCTCGCTGTCGCCCAGACGGCGGCGCAAATAGCGAATAAGCGACTGGTGATTGTCCTCGACCAGGGACTTCAGAAAGGACGCTTTCTCGACCCGAACCGCCGCGCGATCGGAATCACAGTCCAGATCATCAAGACTGCCATGAGCCATCGTGTCCACCGAACGGGGCATCCCTCTCGCCCCGTTTCCGCCCTCTTACGCGTAACGTGATTCCTGTTTCTGCCAAAAGCTTGGACTTTTCTACTACTAGGATACAAGCCTCATAAATTCCGAGGGTTATATGGCCCGCAGCATCATTCCAGCGCTCCGGATTCCTCTGACTATTACTTAACTACAGCATTTCTGAAGTATATGAGACAAAAATCTATGTAATGGAAATTCTTTACTGCCACGCAGAATGCAATATTCACCTGCATGGCGCCTCCCGCGGAGCGCCGCTGGACTATGCATCAGCAAAGGCAACCGGGATCGCAGACCGGCTAAACCGGCCCGGCGCCAATCTGCCGCGCGGAATTTCGCGCGCCGCCGCCTGACCGTTACAATACGATCCTTGTACATACAAAATGTACAACTCACCGGCGCCTGAAATGAACGAGCGGCAATTTAAGTAAAATGTACTCTTCTCTGCGCTCAAACTAATAATCATAAAAATTACCTGCGCCGCGCATAAACTATTTGTAGAGATCGATAAAGAGGCCTATCTTTAGTTGTCCATGATCAACAATCAACAATGGGGCGCCTGCATGCGAATTGGCGTTGATGTCGGCGGCACCAACACGGACGCTGTTGTCATGGACGGCGACCGCCTGCTTGGCGCCGCAAAAACCCAATCCACCGACGCGGCCCATATCGGCATTGTACTGAGCATTAAAAAAGCGCTGAAAGCCGCCGGCCTTGCCCGCTCAAAAATTCGCGCCGCCATGATCGGCACCACCCGGATCACCAACGCCCTCTCCGAGCGCCGCAATCTCGCGCCGACGGCGATTATCCGGTTGTGCCGGCCAGCGAACCAGGCCGTGCCCCCGATGATCGACTGGCCGGCCGATATCGCCGCTTCTGTCGGCGATGATGTTTACCGGGCGTCCGGCGGCGCCGAATTCAGCGGCGAGACGTTCTCCCCGCTTGATGAAGACGAGATCCGGCGGATCGGCCGCGACATATATAATAAGAACATTCGCCATATTGCGATTACCGGTCTGTTCTCGCCGGTTCAGGACGCAATGGAACAGCGCGCTGCGGCAATCATTCGTGAAGATTATCCGCATATGGGCCTCACCCTGTCACATCGCGTCGGCGGCCTTGGCTTCATCGAGCGGGAAAATGCGGCGATCCTCAACGCCGCCCTCGGCGAGATCGGGATAGATATTGTCGCTGAATTCATGACAGCGCTTAAAAAGGCCAAAATATCGGCGCCGATATTTGTCAGTCAAAATGACCGCACATTGATGACAGCGGACCGGGCCCGCCAATATCCGATCTTTATGGCCAAGTCCGGCCCGACAAACAGCATGATCGGGGCGGCGCATCTCAGCGGCGTAAAGGACGCGGTTGTCGTGGACATTGGCGGGACCACGACGGATATCGGCGCGCTCTTTAACGGGGCGCCGCGCGAAAAAAGCCTCAACACCGATCTCTGCGATATAAGAACGAATTTCCGCATGCCGGACACGATATCGATTCCCCTCGGCGGCGGATCAGAAGTTTCGTTTGATCCTGAACCGCGCATCGGCCCCCGATCTGTCGCACGCGATCTGGAACGGCGCGGCGTGGTCTTTGGCGGCGACGTCCTGACGGCGACCGACATTGCCGTCGGCGCCGGACGGATAAAGCTGGGCGGCCGCAATCGCCTCGGCGATCTCTCTCCGGAAAAAATCATCGAAGCGGATCGCCGCATCCATGAAATCGTGGCGAATGTCGCCGGGCGGATGAATCTCGGTTCTGCGCCGGCGGAAGTTATTCTGGTCGGCGGCGGAGAATGTCTCATCGGCCCGGCGCTTGAAGGCGCCAGGGCCGTGTTGCGGCCGCGACACGGCAATGTCGCAAACGCTGTCGGCGCCGCTGTCGCGAGAATCAGCGGAGAAGACATCCGCATCGTATCCTACTGGAAAACGGACCGCGATAAGGCGATCAAAAAGGCGGTCGCGCGCGCCCGCAAACGCGCCGCCAACGCCGGGGCCGACCCGAAAACCATCGAGAAGCTGACCGTCGAAGAAACATCCCTCGCCCACCGGCCGGGGGACCGCGTCCGGTTACGCGTCAGGGCCGCCGGCAAGGTCATGCTCTGAAAGGATTGCCATCGTGAACATGGAACCGGCTCAATTCATTCTCCGGCCCGGCGATATCGACGCGCTGGTATACGGGGCTTCGTTTTTGGGTTCCGGCGGCGGCGGCGATCCTTATATCGGACGTCTGATCCTGAAGCAGGAAATGGAAGCAAGGCCGGCGCTGCCGGTCATTGATCCTTCCGCGGTGCCAGACGACGCAAACATCATCGGCGTCGGGGCTGTGGGCGCGCCGTCCGTGCTCATTGAGCGCCTGCCCAATATTGATTCCCTTATGTACGCGCTCGAACGGGCGGAGCGGCACAGCGGCGGGAAAATCGATGCAATTGTTCCGATTGAGGCAGGCGGCCTCAATGCAACATTGCCGCTGGCGGCGGCCCTGCGCGCGGGGCTTCCCGTCGTTGACGCCGACGGAATGGGCCGCGCGTTTCCCGAAACGCAAATGATGACGTTCAGCATTCACGGCTATGCGGCCTCGCCGCTTTTTCTTGTCGATGACTATGGCGACTGCGCGATCATCGAGACAAAAGACAACGCCAAGACCGATCGCTGGATCCGGCCGTTGATCGACGCCATGGGCGGCGCCGCCATGGCTGCGGCCTATCCGCTTTCCGGCGCCATGCTTAAAGCCTCCGCCGTGCGCAATACAATTTCGACCCAGCTCGGCATCGGCCGAACGGTTTACGCCGCAAGGCGGGAAAAACGCGATCCGGTGAATGCGCTTATACGGCATTTCCGCGATCACAAAGACCAGCCGCGTTTTGCGGCAAGGCTTTTTACGGGCAAGGTTTCCGACCCGAAAATCAGTATCGAGGGCGCCTTTAATATCGGCGAGGTCCGCATTGCCGATATGCAAAACCCGGACGATATCTGCAAGATTACCGTGAAGAACGAAAATCTAATTGCCCGGCGGCGCGGAAAGGTGCTGGCCATTGTACCGGACATCATTACGGTGGTTGACGCAGACGATGCAGAACCGATTACCACCGAAAACCTGAAATTTGGCCAGCGCGTCGAAATCATCGCCCTCGCCGCGCCCGATGTCTTGCGAGAGCCCAGGGCGCTTGCCGTCCTGGGCCCGCGGGCCTTCAAGCTGAAATATGACTATACGCCGCTGGAAGAATTGCATGGGAGTAAGTGAACGGGGAAAACCCTGCTTCGCTTAACATGCGCTTTACCCGTGACCATCCTTCGAGGCCGGGCAACGCCCGGCGCCTCAGCAACTGTTTCATGCGTTGTACATTTTGCCGTCACGAAGCATGGCAACACGAAAGGAAAATTTTTATCCGGTCTTTCCGGCGAAAGCCGGAATCCAGACTGCCGTGGGCCTGAAGCCGTCACATCGTTTCGGATCAAGGCGGCACACCTGGCGCATAAACTCGAAGGCTCGATCCGTTGACAGCGAACAGCCTTCTGGATTCCTGTGTATTGGATGCATGCTATAGATGCTGCGGGAAGGAGGCCGTTGGATTCCTGGTCTTTGAAGACCGTAAGCCGGCTTGGCCCCTTCCCGCGTAGATTACCATCAACCTGAACAGTTGCACGAGGCCAGTT
>JAJFGF010000070.1 GCA_021776245.1 Hyphococcus sp. | reverse complement strand
TTTTGCATGACCGAGCAACACTTCTTCCGCCTGGTCATGCTTCTCCAGTCTTGGATGCATATGGATAGTGTGAACGCCGTGAAGCTTTAGAAACGCCGCCACACTCTGCGGCGGCTCAGCGTCCCAGGCCAAATCTCCTACCGCAACGATGATCACAGTTTCGGCTTGTCTTAAGATGGGCAAAGCAGCGCTGACCGCGCGCGCCGCTTCACGGCCGCCATCCCATGCGACCATCACCGTCTTTGGGAACTCTTCCATGGCGCGGTCCTTGTCGACGATCAAAACGGGCTGTCCGGATTGAAAGATGATTTCTTCAATGAGGTCCATTGTGTGACTTTGTGCGTGATTGTCAGGCCTTGCCAGGACAGTCATGTCTGCGACACGGGCTCGCATCGCCAAGTCATGGGGCAGAGTTTTTTCTACGTCATCCCAAGATGCTGTCGCGCCCCGGTCATCTGCGTGCGCAACATGTTCCAGAATGCTAACTGATCGGTCGCCGCATAGGCGCTCAAATTCCTTCTTGAGACCCGCAGCTACCTGGTTGGTCGCTTCGGTTAGGATGTGAAAATTCTCTTCAATATTGGTGGCGGGGATGGGATAGTATATATTATCGGGCAAAGACGCCGTAATTCGCTGCCTCATGTGAATTACATCCAAATGGGCTTTGAACGCCTTTGCGAAAACAGCGCCGGCGTTAAAAGCACACTGTCCGGTCTCTAGTTCAAGAAACGGAATCATCAGTTTTTTGATTGTCATATTCCGACACTCCAATGATTATCTTATGATGGCACGGGGTCCATCGAGCGCATTGACGTGAATCAAATCAGAAAGACGCGACGGTAAAAGTTATTTGATCGAGATCAAAGTTGGTGGCCGCCAAACGAGCTCACTCACGAATCCATGAGTGGCTGAAACGGATGGATCTGGCAGAATCGGGCATTGAGTCGCATGCTTCCGGAAAACTGGATCACTTACAGGGAAGCACGTCACACGCATCTTCAACTTGGAAGGTTATAACCTTCCCACTTTAGGCAACATCAGTTGTGCGACAATCGCCAGATGCGCCTGCGAAACCTATAATCGCGCGTTATGGATACTTTCGCTTCGACTGAAAGCTGAAGTGAAAAGCTTTGAGACAGCAACCACCAAACTTTCGACATTGGACCACAGCTAACGCAATTTAAGATGTGCGGTTTTTTTTGAAAATCTGCTGATAAGCACGATCACGGCTCTCAGCGCAGCTAGCAGTATTGATGTTACAATGTAGCAGACGCCGAATAGAATGCGAGACTTTGGGTGTCGCGACCGTACCTTCGGAAATTGCAGAACGACAAATAAAGTCGATTACCGGATAGAGGGCGGTTGTCGATGCTGGTTCATGTTTTACCGGCGTGGACAAAACATGATCGCTCTTAGTAACCCGCTGAAGTGCGGAACAAACAACGGCCACCGCAACATTCAAAATGTATTGATTTTATTGTGAGCGACCCGAGACATAGGTGACATTTCGTACCGGACACTTGAAAATAGCAGGGGCGGAGGGACTCGAACCCCCGACCCTCGGTTTTGGAGACTGATGACGTGTGTCTGCCTCTCATACGGCGTTTGCAATTCGCAATATCATTGGCGCCCCATTAAGCTGAGCAATTCTGCGGACACCATTTCTTGATCGTGAAGCAAACGGTCAAACAGAGCCTTTTCATGAACATAGACGCCATCGATTCCAGGGACCGTTTGATCAAGTAGAAGTCTTCGATTGATTGGATCGACTTTGATTCGCTGAGCGACCGTGCGGTGTGTATGGCGCAATACGTGACCGGTTTCGCCGGGCATCTTTCGCTCTCGCCAAACGCATGTGGGAATGACTTCAGCTGTCTTCGCGCTGCGCGATGGAAATAGCCATCGCGCACCCGGAAAAAACATTTGCGAATATTCGAGCGCATCCCCTATGAGCGTCTTCATATGCTCAGACAATGGCAACGCAAACGATCGACCGGCCTTCATTTTCGGAAAAATGATCGCACCCTCGTCAAGCTTGATCCATTCGCGTTCGATTGACACCAGATAGCGCGGCCGCAGGGCCGAAAAAACGCCGAATTCATGCATTTTACGCCGGAGCGGGTTCTTCAATTTAGACAAACGCTCCCACCAATCTGGCAGTTCATCGGGCAGAATTATCCGCTCAGAGCGGTTTTCTTTGTTAAACGTAACTGCTTTCACAGGATTGTCGGGTAGAGAATCAGGATCGTCTGTTACTCGCAATGCTATATTGTAGGCTGCACGATATTCACGAAATGTTTGATTGGCGGCGATCTTTCCATTGTTTTTGCTGATTATGCGATGCCGCTCACGGCAATCAGATCTTCCTATTGAACAAATGAGCATTGGCTTCCAATTGGAGAGATATCGATCACGTCGATAAACTATATTCGCTATATTCGACTCAGAGCATTCACGTGCGCGCATATCGAGGACGTATTCGTCATACATGCGCTCGATTGTCCAGCTAGCCGCGTTTTTCTGTTCGTCTTCGCTCGCCTTATGATTTGGGTCTTCGCCTTCGTGAATGGATGCGATCAACCGCATCGCCTCTGAACGCGCATCTTTAACGGTCAGATCGTCGACGCTGCCGATGGTGCGGCGCACAGTCTTAATTAGCCGGCGCTGACCGAGGTCACCGGTCCAGAGGTCCTTCTGGATTTTGTAGGACTTACTTCGCTTGTTTACTGCGACCATCAGGCCTTTCACGCCTGTATCGCGTACGATGTAAGGCTTGGCGCCAGGCTCCAATGACTGAACAAATTTCTCGGTGAGTTTGGTCGGTTTCATACCCTCTTCACCCCGGGTCGAAGCGCGAGCCAAGGACGCCCAAAATTCGAACCTGTGACCCACAGACATTCAGTCTGTAGTTCTTTGCGAACCGTATTGGACACGGTTCGCAAACCGTTTCCGAACCGTTTTCGCAATGAAAACGCGTGAAGCGCGGTGACGCAGTGTGAAATCGCGTGATTTCTAACATATTGTTTTTAATGGTATTTTCGAATTTGCGGGACGTCAATGGATTTTCAGAGTAGGCTTGTTCTATAGATTCCTAATCTGGGGGCCACAGGTTCGAATCCTGTCGGGGACGCCACTTTTATCCGTACGCTAACGGTAGCGACTCTCACTCACGGCCTCTACGAGCAAAGTATTTAAAGGCGTTTGCTACAGCAGAGTTCGGTGGGTAAAGCCACCCTCGCCAACCAGCGCCATAATCTCGGCGCCGAGAACCAGATCCTGCGCCATGCCGAATTTTTGTTTTCTCAAATATCCCTGGCGGTCGATCAGAATCAGCGTCGGCGTTCCCTGCATCTGATAGGCCGCCATCGTTTTAGGGACGCCGCCCTTTTCGGAAGGCGCATCAATCGCGACGGGAAATGTGATTTTGTATTCATGCAGGAACGCCTCCAGCGCGTCTTTTGTGCCCTGCGCCTTGTGATGCTCGAACACGGTATGAAGACCGATGACGGCGACATCATCGCGGCTAAACGTTTGAGCAACGCGCAAGACCTGCGGCAGCCCGTGCGATACACAGCCGGGACAGAGCATCTGAAAAGCCTCGATAACAACGACCTTACCGCGCAAAGCATCAAGCGTGAGCGGATTGTCCGTGTTTAGCCAGTCTGTTGTTTGCAACGCGGGAGCCTGTTTGGGTTTCATGTTTGAGTTCCATTTTTACCGTCATGATACAGCACACTTACGGCGGAAGCCCGAAAATGAAATCCGCCGGCCCTGCTAGAGCATTTCCGAGCGAAGTGGGAACCGGTTCGCGTGAAGGAAATGCGACCAAACAATAACTTAGAGCCGGTCCGCGATTCAGTTAAGACCGGAACGGCTCTAGCTGCAATCACGCGACCTCAGGTGTTGGCATTTTACGCATTCATTTTTGATCTGACCACAATATGCGCCGGGAGCATCGCCATAAAATTAAAACCATCATCTTGACCTGCGCCCGTTTTCGAAAACAAGTCTCCCGCGATCGGGCGCTGCAACAGGGCGAGAAAAACATGCAGCGCCGATTGGATCACGGGCTCCGGCGCTCTATTTCAAATCATCAAGACTGGCGCCGAAATTAATGTGATAGGGCTGTCCGCCAATGACGAATGCGGGTACAGATTTAACGTTTGCTTTCTCCGCTTCCGACAGCCGGGCGGGCGTTTCGCCAAGATGAACAATCTCGACATCAAATTTTGAAACGTCGAGGCTTTCGGCAAACTGACGTTCTGCGTCAATGCAAACGCTGCATCCAGCGTGATAGAATACTGCTTTCTGGCTCATGGGAATCTCCTTTAGGATTGAACGTGTTTCAAGGATTTGGTTTGAACGCGGCGCAGGCGATACGCGCCCCGGCGGCGCCGATCGGCGGCGTCTGATAATCGTCCCGCACTGCGTGGATGATGAGCGCGGCGCCATCGGCGTCGCGAAGATCTTCGAGGCTAAGCAGCGTCGTGAAGATATCGGCCCGGGCGGCGCCGTCCCCGGCAACATAAAGATTTGGCAAGTCGCCGCCATGAGCGCCGCCGGGATGCAAGAATCCGTGCGGACCAGAATCTTTGCCAATGTGCCCGCCTGATGCTTTGAAGGCGCCGATATCGCTGCAATCGCCAACGCTGTGCAGATGAAGTCCGCGCCCGCCAGGTGGAAGACCTGTTGCGTTGATCTCGATAAGGACGCCGTTCGTGGCTTGCCAGGCCAGGATATTTCCGATCTTGGCGCCGGAGAGATTGATCAAATTTGCGCGCGAGCGGACGCCATAGGTTGCAGGAATAATTTCGGCCGGCGCAACCTTCTTTGATGATTGGGTTTCGGTATTCTGCGCATCACCGGGGACGCCGGCATTGGACGCCCCCTGCCCGCAAGCGGTAAGGCCCGCAAGTCCGAGCGCTGCACTGCCGATGAGGAGAAAAGGGCGCATTATTTCGTCATGACCCTGCCTGGCAGGGAAAGGTCGCCAGAGGCGATGTCATGAACGCCGGTCACGCACAGGAGCGGCGCTTCCCCGCTTTCGTTGACTTGCAGTTCCGCCGTCACTGCGTCGAACGCGACCTCTTCGCCGCCATGAATGGGCGCCGTAATCCGCGCGATTTTTCCATCAAGAATGGGGCTCATCCCAGGGCTGTCGAGCGCGATCGGCAGATAAGGCGCCGTCGCCGGCAAAAGATCGACCCCGGGTGAGACATCGCGGACCTTGAGGCCCGCGCCGCATGCGTCATCTTCAGTCAATACTACCCAATGCGAATGCCAGTCAGCGCCGTCATTGGCGGGATCGCCGTCCTGATTTTCATCGAACAAGGGCGTGTCGTCAAAATCCGGGTGCGCCGTAATCGCCAGCGACAAGATACCTGACGCCTTATCAAATCCGACAACTGACGGATCGAGATTGGTGGGCCAGACATAAGACTCAACCTTAGCCCCGGTCAGTTGACCAATCGGCGCCGGTTTAACGCTGCCCGCAACACCGGCGACTTCCATGGCGAATGTTGTGAGGCGGCCATCTGTCGTCGCCTCAGCCCTGATTATGTCAAAGGCGGGCGTCTTGGACGACTCGACAGCGCTCTCAATGGGATGCGCCAACGCCGTTCCCGCGCCGCAGGCTAGCAGCATGGCTACAAAAGTTACATATCTCACGGCAAATCTCCTATTGGTTTCGATTCGATACTAATAGGCGACATACATCAGGCGCAATTAACTTGCAAGATATGTTTTTAGTCGATACTATTAATTATGGCTGACAAAAAACCAATTCCGATCCTGATGGAGCGGCTCGCCCGGATTCTCCTGAACGACAGCCATGCGGGCGGCTTAAAACCGACCCAGTGGGAAGCCCTTAGATATCTGTCGCGCGCAAACCGGTTTTCGCGAAGCCCCGGCGCCGTGACCGCGTATCTTGGCGTGACAAAAGGCACGGTTTCGCAAACCCTTTCCGCTCTGGAGCGAAAGGGATTGATCACGAAAGCCACAGATCAAGCTGATCGACGCGGCGTTCAGATCAACCTCACCAGGCAGGGCGCAAAAATGCTGCAACATGACCCTGCGATTTCTATTGAAACCGCAACCCGGCAGATGACAGCCATTGATCGCGCGCAGCTCTCGGCTTCACTTGAGGGGGTCGTGTTACGACTCCTGCGAGATCGTGGAGGACGCCCCTTCGGCGCCTGCAAAACATGCCGCCATTTTAAGAAAAGCGCGCCAAAGGGTGCGCCACATTTCTGCACTCTTCTGGGCGAGCCCCTTACGGCCTCGGACAGTCAGGCGATCTGCGTTGAGCAGGAAAACGCGGCATGATTTTTTTTGGCGCCCGCGCGCTGGAAGCGGTGTTGAATAGAGCGGGACGCCTGCCTGCGACGCGACGCTCGCGATCAAGCAACTCGCCGGATGGTGAAATTCGTAAATTCGTTCTGCATTTCGCTCTGTAGTTCGAGGTCCGTGAAGATGTCGCCCCCGACAGGCCCTCTTGTTGTCGGCTCCCTCGCCTCTTGCAACGTAAAGTTTTGAACCCCGATTTCCGTAATTTCCCGATAAAGAGTACGAACGTCAACAGCATCGATAACACCGGGCCAAATGGTCGTGCGCACCTCTGTAATGATCTCCGTCTCCGCAAGCATCGTAAGCGATTGACGCGCTTTTCGTCCCGCGTGTTTTGCTCCAGTGACGCGGTCATATTTTTCAAATGGAGCCTTCACGTCAAACCCAACCCAGTCGAGAACGGGCAGAACCGCTCGCAATCGATCCGGCGCAATGCCGGAAGTGTGCAGTCCGATCCGATAGCCAAGGCTCTTGGCGGCGGTCATTGCGGGAAGCAGCGCCTTTTGCATCAGCGGCTCACCCCCCGAAAAGACAACAGCATCGAGCAGACCCTTGCGCCGGGCGAGATGCGCATGCACTTCGCGCCATTCGATTTGGGTCGCTCCGCGCGCCGGCAACAAATCACGGTTGTGACAATAGACGCAGCGCAAGGGGCAACCCTGACAGAAAATGACGGCCGCGAGCGCGCCTGGATAGTCAACAGACGTGAATGGTAAGAAGCCGCCTATACGCAAACTCTTCGCAGGATCAACTGGCTTGTTCATGCCGCATGAAGATGTGCGCAACTCTCAATAAAGTGCTTGCGCTCAACATGCTCAGACTTTTTGCCGGGATTGTAGGCGGACACGGGCCGATGATAACCCATGACCCGGGTCCAGACTTCGCAAACTTGCCGTTCCGCTTCGTCATACTCTCCCTCTGCGCGCGCTTTATCATCACATTTTGGGCAGAACGGCTGTTCGCCAGCAAGATAGCCGTGATGAGGACAGATTGAGAATGTCGGCGTCACCGTAATATAGGGCAAGCGATGGCGAGAAAGGCTGCGTCGAACCAGTTCGCGGCAGGCTTCGGCGCTTGAAAGCCGTTCATTCATATACAAGTGCAGCACGGTCCCGCCAGTGTATTTTGTTTGCAGCTCATCCTGTCGGGCGAGAGCTTCAAACGGATCATCCGTGAACCCAACCGGTAGTTGGGATGAATTAGTGTAGTAAGGCGCTGTGTCGCTTCCTGCCTGGAGGATATTAGGAAATCGCGCTTTATCCTCTTTTGCGAATCGATAGGTCGTTCCCTCTGCAGGAGTTGCCTCAAGATTATACATATGGCCGGTTTCTTCCTGGAATTCGAGCATACGTTCGCGAATATGATCAAGTATTCGGATCGACATGGCTTCACCGGCACTCGATGTAATGTCGTCTCTATCTGCTGTAAAATTTCGAACCATTTCGTTGACGCCATTGACGCCAATAGTGGAGAAGTGATTGCGCAATGTTCCAAGATAGCGTTTTGTGTACGGGTAAAGTCCGCCATCTATAAGTTTTTGCACGAGCTCTCTCTTGATTTCGAGGCTATCGCGGCCAAGCTCCAGGAGTTCATTCAGGGCGTTCAAGAGCGCAACTTCGTCGCCAGCATATAGATGGCCAAGTCTTGCGCAATTGATCGTCACAACGCCGAGCGATCCGGTTTGTTCCGCAGAACCAAACAAACCGTTGCCGCGCTTCAGTAATTCACGCAAATCAAGTTGCAACCGACAGCACATGGAGCGAATTTGCCCCGGGTTTAGATCTGAATTCAGGAAATTTTGAAAATACGGCAATCCGTATTTTGCGGTCATCTCAAAAAGGCGCGTTGCATTTTCAGACTCCCAGGGGAAGTCCTTTGTGATGTTATAGGTGGGTATCGGAAACGTAAAAACGCGTCCTTTCGCATCACCGCTGGTCATCACTTCAATGAATGCGCGGTTGATCAGATCCATTTCCACTTGCAGCTCACCATACTCGAAACTGGCTTCCCTGCCGCCGATAATCGGTCGTTGTGTTTGCAAATCCTCAGGGCACACCCAGTCAAAAGTCAGATTAGTAAATGGCGTCTGCGTTCCCCATCGCGAAGGAACATTCAAGTTAAAGACGAACTCCTGCATTGCCTGAACAATTTGTGGGTATGTCAGTTGGTCAATACGAATATAAGGGGCAAGATATGTATCGAATGAAGAAAACGCCTGTGCGCCCGCCCACTCGTTTTGTAGAGCGCCTAAAAAATTGACAATTTGCCCAAGGGCGGTAGTGAAATGCTTTGGCGGGCCTGCTTCAATTTTTCCAGAAATGCCGTTGAACCCTTCGGTCAATAGCGTTCGCAAAGACCAGCCTGCGCAATACCCGGCCAGCATGTCGAGATCATGGATATGTATGTCGCCATTGCGATGCGCTTTGCCGATAACCGAGGGATAAACATGGTCAAGCCAATAATTGGCGGTTACTTTGCCTGCGCTGTTTAAAATCATGCCGCCGAGCGAATAGCCCTGATTGGCGTTAGCCTTGATGCGCCAATCAAGATGGCCAAGATATTCCTCAATTGTCGACTTCACATTGATCGCGGCGGGCGCCGCTGCACGGCCCGCGGGAACATCAGACGGCTCCGAAACGATATCCAGCATCTCTCGATTCCTTTCACAAAATCCAATATGTTGTGGTATTACCATCGCCAACCACAACATACGGTGGAACCGATGCGCATTCGGATACAATGCGGCGCCCTGCCGCATGGCTGACCGCTCGGTCGGTTTATTGTTGGCGGAATCTAGCTCGTGAGGCCTGCGAGAGTCGCCGCGAACTGCGCCGTCAGATGGGCGCTGACGGCCGGATCAGCCCAGAACGGGTTCATGAATACGCATCTGAGCAACGCCAGTTCATCGGCGTCGCGCACGCCATCATAACTTTCGACATGTGCGTTAATGAGCGCGTCGTAGCTTTTCGCGAGCAGCACGGTCTTTGAAACGGAAAATTCCGGACTGGCCTGAAACTTCGCATACGCATCGATCGTGCGGGCGTTCGCCGCGCTCAATGTGTCGCCTTGTCGGGCGAGTGAAAAACACAAAATATTTGTGTCCGCGGGCGCGAGCGGCCGAACGAGTGCGTTCGATTTGACGACTGACTCCTGGAACGTTTTCCGCGCCTTAATACCTGCGGCGACAAGCACGCCAAATCTATCCGCGTCAAACCCGAGCGTTTTCCCGGTGAGCCAAACCGCTGCCGCGCCGGCGCCGCTGCGCGATCCTTCAAGGGTGCAGCGCCATTTGTCATCAGCATCAGCGCGATCAATATAGGGGGCCTGAAAAGTAGAAGCCTGATAGGCTTGCTTGTTCTTTGTAATGAATGCGCCACAGGAATAGGGAACATAACCCAGTTTGTGTGGGTCGATTGTAATAGATTGCGCCCGCCCAATCGCGCCGAGGGCGGCGCGGCGTTTTGCGTCCAGAGATTCTGCCGCCTCGCCGCCAAGCATTGAACAGAAAAACCCGCCATAGGCGGCGTCTACATGATGCCATATATGCACGCCCTCGTCTCGAAGCACGTCAAGCATGTCTTCGACCGCATCTATCGGATCAATCTCTCCGGCTTCTGTTGTACCTGCTACGGTTGCCAAACAAACGATAGGCCGTGCTTCTTCCCGCGCGGCAGCGATAAGCTGCGCCAATCCAGCAAGATTTACCCTGCCTTCGCGATCAAGCGGCGCATTCCAGAACGAATCCTCGCCAAGCCCGAGGAGATTAGCCGCCTTGCGCCACGAAAAATGCTTGTTGCCGGGCGTTATCAAAACCGGCCCACGATAGTCACGTCCCGATGCAGCTGAAATCCGGCGTGCAATGTCGAGGGGGTTGCCAAGCACTGTGCTCGCCGCGCGCATGTCATCATCAGAAATATCATGCTCAGCGCGCAAAACTTCAAATTGCCGCCAACCCATGTGAGCGGCGGCAAATGGATCAAGCAGTTCGTTATCGCGTTCGGCAATGACAAGACCTAAAGACAGGGCGTGGTCCATGCGGTATCGCGCACGCCATACGGCTTCAAAATTTGCGACCGTTCCGCCGCCGGTAAAATGACCCTGCGCTTCGGCAGGATCGAACCCAAGCATTTTCGCAAGCATCGCAATCGCTTCGGATTCAATACGGGCGCCAACCTTGGCTGCCTCGCGCGAGGTATTGTTGGGATTGTGCAGAAGTGTCGCAAAATGTCCAAACAGCGCGGGCAAGGACAGCTCGGAGACCATATGACCAATGTAGCGCGGCGTAAATTTGGGTATCTCGGAGCGCAGCATGTCGAGAAGGTTTCTCAATTCCTGCGCCAGTATTTCACGTTCGCGCAAAAATTCGGGCGACAATCGACGGTCGCGAGAAATCGCTTCCGGGTCGTCGCGAAACAAGGAGCGGCGCCAATCATACCAGTGATCGAGGATGGCTTGAATTTCTCCACGCACCCAAGACCCGTTTTCTGATTTTGGGCCTAGGAAATATGCGTTTGCAGCGAAATCTTTTTGATCATTTTCCATGATCCATGACCTACCATTGCGCCTCTCAGACTCATGCAGCGCCGACGCCACAGCGACCAATCACCGCATCGCCTTCGTCGCAGCGAGGCCTATTTACTGTTGGCGAGGCTTGTTCGGATTACGACGACGGAAAGCGATGAGCAAGGACAAAACAGGCGCGGATGTAACGACGAATGGCGACGCGGGAAGTGGCGAATTCGACGTTATTATTGTCGGTGCGGGACCGGTCGGATTGTCCTTGTCGCTCTCGCTCCGAGACGCCGGGCTTGATGTCGCCCTGATCGAACGCCTTTCTCTCGATGCGATCACCGCCCCGCCATATGACGGACGGGAAATTGCCCTATCACTTCGGTCGGTCGAAATCCTGCAAAGACTCGGCGCATGGAAACATATTGCAGATGACGAGATTTCGCCGTTGCGATCGGCAAACGTTACGAATGGACGCTCCTCGACCTGTTTGCGCTTTGACGCCAATGCCGTCGGAGTCGATAAACTCGGCTTTTTGATTTCAAATCACGCGATCCGCCGCGCACTATACAGCGAGCATTGCGATGCGGGTGAAGCCATTCTGGTCACCGGCGCAGAGGCCGTGACATTATGCGCGGGAGCAAACGGCGGGGCCGTATCCCTCGCCGACGGACGTACGCTCCGCGCAACGCTTCTTGTCGCCGCCGACACGCGCTTTTCCGCCGCGCGGCGAAGCGCTGGAATTTCCGCCTCGATTCATGATTTCGGCAAATCCATGATCGTTTCGCGCGTAAAGGCGGCGCGCGCCCATAACCATGTCGCATGGGAGTGTTTCTTGCCGGGCGGCGCCCTGGCCGTTCTGCCGCTCAACGGCGATATCGCCTCTCTCGTTCAGACTTTCGCTCCGGAAGAAGCGCGCCGTCAGATGGCGCTTGATGTTAACGCCTATGTCGATGCTGCGGCCATGCGTCTGAAAAACCGTTTCGGCGCGCTCCATCCGGCGTCGGAGCGTTTCGTCTATCCCCTCGTGGGCGTCTACGCCAATCGCTTTGTCGCACCGGGGTTTGCACTCACAGGCGATGCAGCCGTAGGCATGCATCCTGTTACTGCGCACGGGTTCAATCTCGGGGTTCAGGGGCAAGAAATTCTGGCAAACCACATTCACCATGCTGTTCGCAGGAAACGCGGTCCGGCAGATCCGGCGGCGCTCGCAGCCTACGAACGCGACCATCGAAGATTATCTGCCCCGCTTTATTGGTCGACGCTGGCGCTGGCGGAACTTTATTCACGAGAGAGCTTTCCAGCGCGCATCGCCCGCCGCGCGCTGCTTGACGTCGGGCGCGCGCTTCCGCCGGCGCGCCGACTGATCTTGAATAGCTTGACGCAACCATTGCAGACAGCGACGGGTTGATATGACGAAACATCCGGGTGGCGCAATGTCCGAACAAAGTTCAGCCTCTCAGGCATTCGAGACGACTATCGACCACGTCACGCCCGCTCGAAAATATGGCGCCGCCGCGCCTCGATACACAAATTATCCCACACGCCGCATTTCCACGCAGGCGTCAATGAAGACACCTGCCGGACGTGGCTTGCAACCATTGACGCCGGTGAACAGGCGTCGGCCTATCTGCATGTGCCCTGTTGCCGACAACTTTGCTGGTTTTTCGGCTGCAATACGAGCGCGACGCAAACCTACGATCCGGTCGCCCGCTATTTGGCGGCCCTTGTTGAGGAAATCGTGCTGGTCGAACGCGCGATGCCCAAAAAACCAACCGTTCAGCGACTGCATTGGGGCGGCGGCACGCCGACAATCCTGACAGGCGGCGATTTTCCGCAAGTCATGCAGAAACTGCGGCGTTCTTTTGACTTCGCCGGAGAAATCACAGCAAGATAAAATGCCGCCCAGCCGACCCCGGCGCTGATCAGAAAATCCGTCCAATAGATGTATGGCTTGGGTCTTGAAAATCTTTTGGCGATCATACGCGCTTCGGCGAGTGAAAACTGTTTCGCACTTTGCATGTTTGCTTCCGGCGTCTGCATCTAACTCACCGCATTTAAGGCCGTACAAAGACAACGCCAATAAACCAGGCGATAATGCGCACATCGCTGCTCGCGGAACTTATTTGCGCGGCCGAACCTGGATTCAGCATCACCCCGTCGCGCGAAATTCGCGATGCGCGCAAACAAATCTACATGCGGCTAGCTCCACTGAGCTTGGTCCTGACGGCGGTAACTTTCGTGAGACAATTCGACGCCGGTAAATTCCCAGCCACCCGTTCGGTTCCAGCAAATCCACCAGTTGCCTGATCGCCGCGATCGGCGCCACAATGTCGCCCATGGCGCAACCGCCCGACACAGTCCTCAAAGCAGATCCCGCGGAAAGGGTCGCCATCTGCCGCGCGCTGCGCGACGTCTCAACCGTCGAAACGCCATACGGGGTCTATCGCCCGGCGACGATTGACGACGCCGACGCGTTCTTCACGCTGCTCGCCGACCCACATGTGAGCGGACCATTATATACGATCCCGAAACCGGTCACACGCGATTGGGTTGAGCGATGGATCGAGGCTCATCAGCTGGAGGCTGCGCAAGGCGCAGGATTATTGATGCTGGCGCGCGATGGGGTCAATCAGCCGACCGGTTTCGTCGATCTTCAGGTTTGGTCTGACCGAGCATCTGCGGAGTTTGGCGGCGGTATTTCTCCGGATCTGCAGTCAGCGTCACTCGGAACACGCGGCGCCGCGGCTCTCTTTGACTGGTTGTTTCAGAAGATCGACATCCGCCTGATCGCGATGACGAACGCGCTCAATAATGTTCGCACCGAAAAACTCTTGCGCCACCTGGGCTTTGTGAGGCTGACGGACCGTGTTTGCGTCGCCGAGGACGGGACAAAACGCCTTCCCATGTATTGGGCGCTAAAGCGCGAGGACTGGCGTTCGCCATATTGCAAGGAAGAGACGCATCCCGGGTTGTGACAAGGTCCAATGGCACAGGGCTCTTTGAACATCGTCATGTTGCGGTCCGGAAGAGCAGGTTCACTATACGTTGACATTCGTCCGGGGCGGCGGTGATTGACGCACTGTGACAATCGGGCCCACAAAAATTGTTGTACATGACACCATATGCCGTGATCATCTCAAAACTGCGACAGCAGATTCTTGTCTGGATTACTACGCAATACATAGGCGTGGCCGGCAGGGCGGAAGGACCAGGCCTAGCGCGGAAATCTTCTTTGAGAGGAGTAATTCCGAGAAGAGAATTTCCAACCGAGTGAAGGCATCGAATATGTCACTAGACCGGGCTCACAGATCGCCCATAGCAAAGTTGTTGACGGCTTTTTTTGAGCCGGAAATACGCGCATGGCATGGCGCACAACCGATCGGAATGGTGTTTTGGGGCTACGGGGTCTTTGTAAGCTCCATACTCATCTTCCTTTTTGTGTGCGCTTTCCACGATGACCACATTATATTGCAGCACGTCATGCAATTTTGCTTTGCCGCCTATACGATCTGGATCCTTGTATCCGTGTGGCGATGCGCGGCTAATGCTTTTCCGTTTTGGGGGGTGCTTGCCCGGTGGCTGACTGTCGCCTGGGCCGGGAACACGGCGCTGGTTCTTTTGTTTCTCCAACTCGATCTGCTGGCGCGTTATCTGGGACCCTGACGGAATGACCAGCCCCTTAGAGAAGGAACGGACTCTATCGGTGCTGGGACACTTGGCCATGAGCGCTGCAGAGGGCCTGTTCCCAGGATATTTCGCCTTGGTCATGGCGACCGGTGTGGTGTCCATCGCCTGCGACTTTCTGGGGTTTCCGATATTCGCCAATATTCTCGTGGGCGTTAACTGGGTTGCCTACGTGATCCTTTGGTCCCTGACGTTATTGCGGCTGTTCGTGTACCCAAAAAAGATCATCGAAGACCTCTTCAATCACCAGCGAGCGCCCGGGTTCTTCACCCTGGTTGCGGGAACCTGCGTGCTCGGAACTCAAAATGCGATTGTCGTTGACGCCCACGCCGTTGCAGTTGCGCTGTGGTATTTCGGACTTGGTCTGTGGTTCGTCGTGATGTATGCGTTTTTTACCGCCGTCACGGTGCGAAAAAATAAACCGTCACTTGCCGCCGGGATCAATGGCGCCTGGCTGATCGCTGCTGTCGCAACACAATCACTCGTCGTGCTCCGTGGCGCGCTGGATACACAAATAGCACCTTCGGTGGAAATGCAGTTCCTTTCTCTCGTGATGTTCATGATCGGCTGCATGCTGTATCTCGCTATCATCCCATTGATCTTCTACCGATTGACATTCGTGCGCCTGTCTATCCACGACTTCTCCCCGCCATACTGGATTAACATGGGCGCGGTCGCGATTACGACGTTGGCTGGATCAACGCTCATCATGCGGGCTGATCACTGGCCCGTTCTGCCGGGTTTTGTGCCATTTCTGAAAGGCTTCACGCTGTTCTTCTGGGCTGCCGCCACATGGTGGATTCCCTTTCTTCTGGCGCTGATGCTCTGGCGCTATCTGGTGCGGCGGGACAAATTTATCTACGAGCCGCAGTTCTGGGGCATGGTGTTCCCTCTCGCGATGTACACGACCGGAACGTTTCAGCTTTCGCGAGCGCTCAATCTGCCATTCCTTGCCGCAATCCCGAAATATTTCATATTCGTGGCCATTGCGGCCTGGCTGATTACGTTTGCCGGATTGGCGGCGCATGTCGGGCGCGTAATTTGGACGACCGTTGCGAGCCAAGGGAGACATTCGGAGACGCGTTGAGCATTTGCGACGGACACAGGAAAACCGCCACTGCGTCCACAACGCGGGCATGATTGTAAACCACATTTTCAACTTCGGTTGAATTGTTGTTCTCTCTGCACGCGCGATCATGCCGGCCATTACCAGTCATTATTTTAGGGTGACATTGACGTCAGAACCGTCTGTAAAAAATCCGGCGACGCAGAGGCGTCGCCGGGCATATAAAATATCGAGAACAGGGCTGCTCCCACACTTGTTATTGGCATTTCGGACGTAAAAGCCTTTCTGATGCCGCCTTTTCAAGTCGGGAAGGCTGGCAATTTCATTCAAATCCCAAAAACAGAAACTTCCGGCGGCCATTCACAAAGTGAACCTTCATTCATCGAGTCCGGAAACTCAACACAACCGCGTACGCAATTTTTAGATCTTTCACGTTCTATGGATCGCATTGCGGCTGTTGCGCGATGGCGTCGGACGCAATTCGCCGACGGCAGCGCGGCCGAACCGCACCGACTTGCTCGAAACAGCTGGCTAGGCCGGGCAAGATTTGCCGCCGGCAAGCGCCAGTCCAGGCAATTTGTCGGAGCTAACGCTAAATGTCGCATTTACATTTTGTTTTGGACCACTAAAGTAGTATATTAAATACATTTTATGGCAGGGAAGTATCTTGACGTCAAAATCACCTAAATCGCGACGCGCGCAGGTCGTATCCGAGATCGTCGAGCAAACCGGGATTGACGAAGCAATGATCGAAATGCTGGTGCGCCGGTTCTACGAAAAGGTCCGCAACGATCCTCTGCTTGGTCCGATATTCGAGGCGCGCATTAACGACTGGGAACCTCACCTGAAACGAATGTGCGCGTTCTGGTCGTCGGTCGCTTTGTTGTCGGGGCGATATCACGGTCGACCAATGAACAAGCATACGCCACTGCCGATTGATGCGGAGCATTTTGATCGCTGGCTGGCGCTGTTTGAGGAAACGGCCGGCGAAATTTGTCCGCCCGCGGCGGCGGCGCATTTCGTTGAACGCGCGCGCCGTGTCGCGGAAAGTTTGGAGTTGGGCATTGCAGCGCAGTGCGGCGTGATGCTCGGCGCCGGCGAACGATTCCATTCAAACCAAATCAGGACCGCAACTTTTGGAGATTGACAATGAGCATGCAGATCACGCAAAGCCCCTTGAAGTCCCGGCCCATCGGCGAGATCGCCGCTGACTTGCCCGGCGCAACAGCAATATTCAGAAAGTTCAAACTGGATTTTTGTTGTAGCGGTGACGTTGCTTTGGCTGACGCCGCAAAAAGTCGCGGCGTCAATCTTGAAGCCGTTGAACATGAGCTGGAAGAGCTGAGTGCAAGCGGTCAATCAGTCGCCATTCCGCACGAAACACCGGTATTGATTGATCACATTCTCGAACGTTATCATGAAACCCACCGCCGCGAGCTGCCGGAACTTGTCGAGCTCGCCCGCAAGGTAGAAAAGGTCCACGCCGAACATCCGCAAGCGCCGCACGGGCTTGGCGATCTGCTGCAGCAGATCATCGGCGAACTCGAAGTTCATATGAAAAAAGAGGAGCTGATCCTGTTTCCAGCGATGCGGCGTCAACCCACCGGTGTGTTTGACGCGCCGATCAGCCAAATGCGCCACGATCATGATGATCACGGCGCGCATTTGCAGAAACTGGAAACGATTACCAATGGGCTGGAGCTGCCCGACGGCGCGTGCCGATCCTGGCAGGCGCTCTATGCTGGAACAGGGAAATTCATCGATGACTTGATGGAACACGTTCACCTTGAGAACAATGTTCTGTTTCCGAGGTTCGAAACCAAATTTGCACAACCGGTTGAATCGTGAGACTGAAACGCGCGTTGTCGCCCGGATATGGCGATAACGGGTCCCATCAGCCTTGCTGCTGCGGGCGGTCCAAAGGAGGGCTCAATCCGGCACAGTCGACGGCAGACCTGCAATCACAACAATACCCGAAGGGTCAATTACGCCTCATTATCAGTGCAGGCGAGTAATATTTCGACGCCTATCAAGATCATGCAGCAGCAAGATTAGCGTTCGCAAAATCCCAGTTCACGAGCTTGTCAATAAACGTCTCGACGTAAGCCGGGCGATTATTTTGATAGTCGAGGTAGTAAGCGTGTTCCCATACGTCCATCGTCAGGAGCGGCGTCACACCCGGTTCCGTCAGCGGTGTTTCTGCGTTGGGCGTGCTCGATACGTCGAGCTTGCCGCCCTTTTTCACCAGCCACGCCCAGCCTGATCCGAACCGGCTTTTCGCGACTGACGAGAAAGCCTCTTTGAAGCCATCAACGCCGCCGAAATCTGCTTTTATTGCTTCAGCAATCGCGCCAGTTGGCGCGCCGCCGTCTGATGGTTTCATTGAACTCCAGTAGAATGTGTGATTCCAGACCTGTGCAGCATTGTTAAAGATGTTGGCATTTGCCGGATCCACGGCGGTTTCCTGAATAATCTCTTCAAGCGAAACGTCAGCTTGCCATCGTCCTTCGAGCAGCGCGTTTAACTTATTAACATACGCCTGATGATGCTTGCCATAATGAAAATCGAGAGTTTGTCTTGAAATGTGCGGCTCAAGAGCGTCGCGCGCATAGGCTAGCGGCGGAAGGTCAATAGTCATAGAGTTCAATGCCTCCTTGGGCTAATCGAGTTCGAGATCAATCTTTTCGTTTAAAGGCTCGCTGTCGAACCGCTGAAACGCCGGGTCAAGTTCGTGCATTGAGCATGGCGACGAGGCAAATGGACGCAGATCGTCTGCGGAATGCGTTGAATTGGCGCCGCACGCATCACGCCGCTCGTTTCGGTTCAACAAGCGGTGCGCGCAGCGCCGAAAGAAACCTATGATGTTGCGAAGAAACCATCCATCGGTCGAAAGCGCGCTCATATTGACCTCGCTGTTTCAGTAATCATCATAGATGCGTCCTCAGCGCCTGATGAGTTGCCGTGTTCCAGCGTATAGGAGCTATAAAGCTGTGGCCACCTGACGCCCCGCTCCGTTACAATTGCGTTCATTGGAATGTCGTATGATTGCGGATAAATTGTTGGGATATTACTTTTTATATAGGCAACGCCATAACTAGTCGGCCCGTGCGTCATAGCGGCCAGTGTGCGATCAAAATAACCGCCGCCATATCCGAGCCGAAACCCGTGCGAATCAAAACCGACGACCGGCGCCAGAATGATATCGGGCAAAACTTCGCGCCCATCGCGTGGAACCGGGATATTCCAGATGCCGCGGTCGAGCGCTTCACCCGGCCGCCAGGATTTAAAGATCATGGGACGGTTGCGCTCGACAACAACAGGAAGCGCGATGGTGTTATTTCTTTCCGAGAGGCCTGCCATTAATTCCCGAAGATCTGGCTCGCCTTTAAACGGCCAGCAAAAACTGATTATTTGGCTCTCTGCGCGGTTCAACAATCTCCCGAGATATTGCGAAATCATTTTGGCGAATTCCGCACGTCGCCGCGCGGAATATTTCATCCGTTCATCAATTAAGCGGCGCCGTTCAGCGTTTCGCCAGTGACGCAATTCGAAAGCGGACGGACGATCTTTTGCGGTTTGGCGGCTTGTGAACGCCGGTCCACGGAGATCGTTCGCAAGACTCGATGGCCGCGCATCTACAGCCATTTGAAGACTGGCTCCCGCGCGCTTCATTGTGATGCTTCCCCGGACGCTGCGCCGGCCTCTTCACTTGAATGCACATGGAATAACGCTCGATTGTCGCCGCTATGTTGTCCAACAGGAAATGGCGACGGAATCTTTTCAGGCTGTCGCCTTGACCGGTCTGCTGTAAAAAAATCATTCAGCCGGCGCTGAAACCATGCGCCCAATTCCCGGAGACTAAGCGTTCGGTTATTCGTCAACTGTGGCCCGGGCGCGTGCCGGAGCGGGCGATTGTCCAGCATCGCGGCATTCACCCGAAATGCTTCCGCGATTGACTCTTTATACCCATCGTCACGCGCCATATTTGCAGCCAGCGCGATCAGCGCGTGCATGACGGCTCCATTGCCGTGTTCGCGACATACGCGACTCAATGCGGGCAGAAGGTCATCAACGCAAAGGGAGAGTCTTCGCAGAGCGGGGTCGTCAGCGATGGCGCAGCCATGAACGCCAACGCTTTCACCCACGATCCTGTTTGCCGCATCGAAGCCGCGCATGGCGCGTCCTCCTTTGTCTGAGAGCGAATTCGAATGAGAAAATAATTCCACCGAAATCGCCTGGGTTTGGCGCAATTCTCAGGTAAGAAGTGATTTAATATTATGCAACCGATTTAAATTCACGTTTATTATCGTTTTTATTCATGTTAAATGTGAATAAGGAAGCCGGATTATGGACACCGAACTCGCCAGAACATTCCTCGCTGTGGTGGGCGAAGGCAGCTTTTTTGCTGCGGGCGAACGATTGCACATCACGCAGTCGACGGTGAGCGTTCGTATCCGGTCGCTGGAAGAAACGCTCGGTTGCAGATTGTTTGTACGCAATAAGGCCGGCGCTATCCTGACTCCCGCCGGACACCGGTTCCAAAAACATGCAAGAGTCTTGCTTCATACGCTCGAGCAAGCGCGTCATGACGTCGGCCTCGCGGCGGGGTTTCCCGAGGCTATCGTCATTGGCGCGAGAATTGGACTTTGGGACGGATTTCTGGATCAGTGGCTGAGCGATGTTCGCGGCTCCATGCCAACCCTCTCGTTTCGAACTCTGATTGGATTTGAGGAAGATCTTGTCCCGGCGCTTGTCGAAAGCCGGATCGATTTTGGCGTCATGTATACGCCGCAATACCGACCAGGCCTCGAAGTCGAAAAACTGTTTGAAGAGCGGTTGATCATGGTCACGACAGAGCCCAACTCAAACGGCGAGCCTGACGCCGATCACGTCCTTGTAGATTGGGGACCAGAGTTCTACGCCCGTTTTCGCGCCGCATTTCCATCATTTGCAGGATCAGCGCTTTCCGTCAGCGTTGGCTGGCTCGGACTGCGGCATCTAAATCTTTATGGCGGCTCGGGATATTTTCCGCACCGTCTCGTCAAGTCGCAAATCCAACGTCAGCAACTATTTGCAGTATCCGGTGCGCCGCAATTTAATCTGCCCGCCTATGCGGTGTTTCCTCATGAGAGCCAGCGCAGTAACATCGACGCTCTCATAATCACCCTGCGTGAAGCAGCGGCAAATCAAGATTGACGTCTACTTCATGGAACCGATATCTAATTCGATGTCGCTTCTGTCTCCTGTGAAACCTCGCAAAACGACGCGTAAAAACGCCGCACGGTTTTTTCCAGGAGAAAACGAAACCCTTCTTGCGTAAGCGGATCGCGTTCCTCTTCCAGAAATTCCAGAAGCTGCGACACAGGCGTCAAATTACGAATGCGTTAATCTGCCACACATTAGTGGTATGGACAATACTTCTTTAAGTTATCATCTATTTGAATGGTGTATTTTCTATAAATGTTTCCTGAAGGAACCGGCATGATCATAGAAACAGCTCGAATCCTCAAACACCGTTGCGTCCAGAAGACGAAATGACAATCGGCCCCGCGTCGAACATGTCGCCTGACTGCAAGCGCAGATCTCTGTTAGCAAGCATCCTGATAACCGTCTTCGAGCCGGAAATACGCGCTTGGTATGGAGTCCAACCCTTGGCCAAAGTGTTTTGGGGCTATGGGGTTTTCGTAAGCTCGGTATTCATCTTCCTATGCGTCTGCGCCATCTACGGTGACCGCATTATGTTGCAGGAAGTGATGCAATTGAGTTTTGCCGCATACACAGTCTGGATCCTTATCGCAATCTGGCGCTGCGCTGCGAATGCCCATCCGTTTTGGGGATTGCTTGCCCGGTGGTTGACCGTGGCCTGGGCCGGAAACACGGCGCTCGTTTTCTTCTTTCTCCAGCTGGATATGCTAACGCGCTACTTTGTTCGGTGACGCTATTTCGAGGAGTATTACATCGATGTTTGACTACTCTGTCGTTGCAAGGGCGGGCGTCATCATCGTTCCGGCGATTTGGCTGGGGCTGCTGATTGGCGTTTCATTCATCGCGACGCCGGTAAAGTTTACGGCGCTATCACTTGATTTGCCGACTGCCCTCGATGTCGGCCGCGTTACATTCTCGCTGTTCAACAAAGTGGAATGGGGTGCGCTTGCCATACTCGTTGTATTTTTGTGGCTGAGCGATTGGCCCGGCGGCGGAACACTGTTAGCGACATGGCTTGCGTTCCTCATTATCATACAGTCTGCTTTTCTGCTGCCCACGCTGAATTTCTATATAGAGACTATCTCTCAAACGGCGCAAAAGCCCCCGTCGTTCGAGCATTTTGCCTATGGCGCCATTGAAATTGTCAAAGCCGTCAGTCTTGCCGCAATCGCAATACTGGGAATAGGTGAGCAACAAACATGATGCAGAAAACGCGACTGCTATTAGGTGGATGCCTCTCCTCGAATGTTGAATTATACGCCTTTTCGAGATGACGCGCGCTATCCTATCGGGTAAAGCTGTAAAAAAGATACATTAAAAGGCTTTGGATGAGACTCACCGTTTATAGCGACTATGCCCTGCGTATCCTGATGTATCTCGCAATAAACTCTGATCGGCTCTGTACGATCCAGGAAGTTGCGGATCACTACAGAATTTCGAAGAACCATTTAATGAAAGTTACCTATGGGTTGGGATTAGCCGGTTTCGTTGAAACGGTGCGTGGGCGCAGCGGCGGCGTTCGTCTTGCACAAAAATCTGATGAAATTGGGATCGGCGACGTCATCCGTTCGACGGAAGAAGATTTTAAACTCGTCGAATGTTTTGATCTGCAAAAAAATGAATGCGTAATTACCGGACGCTGCAAGCTTGCGCGGATACTGGATGAGGCGCTGGACGCCTATTTGCAGATGCTGGATCGTTATACATTGGCCGATCTTGCATCGGAGCGCGGCCTTAAAAAGCTGTTGATCGCAAGTTGACGGTCTGGATCGCCACACATCATCCGCGTCGCTGAAGGTTGACGTCAATCAGCCAGCCCCTGTAGATTCCATTCTTCTTAGTGGCCTGCCGCCGGTTTGATGGACGCCTGGTTAAGCTAACGACATCTTTTCCTCGAATGCAATTGGGCTGACATAGCCGATTGTTGAATGCCTTCGTTTTGGATTGTAGAAGCGCTCGATATAATCGAACACATCTGCTTT
>JAJFGF010000069.1 GCA_021776245.1 Hyphococcus sp. | reverse complement strand
TGGATGCGCGTGCGAATGGACTTGCGCATGAACTGGCGGGGATGGGCGTTGGTCCGGAGACGTTGGTTGGCGTGTACATGGACCGGTCGATTGAATTGGTGGTGGCGTTGTACGCGATCCTCAAAGCGGGCGGTGCGTATGTCCCGTTGGACCCGGGGTATCCGGCTGCGCGCTTGGCGTATATGTTGGACGATGCTGCGGCTCCGGTGGTGTTGACGCAGTCGCATTTGTGCGTTTCGATGCCGGAAGGCTACCGCGGCCGGGTGGTGTGTGTGGACGAGTGCACGGCTGAAGCGGTTTCGCCGCCGCGACTGGATGCGGATGACACACGTTTGGCGTACGTCATTTACACGTCGGGATCGACGGGTCAGCCGAAGGGTGTGATGAACGAACACCGGGGCGTGGTGAACCGGATTCTTTGGATGCAAGATGCGTACGGGATGGATGAGACGGATGCGGTGTTGCAGAAGACGCCGTTTAGTTTTGACGTGTCGGTTTGGGAATTCTTTTGGCCGTTGAGCGTGGGCGCGAAATTGGTGATGGCGAAACCGGACGGGCATAAAGACCCGGCGTATTTGGCTGACACGATTGCGCGCGAGAAGATTACGACGATTCATTTTGTCCCGTCGATGTTGCAGGCGTTTCTCGACGCGGCGGATACAAAGCGCTGCACTCCGTTGAAGCGGGTCATTTGCAGTGGCGAGGCGTTGAGTGTGCCGTTGCACGATCAGTTCTTTGCGCAGATGGAATGCGAGTTGCACAACCTGTACGGGCCGACGGAAGCGGCGGTGGATGTGACGCATTGGGTGTGTACGCCGACGGCGGACCTGACCAATGTTCCGATTGGACGGCCGATTGCAAATACGCAGACGTATGTATTGGACGATCATTTAAATCCGGCGCCGATTGGCGTTCCCGGTGAATTGTATTTGGGCGGTGTGCAGGTTGCCCGGGGGTATTGGGGTCAGGCGGCGATGACGGCGGAACGGTTTATTGACGACCCGTTTTCCGACGTGCCGGGCGCGCGTCTTTATAAGACCGGCGACCGGTGTCGTTGGCGTGCGGATGGCGCGATTGAGTTTTTGGGCCGTTTGGATGCGCAAGTGAAGATTCGCGGGTTCCGGATTGAACCGGGCGAGATTGAATCGGTGTTACGGACGGTGGACGCGGTGCATCACGCGGTGGTGGACACGAAGACTCTGGGCGGCGAGGCGCAGTTGGTGGCCTACCTTGTGGCGGATCATGAAATTCCGGCGGCAGAATTACGGGCGCATGTTTGTGCGACGTTGCCGGACCACATGGCGCCGCAGGCGTATGTGTATTTGGATGCGTTGCCGTTGACGCCGAGCGGGAAGTTGGACCGGAAGGCGTTGCCCGAACCGCAATCGCCGGAGTCCGCCGCGCAATACGCGCCGCCGCGCAATGATGCGGAATCGACGTTGGTTGAACTCTGGCAACAGCTCCTCCAGACCGAACCCATTGGCATCAACGACAACTTCTTTGAGCTTGGCGGGCATTCGTTGAAGGCGGTACAACTGGCCAACCGTATCGGGACGGCGTTCGACACGACCTTTCCGGTGCGGACAATTTTCGAATCGCCCACGATTGCGGGGCTCTCGGAACGACTCGCGCGTGGCACGGGTGGAGCACGAGGCGTCGCGCATATTCCGCGAGTTGAGGATGATACGTCTATCCAGATTTCGTTTGCACAGCAACGGCTCTGGTTTCTCGATCAACTCGATTCGCAGCGGGCGGCGTATAACATTCCAATTGTCGTTCGCGTTGAAGGCACGTTGAATGTCGAAGCGATGCATCGCGCGATAAGTCGGATGACGGATCGGCATGAGACGTTGCGCACGCTCTTCGACGAAGAAGACGGGCGGCCAGTGGTTCGTATTCAGGATGCGATCGACGTTCCGTTCGATGTACTTGACGTGCGATCCGTGGATGCATCCGAACGGGAGACCCGAATTCGAGCACTGATAGGACACGAGACCGGTGATCCGTTCGACCTTCGGCATGGTCCGCTGATTCGGGCGAAGGTTGTGCACACGTCGGAGACCGAACACCTGTTGATGCTGACGATTCACCATATTGCGGCAGACGGTTGGTCGTTGGGGGTGATCGTGCGCGAACTGCGTGCGTTCTATGCCGCTGAATGCCAGGACACGGACGCCGAACTGCCGGCACTGCCGATTCGGTATCGCGACTACGCGGCCTGGCAAAACGAACGCATTACCAACGGCGGTATGGATGCGCAGGTTGAGTATTGGAAGACACAGCTCGACGAGGCGCCGGTATTGGCGTTGCCGACGGATCGGCCGCGTCCCTCGATCACGACGCATTCCGGCGCGACGCATCATTTTGCGATTGATGGCGCGACGCACGCGGGGATCATGCGCCTGAGCCGCGTGTTGGACGCGACGCCGTTTATGATCTTGCTCGCCGGGTTTAGCGCGCTGCTTTCGCGGCTGGCCGGGCAGACCGATATTCCGGTGGGATCGCCGATTGCGGGGCGAACGGATGAATCGCTGGAACATTTGATCGGACTTTTCGTCAATACGCTGGTATTGCGGACGGACTGTTCAGAGAACCCGCGATTTAGTGCATTGGTTCAGCGGGTGCGAGAAACAACGATGTCGGCGTTCGAGCATCAAGACGTTCCGTTTGAGCGATTGGTGGAAGTGCTACAGCCGGAGCGGCACTTGAATCATACGCCGCTGTTCCAGGTGATGTTTGTGCTGCAGAATGCGCCGATGCCGGCGATCGTATTGCCTGGACTCACGATGACGCCGGTGTATGCCGAGGGCGAGACGACGAAGTTTGATCTTACGCTGGTGTTGCGTGAATCCGAGGGTGGATTCGATGGGCATCTTGAATACAACACAGACTTGTTTGATGCCTCGACGATGAAGGCCTTCGCAGAACGATATTTGCGGGTTCTGGACGCGGTCACCGCGGAACCGGAACTGCCTCTTTCGGAGTTGCCGGTGCTTTCCGAGACGGAACGCGACTTGGTTTTGCATGAATGGAACGCCACGACCGCACCATTTCCTGACGACACGACGGTATGCGGTTTATTTGAACGGCAAGTGAAGACGATTCCGACGGTGACTGCGGTTGTCATGGCGGACACGTCGCTGTCGTATCGCGAATTGGACGAACTTGCGGAGCGGGTGGGGCAGCATTTGTTGTTAGCGGGGATTCGCCGCGAGGAACTTGTGGGGATTTGCGTTGAGCGCGGGATCGACACGGTTGCGTTGGTTCTCGGCGTGTGGAAAGCGGGTGCAGCGTTTATACCGTTGGATCCGGATTATCCGGAAGACCGTATCGCGTTTATGGTGCGGGACTCCGACATGACGCGGGTTATCGTCTCCCCCGCTCATCAGGAGCGCATGCAGGGACTGGGTGTTGCGACGCTTTCAACCGACACCCTTCTTGATGCGGCAACGCCAGGGGAACGTCGAACACCGCCCGCCACGGGTCCGGATTCGCTTGCGTACGCGATTTATACGTCGGGCTCTACCGGGAATCCGAAGGCGGCGCTTATCGAGCATCGCGGGGCGTGCAATCTTGCGGAAGTGCTGCGGGTTGCTTACGACATTGTGCCGGGGACGCGCATTTTGCAGTTTGCGCCGTTCAGCTTTGATGCGTGGATCGCGGAATTGGTGACGAGTCTTTGCAACGGCGGGACGTTGTGTATTGCAGGTGCGGACGAGCGCATGGGTGAACCGTTAGGCGCGCTGTTGAAGCGCGAACGCATCGCTGTTGCGACGCTACCGTCGTCATCGCTCATGGCGCTTCCGCATGACGTTTATCCGGATCTTCGCGTGGCGATTACGGCAGGCGAGGCGTGTCCGAAATCGATCATGAAGACTTGGGCACCGGGCAGGACATTCATCAACGCGTACGGCCCGACCGAAACGACGGTGTGCGCTACGCTGTATTGCTGCAGCGAAAATGAGGATGGCGATCCGCCGATTGGCCCGCCGATTGCAAACTACCGCGCGTATGTACTCGACGCGAATGGCGGTCTGGTCCCGCCGGGGGCGCCGGGCGAGTTGTATGTGGGCGGTGTTGGCATTGCGCGGGGCTATTTGAACCGGCCTGAACTTAGGGAAGAGCGCTTTTTGCCTGATCCGTTCTCGGGCGACGGTCGGATGTACCGGACGGGCGATTTGGTCCGTCGCCGAAGCGATGGAAATCTTGTGTTTTTGGGGCGTACGGATCATCAGGTCAAGGTGCGTGGATTTCGCATTGAGTTGGGCGACATTGAATCCGCATTGCGATCACATGAAGGCGTGAATGATGCGGTGTGCATTGTGGAACGTCGGGAGGCGAGTGATGTGCGCCTCATAGCGTTCGCGCAATCGAGCGACGCCACGTTGACCCCGACAATACTACGGGAGCATGTTGCGGACCGGCTTCCCGCGTACATGATTCCCAATGCGTTCCATGTATTGAGCGCATTCCCGCTCACGCCGAATGGCAAGGTTGACCGGAAGGCGTTGCCGCGTTTGCAAGTTTCCAGTATGGACGAGCCTGTAGAAGCGCCGCGCGATGAACGGGAACAAACCATCGCGGATCTGTGGAAAAGTTTGTTGGGGATCGAGGCCGTCGGTATTCACGATAATTTCTTCGAACGGGGCGGCCACTCATTGATGGCGGTCAATTTGGTGACCAAACTGCACGACGCTGGAATATCGTTGTCGTTGCAGCAAGTGTTTGAGAACCCGACGGTCGCACAGATGGCGACGGCTTCGGCGAATGCCATCGCTGGCGCAAAGCGACCGGACGGTGAGATTGTGGTGCCGATACAGCCGCGGGGCGAGGCGGCGCCGTTGTTCGCGTTTCCGCCGGCGGGCGGCGCGGTGTTCCCGTACTACCATCTCGCTTATCTACTCGGCACGGATCGGCCATTCTACGGCATTCAAGATCCGGTGTTGCAATATCGGATTAAACCGCTGACCTCCATTGAAGCGTATGCGGAGTATTACCTGGAGCACATTCGGAAGATACAACCAAACGGTCCGTATCATTTACTGGGTTGGTCGTTGGGCGGCAGCATTGCGTATGAGCTGGCGTGTCAGATAGAGGCCGCGGGTGAAACGGTGGCGTTCCTGGGGTTGATTGATACGCGCATTCACGATGACCCGGTACCGGAGGGTTTTCGAGCACGATTGAAGTCGGTTTACGAACGGATCATGATCGGGATGAATACCGCGGCATCGACGCCGGCACATGTGTACAACGGATTGTATGTGATGGCGTCGAAAATTTTGCGAACGACGCCGTCGAGTTCACCTTCGATTTTTGATCGGCTGAAGAAACGATTCGCGGCGTACACGTTGCGGTCTATGTTGCGGAACACTGAGTTCGCCCGTGTTTTGCCGGAGGAGTATCAGCACATTGAAGCGATATTGCCGCAGTTTGGTTCGGTGACGAAACTGTTGAAGGCGCATACGGCGATTGACAAGAAGTATCGGCCGGGTCCGTATGGCGGGATAGTGACGTTGTTTCGGGCGAAGGAACTCATTCGCGGTGAAAAGGAACATCCTTCGATCGGCGTCCCGCACGGCCGGCTTGTTGCCACGTACTCGCCACGCTGCCGGAGTAGCCGGTCATGATGCAGACATCGAGGGCGCCGATGTCGATGCCGAGTTCGAGT
>JAJFGF010000068.1 GCA_021776245.1 Hyphococcus sp. | reverse complement strand
CTTATCGCCGATCTTGAAATCGATTCCGTCGCCGTCCTCGACATGGTGATGGATATTGAGGATTTCTATGACATTTCAATCCCGGTGAATACGATTTCGGAAACCAAAACGGTCGGCGAACTCGTCGACGCGATCCACACGATCAAGAAGGAACAAACATAGATTATGGGTCTTTTTGAGAAATTCCAGGCGACGGCCGAAGTCTATGATGCGCTGAAAGAAAGCGCCGGCCGCGATCCGTTTGGTGTTTCCATGGACGAAATGAAAGGCCCGACCCGCGCGATGGTCGAGGGTAAGGAAATCGTCCTTGCAGGAACTAATAATTATCTCGGCCTCACCTATGACGAGGGCGCCGTTGAAGCGGCGAAAACGGCCATCGTCGAATCTGGAACAGGCACTACCGGATCGCGTTTCGCGAACGGCACTTATGCCGGTCATCGCGCCTTGGAAAACGAGCTTGCGGATTTTCTGGGGTACAAGCACTGCATGGTCTTCTCGACCGGTTATCAGGCCAATCTCGGCGCCATCTCCGCGCTCGTGCAGCCGCCGAACGACGTCATCCTCATCGACGCGGATTGCCATGCCTGCATTTACGACGGATGCCAATTATCCGGCGCGGAAACGATCCGCTTCCGTCATAATGACCCGGAAAGCCTCGACAAGCGCCTTTCCAGACTTGGTCCTGAAATCAAAGGCAAGCTTGTCTGCTTCGAAGGCATGTATTCAATGTTCGGCGATGTTGCTCCGGTCAAGGAGTTGGTCGAGGTCGCCCACAAACACGGCGCCTATGCGCTGCTTGACGAAGCGCACTCGTTCGGCGTTTTCGGCGACTCCGGCCGCGGCGTTTGCGAACGCGACGGCGTCCTCGACGCGGTCGATTTCTACACCGGTACGTTTTCAAAAAGCCTCGCGTCGATCGGCGGTTTTGTCGCCTCCAATCACCCCGAGCTTGAGTATCTGCGGTTTTCCAGCCGGCCCTATATGTTTACGGCGTCTCCGTCGCCAGCCAACATTGCCGCTGCATCGGCGGCGCTTGCAAAGATTGCAAGTGATAACTCGATGCGTGAACGCCTTTGGGAAAACGCCAAACGCGTTCACGCCGCCTTCACCCAGCTCGGATTTGATCTTTGTGCGCCGGTAGGGCCGGTCATCGCGGTCAAACTCGCTGATCGTCAGGAGGCCTGCAAGGCCTGGAATTTTCTGATGGAGGAGGGGGTTTACGTCAATCTCGCAATCCCCCCTGGCACGCCAAATGCAACCTCGATCCTGCGCCTTAGCGTTTCTGCGGCGCATACTGGCGAAGACCTCGATGTTATTATTAATGCCTATACGTCGCTTTCCGAAGCGCTGACAAAGGAGACCGCGCAAGCCTGACGCAAACCCTTTCGCGGGTTCACTTTTTCGTTAGGCGCAAAGTCTCCACAATTCAGCCTTTCTATAGGCAAGGGGGGATCGTAAGCAGACACCGCGTCTGAAGTGGTGAGGAAAAGTAGCGTGCCGGGAAACATTATAGCCTTCATCAAGACCTGTCTGATGGCAGCCGTGGCTGGCGCAGCCTTCCCGCAAAGTGCGCTGGCTGACGAAAATACGCCCGCCGCCGCGGACAAATTTGACTTTGACCATGTCAGCTGCCGAGGCGGGCCATTCGAAATTCGCGTGATTATCGAAGGCGTGAGAAAGAACGAAGGCCTTGTGACCGCCGATCTTTATCCGAACGATGAGGAGCATTTTCTTAAAGGTCGCGGACGGGTTAAACTGGCGCGATATGCTGCAAGGGCGCCAGCAACCAAGTTTTGTGTCACCGCGCCTGGGCCGGGCTTTTTCGCACTGGCTGTCTATCACGATCGCAACGCCAATACCGATTTCGATAAAACCGGGCTTGGCCTTCCTGCCGAACCATGGGGCATATCAAATAATCCAAGAGCCATGTTTGGTCCGCCACCCATTGAAAAAGCACTTTTTGAGGTCACTGAAGACGGCGCGAAGCTGGCAATCAAGCTGAACTAGCGCTAGGCGTTGCTGCGGCCCGTTTTGAGGGCCCTGATGTACGACAAACAAGCAACATTCCAGGCCGGCCATGACATCATCCGCCATTGAAATCCGTCCGGTTGATTCCGCCGCCGACAGAACAACATTTATGCGTCTGGCGAACGCGATCTATTCAGATGATCCAAACTACGTCGCACCGCTGGAATTTGAGCTTGGCGCGCGCCTAAACGCTGCAAAAAATCCGGCTCTCAAAGATATGCCGAATCAATTGTGGATCGCCTATAAAAACGGCGCGCCCGCCGGTCGCATTGGCGCGATTATCAATCATGCGCATCTTGACCGTCACAAAGACAAGACGGGCCATTTCGGGTTTCTCGAAAGCGTGGACGATCCAGCGGTCCTGAATGCGCTGATTGAAACAGCGGCTGCCTGGATATCGGGGCAGGGTATGGAAAATATCGCAGGCCCGTACAATTTCTCTGTAAACGAAGAATGTGGGCTTTTAATCGACGGATTTGACACGCCGCCCTATGTAATGATGCCCCATGGCCGGCCCTATTATGCCGGCCATCTGGAGCGCATGGGTTTTCGAAAAGCGATGGACATGCACGCGCTGGAATATTATCCGGTGCGACAGTTCATTCCGGAAAAACGCCAGCGTTTTATTGAAAAAGCGCTGGCGAAACCGAATGTCTCCATTCGCACGCTCAATACAAGCGACGTGCTGGGAGATATTCGCGTCATTATCGATATATTCAATGACGCCTGGTCGGATAATTGGGGATTCATTCCCTTTACGGAAGAGCAGGCCGAGCATATGGCAGGCGAGCTAAAACCGATCATACAAAAACACAATGTCGTCTTGTGTTATTATAATGATGAGCCGGCGGCGTTCGGTCTTGTGCTGCCAAATATTAACCGCGCGATCCATGATTTTGACGGCCGGTTGTTGCCGTTTAACTGGGCAAAACTGTTTTGGCGGCTGAAAATAAAAGGCGTCAACCAGTCGCGCATGCCGCTGATGGGCGTGCGCAAGAAACTCCACAAGAAACCCGTGGGCGCCGCCTTTGCCTATAAGATTATCGACATGGTCAATGCCGCTAATATGGACCACGGCGTCACGCATTCAGAGCTTTCCTGGATTTTGGAAAACAATGAGTCGATGCTCAATATGCTGACTGAAATGGGCGGCAAAATCTATAAGACTTACCGAGTCTACCAAAAGGCGCTTTGAAGCGGTCGCGTTTTCGAACCGCGAGTTTGGCGGCAAAGCCGCCAAACGGAACCGTTGAAAGCTTCGCCTTCAACTCTGAAAACGCCCTAACGCAAAAACGGCTCGTCAAAACTCCTGAGCTTGCGCGAATGCAAAGCGCCGGCTTTGGCTTCATCACGCAACAGGCTGATTGCCCTAATGCCAATTTCCAAATGTTGGCTGACGCGCTCCTGATAAAAGGCATCCGCCATGCCCGGCAGTTTCACTTCGCCATGAAGGGGCCGGTCTGACACGCATAGAAGCGTTCCATAGGGCACCCGGTAGCGATATCCATTTGCGGCAATCGTCGCAGATTCCATATCGATAGCGATAGCGCGGGCTTGATTGAGACGCACCGCGCTTCGTTCAAAGCGTAGTTCCCAATTACGATCGCTGGTCGTAACGACCGTGCCGGTGCGCAAATGCTCTTTCAGTTTTTCCTGTTGGATGCCGCTGACTTCCTGCACCGCGCGGGTCATCGCCAATTGAACTTCGGCCAGCGTCGGCAGCGGCACGGAGGGCGGCAAGACGTCGTCAAGGACGCCGTCATCACGCAGATAAGCATGCGCAAGAACATAGTCGCCAAGGCGTTGTGTGCGCCGCAACCCGCCGCAGTGGCCGATCATCAGCCACACCTGGGGTCGCAAAACGGCGAGATGATCGGTGATGGTTTTGGCGTTGGACGGACCAACGCCGATATTGACCAGCGTGATGCCCGATTTGTCCGGCTGGGTGAGATGATAGGCGGGCATTTGCGGCAATTTCTGCATGCCCCCGCCGGGCGCCGGCGCGCCTTTCATGGTAATGCGTTCGCCGGGCTCGATCAGCGCCGCGCCCCGCCCCGCCTCGACTTCACCTTTCGCATATTCCACGAATTCATCGACATAACGCTGATAGTTTGTAAACAGAATGAAATCCTGAAAATGCTCCGGTTTTGTTGATGTATAATGCTGAATGCGGTGGAGTGAATAATCGACGCGCTCCGCCGTAAAAAGCGAGAGCGGCAGCAATCCGCGGCGCTTCAGAATATATTGGCCATCGACAATATCGTCATTCGTGCCTGCAAGATTTGGCGTGTGGAAGTGAAACTGCAGATCATTGCGTTGCTCGAGGCTGAGCGAGGATGTGGCCTTTTCAAGCGCAAAGGTCAGCGGGATTGGCGTGAATGATTTGCCGACAAAAAGATCAGCTGCGAATCGATCGGTAACGCGGGTCAATTGCTGCAGCAGATAATTCGCGAACAGTCTCGGATGCGTTATCGAGGAACCATGGGCGCTTGATGCCGCGATACGACCGAGCGCCAGATTAGAGGTATGCCGCGCGCTTTCCGCCGGCACCACTGCGCAAAGATAGGGGTAAACCGGCGCATCCACAGGATCCGCGGTCATTGCACCGGCGGTAAACTGTTCAAACCGCTCCGATGTTTGCCGATGCGCATCGTCATAAAGCGCGATCAGCCGGTCAACTGCGTCTTGTGGCGTAGCGCATGCGGTCAGATCGCTGGCGGGCGCGTCAATCGGCGGTAATGCGGGCATCCTCCCCTCCCTTTGGGCAAAACGTCCGACTGCATACACCCTTTGGGGGCGGCGGCGCTAGCGTTTTAGGTTGCACAAAATATGTAGATGCGGCGGAATCCGCCAGCACGTCAGAGTTTCGCCGCCTCATCATCACCCAATGCGCGCGCCTCATCGATCAGCATGATCGGCACGCCGTCGCGAATCGGAAAAGCAAGCCGCGCTTTTTTGCTCAGGAGCTCATTATTGGCCCGGTCATAGACAAGCGGGCCTTTGGTTTGCGGACAAACGAGGATTTCCAGCAAACGCGGATCGATTTCTTCATTGCTCTCATGTTCGGGCATTTTATTCTCCGCCTGTCGTGTTGCGGCCTATTGAAGCCGCTGGTCGCCGCCTGCGCCATCGCCGCCTGACATTTCCATTAACGCCATGAGACATTCCGCCCGATCCGCGACTGTCCGCGCCTCAAGCAATGCCTGCTTTTCATTTGGCGCAAACGGACAGCCCATGGCAAGCGATGCAACGAGCGCATCAATCGGCGCCGATGCAGCGGCTTCCCAATCCGTCTCAAGCCCTTCGGCGCCGAGATAGTCCTGCATGATCTCAAGGAATTCGTCGCGGTCAATCTCTTCACCGGATAAATCTTTATGCGCATCAATATCATATGCAGCCCAGTCTGCCTGACCCTGCCGGTATGGCGTATCCGTCGCCGCCTCATCAGTAAGACGAAATCGGCGGATGCCGGTCAGCGTAATCAAATAACGCCCATCATCGGCCTCCATGAATGAGGTAATCCGGCCGGCGCAGCCGACGTCGAAAAGGCATGGTCGTCCATCCTCGCTATTGCCGTCCGCTGGCTGGATCATGCCAATCACGCGCGCGCCGCCAAGAGCGTCGTCCAACATCCGCAAATACCGGGGCTCGAAAATATTAAGCGGCAATTGCCCGCCCGGCAAAAGCATCGCTCCGGCCAGAGGAAAAAGCGGAATGACAGGCGGCAACGCCTTCGCTCCGCGCGTTTTTTGTTGTTCGCTCATAGGTCCGCCGTGCGCCGCCAGCGCATTACGAAAACAATACAGACGATAAGCGTCGCCGTCCGCGCACTGTCGCCGGATGCGCCCCGCCAAGCGCCTCAAATACCGTCAGCAATTTTTTGCGCGCCGTCGCTTCATTCCAGTCGCGATCACGCTCAATTATCGCCAATAGTTCGTCAATCGCTAATTCCATCGCGCCGGCGCCGAGATGGGCGCCCGCCAAATCAAACCGCGCCTGCAAATCATCAGGGTTGCGTTCCACTTTCGCTTTCAAATCGGCGAGATCGCTATCTTGTGGATTGCTCTCTGCAATGGAAATTGACGCAGCAACACTGACGAGTTGTGGGTCGCTTTTTTTGTCTGGCGGGGCCAGTGACAAAGTCTGTTGCGCTTTTTCAATATCTCCAAGCGCCAGATGGCAGCGCGCCAGACCGGCGACAGCGCCAATATTTGCGCTGTCGGCCTGCAGCGCCTCGCCATAGAGCTGGGCAGCGCCGGCGATATCGCCATTTTCAAACGCCGCATCGCCGGCGCCGGTGTAATCTTTATCCGGCGCTGCGCCGCCAGCGGCGCCTGCCATCTGCACCAAACGCTCGATGAACGCCTTAATCTCGCTTTCGGGCACTGCGCCCTGAAATCCGTCGACCGGCCGGCCCTGAAAAAATGCGTAAACGGTGGGAATCGATTGAATCCGCAACTGCCCGGCAAGCATTTGATTCTTGTCGATATCAACTTTTACGAGGCCAACTGTTCCGCCAGCCTCACGCACCGCCTTTTCAAGAACCGGCGCCAGTTGCTTACAGGGACCACACCATTCCGCCCAGAAATCAACGATCACCGGTGCTGTCATCGATGCGGCCAGAACATCCTGTTCAAATGTCTCAACCGTTACGTTTTTGATTGCATCCGCCGGGCTGGCGCTCTCCGCCCCAAGGATCTCACTCATCTGCGCTCTCCATAACCCTACCCCCTAGATGAGGCCCCAGCGCGCCAAACGCAACCGTTCAACCGACAGAAGGCGCAGCAAGGTCAATGATCCGCGCATTGAACCCGCAGTCCTCAATAAAATCGAGGAGGTTTTGCGGTGAAATGGCTGTCGAGGCGGTATTTTCAAGGGGGTGAAACCAGACCGGGTCACTGGCCAGAAGACGACTATCGACAATGACCGCCGAAAGCGCCCTGGCGCTCTCATTAATCAGGGCAAAGGGCGTAACCGCGCCGGGAATAACGCCGAGCGTCGCTGTCATCAGCTCAGGTTTGCCGAAAGACAGCCGGCCTTTGGCCCCCAGCGCCTTGCCGAGCGCGACAAGATCGATGCGCGTTTCCGCATCCGCAACAGCGAGGAACAGAGCACCTTTTTTATCTTTAAGGAAAAGGTTTTTAGAGTGGCCGCCGGGCATCTGGCGCTTGAGATCACGCCCCTCCTCAACGGTGAAAATTGCCTGATGGCTGATGGTGCGGGCTTTAATGCCAAAGCGATCTAAAGCGTCCAACAACGCCGCACGCGTCTTTGGGCGGTCGGAAGGCGACATTTTCGTAGGCTGGCTCATGGCGCTGGGCCTCTGTTTTCCGGGCAATCGGGGCCCCGACTTCCCGCTTGCAATGGCAAAAGCCATCGTGCATATAGCGGCCCCTGTCGGCGTTCAAGATGGTCGGCATTACGTCAGTGAGCGGGCGTAGCTCAGGGGTAGAGCGAAACCTTGCCAAGGTTTAGGTCGTGAGTTCGAATCTCATCGCCCGCTCCAATTTTTCCAATGCTCGGAGGCTTGTTGGCTTCACCGAAAAAGGCTGCGGGCTGATTTCCTCGAATTAAGCGACAGCAGGCATCGGTGTATCGGTTTGTGACGTGGAATCCCGGAATGTCAGTATAAACCTGTTGCCGTCAGGCAATTCCTTGTGGAGAAATTCGCCGCCACAAACCTCCGATGCGCGCGCGACGATACGCAACGCCATCGGCATATCCGAACCCTGGCTGGTCAAATAGTTTTCGATTTTTGTTAACGGCTTTATTTCTTCCGCGAATTGCTGCGCGGAAATGGGTTGGCCGTCATCGTGAAGGATCAACGATGCAATGTCTCCATGTTGCTGCAGCGTAATTGTCAATTTCGACACGCCCTCGGGCGAGGCGTTGTAATAGTCGGCGAGGGATTGAATAGCGGTTTTTGCGGCATATTCGCTGGTTCTTACTTCCTCAGTTGACCCTTTCATTGTCACCTTGATCCCGGCGCCGATTAATTCGCCCAAATCAGCAACTGCGGAGGTCATTAACGACGGCTCTTCCTTACGGCTCTCTACTTCATCCAGGCGATGATAGACCAGCAGATTGTTGACGCTATTCGCCAGGTTCGCGGTCGCGTCTTTGATATATCGGGCGCTTTCAACGCCCGCCTCAGGGTCGTATTGGTCGTTGTCGCTTGCCAGGCTATCCATCACGATATCGGAAAAACCACTGATCTGATGCAAAGGCGTTTTGACGAAATGAACCAACATATTCAGCGCCGCAACTTTTCGTTGATTGTCCCGGCGCACGTCTTTGAGAAGCGCGTTTAGTTGAATGTTCTGCTCACTGATTGTTTGCGTTTTAAGAAAATCGATACGCTGATAGCGCTGCATCAGATAAACGCCCAACAGGGCGATGGCGCCGACGAGAGCTACATTCGTCGATTGCAACAAGGCCGCCTGCTGATCACTCATGCCGCCCGCGACAACGGCGAATTGCACAAAAGACACGCCGACGACCAGGCACATGGAATGAAAACTCAGGCGCAACAGCACCGCTGCCATGATGTAGCTTTGAATCAGCCCAAGGTACCAGGTGTTATCAAGCGACGGCTGAAGCCAAAGAATGACGTTGAGCGACGAACACATCAACAGAACGATAAATGCAATCACCATGTCATGGTTTTTTCTCATGCGCGGGGATAGCAGGGTCGAAAACAACGCCGCGCTGAGAGCAAACGTGATAAGTCTGACAATTACCGGGCGGGAGGGGTTTACGGTGTCTATGAAATCGGAAAATATATACAATATAAAAACGCTTAAGCCGATGCCGATACCCCAGGCGTTGACCTTTATGTTGCGCTTGAAAATATGGGCCTGAAACGCCGTTTCGCTTTTTTTGGAAGCGAAGCGTGAACTCAAAAGATTTATCTTATCGGTTTCAGGCAATATCCTGATCCTGGCTTTCTGATTTCAGCGCCCGACATATCTTATCCGGTTTAGCTATTGGTAAATGAGCGCCCGCATGCGCCGGCGCGCCCAATCATTTTGCTCTCGAAATGAGGCCACTAAAATAACGTCAACGCCAAGCTGCGCGTTTTCCGGAAGGCCGCTCGGGTCTTGTGGAAACTCCAAAAAGACCATAACATTAACAAACAGTTAACAGCGTATGTACGAGTGGTGGTGTAAGGGCATGATAAATATACTGAAAAAGCAGTTTCAGCCAATATTGGAAGATTTTCTTACATCTTCTGCCATCACACATCTGGCCTCCGGCAACCTTACCACCGAGGCCTATCGTTCATATCTTAGGCAAACCTTTTACTATGTGAGGGAAAACCCACAGCTTCAGGCCCTGGCGACGATCTATTTTCGCGGGCGCCAGCGGGATATGATCAAGAGTTTTTACGCCCATGCATCGTCCGAAATCGGGCATGAACAATTAGCGCTGAATGATTTTGTCACACTGGGCGGCGACGACACCTACACCCCCTATCAAAACCCGCTTCCAGCGACGACCGCGCTCACCTCATTTGCCTATTACCAGATCTATAACCAGAACCCGCTTGGCTATCTCGGCTATCTGTTTTTCCTTGAATTCGTGCCGACCCAGGCTGGAGATGCGATCTCTCAGCATCTAAGGGCGGCCGGCGTTCCGGAAAACGCAATGACGTTTCTTCGGGACCATATGGAAATTGACGCCAGCCACAACAGGTTGATGGAACAATATGCAAAGAGGCTTTTGAAGACGGACGCCGATCTTGCGGCAGTCCATTACGCAATGAAAACCACGGGATATCTTTACGCTCAAATGATAACCGCCGCATTTGAAGACGCGGACCAACACATGGATACTGGCTGGAACTGGGAAGAACTTGACGCTGACGGGATCACGCCAGGAGAGCTTTCAAAGACCAAAATCGTTGCGTAACAGCCTATCCGCGCAAACGGCGCGGTGACGCCCGCCTGTTTCGCTAAGACCTGATATAGCGCGCAACGATTGAACGGCGCTTGTCGGAAATTCTTCGGTCTGATAAATCTACACGCATGATAGCGACGTCCCCAAAGCTCGGATGAAGCTTACTTGAGTTTTGCACTTCAAAACACATTCGCTTGTAAAATGGCACGAGGTGCTGGTTGCAGTCGAGAAAACTCCATGCGGCCTTCCGAAAGAACGCGATATTAAAACACTCTGCGCTGAGCATAAGCGGCAATAACCTGCGGCGTTCGGATATGACGACCATCAGCCGTGATGAAAAGGCCACTTTTTGGGGATAGCACGCTCCGGCTGTCTCAAGTTCGAGAAAGCTCCGATAAAACCCGGGATCGCCATCTGCACAAAAGTTTATTCGAGCCGTGCCGGTTATTTTCCCATCTCTATATGCGCCAATATTATAGGCATAATCGTCAAACGGGTCCTTTATTATCTTTCTTTTGTGGTCTGCATAGTGATCATTTCTATGCATTTCTTCTTCGTATATTTTATAGCGAAATCTATAAATGTCCGAAGCGTCTTCGCCCGGTTTGAAGATACGAAGCTCAGGCGTTGTGCTCTCCGGTTGCCTCCATCCGGCGTGACGATGCCCTATTGTGACTTTTTTTTGTTGCGCGACAGTACAGTTCTGTGGAGAAGTGACTGTCTTTTCTGGTTTGAGTGGGTTGATTTCGCGACTTGACGAAATCCGTCTCGATACGCTGCTGATATACTCTGACATGTAAGGCCCAAAAAACGCGTGGCCTCCCCCGTAGGGCAAACTATGCCTGACAAATCAAAAATATCAAAATGTCAACGAATGTAATACGCGCGGAGCCGGCGGCGGCCAGCAGGGATCAACGACGAACCGGAGAGTTTGTCGCGTTCAAACAACCAGAGAGGGAATTTTGCCTCTTTCAATCAGGCGATGGACCAAGCCTTCGAACCGCTGCCTGGTCAATATACCTTTCGGGTGCGCCGTTATGCATCCATTGGGGTGTTCGTTTCTTCCGCTTTTATTTGCCGACCGGCAGCGCCGCCATTTTTGGTCTGAGTTGACTTTGGTCGCCAGCGACCGGCAAAACTCCGTGGGCAGATTGCGCCCTGCACCGAAGTAAGGCGGCGCCATGGTTCAGACTACAAGGCCGGATCTCGCCGCCCATTAATCATGCCGGACGAGCGCGGGTCGCCGCCGACACAACGGATTATGGGTTAGCTAAAAAGCTGCTTGATCGATGCGCCGCGCGCTTCGAGCTCGGGTCGCATCCGCCGGAAAACATCGCCGTAACGGTAGAATGGAACGCGCGGATATAAATGGTGAACAAGATGATAGTTTTGAAAAACAAATACGCCGGTCAAAAGTGATTGCAGGGGGCCGCGTGATAGCCACACATTGCTGGCGCTATAGGTTTCCTGGCTTGTGTGAGGATGGTGCACTACATAGGCGAACATAAAAGCGAGGACCGGCATTGCAATAAGGCCGGGCAGCAGCCAAAGCATAAGGACCTCATAGCCGAAACCGGACATGATCGCCGTAATAACCAGGATGAGGGCAAAAAAGCGCTGAGCGTACGAATGCCTTATGACGTTACGCCGGACAAGACCGGCGTTTCGAAGGCGCTGCAATCTGATTTCATATCCATAAAGCAAAGAACAACAGCTCAAAAAAACGCCCAGCGGGGTGCTTCTTGCGAACCACATGTCGCCATCCAGCTCCGGATGATTGGTCATACGGTGGTGCGCCAAATGAACCGCCCTGAATGCCGGAAACGGCAAGAAAAGCCAAAAACTGCCCAAATGTCCAATTAGGTCATTCAGCCAGTTTAGCTCGCTCCGGGATCCGCTGATATTTCTGTGGACGGCTTCATGATTAATATGCGCAATGAGATACAAAAGGACTGCAACGCTCAAAGACGCCAGCCAATACGGGAAGACGCCTGTCAACGCCAAACTGACGGCCAGCCCCACGGCGCCCATCAAGGCAAAGAATAAGAAAACCAAAGGCCAAGCGGCGCCGCCCACTCGATGGCGGGAGGCGGCGGGCGTTAAGGTTTCTGTAACCATGCTCATTCATAAATTATTAAACATTTAACTGTCTCGAGCAAGCGCTGCGGCGTTACCGCCTCGTTTACGGCCCCAATAATTTGCGCGGCGCCAAGCGAGTATTAACCCTTTCCCGTCTATTGTCGCAAAGAAATGGCCGTTTCAGAAACAAATATTAACGCCGCAAACGCACCTGCTGGAACCGGTGCGCCGTCCATCATGGCGCAATCGCGATCGCCGAGGGAATTCAACTCTCTTACGGCAACCTTTCGGGACAAGCCAACCGAAGAGGCCTATCAAGGCTATCTCCGCAAGGAAGTGTTGAAAACAGAACGCCTGATCAGTTATGGGCTCGTGTTGATCTATTTCTTGTATGGGTTTTTAGACCTTCTCGTTGTTTCCGAAAACCTCACCGAAATAATCACTATGCGGTGGATGATTTGCACGCCGTTCGCTTTTGGTTTGGTGCTGCTGACACATCTCAATTTCTTCAAACCGTATTTTCCTTACATCTATACGCTTGGCGTTTTTATGTTTTCGATTTCAATCGTATGGATGATTGGCGTTTTGCCGGAGGGAAATCCGCCGCCTTATATTGTTGGTGTCCTGAGTGTTTTCATTTTCGCCGCATGTATGATTCATATGCCATTTCCAGCGGCGACGGCTATTTTTTTGCTGACGGCAATTGCCTATTCGGCGACCATTCTTTCGCTCGATAAATTCAGCTACAGCGATGTCGTTTCCGGGCATTTCTTTATGGGCTCATCCACCGTACTTGCAATTGTAACAAACTATGTGCAGGAAATTCGCTCTCGCGTAATTTGGCGGCAACGCACGTTGCGCGAAATCGCAGCTCAAAAAATAAAGGAACTGCTGATTGAGGCCACGGCTGCGGATCAATCGAAAATAAATTTCCTGTCTATGATGAGCCATGAGCTGCGGACGCCGCTTCATCAAATTATTGGCTTCAGCGAAATCGTTGGAAACAGCCTTGAGCGCGCCGATGATGAAAGCGGCAACGCCAACCACCTCGATCAAATCCAGGTTTCTGCGCAGATGCTCTTGTCGCGTATTCAAAAAATGCTGCGCTATGCAGACGCAACCGCAGGTAAGATCAAGTATGATAGATCGGCGACAAGTGTTCGTGAAATTGTCGAATCCTCATTGGAGCAAATGCGGACTGGCTTTGAAAGAAAAGGCATTCGCGTTGACTTTTCCGGCCTTGATGAGGCCAAACTCAATGTCGATATCTTCCACACATGCTACGCTCTGAACAATGTTCTTGAAAATGCGCTGAACGCTTCAACGGTTAACGGGCGAATTTGGGTGTCCGGAAAATTGGAACCCGACAACAGTTACAGTCTTTCTATCAAAGATGAAGGTGTCGGCATGACTCAAGCACAGCTTGATCACGCATTGCAGCCCTTCACGCAAGCCGAACAGACCTTGAGCCGCTCAAACGAGGGCGTGGGCCTCGGCCTGACGCTGGCTAATCGGATATTCAACGGCCAGGACGCTCAATTGACGATCGAATCAAAATTATCGGTTGGAACAACGGTTACCGTGCAGTTTAACAACCCAAAAATCGCGGACAAATTCGGTCAAGCCGCCGCCTAAAGCATGATGCAAAAAAGTCGAGTCCGGTTTTTTGGAATCGTCATGCGAAAACAAGAACCCAAAGCAAAACGCCGATTCATGTTAGCTGCATTTTGCTTTAGGCTCTGCGCCGCTATGCACGGGCTGGTTTTTCAACTACCAAAAAGTAAATCGCGTTCGAGACATCTGAATAAACCGAGGTTTTTACGTCAGGAATCTCTCTCGCCATCGCATGCATATCGACTTCGCTTCTGAAATAGAGATTCCAATCAGTCACATATTCGCACGGCCAAATCATGCCGCTGTCCAAATCATTGAGGTTGCCGATAATGAGCTTTCCGCCTGGTTTCAGATACTGATACACACGCTTCAAAAAACGCTGGGCCAATAACGGGTTGAGATAGTCCACAAGACCAGCGCTATAAATCACATCCATGTTGCCCAAAAGATCGGCGATTGACGTTGGATTCAGCATCTCCTTGAATGATATATTCAGCGCATTGATCGACAGTTGATCGCGGGTTACAGCCTGATGTGCGGCGCTGACGGCGAACTCCAACGCGTCATGGTCTTGATCTATCAATGTCGCTCGCAGAGCCAGTTCCGGCGGCTTGGCGGAAGCAATTTCATTTAGTTCACGCGCCGGTCCGCAACCGACGCTCATAAGTTCAAAGACGTCACCTTGAAAATTGTGCGTTGTACTCGAAATCAGCCGGCTTAATTCCTTCATACGCAGGAGAACCGGACGCGATCCGACCAGACTTAGCTGGTGCAGAAACTTGGCTCTTATTGAAGAGCCTACCGGTGTGCCGTCATAGATATAGTTCATAATCCGGTAATCTCCCGGATATCCGAGCGGCTTATTGTAGCTGCGCGCCCAACCTGCTCCTTCAAGAAGCACCGGCGTAACTATCCTCTCTGTGTATGCCTTTAACTCCAAACGGCATTTCTTGTCGCGGTGCAGCGGTATAACCAGCCTATTTCCTTCCGCAATCAACGCTTTCCAATTATCCTCTGCTGCGCCCGCCAGCTCCAGCACCAATTCATTGGTTTCTGATTCTGAGAAACCTTGCTCTATCGGCGCGTAAAACTGATCTATGTGCTGAAGATATTCGGCGACAAAACTAAGCACATCGGCGCAAAAACTTTTATATTCTGAAGGAATGGCGGCGCTTCGGGCGGTCTTTATTGTAGTCGCAGAAACCGCGCGCGCATTGTCACGCTGTAAAGCCGAAAGGTCAAAATCACATTCTTCCAATGCAAATCCAACCAGGGCGCCGTTTTTAGCAAGCGCAATACGCGCAATACGCGCCGGAACCCGGAGAATTTCCCGCCCCCTTTGCGTGAGACGCAACATGCCGGTTTTCGCTGAATCAGATCCAGCTTCAATCATCCGGTGTTTAGATATACATGCGGCGCCCGTTTGGCTTATGTTTTCGAGGTCAAAGTCCAACTCATCAAACGATAAACGCGGCGGCGCGCCAGCAAAAAACTCCAGCGCATTGTACCTGCGGGGTCTGAAAAAACGCGCTCTTCCTGATGCTCCGGCTAGGTTTTCATAGGACTCAGACATTACACATCCATGGGTTCGCGCTTCCCCCCAAACCCTGAATTATGTTTAATAAAACGTTAATATCAACAGCTATTTCCTTTGTGGCGCCGATTTGACGTTAACCATTTCCAATTACGACCTTGCGTTAACCATTGTAAACGAAACCATGAACGGCGCGCGACCAGTCAGGCGCGGCATTTTGATGCCCAACTTTGCCGATCGCCTCGAAAAGGTCCCGGCACCAACCAAATGAGTGAGTTTTCTGACTATTTCCTCTTGAGCGGCGCATGGAGTTGGCGCCCAAGCCCCATGGTTACCCCTTCTGTGGCGGCGATCGGCGGCGCATAAGCAGGCGCCCGGGCCGAGACCGGCGATGTAGGTAATGTGTATTACAATCCTGTGGCGCTTGCGCGTATCGAATAGCTCCAAATTTTGGCCAACGCCTCAGCGGCCGTTATTGATTGCTCATATGTTAACGCCGCCGGAACGCTTCCCGGCTCAGCACTGATCCGGAGATTTAGATCGTCGGACGATGAGATGGAATCGACCGATGATCTAGATTATTGGCTGCGCGCCGGGTTTTTCGCCCGGCGCTATAGCCCAGGTCGCGGCGCGCTCAGGAATACCGTTCTGACAAGCCTTTTTCTCGATATTCACATCACCGCCGCGCGGCCATTTGGGTTTCGAATGCGGGTTTTGGAATGAACGCGCCATTCAGGCAATGGCAAGCGATGCTACGCTGCGTCCTCGCCAACCAGAATTTCGCGTCGACCCGCATGATTGGCAGGCGAAATAACGCCTTCTTCTTCCATTTTCTCGATCAATGTCGCTGCGCGATTATAACCGATCTGCAAGCGGCGTTGCACATAGGAAGTCGACGCCTTGCGGTCCCGCAGAACCACCGCCACTGCGCGATCATAGAGCGCATCGCCAGATGACGTATTGCCCCCAACATCAAAACCGCCGCCGCCCTCGTCGCCTTCGCGCAACTCTGTGACTTCCTGAACATAGTCAGGCGCGCCTTGTTTTTTCAAAAATTTGACGATCTTCTCAACTTCATTGTCCGAAACAAATGGGCCGTGAACCCGGCGCAAGCGTCCACCGCCGGCCATGTGCAGCATGTCGCCCTGACCGAGCAGCTGTTCGGCGCCCTGTTCGCCAAGGATCGTGCGGCTGTCAATTTTTGACGTCACCTGAAAGCTTATTCGGGTCGGAAAGTTCGCCTTGATGGTGCCTGTAATCACATCTACCGACGGTCGCTGTGTCGCCATAATCAGATGGATGCCGGCAGCGCGCGCCATTTGCGCCAGGCGCTGAACCATGGCTTCGATATCCTTGCCGGCGACCATCATCAGGTCAGCGACTTCGTCGATCACAACGACGATGAACGGCATGGGTTCGTACTCAAGATCTTCGGTTTCATAAACCGGCTCACCGCTTTCTTCGTCGTAGCCGGTGTGTACTGTCCGTGACAGCGCTTCACCTTTTTCGTCGGCTTCTTCGATGCGATCGTTAAATCCTTCGATGTTGCGCACGCCGACCTTTGACATTTTGCGGTAGCGTTCCTCCATCTCGCGCACTGTCCATTTCAATGCAACAACGGCTTTGCGCGGATCAGTGACAACCGGCGCCAAAAGATGCGGAATCCCGTCATAAACAGAAAGCTCGAGCATCTTTGGGTCGACCAGGATCAATTTGCATTGATCCGGAGACAGACGATAAAGCAGGGACAAGATCATCGTGTTGATCCCGACAGATTTGCCGGAACCCGTTGTGCCCGCGATTAACAGATGCGGCATCCGCGCCAAATCAGCAAAAACCGGCTCGCCGCCGATTGATTTGCCAAGGGCGAGGGTCAAGTCGCCAGCGGAGTTTTCATATTCGCCGGCGCCAAGGAGCTCGCGAAGAAAGACCATCTCGCGGTCCTGATTCGGCAGTTCGATGCCGATAACATTGCGTCCGGGAACAAGCGCAACGCGGCAGGCAACGGCGCTCATGGAGCGCGCAATATCATCGGCAAGACCGATGACGCGCGAGGATTTGACGCCAGCTGCGGGTTCAAGCTCATAGAGCGTCACCACTGGACCCGGCCGCACATGAATAATTTCGCCTCTAACGCCGAAATCAGCCAGCACGGTTTCAAGCATGCGCGCATTTTGTTCCAGCGCATCGTCTGAAATTACAGTCCGGCGCGCGCCATTTGGTTTTGCAAGCAGATTGAGCGGCGGCAATTCATAAGTGCCCGCCGAAAAAACAGGCAAAAGCGGCTGCGCTTCTCGTCTTTCCCGGCGACTGTCTGTCGACTTAAGAGACTTGCGGATGATTTTGCGAGCGCGGCGCGGCGCAGCAAGAACCGGTTCTTCATCACCTTCGTATTCGGCGTCATTTTCTTCTTCGAGAATTTCCTCGCGCCCCCTGATCGATTGATAACGGTCGACGACGAAATCATGAACGAAATACCAACTATCCTCGAGCGCCCACCAGGCTTCCATCATGCGATCACGGGTCAGCCCGCAAAGAATGGCGTAGCTGAGGAGTGCGGCAATCGCGAAGGCGCCCGCAAGAAGCGGTGTGAGCGCCGGCAGGCCAAAACCCGCCAGCAATGCGGCAAGGCCGCCGAGGATCGCATCGCCGATAAACCCGCCCGGTCCCGCCGCAAACGGCCAGGTTGCAGGATCCGGGATAGCGGCTGCAAACGCCGCTGCGGAAAATAATGCAACTGGCGCCAGAGCGAAACGGCGCCAGAAATCAGGCGGCGTTTCTTCGGGCGCCCCTTTTACCAAGGCGACGCCGCCCCAAATCGCCAGCGGCATGATCAACAAGAATGAGGCGCCGCCGACAGCCTGCAACAAAAGGTCGGCGGCAACGGCGCCTGCGGCGCCGGCCATATTCTGCGCTGAGGCGGCAGTGGCGGTGTTGAGGCTTGGATCGCTTATCGAGAACGTCGCCAGCGCCGCGCCAAGCCAAAGCGACAACACGGCCATTGCAAGACCGCCGGCGCGCATCAATACATTGCGCGCAAAAAGCCGCAATCGCTCGACGAGTTCTGCGAATTGATCACGATTGCGGGCGGAACGGCGGGAAAATGTTCTGGTGTGTCGCGACATAAGACGGATACTGAAAGTTATTTTTGCGGTTACGGGCGAACAACAATTGTGACACGCCCGCGCTCAAAAAGGGTTAACGCGCGTTAACTTTTCGGCATGCTGGCAAATCAAGGCTCGCTGGCGGGCGCGAGACGAACGCCGATGGTGTAGCGAAGCGCAACCCACAAAAGTACGCCCATCAAAAATGAAAAGCCGGCGATACCGGCGGCGCCGACGGCCTGTCCCAAAATCCAGGCCTCTGGATTGGACCAGGGAACGATGACGACGCCCCAGAGCCCACACAGCAGATGCGCCGGGATAACAAACCCGGCGTCATCGATGCGGTAGCGATCGAGAAACGGCGGCGCCACGGTTACAATAACACCGCCGACAGCGCCGATCATTGCCGCCTGCCAAAGCGCGGGATGAAACGGATCGGCGGAAATCGAAACGAGGCCGCCCATCGCACCGCAAAGGACTGTCACCAGGCCGGCGCGGCGATAAACCGTCTGCGTCAAAAAAAGCGCGGCAAGGACACCCCCCGCGGCGGCAAGCACTGCGTTGACGGTGATTGACGCAACCGAAATGACCGCCTCAATCGAGGAAAAAGAACGTCCCATCGCCGCCAGAATGACAAGCCAGCCTGCGAGGATCAGCCCAACGCCGAACGCCGTCAGCGCCAGTTCCGTCGCCGGCGCTGGGCGCGTCGTGCCGTCGCCATATTTGCCGGGCCGCGGGCCAACGATCATAGCGGCGGCAAGAGATGCGGCGCCTGCGGTCAAGTGAATGACCGCGCCGCCGCCATAATCGTAAAAGCGCCAGCTTGCCGCAAGATATCCGCCGCCCCACACCCAGGATGCGACAATCGGATATATCACCCCGCAAAATACGGCGATGAAAAACACAAACGGCCAGAACCTGACCCGTTCCGAAATGACGCTTGAAATAACAGCGGCAGCGAGCGCCGCCAGCATCGCCTGAAACAACCAGAAGATGCCCGCTGCATATCCCTGCACGACCGGATCATCATCTTGCGGCGTCCAAATTTTGAGGTCGCCGAGAAGGCCATCGCTTTCTATGGTAAAGACCAGATTGTACCCGATGAGCCAGAACGCAAATATGCTGATCGCAAAAATACTGATGGTGCGCAGGCAAACTGCCGGCGCGTTTCTGGCGCGCGCGAGACCGACATCGCGCATACAAAAACCCGTCAGAACAACAATGGCCGCCAGCGCCGCCGCAAACAAAAGCCCGGTATCAAGCGCAAAACGCGCACTGTTGCTTGCCGTCGTGATCTCCTGCGCCGCCGCAGGCGTTGTCAGCGCCGCAGCCGCGCCCACCACAGCCGTCATGATCCGTTGCATTGTCGGTCTCCTGTCCGCCCCCGGCATTTACTGACTCTAATGCCGCGCTTTTCGCCGCAGCCGCAAGCGCTCCGGTGGACGACGGCGCACCGAAAGCGCAACATCCGTCCCGTATGACCGAATTCGAACAGTTTGACATAGCGATTATTGGCGGCGGCCTGGCTGGCGGCCTGGCGGCGCTGGCGCTGGATGCGCGCGGATTCTCCTGCGCAGTCGTCGATGCGCAGGACCCCTCGTTAATGGGCGGGCAGGGGTTTGACGGACGCACAACGGCTATCTCCTATGCTTCCGCCCGGGTTTTTAAGCGCTTGGGTCTGTGGGACGCGATTTCGCCGGGCGCAGAGGCGATCCGCGATATTGTGGTCACAGATGGCCGCGCCCGGGGCCGGTTTGACGATGGCGCGATCTCAACATTTCAATTGCATTTTGACAGCCGCGAGCTTGGCGGCGACCAACCGCTCGGCTGGATCGTTGAAAACCAGCTTTTGCGTAAAACCCTCAACGACGCAATCGCAGGCGCAGACCATATTTCGATGCTGGCGCCGGCCCGACGCGCATCAACCCGCTATGAAAATGCGCAGGCAGTAACCGAGCTTGAAGACGGGCGCTCACTCGCAACCGCGCTTGTTGTCGCCGCCGACGGACGCTTTTCGTCGCTGCGCGCGGAAGCCAATATCAAGGTCAACCAATGGCGCTATCGCCAAACCGGCATTGTCGCGACCGTAGTCCATGAGCGCAGCCATCAAGGCGTCGCACAGGAATTTTTTCTGCCCTCGGGCCCATTTGCCATTCTTCCTCTTACGGACAATCGATCGTCGCTCGTGTGGACGGAACGCGCCGACGCCGCAGCCGCTTTTCTTGCGCTTAATGAAAAAGACTTTCGCCGCGAGATCGAAAACCGCTTCGGGCCATATCTTGGCAAGCTTGAAGTCACAGGTAAGCGATGGTCTTATCCGCTCGCCTTTCATCTGGCGCAAAGTTATATTGCACTGCGCCTGGCTTTGATTGGCGATGCCGCGCACGCTATCCATCCCATTGCCGGTCAGGGCTATAATCTTGGCGTCAAAGACATCGCCGCCCTTGCGGATGTATTGCGTGACGCACGCGAGCTTGGCCTCGACATCGGCTCGTTAGGTGTTTTGGACAATTACCAGCGCTGGCGGCGGTTTGATTCCGCGACCCTGGCGCTTGGCACGGATTTATTGAACCGTCTGTTTTCAAATGACATCGGTCCTTTGAGAATAGCCCGCGATATCGGCATGGGCGCCATTGGCAAAGTTGCGCCTTTAAGGAAAATATTTATGCGCCAGGCGGGCGCGGATCTCGGGAAATTACCAAGCCTGATGGCGGCGGAAAGCTAGAACCATTCGTGTTCGAATCGGTTTGTCGGAAGGGCTATAGGGTTTTATTTTTGCGCGCTTCATTTGCGAAAAACCGTATTCCATTTTTTCAACGCGTGCGCTAGCCCCGCAAAATCAACTCGCCGCCGCGCGCCTCGACGCTTTCCAGGCGCGACAGAAAACTCATGCCAAGCAAGTTGATCGCCAGCTGGTCATCCTGGAGGATGAAAGCTTTAACGCCTCCGACCCGGAGCCCGTCAATTTCAATTTCATCGAGCGTTACAAGCGCTGCTTTAGTTTCGCCATTCGCAGTTCGTACGGGATAGGTATAATCCGCCCAGGACGTATAAATCCCCGCATTGCGAGCATCAGAATCGCGCAACGCCACATAGCTGGCGCCTGTGTCCACAAGAAACCGGGCGGTGCGGCGATTGACATCCGCATTGACGTAAAACTGGCGGTCCGGCGCAGCATCAATACGCACTTCGTCGCCCCAATGGCTTTGCACCGCCGCAATGCGCGGCGCGGGCGTCGCTTGCGCCGTCGTGTCCTGAAGCGGATCGACAGCCGCATCGCCTCCAAACTGCATATTGTCCGCATGATCAAGGCGGCCCACGATCATGACAGCAGCCATGACGACAAACCCGGCGGTGAGGATTTCGTTACGCATCGCGAGCCTTTCCCAGGCGCATTTCCGGAAAAGGTGAGGCGGACTTCTCACCAGAAACGCGCAAATCCTTATAATTAGGGCGTTTCCGGACGATAAACCGGCAACCACTTTATCTCGGCAACGCCCTGGCCATAAATCTGCCACGCGTGGGTTGAAGGACCGTCGTCCTGATCGTTTCAATTACAGATAAATTGCGCCAAATTTGGACATTCAGCGGTTACGCTGTGGGATCGCCAAGGCCTAATACATCGCGCATGGAATAAAGCCCTGGCGGCTTTCCGATCGCCCATTTTGCCGCAGCGACTGCGCCCGATGCGAAAAGCGCCCGGTCAATGGCTTTGTGGGAAAGCGTGATGATTTCTTCCGCGCCCGCAAAACTCACATGATGTTCCCCAACGATGCCGCCGCCCCGTGCAACAGCAAATCCAATGTCGCCTTTTTTGCGCGCGCCATCGCGGGCGCCATCCAGGCCGGCCGCATTCTCATCCAGATTTATCCCGCGCGCGCGCGCCGCCGCACGGCCCAACATCAGCGCAGTTCCGGAAGGCGCATCGACTTTGTTCCGGTGATGCGCGTCAAATATCTCGATGTCGTAATCGTCGCCCAATATTTTTGCCGCCTCTTCAACCAGCGCGGTCAAAAGGTTGACGCCAAGGCTCATATTGCCTGATTTGACGATGGGGATTTTGCGCGAAAGCGCCGCAATCTCCGCATCGTCCGCCGATGAAAAGCCGGTCGTGCCGATGATATGCGCAACGCCTGTTTCCGCCGCCGCCATCGCGTTGGCGACAGAGACCCTGGGCGCAGTAAAATCAATCAGCGCGCCAGCGCGCTTCAAGCCGCTTGCTGCAGCCTCTTCCACCTCAAGGCCGATAGCATCGAGCCCTGCAAGAATGCCGATATCCTTGCCTATATCAGGCCCGCCGGGGCGTTCAAACCCACCAGCGAGTGTTGCGCCGGGCTTGCGCAAAATCTCGGCGACCACGGCCCTTCCCATGCGTCCGCCGGCGCCGGCGACAAGGATCGATGTTTTGGGCATATGGGTTCACCTGTTCGGGTTGATCACCGGCGTCAGGGGTAGATGATTGTGATCAAAGCGCAACCTCCATAAAGCGCAGGCCCGGCTTTCCGCCGCCGACATCATCCCAGCCTTGCGCCAGGTAAAACCGGATAGCGCGGTCATTGCGTGTTGTCACATTAAGGCGTGCGCGGACAAAGCCGGCACGCCGCAATGTCGCGCGGGCGTAATCATCGAGAAGCCCGCCAAAGCCCTGTCCGCGGTGCGAAGCTGTGACAAAAAAATGGTGCACATGACCAACCGTTTTCTCGCGGCGATCGGCGCCCAAGACCGCCATCCCGATAATTTTTTCGTCTTCGGTCAGAAACACCGCAAAACCAGGATCGATCGCTATGCAAGCAGCGACCCAAAACGGAAAGCGCCGCCCGCGCTCCCCGAAATCACGGTGGAACTGAGCCTCGTTCCCAAGGCTCTCAAAATAAAGGCCGCGGCCGAATGCGATTAACGTTGCCGCATCAGCGATAACGTCGATTTGCTGAAAGGCTATTGTCTTTGCGTAGTGATAGGGTGCGGCGCCGGACATATGCAAATCCTCGGTCAGGATCTTAATATAGGCGGCATTCACAAAAAGTGAATGCATTTGGTTGTTTTCAAACCTCACTTGAGCGCGAGCGGCGCGCGCGAATGCTTGTCACGATTGCTCCTGAATGAACTTCGCTGAACCGCCGGGTTGCAAACGCTGGCGGGGATAATGGCGGCAGCCGGAGGTTGAACCCTATCCGCGGCGCGGGACCGTTAGAGCGCTTTTAAGAGTTAATCTCTATACAAATGAACCTGACGCCCATTGAATGCAATGCATTCAATGGGCGTCGTTTTAACTGTTAGCGTTTGCCCTGCGCTAACCTGCAGCGTCGCCGTCGCCTTCTGGAAAGCAATGGGCTAACTCTTCTTTCACTGACTCGTCCATGGCATCGACATCTTCCGGTGTGGACAGCGCGAGGATCGCGTCTTTCACATCCGAGTTGGCGTCGCCAACATCACCGACGCAGGAGCACGGCTCAGTGCCCCCCATGTCATTACTGGTGACAAAGTCGATGCAAAAATCTTCGGTTTCGCCTGCCGATGCCGGCATGGCGACGGCAGCGCCCAAAAAGGCGGCAGTCCAAATCATCTTATTCATGGCTTTTCCTTTTCTTTATTCTGTTTTTCTTTTTGCCCTTCAGCCGGCTCCATCCATGAACGCAACCGCATGGCGGACGTAAATCAGCACTTGCACCCTGAACCGCGGGACAAAACTCCGTCAACGGCGTAAACGGTTAATCGCCGCCGGGAAGCGGTAAAGCGTTTCCGATATTGTGCGATTGCGCGCGGCGCAGGCACTTCGCTTCCGGGCGAACCCGGGCTTTCGCCAGCGCGATTTATTCCAAGAGAGTTGCGCATTACTGCTGTAATGGGGAAGGCGCCAATTTGGTCACGCTGGAAACGTTCATGAGGATAAAGCAGACCCAGGCGCTAAAAGCGGAAAACCGGGTTTGCCTACCGAACGTCGGTCACATTATCCCAGAAGTTCTTAGCCCGTTCGAAAAAGCCGCGGCTTTGCGGGCACGAGGCTTCGCCGCCGCCGGATTCGCAAAATTCTTTGAGCAGCTCTTTCTGCTTTGCGTTGAGTCCAACGGGCGTTTCCACCTGGACCTCTACGTAAAGATCGCCGCGGCCCTTTTGGTTCAATTGCGTCATGCCTTTATTGCGGACGCGGAAGCGTTTGCCGGTCTGGGCGCCTTCGGGCACAGATATTTTCACCCGCCCGCCGTCAATCGTCGGCGCCTCAAAATCGCCGCCCAGCGCCGCCGTCGTCATCGGGATGGGCATGGCGCAATAGAGATCGCGTCCGTCGCGCTCGAACAAATCATGCTCCGCGACGCCGACAAAAATATATAGATCGCCCTCGGGCCCGCCGCGCGGGCCCGCTTCGCCTTCGCCGGAAAGGCGGATGCGCGTGCCGCTTTCAATGCCAGCCGGTACATCAACCGACAGATTGCGTTCCTTGCGCACGCGGCCCTGGCCGCTGCAATCTGTACACGGATCGGCAATCACGCGGCCTTCGCCGTGACAGGACGGGCAGGTGCGTTCAATCGTAAAAAACCCCTGCTGCATCCGGACGCGGCCGGCGCCCTTGCAGGTCTCGCAATGGGTTGGGCCGGAACCCGGTTTCGCGCCCGAGCCTTCACAGGTCTCGCAGGCGACAGAGCCCGGCACATTGATTTCAGCTTTTTTGCCCTGGAATGCTTCTTCGAGCGTAATTTCTAGATTGTATTTAAGATCGGCGCCGCGGCCAGGCCCCGCGCGCCGGGCGCCGCGTCCGCCCATAAATTCGCTGAAAATATCTTCAAAAACGTCGGAAAAAGCGCCCGCGCCGGCGCCGCCAAACCCTCTAGCGCCGTTAAACCCGCCGCCGCCATGGCCGTTCTCAAAGGCGGCGTGGCCGAACCGGTCATACGCCGCGCGTTTTTGGTCGTCGGAGAGGATCTCATAGGCCTCGCCGAGTTGTTTGAATTTTTGTTCTGCGGCCGGATCGTCATGATTGCGGTCAGGATGATATTGCATCGCGCGTTTGCGAAACGCCGATTTTATCGCCGCCTGATCAGCGCCGCGGTCAATCCCGAGCGTTTCGTAGTAACATTCTTGCGCCATATATCGCGCCGCCTTTTATGCCCCAAGAGCGTGAGAAAGAAACGGCGGCGCGTATAAAAGCGCGCCGCCTGTGATTTTTAGTCTTTCTTCTCGCCGTCCACTTCCTCGAAGTCAGCATCGACGACGTCGCCGTCATCGTCACCGGCTTCCGCTGCGGCATCAGCCGCCGCATCGCCGTCAGCGGCGGCGGCGCCTTCTTTGTACATCGCCTCGCCGAGCTTCATTGACGCTTGCGCCAGTTCTGTCGCGGCAGTGTTGATCGCCTCAAGGTCTGCCTCTTCTTTTTCGAGCGCTTCTTTCAGCGTAACCAGCGCTTCGTCGATTGCCTGACGATCCTCGCCGGAAAGCTTGTCGCCATATTCTTCGAGGTTTTTCTCTGTGGAATGAACCAGCGCCTCGGCTCGGTTTTTCGATTCAACCGCTTCGCGGCGCTGCTTGTCGGCGTCGGCATTGGCCTCAGCTTCCTTGACCATTTTTTCAATATCGTCATCGGAAAGCCCGCCGGAGGCCTGGATGCGGATTGACTGTTCTTTATTGGTCGCCTTGTCTTTCGCCGAAACGTGAACGATGCCATTGGCGTCAATATCGAACGTCACCTCGACCTGCGGAACGCCGCGCGGCGCGGGCGGAATGCCCACAAGGTCGAACTGACCAAGCATTTTGTTGTCTGCGGCCATTTCACGCTCACCCTGGAAGACCCTAATTGTCACCGCCGACTGATTGTCTTCGGCAGTTGAAAAGGTCTGGGATTTTTTTGTGGGGATGGTCGTGTTGCGATCAATAAGGCGTGTGAAAACGCCGCCCAGCGTTTCAATGCCGAGCGATAATGGCGTTACATCGAGAAGCAAGACGTCTTTGACGTCGCCCTGCAGAACGCCGGCCTGGATTGCGGCGCCAAGCGCCACAACTTCATCGGGGTTAACGCCCTTATGGGGTTCTTTGCCAAAAAACTGCTGGACCGTTTCCTGAACTTTCGGCATGCGCGTCATGCCGCCGACGAGAATAACCTCATCAATGTCGCCGGAAGAAAGACCGGCGTCCTTTAACGCGGCCTTGCACGGATCAACCGTGCGCTTGACGAGATCTTCAACCAGACTTTCAAGTTTGGCCCGCGTCAGCTTCATGGTAAGGTGCTTGGGCCCCGATTGATCCGCGGTGATGAATGGCAGGTTCAACTCATATTGCGACGTAGAGGAAAGTTCTTTTTTGGCTTTTTCCGCCTCTTCCTTCAGACGCTGAAGCGCAAGTTTGTCCTTACGCAAATCAATGCCTTGGTCCTTTTTGAATTCATTCGCCAGATATTCGACGATACGCATATCGAAATCTTCGCCGCCAAGGAACGTATCGCCATTGGTCGCAAGCACTTCAAATACGCCGTCGCCGATTTCGAGGATTGAAATATCGAAAGTGCCGCCGCCAAGGTCGTAAACAGCGATTTTCTTGGCGCCTTTTTTGTCAAAACCATAGGCCAGCGCAGCTGCGGTCGGCTCGTTGATGATGCGGAGAACTTCGAGCCCGGCAATCTTGCCGGCGTCTTTCGTCGCCTGGCGCTGGGCGTCGTTAAAATAGGCCGGTACGGTAATCACCGCCTGCGTGACTTCATCGCCGAGATAAGCTTCAGCGGTTTCCTTCATCTTCTGCAGGATAAAGGCTGACACTTGTGACGGTGCGAATTTCTCGCCCCGGCTTTCAACCCAGGCGTCGTCATTATCGCCTTTGACGATCGCGTAAGGGACCATGCCCTTGTCTTTCTCGACCATCGGATCCGAAAACGGGCGGCCAATCAGGCGCTTGATAGCGAAAAATGTATTTTCAGGATTGGTGACCGCCTGGCGCTTTGCCGGCTGGCCGATCAAACGTTCCCCATCATCGCTAAAAGCGACAACGGACGGGGTTGTTCTGACGCCTTCGGCGTTTTCAATTACTTTCGGCTCTTTTCCTTCCATGACGGCGACGCATGAGTTCGTCGTCCCGAGGTCGATGCCAATGACCTTGCCCATAATCTTTATTCTCCTTCCAGCGAGCCGCCCTGTTATTTCCGGCCTTCAATCGGCGTTTTCCGGCAAAACCGATATAGCGCCTGAAAAGCGCCGGGAGTGGGCGAACCCCTTTGATAAACACTAAGAATTCCAGCGCCGCCGGTAACCGACGCTGCTTTCGGGCGGGATATAAGCAGCGGGGCCATGGCCCGCAACCCGTGACGGTCCCGACTTTGTTAAAAAATCGATGGCGTTAACGTCGCGGCAAGAAATGGCCCTTCCTCAATCCATATCCCGCGCAAGGCGAAACCCGTTGTCATATTCGCGGGCCGTCGGATTCTTGCCGATCCGGTGCGCGGATCTCAATCGCCAGCCGCCGGTATTCCAGGCGCCGCCCTTCAGAACCCGCATGGAACAATCGCCCGCCCCGCCGTCCCCATGGCTCTCAGTCCAGCAATCCGCAGTCCATTCCCAGACATTGCCGTGCATATCAAAAAGGCCAAACGGGTTCGGCCCAAAGCTTGCGACGCGTGTTGAGCGCGCCCGATTGACGTCAACGGACCCGCCGTAAGGATGCTCGCCGTTAAAGTTCGCCTGGTCCGTCGACACCGTGTATCCAAAAGAAAACGGCGTTGTTGAGCCGGCGCGGGCGGCATATTCCCATTCAGCCTCGCTCGGCAGGCGATAGGCGCGCCCGGTTTTTTCCGAAAGCCACGCCGCATAGCTTTGCGCGTCTTCAAACGACACGCCCAAAACCGGCCTGTCGCCCCGGCCCCAGCCGTGATCATAAGGCGCATAACCCTTGCACCCGCCTTCATCAATGCAAGCCCGCCATTGCGCAAAGGTCACTTCGCTGGCGCCCATCGCGAAGGGCTGCGATATTGCTATGTCAACAACTGGCCCCTCAGAAATAAGGCGCGCTGGTTCGTCCGGGGGCGAGCCCATGGAAAACTTTCCCGCCGGCAGCACCGCCATCTCCGGGCACAAAGCGCAATCCTTGAAATAACCATCGAGTGCGGCAAGGTCTACCCTTTCCTCTGTGAGCGGATCAGTGGCGCCAGCGGGCGCCGTCTCTGATGTTACCGCCGCAACCAGCGCGTCCATCGCGCCGCCGTCCGGCGCCGCTGGAACAGCGCCTTCTGGTGTTTCGATGGGGTCTTCATCGACCGGCAGATCGATCGATGTCGGTGCGGAAATTTCGCTTTCAGCGTCAGCATCTGAAATTCCGGCGACGTTTCCGTCACCGTCAATCGCGAGCGGCGTAACAAAGGCAAGCGTTGCCGGCTGTACGCCTTCAATCACCGCTGCGGGCGGCGCTTCAGGCGATATTGGCGGCGCAGTGTGCGCAAGGCGTTCGGGCGTTGACAGAAAAATCGGCGCGAACATCGCTGCGGCGGCGGTCAGGACGATCAGCCCGAGACCCGCGCCAATTGCGACATGAACCGGCCGGAACCCCGCCGGCGCCGGCGAAACTAAATAATCCGGCGCTGGCGCGACGGCGTCATGCTCATCCATCTCGCCATCGAGCTCAAAATTGTCGTTTTCCGGCGGCCAGTCCGCATCTGAAATAATCGCAGAAGGGGGAACACTTGTTTCCTGCTTCGGCTCACGATCCGCAGGTCCCGGCCAGACCGCGCCGTCTTCCAAAATGTTCCGGCTGTCGGCAACACTGATTTCGCCCAGCACGAAGCGCCATCGCGGGTCTTCGGGTTCGCCAGCCCAACCGGAAAGATCTACTGGCGGAAGGTCCTCAAACCCTTGCGGAGCAGCGGCATTGATCGCAACCGGGATCAGCGCGCCGCGCGCCAGCGCTTCGCGCGCCTGGTCATGAATGCGCGCAAGGCTTTCTGCCGCCTTTGACCAGACAACAATCGCCAAACGATCATCAAGGCCGAGGTCGCCCGACAGCGGATCACCGCTATGGCGTTTGACGCTGTGGCCGTCGCGCTTAAGCGCATCGGCGATCTGATCGCCTATACCCGCATCGACGGGTGCGTGGATAATGGAAATGGCGGACATCGCGGTAATAATTCCAGCAACAGGAAATTGCGCCCAATTCATGCAGCGCGAACAGTATTGGCAGGGCCTCTATAGAATGAGTCCCACCGCAACAGCGACCGGTTGAAGCTTACAGTTTTGCAAGAAAACTCGTTGGGAAAACCAAGGCGCCCGCTTTAACCGGGCAGATTCAACGGTTTGGAAATATAAAGCAGGCGCCAATCCATATTTTCCATCAACATCGCCTGGGCAACTTCTTCCACATGCCGGCGCAGGCTGGGCAGGCGCGGCGTTTCTTCGCCTGCGAGCTTTTCAAATTTTTCAGCAATATTTTTCAACTGCGCGGCGGTCGCGTGAGATCGCTCCGCAGTCGAGCCAAACTCGCCCTGAACGCGAATGCCAAAAAACGCAGCGCCGAGCGCCGGCAGAAAACCGGTCATCATTGTCACCCAGTTTTTTGCGACCTTCTCGAATAGGTAGACTTGATGCTGCAGATCCGTTCCGTGCTTTTCCCCGAAAAAGACAAGAAACAGATAGCCAAGACAGATCAGCAACGTCGTTGCAAAAGCCATCTCGCCCAAAACATGCAGGCGATGCTCCATGACATGAAGGGTCGCCGCCTTTCGGTCGTGATAAGCAATTTGCGGAAGGATCTCTTCATGCAACACCGTTTCGGCAATGACACAGATACTGGTCGCATCGAAGCTTCCGGATGTCATGCCTGCTTCTCTGCGCGTCGCAGCAAAATACCAATCGACCCAGCCGGCCGCTTCACCGCCTTCCCCTTGGGTAAACTCGTCAATGCCGGTTTTGCGTCCGAGCGTCAGGAAATATAACCGATACTGCCGCATTTCCTCTGCAAGCTGACGGTAATCGATCCATTTTTCGTGCCACCGCCCTCGCTTGCCGGCCGTCGTCACGCCAAGGATCAAGATGATGAGTATAACTTCGGTGGTGATCCATATCGTTTTGCTGCCGAATTCCAAGTCATCCGTAACAAGATGTAATAACGCCAAAAACACAGCGATCGCCGCAAACAGATAATTGAAGAAATAGGAGGAACGGTAAAGATTGCCGTAGTGGATGGCGAGGTGATCAGCCCACACAAATCGGGGAATGATCAAATCATCAAAGACCTGGCGGTCATGCAGCGTCGCCTCTATTTTATCCGCAAGCGTTGTTTTTCGCGCCCTGGCAATTTCCGCCTCAGGCGTCGCGCTGATAAGCCTGACGGAAAACGGCCATTTGCCGGCGAAGACGCGCTCCCAGAACTGGAAAAATGACCCGTAATTAAACGCGTGTTTGGTTTCTTCGGCATAGGCTCGGTAGGCAGCGCGCGCATGGGTTTTCTTGCCGGAAAACGCGTGTTCAATCTCTTCCGCGGGCGGCGGCGCCACCACCGCATCCACCGCTGCGTAAACCGCCTCAAGGTCAAAGGGAGTCTCGGTTCCGTCGGCGCGCAAAAATACCGGGTCTTTATCGGCGGCGGCGTTGATCCAGACCACGAGCCTGCCGACCGCAAGCGCCTCTTCTTTTATCATCGCGGTTCCGCCAATGCCGCGCGCCTCTTCTCCGTCCCAAATCGCAACCACAAAATCCGACTGCATGATCGTCATCACGCCAGCCTGCAAATACGCCTTTTCCTCTAGCGCCGCGCTGCCGCGCAAACCATCAAGCTCGGTTACTGCGTCAGCGCGCTCCAGCAATTCGTCCAGCTCGCGGCGGTCATCGGCGGAAAAGTCTGCTGCGTAAGCGTCTTTGCTGAATGGTAAGGGCGCCAGCAATCGCCAGTCCTTATCGAGCGCTCTTTTTGCCGCAAGCGTATCGGCGCCATCCGCAAGCGCGCTGACAAAATAAAGCTTCGGCGGCGCGGCCGCGTAATCCTCGCGATATTTGGCAGCTGCTCTCCCAACGCCTTCGGCAACCGCGTCAAGAACAGCGTCAATCTGAACATTAATCCGTGCAATCTGACTGGCCGCCAGTCGCGCCTGACGATGACCGGTGACGCCTACGCGCAACGCGACAGCGGGTTTTGGAGGGCTAACTAGTTGCGTCAATGATCCCGCTCTTTTGCTTTTTGTCCCGTTAACAGCGCAGCGCCGCCCCATCGTCAAGTCTTTTGCTCCAGTTTGGCTTACCGCGCAGCGCATTGCCGGAACGAAAAAGTAACTTTAATGGCTATTATCACAGTGCGGAAGACGGCGGGAGGCAGCATTAATTCGATGGCGCGCAAAATTGCATTGTGGGCGTCGTTTTTCGTGCTTCCGGGCGCCGTCATAGTCGCCGGACCATCACTAATGAATGGATTTGGCGTCGCTGCGCCGGCCCCCGCCGACGCCCTGACTGTCGTGCGAAACGGCGGCTTCGTTGCATCCTTTGCGCCGGCGCAGCCGCGATTCATTGCGCAGAGGATGGCGGCGAGACGATAATGGCGATCTCCCTTACCCACGCCTAAGACGCGCTTCGTTCAACTGACAAAAATCAGATCGCCGTAGCGATCCCCGTTGAATATGGTAAGCGGTTTCAAGGCAGAGCCGTCGCTATTGAAATCAACGCGAAATGCTCCAAAGCAGCATGTGACGTCGTTGCCAGCGTTGATACAGGGTACACGGATAATCATCATTCGCGCAGTTTGCGTTTTGTAAATGAATTTACGGCCAACTCTTTCGAATTTTCATTCCCCGCACGAGACGCGGATGAGATTGTAGACGGTCCATCTATTGCATTTTCCCCAGGCGGCGAGAATGCGGAATTCTATCTGGCGGTAAAAAGCATAACCCTGGCGCCGGCAGACGGTTAAGGAAAACCATGACCGGGATGCCGTTCCGGGTGACCGCCGTTCAGCAAGCGATGAAAGCCTGAAGAGGCTCGCATTCAAATCTGTCGCCGATGCCGTTGTTTTTGCACCGTGGCTTTGCGCCGCTGCGGTTCTGATCCGCGCCGGCTACAGAAATACACCCGCGTTCACTCAGGCGGATCCTGAAATGCACGTTAAGCTGGCCTCCTATGACGCGCTCGAAGCGCCGCCCGATGTGGTTTTTCTTGGAACAAGCCGGATCTATCGCCATGTCAATATCAGGCTGCTTGAAAACGCTTTGCCGGAAGCGGCGTGCAGCAATGTGTCGGCCTGTAATTTTGGCCTTAGCGGGGCAAGCGTTTCCAATATGCGGTTCATTCTTGATTGGATGCTTGCGCGCAAGGCGCGCCCGAAGTTGATCGTCGTTGAACAAAATGGCGCTGTAATTCACAATCTGATCAGCAGCAATAAATCTTATCTCTACACCCCCTATTTTCGCCCGCGTATGTGGGTTTTGACTTACGGCAAGGGCAACGTCACGCCGTTCGCGGAAATAATGCTGAACACGGGCGCATTCCACCGCCTCATCGAGGCGAGAAAGAGTACGCTCTTTGACCCCTTGCTCGCTGGCGAGCATGGGTATCGGACCATTGAGGAGGAATTCCCCCGGACAGTCCGTCGCGCCTCACATATGCCGAGCTGTTGACCAGCCACCCTGATTTTTTGACCGGGAATTTTGAGCCGAGCAAGTATGGCGGCGGCCGGGCCAGGACAACCCAGGCAAGATCCGCGATTTTGTTTCGCGGCATTTGCCGGCGGCAAGCCCGGTTTTTCCCCGGCTGCCTGGTTGATACTCGCAGCCTTTGCTGCATCACACGCGATTGTTTTTCGTTTTTTCCCTGGCGATCGCCTGGCGGCGCTGCCGGATCTCGTATTTTACGCTGCGATTGGCGTCTGGGTCGCGCTGATGCTGCCATTCATCCCAACCGACGTTACGCCCTTCATTTATTTTCAGTTCTGAGGTTAAAATGTTCTTGTAATGTTCTCATCGCAAGTTAAAGTGCCGGCACCCGAGATATAGCCATACGGGGTCAGTCATGGTCGCCCAGATTACGACTTTTGCGTTTCACGGCGTCGACGCACGGCCAGTTACCGTGCAGGTTCAATTAACCAACGGCAATAACCCGTTCACCATAGTCGGTTTGCCGGACAAGGCCGTTTCGGAAGCGAGAGAACGCGTGCATGCGGCGCTGGCGGCAATCGGCCTCGGCCTTCCCGTCAAGCGCATCACCGTAAACCTTGCCCCGGCCGACCTTCCCAAAGAGGGCAGCCATTTCGATCTTCCGATCGCCCTTGGGCTGATGATTGAGATGGGCGCCGCGCCTCATGACGCCGCTGCCGGATATGCTGTGATGGGGGAGCTCGGGCTCGACGGGTCAATTGCTCCTGTTGCCGGCGCGCTTCCAGCCGCTGTTGCTGCGAACGCCATGGGGCTTGGCCTCATATGCCCGGCGGCGAGCGGCCCGGAGGCGGCATGGGCCGGAGGGGACGCCGCCATTTTGGCGCCGAAATCATTGATCCAGCTCATTAATCACATCAAGGGCACGCAGGTTTTGTCACCGCCAAAACCGGGAAATCTCGAGGCGCCTGCGGACCTGCCCGACTTGATTGACGTAAAAGGCCAGGAAACTGCCAAGCGCGCGCTCGAAATCGCCGCCGCCGGCAGTCACAACCTGCTTATGGTCGGTCCGCCGGGCGCCGGCAAATCGATGCTCGCCGCCCGGCTCCCGGGATTGTTGCCGCCTTTAGCGCCGTCGGAAATGCTCGAAATTTCGATGGTCCAGTCCCTGGCGGGTCTCCTTGAGGGCGGCCGCCTGACGCGCGCCAGACCGTTCAGGGCGCCGCATCATTCAGCGTCAATGGCGGCGATGATCGGCGGCGGCGTTCGCGCCAGGCCCGGTGAAGCCTCGCTCGCACATCACGGCGTGCTTTTTCTCGATGAATTGCCGGAATTTTCCGCACCGGTTCTCGACAGCCTGCGTCAGCCGCTCGAAACTGGCGATGTTTTGATCGCCCGCGCAAATTTTCATGTGCGCTATCCGGCGCGGTTTCAGCTTGTCGCTGCGATGAATCCCTGCCGATGCGGTTATGGGAAGGCAAGCGGGCGCGCCTGCGGGCGAGGTCCCAATTGCGAGGCTGTCTATCAATCACGCATCTCTGGTCCGTTGCTTGATCGTATGGATCTGACGATCGATTTGCCGGCGGTGACGCCTGCTGATTTGGCGGCGCCGGGGCGCGGCGAAGATACGGCGACAGTTGCGGCCCGGGTCACAGCCGCGCGCAATACTCAGATTGACCGAACCGGATCGACAAATGCCGCCCTTTCCGACGCCGGCCTTGCCAAGGTTGCGCGCCCCGATGCGGAAGGCGCTGCGCTTTTGTCACGCGCCGCCGAAGCGCTTGGATTATCGGCCCGCGCCTATATGCGCATCTTGCGCGTTGCACGAACCCTTGCCGATCTTGACGGCGTGGACGGCGTCAGGCGCCGCCATATTGCTGAAGCTGTCAGCTTTAGACGGCGCGAAACCGGCGCGCAGATAAACGCAGCAACTGAGCGCAATTCAGCAGCTTTTTAGCGGTCCTGTTAACCACGCCTTTCAACCAAATTTCAAACACGCTGCGGCATTCTAGGCGCCAGTACTAGGGGGTGGTCGCCTATATGCCTCGCGCCGGTGAAGATATACGCGCTGACGTCAGTGAACTGATCGTCTTGTGCGACGAATGCGGCCTGATCCGTTTCGTCTCAAGAAGCTTTGCGGCGTTTTTCGGCGCGCCTGTCGCCAACTGGCTTGGCCGCTCATTCGCACCGGGCGAGAACGCCGCTGCGCCCGGCCTGCCTGCATGTTATCGTACGACAGCGCAGTCCAGGGGCCGCGACTATATCGTCGACTGGACCGAGACAGTGCTAGGCTGCGGGGAACGTATTTATGTCGGCGCCCCTTGCCTCGACAGCGCCGACGACACTTCGCCGACAACACACTCTGCCTACGAGCAATCAATTGCCTCAACATCAGAAGCTGCGGCCAACTCAAAATTGCGGTTTCTTGCGACCATGAGCCACGAAATGCGCACGCCGCTGAATGGCATTCTTGGCATGACCAGCCTGCTTCTTGATACCGCGCTGGAACCAAACCAGCGCGCTTATTCTGAATCCGTTCGAGAATCAGGGGTCGCCTTGCTCGCGCTTATCAACGACTTGCTGGATTATTCCAAAATCGAAGCCGGAAAGCTCGAATTACAGGATGCGCCGTTTAATCCTCAAACATTGGTTCAAAGCGTTGCGGAGTTGTTGTCGCCAAAAGCTGCAGAGAAAGGTGTTGAGATAACCGCCTTTGTAGACGGGTCGATGCCGGGTAAACTTTTCGGCGACGAAGCGCGTCTGCGGCAGGTGCTCATCAATCTTGCCGGCAATGGCGTAAAATTCACGGACGCAGGCGGCGTCAGTATTGAGGCGCGGATGATTGGCGCCAGGGACGGCGTTGCGCAGATTGCCTTCGACGTTCGCGATACCGGCATCGGCATCCCGGATGACATGTTGGCTTCGATTTTTGAAGAATTCGCGCAAGCGGATTCCGGCGCGGCGAGAAAGCGCGAAGGCACCGGCCTCGGGCTTGCGATCGCCCGCAAGATTATCCGCGCCATGGGCGGAGATATTCGGGTCGCCAGCTCAGCCGGAGAGGGAAGCACCTTTACGTTCGAGGTCAATCTTGAATTTGAAGAGACCGACGAGCGCTCACCCGACCAATTTGAATCGCCAATCATCATCGCAACACGGTCGCCCGTGCTTTCACGCAGTCTTGAACGCCAGCTTGAAGCCGTCGGCGCAGCCAATGTCACAACCGTTTGGTCCGCCGCCGAAGCGCATCTCGCGATTAACGAAAATCCTGGCGCAACGCTTTTGTGCGACATTTATCTGGCCGGCGAAGGCGAAAAACCGCTCGCTCAGACCGCAGCCCGGTCATTTGTGCTGGTTTCTCCGCTGGCGCGGGCGCGGCTTGCTGAATTGCGCGAAGCCGGGTTTGCAGGTTTCTTTATTAAGCCGATCCGCCAGGCTTCCTTGTACCAACAACTGATGTCGCCGGACCAACAACAAACGGCGCCGGAGCCGGAGCCGAAACCAGCGGAAAAAACGCAACAACAAAAATCCCTGTGTGTGCTGTTGGCGGAAGACAATAAAATCAACGCCGTTCTGGCAACAACCGTGATCAAACGAGCGGGGCACGCCGTGGATGTGGCGCAGAACGGTGCAGAAGCCGTGGAGGCGGTGATGGCTGCGCGTTATGACGTTGTCCTGATGGACATGCATATGCCGGAGATGGACGGCCTTGAAGCTACGCGGCGTATCCGCAAGCTCGACAGCGAGGCGAGGCGTGTGCCGATCGTGGCTCTGACCGCGGGCGCCATGGCGTCGGATCGTCAGAAATGTGTCGCCGCCGGAATGGATGATTTTCTTGCAAAACCTTTTGAGCCAAATGATTTGACCGCCCTGCTTGCGAAATGGGGCGCCACGACAAGTGATTTTTCCGAAGCGTCTTAACTCCGCGCCTTTATTCGGACAGAAAACAACCCTAGCGTCTCGTTCATGACAAAAACGTCAACCGCGCAGAGCGGCGATAGTTCAATCATCGGGTCGCTTGCTGGGTATGCACGCCCCCGCAGTCTCGTCATGTTGCTCCTTGGCTTTTCTGCGGGCCTGCCCTTTTACATGATCTATCAAAACCTGTCACTTTGGCTCGCGGAAGCGGGTGTCGAAAAAGGTGAAATCGGCCTTTTTGCATGGACGGGGTTTGCATTTACATTCAAGTTTCTTTGGGCGCCTGCCGTTGATCGCGTACCGATCCCGTTTCTAGAGAAGATGGTGGGCCGAAGGCGGGCCTGGATGGCAGCGGCGCAAATTGGCGTCGCACTGACATTGATCGCGATGTCGGGTGCAAACCCTCAAGAGAATCTTTTCTATGTTGCATTTATCGCTGTCATCATGGCGTTCATGGCGGCGACACAAGATATCGCCATTGACGCCTGGCGCATCGAAGCCGCCACAGATGAAGAGCAGGGCGTTATGGCGGCGATGTATCAATATGGCTACCGCGTAGCGATTATGGTCGCGGGCGCGGGCGCGTTGATCGTCGCAGACAACGTAAACTGGCCGGCGGCATATCAGTTCATGGCGCTCTTGATGGGCGTTGGATTGCTGACCGCTCTTTTTGCGCCAAAGGTTGAAGTACGCGAATACGCACCGCCGCCGCGCACTACCATGATGGAAACATTTTCAAAGTCAGTGATCGGGCCGTTCCGTGATTTCTTTTCGCGTTACGGCGTGCACGCGCTGCTGATCCTTTTGTTTATTGCGCTTTTCCGCGTACCCGATTTCCTAATGGGGTACATGACCGGACCGCTTTATATTGACCTTGGTTACGACAAGACGACGATCGGTGCTGTTCGCTCCGGCGCTGGTCTTTTCGCGACCCTGTTTGGTGTTTTTCTTGGTGGCGTCTTAGTTGCCCGCGTTAACATCAAAGCGGCGCTATTATTCGGCGTGATTTCGCAGGCTGCAACCAATCTCATATATAGTTGGCTCGCTCTTTCATCGGCGACCACCGCTGGCCTCGCGGCGGCTGTGATAATCGACAACATTGCCTACGGCGCGGCGGGCACCATTCTGATCGCCTATATGTCGAGCCTAACCAACACGGCCTTCACTGCGACGCAATATGCGCTTTTCAGTTCGTTTTACGCTTTACCAGGCAAGTTTGTCGGCGGTTTTTCCGGATACATGGTTGAGGCTGTAGGGTTTGCCTGGTTTTTTGTAATCACCGCACTGATTGGCATACCCGCCGCAGTATTGGTTTTCTTCCTTGGCCAGTCAGAAAAACGGTTTACCGCAACACCTGTGGAACCACCATCTTCCGCCTAACCCGCAGCAAGGCAATCTGCAAGCGCAGGTTTTGCCGACCCTGAGTTTTTTGCGGCCGTGTCGAGATGCGTCGCACGCTGGGCGCCGTCATCATCCGGATACAGAACAACGATCAATCCACATTGCTTGAGCGAATAACGGCGAAACTCTCCTTCGCCTTCGCGGCGCGTCAGGGCGGGCGGACCCAATAGAGCGTCAATGTCAGAAGGTTTCGCGCCCAATATGTCCTGAGCCAGATAGACGGGGGCAGCTGGCTCAACCGGCGCCGCCCGGCGTTCGCCCGTTAACGGCAGAGTCGCGCATGACGCCATCAACGCAAAGCAAAAAAAGACCGTAGCTTGCGCCCGGCGAACGGCAAATCCTGAAAATGACATCGGAGTTTTGAGCCCTGTTTTTTTGGTGCTTGAAAATACAGAAACCTTAGCCCGCTTTTAGGCGGACGCAACCAGAGAAGGCTGACAATTGCGACAGAAACCGGCGAGCTTGCGCTCACATCTGCGGCTTTCTATAAGCGCAGACCAAGTTACCGTTCCGCCAGGGGATTTTCATGCCGCAACCTGCTCTCGACGTCATTGGCGTCGGCAACGCCATTGTCGACGTGCTCGCCAAAGCCGACGACGATTTTCTGAAATCAAACGACATTCCGAAGGGCGGCATGATCCTGATCGATGAGGAACGGGCCGCGGCAATCTATGACGCCATGGCGGCCGGGATCGAGATTTCAGGCGGTTCAGCCGCTAACTCCATCGCCTGCGTTGCATCACTGGGCGGCAAGGGGGGCTTTGTCGGCAAGGTCGCCAGAGACACCTTAGGTGAAATCTTCCGCCACGATCTGCGCGCTATGGGTGTTGATTACAGCACGTCGCCGCTCGACGGCGGTCCGGCCACTGGCCGCTGCCTGATCAATGTGACCGCGGACGCCCAGCGTTCAATGACAACTTTTCTCGGCGCTGCGGGTCTCGTTTCACCGGACGATATCGACGCAGACCAGATTAAGCGCGCGGCGATCACGTTTTTTGAAGGCTATCTCTTTGAGCAACCCGTAGCACGCGATGCCTTCATTAAAGCATGTCGCATCGCCAAAGAAAGCGGCAGGCGCGCCGCGTTGACATTATCGGATGCAAGTTGCGTTGAGCGCCAGTTTGACGCTTTTCGTTCTTTTATCGGCGGCCATGTGGATATCCTGCTTGCAAACGATGTTGAGGCGGCGGCGCTGTTCGGCAGCCACGACATCGCCGATATTGCCGAAAAAGCACGCGCACTTTGTCCACTAACAGCGGTTACGCGATCTGAAAAAGGCTCAATTCTTATTCCGCGCGACGGCGATATCGTTGAAATTTCAGCACTTCCCGCAACCGCGCTCGAAGACACCACCGGCGCCGGCGACGCCTATGCCGCCGGCCTCCTTTTCGGTCTGGCGCGCGATTTTGATTTAGAACGCTCGGGCAATCTCGGTTCATTGGCCGCAAGCGAAGTAATCAGTCATTTCGGCGCACGCCCGGCAAAATCCTTAAAAACGCTCGCGGAAAAAGAAAACCTTCTCTAACCTCTTTCCAATGAAGCGCTGGCGCATCATCACTTTTGGCGTCCTTGCAGTCGCCGGATTGCTTTTTTTCAACCGTGAGCCCGTAATGATGCGTTTGCTTGATGCGCGGACGCCAAAAACAAGCCTGACTGCACATCAGAAATTTATCGCCGAAGAAATCGAAATTCATTTGCCGAGTGTTGGCGAGGCGCCGTTTCCGGTTGTGCTTCAATTTCACGGTTGCGCTGGCATTCGGCGCCCATTCCAAAATCAGTGGGCGGATATTGCCAATGAGGCGGGCTACGCCGCAATGGTCGTCGACAGCATGGGGCCGCGCGGCCTCACGCGCCAAGATGCGCTTGAAACTGTTTGCGCCGGGAAAAAGCTGCCTGGTCAGGAGCGCGCTGGCGATGTCCTCGCAGCTGTAAAGTTGGCCGAAGCGGACCCGCGACTTGACGCCGATCGTCTTGTCATCGCTGCATGGTCGCACGGCGCCTGGTCGGTCATGGATTATTTAACAATGGACATGAAGCGCCAATGGCCAGCCGGCATCCGCCATGAAGCTGCCGAAACGTCGCCTGTTGACGGCGCTATCTTGTTTTACCCCTATTGCGGCGCCGGAACGCTGACGCGGTTTCGCGAATGGACGCAATCACCGCCGGTTCTGGCCCTCATTGCCGGCGCGGATTCGGTTGTCGATGCAAATCTATGTATAAATTATTTTGAACAACGCCGACGCAAGGATGGGCGGATTGACCTTGTGGTTTACGCTGAAGCGCAACACGCATTCGATGACCCGTTTCTGGAACCTGAATGGATTCATTGGCATAGTGAAGAATATCTTGTCGACGCCAAAATGCGCTATGAAAAATTTCTGATCAATCTTCCCGAAACGCTCGCGCCATAATATCGGCGAAGACTTTTGTTGCCGCCAATTGCGTTTCTTCAATCCGTTGGTCGGTTAAAATCACATAATCAGCGCGAAGCCGCTTTTCCGCGTCGGGCATTTGTTGGGCCAGAATCGCCTTAAACTTGTCTTCACTCATCCCGGGCCGGGCCAGCACTCGTGCGCGCTGAATCTCGGCTGGCGCGCTAACAACAATAACAGCATCGAATAATTTTTCCGAACCGTTTTCAAAGAGAAGCGGTATGTCGAGGACAACCATTTTAGCGCCGGCATGAGCGGCCGCTGCCATAAACGCCTCGCGGTCGGCGGCGACAAGGGGGTGAACGATATTCTCGAGTTTTTTCAGTTTTTCCGGCGCACCAAGCGCGCAAGCCGCCAGGCGCGCTCGATCAACAGCGCCGTTGACAACCGCTTCCGGAAACACCTCAGCTAACGGAGCAATTGCGGCGCCGCCTTTTTCATACATTCGGTGCACAGCGTCATCGGCGCACCAGACCAGGGCGCCGCGTTCAGCGAACATTGAAGCGACGGTAGATTTGCCCATGCCAATGGAGCCAGTAAGGCCGATTTTGATCATTCCGCGCCTCGCCGCGCCAGCTCTTTCACCAGTGCTTTGTGCAATTCAGCATCCACCAACGCTGCGCCGCCAAACCAGGTGCGAAATCCCGGCGCCGCCTGATGCATCAGCATCAAAAGGCCGTTGGCGGTTTGGCGCCCGCGCTTGCGGGCGGCTTCCAAAAGTTTCGTTTCAAGCGGTGCGTATACAATATCAGCGACAACCGCCTGGCGCGGCACATGTTCTGTTTTGATATCGAGCGGCGGCTTACCAAGCATGCCGAGGTTTGTCGTGTTGACCAATAAATCAATATGCGCAAGAGCGTCATTACGCTCTTCCCACTTTACTAAGGTAAGTTCAAATTCCGAGGCCATCGCCTGCGCTTTTTCACGTGTGCGATTGGCAATGTAGATTTCTGAAAATCCATATTCCTTGATCGCCATGGCGACGCCGCGCGCGGCGCCGCCTGCGCCCAGGATCAGCGCCGATCCATTTTGACGTGTTGGTCCAAAGCACTCTTTCAGGACATTGGAAAAACCTTCAATATCCGAGTTTTCCGCAAACGGTCCCTCACTGCGGAAGGTCAGCATATTTGCCGCCTGCGCTTTTCTTGCTGCGTCGCTCGCCCCGGCCGCATAGCGCAATGCGTGCTCTTTATGCGGCAAGGTTATGTTCACACCCTGGAAACCTAGCTTGATTAAGGAATCCATCGCACGCGCAAATTCATCAAAGCCTGGCGGGATCGCAATCGGAACATAATAACCGCCAATGCCGGCTCTGGCGGCCCAGATTGTGTGGATGAGCGGTGACAACGAGTGTGCAACCGGCCAGCCGACGACGCCGGCAAGTTTTGGTCTTGCGGGCGTCAAAACGCGATCGCCTTCTCGCTCCGAAGGAAGGCGAGGAGCGGAAAGAGTGATAATCCAAGAACGGCGTTATGATCACCCTCGATATGGTGAAAAAGCCGGCTCCCGAGCTTTTCGATTTGATAGCCGCCGACGCTGTGTAGGATTTCCGGCCCGGCAGCCGCAAGATAGTCGTCGATTTCCTTACCGGTTAACGCCCGCAAAAAGAGCTTCGGCTGGTCCAGGCGCCGCCATACAATGTCGCCATCGCGAGCAACCGCAATTGCATTAATCAGCGTATGCGGGGCGTTTTGCATTTCAACAAAACGATTGCGTGCTTCACTCATGGTCTTGGGCTTGTCATAAATGCGGCCCTCAAATTCGAGAATTTGATCTGATGCGATCACAATTCCGGCGTGCTTGCTGGCAACCGCCTTGCATTTGGCCTCGGCAAGCAACATTGCTGTTTTTTCCGGATCAAGCCCTTCTTTTTTGGCAGCTTGCTTAATTGAACTTTCATCAACGCCAGGCTTTTTGACGTCAAAATCAAGGCCCGCCGCACGCAAGATTTCAGCGCGAATGACGCTGCCGGAAGCGAGAATAATACGCGGCAGCGTATTCATCGGTTTTGCCTTGCCGACAGCTTGGTCAGAATCGAGGCCGCGGTTTCCTCAACAGATTTTCGCGTGACGTCGATAACTGGCCAGCGATTTTTTGCGTAAAGACGTTTTGCCGCCAGCACCTCCAGGCGAATGAGGTCAAGATCTGAATATTCCTCGGCCGCATTGGCTGCCTGCATTGCCCCAAGGCGGCTTTTGCGGATTTGCGCAAGGCGTTCCGGGCTTGCAATGAGGCCGACGATCAACGGCTTGCGCAGAGTGAACAATTCAGGCGGCGGTTCCGAGGTTGGTACGAGGGGTACATTTGCGGCCTTCACGCCGCGGTTTGCGAGGTACATACAGGTCGGCGTTTTAGACGTTCGGCTAATGCCGATTAGTACAACATCTGCCGGCTCAAGATCCCACATCATCTGCCCGTCATCATGCGAAAGCGTGTAGTCGAGCGCGCTGATACGCTTGAAATAGGCGTCGTCAAGTTGGTGTTGGGCGCCAGGCCGCAATGACTGTTGGAGCCCAAGATATTCAGTGAACGCGTTGAGTAGCGGGTCAAGAATGGAAATCGCCGGCGTTTGCAATTCGCTACAGCGGATTTCGAGTAGCCGGCGCAGTTCGGGGTTGATGATCGTATAAAGGACAAGACCTGGTGAGGCTTCTATTTCAGCAAGGGTCTTTTCCATTTGCGTCCGCGACCGGACCAGAGCGTAAATATGTTCCAGCGGTTTTGCGGCGGCAAATTGCGATGCTGTCGCCTTTAACATGGCGTTCAGCGTTTCACCTGTGGAGTCTGAAACAAGGTGGACATGAAAATAGCTCGCCAAGGGCTGAGATTTTCGCATCAACCGGGCCTCTGCTGCTTGTTTTTTCGTTTGTCCTGACGTCATGGGGAATTATTAGGGAAAAACGCCGGTAATCACGAGGGGCAATAATTGCCTGGTTAAATCAAGCATGGTCATACCTTTTTGGCGCCCATGGGCAGCTGATAACTTTTTTGGTTATATTTTTTATAACAGTGCGCCGCTGTCCCGTGGACGATTAAAACCTTCCAAGATCAGTTCCACGGCATCTCTTGATATTGTTCCGGGCTTTAAGGCGCTTTTCAACAGTGCTGTGAAGATTTATTACCTTGTGCAGATAAATGTGGGTCGTGCTGAAATTTCCTCGGGATAAGGCTTTCATTTTCATTTTCCCCGGGATTCCGCGTGACTCTTTAAATTAATCCTTTCTTAAGAATCCTTTATAGAAGATTAACAGGGAAAGTTTGGCATTAAGATGCGTGATTCAGTTTTCCTTCGAACGCTAGGTGGTGAGGCTTCAGCCATACCGCCAATTTGGTTCATGCGGCAGGCCGGACGATATTTGCCTGAATATCGCCGATTACGGGCAGAGGCCGGTTCCTTTATGGAACTCTGTTTTGATCCCGATCTTGCGACCGAGGTTACACTGCAACCCATTGAGCGCTTTGATCTTGATGCCGCAATTTTGTTTGCTGATATTTTATTGATTCCCCATGCGATGGGCCAAAAGCTGACTTTTTCCGAAGGCGAAGGCCCAGTCTTGAGTCCCAGGCTAACGCCTGAAAACTTAACCGGGTTTCGCGATCGAAACATTCTTGAAACCCTCGCGCCGATTTTTGAAACCGTGAGAAAAACGCGAAGCCGCCTCGCGCCGGAAAAAGCGCTGATCGGGTTTGCAGGAGCCCCGTGGACGGTCGCAACCTATATGTTGAATGGCCGGTCGTCGCCTGATCCGGCCGCGCTGCGGCAGCGGTACTACTCTGAGCGGGGCTTTATTCTGGATTTGATTGAAACGCTTGTTGAAAAAACGGTCGACTATCTTGTTGCGCAGATTGATGCTGGCGCTGACGCTGTTCAGCTTTTTGATACATGGGCGGGAGGTTTGCCCGGTGCGGTTCTGAGGGAAGTGTCAGTCGAGCCGCTTGAGCGGATTGCCGCCGGGGTCAAAGGGAGGCGACCGGAAACGCCGGTGATTTTGTTTCCAAAAGGGGTTGGTGAAAAAGCGATTGATTATGCCGCGCTGTCTGTTTGCGACGCTATCGGCATTGATTATTCGATGGATCCAGACTGGGCGAAAAGGAACCTGAGCCCTCATGCGGTCGTCCAGGGCGGCCTCGATCCGCTGTTGGCGGTTCACGGCGGGGAAACGATGAAAAATTCAGCGACAGCCTTTCTCAAAGCTTTTCGGGGCGGGCCCTATATCTTCAATCTTGGGCATGGATTTACGCCGCAAACCCCACCGGAACATGTTGCGGAACTGGTCGATTTTGTCCGCGGGCGGTGATAGGGCGAATAGATGCTGACCTTTATTCAATCAATTTATCTCTGGGTCAAAGCAGCGCATCTGATCGCGGTAATCGCCTGGATGGCGGGGATGATGTATCTGCCGCGGCTGTTTGTTTATCACCACCAAGCTGAAAAGGGCGGGGAGGCCGAGCGATTTTTCACCATGATGGAGCGGCGGCTTTTGAAGGGGATCATCAACCCGGCGATGATCGTCGTCTGGGTGCTCGGGATTTTGATGCTGCTGGCAAACCGCGAAACTATTTTAACCGGGTGGTTTCAGGTAAAATTTGCACTGGTGCTGGGAATTTCAGGAATTCATGGATTTTACGCGTCGGCGCGGCGTCAGTTTGAAGCCGGCGAGCGCCCAAGAACTGAAAGATTCTGGCGGATCATGAACGAAGCGCCATTCATCGCGCTGATTGCGATTGTGATCCTGGTGATCGTGAAACCCTTTTAGGCCGGATATCCGCCGACCATTGACGCGCAGGCCCTCGAGCCTATATCTAGGGCAACTTTCCTTTTCGCCGCGCGGCCTCCGTCTGCGCGAAGGCGCTATTTTCCATTGCTGACACCGAAATCTCGCCAGCCGGCGAGCTTCACCCACCATTGAGGGCCCCATGCTGCCGACAAAAATGACGCTTGATGAGCTGAAAGCAAAACCGCCAGCTGAGCTTTTGGCCTTTGCCGAACAGCTTGAGGTGGAGAATGCTTCAACCCTGCGCAAGCAGGAAATGCTGTTTGTGATCCTCAAAGAGCTGGCTGACCATGATGTTGAAATTTCGGCCGGCGGGGTTCTTGAGGTCTTGTCGGACGGCTTTGGATTCTTGCGCTCTCCTGAGGCAAATTATCTCGCAGGCCCTGATGATATTTACGTCTCGCCATCGCAGATTCGGCGGTTTGCTTTGCGCACCGGAGATACTGTTATCGGTGAGATTCGAAGTCCGAAAGATGGTGAGCGATATTTTGCGCTTCTGCAGGTTGGAACGATCAATTTTGAAGAGCCGGAAAAGGCGCGTCATAAAGTTCACTTTGACAATCTGACGCCGCTCTACCCCGACGAGCGAATGAAAATGGAGATAGAAAACGAGCCCGCAAAAGATTTGACGGCTCGGGTGATCGATCTTGTGGCGCCGCTTGGAAAAGGACAGCGCGCACTTATTACCGCGCCGCCGCGCACGGGTAAAACCGTTATCCTGCAAAACATCGCCCATTCAGTCGCAATAAATCATCCGGAGGCGTATCTCATTGTTTTGCTGATCGACGAGCGCCCGGAAGAGGTGACTGATATGCAGCGCTCGGTTAAGGGTGAAGTTGTATCCTCGACCTTTGACGAACCGGCCACGCGTCACGTCCAGGTTGCAGAAATGGTAATCGAAAAAGCCAAGCGTCTTGTGGAGCATGGCCGGGATGTTGTGATCCTTCTTGATTCCATTACCCGTCTTGGGCGGGCTTACAACACGGTCGTGCCATCTTCGGGGAAGGTTTTGACCGGCGGTGTCGACGCCAATGCGCTGCAGCGTCCGAAACGGTTTTTCGGAGCCGCGAGAAACATAGAAGAGGGCGGTTCGCTGACGATTATCGCTACGGCGTTGATCGAAACCGGCTCGAAAATGGATGAAGTTATTTTCGAAGAATTTAAAGGCACCGGTAACTCCGAGATCATCCTCGATCGTAAAGTTGCCGATAAACGCACCTATCCGGCGATCGATATCGCCAAATCCGGCACGCGCAAAGAGGACTTGATCACGCCCAAAGGCGATATGACCAAAGTCTTTGTTCTGCGCCGAATTCTTTCGCCCATGGGGGTTTCCGACGCTATCGAGTTCCTCATCGACAAGCTGAAGCAGACCAAGACCAACAAAGACTTTTTCGATTCCATGAACACCTAACGCCGGAACGCTGCGTAAAAAGATTGCGCGAGGCTGATTTGCACACGATCTTATGTCCCGGAAAGGCAGGTCGGTGATGGAAATCGTAGACGTTTGGGCGCAAGTGCCCACTGACCGTTTTATGCGGGCGCCGTGGCTTGCCAGTCTGCTGCGATGGACCGGGCAGGACGGGAATGCGCCACTGCCGACGCTTGACGGCTTTCTTCGTGAAATGAACGCTGCCGGCGTTTCGATGTCGCTTATTTCTGCCTGGTGCGGCCCCTCAGGCGATTTGATTTCCAACGATGAAGTTGAGGCGACAATCGATGCGGCGCCGGAGCGCCTGCGCGGCTTTGTTTCTGTCGACCTGAATGACCCCATGGGCGCGGTGCGGGAAATTCGCAACTGTGCAAAAACCGGTAAATTTGTTGGCGTGCGAATTTTGCCATGGCTGTGGGATTTGCCGCCCAATGACCGGCGCTTTTATCCTGTCTATACGGCTTGTGTTGACGCCGGGCTGCCTTTCTGCACGCAGATTGGGCACACCGGACCGTTGAAACGCTCGGAGCCGGGGCGTCCGATTCCCTACCTTGAAGACGTGCTGCTGGATTTTCCAGAGCTGGTTGTCGTCGGCGGCCATGTTGGTTTTCCATGGATCGACGAAGTTGTGTCCCTGGCGCACAAATTTCCAAACTTTTATGTGGACACAAGCGCTTATGCGCTGCATCGGCTTCCTGAAGATTTTCTCCGGTTCGTCAAAGCCGAGGGTAAGACCCGGGTCATGTTCGGCACCAATTGGCCGATGTTAGGTCCGGCGCGGTGTCTTGCAAAACTGGATGCGCTGGCGCTGGAGGAGGAAACAAAGGCGCTTTTCCTCAACGGCAATGCGCGGCGCATCTATAGTCTATAATTCTTACCAACAGGCGATATCCCAATGACGCTAAAGCTGATCCACTTTCCGCAAACCAGGTCGCTGCGCGTTGTTTGGGCGCTTGAAGAGCTTGGCGTTGAGGCTGAAATCGAGACTCGCTTGCTTGATCGGCAATATTTGAAAGGCTCAGAATATAAAAATCTGAATCCGCTCGGGAAGACCCCGGTGTTTTTTGACGGTGATCAGCGGATCGTAGAATCGATTGCCATTATTGAATACATCGCTAAAAAATACGCAGGCGGACGATTATCGCGAACACCAGAGGACGATGATTTTGGCGCCTATCTGCAGTGGTTGAATTTCGGTGAGGCCGGAATGGGCGGTTATGTTAATATGCTGATCGCACAAACGGCGCTGCTGGCTGAAGACCAACGTATTCCCGCCATGAAAATCTGGGCCGCTAGAGAAACTGAAAACTGCCTTAGTTTCATTGAGCAAAGCCTGGGCGACAATGATTACCTGTTAGCTGACTTTTCACTCGCTGATATATCGGTGGTCTATTTGCTTTTTCTCATCAAGATTACAGGTAACGGTGATATTTTGAGCGAGAAAACCGCGGCTTATTTTAGACGCGCAACCGCAAGAGACGCTTGGCGAAAGTCCTGCGCGCTGGCGCCATAAATTATCGCGGGTAACGAAGTTCGAAACGCCAATGGTCCACACAAAATCGTGACCAATGACACTCCAGCTTGCGATGAACCGATCTGGCGTCGCGCTGTGCGGTGCGGCATGGTGCGGTGTTGATTAAAGGCGCGCGCGACCCTTGACAGAGAAAAAAGCGAAATTCCTGGACGGCGATTTGATGCGCCACATTGTCGTCATGTCGTTGTCGGCAAGCGCTGGGCTTGTCTCGATATTTTTGGTCGACTTTGTAGATTTGTTTTTTATCTCGTTGCTGGGTCACGCGGAACTTGCGGCCGCGGTTGGCTTTGCGGGAACGCTGCTGTTCTTCAACATGTCGATTACCATCGGGCTGATGATTGCAATGAGCGCCCTTGCCGCTCAACGCATCGGCCGCGGCGAGACCGATGAGGCGCGCCGGATTGCAACAAGCGTGGTCACGGTCGGCATCGTCATTGGCGTTGTCGTTGGCGGCGCGTTCTGGCTCAGCGCGCCCGTGCTTCTTGATCTGATTGGCGCGGTCGGAGAGACGAAAGCGCTGGCCGTTCGTTATTTGCGCATCGTTGTGCCAACCTTGCCAATCATGGCGTTGGCCATGGTGTGTTCCGGGTTGTTGCGGGCGCATGGTGACGCCCGCAGGGCAATGAATGCGACGCTTGCAGCGGGCGCGGTTAATGCAGTGCTTGACCCGATTTTGATCTTTGGGTTGGGGCTCGGCCTTGATGGCGCCGCTTTGGCGTCGGTCGCCGCGCGTTTGGCGATGGCGGCGACAGCGCTTTATCCAATCATCAAGCATTATGGCGGTTTTGCACGGTTTGACGCCGATCACTTTCGCGGTGATTTGAGGCCGATTTTCGGGATTGCAGCGCCGGCGATCCTCACCAATGTCGCAACGCCGGTGGGCGCCTTTATCGTCACCCGCGCTATTGCGCCCTTTGGCGACGCCGCGGTTGCCGGTTATGCCGTGGTTGGCCGGCTGACGCCGTTAGCGTTTTGTGTGATATTTGCGCTTTCCGGCGCTGTTGGCCCTATTATTGGCCAGAATTTCGGCGCGCGGGATTATCCGCGGGTGCGCGAGACCTTGCGCAAATCGATGCTTTTTACCGGCGCCTACACCGTGATCATTTGGTTGGCGCTGCTTTTGTTGAACGGGCTTGTTGCAGACTGGTTTAGTTTGCAGGAGGCGGGACGCACACTGATCTTTTGGTTTGCAGTGGTTGTTGCACCGTTGTTTTTTTTCAATGGCGCACTTTTTATTGCCAACGCTTCGTTTAACAATCTAAACCGGCCGGTCTGGTCGACTTGGCTCAACTGGGGCAAAAATACCGTCGGTGTGGCTCCGTTCGTCTGGTTGGGCGCGATTTGGGGAGGGGCTCCAGGCGCACTGATCGGCCAGGCGGTGGGCGGCATTTTCTTTGGATTATTGGGGGTTTGGCTCGGGTTCTGGCTGATTACGGCTTACGAAAAAGGCGCAGCTGATCCGGACAAAGGCTCATCCGTCAAGTTGTTGCGAGGCCAACCGACATCGCCGCTTTCCTCGCCCAGGGTTTAATTCGGTATACGAAGTAAGGCTGCGTTTTCCGGGGGCTGCAGCCACGATAAGAAAAGTCAGGTCAGCGAGGGCGCGCTTTGTAAGCATGAACCAGCTGGCAAACGCAAACTAGTCATCAGGTGCGTTGTTGTATTCGATCCGGCAATTACCGGCGAGCGCGGCTTTTCCGGCGGCGGCGAGGGCCGCATAAGCTTCAACCGGGCGGTCGGTGGCGATGATATCCACGCCGTTTTCCGCAATTTCAGCGTAAAGCGCGTCATAGCCGGATTGGGCGATATCATTGTCAATCGAGTCCTTGCCGCCAAGCGTTCCGAAAATAACCTCTACGTCGCGTTTGCTGAGTACGGAAAAAAGTCGCGGACGCGGGTCTTCCGTACCGGTAAAGCCGAGCAGGCGGTTATCCGGGATGCCAGATGCAACTGCGCGGTTGAGTTCGGATTGAGAATTAAGAGAAAGCGAAATCATTGCCTGCGGCAAAAGCGCGTGAAGCTTTCTCGCCGAAGCCATCGAATAAGCGATAAGAATGACCCGCGCCTCGGCCCCCTGGCGACGGATTTCATCGGCGACATCCTCATAACGGGTTGTGCGTTTGAAATCGACTTGCAGGATGGTTCGGCCTTCAGCCCAGGCGAGCGCTTCGTCAAAACGCGGTGGTGCAAAGTTGGTTTTGCGCCCGTCATTGTCTTCAAGGTGCAGCTTCCGGATGTCGTCCCACTGTAGAGCGTCAGCTTCGCCGGAACCGGTCGTCGTTCGTTCAAGACGGTCATCATGCATCAGATAGAGAACACCGTCTGCGGATGTTGCTATGTCGATCTCCATGATCGCCGGGATTTTTTCAAGGATCGCGGCCATGGTTTCGACAGCGTTCTCCGGATAACCGGGATAGGGACCGCCGCGATGCGCAGCGATGAGCGCGGCGCCGTTGTCTCGCAGGCAGTCAAAGAAAATATTGAGATCGCCTGTTGGCGCGATCGACCATCCCGCTTGCGGTCCGTTGTCCGCGGCATGGATTTGCGGGGCCGGGTTGCTGCAGGCGGTCAGCCCGAGCCCAATCAAGCCAAGCAGGACAGGAATTTGCAACCATGTTGGTCCTGGCGCGCGGGGTGTTTGTCTTGGCATGGGCGCTCGCTTGTTTAGGCGCGGTTTGGGGGTTTTGCCTTAACGGTTGCTCCCCGCGAGGTCAAAAGGCCGTCACGGATTGCGCCATATGTGCCGGAAAGCGCCGTTCCGGACAGTTTCATATTGCAGGGCGCCGCCCATGGCGCGTAGGTCTAGCGGCCAAAGGAGATGAGAAATGAAATTCACCGTCAATATCGACTGCACGCCGCAGGAAGCGAGGAGCTTTTTCGGAATGCCGGATGTTGAGCCGCTTAATAAAATGATTGTCGACGAGATGTCGAGACGCGCCAAGGAAAATATGGATACGTTGGCGGATCCCGAGCGTCTGATCGCCGCCTGGGTAAATATGGGCGGCAAGGGAATTGAGCAGTTTCAAAATTTGATGGGCGCGGCGATGTCCAGCGCGGGAAAAAAGAAATAAATGTTGCCGCCCGGGCCGCGCCGAAGCGTCGTCGGGCGTGGAAACGCAGGCCATCATGATCGCCATTAACGATACGATTTTTGCGCGGGCGTCGGGCGCGGGCAAGGCTGGCGTCGCGGTTTATCGCCTGTCAGGACCGCAATCGCATCGCATTGTCAGCGACTTAATTGGTAAACAGATTAATTATCGAGAGGCAAAACTGGCGGCGTTTCGCGACCCGGCCGATGGATCGCTGATCGATCGCGGATTGGCCATACTTTTTAAGGGCCCCCAAAGTTATACCGGCGAGGATGTCGGCGAGCTTCATTTGCACGGCAGCCGGGCGGTCGAGATGTCTCTTTTTGAGGCGCTGGCGGCGGCCGGCGCCAGACCGGCGGAGGCCGGTGAATTCACGCTCCGCGCGCTCAAGAACAATAAGCTTGATCTAGCGCAGGCGGAGGCGCTTGCAGATCTTATCGATGCCGAAACGACCCGGCAAAGAAAGCAGGCTTTGGGTCAGCTCGACGGGCGGCTGTCGGCGATGGCGGAGGGCTGGAAAAATCGCCTTTTGGCGGTGATGGCGCCCCTTGAGGCCGACATTGATTTCCCTGACGAGGCCGATATTCCGGCGGCGATTGCCGCCCGCGCGGGCCCGGCGATTACCGAGCTCAAGAAAGAATTAACCCTGTTTCTTCTCGATTCGAAACGTACACGGATGATCCGTGAAGGCGTTTCGATCGCCGTGATCGGTCCGCCTAACGCGGGTAAGTCGTCTCTCGTTAACGCTCTGGCCGGATCAGAGATTGCGATCGTCTCTGATGTTGCGGGTACGACACGCGATGTCATTGAGGCGCGTCTCGACTTCGACGGCGTTATTGCAACCATCGCAGATACAGCCGGCCTGCGCGATGCAGCCGGCGATGGGATAGAGGAAGAAGGCATGCGCCGGGCGCGGCGCAGGGCCGAGACAGCCGATATCCGTGTTGCGGTGCTTGACCCGCTAAGCGCTTACATTTCCCGGGAAACGCTGGCCCTACTCCGGTCCGGTGATGTTCTGGTCTGGTCACGGGCGGATCTTGAGCCGGCCATACCTGACCAGGCGCCGATTGACGGCGTCAAAGCCTTTGTTTTATCTACAAAAACCGGACTTGGCCTGGCGCCTTTGGTGAACGCCTTATCTGTAACTGCAACTGCGCATAATGAAAATGACGGCCCGGGCCTGACCCGGCTGCGTCATGTGAAAGCGGTTGAAGCGGCAATTGAGGCGCTTGATCGAGCACAACACAATATTGAAACGGCGCCAGAACTGGCTGCAGAAGACGCGCGCCTTGCCGCCCGCGCGCTCGGATCGATTACCGGCGCGGTCGGCGTTGAAGACGTGTTGGGAGAAATTTTTTCGAGCTTTTGTATCGGGAAGTAGGGCCCGCGCCGGCGCCTACAACTAGCCGGCCTTTTTCTTCGAAAGGGTGCGTCGTGTGATTGTTTTTAGTTTCCGCGCGGCCTGGTAAAGAGCGTTCGCGGCGTCGGTTTCGCCGCTCGATTCAAGGCCTGCCGCGGCGCGCTCATAACTGGATATTTTTTCGCTCAACCTGCGCGCCAGCAACAGATGAACGCGGCGACGGTCAAGTGTAAAGTCCACGGAACCGGTGCTGGTATAACGTATACTCTGTCTCAATGATTTCGCCCCAGAAATGATCATGGCTGCGTCCTTCTGAAGCTGCCTGCCGGCCCCCAATAAAGCGGTCTTTGCAGATCACATGCCAGGGGGAAAAGGCGCCAATTTAAGGCGATCCGTACAGGGATAATATGGTTAACGCTCGCAGATGAAAACGATTCATTTGTTGGTAGGCGGAGGAATAGTTTGGCGCCGCCTATCGTTTGTATCCGCCGCTGGATTTGATGTTTCACGTGAAACAAACCTGCAGCAAGGCGGCGTTACAATCGTTTATGATGGTTTTGCGGGACGGGCGCCCATGCCTTGGCGTTACCAACGCTTCTCGATCAGAAGCGACGTCGAAGCGAGGGCCGGTTTGCCGGCCAAAACCAGACTGAGCTGAATTAGCGCCATAGCGCTGGTACCCCGTTGTTGTGCCGGGTTCTTACAACTGAGCGATCTGCGCTCTATTTGGCGCAAAAGAGCTGGAGTGAGTTCAGGCCTAAACTTTAATCTCAGGGCAATTCCAATAAAGGCCCGCCTCCCCTATAGGAACGGCGAGAGATTTAAAATGAAACATTCCTACGACGTTATCGTGATTGGGGGCGGACATGCTGGCTGCGAGGCTGCGGCGGCGGCCGCACGCGCTGGCGCGTCAACGCTGCTCGCGACGCACCGCCTGGATACGATAGGCGAAATGTCCTGCAACCCCGCAATCGGTGGGCTGGGCAAAGGTCATCTGGTGCGGGAAATTGACGCCCTTGATGGCCTTATGGGCAGGGTTATTGATCTTGCGGGCATTCAGTTTCGGATGCTCAATCGCTCCAAAGGTCCCGCCGTGCGCGGCCCCCGGGCCCAGGCCGACCGGGCTCTGTACCGAATGCATATGCAGCGCCTTTTGGCAGAGGTGGACAATCTCGATATCGCAGAGATTGCGGTCGAAGACCTGCTCACCAGCCCGGCATCTCAATCGGATGTTTCACGTGAAACAAAACCGGCGGTAGCGATCACCGGTATCGTCGGCGCTGACGGAACGCGCATCGGCGCCAGCGCCGTCGTCTTGACCACAGGCACGTTTTTAAAGGGCGTCATTCATATTGGCGACCAACGAATTCCAGCCGGCCGGGCAAATGCAAGGGCGACGGGCGGTGTTGAGGCCCCTGCCCTGGGCCTTTCAGACCGACTATATGGCAGCGGCCTGCGGCTTGGGCGGCTTAAAACCGGCACCCCAGCGCGCCTTGATGGGCGCACCATTGATTGGGCGAGCCTCGATATGCAGCCTGCCGACGATGTCCCTGTCCCTTTTTCCTTCCTGACGGACCGTATTGAAGTTCCGCAAATATCATGCGGCGTCACCGGGACGACGCGGCAAACCCACAAGATCATTGAAGCAAATCTCAACAAATCTGCTGTTTATGGCGGCGGCATTTCCGGCCGTGGGCCGCGCTACTGCCCTTCCATAGAGGACAAGGTGGTGCGTTTTGCCGAGCGCGACGCGCATCAGATTTTCCTCGAGCCCGAGGGATTGGAAGATCACACGGTCTATCCAAATGGCATTTCGACCTCCCTGCCGGAAGATGTGCAGGCGGCTTTCCTGAAGACGATACCGGGCCTCGGGCAGGCTAAAGTGATCCGTTATGGCTACGCGATTGAGTATGACTATGTGGACCCAAGAGCGCTAACGCCTGCGCTTGAAGCCAGGACAATGCCCGGCCTCTTCCTTGCTGGCCAGATCAATGGCACCACCGGTTACGAGGAAGCGGCGGCGCAAGGGCTGATGGCCGGGATTAACGCTGCACGCAAGGTTGGCGCGGCGGCGCCTTTTATTCTCGATCGGTCTGACGCCTATATCGGCGTCATGATCGATGACCTTGTAACTCACGGAGTTACAGAACCTTATCGCATGTTTACCAGCCGGGCGGAGTACCGCCTCTCATTGCGGTCAGATAATGCGGACCAGCGGCTGACGCAGCGCGGAATAGAGTTTGGCATCGTTGCGCGTGAGCGCCGCGAAAAGTTTCACGTGAAACAGGCCTTGCTCGAAGAGGCGCGCGCGTGGGCGGCGCGGACATCATTGACCCCAAATGAGGCGGCGCGGCACGGCATTAAATTAAATCAGGATGGCCGGCGTCGATCGGTTTCGGATCTCCTGGCCCTCCCCGAGGTTGCCATTGACGGGCTCGCCGCAATTTGGCCGGCCCTGGCAGCGATGCCGCATGCAATTTCCGAGCAGCTGGCTTTCGATGCGCTCTATTCCGGATATCTGCACCGGCAACAGGCCGATATTATTGCTTTCAAGCGCGACGAATCATTACGGCTCCCGGATGATCTTGACTATGCACTGATCAACGGTCTCTCAAACGAAGTGCGCCAGAAACTTGTGGATGCGCGCCCGGCTACGCTTGGACAGGCCGGGCGGATCGAAGGCGTAACGCCGGCGGCGCTTGCCTTGCTGCTCGCATGGGCGAAAAAGAACCCGCAACGGGCTGTTTCGTGACGCCAGACGAATTTGCCGCCACTGCGCATGTTTCACGTGAAACAATGACGCGCCTTGAGGCGATGGATCGCGTACTGATCGAATCCTTAACGCGACACAACTTAATTGCGCGCTCCACGATCGGAGACCGGTGGCGCCGGCACTACCTTGATGCGGCGCAAATTGTCCCGCTGCTTCCCGCGAACGCAAGAAGCGTATTTGATCTTGGGTCGGGCGCCGGGTTTCCCGGATTGGTGCTGGCGGCGATGCTCGTGGAAAAGGACGTGCACGTCACATTAGTCGAATCAACGGGCAAAAAATCTAAATTCCTCAGCGCCGCCGCCTCGGCGATGGGGCTTTCCAATGTAACGGTCATACCGGAGCGAATCGAAAACCTGTCCACGCCCAAGCCGCCCGACATCATTACCGCCCGCGCCCTCGCCCGGCTTGCGAAGTTGCTAGGCTATGGCGCTGGAATTGCGCGACAAAAGACCCGGTATTTCCTGCCCAAGGGACAAGATGTAGAGGGTGAATTGACCGAAGCCGCTAAATATTGGCATATGGAGGTCATACGCCACGCAAGCATAACCAGCCCCGATGCGACCATTTTAGAGATCGGAAACTTACGCCGTGCCCAATAAGTCGAGCGGTTCGCGCCCCAGAATCATCGCTATCGCCAACCAGAAAGGCGGCGTTGGCAAAACCACGACCGCAATCAATCTTTCAACCGCCCTCGCTGCCGTCGGCGAGCGCGTCCTGCTGATTGATCTCGACCCCCAGGGCAACGCCTCTACAGGGCTTGGCAAACGCGCCTCCGAGCGTGAAATCACCACCTATGACGTCATCGGCGGTGAATACAGACTGGAAGCGGCAGTCTCTGAAACCGATATACCTGGTTTGATGCTTGCCCCTGCCGGGGTTGATCTCGCCGGCGCTGAGGTCGAGCTGATCAACGCTGACCGCCGGCATTTTCGCCTTGCGGACGCGATTGAGGAATATGGGGCGTCAAACAGCGCGACTTATATTCTGATTGATTGTCCGCCCTCATTGAGCCTTCTGACCGTGAACGCCCTGGCGGCCGCAGACGCGGTGATCATTCCATTGCAGTGCGAATTCTTTGCGCTTGAAGGCCTCAGCCAAATTCTCCGCACGATCGATACGGTCCGTGAACGGATTAACCCGAATATCGAATTACAGGGTGTTGTCTTGACCATGCACGACCGCCGCAACAACCTGACAAATCAGGTCGAGGATGATGTGCGCGCGCATCTGAAAGACAAAGTCTATCGGACGGTTATTCCCCGCAATGTGCGAATTTCCGAAGCGCCGAGCTACGGCAAGCCGGCGCTGCTTTACGACCTCAAATGCCCAGGCAGCCAGGCCTATATTCAGCTTGCAAGCGAAGTAATTCAGCGCGAGCGCGCGCGCCCCCGAGCGGCGTAATATAAACAGACTAGAAGGGACGCTAAAATGGCCGCGGCAGAGAAAAAGAAAAGCCATCACAAAGGCTTAGGTCGTGGGCTCGACGCCCTTCTTGGCGACGCGCCGTCGATGAGAGCGGCCCCTGGCGACGGCGACGGCAAGCGCGAACTGCCGATTGAGTTTTTAAAACCCAACGCCAACCAGCCGCGGCGGATTTTCGACAAGGCGGGCATCGAAGAGCTTGCGGCGTCGATCAGGGCGCGTGGACTTTTGCAGCCGATCCTGGTTCGGCCCATAGGCGGCGGCCGGTATGAAATTGTCGCGGGGGAGCGGCGATGGCGGGCGGCGCAAAAAGCTCATCTTCATAATGTTGCAGTAATAATCCGTGAGCTGACGGATGAACAGGCGGCCGAAATCGCTTTAATTGAAAACGTTCAGCGCGTTGATTTGAATCCGGTCGAGGAAGCGACAGCCTACAACCGGCTCGCGGATTCTTATGGCCGCACCCAGGAAGAGATTTCAAAAGCAGTTGGCAAATCCCGCAGCCACGTCGCCAATATGATGCGGCTTATCAACCTGCCGGAAAAGGCGCTTGAGGCGCTTGGCGCTGGCGCCATCTCTATGGGCCATGCGCGCGCTCTTTTAGGGAGCGCTGATCCGGACCGGGTTTGCGCGCTGGTGATCAAAAACGGTCTCTCGGTGCGTGAGACCGAACGCCTTGCAAAAAGCGTTGACAGGGACGGCAATGACGCGACGCCAGACAAGAAAAACAAAACAAAAACAACGACTTCCTCAGCGCGCAAGGATTCCGATACGCGGGCCCTGGAACGCGACCTGGCAGCGATTTTGGGCCTTGAGGTCAATATCGATCACAAATCCAAAGGCGCAGGCGCGGTCACGCTGAAATATATGACCCTTGATCAGCTCGATGATATTTGCCGCCGCCTGATGGGCGCCCGAGTCTAGCCGCAGCAACAAATTTCTATTATTCTGCGCCTCTCCGCTGGCAGAGTGCCATGTTGCGATCAATATCTTTTGTAATTTTGCTGTTGACCATTGCGATTTTTGCGCGGTGGTTCGTGTCTTTTACGCCGCCGATTTTCGCCCCACACGCCATCGCCAAACTTGGCGCGGTCGACATAAACGGCGACCGTCAATATCTCCTGATCAGAAGCAAGGACAAATCAAAACCGGTTCTGTTGTTTCTGCATGGCGGACCCGGTATGCCAGCCATGTATCTTGCACATGCGTTTCAACGTCCGCTCGAAGAAGATTTCGTTGTTGTCCATTGGGACCAGCGCGGCGCCGGAAAGTCTTTCCGCAAGGGAATGGATCCCGCACAAATTTCGACCAGCCAGCTTGTCGCTGACGCTGAAGCCGTAATCGCCTACCTTCAGTCGACCCTCGGCGCGGACAAAGTCTACCTCGTCGGTCACTCCCATGGCAGCTATATCGGCGCGCTCCTGGCGGCGCGCCGTCCGGCGCTCGTTCAAGCCTTTATTGGTGTCGGGCAAGTTGCTGATATGACACGGGAAATTGAGATACAAGACGCCTATTTGCGCCGCCAAATGACCGGTCTTGGTTTGCCGTCCGACACACCGCTTACGGACGCCAACCGGGAAGATTTTTTGTTCAAGACGGGATCGGAAATTCACAATGCAACATCATTTGCGCCGCTCATTCTAACGGGCCTGCTGGCGCCTGAATATTCTTTGTCTGATGTCATGAAGGTAAAAGACGGGTCTGCCTTCTCTTCAAAACATATGAAGCGCGATTTGATCGACGGCCCCCTTTTGGCGAATGTCACGCGCTTCGAGATGCCGGTTTATTTTTTTATGGGCGCTCACGATCTGGTCACGCCGGTTTCGCTTGCTCAAGAGTATTTCGAACTTGTCGACGCGCCCGCAAAGTCATGGGTTGAGTTTGAAAATTCTGCGCATTTTCCGTTTTTTGAAGAGCCGGAAAAATTTGCGGAAATGATGGCGCGGGTCGTCGAGGAAACGCAATAGCAGCCTAACGTCCCGCCATCACCGCGAGCCGCAGCGCCACGCGCTCAACGATTTCTTTTTGCGGCGCGCCTGTCGTCTTTGCCTCAAGCTCGGCATCGATCAGCATCCGCAGCGCAGCATCGAGACGCGCGCCGCGCCATTTATAAAGCCGCGCTTCAAAAGCACGCTGTTCAGCGAAGAACACTGGCGGCCGCAGTTTCTTCATCGCGCCCGCGGGGCTGTCGCCCGCCTCAACCATTTTTCCGGCCGTTTGCAGCCGCGCAAAATTGCGCTGCAAGGCGCGCAACAAGCCAATCGGGCTCGCGCCCGCAGCGGCTGCCTTGTAAAGCGCCTGGGCGAGCCCGCCTGGCGCGCCGTCAGCACAGGCGCTTGCGGTATCGTCCATCGCGTCGCCGAGCCCGTCCACAAGAGATGCCCGGACATCTTCGAGCGTCAGCGTTCCTGGTCCGCCCCGGAGCGTTTTTGGGCCTTTAAAAAGGATGAGTTTATCGATCTCGGCGCGCGAAACACCGTGATCCTCGCCGAGAATGCCGGTGAGAAGGTCGAGCGCATCTTCATCAAAGCGTAAATCCTCGGCGCGCGCCGCCTCGATTGCCATATTGCGAAGTTCCGCCGGGCCATCAGAATAACAGGGAAGCGCTGCGCCGCTTTTTGCTTTTTCAAACGCCTTGCGCAAGCCTGAACGCGGCGTCAGGCCGCCAGCCTCGATTACAACCAGGCCATTTGATTTGACATGGCCGCCGTCAAGCCCGTCGAGCAAATTGGCGGCTGCTTTGGCGGCCCCTTCCCCGCCCGTTCGTAAGCGGATGACGCGCTCACCGCCCATGAAAGACAAAGCTGCAGCCTCATCGCTGAGCCGGCCCGGTTCCTCTTTCAGGTCGGCGTCGGTCAATTCGATGTAGTTAAATGGATCTTTGAAATCCGGAACGATTGCGCGGGCGATTAAATCAGCACGTTCGCGCACAAGGCCTGCGTCCGGTCCGTAAATCAATACTGCGCCAATAGTCTTGTCGCGATCTGCAAGGAAGCTTTTGATCGCTCGTCCTTTTAGCGCAACCATTATTCGACCTTGTCAAACACCGCGCTGCCCTCACCGGGCTTAACGAGGAGGTTTGTTTCTCCGTCGACTTCAAGTTCAGGGGCGTCCACATCGTCGTCCCCGGCCCCCTCATCGGAAAATTGAATGAGAAGGTCGCGCTCGATTTCTTCAGCCAAAAGCCGCGACGCTTTTTCCTGTGCAGTCCTTTCCGCATATAGCGTTGAATATTGAGAGCTGACAATATTATAGGACGTAACCGCTGTCGCTGTGCCGTTTCTGCGTGTGCCGTCTTCAAGGTTGACCAGCGTGTATTCTGCGCGGAGCCGATAATTATAACGCGTCACAGTGGCGTCGATCTGAACTGCAAGTCGTTCGGCGCTTTCTTTCGCCTTGACGTAAAGATCGTATTTCGGGTTCTGGCCTTCCTTAAGAAGGATACGGTCGTGCAAAGCGTCACCAATCAGTGAACGGACGGTATCCGGCGCTGCGACATGGCGTATGGCGACGAGTTGGTTGAGCGGCGGCGATCCGTCAGCATTGGTTGCGTATATCGGCCGAAATCCGCAACCCGTCATAATGAGCAAGTTGGCAAGAAGCGCCGCGGATAGAATGGCCCTTGAAGGTTTCATTGATGCTCCCTGCAATAATGCGGCGCGAGGCTGCGGTGATTTAGTTTGCCACAATATTGACGATCCGTCCCGGCACCACGACGATTTTGCGTATAGTCTTGCCGTCAATATGCCGCTTGACGGCGTCTGCCGACAAGGCCAGCTTTTTAACTGTTTCATTGTCAGCATCGGCGGCGACCTCCAGCTCGGCCCGGCGTTTGCCGTTGACCTGGACCCCCAGCACGAGCGTTTCTCTGGCTAACAGCGCCGGGTCGGGTTTCGGCCACGGCGCTTCGCACACGAAGCCCTCGCCGCCCAGCGTCTCCCAGCACTCTTCGGCCAGATGCGGCGTAAATGGTGCGATCAATTGCGTCAGAGCCCCCAACGCTTCGGCCTGCGCCCAATCGCTTGAGGTTTTCGTCTTTTTGAGGATATTCAGGAATTCATAAATACGGGCGATCGCCTTGTTAAAACGGAAATTATCGATGTCATCGGTGACGCCGGCGATGGCGTTGTGGGTTGCCTGGCGCAGGGCATTGTCCGCAGCGGGTTTTGAAAGACCGTTTTTTTTCAACAGGTCTTTCGCTGGCGACACGGTGTCCCAAATACGGCCGACCAGGCGCCAGGCGCCGTCGACGCCCGCAGCGGTCCATTCAACATCCCGCTCCGGCGGCGAATCCGAAAGCATGAACCACCGCGCTGCATCGGCGCCATAGGTTTCGGCGATGGCTTCCGGTGAGACAACATTCCTTTTCGACTTCGACATCTTCTCAATGGGGCCGATGGAGACCGGGCCGCCCTTGCCGTCGCGTCTGCGCGCGACGCCATTTTCGACGGTCACATCTTCAGGCAAAATCCATTCGCCGCTCTCGTCGCGAAACGTGCGATGGACGACCATGCCCTGCGTAAACAGATTTGCAAATGGTTCGTCTACGGATAAATAACCGCATTGCCGCATTAGCCGCATGAAATAGCGCGCATAGAGGAGATGCAGGATCGCGTGTTCAACACCGCCAATATATTGATCGACCGGCAACCAGTAATCAGCGGCAGTTTTGTCGACAGGTTTGTCCGGGGCGGGCGCGGCAAACCTTGAAAAATACCAGGAACTATCGACAAATGTGTCAAACGTATCGGTTTCGCGTGTGCCTTTGCCGCCGCATTGCGGGCAGTCCACATGCTTCCATGTCGGATGCCGGTCAAGAGGATTTCCGGGTACGGAGAAATCTGCCTCTTCCGGTAATTTTACCGGCAGGTCCTTTTCGGGAACCGGGACGATCCCGCATTTGCCGCAATGGATCGCCGGTATCGGGCATCCCCAATACCGTTGTCGCGACACGCCCCAGTCGCGCAAACGGTATTGCGTTGCGCAGGCGCCATGCCCCATCTCTTCGATTTTGGCGATGGCGGCGCTAATACCGTCTTCAATCGAAAGCCCGTCAAGAAACGCCGAATTAAAAAGTGTTCCGGGTCCCACATAAGCTTCATCGGCGATTTCAAACGCTGCGGAGTTGGCGTCCGGCGGAAGGACGACCGGCAGCACGCTAAGGCCATATTTTCGAGCGAAATCGAGATCACGCTGATCGTGCGCCGGACACCCAAAAATCGCGCCGGCGCCATATTGCATCAAAACGAAATTCGCGACGTAGACTGGCAAGCGGCGGTCATCGAATGGATGCGCCAATTCAATTGGCAGTGGGAAGCCCCGTTTTTCCGCCTTTTCGATCGCCTCCTCGGAAACGCCGGATTTCAGGCAATCCGCGATAAATGCCTGCAATTCAGGATTGCCGTCCGCGAAATGCGCCGCCAGAGGATGGTCCGGCGCAATCGCGCAGAAGCTCGCACCGAACAACGTGTCCGGGCGCGTTGTATAGACCTCAAGCCCGTCTTCGAAGCCGTCAGGCCGAGTGAATTCAGATGTTTCATCCGCGAAACGAAACTTCATCGACAAGCCCTTTGACTTGCCGATCCAGTTTTTCTGCATCAGCTTTACATTATCGGGCCAGCCCGAAAGCCGACCGTCGTCAAGGGCGGCCAATAAGTCGTCCGCCTCATCGGTAATCTTCAAAAACCACTGTGACAGCTTGCGCCGTTCCACGGGCGCATCAGAGCGCCACCCCTTGCCGTCAATGACCTGCTCATTGGCGAGTACAGTTTGATCCACGGGATCCCAGTTGACGTAGCTTTCTTTGCGATAGGCAAATCCGCGCCGCCAAAAATCGAGAAACAGCCGCTGTTGCTGTTGGTAATACTCCGGATCGCAGGTTGCGAATTCCCGTGTCCAGTCGATTGACAGCCCCATGCGCTTTAATTGATCGCGCATCGCCTCAATATTGGCATAGGTCCATGTCGAGGGATGGGAGCCGGTCTGCATCGCCGCATTTTCAGCGGGCATTCCGAAAGCGTCCCAGCCCATCGGGTGAAGAACATTGTAGCCTGACGCCTTTTTATAGCGCGCAATGATATCGCCCATGGCGTAGTTGCGCACATGGCCGATGTGGATATGCCCTGATGGATAGGGGAACATTTCGAGGACGTAATAATTTGGTTTGTCCCCGGGCGGCTCGGCGTTAAAACAGCCTGCCTCGCTCCAGCGATTACGCCATTTTGGCTCTACTTCTTTAGGGTTGTAGCGAGGCATTTCATGGGTCTTTCAAATGGCGCAGCGCACAAAACACCGCGCACCCAAACCTGTCCAGCCAAAAGTATGGCCTGATTTTTGTGGGGTTGCGCCGACAAATGCGCCGTAATCGAGTTCTGAGCCTGGTTCACTGAACAAGGCCGGTCGGGCGGTTACGGCGCGCGACTTGGCTCCTTAACCGTCAATGACGTTAAGCCGAAGCTGGCGTGCGCGGGTTAGGATCGCATTTTCAATTTCCCGGCCTGTCGCTGGGTTAACTGTCGCGTCAATCCACCCGCCATCCTCCTGGCGTTCCTGGCGGAAAACTGAGACCCGTAACGCGTCGGCGCGCAGCACATTATCCAAAATATAGACATTGGTCTTGAAGCGCTCCGAGGGCAGCTCCGGATTGACATACCATTCCGTAATGATCAGCCCCGCGATCGGGTCTGCAGAAAAAACCGGCAGAAAATCAAGGGTTTCCAGCGAAGCGGCCCACAGATACCGATTGACCGTGGTCGCTTGTGCGCCCTTTCCATCCGAATATGCCGCAAGCGTTGCATTACGATCGTTCGATCTGTTGCCGCCGCCGCAGGCAGCCAGCGCCGCAGCGCAGCATGCAATCGTTAACACCTTGAACATACTAAATTTTTCTGACTTCATGTTTTTAACCTTGATCCAAAAACGGCCCCGCACCGAGACATCGGCAGGGCCGTGGCTTTCCTACCACAACATCGCGATTAGACAACGGCCTTAACCGAAGAACGCTTGTTTCGCGCCGCACCGGGCGCCATTATCTGAAATATCGGATGGCTGCCAACCATGCGCCGCTAGAGTTTTCCAACAAAAACCTTTTGTTGGAGGGTTTTGCGGTAAATGGCGTGCAGTATATGGTTTTGGTATGGGGCTTGCGGGGGGAGATAATTGCCGGGGTTCCGGCGAGAATATAGCCGCTTGTAACAATTGCGGGGGCAATTGTTTTGAGCGCAAACTAACGACGCAGCGCCTGATGACGACGATCAGGGCTAAAACTGAAACGGACCGATGACCCTCTTGCGGAAGGCATTACTGGGCGTTTGTACGGCGGCATTGACCGCCGGCGCCGCCTATGCTGCGGACCCGGTTGAGCTTGATATTGAAGGTGAAGTCAGCGCTGTCGTTGGTGTTGTTGACGGCGACGCCAAAGCTGACGCCAACGCCGAGGTCACCGCAACGGTAACGACCCTGCTGGACAACGGCCTGGAATTGGGTGCGGTTGTGGGAGCCCGCCTCGACGCGGATCAACCAGCGCAACGTTACGGCGGCGGGCGCTATTCAAGCCTTTTAATCGGCGGCCCTCGCGGCATCGGCCCGCTCGACAGCGACGCGTATATGCAAAGCGCCTATGGCTTTGTCAAAGGATCGTTTGGACAGATTATTGTTGGGCGTGATCAGGGCGTTGCGAGGACGCTTGCCGTAACGTCGCCGACTATTTTCCGCGCGCTCAATGTCAATGATTGGCAGACGGATTTATCCGGTTTGAACGACGTCCACACGGTCAATGATTTTACCGGCTATTCAACCAAGCTGACCTATATGCCGCCTGCGAATTTTCTCGGCGGCGCCTTTGGCGGTCTGCAGCTTGGCGTTTCCTATTCGCCGGTCTTGCGCAATTGCGGCGATCGTCTGTGTGCGCCGGAAGCAGGTTTCATCATCGCGCCGGACGGCACGATGCTGACCGAAACGGCGCGCTGGGAAGATGCGATCGAAGCGGCGCTTTATTATCAAAAAGGGATTGGCGTCGGCAGCGACCGACTATTTGTAGGCGTCGGCGCCAGCTATATAACCGCTGACGAGGATGCGCTTGCGGGGTCTTTGGCGTTTGATGATTATGAGGCCTATTCTGTTGGCCTCAATCTCGCGTTCCGCGGCATTACGCTAGGGGGCTCGGTCAAAACGACAAACGCCGGCCTCGCCTCTTTTGAAGATGACGGTTATTTGGCGTTTGACGCCGGCATCACGTTCCGCACCGGCGAAGATGAGGGCGATGTCGCCTTTATGGTTGGTTACGGCCAAGCGGAAGCGAAGGCCATCGGCCCGAACCCGCTGGACCCGACACTCTACACCGACACGCGAACGGTGCAGGGGGGTGTGACATATACGATTACCCGCGGCATCACAGTTGGGGCTGCGGCGCAATATGTTGAATCCAAAAAACCAATTGCCGTCGGCGGCCCCGAAGAAGCCGCCACGGTAGTGATCGAGAGCTCGATCAAATTCTAAGTTCTATGCGCCTAGGCTTAGAGGGGAAATGAAACGGGGCGGCGTTTTTCGCCGCCCCATTTTCTTTTGCTTCAATAAGGGAGAAATTCCTTGAGCGTGTTAGCTTTTGCCGTGCAAAAAATCTCAACTGTGACGCTAATCACGTGTTTTGCCCTTTTTGCCGGCTGTTCACGGCAAAATGACGGCGATCAACCGCCAATCCAGGATCAAAATATGACGCGTACAAACAATCATATCGACTATGTGGAATTTGCCGCTGAAGACCTTGGCGCCGTCAAAAAATTCTATGGGGAAGCCTTTGGCTGGGAATTTCAGGATTGGGGCCCGGACTATGTCAGCTTCTCAGCGAGTGGGCTCGATGGCGGTTTTCGCGGCGGCGAAAAACCGATTGCCGGCGGCCCGCTCATTATTCTTTATGCAGAGGATCTTGACGCCAGCGAAAAGAATGTTGTGGCCGCGGGCGGCGAAATTACAGAACGTCATGACTTTCCAGGCGGTAAGCGGTTTCATTTTCGCGATCCGGCGGGCAATGTTTTGGGCGTGTGGATGATCTTTGAGGCGAACGAATAACCGTCAGGTCAAAAATGCGCCAATTGCCGCAAGCCCGGCGACATTGGCGCCGCCAAGCTGTTCGGCGTTGTTTTCATTGACGCCCCCAAGGGCAAGTACCGGTTTCGGCGATATTGCCGCGAGCTTGCGGAATCTGTCAGCGCCAAGCGATGTTGCGCCGGGGTGGCTTGCTGTCGGAAAAGCCGGCGACAGCAACACAGCGTCGACACCCGCCGCATTGGCGCCGCTGAGATCGGCGGCTGTATGACATGACGCGGTTTTCAGCTTGCCGTGGGGGATATTTCGTGCGCCCTCATACCAGGAGGGAAAATGCACGCCGTCCGCGCCAATGTCTTCGGCGAGGGCCGGGTCAGCGCCGACGAGCAGAAAAACGCCACGCGCCGCGCAGATTAACTTCAATTGCATCGCCAGCATTTTCCGGTCCTTGTGCCGATAATCGCGCAATATCACGGCAGCGCTGCGGGGCAGGACGCCCGCGATATCGTGCGGTTGCGGCGCCCGGTTCTGGTCGGTCAGGAAGACCAGACAAAAAGGCGCTGTGACGCCCGATTGGCGTTTGAGCGACCGCGCGGCGGCTGCTAGTTTGGCGGCACGCGCCGCGACACCTTCAGGTTTGACCTCATGCAACGATCTGATCCTTCAACTGATACTATCGACCCTGCGGGCAATCTTAGCAGCATAAAGGAAGAAATAGAGAAGGCGTTATCCGAGGCCGGTCGCGCTGCCGGGGCGGTTACGGTGACGGCGGTTTCAAAACAGCATGATGCGACGCGCATTGTTCCTTTGCTGGAAGCAGGACACCGGGTTTTTGGCGAAAACCGCGTGCAGGAAGCGGCTGGAAAGTGGCCCCGGCTTCGTCGGCAATATACCGACATCGAGCTTCGCTTTGTGGGACCGCTGCAATCGAACAAGGCCGCTGAAGCCGTGGCGCTGTTTGATGTGATTGAAACAGTGGACCGGCCCAAAATAGCAGCAGCCCTAGCGCGCGAATTCGCCGCCCAGGGCCGCCGGCCGCATCTGCTGGTTCAAATCAACACTGGAGAGGAGCCCCAGAAAGCGGGTGTCCTGCCGGGCGCCGCCGATGCCTTTATTAAACAATGCCGCAGCGAATTTGGCCTGGAAATCGCTGGCCTTATGTGCATACCGCCAGCCAATGAAGCCCCCGCGCCGCATTTCGCGTTTCTCGCGAAAATCGCCAAACGGCAAGGCCTGGAGCAGTTGAGTATGGGCATGAGCGCCGATTACGCGGTGGCGGTGCGGCTGGGGGCGACCCATATACGGGTGGGCGCCGCAATTTTCGGCGCCAGAATCAAGCGTTAATGGTCTAATATTCAGTAACATTTTCTGAATTCGAACATCAAAGAGAGCAAAATCGTCTATTGAGCCGAAAAAGATCCATACCGAGTGCGGCAGGCCATGATGCGATAACGTATTCTGACGAAAAATTGTGCGCAAGTGAATTCCAATATTGCGTAGTTTAGCTGTAAGACGCCGCCAATAAGACCAAGAAAGTGGGATGAGCGATGACGCGGGCGAAAAAGATTATTCTGGTTGATGACGATGAATTGCTGCGAGAGACGCTGGTTGAACAGTTTAACGTTCATGACGAGCTCTCCGTTGAGCCTATTGAGACAGCAAATGCCGCAATTGAACGCGTCAAGGAAGAAGCGCATATCGACCTGATGCTGCTGGATGTGGGGCTTCCGGATATGGATGGCCGCGAAGCCTGCCGCATTATGCGCAAGAACGGTTTTAAGTCGCCAATCATCATGTTGACCGGCGCCGATAGCGAGGCGGACACAATCCTGGGGCTCGATGCTGGCGCAAATGATTATGTCTCAAAGCCATTTAAGTTCGGTGTTTTGCTTGCCCGCGTGCGTGCACATTTAAGAAGTCACGAACAAAGCGAAGACGCAGTGTTCAAGGTTGGACCCTATGAATTCAGGCCGGCCGTGAAAATGCTCGTGACTCAGGAAGACAAAAAGATCCGCCTTACAGAAAAAGAAACATCGATCCTTAAATTTCTTTATCGCGCAGGCGGTAAGCCGGTTACGCGCGATATATTGCTAGACGAGGTTTGGGGATATAATTCCGGTGTTACAACGCATACGCTCGAAACCCATGTCTACCGCCTGCGGCAGAAAATTGAACCTGACCCTTCGAGCGCATCGATATTGTTGACCGAGAGCGGCGGGTATAGGCTTTCGCTTTGATTTTCAGGAACGCTTTATGACGGTCACTATCTATCACAATCCACGATGCTCGAAATCGCGACAGACGCTCGCGCTTCTGGAAGAGCGCAGCGTCGAGCTGGAAATTGTTCACTATTTGGAAACACCGCTTTCAGCAGATGAGATAAAGGCAGTGCTGGAAAAACTCGAAAAATCCCCACGCGAAATCATGCGCAAGGGAGAAGCGCCGTATAAGGATCTTAACCTCAGCGAAGCCGCAAAAACAGATGCGGCGTTAATCCAGGCCATGGTCGAAAATCCGATCCTGATGGAACGGCCGATCGTTGTGAGCGGCGCAAAGGCGGCTATTGGCCGCCCGCCGGAAGCGGTTCTGGATATATTATAGCGCCGCTTAATTCGCCACAGCTTCCGCCGAGATCGCGGCGAGCGCGCTCTCGATTTTGCCGAGCGGCCCGTCGAGCCGGCTGACGCCATATTCATGAAAGAGATGGGCCATATCCGGATAGGCGACATGAACATCGCCGTCAGCACCCTCAAACACCAGCATTTTTAACGGCAGCCTCAGCCCCAGACGTTGTTCGGCCTGCATCAGCGGCGTGCCGCCCTTTGGGTCGCCAAAGATGATCAGCGTGGTCGGGCGGAGGTCGGCGCCGATGGAAGATGCGCCTTTTGCGTGATCGATTACAGCAAATGTTTTGAAGCCGCGGCGATCAACAGCGCTTTGCAACTGGCGGAGAGTTTGTCCAAAGTCGCCATTGCTCTTTACAGAGATGATATGCGGACCATGATGGGCGCCCATCATCATCGCGGGATCTTGATTGGGTTTCGGCGCTGCTCCGTCCGCAGTGGCGCAGGCGGCGAGGATGAGCGCGAGCACCGCCGCCAAGAACATGTTAGGCATTTTAACCAACCCTTTCTGATGACCCAAGAAGGTTCTCAATTTGTCCGCGTTGCGCCAGTAGGGTCTGGCGACCCTCTTCAATAAACTCGTCGGCCCGGTCAAAGGCCGTCGGCATTGCGTCGCGCATGTCCGGCCGCAAGAGAATATCTGGCGGGCAGTTTTCAGCGCGCGACCGCGCGAGGTGCATCTGAAAGATGTCTGCGGCGGCATAAGCGGTTTCAAATAGGTGCGGCGAGGCGTGCGTGCGCGCTTTGGCGAAATCTATTTGCCGTAACACAGCGGCTTGCGTGTCTTCGATCAATTTGGCGACCGCCCCGGTAATGCCTGGCGCCGGGCGCTGGTCCGCGGAGATGACCGCCGGAACCGTTGGCGGCGGCGCGTCAAACCTGGCAAGGACCCGCGGCACGGCGTTCAGATCGACAGCGATGACGATCTCGGCGCCCAGCTTGCGCGCCAGCGAGACGGGCGCAGGATTGGCGAGCGCGCCGTCAACGAGCCAGCTTCCGTTTCTTTTGACTGCCTGGAATATAACCGGAATCGCGCTTGATGCGCGTACAGCGCTGATTACAGAGCCGCTTGTTATTTCCACTTCTTCGCCAGTGGCGAGATCCGCGGCGACGACACCGAATTTGACCGGCAGGTCTTCGATATTTTTATCGTATTGTGCGAATGCTTCGAAAATGCCGCGGGCGTCAATAAATCCGCCATGTCTCAATTTCAAAGTGAAGCTTTCAAGTGCTGATAATGGCTTCAGCTCGCGCGCCCAGGTTTCAAATTCATCGAGCGCCCCAATTAGATGGGCGCCGCCGACAAGTGCGCCAACAGAACATCCGGCAATTATATCCGGCTTAACGCCAATTTCCGCCAAGCCCCGCAAAACGCCAATATGCGCCCAGCCGCGCGCGGCGCCTGATCCCAGAACCAAACCTAGCTTTTTTTTCACCTGCGGCGCTCCGTGTAGGGATTTGTTAACCAAGATAACGGGTGTTGATGTCAACGCCCGCTTAACCATAAGGCGCGAAGACAGGCCAATGGAAGGGCGTTAACATGGATTTGAGCAAAATCCCGTTACTGACGGGGCTTGCCGCGAGGACAAGCGTGATCGCACGAAATATCGCCAAGGCCGATACGCCGAACTATGTTGCGCAAGACGTAAAGGCGCCCAATTTCAAGGCCATGGCCAGTGCTGCGTCGGAAATGCAGATCGCTGACCCGCGCCATATCGCGGCGGCTCCGGGCATACGCTCAGGCGGCAATCAGGTGCAGGAGCTAACTCTTGTCTTTGTGCCGCGCATCATCGTGATGTTCATCACGATTGCGATTTGCCTGCCGTTTATGGGCGGCGCGTTGGGCAAATTCGCGACAAAGCTCTATGGGCGCATTGCAGTCGGCGGGATCGGAGGCGGCTGATGACCGCGTCACTGTCGCTTTCCGCGCTGCCTTTGGACGTTTTCATTATTTTTGCAGTTTTTTGCCGCGTTGGCGCGATGTTTATGACAGCGCCGGCGCTTGGCGACTTTACGCTTTCACTGCACACACGATTAGTCGCGGCATTAGCTGTTACGGCCGCGTTAGCGCCGGTTATGGCGCCGACCTATCCCGATCGATCATTATGAGGCGGTCGCGAAAATCATTGGCTTCATCATGCGAAAAGCAAAAGCAGCCCGGCCGCTGAATTGATTGCCGACGTCTTTTTTCGGGGAAAACCAACCAGCTCGGCCCTGCTTGGCTGGTGGCGTGGAGGTGCAAAGCGGGCCATATTACGCAGTTCGAATCACCGGAGTGGAGACCTGCGCCGTGGCGAGCACGAAATCAGCTGACACGACGAATACATCGGCCATTGCAGATGCCGACGCTGCTATTGCCGACGGTTCCGACGCGGCGCCGCGCCCAAAAACCAGCAAAGAAATAATAGAATTGATGAATGCCGCTGCGGCTAAACAGGCTGAGGCTGACGAAGAAGCAGAAATTCCAGAGATTCGCGACGATGCTGGCGACAGGGATGGCGTCTGGAACATTGCGTCTTTCTGGCTTTTGTGGGCCGGCGTTTTCGTTGCGATCGGCGCCATTATTTATGTGATTTTGAGCGCGCGGGACTCGGGCGCTCCAGGCCTCGTCCTGGCGGGAGGATTGGCGCTCGTGATCGCGATTTTCCTCGGCGGCGCCGCCCTTAAAATGTTCTCCCCGGTGCTTCTTGCCGGCGCGATGCTTCGCCGGGCCGCAGGCAAGCCTGCATCAGAGGCCGCTGAGTTGGCGGGTGCAGAAATTCTTGGCGCCCTCGGGCTCGCCGAACGCGTCCTCGACGTCGATGCCGATGCGCGTCTGGTAACGCGGCGCGATGGCGTCGTGACTTATGCAAACCGCGCTTATTTCGATCTTGCGAGGAAGGCGGGCGTTATTGGTCCCGCAGGCTTGCCGCCGCGGATTGACCGCTTGTTTGCGCAACAGGGCGCGGAAGCGACGAAGGTTTTTCGCCTGTGCCGCGCTGCTAAAAGTGCTGAAGTTGCAGAAGAAGTTATTTATCAGCTGATGGGCGTCGTAGGCGGCGGGGAGCGCCGGTGTTTTGAAGTCAGTGTACGCCCGATCAGGGGCGCCGATGAGCACGTCGCCTGGCGCTTGCGCGAACTGCCGATCGAAGAAGAAGAACATGACGCGTTGGCCGCTGCGTATGCAGATTTTCCACGCGCAGTGTTTGCGATTGAAAAGTCGGGGCAAGTTCCCTGGGCGAATGCGGCCATGCGCGAAAAGCTGGGCGCGGCGCGCGGCGGCATTTGCCATATCGATGACGTCGTCCTTGGGGAAACCGGATCGCTTATACGCGCGCTCTGGCAGATTGACCGCAGCCCTCAGCCGGCGAAAATACGCCGTCTCGGCGACAGCCCCATTGAGGGCGTTTTCACGAGCTTCCGGCGCGGCGGTGTTGGCGAGGGCTTTGCCTGTGTCGAGCTGGCGCTTGATGAGGCGGACGATGAGGTCGAAGAGGTCACATTGTCGGGAGATATTTCGGAATCGCCGTTTGGCGTTGCGATTGTTGATGGGGAGATTAATCGCGACGGCCGCATTGTTCAGGCAAATAAGGCGTTTACGGATGTATTTGGCGGGTCGAAAAAGAACGCGCCGCTGCTAAAGTCTGTGCCGCCGGAACCGCTTGAAGAATTGGCGGGGGAAGTAAAGCGCAAAGCAAAATCAGGCGCAGCGCCCGTTCCTGTTGAAGTGACAATTGGCAAAGGTGCCGCCGCGCAAACTTTTGCGCTCTATGCGCGACCGGTTCGGCGCAAGCGCGGATCATACGGCGTTCGCCGCACGCTTCTTTATTCTGTTGACGTCACCGATCGAAAGCGCATGGAAGAAGACTATGCGCAAGACCAAAAGCTGCGCGGCATTGGCGAGCTGGCGAGTAAAGTCGCTCATGATTTCAATAACTATCTGCAAGTTGTTCTGGGGCATAGCGAGCGTTTGATGCTGCGCCATCCGGCCGGCGATCCTGCGTATCAGGAGCTTGTTCAAATTCGCGAAAACGCACAGCGCGCCGCAAATACGACAAAGCAATTACTTGCATTTTCGCGCAAGCAGACGCTTAAGCGCGAAGTTCTTTCGATTACAGAAATATTGCGCGATTTCTCGCGGTTTTTGACCCGCGCGATTGGCGAAAAAGTGCAACTCGAATTGGTCAATGGACGAGCTCTGCCGCCGGTCAAGGTCGATCGCTACCAGCTTGAAACGGCGCTGATGAATCTGGCGGTTAACGCGCGTGACGCGATGGCGCCAGAAGGCGGCGTACTGACGATTAGAACGCAATACGTTCCGGAAAATGAGATTGTAGAACATGATGCGCCCGGCCTTGCCGCGCAGGACTATTTATTGATCGAAGTATCTGACACGGGGCCGGGCATTGCGTCAGAGATTGCGGACAAGATTTTTGATCCGTTCTTTACGACGAAGGAAACCGGCAAAGGTACGGGGCTGGGGCTCTCAACCGTCTATGGCGTCATTCGCCAAATGGAAGGTGTTGTCGTTCTAAAAAGCGATATCGGCGAAGGCGCAACATTTAGAATTTATCTGCCAGCGCATAATTTAGCGGACGATCCCGTTGACGAGCCTAAGGCCACGGTGAAAAGCGAGCCGCGGGACCTGACGGGTGCCGGCCGAATTCTCGTCGTCGAAGATGAAGATCCAGTGCGAAACTTCGTCGTCGTAACGCTGTCGGACTGCGGCTATGAAGTGACTGAGGCTGCTGACGGTGAAGAGGCGCTTGAAATCCTCGAAGAGGACAAGGCGGGATTTGATCTGGTTATTTCCGACGTTATGATGCCCGATCTTGACGGGCCATCGATGATTGACAAAGCGCGCAACGAGTTGGCGTTAAAGGCGAAAGTGATGTTTATGTCGGCCTATGCGGAAGCGGCGGTACGTGAGCAGCTCGATATCATTGACGGCGCCGGTTATATCCAAAAGCCATTTACGCTGAAGGCGATTGCCACACTGGTAAAGCAGATGCTTTATCCGTCAGAGGATTAATGCGGGGATTGCGTAATGACGCGGCAAATTGTTTTTGATTTAGAGACAACCGGATTTAAGTTTGCTGAAGGGCATCGCATCGTGGAAATCGGCGCCGTTGAATTGATCAATGGGGCAATCAGCGGACAGGTTTTTCACTCTTATGTAAATCCGGAAAGGGACATGCCTGACGGGGCTTTTCGGGTGCATGGTCTTTCAGGCGCCTTTCTTAAAGACAAGCCGCGCTTTTCCGATCCGTCGGCAGCGCCAGCTTTCACAGCATTTGTGGGCGATGCAGAACTCATTGCCCACAATGGCGTCTTTTTTGATCTTCCTTTTCTGCAGGCCGAGCTTAAGGCGGCGGACCTGGCGCCGCTCGGGAACAAAATTGTTGATACGCTTCTTTTGGCGCGGCGCAAATTTCCCGGGGCGCCGGCAAGCCTTGACGCGCTATGCTCACGGTTTGGCATTAACACCAGGGAGCGTGAACGTGACGGCCATGGCGCCCTGCTCGATTCGCGGCTCCTGGCCGAAGTTTATATTGAGCTGACCGGCGGGGCTCAGGCCGGCCTAAATTTTGTCCGCGCCGAAAAAAACGCCGACGCCCCAAACCAGTCCCGCAGCGTCAAGGCGCCGGTTAAACAACGTCCCCACGCACTTCCTTCAAAGCTCAGCGCTGAAGAGGCAAGCGCACATGAATCCTTTGTCGCCGAGTTGGGCGAAGAGGCGCTGTGGCGGCGGATGAGCGGTTAAACCTGCGCCGGCTCGACTTGTTGCTCTTGCCGCGCGCGGTCGGCGTTGGCGACAAAGATGCCCATGAAATCAATCGGCTCAAGCATCAGCGGCGGAAAGTTGCCATTGCGGGTAGCGTCGGCGATGATTTGGCGCATGAACGGGAACAATAGCCGCGGACACTCCACGAGCATCGCCATTTCGAGTTGATCGCGCGGCAGGTTTTTGATCTGGAACGCGCCCGCATAGGTTGCTTCGACAACAAACACCGGATTGCCTTCACGCGTTGCGCGCGCCGCGACGGAAAGTTCGACTTCATATTGATCAGGATTTAATCCGCGGGCCTGAACGTCGACATTCACATCGATATTCGGCGCAGCATCGCCCTGAAAACTCCCTGGCGCGCGCGGATTTTCAAATGATAAATCCTTCAGATACTGAGCCATAATTGCCATCGAGGGGGCATTATTGGGATCAGGTGCGGCTGCGCCATCGGCATTTGCTGGGTTTTCTGGGGTCTCGGACATCTCTCACCGCCGGTTTCGAATATTAAGGACCGCGCTGTTTACACGGACCATCCTGCAGCCGCAACCCGGGAAGGCTTTATGGCCTGTGGATCGTAATCGTCGCATTGCCGCGCTCGATCCGTTTTTTTATTTCGCGAAGCGCAAACCGGGCGACGGCGTTGCGGATCGGCGGGATCAGTAAGGAAAATCCGATGGCGTCGGTCAGAAATCCCGGCGTCATCAGGAACGGCGCAGCAATCAACAACACCGCGCCATTGACCGCTGAAGCCACCGGCAAGCGGTCATTGGTAAGATCCTGACGCGCTGCATTGAGAGCCGCGAGGCCTTGAATCCTGATAATCCAACCGCCCGCAAAGGCGGTCGCCAAGCATGCGCCGATCACTGGCATCACGCCAAAGGCGCTGCCAGCCGCCAAAAGCACATAAATTTCCGCGATTGGAGCGAGAACGAATAGCGTGATGACGATAAGAAGCATAGGAAGATGGTGTTTTCTGTGGTTTCGCTCCTATATAGAGAGCGCAACGGCAAAATTAAGGTTTTTTCGGATATAATTGTTGTCTTATGGATCCCGTTCTTCTCATTCTCGCTGGCGTGACCGCCTTTATCATCTTCCGTCTGATTTCTGTGATGGGGACCCGGACCGGCCATGAACAGCGCTACGATATGGACGGACGCCATGGCGATGCAGCCAATGAAGACAAACGGCTGGCGGAACAGGACGATGCGGAACCAACGCCGCCAAAACCGGTCTCAACAAACGCCAGAGTGTTGCGCGAGGCCGATCCTTCTTTTGACGAAGCGGCTTTTCTTGAAGGCGCCGGGAATGCTTATGAGATGATTGTTGAGGCTTTTGCCTCAGCGGATATCCGGTCGATACGCACCTATTTGAACGACTCTGTTTATGAAGCGTTCAAAACTGCCGCGGCCGAACGTGACAGCGCTGGACTGGTTACGGATTTGAAATTCGTCGGCATCGACCGCGCCGCCATTGTGGACAGCAAGGTCGAAAACGAATGGATGAGTGCGACCATCGAATTTACGTCAAATCAGGTCCGCGTAACGCGCGACAGCGATGGCAATGTGGTTGACGGCGACCCAAACCGAATTGAACTGGTCAAAGATCGCTGGACCTTCAGCCGAAAGCATACCAGCAGGGATCCAAACTGGATGCTTGTGGCGACCGGCAGCGCTGACTAAAAATTGACGGCGCTGAAAGAGGACGCCGAAAATTTGACCCCGACCAAACCGAAACTACTGATATTGTTATTTGCCGGCGCCGTTTTTCTCGCTGTGTTGGCAGCGGCGCTGGTCTTCGGCGGTGTCTTGCGCCCGCATTATCAACGTGTGTTTTCGGCGTCCGATTATGGCCCGCCATTGTTCGACTACCGCCCGGTCGGTTTTGCCGACTTGCCCGGGTGGCGGCAGGATGACCTGGCGCCGGCATTTTCAGCCTTTCTTCGATCCTGCGATAAACTCGACGAATTGGATGACGAGGCCCCGGCCAATGCACAGGAAAACCTTGGCGTCGAGGCAGCTGTTCAAGCTGTCAGCGGCCTGGGCGGCCGAATCGCGGATTGGCGAGAGCCTTGCGCGCAGGCGCGGGCGATCAATGGACCTTTTCATACAACGCCGGTCGCGGCGCGCGGTGCGATTCGTTCTTTCTTCGAATTCTATTTCCGACCGATGCAAATCCTTACCCGTCGCGACCCGTTGCCGGAGGGGCGCGCGCGCCGGTCGCCCCCAGCCTATGAAACAGAGGCGGTGTTTACTGGATATTTTGAGCCGGCCTATCGCGCGTCGCGCAATTGGGCGGCTCAATTTCATAGCCCGCTTTATCCGCGCCCTGACAATCTGGTTGAGGTCGATCTCGGGCTGTTCCGCGATGAGTTTAAGGGGGAGCGTATTGCAGGTCGCCTTGAACAAGACCGCCTCGTTCCATATTGGGATCGGCGCGCGATTAATGAAGGCGCCCTCGCCGACAGTGTCGAGCCGCTGGCCTGGATGTCCGCCGATGATTTGTTTTTTCTGCAGATTCAAGGATCGGGTCAGTTGCTGTTCGGGCCTGACGACGCTGTACGTATGGGGTATGCTGCACAGAACGGCCAACCGTATACGGCGATCGGCCGGGTGATGGTGGAGCGCGGGTTGATGCAGCTCGAAGATGTCACCATGCAGTCAATCCGCCACTGGCTGGATAATGCCGGCGCTGATAGGGCAAGGGAATTACGCGAACAAAATGCATCATATGTTTTTTTTCGCGAGCTGGGCAAACCGGTTGACGGCTTGGGCCCGCCGGGCGCCCAGAGCGTCGCACTGACGCCGGAACGAAGCCTCGCGGTAGATCGGCGGTTTCATGCGCTGGGGGCGCCGGTGTGGGTCGATATCGAACCGGTTGCCGGTGTTGACGAAAAGCGTATCCAAAAGCTGATGATTGCGCAGGATACGGGGGGCGCTATCAAAGGCCCGTTACGGGGCGATGTCTTCTGGGGCGCCGGCAGCTATGCTGCAGACATTGCCGGCAAAATGAACGCGCGCGGCAATGTTTATGTTCTAACCCCAAAATCAATTGCCGCCCGCCTTGGCCATGAAGAGGCCCGGTGACACGCCGGCGTATCACCTCTGGCGAAGCGGCGCTGTGGCGCCGCGCGGTTCGCAATGTCACGCCGCTTGAGCGCAATGCTGCGGGGCCGGAGCAATTGCGCCGTACCGGACCGTCAACCGGCCTTCCCGCCCAAAAAACCGCGCCTGTGGCGCCGCGCGGCCACGAGCCCGCAAAGCCGCAGCGTCAGGATCCGTTTTCGGCGGGGGATCCGAAGGCTGACCGTCTGGTGCGGCGCGGTAGAAAAACCATCGATGCGACTTTTGATCTTCATGGCCACACGCAAGTGACAGCGCGTGCGGCGCTTTACGGCTTTTTGCTGGAAGCACGTGCGAGAGGCCATGGATGCGTCCTCATCATTACCGGAAAGGGGGCGTCGTCTGGCCATGCTGGCCGCGGCATTTTGCGCGCGCGCTTTAAGGATTGGCTTTCCGAAGACGCCTTTCGCCAGCATGTTATCAGGGCTGCCGCCGCACATCCGCGCCATGGCGGCGGCGGCGCGTTCTATGTGTTTTTGAAAACAGCCGGTCGAAAAGAAAACGCGCGCTGATTATCCCTTCAGCAGATATTTCCAGACCACGTAAAGGATGATCGCCGCTGGAATCGCATAAAAAATCAACAGGCGCGAAAAGCGAATAAACATCGTTTCGACAAAGTCCCCTGCCCAGGCTGAGACCGCGTCACTCCACCAGCGCCTTGCCTTGTGTTTCGGCAATTGCGCCTGTTCCGGCTCAAACGGCATCGCCGCAAGCACGATAACGCCCCGGTTCTTCCATCGCTGAAAAGCTTTTTTAAGTGCGCCGTTAACAACGGAACCGCGAAGGCGTCGCGTCAGCATGGCGAACGGCCCATATGAGAAATCTTCGCGATCGAATTCGATATCAAGGACGATTGAGGTGGGTGCATCAGCCTCGCTGTCTTCGCCGAGGCGAACAACAGCATGTCGGATGCCGTAATTGCGCAGGTAGTTTTCAACATCGCCGATTGAAGCTGCGGCGCCGTCGCGCCGGAAGCGGAGCATCACGCGAACGCCGTGCTCGCCTGCACTTCGAACCGAAACCATGCTCCAGGAAAGAAGCGCCAGACCGCCGCCCATTAACAATGCGCCCCCAGAGGTCATTGATGACAACCAGGCCAGAGCGGCTGGAACCTCAAGAAACGGCATTGACGCCGCGCTTAAGCCAAAGGCGCCAAAAGCGATCAAGGCGACGGACGCGACGCCTAATACTGACCCCAAAAACTGCATGATGCCCGCGCCTACGGAAACGCCCCGATTGGCGACAGCCTGGAGGCGACGATCCCAATAGGCGGTGCGTGCATCTGTGGTGCGGTATTTGTCTTCAAACAGACTGTGATCGGGGTTGTTTTCGACAGCCATAAACCGCGTTTTTGCCGGCGGTGCGTCATCGAAATTATGGTCAATAATCAGATAGTCAGATGATCGCATCGCAACTTCATAAGGAAGCACCATGCCAAACAGGTTGCCGCTTTGGGATTCTGCGCCGAGTGACGAGAAAAACCGCGTTTCGCCAGTTACGGGATCGAAAAAGGTATTTGTCTGCCGCGTCGGATTGGTTGACGATCTCGCCAGTTTGGCGAGTTCGCGATGCGGCTCGACCATTTGAGCGGTTTCCTGAACCTCAAGGCCTATCGCGCGAAGCCCGTCGAGTTTTGATTTGCAGCGCCTTGCCGCCTCAGGGCCGGCAAATACGGTATCGATCCGGTCACGGATTAGTTTTTGGTCGGCCATGTCAATGGGCAGACCGGCGCGCGGCATTTCCGCTTCATAGTCGCCGCCGGGCGCATTGCCGCTGTCGGCATCGACCCTGCCCCATGATTTCCGCATTCGCCGTTGAAGCGCAGAAAATCCGGTTCCCGGATGCGAAGATTGAATGAGGTCATATAGCTGAGACTCATGAACGGCGAGGCAAAGATTGTCTGTCGCTTCAACCTGCTCGACGCCCATGAGGGTTACGAGCGTGCTCAGTGCGCGCAGGGTTTCAAAATCATAACCAGCATAGGGACTATAAAATGGCGCCAGCGCAAAATCCGCTGTCTGACTTTTGACCGCCATCAACGCCTGTTCTTTAGTGCGCAACGGTTGCGGAATGTCCGCATGATAATCAAACCGACTGTTCTTGCTGGCGGCGTCAAACTCGCGCTCAGTCCGCGCCGAGACGCCGGAGATGCCGGCGTCAGCAACGGTGCCATGTTCGCGTGCGCGCCTTAAGAAATGTTCGGTCGCCTGATAGCCGAAGCCAAATTCCTCGCCGGTAAAAGCGATGCGCGGGCGTTTCTTCGATTTGCCGCCAAAATGCGCTTTTTCCGGCTCGCTCCTTTTTGAGAAGCGCGGATCGGAATCCTCAGCCTCGTCCATCAAAGAGCGTTTTTTGCCAAAAAGCCTTGGTGCGCCGTCTGCCATAACCATAAGCCCACTATTCCCCTGAAGGCCGCTAGATTAACCTGCTATTAAGCTTTGCGAAAGCCCGTCGGCGGCCATTGGTCCGCCCCGGGGCGATCCTGCGCGAAATCTGCCACAGTCGCTCTCGGGCCCTGCTGAATGGCGGAAAATGGCGGGTTCAGGGCGCGCACCGGCGAAATCCCGGCAATGTTACCGAAACAGCCCGCAAAAATACTCATTTCGACAACGAAAGCGCCTATATCTGCTAAAGGATATACTTCGACAAATCGGCATTTTTAGCGATATCGCCCAGGCGCCCTTCGACATAGGCGGCATCGATCTCAATCGTCTCACTGGGGCGGTCTGCGGCGCTGAACGAGATTTCATCAAGCACCGTCTCCATAATCGTCGCCAGGCGCCGCGCACCGATATTTTCAACACTCGAATTAACCGCCACGGCGGCGTCGGCGAGCGCATCGGCGGCGTCCTCGGAGAACACCAGTTTCACGCCTTCGGTCGCGATCAGCGCTGCATATTGCTTTAAAAGGCTCGCTTCCGGCTCGACCAGAATGCGCCGCAAATCATCCCGTGAAAGCGCATCCAGCTCGACGCGTATCGGCAGCCGCCCCTGAAGTTCCGGCAGAAGGTCTGATGGTTTTGAAAGGTGAAAAGCGCCGGACGCGATAAATAAAATGTGGTCGGTTTTGACCGGGCCATATTTCGTTGGCACCGTGGCGCCTTCAATTAACGGCAAAAGATCGCGCTGCACGCCTTCGCGCGAAACATCGGCGCTCGCGCGCTCAGCGCCGCGCGCGATTTTGTCGATTTCGTCAAGAAAAACGATGCCGTCATTTTGCGCGAGATCGACAGCCTCGCGGGCAATCGTCTCTTCGTCCAGCATATTGTCCGACTCTTCGGCGATGACCGGAGCGTAGGCGTCTTTTACTTTCATGCGTCGTTTTGTGCGCGGACCCTGAAAGGCCTTGCCCAGCATGTCCGACAAATTGATCATCCCCACCTGACCGCCCTGCATGCCCGGAATGTCAAGCATCGGCGTTCCGCTCTGAGTCTCGCGCAAGTCGAGTTCGATTTCCCGATCGTCAAGCTCGCCCGCTCGCAGCTTTTCCTGAAACTTGTCGCGCGTCGCCTGCCCGCCTTGCTCGCCGACCAGCGCATCGAGAACGCGCGTCTCGGCCGCGGCGTGTGCGGCGGTTTTTACTTCTTCACGCTTTGACTCGCGAACAAGACCAACAGCAATCTCGACGAGGTCGCGAACAATGGAATCAACGTCGCGACCGACATAACCCACTTCGGTAAATTTAGTCGCTTCGACTTTCAAAAACGGCGCCCCTGCCAACCTGGCCAAGCGGCGTGAGATTTCCGTTTTGCCAACCCCGGTCGGACCAATCATTAAAATATTTTTTGGCGTCACTTCGTCTTGCAGGGGGCCTTCGATGCGCCGACGGCGCCAACGATTGCGCAGCGCGATAGCGACGGCGCGCTTGGCGGCATTTTGTCCGACAATAAACCTGTCAAGTTCGGATACGATCTCACGGGGAGAAAAGTCAGTCATGGAATTGGCCTAAAATACATTGGTAACGGAGGAGAGAAATAGAGCGGCGGCGGCAAAGCGCAATCCCGGCCGGCAGATAACCGTCAGTCCCCTGCAATCGCCTCTATGGTCAATTCGCCATTGGTGTAAACGCAAATCGAAGCGGCGACCGTCATCGCTTTGCGAACAATTTCTTCGGCTGAGAGGTCGGTTTCATCGATCAGCGCCCTTGCGGCGGCCCTGGCGAAATCGCCGCCGGAACCAATGCCTGTGACGCCGTGCTGGGGCTCCAAAACATCGCCGACGCCCGACAGCGTGAGTGTTACGTCTTTATCAGCAACGATCATCATCGCCTCAAGCCGCCGGAGGTAACGGTCGGTGCGCCAGTCTTTTGCAAGCTCGACACAGGCCCGGGTTAACTGGGTCGGGTATTGCTCAAGTTTCGATTCCAGGCGCTCCAGCAGCGTAAATGCGTCCGCTGTCGCACCGGCGAAACCAGCAATGACCGAACCGCCTGCGAGCCGGCGCACCTTTTTTGCGTCGCCCTTAACCACCGTCTGCCCGAGGCTCACTTGACCGTCGCCGCCAACACAGACCGCGCCGCCGCGGCGCACAGCTAAAATCGTTGTGCCGTGCATTTCCAACATGCTCATAAGGTTTTGCCTTGGTTCTTGGTCCCTGATTGTGGACCTATAGTCTTTTCTTCAATAGAAACCAGATTAATCCGGCCTTACTTTAAACCGCCAGGCCCGGGCTTCAAGGCGGCCAGCTTCATGGCTGGACGTGACAAAGGAAAGCCACATGCGTGCAGCCACAGTTGAGCGAAAGACCCGCGAAACGGATATTTTCGTTGCGCTCGAACTCGATGGAACGGGCGATTACGATATCGACACCGGCATTGGCTTTTTCGATCATATGCTCGAGGCGTTCGCCAAGCATGCGATGCTCGATCTGAAAGTGCGGGCGGAAGGCGATCTTCATATCGACATGCACCACACTGTCGAAGATGTCGGAATCGTTATCGGCCAGGCGGCGGCGCAGGCGCTGGGCGATTGCGCCGGTATCGTACGGTTTGGTCACGCCTGTATTCCTATGGATGAAACATTATCGCGCGCCGCGCTTGATATATCGAAACGCCCTTACCTTGTCTGGAAGGTCAATTTTGAACGGCCGAAAATTGGCGAAATGGACACTGAGTTGTTCAAAGAGTGGTTTCACGCCTTTGCGATGAATGGGGGTCTATGCCTCCATGTGGAAAACATTTACGGCGCCAATACGCACCACATTATCGAAAGTTGCTTTAAGGCGACGGCGCGGGCTTTCCGCATGGCGGTCGCCCTCGATCCGCGGGCCGAAGGCGCGGCCCCTTCAACAAAAGGCGTCCTTGGCGGCTGACGCCGGGCGCCCCTGCCGAAAATCGCTGAATCGTCATTTGCCGGCCCCGCCACATCCTGCGCCGGCGCCGCAGCGGCTTACCGTTGCGTTAATTGCAGTTTTTGCCTCTCGAAATTCTTGACCCCGCACGCCGCTTTGGGGTCAGATCGCAGCTGGGGTGAAAATTCGAGCTGCTCGATAGTTGTGTTTTGTCCGGCATTGCCGGGCTTTTGGGCGCGAAACCAACAGGGGTCTATTCCAATGAGACTAGCACAAATCATTGCTGCGGCAGCTGTCTGCGCAACATCGTTTTCAACCGTATCAGCGGGCGAAATGGCTGATGCCTGCATCGCTGCTCTTGAAGCAGAAGGCCGTGACACATCCGGTTGCACCTGCCTTGAGGACGCGGTTTCTGAAAGCGCAGCGCTACAAGAGGAATTTCAAACGCTCGGCGCAATTGCCGATCCCGCAGAGCGCTATGCAGCGGCTTCCGATGAGGCGCAGGCGGCAATGGATCAGTGCACGCGCTGATCCTTCGACCAGGCTAATTCCAGCGCGAACGGAGTCATTGAGAATAAATAAGCTGATGACCGCTGCCGCCGAAACGGATATGGAAAATCTAGGCGCTGCATCGAAAGAAGCAATCGACGCCTGTTGGGGTGCTCCAGCCTGACGGTCCGCCGCGATCAACGCAGAAACCAAATCAAACCAGCGCGGCCTCGGCCGCGCTGGTTTTTTATTGCGCAATCACCAATATTGGGCCTCTTGCACGGCATCATAGCGGCGCTAAAAGCGGCCCATGGCGCAAAACATTACGATTATTGACTGTGGATCCGGAAATCTCCGGTCCGTCGCGAAGGCGTTTGAGCGGGCGTCGCGCGATTCCGGCATCGGCGCGGCAATCGAAATCACCAACGACCCGGCGGCGATTCGCGCCGCTGACCGCCTGGTTTTGCCGGGCGTTGGCGCCTTTGCGGCTTGTATGGCCGGGCTTGCGGCGCGCCGCGGCGTCCTCGAGGCGCTGGAACACCGGGTCCTGATCGATCACCGTCCGTTTCTGGGGATTTGTGTCGGCATGCAGCTACTGGCTACGCAAGGTCTGGAATTTGGATCCCACCAGGGGCTCGGCTGGATACCGGGTATCGTCAAGCCGCTTGCGCCCAGGCCGGGATTTTGCACGCCGCATATGGGTTGGAACCAGGTTGAATTATGCGCATCTCATCCGCTCTTCGCGAAGCTTGACAGCCAGGCCTTTTATTTCGCGCATTCCTATCATTTCGATCTCGAAAGCGACCAGCATGCGATTTCGGTTACGGATCATGGTGGGCCCGTGCTGGCGGCGATTGCAAGGGACAATATTCTCGGTGTCCAATTCCACCCTGAAAAGAGTCAGGCCGCTGGCCTGACCTTGCTCGCCAACTTCCTGAACTGGTCGCCCCAATGACCCGGTGTCTGACGGTCTATCCGGCAATTGATTTGAAAGACGGCACCTGCGTCAGGCTTCTTCGCGGGCGGATGGACGCGGCAACAGTCTATAATAAGGATCCAGCAGCGCAGGCTGCCGATTTTGAAAAATCCGGCTTTTCCTGGGTTCATATTGTTGATCTGGACGGGGCCTTTGCCGGGCAGTCGGAAAACGGCCGCGCGGCGTCGGCCATACTGGGCGCCACTAAGCTGAAGGCTCAGCTTGGCGGAGGCATACGCAATATTGCCGCGATAGAACGATGGCTATCGGCTGGTCTGACCCGGGTTATCTTGGGGACGGCCGCTGTTCGAGACGCCAGGTTCGTTGCCGAGGCGTGCAAAAAATTTCCCGGCCGAATTGTTGTCGGTATCGACGCCCGGGATGGCCGGGTCATGACCGACGGCTGGGATGGCGATTCCGGTCATACCCCAGCAGAAATAGTAAAACGCTATGAGGATCAGGGCGTTGCAGCGATTATCTTTACAGACATCAATCGCGATGGCGCCCTGCAGGGCGTCAATATCGAAACGACCGCCGACCTCGCCGAAGCCGCGGCCATACCGGTTATTGCCTCCGGCGGGGTGGCTTCGTTAAGCGATATTACCGGCCTGAAACGAGCTCATGACAATATCGAAGGCGTGATCATCGGGCGTGCGCTTTATGACGGGCGAATCGATCCCGTCGAGGCTCTCGCGGCGGCCGACAGCGCCGCCTGATCACCCAGAATGCGGCCGGTTTATTGCGGTTCGTTCCGTGTCCTTTAGCAGAACTGCACGCTATGGTGGCCGGTGCTGGGGAAAAAGTGGGTCAGCGCCAAATATGGCCAAAGAAAACAAGGAACTGGAAGTTAAGTTTTCCGGGCCAATGCCAATGTTATCGGCATTGCCGGAAAGCGCATTCTTGCGCGCCCTGATACCCGCCGGGGGTCGCTGGGAGCGAATTGGATCTGTTTATTTTGATACGGCTGACGGCGTGTTGGCCGCCGCCGGGCTTAGCCTCAGACAGCGGGAAGCCTCAGATGGAACCGTTCAAACCATCAAGTCCACGGCTTCTCCTGGTATTACCGCCCGCCGGGAATGGGTTTGCGACCTTGGCGATACCGCCGGCTTTCCCACGCCGGTCGGAGAAGCCAAAATTGATCGATTGCTTGAGGAAGCGACGCTGAGGCTGCGCGCCGTCTCAGAAATTTCCATCGACCGCTGGCGCGCTGAGTTTAACTTCAAGACTTCGGCGCTCGAAATTTCGATCGATATCGGCACGGCGTCGGCGGCGCTCAATGCCGAGCGTCCAGTCGACGGACCGATCGGTGAAGTCGCGCTTAAGCTCATCTCGGGCGATCCGGCGGATCTTTTTGTCGCAGCGCAGCTCACGCTCGAAAATGCGCCGTTACGGCTTCACATGCTTTCAAAGCGTGATGCGGCGGCGCTGATCGCTTCGGGGCGCTGCTTTGCGGTTCCCGACGTCACGCCGTTTTCGGCATCCGCGAGCGACAACGCCGACGCCATCCTGCAGCGCGCGTTGATCACTGCTGCGGAGCGCCTCATCAGGCTCCAGACGTCGATCCTGGACGCCCGCGCCCCGCAAGGCGTGCGCCGGATGCGCGTTGAGCTTCGCCGGTTTCGGGCCGTCGAGCGGGTTTATCGGCGCGCCGCCAAATGCCCGCAATTGCAACATTTGGCGCAAAAGGCTGGAATTATTGCGCGCGCCCTGGGGCCGGCGCGCGACTGGGATGTCTTTCTTGATCACACCCTGCCCGCTATCGCCGAGAACCGCTACGCAATTGACGGCCTTGCCCGCTTAAAGGCCGCCGCCCATACGCACCGCGCTTTGGCCTGGGCTGATGCTTCGGCGCAAATTGCCGACCCTGTCTTTTCAGAATTTGTCCTCGACCTTCTGGCGACAGCACATTTGCAGCCCTGGCGCGCCAAGCAGCTGAGCGTTCCGGCGCAGATATTTGGCGCGCGCGTTCTCGACCGCGCCAGGCGCAAAACCTGCAAGGTTGCGCGTGGAACCGACCCGGCCGATCCGACAAGTTTTCACGCATTGCGATTGGCGCTCAAGAAATTGCGCTATGGTGTTCAGCTATTCCGCAGAATCTACCCCAAAGCCACGCGCAAACCCTATATGGCGGCCATGGCGGAGATGCAGGATGCGTCTGGCGTTCTCAACGATGCGATCGTAGCGCAGAAACTTGCAAATAAAGCCGCGATGGGCAAAGGCCCAGAGGCCATGCGTGCTGCAGGGTTTATCTGCGGCTATTATGCGGCTCGCGCCGAGGCGGCGGCAAAAGAGATTGACGGGGCCTGGGCCATGTTTGAAAAAATAAAGCCGTTCTGGCGCAACTGACCCGGACCTAATGCTCAGCATACGCATCATACCGTGCCTTGACGTCAAAGACGGCCGCGTCGTCAAAGGCGTCAATTTTGTTGACCTGCGCGACGCCGGCGACCCGGTCGCCGCCGCTGAGGCTTACAATACGGCAGGCGCTGATGAACTCTGCTTTCTTGATATTTCCGCAAGCCATGAGGGCAGGGGCGTCTTGCTCGGCGCAGTCTCGGACGTCGCCGAACGCTGTTTCATGCCGTTCACTGTTGGCGGCGGCGTCTCTTCCCTTGATGATTTTCGCGCGCTTCTCCTGGCCGGCGCCGATAAAGTCGCGATCAACACCGCTGCCGTCAAAACCCCCGGCCTTATCAATGCGGCAGCGGCGCGATTTGGCGCTCAATGCGTGGTCGTGGCAATCGACGCCAAGGCTCGAAAAAGCGGATGGGAGGTATTCACCCATGGCGGGCGCAAAGCGACCGGCCTTGATGCGATCGCATTCGCGAAAGACGCAGTTATGCGCGGGGCTGGTGAAATCCTGTTGACATCAATGGATCGGGACGGTGTCAAAAACGGCTATGACATTGCGCTCACAAGAGCCGTCGCCGAGGCGGTGACGGCGCCGGTCATCGCATCTGGCGGGGCGGGGAGCGTCGCCCATATGGTTGCAGCGGCGGCAGAAGGGAACGCTTCGGCCGTGCTTGCCGCTTCGATTTTCCATTTTGGCGAGGTGACGATTGACGACGCAAAAGCTGCATTCGCCAGCGCCGGCCTACCGGTCCGCCGGTTGAGCGGCGACCAATAAGCCGCTAGCGAAGGCTGTCAGACCGAAGGAAACAGATGATGACGCCGGTAAATAACGAGCTTGGCGATATCCTGCAGCGTCTTTTTGAGACGATCCGCAACAGGAGGGATGCGGCGCCAGACGCCTCTTATACAGCGTCATTGCTTGCGGAGGGGCCCCAACGCTGCGCCCAAAAATTCGGCGAGGAGGCCGTTGAAGCGGCGATCGCCGGCGCTATCGGCGATGAAAAAGCCCTGACTCATGAAGCCGCGGACGTTTTTTATCACCTTCTGGTGTTGATGGCGTCAGCTGGCGTTTCTCCGGAAGACGTTGCCGCCGCGCTGCGCACCCGTGAGGGTGTTTCAGGCCATGACGAAAAGGCCGCCCGCGGTAAATAACGAAAGAAAGCCCCACTTTTGCGGGGCTTTCTGTTTGATGCAGGAAAGGCGAGCTCGATTACCAGCCGCAGGTGCGATTGGCGTTTTGCTCTTTAAGATATTCCATCAGCGGTGCGAAATATTCAACGACAGCGCCGCCATCCATTTCTGGCGAACCGGTAAATGCTTCCAGCGCCTCCGGCCAGGGCCGTGACGCGCCGAGCTCGAGCATGTCGTTAAATTTCTCGCCGACTTCTTTTGAACCGTAGACAGAACAACGATGCAGCGGTCCTTGCCAACCGGCCATCTCGCAAGAGGCCTTGTGGAATTGGAACTGCAGGATATTGGCGATGAAATAACGCGTATACGAGACATTGCCGGGGATGTGATATTTCCCGCCGGGGTCAAAATAATTCGACGAACGCTCAACCGGTGGGCGAATGCCCTGATATTGCGTTCTTAAAGCCCACCATCCGTCATTATAGGTTTCCGGCGTCAGCTCACCGGAAAAGACCTGCCAGCGCCATTTGTCCATCAAAAGACCAAAAGGCTGGAACGCAACTTTTTCAAGCGCTTGCGCCATGAGCAGTCCAATATCCTTCGACGCGTCCGGCGTTTCGTCGAGGAGGCCAATGGTTTGTAAATAATCGGGCGTGATCGACAGCGCGATCATATCGCCGATGGCCTCGTGAAAGCCGCCATTCGCGCCAGTCTGGAAGATCGGCGACTGGGCTTTGTAGGCGCGTTGATAGTAATTGTGACCAAGTTCGTGATGCACCGTCTGAAAATCGTCGGCGTTGACTTTGGTGCACATTTTGATGCGGATATCGTCTGCACCGTCGAGGTCCCAGGCTGAAGCGTGACAGACGACTTCGCGATCGAGCGGCTTGGTGATCTGCGAGCGTTCCCAGAAAGTGTCGGGCAGGGGATCAAATCCGAGCGAAGAGAAAAACGCTTCGCCAGTTTCAACCATTTTTTTTGCGTCATAGCCGTTCGCGACCAATAGTTCGGTGAGGTCATAACCCGGGTCAGCGTCGCCCGGGGCAACAAGATCGTAAACATTGCTCCAGCTTTGCGCCCACATATTGCCGAGCAGATCGGCGCGGATCGGCTGGTCGAGCGGGACGACTTCGTCGCCATATTGCTCATTTAGTTTTGCGCGCACGTGGCATTGCAGCTCGTCATAGAGCGGTTTGACCTGGCCCCACAATCGGTCAGTCTCCGCAGCAAATTCCGCAGGCGGAAGATCGTAGCGCGCACGCCACATAGTTCCAACGTCGTCAAAGCCTAGTTCGCGGGCGCCTTCATTGGCGAGCGCGACCATGGCGGCGTAATCTTCCTTCATTGTTGTGCCGCTGTCATTTTTGGCGATGGGCACTTCGCGCCACTTGACCCAGATTTCCTGGAGCCGCTCAGGGTCGCGCACTGTTCCCATCATCGATTCAAGGTCGTTGCGGGCGACCATTTCGCCATCGAGCTCGATCTTGCCGGTGGCGTAAGTTGAGCCCATACGGGTGTTGAGTTCGGCCAACGCCTTCGCCGCGCCGGGGCGTTCCGGGGCCGGCAGGTTCAGGCCCAGCTTGATCGCCTCGATCTTGCGGCGCATTTCCGCCGGCAATTCAAGATCGTTGAAGCGTTTCGCTCGATTGGCGAATTTGACGCCCATCTCTGTGCCCTCAGCGTCAACCTTGGTCACCAGCCAGTCGGTGTCATAAGTAATATTTGTCGCCTGGGTCCAGGCGACGCGGGCTGAATATTCCCCAAACTCGCGATAGAATTTTTCGACCTCTTCGATGAACGCGCCCGCTTCCTCAACGCTGGGCGCTGCGGCGGCGGCATCCCCAGTTTCGGCGGCTTCAATTGCGGCGGTTTGGACATTGGCGGCGCCTGGCGCGCCAGCGTCGCAGGCGGCGACCAACGCCAAAGCCGAAACAGCCGCGGCAGCGCCCAGCGGGCGCTTCAATATCGGATTGTTCATGAGATCTCCCTGAAAATTACTGAACCCCAGAAGGTTGACGGCACCATAGCGGACCGGCGCCGGGGGAGAAAGCGCGATCAGATTTTTTCTGCAACACGAATGGCGGCGCGGCAGCCAAGGCGGATCGCCCGGGACAAAAGCCCATAACCGGGGGCCTCCGCCGCGCCGGCCGCTTCGGCTGTCTGTTTGTGGCCGATCTCGTCCTCGCGAAATTGCCGGATGGTTGCAGCAAGGCCTGGCTCGTCGGCGTCGAGAGCCTGTGCCTGTTCTCCGTAGTGTTTTTCAATGACGTCTTCGACCGCCTCGGTGCAGGCCATGGCGGCTTTCTCGCCCATGAGTGCGGTCACTGCGCCCAGGCCAAATCCAGCGGCGCTCCAAAGCGGGCCCAGCAGCGTTGGCCTGACGCGCCGCGCGATCAACAGACGATCAAATGTTTTTAAGTGCTCGGCTTCGCCTGCTTCCATTTCTTCGATTTTCTTCGCCACCGCCTCTTTATGGGGCAGGGATGAAAAGACTGCGCGCTGGCCGCGATAGATTGCGACGGCGCCATATTCGCCTGCGTGGTCGACGCGCAGCATTTCCGCCAGGCGCTTGTCGCGCGGTCCCGGTTTTTCGGGCGATCTATTCGCAGGGCTCATCGGATTGCGCTCTTTTTCGCGCTTGCTGTTGCGCCGTTGCGTTTTTCACGCACCTGTCGTGTCTCCGAAATCGCTGCGAGCAGCGTCACGGCAAAAAGGCCGGCGGAAGCGAGGAGATTGTAACCGGCCATGGAAATGCCAAAGAACCGCCACTGAACATCCTCGCATGAGGGGGCGTCTGCGGCCTGGCCGAGCGCAGCAGCAAGGTCATTGATATCGATAATATTGCCGCCGCCGGAACAAATGGCAGGTCCCGGCCAAAAGCCGTATTCGACGCCGGTGTGATAGAAAGCGAGGCCGCTGCTCACCGCATAAACGAGCGCTGTGGCGCCAACCGCTGCAGCGGCCCCGCGCTTTGCGTTAAACACCCGCGCCACGATCAACCCTGCGGCTGCGACGCCAAGCGCCGTCCAATGGGCTTCGCGCTGGTCGAGGCAAAGAATACACGGAACAAGGCCGCCGAAGTTTTCAAAAAGATGGGCGCCCGCAAGCAATGCGGCGCTGGCAATGAATGCGGCGGCCAGCGCTTTTTCAGTGAAAGAGAGACGGGACAAAAATGCGATCATGGCCGTGAATATAAGCTGTCGGGCAAAAAGATGGCCTTGGACGGATCGTCACAGCGGCGGGGCGTTAAATGCGCGCCTGAAGCCAGTCCTTGATGAATTGCGTTGCTTCGACCCCCAAAAATAGAAGAAGACCGACCCAGATAAAACCCACCAGGAGCCCGAGAATAACAAGAACGCCGTCGCGTTCGATCAGACCCAGCGAGACGATGGCGACGCCGATGCCGGGGATGGTGTTGGTTGACGGCAGCGGCACGAGAATCGAGGCGGTGGGAATGAGCAACAACGCGCCAACAAATCGCGTCGCCATATGGCTGGTTACCGGGCGCAGCCGCGGTGTGGCGAAACGCTCAATCCAGCCGACATAGCGCGCGCTGCGCGTCACGACCTTTTGAAATGCCGGCACGGAAAACGGGCGCTCATGAAATTTGCGCGGAAGCCATGGGTGCCGGCGGCCAGCCGCCATTTGCGCCGCCAGCGCCAGCATCGGCAGGGCCACGATTTGCGGCAGGAGGTAGACGAAAGGCAGACAGCAGGGCAGGGCGAGCAGGAGGAGCAAAAACCCGAATGCGCGCTCATCGAGCCGGTCCACAACATCGCCCAGCTTCGCCGTGTGATCGCTGTCGCCAGAATCGCTACCGAAAGAATCGCCTTCGCTGAGATCGGCAAGGATGTCGGCGAGGATGCGCGTTGCCCCGCGCATGGATTTTTGTGTCGATGAGGATGCGTTGGTTGCCATTGGGTTCCTGGGGCGTTCCTTGCCGGAAACGATGAGAATTGCGTGTTCAGTTACGCTGTATTGCGGACATTATCCAATCGCCGCCTTGATAATTCCTTTCAGCAATTCATTTTTCGAGGGTGCTTGACCCGGCAAGGCCGCCGCCTATCATGCGCGGCCAATCCAGATCCTTTATCTAGCCCCTCTGGCGGAACTGGTAGACGCGCGGGATTCAAAATCCCGTTCCTTCGGGAGTGCCGGTTCGATTCCGGCGGGGGGCACCAATTTTCCATAGAAGCTTTTCAGGCGAGCCGGTCGAAAAGCCGATCGGCCGCAGCCGCGTCTGTTCCCGGATTGTAAGTCAGCATACAGACAACTAACGCCTGGATCATCGGGCGAATAAAAGAAATCGCCCGATGATCTATTTTCTTTGCCGCGCGCCGGATACTGCGAAAAACCGGGCCCTACTTTTTCGCCCGGCGCTTTAGCTGCTGGAGTCCGCCCAATTGTGTCTGCAAAAGGGCAAGGCAGGCGCCAATCCTGCCGCATTTGGCTGGCACGCCGTAAACCATCGATATCCGGCTGGGGCGCGCCGAATGATGGCTGAGGGGCCATGGAGAAATCGATGAAATCACTTTTGAAAGCCGCTTTTGCGCTTGTTCTGGGGATAGGCGTTTATGGTTTTGCGCCCGCCTCAGCGTCGGACCGGCCGGACTATTGCGGGATTGACCACGATCACCGGTCGCACAATGCGTCCTATTACAATCATTACGACGGGGATAAATATTCACGGGCGGGGTCTTATCGCGGTTCCAGAGACGGCTATGACCGCCGCGGTCGCCGTGACGGTTATGACAATGACTATAACAGGCGCGGCCGTTATGATGATGGTTATAATCGCGGCGGGCGTTACGGCCGGCGGCATGCGCGCAGCCGCGTCGTGCACCGCGAAACCTATCGCACGCGATATCGGGCGCGCATTACCCTGGTTGAAGAAATTTACTGGACCCGCAGCGGCCGCGAGCAGCTTGTCTGCTCGATTGTCGTCAAAGGCCGCGAAGCCCATTATGTGCCGCATCGACGCCTGAGGCGCATCGCCAATCGCGGCTGTTCACCGCGCGCGCGCGTTCAATATCTATAAAAGACGATCAAAGGAAAAACCCTCCGGCGCACCGGGGGGTTTTTCTTATCGAAACTTGCCTGAAGCAAATTATCAGCATTTGCCTTTGCGGCGATCGCGTCGTGAACAATTATCACCGGCATTATTGTTGATGAAATTGTTGGTGATTTTCGGCTCAAGGCCATCGCGCACGAAAATTGACAAGCCGTCATTGCCGACAATGTCATTGTCTTCGATGACGCCATTGACGCCAAACGGAATGGCGACGCCGTCGCCCGAATTCTGGACGATTTCATTATAGCGCACGAGCGACAGCTTGGCGTATTTGTCGAGAATGATCCCCGAGCCTTTGTTGTTACGGATTTTGTTGCCGATCAGCTTTGCGGCGCCGTAACCGGATGATTTTACGCCGGTGTCGAGATTGTCGAAAATCTCATTGCCGGCGATCACAACGTCGGCGCGGCTGCCCGCGGCAATGTCTACGCCGACTTTGTTCTGGAGGATCTTGTTGTCGATAATAAAGCTCTGCGACAGGGAATGGGCCTGCTCAACAAAGACGCCTTCAGAGCCTGCGCTGATGCGGTTCTTCTCAAGCATGACCGTGCCGCCGGAGATTTTGACCGCCGGCCTCGTCCCAGAGCCCAGAACGTCGCTTTCCTTGAGAGTGAACACCCCTTGGCGCACATCGATACACGCATTGGCGCTGGAATTAATTTTTGATGCGAACAGCACATTGGCGACGACCGCATGGGCGGTAGGTTCGTCCGGCGAAAACTCAAGGCATGCTGCATTCATCGGCGCATTGATTTCAACGCCGGAACCGGGTCCCCGGTCGCCCTGAATGAACACCGATTTTTCAAGGTTGATGGATTCATTATAGACGCCGTGCATGACATAGACGACGCCGCCCTCGGCGACGTCCTTGATCGCCTTTGAAATGGTTTTGTATGGGCCGCGGCCATTTGCATCGACAATGATCTGCAGCGGGCCTTTTTTACCCGGCTGGCCTGCGCCGTCACCTGATGAAGGCGCATTTGCGCCGGGCTCGCGGATTGGAAAACCGCCAAGCGATTGTGCATTCGCTGCGTCGGCAGCGATGAGGCCGCCAGCCAACAGCGCGGCAATCGGGGCTAAATATTTCTTGGTCAAGCGTTTCATGTTCAACCCCTTACTGATTATCGCGCGTATATTCGAAGCTGAGCCGGCGCAGCGCATCATTTGCCGGCGAGTATCCGAGCGCCGAGGCCTGCGCCAGATGAAGCGCGGACTTGCGTTCATCGGGAGAGACTTCATTGAGCCCTGTGGTGCCGTCGCGATAGACGACGCCAAGGGCGTAATGCGCGATTGCGAGATCCTGGTCAGCGGCTTTATCGAGCCACGAGACAGCCTTAACGCCGTCCTGCTCTACGCCGATGCCGCGTACATGCATGATGCCGTAGACATATTGAGACATTGGATGGTTGGCCTTGGCGGCGTCATTAAAAAGATCGACGATCTGCCGCGGCGTCAGAACGCCGGTGACGACGGCCTGTTTTTCGTCTTCGCTCATCGACGTATTTTTTGCGACTGTCGAATATTGGAAGCGGCGAATGGCGGCGCGCGTTGACGGCCCCAGCTTGTTGTCGACGCCGCCAGCGCGGAAGCCAAGCGCATTGAGCGCCCGCTGCACCAGTTCGACGTCAATATCGGAGACGGCTTTCAGGGCCTCGGCGAGTTTGATTTCCTCAAGCTCACGTTTCAGGCGCTCAAGCTCTTCCTGCTGACGGGTTTTCCCAGTGTGCTCGATCGGCAAAGGCGGTTGCCATTTTTCAGCATTGGCGAGCGCTGTCTTCACCTCCTTCGAATTCATCAAAGGCTCAAGAAACTCATATGCTGCGCTCGCCTCGCCGACGCCGCGTTCTTTTGCGAGAGAATACATTTGCAGCGCTTTGGTGTTGTTTTTGTCAACGCCGGCGCCTTTTTGATACATTTCACCGAGGCGGTAAATGTCATAGGCGCTGCCGGACTCGAATGTCTGTGCAATGAATTTTTCAGCTTTGGCGACATCGCCGGAACTCATGCGGAAACGGATTTCCGTGAGACGCCGCTCGCCGAGGATTTGCGCATTGACCTCTTCCGCGGTCGGCAGCTGATACGCGCTAAAATCGTGATAGGCGGCGAGCGTGTACCAGAGGAGCGCCTGCACATTGTCGACTGGAATCTCTTCAATCGGCGTTGCCGCGGATTGCGATGTTTCCAGGGTCATGCCGGAATAAACATCGCCCAAAATTTTCATTGAGCGAACGTCGCCGGCGACCGCAAAGCGCCGCCAAAGATCAAGCGCCTGTTGATATTGGCCGTTCACATAAGCCTGAAGGCCAGCCTCGTAAGTTGCATGAGCCGGCGTTGCGGCGGCGAGGGCGAGGGCGGACGCGGCCGCGATCCCGCCAAGCGCGATGCGCGCTTTGCGTACAAATTTCATATGATGTCTCTTCATAACCCCAGCTTCCCCTCAACCAGACAACTGCCGCCTGACCGCTTGTCAGGCCGTTCCCCACGGACGGCTCCGCCTTAAAGGCGGCTTGCGCCACGGGGCTATATAAGCACGCATTGGCGCGCTTCTCCATATTAACCTTTACACTTTGTGAAATCAAAATGGCGACCATGTGGCGGCCGTATTGTCGAGCGGCTTGCCCCCGTAGGGCGCTGTTTTTCGAGCATTTTCAGCGGTTGAAAGCAGAGGTTGCGACGCTTGCGGTTGGCGCCTCTGCCGCCAAACATGCGGTTTCGGTGACGCCGGTGAGCGCCGAACGGGGCCGCAAACAACACCTTAGAGCAGTTTTGGCGCTCGAGTGACCTGAAAGACGCAGCAATTCCCGATATCGGCGAGCCGAACCGCCCCATGGCCCGCCTCGCGGCAAAAAAAGGGAATATCGACGGCGGCGACAGGATCGTCGGCAAGTGCGATGATTGCGGCGCCCGGCGCGAGCGCCCTTAAGGCCGCCTCGAGGCGGATTACCGGCACCGGGCAGCGATAACCGCGAAGGTCGAGATCGATGGATTGATGGACCGTTTCAGTCATTGGCGCCGTGCTTAGCACGAGGCGGGCGGAGGGGGATCAACGAACAAGGCCCCGCAATATTATTGCGGGGCCCGTGACGGATTTTCGAAGACAATCGCTAGTTGGTCGCGAGCTGCAATTCGATTCCAACGATGCGCCCTTTGGATATCGGCGAGAAGGTGCCGCCGCCGAGCGATCCAGGCAATTGCGTATCGCCGCCGAACTGCACTTCGTGCAGCAGGTTCTTTCCGTAAAGTGAAATCGTCGCCCGGTCTCCGAATGTCGTCAGCCCGATACTTGCGTCGATCGAGTCAATCTCATTCAGGAAACCGAGATTGTTATCCGTGTAGAATGACTCGTCCCGATGATAATACCGGAAGCGGGTATTGACGGTGCCGACGGAGCCGACATCCATTGAATGGATGAAACCGACGCCCCAGGTCCACGGCGCGAGACGCGGAATTTCCAGATTAAGATCCGCGGCGTCAACGACACCGGGGCTGACGGCCGGCGCGCCAATGTCAAAAAGCAGTGAATCATATTGACCGTCACTATAGCCAAGCGATCCCTGGAACAGGAAGTTGTCGGTAAACGCGATTTGCGATTCAATTTCAAAACCCCAGATCGTCGCGTCCGCAGTGTTGGTGATAACCTGTACAACGCCTGCGATCGGATCGGACAAATTTAGTTCCCGCTGCATATTGTCAATGTCGCTCATGAAGAGAGCGAAATTGACCGTGGCCTTGCCCTCTGCGGGCTGCGCCTTGAAACCGACTTCAAAGGCATTGACCTTTTCTTCGTCGAATGGACCCGGCAGGAAAGCCGGGTCAAATACTGGGTTTGGAATAATCGCTGGAGGCGGCGCCGGGTTCGGCACAAAGGGCAGAGAGGCAGGCGCTGTGTTCCTGAAATTATATCCGCCCGAGCGAACGCCCTGGGTCCAGTGTGCATAAAGATTGAGATCATCACGGGCGGCGTATTCAAAGCCAACTTTTCCGGTGAAATTTTCCCAAGTATCGCCATCAATAAAATCTTCACTACACGACCCGGCAATGCGGACGTCACAGGGCGTTGTGTTCGCAATGAGGTTGGAGATGACGACGTCTTTTTCTTCATGGGTCCAGCGCCCGCCGAGGATCAGCGTGAACCTGTCAGAAAGATCAATGTCCGCCTGACCAAAAAATGCGTAGGTTTTCTGGTCCTGCACGCCGCCGCCATTGAAGAAGCGGAAGCCGCCGAGAATGTTGCGAATTTCGTTATATTCTATGTCCTGGGTGAAATAGTAACCGCCCAGCGTAAGGTCGACTGTGTCGAAAAACCTTCCCGCATAGCGCAGCTCGTTTGAAAGCTGATCCTGATTGGTCGTTGAGTCCGCGTGAAAGAGGAAAAGCGGCGTTGCATCTATGTCGCCGCGGGTTGTTCCCTCAAGCTGACGCCAGCCGAAAACATTAGTGATCGTGCCGTCGCCAAATGGCACATCCCAATTGACTTCGGCGGTCACCGAGTCGCTTGTCGTGTCGTAAAATCCGACTTCATCGATCGAAAAATCAAAGCTGTCGCGCGGGGCCGTAAAAAACGGATTCACACCGCCCGAACCGCTTACGTGGTTTTGCGCCGGAGGGCCGTCGCCGTTGCTTTCGAAATGCTGATAACGAACGAGGAGCTCAAAATCATCCGTTGGCGTAAAGGCGACTGAGGGGCGGATCATCCAGGTTTCAGCTTCGCCGAAATCCGCAAAATCGTCCGGTCCCGACGTTGAGACCAGCGGCGCAAGGGCGCCAAATACGCCCGGGGCAATCGCATTTGGAACAGGCCCGCCCTGATAGCGGCGGAAATAGCCTTCATCCTTATTATAGTAGAAAGATACGCGCGCTTTCAGCACATCTTCAATGATCGGACCGCCGACGGCGCCCATGGCATAATAATTAAGCCCGGTGCTTCTGAGGCCGCTTTCGACCGCGCCCTTGAACGACGCTTCAAATTCATCTCCGGGCCTTTTCGAATTGAGAAGCACTGCGCCGCCGGTGACATTGCGGCCAAAAAGAATGCCTTGCGGGCCGCGCAAAACTTCGATGCTCTCAAGGTCAAAAATATCGAGGACAACGCCGCCATTGATGCCGAGATAAACGCCGTCAACAAAAACACCGACCGTCGGGTCAATGGACGGAATTGATGAGTTAATGCCGATACCGCGTATTGAAAAGTTCGCCACGCCCCGGCTAGTGCCGATATCGTCAAAGGAAACATTCGGGATCGCATAACTCAGGCTTTGCAGGTCGCGCACTTTCAATGCGTCAAGCTGGTCCGCGCCATAGGCGGTTATCGCCAAAGGCACGTCCTGTACATTCTCCGCGTTGGCCTTTTTGGTCGCGGTGACAACAATTGAGTCGCGAAGCGTCGCAACGGCGGATTGAGCGTAAGCCGCGCCCGGCGCCGCCATTGCTGCGGCGAGTGCTATAGCGGATGCTCTGGCGGTGAACCCCAGTTTCATAAGACTTCTCCCTGTATTCGCCGGGCCGGCTTATTCCGGCGTCGGCGCCCAATCATTTTTGTTATTTTTCTAGCCGCCTTCATGATGCAGGACAAAAACGCTTGCGCCAATTGCCGCAAGCCCTTCAAAACCTCGCTTTGTCGAATTCGAGCGCTGATTAACTGTTATTGAATATCCGGTGTTGCGCAAATTCAACAGCCAAACGCCTCAAATGAGCAATATCGGCCAATAATACAGGGCGCTTTCCAGGAAAGCGCCCTTTTGACGAGAAAATGGAGCAGCTTTCTATCGGTGATTGTCGCCGCGGACTGCTTTGGCGATGTCGGTCATCGAAAACGGAAACACGATTGTGTTGGTCCGGTCGCCGGCGATTTCCTGCAGCGAATTCAAATAGCGCAATTCCATGGCGCCTTTTGAGGTTGCAAGAATTGTCGCGGCCTCCGCGAGCTTTGCCGCCGCCTGTTCTTCGCCCTCGGCGATGATGATCTTCGAACGGCGTTCGCGCTCGGCTTCGGCCTGCCTGGCGATGGCGCGGATCATCGATTGATCGACGTCCACATGCTTGATCTCCACATTCGAGACTTTGATGCCCCAGGCTTCAGTCTGAATGTCGAGGATTGCCTGAATGTCCTTGTTGAGCTTGTCACGTTCCTGCAGCATTTCATCGAGATCGTGCTTGCCGAGCACAGAACGCAGTGTGGTCTGCGCCAGCTGGCTCGTGGCCGCCATATAGTTTTCAACCTGAACAACGGCGCGCACCGCATCAACCACGCGGTAATAGATCACCGCATTGACTTTCACCGAGACATTGTCCTGGGAAATCACATCCTGGGTCGGCACGTCATGGACGAGCGTGCGCATGTCGATTTTACGCATCACCTGGATGACGGGGATAAGGAGAATAAGGCCGGGCCCTGAGGCTTTGCTGCCGACGCGGCCGAGCGTGAAGATGACCCCCTTTTCGTATTCTTTGAGGACCTTGACGATCATCGATAAGATGGCGAATGCGAATGCCCCTAACGCCATTAGTAATCCTAAGCCTTGCATTGCGTTCTCCTTTGTTGCGGCGTTCTCGCGTCGCCTATGTGTTCGACTGCGTTTGCTTCTTCGTTACTTTTAGAATTAAACCATCGACTTTTGTCACGACAACATTTTCGCCGGGCGCCAGCGCTTCATCGGCGCAGGCGCGCCACAATTCGCCGTCGACGTGAACATAGCCTTCATTGCCGGACCATTCGGAAACAATGACGCGCGCGTTTTTCATCTGGTCGCCGACGCGATGGGGTGATTTTTTGCCCCATTGCGATGCGCCCCAAACAAGCGTGATCGCGAGAGACAAAATGGCGCCGGCCGCAACAATCGCCAGTGCGGCGTATAGTGACGGCATGCCGGGGATTTGGTCCATCCACTCGCCTTAAGCTTCCCTCGGCGCCAGATTGCCGAGCAGGCTTCCGGCTTTGGCCTGTTTGACCACCAATACAAGACCGTCGACATCAACGACGCGGATTTTATCTCCGCGGCTCAAAGGTTTATCCGCGCGCGCGCGCCAGCGCTCACCCTCGACAATGACCCAGCCTTCCTTGCCGTCCCAATCATCAACGACGCCTTCGCGGCGCCGGATCGCTTCGCTGCCGATCATCGGCCCATGGCTGCGCGAGCCAACTACGGCGACCAGCACCAGGCCCAAAAGCGCGCCGCCGATGGCGAGTATAGTGCCGATCACCGAGGCGGAAACGCGAAAGCCCTCGGGGAATACGACAAATAGTCCGAACCCGAACAATAAAAGCCCCACAAGACCGATTAATCCAAAGGTGGGCGTGTAGGCTTCAAGGGTCATGAAGATGACGCCAATACCCATCAAGGCAAGGCCGAGCCAGTTAAACGGCAGCACCTGGAAGGCATAAAATCCAAGCACGAGACAAACAATGCCCAGCGCGCCGGGAAAGATCGAGCCCGGATTCCACATTTCGATAATGATGCCGGTTGTCGCGAGCGACATCAGGATTACGGCGACATTGGGATCGGCGATAAAACCGAGAATTTTTTCCGCCAGCGTCGGCTCGATGCGCTCAAGCCGTAAATTCTTTGTATCAAGTGTTTTCTCACCCGAGGCAGCGGTGACAACGCGGCCGTTAATCTGTTGCAGGAGGTCGTCGATGTCGGATGCGATAAAATCGATGACGCCAAGCTCCAGCGCTTCATTGGCGGTGACGGAAGCTGCATCCCTGACGGCGCTTTCACCCCAGTCGGCGTTTCGGCCGCGCTCTTCGGCAAGGGCTCGGATATAGGCAACTGAATCGTTGATGATTTTCGCCCGCAGCGCATCGGGGGTCGAGAGGGGGTCGGCCGGGCTGGCGTCTTCGCTCTCACCGGCGGCGTCAGTGGCCTCATCGCCGGCTTGGTTTTCAGGCGGCGTCTCAGTGTCATCCTGGCCCGGATCGTTATTGTCAAACGGACTGTCATCGCTGGGCGCGCCGCCGATTTCGACCGGCGTCGCCGCGCCCGTATTGGTCGCCGGCGCCATTGCCGAAATATGCGCCGAATACATGATGTAGAGCCCGGCGCTCGCCGAACGCGCGCCCTGAGGCGAAACATAGGTCGCCACCGGCGTATCAGATGCGAGGATCGCTTTGATGATCGTCTTCATGGAATCCATAAGCCCGCCGGGCGTATCGATTTCGATGATGACGAGTTCCTTGCCGGCCTCGGATGCGGCGGCGATCTCTCTTGCGAGATATTGCGCCGAAGGCGGTGTGACCGGCCCGTCAAGGGTGAGGATCACCCCGTCCTTGCCGCCGGCAGTTTCAGCATTTTGCGCGTAAGCGGAAAGACCGAACATCGCTGCGCCGAAAACGAAAAGCCAAACAAAAAACCCGGTGCGGCCCTGTGGATTATTCATAGCAGCATCGGTTGATTTCATGACTTGACCCCTTCGACCAGCGCGTTCCCGGCGCGTGACCCGGATAAATGCAAACCGGTTTTCCGGCTCGATTACACAACAACAGGAAACTCGTGCAGGACACCACCCGAATTAAAACGATCCTGCAGTGGAAAGTAAGCGCTTACCGCAAGGTTTCAATACAAATCTTGCTGCTTAATAAGCGGCGATTTCAACCTCGTAGCCTTCATCCCGAAGGTTTTGAAGGATTCGGTTGAGATGGTCCTGGCCCTGGGTGTCGATGGTGACATCCATACATGTCATTTTCGCCGGCAGGTCCGAATAGGTGCGATGGTGACCCACATCAATCACATTACCCTCCTGGTTAGCGATGATCGCCGCGACTTTGACAAGTTGCCCCGGCATGTCGAGCAACTGAACGCGCAGCCTTGCCAGCCGTCCGGCGCGGGCGAGGTCGCGCATCAGGATCATTGATAAAAGCCGTGCATCGATATTGCCGCCGCAAAGGACGAGCCCGACAGTTTTGCCGTTGTAGCGTCCCGGATCGGCCAGGATGGCGGCGAGCCCGGCAGCGCCTGCGCCTTCAACCAGCAATTTTTGCTCATTCATCAGCATGCTGAGCGCCCGTTCAAGAATGCGCTCGTCGACCAGCGCAATATCGTCAACAAAATCACGGACAATGTTGCGAGTCAGCTTTCCGGCTTCTTTGACGGCGATGCCCTCGGCCAGCGTGTTGCCGCCGGTAACGCGCGCCGCCCCGTCCAGCGCGTTGACCATGGATGGAAAGAGCGCGGCCTGGACGCCAATGATCTTCATTGCCGGTTTTTTGTCTTTTACCGCCAGCGCCATGCCCGATACGAGCCCGCCGCCGCCAATCGGCACAATCATGAGGTCAAAATCCGGACCGTCTTCCAGCATTTCGAGGGCGATTGTTCCCTGGCCGGCGATGACCTGAGGATCGTCAAACGGATGAATAAAAACCAGATTGCGTTCGCGCCTTAAATCGTTGGCGGTCTCGTTAGCCTCGTCAAATGCATGCCCCGAAAGGACAATTTCGGCGCCAAGCTCTTTGGTCTGACGCACTTTTACATCGGGCGTTGTTACCGGCATGACGATGGTCGCCGGAACATTGAGGGCGCGCGCGTGATAGGCAACGCCCTGGGCGTGATTTCCGGCTGACGCTGCGATCACGCCGCGCGCACGATCTTCATCGCTCAGGAGAAGAAGCTTGTTTAAGGCGCCGCGCTCCTTGAAGGCGCCGGTATATTGCAGGTTCTCGAGTTTCAGCCAGATGTCGGCGCCGGTCAGCGCCGAAAGCCGTCCGGCCTGCACCAGTGGCGTGCGCATGACGCGCCCGTCGATCCGCGCGCGGGCGGCATAGACGTCTGCCGCCGTCGGGGCGTTGTTGGGCGCGTCGTCGATCATGGCGTTAGCTTGTTTCATGGCGTTATGTGGCGTTCGGCGTTATGGAATGTCGAAGGGTATCTCTTCGCAGGCGCAGCAAAGCGCCTTTATTGGCGCCATTTTGTAAAAAGGTCCATAAAAATGGTGGAAAACTATCAACCGGACCCGGTTTTTGACCGACTTGGGCAAGAAGACGGCGCGCCGTTTTACGATCCGGTCAGGGCGGCGGCGTTTCCGGACCACATTTTGCGCTACCGCAACCAGCGGTGGGCGGAAAATGTTGGTCTTGGCGGGCTTTCCGGGGCCGAATGGATTGCACATTTCGGCCGGTTTGAACCGCTACGCGATAACCTCAAACAGCCATTGGCGATCCGTTATCACGGCCACCAATTTCGCAACTATAATCCCGACATAGGCGATGGGCGCGGATTTCTATTTGCGCAGCTGCGCGACAAAAACGGACGCTTGCTGGATTTCGGCACCAAGGGCTCCGGCAAGACGCCCTATTCGCGTTTCGGCGACGGGCGTCTGACTTTAAAAGGCGGCGTTCGGGAAATTCTCGCAACCGAAATGCTCGAAGCCCTTGGGGTTTACACATCAAAAACATTCAGCCTGATTGAAACCGGCGAAGCGCTGCAGCGCCATGACGAACCATCGCCGACGCGTTCTTCGGTCATGGTGCGATTGTCGCATTCCCATGTGCGCTTCGGCGCGTTTCAACGTCTCGCCTTTGAAAAGGACGAGCAGGCGCTTGGCGATCTTGTTGATTATTGCGTCGCGCATTTTTATCCAGTGCTTGAAGACGAAACAGGCGCACAAAAAGTAGTTTCTTTCTATGAAAATGTTGTCGCCCGCACCGCGCGGCTTGCCGCGCAATGGATGGCGGCGGGCTTTGTTCACGGCGTTCTCAATACGGACAACATGAATGTTACCGGCGAAAGCTTTGACTATGGTCCATGGCGTTTTGCGCCCACGGCCGATCCGTATTTTACCGCCGCCTATTTCGACGAGAGCGGCCTTTACGCCTTTGGCCGTCAGCCGGAGGCCGGCGCCTGGAATTTGGCGCAACTGGGCGGTGCGTTGTCGTTGATTGCTGATGGGGAAGCGTTAAACGCCGCGTTGCAGAGCTTTGCCGGCCACTACGAACAGGCGATGGCGGACGCCTTTTTCAGACGGCTGGGCCTGATGCGTTCGGACGACAGGGATTTTGAATTTGTAGGCGATCTTCTGCAGTGGATGGCGGAAACCGGCGCGCCCTATGAGCAGGTTTTCTACGACTGGTTTGGTGGGCGGGAATCAATAACGCGCGCCGCCGCCAGCCCGGCCGGCGCGCTCTATGCGCAGGATAAGTTTCCTGAACTTCGCGCGCGTCTTGTCGCGCTGACACCGGACCGGCCCGAAAGATTGGCCGGCGCCTATTTCGCCGGCGGGGCGCCGTGCACCATGCTGATTGATGAGGTCGAGGCGATTTGGGCCGGCATTGCGGATGAGGACGATTGGTCGTTGCTTGAGGGCAAACTGAAAGCGATTGCCGAAATGCGCGATGCGTATGGATTTAGGAGTTCGGCGTACACGGCCAAATGATCGACTACGCGCCTATTTGTCGTCGACCGTCATTCGTTTTGCGCCGCATTGTAAAAGGAAGGCGCCGCATATCGCCATATTCGCGCCGATAAAGCTGAACAGTATTAATTCCACGAGGCTTAATCCTCCGAATACACCCACGACTTCCATTCGAACGCTCCCTTACAAGCGCTCCACCCTCACGTAAATTCTCGACAAAATTGATGAAAAATTCTCCTAACTTTTAGAGGCCCTTGGTTAAGCGGGTGCTCACCATTTAAACCCCTGAAACAGGGCGTACACTCGGGAAATGGCCGGTTTTGCCGCCTTGTTCCCTTGCGGCGATTTTCCCGCTAACATCGAATTTCAGCCGGTTTTCAATCGCCCTTCCAGTCGGATGGCGGGGGTCGGGCCGGCATGGTTTGGGGAAGTCGTGAGGGGTCAATGACATCCGAAGTCGTGTTGATGAACCGCCAGGCAGTAGCGATGGCCGCCGACAGCGCCGTCACCATTTCCGGCGACCGCTATCTGAAGACTTATCAATCGGTCGATAAGCTGTTTCCGCTGGTCGACGGTCAGCCGGTCGCGGTGATGATTTATAATAATGCGGAAATCATGTCGACGCCGTGGGAGACGGTGATCTCGCTTTATCGCGAACAGGCGCGCGGCCGCGCGCTCGACACGGTTCAGGCTTACGCTGAAGACTTCATGGAATTTTTATCCGGCAATCCCGACTTGTTTCCGCCTGAACATCAGGACACGGAATTTTTCAAGGTGGTGGCTGTCGTCTATACGGTGCTTGCCGAAGAGTTCGACTATCAAGTGCAAAAATACCAGCAATCAAATTCCGGACATATTCGCGATCAGATTTCTGCGATGTTCGAATTTGTCGTAGGGCAGCTGCACGCTGATTACCAGCGCTGCGCAGACGATTCGCCGCGCGCAGAGCTCACCTGTTTTCCGGCCGGGATGGGCGAGCAGGTGCGCCGTCGCTATGGCGGTGAAATTGAGCAGTTGATCGGCAGCCTGTTGCAATCGTTGAAAAACGATCATCCAGGCTTGGCTGTGTCCGACGCCACTAAATCCATGTTGCGCGAGATCGCTGTGTTTGCGGTTACGAAAGATGCGTTTTTTGAGCATTATACGGGCGTTGTGTTCGCCGGTTTTGGCGCACGGGAAAAATTTCCGTCAATGCGATCCTATCTGACATCCAGCGTCATTCTCGGCATCTTGAAGCGCAAACGCGATCGCGAAGCTGCGATCAATTCCGAAAGCGGCCCGGTGTTCCAGCCTTTCGCGCAGGACCGGATGATCCGCACGTTCCTAACCGGCATGGATCAATATTTGCGGATGTTTGTTTACGGCGAAACGGTAAAGCTTTCGATGGGGCTTGTTACTGATATCGTAAGCCGTACGCCAAATCTCACCGACGCCCAGCGTAATGCAATTTACAAAGATTACAGCGAGAACAATCTCGCGCACGCAGTGCATGAGTTTTTCCGATCCGTCGATAATTATCAATATTCAGTTCATACGCGGCCGATATTGCGGGCGATCAATTCGTTGCCGAAAAAGGAATTGGGTGAAACGGCGGCGTCGCTGATCAAACTGAATTCATTCCAGCAAAAAGTCATGCATTCGGTGGAAACCGTAGGCGGGCCAATCGACGTTGCGGTGATCACGCGCAATGGCGGGCTTGAGTGGAAGCGTGAAAAAGCCGAACTTTAGGCGTATCGGAGAAGGTCTATGGGTAACCGTTTAAGAAATATTTGGGCCGGGTTCGAAGAAACAACGAGCCGTCACCTGACCGGCGGCGGCATTGACAATATCGCCGTCCCCCATCGTGTGGATTATGCGGCCGAGGACGTGGCGCTTCTACCGGAAAATTTCGATGCGCCGGCGGCGGCGGCTTTCACTGCCTTGCGTGAAAAGCTGGCAGGCCAGCAAAAGAAATTCGGACGCAATGCCCGCCGCAACGACCGGAACGCGGCGGAAATGACCCCGCCGGACATGGCGAACCAGACTTTTAATGGCGATGATTTGATCAAGGGGATGCAGGCAACGGCTATGCGCACAGAACGGCCGGAGCGGGATTATCAAAGTTTTATGGCGTCTGATGAGGGCAGGGCTGCATTGAAACGGCATAAAAAGAAAAAGCGGTTTGGAATTTTTTGATTCTATTGGCTGCCGCTGCAAAAGCGGACTGTCATTATTTAAGCCAAGCCTTGCTCAAAGTTATTGTTTATCGCGCGCGCGAACCGGAAAACCGGCGCCCACTTTTCCTGATCACGCTCCGATCATTATTCTTCAGGCTGCAGCGCTTCTTCATTTTCGCCAACGTCATCTTCGCCCGCATGGTCAGTTTCATCGACCGTCTCACCTGCAGCGTCGGCGATTTCAGCCGCGGCGCTGTCAATGGTTTTCGCTGCGTGGTTGACGGGACTGGCGTCGTGACCGGTTGCCCCCAAGGCCGCTTCTGCTGGCGTAGCGGCGGCCGCAGGCTGGGGAAACGCAACGGGGTTTGCGGACAGTGAGCCGAGATAGGCGAGGATGTCGGCGCGCTGATCGTCACGCGCAAAACGCTGGGCCATCGCCGTTCCCGGCACGTAGGCTTGCGAGTTCTTTAAATATTCGTCGAGGCGGTCATAGCTCCAGACGCCCCCGGCCGCTTGTAACGCGCCAGTGTAATTAAAGCCGGACACGCTTGCGACATTGCGGTTTACAACATTCCAGAGATTGGGACCCGTTCCATTCGCCCCGCCTTCTTCGAGTGTGTGGCAGGATTTGCAGAGCGCGGCCCTGCGTTCACCGCCGGCAACGCTCGCATTGGCAAGCAGCGTTCCAAGATCAACGGGCGCTGGCTCATCGGCAGCGGCATGATCCTGCACTTCAAGGTCAACGCAGCAATAGGCGAGATGAAGTTCCCCGCCGCGCCCGCCGCCATGACCGCCGCCCAAAACCGCGCCCGTCAGCTGCGGCAGGCCAAAAACAAGAAGAAGGGCCGCCAATACGGCGCCGGCGATTTTGTTGGTTAAAAGTGGGTCTTTCATGCTCTGCCTTGAAATCCTCAACCGCCAGGGTGAGGGAATTGTCGGAAATCGCGCCGGGTTCTAACGATCTTCCAGGGACCGCGCAATCGGCAGCATCAACGGGCGGGCGCGGCTTTTTCGCACGGCCACTCTGCGGGCATTGCGCTTGCGGCGCCCATTGTGCATAAGCCCCGCGGTTTCCGGGGAGCTAGGCCAGAACAAGATGACAGCGTCGAAAGAGCGATATATTTCCTATCAGGGTGAGCCCGGCGCTTTTTCCGAGCTGGCCTGCATCAAATTTGCGCCGCATTTGACGCCCTTGCCCTGCGCCATATTTGAAGACGCTTTTGCCGCGGTCACTGAAGGCCGCGCCGACCGCGCGATGTTACCGATTGAAAACTCACTGGCGGGACGGGTCGCGGATATCCACCATCTTCTGCCCACAGCCGGCCTTCACATTGTCGCCGAACATTTTTTACCGGTGGAACACCATGTCTTGGTCAAGCCAGGCGTCAAGCTTGAAGAGGTCAAAGTCATCCGCTCTCACGCTGTAGCGCTGGGGCAGATCCGTGATTTCCTGCGCGAAAGCGGCATCAGCCCGGAGGTGGCTGGCGACACGGCAGGCGCGGCCCGCCGCCTGGCAGAATCAGGTCATCGCCAGGAAGCGGTTGCGGCCTCCATACGCGCTGCGGAACTTTATGATCTTGAAGTCATCAAGCGCAACATTGAGGACGCAGATCACAATACGACACGGTTTCTTGAAATGTCGGCCGAGCCTAATGACGCATCGCCCGATGACGGCGCGGTGGTGACAAGCTTCGTTTTTCAGGTGCGCAATATTCCGGCAGCGCTCTACAAGGCTCTGGGCGGGTTTGCGACCAACAGCGTCAACATGACCAAGCTTGAAAGCTATCAGCTCGAAGGCTCATTCAGCGCCACCATGTTTTACGCCGATGTTGAAGGTCACCCTCAAGACACAGCGCTGCGGCTGGCGCTTGAGGAACTCAGCTTTTTTTCCGCTTCGCTGAACGTTCTCGGGGTTTATAAAGCCGGACGCAAACGCTAATTGGCTTCAGTCCATCGCTCGAGCAACTGTCTGGCGATGGTGAATTTGGGCGGCAGGAAAATCCCATCAATTTCCTCGCCCCTGAGGAGCGATTTAGTATCGCCAAGCGTGACCCAGCGGGCCTCTTCGATTTCATTCGTATCAAGAGTAAGTGTTCGATCCTCAGCGTCAGCGATAAAACCCATCATCAGCGAGGAAGGAAACGGCCAGGGCTGTGAAAACTGATATCGCACACTGGTGAGCCGAACGCCGGCTTCCTCAAAAAGCTCGCGTTTTGCCGCCTCTTCAGGGGTTTCCGCCGCCTCCACAAATCCCGCAAGGGCGGATAGAAAACCCGGTGGAAAATGCGGTCCACGACCAAGCAGGCAGGCATTTTCATGAATGGCAAGCACAATCGCCACGGGGTCAGAACGGGGAAAATGTTCCGCTTCACATTTTTCGCATTGGCGTTTGGCGCCGCCGTCGCGGATTTCGGTTTTCGCGCCGCAGACGGCGCAAAACTGATGCTTGCGGTGCCACTCAAAAAGCCAGCGCGCATGGCCGATCATGGCAAGGTCGTCTCGTGTGATTACTGCCGCGGCGGCGCGGATTGGCGCATATTCGCCAAGATCAGCAAAGGGCGCAGCATCCGGTGTTTGCGCCGCATTTGAGACATCGACTGCAAAATGCGCCTTGCCGTCATGGAGTCCCAAAAATACCAGGGGCGCATTTGCCGGGAATTCGCTGCGCGCCGCCATGGTAAGAAACAGCGCCCGTCCGTCCGCAATTAAAGGATCGCCGTGCCATAGGGGAATGAGGATGCTGTCGGGGTCAGAGAGCAGGGAATTCAAAAAACCATCTTGCGCGCGTTTTTCATAGGCGCGGTCAACGGGATTTCCTGCAAACCAGTTCGGATTATTGCCGGGTTTCATGGGGTCTTTTATGGCCGCCGCTGTCGCCGCGCAACGGCGGTGTGTTGTTGCAGGAATGAGAAATTCTATCGGTCCAGATTTGCCGGTCCGGGCTTCCTCAACGCAGCCCCTTGCAATCGCGCGCTCGAGCGCAGATATTCCGCCGCGGAAGGCTGGCGGACGCGCTTCTCGCCAACCCGGTCAGATCCGGAAGGAAGCAGCCGCAACGAGTTTTTGCGCGGGTCGTTTCAGTCTTCCACCCTAATTTTCCCCAGCTTACCTTTTGGCCAAAGCGCCCATTTGATCCGAGCGCCCGAACCTTCATAATGGCGCTTATGAGTGATCCCTCTACCGGCAGCGAGCCCGATAAAGACCCCGGCGAAAAGCCGGGCGCCTATCAAGTGCTGGCGCGAAAATATCGCCCGCAGTGTTTTGAGGATCTGATCGGCCATGAGGCGATGGTCAGAACGCTCAAAAACGCCTTTGCTTCAAGCCGCATCGCTCACGCCTATATTCTGACCGGCGTGCGCGGCGTCGGTAAAACAACAACGGCGCGCATTCTCGCCCGGGCGCTGAATTATGTTGGGCCGGAGGGAGACGATTCCGGCCCGCAGATGGAGATGAAAAAAGAGGGTCTGCATTGCCGCGCCATCGCCGAAAGCCGTCATCCTGACGTTCTCGAAATGGACGCGGCCTCGCGCACCGGCGTCGGCGACATTCGCGAGCTGATTGAGGGGGTTCGCTATGCGCCGATCGAGGCGCGTTACAAGGTCTATATTATCGACGAAGTGCACATGCTGTCGACCGCGGCGTTTAACGCGCTATTGAAAACACTCGAGGAGCCGCCGCCACACGTTAAATTTATTTTTGCGACAACAGAGATCCGCAAGCTTCCGGTGACCGTGCTGTCACGATGCCAGCGTTTCGATTTGCGCCGCATCGATCCTGAAATACTGACTGATCATCTGGCGGCAATCGCGGAAAAAGAAAATGTCAGGATCGCCCGCGACGGCCTGTGGATGATTGCCCGCGCCGCCGAAGGTTCGGTCCGCGACGCCCTTTCAATTCTTGACCAGGCAATCGTTCAGCATACGGCCCAAGGAGCGGACGACGAAGTAAACGCCGATACCATACGCGACATGCTGGGACTCGCTGATCGCAGCAGTGTGTGGGATCTGTTGGCCGCTTCGATGAAAGGCGACGCAAAAGCGGCGCTGACCGGCTTTCGCAGACAATATGACGCCGGCGCCGAACCCACGGTGATCATTCGCGACATGCTTGACCTCGTCCATCTGTTGACACGCGTTAAAGCCGCCGGCCCGGACGCCGCCGCCCATGGGCCGGCAGGCGAAGCGGACGCAACGCGCGCGAAATCCATGGCGGACGGCTTTGAAATGAATGCGTTGACGCGGACCTGGTCCTTATTGATGAAAGGTTTAACGGAAACGCAAATGGCGCCGGACCCTGCGGCGGCGGGCGAGATGGCGCTTATTCGTCTTTGTTATGCTGCGGATTTGCCGACGCCCGACGAAGCGTTAAGAGCCCTAAAAAAAAATAGTACAGACGACGCCGGCGCCTCGTTAAAGCCCGCTGGCCGCGATAATGCCGGGCCTGCGGCGGTCAAAATGCCGCCAGCAATAAAAGTCGGGACGCCAAGTAATGACGTCCCGGCGCCCGACGGCGAGATTTATTCCTTTAAGGAGGTTGTCTTGCTGGCCGGGAAAAAGCGTGACGCAAAACTCAGAACAGAACTTGAAAGCTATGTGCATCTTGTTTCATTTGCGCCCGGCAAAATTGAATTGCGCCTTCATGGCGATGCGCCCGGCGACCTTGCAAACAGGCTTGCCCTGCGCCTCAAGGAATGGACCAAGCGCCAATGGGTAATTTCCGTCACCGCGGAAAAAAATGGCAACCAGACCCTGCGCGATGCACGCCAGGAAGAAGTAATGGCCCATCCAATGGTGAGAAAAACGCTTGAGCTTTTTCCCGGCGCGAAAGTTACGGCCATTCGGGAACCGGACCTCACCGCCACACCGGCAATTGCCGATACTGAAGAGGATCCGCCAATGGATCCGGATGTAGAATTTCCCGGCTTGCCGGAAACGGCGAAAACAAAAACCGACAAAAGGAACGCGTAATGGATATTGGCGAGATCATGAAACAAGCCGGCGCAATGCAGGCGAAGATGCAGGAAATGCAGGAAAAACTCGCCGAATTGGAAGTCACCGGCGAAGCTGGCGGCGGCATGGTCAAGGTCATTTTGAACGGAAAGGGCTATGCAAAAGCCGTCGCGATTGAGCGCTCGCTGGTCAAAGAAGATGATGCGGAAATTCTTGAAGATTTGATCGCAGCGGCGATCAACGACGCCAAGTCAAAGCTTGAGGAACAGTCGCAAGAACAAATGAAGGCGATGACCGCTGGCATGCCCTTGCCGCCGGGCATGAAGCTGCCTTTTTGATTTAACCCAAAATCGGCAAATCGCCGGTCAGGCGCCAATAGACGATCAGTCCTGCCTGAGACAGCAAGATGAGCGGCAGGCCGAGTTTGAATTTCATTTTTCGCGTTTTGTGGCGAAAACAATACATAGCAATGATCGCGGCGAGGGAGCCGCCGAGCATTGCTACGCCGAGCAATGTGGATTCTGAAATGCGCCAAGCGCCTCTTCTGGCCGCGGCTTTGTCATAGAAATAAACGAGAAAGGCGCCCGCGTTGAGAATAGACAGAGCGAGAATAATATGCGTGATCATTGAAGGCTCTTGCATTCCGGGAATATGATAGCCGCGCTTGTTACTTTTCCGTTATCGAAAAAAGGGAAGATGCAGCTATTCTGCTTGAACCGCTTCGGAAAGCCTGATCCTTAACAAAGGCTGCGGCAAGCGCTATCAAGGGCAATGTCTGCACTCCCAGTTGATTCCGAACCGCAACACGCCAGTGGCGTCCGCGCAAAAACGCCGGGGTGTGTTTGGTGAATTTGTCAGCGTTCTTTAAGCGCCTTGCCGCCGACCGTTCCCCATTCATGGCGCTGGCTTTGATGGCTGTCGCTATGCAGCTTTCATTTGCAGCGTGGTACACGCTTGCGAAGAATTTTGCGGTGGACGGCGTCGGCATGACCGGCGCCGAAGTGGGCCTTCAGGAAACCATCCGGGAAATCCCGGGATTTCTCGCGTTTCTGGTGATTTATGTTCTGCTCCTGATGCGAGAGCAAACCCTGGCGCTGATCTCGCTGGCGCTGCTCGCCGTCGGCGTCGCGGTCACCGGATACTTTCCAAATGTCTGGGCGTTTTATCTGACGACCTTTTTGATGTCGCTCGGTTTTCATTATTTCGAAACCGTCAATCAGTCGCTGCAATTGCAGTGGTTGCCGAAACGCGATGCGCCAAAACAGCTCGGCCGGCTGATTGCCGTGGCCGCTGGCGCGCAGCTGGCGGTCTATGGAATTATCGCGCTTATCTGGAAAACTTTTTCCCTGAATTTTGAAACCACATTCACGTTTTTTGGCGCATTGACTCTGGCCATCGTTTTTTATCTGTGGCGCGCCTTTCCCTATTTCAAAGAAGAAACGCCTCAGCACAAACATCTTGTTATCCGCAAACGTTATTGGCTCTATTATGCACTCACCTTCATGTCGGGCGCGCGGCGGCAAATTTTTACTGTTTTTGCCGCGCTGTTGATGGTGCAAAAGTTTGGTTACGACGTTCATGAAATCGCGATCTTGTTCCTCGTCAATACCGGATTCAATATTGCTTTCGCGCCAAGAATTGGCGCGCTAATCGGACGGTTCGGCGAACGCAACGCTTTGCGGGTAGAATATATCGGCCTTATCGGCGTTTTTGCAGCTTATGCCTTCGTTTCAAATCCGTGGGCGGCGGCCGGGCTCTATATTGTCGATCACGCTTTTTTTGCGATGGCGATCGCCATCAAAACCTATTTTCAAAAAATTGCCGATCCGAAGGATATTGCGGGCACGGCGGGCTTTGCTTTCACCATCAATCATATCGCGGCAGTCATTATTCCGGTAAGTTTTGGCCTGGTCTGGCTGGTCAGCCCCACACTGGTGTTTCTCCTTGGCGCGGCCATGGCGGTTGGATCGCTGATCCTGTCGTTTTTAATTCCACGTCACCCTGAAATAGGGCAGGAAACGGTTTTGGCGCCGCGCCCGCTGGCAGCAGAGTAACACTGAATTATTGTTGTTGAGCGATCAAACGATTAGCGTTGAAAGTAAGGTTTTTAATTCCTGATTACACGCCTGGAGTGAAGAGTAGAAATGCCAGCCGCCACCATTGGTCCAGAGTTACAGCGCCTCATTGACCTTCTTTCGAAAATGCCGGGGCTCGGTCCGCGATCGGCCAAGCGCGCCGCGCTTTATCTGTTAAAAAAACGTGAGCCGGTGATGCGTCCCCTGGCATTCGCACTTGATGACGCGGCAAACAAAGTCAAAGCCTGTTCAGCGTGCGGCAATTGGGATTCGATCGATCCTTGCGCCGTCTGCGCCGATGGCGACCGCGAAGCCGGCGTGCTGTGCGTCGTTGAAGACGTGTCGGCGCTTTGGGCGCTGGAGCGCGCAGGCGCTCATAAGGGGCGCTATCATGTGCTTGGCGGGTTGTTGTCGCCGCTCGATGGGGTTGGACCGGACGATCTCAGCATTGGCGCATTGGTCGCTCGCGCAAAAAACGATGCGGTAAAAGAAGTCGTGCTGGCGCTTGCCGCCACTGTCGATGGTCAAACCACAGCGCATTACCTTACCGAGCATCTTGAAGGCGCTGACGTGTCGGTAACGCGCCTGTCGCAAGGCGTTCCTGTGGGCGGCGAGCTTGATTATCTTGATGAAGGAACCCTCGCGGCAGCAATGAAAACCCGCCGCCCTTTTTAGGCGCCCAGTTTTTCGCTTACAGGCAACGATTGCGGCCGCATTCGGCGCAGGACGAAAATAAACGCGAGCGTTGTAACGGCAAAACCAAGATTGAACCCGGCCTGTCGCGGATCACCGGGAACAAAAAGCGGCATCAGAAATAACGCGCCGAGGATGAGCTGGTCATGGGGGCGCCAGCCTTCGTCGCGCGCCTGCAGCGCCAGAAGGGCGACGGGCGCTGCGAGAATGACCAGCTCATAGTAAAAAAGATAGGGTGAGATAAAATAAGCGCCTGCGCAAATGACCCCTAAGCGCAGGGCCTTGTTGTCGTAGCGCTTCCAGATGACGGTTGTGGCCCAAAGCGCCGCAAGTACGCCGACCCCATGCGTGGCCAGCGAAATTATTTTTGGCGCGCCGGCAAGTGTGAAAGCAGCGAAAATCGTTGGCATCTTAAATAGCGGCATCACGCCGTCATTGAGGGCGACAGAGGTGCGTGTGAGGCTGGTTAAAAAAGCAATCCACGGGTCAAGGCCAAACGCAGCAAGGCTTCCAAGGCACAGCACTATGGTTCCCGCCGCCGCCCAGCCAAATGCGCGCCAATGACCGCCAGCGAGATAGGCAATCGGTAAAAGAACGCCAAGCTGCGGTTTCATTGTCAACAACGCTGCGCAAAGGCCCGCGATCATCGGGCGTTTGTCCGGGAATAAACCAGCGCCGATAAGCAGGCTGGCGGCGATAAATCCGTTTTGCCCGGTTATCGCTGCCTGAAACACGACCGGCGCTGCGAGTACGAATAACAGCGGCAGCCCTGTGACGTTAGCGCTGCGCAGCGTTGTCGCAAAAACTGCAAAACTCCCACCGGTCCAGGCGGCATAACCGAGACCGAAGGGCAGGAAAGCCAGAAATGAGATTGCGAAGAAAAATGTCGGCGGATATTGCCAGGTCAAATTATAAGTTTCGAGCGGCGGCGCAAATTCCGAAAGCCAGGCTTCAAAACCCGCAGGATCATAAAGCCCCGAAAAATCACCTGCGGCGACCGCTTTCGCCGCCGTCCAGAAAGCGACAAAATCTCCTCCAACCGGGGCGCCGGCAAGCGTGATGAAATCTTTCGCCAAGGCAATTTGAACGGCAAAGACGCCATACATGGAAAGCGCGACGACAATCGCGCCGATCATTGCTTGCCGTGCGGTGAGGCGTATATCGGCCATACCGGCGATCATATTGATAAATGGCTTTGCCATGGGCAAAACCTATGGTTAACGCCTAAAGAAAGGATTATCGCGCCATCGCCTTTGGAGCTCCCGCGATCGGCCGGGTATCGAGGATAGACAGCGCCCCCGGCGGCACATGCTCATCCTTACGCAAGAGCGCTGCATGGCGCGCCTCACGGCATCCATTCGCTGCGCAGCTTCATTGAGGAACTGACCGGCTGGGTCGGCCCCCCCCCGCCAGAACGGACTTATGTCGACAATAGCTGTGTCGGTCTCGATGCGCCAAATCCGCAGTCGGTTTTTCGCTCAGGTAAAAGCGCGGCGTTCAGGGACAATTAATACGCAACGCAGACGACGATCGGCAGTCGAACCGGCGTCGCCCATCTTGGGATGACCACCGCATGGGCTGAATCTTTTTCAAAGGCGGCGAGGGCGACCGCATCGACGCTATCCTCGCCGCCGCCGGATACAACTGCAGACGCCTCGGCCAGTGGCGGAAGTATTTGTGGTGCAAAATCACGATCATCGATCTTTGCCAGACAAAGCTTAACCCGGCTTGAAAGCCGATTATTCACAAGGCGGGGCGCCTGGAGCCAGAGAGGCGCATTTCATTGATGAAAGAGAGCCTTCAGGCTCTTTGCATTTCGTGCACGGACAATGATTGAGTCTGCATGCGGCGCAAAACGAAAATAAAAGCGAACACCGTAACCACAAAGCCAAGATTGAACCCATTCTGGTGAGGGTCGTTTGGAATAAACAACGGCGCCAAAAAGAATAACGTCAGTAGTATTCTGTCACGGCGCCGCCACCCATCCTCGCGCGCCTGCAACGCCAGAAGGGCGATGGGCGCCGCCAGAATAACAAGCTCATAATGAAACAGATAGGGAGAGACAAAATATGCGCCAACGCAAACAACGCCCGCACGCAGTGCTCTGTCGTCGTAGCGCCGCCAAATAGCGACTGTCGCCCAAACGGCCATAATAATGCTGAGTCCCTGCATCACCTGCGCAACGACATCCGGCGCGCCCGCGAACTTAAAAGCGGCAAATACTGTTGGCATTTTGGACAGGGGCAAAGCGCCGCCGCTTACCGACGTTGATACGCGGAAAATAGAGTCGACAAAGGCGATCCATGGGCCGAATCCGAAGACCGCGATGGATGCGAGGCCAAGCATTAGCGATCCCGCTGCCGCCCAGCTAAATGCACGCCAATACCCGCCGGCGATAAACGCAAATGGAATGAGAACGCCAAGCTGAGGTTTCATGGTCAAAAGTGCTGCGCAAAGACCAGCCACGGCTGGCCGCTTATCCGGATAAAGCGCGGCCCCCATAAGAAGGCTGGCCGTGAGAAATCCGTTCTGTCCGGTAATTATTGCATGAAACGTTGCCGGCGCGGCGAGCACGATCAACAACGCTATGCCCGTGACGCCGGCGCTGCGGATCGTTGCGGCGAAAATGGCAAAGGATCCACCGGTCCACACGGCGTAACCCAGACCGTAAGGCAGGAATGCAAGAAACGAAACAGCGAAAAAATAGGTGGGCGGATACTGCCAAGTTAAATAAAGGTCTTCGGCTGACGGCATGAACTCCATGAGTTTGGCCGGAAGGAAAATGGGATCATAAATCTCTGACGCCATGCCTCCGGCCATCAGCTTCGCAGCGCCCCAGAAGGCGACAAAATCGCCACCTATAAGCGCGCCTCCGGGAAGGATGAAATCTTTCGCTTTGGCAAATTCGAGCGCCAAGGAGCCATACATGATCAAGGCGAGGATTGTCACGCCAACCCCCGCCTGCAACGGCGTCAGACGGAATTTGGTGAAATCAACCGAACCATATCCAATAGGCTTTGCCATCGGAAAGACCTATCATTAAGGTTTAAACAAAGAATTATTGATTTACGCGGGCGCTGCTGTCATCGACCGAAAATCGGGAAAAGACAGCCCCGGGCGTCGATGCGAATCGCTGTAAATGTTGATGATGATTATTGATGCCCTTAATGCCGCGGGAATGCCGCCGGACCAGCCGGCGTTCTGGCTTGTCCTTTTTCTTGCTGTCGCTGCTGTATTTTTTATTACCCAAATGCGGAAACAGTCGCGCCGCGCATCAATATTTCGCCGCGAACTTGAACATACGCGAATCACGCTTGCTGGCGTGCAGGCCCGCGCTGACGAAGCGGACGAAGTTAAAGCGGCACTCGCAGAGGAGCGCACCCTGCGCCAGCGCCTTGACGCTGAGGCCGCCGCCAGCGAAGCAAAGCTTGCCGAACGCGAGCGCGCCATGGCGGAGCTCAAATCACGGATGGAGCAGGAATTCAAAGCAACGACCGCTGAATTACTCGATGGCGCGCATAAAGCTTTTTTGCAGCGCGCGGGCGAATCTTTTGAGCGCCATCGCGAAAGCGCCAAAACCGAAGGCGAGCACCGGCGCAAGGCGCTTGATGATCTTTTGCGACCGGTCAGCGAAACCTTGACGCGTTACGAAAAAGGGCTCGCTGATATGCGGGCGGAGCAGCAAAAATCACGCGGTGAATTACAGGGACAGATTGGCGCCCTCGCACAATCAACTCATGATGTCAGGCGGGAAGCGCAAAAACTCGCGACAGCCTTGCGCGCCGGCCCCAAAACCCGAGGCCGCTGGGGCGAGGAGCAGTTGCGCAATGTTGTCGAGATCGCCGGCATGATCGCCTATGTGGATTTCACAGAGCAAGCCTCTCATGATGACGGCGACAAGCGCAAAATCCCGGATATGGTCGTCAGCCTGCCTGGCGGGCGCGTTATTGCGGTTGATTCCAAAGTTTCCCTCGGCGCCTATCTTGATGCAGTAGAGGCGGAAACCGACGACATTCGTGCAGCCTGTCTCGGACGGCACGCAGATGATTTATGGGCGCATGTAAAAGCTCTATCGGCAAAAGATTACGCGGCATCACTGCGCGATTCGCTCGATTATGTTGTTATGTTCGTACCCGGAGAAAATTATTTCTCAGCAGCGCTTGAAGCGCGCCCGCAGCTTTATCAGGATGCGTTTGACCGAAAGATTTTGATTGCAAGCCCAACGATCCTGATTGCGCTCCTGAAATCGGCGGCGCTCAACTGGCGTCAGGAAAAAATTACAGAAAATGCACAAGCCGTCGCCGCGATGGCCAAGGATTTATATGACAGCCTTCGGGTGATGGGCGGCCATTTGGGTGGCCTGGGCAAGGCGCTTGAAGGCGCCGTCAAAAAATACAATTCAACAATTGGCGGGCTGGAGCAGCGCGTAATGCCGCGCGCACGTAAATTTGCGGAATATGAATTGCCCGGCGTCGAGGCGGATATAGAAATATTGCAGGTGGTTGAAAGCGCGCCGCGTGAATTGCGCGGCGACAGTGATCTGTTTTTACCCGGAGACGGCGATCCTGAGGAGGACGCCGCCTGACCTGCCGCGCCCGACCTTAACGCAACGGGAATGGCGGCCGGTCGCCCTTATCGGGACGGGATTTCTCGCCGGTATCTGCCAGGGTTTCCTCGCGCTCAAGCCGTTCGAAAGCTTCTTCTTCAGGCGACAAATGACGATTGCCGACGCGTCGCGGCTGCGCGGCGGCGGACGCCGCTCTAACATTCGCCGCTTTCTCGTCCAAGGTCGATTTTTCGGTGGATTCGCCGTTATCCCACAATGCGGCTTGCGGCGCGGCAGCGCCGGCCGGCGAAGGGGCTCCAAGCGTTGGATCTTTTTCAAGCGACGAGACCCGTTCGCGCAGGGCGATGATTTCTTCAAGCAACTCACCGCTACCGGCATTTCCTTGCGCGCTGTCCATTATGGCGTGCAGACTTTGCAGTGTTGCGGTGAGCGTTGCCGGCGACATCATCCACAGGCCGGCATTGCGGCTTTCCTGAACAAGGTCGGCAAAATCGGCGTGAAGCGATGCAAACAAAGCTTCCGACGGGACGAGCATGAAAGCGTGGCCGCCGGTTTCGCCGCGGATAACAAAACTCACAACGGCGTCCGCGATGTGACGTCTGACAATGCTCCGGAAATTGTTTTCTGCAGTAACGCTGCTGCCGGTCCCCAGCCTTTGGCGTTGATAAGCGGCAAAGGCATCAACCGGAAAATGATCATCGACGACAATTGGCGCTCCGCCGGCCGGCATGGTGACCAGCGCTGCAGCGATCTTGCCATTAGAAAGTTTGTGGGACAGCGCGTAGGATTTTGGCGGCAGGGCGCGCGTTATGATGTCGCCAAGTGCGGCCAGAGATTCGGGCGCGGTGTTGAGCGCGCCGCCCAGAATGCGATTGAGATCTGCAATTTGCGAAGACAACGCCGCGGCGCCGGCTGGCGCCGTCTCCAGCGCTGCAATGCGGCCGCTCAGGCCTTCAATCGCAGAGTTTGCGGCCTCACGCAGTGATGCAATTTGCTCGCTCAACAGCTCTGCAAATTCGGAGAAATGCGCTTCGGATATAACCTCATGATCGCTGGCGGCCTCGCGCGGCGCAGCAGCATATGCGGCGCTCTCAATTTTTGCGCCGATCCGGTCATATAGCGCCGCCATCCGGTCATCAATCGCCGCACTGACTTGGTGAATGATCTCATCAGCATTCGCAACCGGTGCGGCGACGACCGCGTGTTTTGCGTCGTCCATCGCTGCAAATGACTGCAGGCCTTGCTCGATGGCGGCCTGATTTCTGCGTCGCTCAAATGCCGCTTCATGTTCAGCTTGCCTCTGCGCTTCTTCTTCGGCGCGCCTTTCCTCGAGCTCGCGCGCTTCGATCAGTCTCGCGGCCTCGTCCTCTTCGTTTTTTTGCCGGCTATCTGCAGCATCAAAATCGCTGCCGCTTCGTGAACCGCTATCGCTGCTGTCATCCTCTGAGCTTGGCCGCGCGTCGTCATCTTCGTGCTCTTCAAGGGCGCCAATATCTTGCGCGTCCTCGACGTCTGATTGCTCGTGACTTGGTTTTCTTGAAAACAAGCCGGCGAAGGGCGATCGTCTTGGCTTTTCCGCCGGACGCTCCGCGTTAAGCCCAGATTCCGCATCGCTGGTGTCTGCATCTTCGGCGAGGTCGCTGGCGGCGAGCCCGTCCTCGCTAACATCTTCGTCACCGGCTGGCGCGGAAAGCGCCTGGGCGGGGGCATCGAATTCATCGTCAAAAGTAATTTCGGCGTCCTCGCCAGCCGGTTCGAAAACCGCAGATTTGATTGCCGCTTTGCGCTGTGCTGGCCGTAACACGCGCCCGCGAATGATCAGGATCATAACGATGATAAAAATGGCGATGAATGAGCCGGCGCCGACCCATTTCGCCGCTGCCGAACCATCGATCAATGGCGGCAGATTCGGCGCTGCTTCCTGAACACCCTGAAGACCCTCGGTCCCTTCCTGGGCCGATGGCGTTAGCGTCTGCATCCCAAACCCCAAATCGTGTTGCACGACAACCCGGATCATATGAGAAAAACCTATAAAAAGCGAGGGGTTAGCATTAACCATGATTTTCGGCCCCGGGAACGGCTTCGTCTTGACGAGGGCGGCTCGCGACCATAGGTGAACGCCATGGCCATCAGATCTATCATTACCGCGCCTGATCATCGCCTTCGGGAGGTTTCAAAGCCTGTCGAGACGGTCGACGACGGCACGCGCGCGCTCATGGATGATATGCTGGAGACGATGTATGACGCGCCGGGCATCGGTCTTGCGGCAATCCAGATCGGCGAGCCTTTGCAGATTATCGTCATGGATTTGGCCGGCAAGGATGATGAGCCGGAGCCGCGCTACTTTATCAATCCGGTTATACTCGACGTCGTGGAAGAAACGGCGGTCTATGAAGAAGGCTGTCTTTCAGTGCCGGAATATTTTGAAGAGGTGGAGCGGCCGGCAAAATGCAGTGTCGAATATCTCGACTATGACGGCAAAAAACAAATTCTTGAGGCCGACGGTTTGTTGGCGACCTGTATTCAGCACGAGATGGACCATCTCGAAGGCACGCTCTTTATCGATTATCTGTCGCGGTTGAAGCGTGAACGGATATTAAAAAAGCTGAAAAAAGAGCAACGCCTGGCGGCGGCGGAATAATCGCCGCGTCATTTTCACGTCATTAAGGAGAGAGTTCCCAATGCGCCTGGCTTTTATGGGAACGCCTGAATTTTCTGTGCCTGTCCTGCGCGAACTTAGCGCGGCGGGCCATGATATTGTCGCTGTTTATACGCGGGCGCCGCAGCCTTCCGGCCGCGGCAAAAAACTCAATCCCTCGCCGGTGCATCAATTTGCACAAACCCAGGGCATAGAAGTGCGCACGCCGAAAAATTTCAAGCATGAAAAAGATGTCGGCGCGTTTGCGGCCCTCAAGCTCGATGTCGCCATCGTTGTTGCTTATGGGTTAATCCTGCCGCGCGCAATTCTTGATGCGCCGCGCCATGGTTGCCTGAATCTTCACGCCTCATTATTGCCGCGCTGGCGCGGGGCGGCGCCGATCCAGCGGGCGATTATGGCTGGTGATAATGTCACCGGCGTTCAGCTGATGCGGATGGAGGCGGGTCTCGACACCGGCCCGGTGCTTCTATCGGAGACGGTGGAGATATTTAAAAACGACACGGCCGGAACGCTGCATGACCGACTCTCGCAAACCGCCGCGCAACTCGCGCCGCGGGGGCTGGCGGCGCTTGAGCGGGGCGGATTGATCGAAACGCCGCAGCATGAAGAAGGCGCAACATATGCTGAAAAAATCACGCCGGCGGAAGCGCGCATCGACTGGACCAGAGCCGCGCGGGAAGTCGATTGCCATATTCGCGGCTTATCGCCTTTTCCCGGGGCGTGGTTCGAACATGACGGGAGCCGCGTAAAAGTGTTGCTGTCGCGTGTTGCTGGCGGCGAAGGCGCGCCCGCTACGGTTTTGCGGGCCGAGGACAATCTCGTTGTCGCTTGCGGGAGCGGCGCAGTCGAACTCCTTTCGCTGCAGCGAGCGGGCAAGCGTGCGCAGGAGGCGCGTGAATTTTTGCGCGGATTTCCTGTCGCCCCTGGCGACAAGCTTTAATCCGCCATGGCGCGCTATAAGCTCACTCTCGAATATGACGGCACGCCGTTTGTCGGCTGGCAGTTTCAGGAAAACGGTCCTTCCGTTCAGGCTGCTCTCGAGGATGCGGTTTTCGCGTTATCAGGCGAGCGCACTACTGCGCACGCTGCCGGCAGAACCGATGCTGGCGTGCATGCGCTTGGCATGGCCGCGCATATTGATCTTGACAAAGAGTTTTCCGCCAACAAGGTGCGTGACGGGCTTAGTCATCATTTAAGACCGGCGCCGATTGTCGTCCTTCACGCGGAGCGCGTGAATGAAGATTTTCACGCCCGCTTTTCCTGCATTGGCCGCGCTTATCAATACCGCATCATCAATCGCCGCCCGAGATTGACCCTTGATGCGCACCGCGCCTGGCGCGTCTCTGATCCTTTGGATGCGGACGCGATGAACGAGGCGGCGCAAGCGCTGGTCGGGAAGCACGATTTTACGACCTTTCGCGCCGCCGCGTGTCAGGCAGCGTCGCCCATCAAGACGCTGGATGAAATTTCTGTGACGCGCGCCGGCGAAGAGGTGTTTATTTGCTGCGCTGCGCGGTCTTTTCTTCATCATCAGGTGCGTTCCTTTGCAGGCGCGCTTGTTGAAGTGGGGCGTCAGAAATGGCGCATTGAAGATGTCAAGGGCGCGCTGAAGGCCCGGGACAGATCACGCTGCGCGCCGGTGGCGCCTTCTGACGGGCTTTATTTCGTGCGCGCCGATTACGACGCAAGCTGACGCTTGACGCATTATTTTTTTTGCGCATTGGCAAAACGCTTATAATAATTGGTGATGATGGCCTCATAAATATCCGCCAGCTTCTCGATATCGGCGACAGCGACATGTTCATCGGTCTGGTGCATGGTTGCACCGACCAGGCCGAATTCGGCCACTGGCGCAACGTCCTTGATGAAGCGCGCGTCGGACGTGCCGCCGGACGTTGAGTATTCGGGCCGCCTGCCGGTTTTTTCCTCGACACAGTCGGCGACAAGCCCGAGAAATTTCATATCGGTCGTCAGGAAGGCTTCGCCGGATACAATCGTCTCAAGTTTATATGCGGCGCCGAGGTCATCAGAAAGATGACTGAGTTTGTCGCGCAGCCATGCTTCGATAGAGACGCCGGTCCATGTCGGGTTGAAGCGAATGTTGAACCGGGCGGTTGCTTTTTCCGGAATAACATTGTGCGCGGCATTGCCGATATGAATGTCCGTGATTTGAAGGCTTGACGGTTGAAAGCGTTCATAACCCTCATCAAGCGGCGTTTCGCTTAAAAAATGGAGCTTTCGCAACAGCGCGGGAATAGGATTATTTGCGCGGTGAGGGTAGGCGACATGGCCCTGCCTTCCGGTAACGGTCAGCCAGCAATTGATGCTGCCGCGCCGGCCAACCTTGATCATATCGCCGATGGCGTCCGGATTCGACGGCTCGCCGACCAGGCAATGATCGATCTGTATATTCTCGTCTCTAAGCCACTGGAGCACTTTTTTCGTGCCGTTTTGAGCGGCGCCTTCTTCATCGCCGGTAATCAAAAACGCAAGCGATCCTTTGATCGCGCCAGATCTAACGGCGCGGGCCGCCGCAGCGGCAAAAGCAGCGATCGCGCCCTTCATGTCAGCGGCGCCGCGGCCCCACAGTTTCCCGTTCTTCAGCACGGCATCAAAAGGCGGCGACGACCAGCCCGCTACATTGCCCGCCGGGACAACATCTGTGTGTCCAGCAAAGCAAAAACGGGGAGACTTCGTCCCAATACATGCATAGAGATTGTCGACATCTTCAAATTTGAGGCGCGTGCACGCAAAACCCAGGTCCGAAAGCGCACCTTGCAGAACATCTAATGCGCCTTCATCGGCTGGCGTAACTGAAGGGCGGCGAATAAGATCGCGTGCGAGTTCTATGGGGTCGATTTCGGCCATCATCGTCACCTAATCTACGCGCGCCTTTCAAACAAGCTCACGGGAGCCCCGCCATGCCAAAAGTCGACCTTTCATCTGCGCCGGTTAGAACAACATGCGCATATCCCGCGCCTTATGATGTGCATTGTGCGGGGCGCTCAAAGCAGGCGTTGGGTAATGCGGGCGGGTTAACGCAATTCGGCGTTAATCTCACGCGCCTCGCGCCTGGCGCAGCTTCAGCCCACAAGCACTGGCATAAAAATGAAGACGAGCTTGTCTACATGCTTGAGGGCGAGGCGGTGCTTGTTGAGGATGGCGGCGACACCGTCATGCGGGCAGGCGATGTTGCAACATTTAAGGCAGGCGTTGAAAATGGGCACATGCTGGTCAACCGGAGCGATCAGGACGCTGTGTTTCTGGAAGTTGGCACGCGCGCCGACGAAGAAGTTTCATCCTATACCGACCCGGACATCGACCTCAAAATGGCCAAAGCGTCTGGCGGTTCATGGGTTGCGTATAAGAAAAGCGGCGTGGCTTATTAGGCGCGCAGCAATTCGTTCACAGATGTTTTTGCCCGGGTTTTTTCATCAACCTGTTTGACGATTACCGCGCAATAAAGGCTTGGCCCTCCTTTTTCTGACGGCAAATTTCCGGGCACGACAACCGAGTAGGGCGGTACTTCGCCGAAAATAACGGCCCCCGTTTGGCGATTGACGATTTTTGTCGATGCAGTGATGAAAACCCCCATCGCGAGGACAGAGCCTTCACGCACAATGACGCCTTCGACGACTTCCGAGCGTGCGCCGATAAAGCAATTATCTTCGATAATTACCGGGTTGGCCTGCAGCGGTTCGAGAACGCCGCCAATGCCAGTTCCCGCAGAGATATGACAATGCGCGCCGATCTGCGCGCAGGAACCGACAGACGCCCAGGTGTCGATCATCGTCCCTTCGCCTACATAAGCGCCGATATTGACAAAAGACGGCATTAATACGGCATTGCGCGCCACAAAAGATCCGCGGCGCACTGTCGCCGGAGGAACAACGCGAAAACCGGCGCGGTTGAAATCTTCTGACCCCCAGCCGTCAAATTTTGAAGGTACTTTGTCCCACCACCGTCCGGCGCCCGGACCGTTTTCAATCACTTCATTGGCAAACAGACGAAATGATAAAAGCACGGCTTTTTTGAGCCACTGATGGACAACCCAGTCGCCGCCAACTTTTTCCGCCACACGGCCCTCACCGCTGTCGAGCAATTGAATGGCTGAAATGACTGCGTCACGAATGTCGCCTGTTGTCGAAGCGGAGATTTCCGCACGGTGCTCCCAAGCATCGTTGACGGTCGCTTCAAGTCCGGCATTTGTCGTCATTATGGTCTGCTCTTTCACGTTGCGCTAAACGGCGGGCGCTTCTGTTCGAACGCCTTGCAGGAATGCCGTTAAATCATTTGTGGCGTAATGAACATGCGGCGCCGTTTCGCCCTGGCGGGCCGGGCGCTTATCGTGCGGTTCATCCTCAAGCCACGCAGCGTCTGAACAAACCAGCACCGTTGTCATGCCAAGCGCGTGCGGCGCTTCAAGGTTTTGCGTAAGATCTTCAAACATCACAGCCCGCGCCGGATCAATATCGTGGCTTTTCAGGAAAAGCTCATAGGGCTCGCGCCTCGGCTTAGGCGTATAACCGGCGGCTTTGATATCAAAAATTTCGTCAAAGGCATGATATACGCCAAGCGCCCGGCTGACATTTTCCGCATGGCGCATGGAGCCATTGGTATAGATGAATTTGCGCCCCGGCAGGGCGGTTAGCGTTTCGGCGAGCGGCAGATTTTCCCTTATCGGCGCAAGGTCGATATCATGTACATACGCCAAAAACGCGTCGGGGCACACATCGTGCTCAGTCATCAACCCACTCATGGTTGTGCCGTATTTAACGTAGTAATGTTTTTGCAGCCGCCGAGCCTCTTCATGGTCGAGGGAAAGACGGTCTCGGATAAAGTCCGCCATTCGCACGTCAATTTGCGCAAACAGCTGACATTCTGCCGCATAAAGCGTGTTGTCGAGATCGAAAACCCAGCTTTCGACATGAGACAGGTCAGTCATGAGGAGCGCCCGCCTATTGGGTTGGCGGCGCGACAAACATGTCGGGCAAAAAATCAAAAGTCGCCGATGGCGATCCGCCAATTTCGACGCGGCGAAACATCTTTTCTTCCAGATCCTGATCAGCGCAGGTCAATTCATCGGTCAGATTAAACATTACCGCATTGACGCAAAACGCCTTGTCGCCGTTGACAATTGGCTTTTCAGCGGCGCCGTCTTCGATGACGCCGAACACATAATAATGGTCTTTTTTAAGCTCGCCCTTGATAATTTTGGAGCAATTACCGGGGTCAAGCTTCCACCAACCTTTGGAAGAATAACTCTCTCCCTCGGCGGGCGTCGCGATTGCGCTCCACACCGGGCTATCGGTTTTGTTGCAATAGAAAAATCCGAGTTTTGCTTCCCTCGTGTTGGAATCTTCGATCAACGCATCGATGACTTCATCATCAATATTGGAGCCTTCGGTGAGCCCCTTGCTTTTTCTGTAATTGGCGAGCGCCAGTTGCGTCTCTCGGCCCATGGCGCCGTCAACGCGGCGAATGCTTTCGCCGACATCGCGCAATAAACGCTGCACGCCGGCGACTTCCGCTGAATAAACAGTGTAATTGCTGGCCTCGGTAAAATCGGTTTGCCAATTGCCGGCGGCCGCTTCGGTCACTTCTACATCAAAGAATTTACGCTGCCGGGATGGATCGCCGCGACAGACATCCTGATTTCTGAGATTGAAGAAACCGGAATTTTCGACGCAAAGCGGCGTATCGCCCGACCATGCGCGCAACGGCCCCTTATGGCCTGGAATTGCCTCTGCATAGACAAAATAGCGACCGGGATTGGATTGTTCAGTTAAAACGACTTTGCATTGCCCGGGGCGCAAACGCCACCAGCCCCGCGTGGCGAGCCGGTCGCCGTCAACATAGCCGATCGCAGCGGATAGCGCATAACTTGACTTGTTGCACAGACTGTATTTCGCGCTGGCGCTTGTTGCACTCAGGGCGAGGACGAAAATAGAAAGAAAAACAATACGCATTGCGCTATGCCCGCAATTTACCGAAAGGGTGGCCGGTAATTCAGCCGAAACCGACGCCAGGATCAAGCGCGACTGCCGATGAACGTGAAAGAGATTGCAAATCCACGCGCTAAAGCGTTCGACGAAGCGCCGCCCCGGCGCGTCAAGGTGTTGTTTCCGCTGCCGCTTTTCAAGCCGTATGATTATTTGGCGCCGCCTGCGGCGATTCTCCCGCCGGGCGCTTTTGTCCGGGCGCCGTTCGGTCCGCGCGAGATTATTGGCGTTGTCTGGCCCGGCGCTTCTGATGAGGCGCCTCCGGAAAAGCTGAAAACAATTGCCGAAAGGATCGATGCGCCGCCATTGGCCGGCGATCTCGTTGACTTTATCGCCTGGACCGCCGGCTACACGATGTTTCCCCTTGGCTCGGTATTGCGGATGGTGATCCGTTCCGGCGATTTCGCGTCGCCGCCTAAAATGCAGTCAGGCTATGTGCTGTCCGACGTCTCGCCGAGGCGCTTAACGCCACAGCGGCAGGCTGTGCTGGCGGCCGCCGGTGCGGCGCCGAGGACTGCCGCCGATCTGGCTGCGCGCGCGCAGGTCAGCGATGCTGTCGTCAGGGGGTTGGCGTCGTCAGGCGGGCTTTCAAAGGTCGACCTTGATCCCGACCCGCCGTTTGACGCGCCAGATTTGTCGCGAAGCGGCCACATGCTGAGCGAAGATCAGGCGGATGGCGTCGCGGTGATCGTTCAACACATCAATCGGGGCGTCCATCGGACCATTCTCATAGACGGCGTTACCGGCGCCGGCAAGACCGAGGTTTATCTGGAGGCCGTTGCCGCGGCGCTGGCGAAAGATCCGACGGCGCAAATCGCCATTTTGATCCCGGAGATCGCGCTGACTGTGTCATTTCTGTCGCGCGTCGAAGAGCGCTTCGGCGCCGCGCCCGCGCCCTGGCATTCCGAACTGACCGCGGCGGCGCGCCGCCGCACCTGGCGCCGGGTCGCTGAGGGGCAGGCGCGGATCGTCGTCGGCGCGCGCTCGACGCTGTTTCTTCCCTATCAGAATCTAAAACTCATCATCGTCGATGAAGAGCATGACGGCGCTTACAAGCAGGAAGACGGCGTAATTTACCATGCGCGCGATCTTGCCGTGGCGCGCGGCGCTCAAAACGAGTTTCCAGTCATTCTTGCGTCGGCGACGCCGTCGCTGGAAACTGTCGTTAATGTCGACGAGGGCCGCTATGATGCGATTGGCCTGCCGTCGCGCTTTTCCGGCGCAACGCTTCCCGACATTTCCCTCATTGATATGCGCGCCGATCCGGCGGAATCCGGGCGCTGGCTGTCGCCGCCGCTTGCCGCCGCGGTCAGTGAAAATCTGTCCGCCAGCGAACAATCGCTGCTTTTTCTCAACCGCCGAGGCTACGCGCCTTTGACGCTGTGCCGTCGTTGCGGTCATAAAATGACGGCGCCGAATTCCGACACGATGCTTGTGGAGCATCGGTTCGAAAACCGCCTTGTTTGTCACCACACGGGTTTTTCCATGCCCAAACCGCTGGCGTGCCCCGCCTGCAACGCGGTTGACGCGCTCGCGCCCTGCGGACCCGGCGTCGAGCGCGTTGCTGAAGAGGCGCGGATGCGCTGGCCTGACGCCGCAATCAGCGTTCTGTCATCAGATACTGCGCCAAACCCGCGCAGCGTTCGCGACGTCCTTGACGCCATGCGCGACGGCGCGATCGACATCCTGATCGCGACGCAAGTTGCGGCCAAGGGCCACCATTTTCCCAATCTCACCCTCGTGGGCGTGGTCGATGCCGATTTGGGGCTTGCAGGGGGCGATCTGCGCGCTGCTGAACGGACTTATCAGCTCTTAAGCCAGGTGACTGGCCGCGCCGGCCGCGCGGAAAAACCCGGGCGCGCGCTTTTGCAGACCTATCAATCCGAGGCTGCTGTTCTAAAAGCGCTGGTCGCAGGCGACCGCGATGCATTCCTTGCCGCCGAGGCGGCGGGGCGCCGCGCATTATCCTTTCCGCCTTATGGGCGGCTCGCTGCGATCATTTTGCGTTCGCGCGATGAAACTGCGCTTGATCGCGCCGCCTCGGCATTGCGCGATGCAGCCCCGAATGGCGATGGTGTTGAAGTGCTGGGACCGGCGCGCGCGCCGATCTATCGTCTACGCGGCGAGATGCGAATGCGGTTTTTAGTCAAGGCGCGCCGTGACGTTAATTTGCAGGCCTATCTTCATGATTGGCTGCGCCGCGTTAAGTCGCCTTCATCGGTGCGCCGGGTGGTTGATATTAATCCGTACTCGTTTCTTTAAATAAAAGTATAAACAATACGGCGCCTAACCCTTGATTTCCGGGCGTTTACGCGGTATAAAGAATACATTGCTGACAATTGAAAGTCTGCGGACTCCGGCGGAGCGGTTCTCTCGCGCCGCAAGTGAGCCCGATAACCGGCATTCGACCGCATGGAGCGCTAATGGACGGCCACACACTCGATTTGACCGGCGTTGCGATTATTGTGGCGGCCGCGGTTTTGTTCGGCGGCGTTCTTTCCCGGTTAAAACAGCCGGCTATTGTTGGCTATATCATCACCGGCGTGGCGCTGGGCCCGACCGGTTTCGGCCTGATTGAAAACGCCGATTATATCGGCGCCCTTGCCGAACTTGGCGTCTTGATGCTGCTCTTTATTGTCGGCATGGAATTGAGTCTGAAAGCTTTTATGCGCGAGATCGGGCCGGCGTCACTGGTCGCCGGGGGTCAGATCGCCGCGGCGCTCTTGATCAGCTTTGGCTTTGGAGTCGCCCTGGGCTGGCCTGCCGGCCAGGCGCTTGTCCTTGCTTTTATCGTCGCCCTTTCCTCGACCGCGGTGGCGATCCGCATGCTCGAGGATATTGGCGAGTTGCGGACCCACACCGGTGAGATCACCATTGCGGTGTTGATCGCGCAGGACATCGCGATCGTGCCGATGTTGATCATTATCGATTCTCTGGGTGCGGGAACGCCGCTCGGTTTCGGCGTCGCCTTGAAGATATTTGCCGCCATCGCCTTTTTGTATTTGCTTATCCGCGTATTGTCGCGACGGGGAAAATTGCGTCTGCCGGGGACAGGCGCCATTGCCGGGCGCAGCGATCTTGTCGCTCTCTCGGCGCTGGCGGCGTGTTTCGGCGCCGCGGCGTTGAGCGGACTGATCGGCCTCTCGCCTGCCTATGGCGCCTTTGTCGCCGGTCTTGTGGTCGCCAATTCGACACTGCGCGCCGAAGCAGTCCGCGTCAGCGAACCGATACAGAGCGTGTTGATCGTTGTCTTCTTCCTTTCCATCGGATTGTTGATCGATTTGCGTTATATTCTCGACAATCTTGCGCTGGTCTTCTTCTTTGTGCTCGGCGTTATCGTCGTTAAAACACTTTTCAATCTTTTCCTCTTAAAAAGCGCCGGTCAGCGGTGGGAACAGGCGTTTCCGGCTGCGTTAATGATGGCGCAGATCGGCGAATTTTCCTTTGTGCTTGCCGGCGCTGGCGCAGCCAATGGGGCGCTCGACGCCGAAGCCTATAAGCTCGCGATTGCGGTCATCGCGATTTCGCTGCTGGTCAGTCCGATCTGGATGATTTCGATCAGGCGCTTTCACGAAGTGGCAAAAGCGGGCGTCACCGATTTCCGGCTGGCCCTGGCGCAGGTCTATGCTGACGAAATCCACGACTTTGAAACCGGGACGCAGAAAATGAAAAGAACCACGCGCCATATCGTATGGCGCGCGCGGGCATTGCCGCGGATGCGCCGAATCCGGAAGGCCAGACTGGCGGCTGCGCGGGAAGAAAGCCTGACAGAACAAGCGGTAAAATAGCGGCCTTTCCTCTGGCGGCAAACTTGGCTAGCCATTTTCGCAGGCCGTTGACGCCTGACTGTGCTGGGGAAAAACCATGATTGTTCGCGTGTTGGCGTTTGCTGTTTCAATCCTGTCGTTAGTGTCGCCGGCAGGCGCCCAGACAGAAAAAGCGCTGGACGAAGTTCGCGTCGGCGTCTTTGGTCAAAGTTGGGGCGGGCCGGGATCGGATAAAGAGCAGACGCCAAGCGTCAATATCGAAGCCTTGTTTCGCTCGCCGCGCTTTCTTTCCGTAATCGGCGCGCCGCGGCCAAATCTCGGCGCAACGATCGCGGCCGATTTCGATGCGACCCATCAGTTTTACGGCGGGCTCGAATGGGATGTGTCGTTGGGCGGCAAGTTTTTCGCCGCTGCGGGCGCCGGACTGGCGGTCCATACCGGGGAAACAAAATTTGACCCTGTTGCTGATGCCGCCCGCGCCGCCGACACGGTTTTTTTAGGGTGCCGTGTCTTGTTTCGCGTTAGCGCCGATGTCGGTTATGCGGTGACGGAGCGTGCGCGGCTTTCTTTGCACGTCGACCATCTTTCCAATGCGGGCATCTGTTTCCCCAATGAAGGCCTTGATAATGCCGGCATCAGGCTCGGCTATCGATTTTAGCGCTTACTCGCCAATATACCGATCGATAAAGTCAATTGACGCACGAAGCATTTCGGTGCGCATCTCGCCGGTCGAGAGCCAGTGATCTTCGCCTTTGAGCAAGACAAACTCATGCTCTTTGCCCTTGTCCCGCAGGGCGTTGCGCATGCGGCGGCTCTGGCCTTCGGGTACGACGATGTCATGCTCGGCGTGGATAAGCATAATCGGCGGCGTAGCGGACGATATGTGGTAAAGTGGGCTGATTTGTCGAAGGGAATCGTTGTCGGAGAAGCGGCTGCCGACTCGCTCTTTCCAGTATTCGTTTTCCGGATCACGCCCCGACGCATCCGCAAGCAACTGCAACACATTTGATACGCCATTAACGCTGACCGCGCAGGCATAAAGATCAGGCGTCAGCGTGGCGCCGGCGAGCGCTGCATAACCGCCATAGCTCCCGCCGACAATGCATATCCGGTCCTGATCAACCAGGCCGTTGGTGATAAGTTTTTGGACGCCTTCGGTAATGTCGTCCTGCATTTTCCGGCCCCACTCGCCATTGCCGGCTTCCTTAAATCCTTTGCCGTAACCGGCAGAGCCGCGAAAATTGGGTTGGTAGACGAGGTAACCGCGGGCGGCATAAAAGAACGACCACCATTCGAATGACTGGTCATCCCGCGCCCAGGGCCCTCCGTGCGGTAAAACAATAAGCGGCAAAGCGGCTTTTTCGGCGCCAGCTGGCATTGTCAGGTAACCGCGGATGTTTGATCCATCCGATGATACGTAATCAAATCTTTCCTTCTCTGCCCGAACCTTTCCGTCTAGATCGGCGTAAGATGGCGCCGTCATAACAAGTGATTTCTTCTCTTGCTCGTAAAGAAAAAATTGATCCGGGTGATCGGAATAGGAAACGCGAACCATAAATTTTGAGAAATCATCAGACCATGAGGTTATTTTCGGATTGGCTCCAGATAGTGCGGTTTCGAGCTTTTTCTGAATCTGATTAAATGCCGGTAAAATGAAATGCGTTCGTCGAAAATCATCTACGTATTGTACGCCAATGACAGCGGCGGTTGATGGATCAACGACCGCATCATCGATATCGTAATTCTTAGCGCTAAAAACCGGCTCAGAAATCTTCCCTTGGTCAATGTCGAAAATATGAAGCCCACGATACCCGTCGACCGTCATCGTTGCGTGGATGAGGTTGCGGGCGCCTGCAAGCCCATGGGCGATAACGGAAATGTCTTCTTCTTCTTTTTCCGGAATGGCGCTGGCCAGCGTCCAGCCTTCATGATTATCCGCCGGTTTGAAAAATAGGCGCTCTTCATTGTCAAGATCATAACCTATGCGCACTGCAGGTTCGCCCGCAGCGTCAACAACCCAATCGACCGTCCCGACAAACTCTGAGGGCGCATACCAATCTTCCCGGCTGCCTTTCGTAGACAGCGCTTCTTTGCCGGTGGTTAGGTTTATGCGATAAAGCGAATATTCTCCGCGTCGTGAATAATGTCCCATCAAAATCCGGTTTGGTTCGTTCGGCAGCGTCGAGTGGACACGGCCGGTTCCAGAATAAAAATTAAATCGGTTCGCGCCGTCGAACAGATACGAGAACTCACCGGTTTGACGGTTGACAGATATCCACCGCCAAATCTCGTGTGTTTCAAGGCCGTGCCCCCAACCAAATGTTTTGCTGGCGGATACCATGACAATGACATGATTTGGCCCGGCCCATTGCAACAGCCGCGAATTTACATCGCCAAGCTCTACACCGATGGGAGGCGCCTTGCCCGACAAATCATAAAATGCGATCGCGCGAACACCGTCTTTTGACTGCAGCTGTGCGATGGTTTTGCCATCCGGAGAAATTTCCGCCGCGGAAACAGTCGGCAGTGCGCCGTAAACCGCAGGGTCTGCTTTCTGCGCAGATGCTGTGGTCAGCACCGTCGCGAAAGCAAATAACGCTGAAAGAAAAGAACAATAAAACCGCATGACGGCTCCTTTCCCTGCTGCACTAATTCCCGATATGCTGATCGATAAAGTCAATTGACGCACGCAGCATTTCGGTGCGTGATTTGCTGGTTGAGAGCCAGTGATCTTCGCCGTCGAGCTCCACATATTCATGAGGCTTGCCGGCAGCCTTAAGGGCATCGCGCATCTGGCGGCTTTGTTCGAGCGGCACAACGGTGTCATCTTTACCGTGGATCAACAGGATCGGCGGTCCAGCCTTATCGGCGATTTTTGCCGGGCTGACCGCATTCAGCGCATCACCGTCCCGAAAACGGCTGCCAATGAGCACCTCCCAATAATCTTCCGCGAGCCGGCTTGACTGCGCCGCCCGGCCCAGCATCTGCGGAAGATTTGAGACGCCGTTGACACTGACGGCGCAGGCATAAAGATCCGGCGTCAGCGTTGCGCCGGCGAGCGCCGCGTAGCCGCCATAACTGGCGCCGACAATGCATGTGCGATTGGGGTCGACAAAACCGTCTGCGATCAATTTCTTAACGCCTTCTGTGATGTCGTCCTGCATTTTGCGGCCCCACTCGCCGTATCCGGCCGAAACAAAATCATATCCATAACCAGATGATCCTCGGAAATTTGGCTGGTAAACCAAATAGCCGCGCGCTGCATAGAAAAATGCCCACCAATCGAATGTTTGATCGTCCCGCGAACGCGGGCCGCCATGAGGGAGGACAATCAACGGCATCGACTGTTTGGAGGCGCCCGCCGGGACCGTCAGATAGCCGTTAATCTGCAAGCCATCGGACGAAAGATAATCATATTTTTCCTTTTTCGCGGCGACCTTTCCGTCCAGCGCCGAATAGCTCGGGGAAAGCATATTCAGACTGCGGGCAGATTGGTCATAAAGGAAAAATTGTTTTGGATGATCCGTGTAGATTGCTTCAACAATCATCCGTGTCCCATCTGCCGATTTTGAGGTAATCATCGGCGCCGCGCCTGGCAGCGCATTAGCGAGGCTGGCCTGAAGCGAGCGGTCTGTCTCGCTAAGGTGATAGGTGCGCGGCAGATCGTCCACATACTGAACGCCCGTCGCCGCTGCTTTTCTCGGATCATAAATGACATTTGAAATGTCATAGGACGAATTAATAAACAACGTTTCGCCAATTTCTCCGGTCGTTAAATCGAATTCCACGAGCGAACGTTTGTCACGTCTGGAGAAAGTTGTTGCGAAAAGCGTGTTTGGATTGCCTGAGGGGCCGTAAAAACTGATAGTTTTGCCGCCGGCGCTCTTTTCATCAATTGACTGCACAAGTTCGAATTTTGATGAACCGTCCTGCCGTGCGTAAATTTTTCGGATTTGTTGGCGCTCATCATAATCGATCCTAACGATCGCGTCCCCTGCCGGATTTATGACCCAACTTTCAGTGTCCTCTTTTCCCGTTTCCAGGCGGCGTTGCTTTCCATTTTTTACGTCAATTGAAAAAAGAGAATAGGCAGGTTTGCCATCACCCCCAAGGCGTGAACTTCGAGTTGTGCGTTCTTTGCCGCTGGTTGAAGCCCGTGCGAAAATCGCCTTGCCCGATTCACCCGGCAACAAACCAAGTAGATCGCCTTCGCTGCCGATAAAATAGCCGGCTTCGTTACCAAAGAGCACAATTGCTTTTGCTTTTGACTTCGAAACCGACACCCATCGGAAAAACTCCATGAGTTCTAGACCGGAAGTGGTATTTACTCGGCTTGATTGAGATACGCGCAACAAAATGACATCATTATTAGCCCATTTAATGTCCCGAGCGTTGGCGTCGCCAACGCCAACGCCGATAGGTTGGGCGCTGCGATTATTCAGATCATAAAAAAGAACGGCGCTCGCCGCGCCGACATTTTGCAACAGCGCTACTGTTTGCCCGTCCGGTGAAATCCTGGCCTCGGTTACATTGGGCAAGGAGCCATAAACCGCGGGGTCGGCCTTTTGCGCCCAAGCGCCGGATGACAAGAACACAGCCGCAAGCGATGCGGCGATCGCCGCAACCAGTCTTTTCATGATAGTCCCCAATTAAATCGCGCATTTTCCCGAGCGCTGCGCCAGCAGGGCAAGAATCGGCGAAACAGCATGCAAGTGCAAGTGCGATCTGTTCAAATTTTTGACTTTGTCCCCGGGCGGGCCGGCAGAGCGGCGAATGATCGGCAGCGACAACGGCTTTAGCCCGTATTTCATCGCCTGCGCCCTTGTTGTGATGCCGCCGCAGGACGCGATTGTTGCGTCGCGGCGAGGCCCATGCTATCGCCACGCGCGATCCCGCAATGGGGCGTTGGGGGCCTCGTATTTTCGGCCGTCATTTTGACAGTAAATTCAATGTTTTAGGCGTTGCGCCCGCGGCGCCGTTTCCAACAGGAGCATCGATCAGAAGTGTCACGCGACCTCGCCTCCTTATCCGGCGTCGCCGGCCGCTACGCAGCGGCGCTGTTTGGTCTTGCCCGGGACGAAGGCGCGCTGGAAGCTGTCGCAGCTGATCTTGGAACATTGGGCGCCGCCATCGACGGCTCTGATGATCTTCGCGAATTTCTCAAAAGTCCGGTTTACGGCCGTGATGATCAGGCAAATGCGATCGCGGCGATCGCAAAAAAGGCGGACCTCAACGGGCTGACATCGAATTTTCTCGCCCTTGTTGCAAAAAACCGCCGGCTGTTTGCGCTTGAGGATATGATTAAGGCGTTTGACGCCCTTGCCGCGCTACATCGCGGCGAAGTTTTCGCCGAGGCCGTATCGGCGACCGAGCTCAATAACGATCAAACCAAGGCCTTGCGCCATGAAATTGAAGCCATGGTGGGCAAAGCCGTCAAACTGGAAACCCGCGTTGATCCCGAACTGCTTGGCGGCCTTGTCGTCAAGATCGGCAGCAAGATGATCGACGCATCGCTCAAAACAAAACTCAATCGTTTGAAAACTGTGATGAAAGAGGCCTGATTGCTATGGAGCTCAATGCCGCAGAAATTTCCTCCATCCTGAAGCAGCAGATCAAGGATTTCGGCAAGGACGCCGAAGTTTCCGAAATCGGCCAGGTATTGTCCGTCGGAGACGGGATCGCCCGCGTTTACGGCCTTGATAATGTTCAGGCTGGCGAGATGGTAGAATTCGCCAATGGCGTCAAAGGAATGGCGCTGAACCTGGAGGCCGATAATGTCGGCGTGGTGATCTTCGGTGAAGACCGGGAGATTGGCGAAGGCGATATTGTCAAACGCACCAAGACGATCGTTGATGTGCCGGTCGGCAAAGGTCTTCTCGGCAGGGTTGTCGATCCGCTGGGCAATCCGATCGACGGCAAAGGCCCGATCGAGACAACCGAGCGCCGGCTGGTTGACGTCAAGGCGCCGGGCATTCTGCCGCGCAAATCCGTACACGAGCCGATGCAGACGGGGATCAAGGCAGTGGACGCTATGATCCCGATCGGCCGCGGCCAGCGCGAGCTGGTTATTGGCGATCGCCAGACGGGAAAAACTGCAATCTGCATTGATGCGATCTTAAACCAAAAAGACATCAACGCGTCGGGCGATGAATCGAAAAAGCTCTATTGCGTTTATGTTGCGATCGGCCAGAAGCGTTCCACAGTGGCGCAGATTGTTAAGACGCTCGAAGACAACGGCGCCATGGAATATTCGATCGTTGTTGCGGCGACTGCATCCGAGCCTGCGCCGCTTCAATTCCTTGCGCCATTTTCCGGTTGCGCCATGGGTGAATATTTTCGCGACAATGGCATGCATGCGCTGATCATATATGATGATCTTTCAAAGCAGGCCGTTTCCTATCGCCAGATGTCGCTTTTGCTTCGCCGTCCACCGGGACGCGAAGCTTATCCCGGCGACGTTTTCTATTTGCACTCGCGCCTATTGGAGCGCGCCGCGAAGCTCAACGAAGATAATGGCTCCGGCTCGCTGACGGCGCTGCCGATTATCGAGACGCAGGCAAATGACGTCTCGGCCTATATCCCGACAAATGTGATTTCGATCACGGACGGTCAGATTTTTCTTGAAACTGATCTTTTCTTCCAGGGCATTCGCCCGGCGGTGAATGTGGGGCTGTCGGTTTCACGCGTTGGCTCCGCTGCGCAGGTCAAGGCGATGAAACAGGTCGCGGGTAAAATCAAAGGCGAGCTGGCGCAATATCGCGAGCTTGCGGCCTTTGCGCAGTTCGGCTCCGACCTCGACGCCACGACCCAGAAGATTTTGAACCGGGGCGACCAGCTGACAGAACTGATGAAACAGGGTCAGTTCTCGCCGCTGCAGGTGGAAGAACAGGTCTGTGTCATCTTCGCAGGCACGCAGGGCTATCTTGACGGCATCGATAAGGCGAAGGTTGGCCATTTCGAACGGGAATTCCTGCGCAAGCTGCATGGCGATCACGGTGACATTTTGAAGAGCATTCGCGACACCGGCAAGCTCGACGATGCAACCGAGAAAAAGCTCATCAGCGTTCTCGACGCATTCACGAAAAGCTTTGCGTAAAGGGACGCGCTAAGTGACCAATCTTAAAGACCTCAAAACCCGGATCGGCAGCGTAAAGTCTACGCAGAAGATCACCAAGGCGAAACAGATGGTCGCCGCGGCGAAACTGCGCCGTGCCGAGGAGCGCGCGACGGATGCGCGTCCTTATACAGAGCGAATGGAAATGGTGCTGGCGAACCTCGCCGCCGGCAGCGAAGGCAACCCGAATGCGCCGAAGCTTCTTGCGGGCACGGGCAAGCAAGAAACGCATCTGCTGATTGTTGCAACAGCGGACAAGGGTCTTTGCGGTGGTTTCAATTCGTCGATTGTACGGCTCGCCCGCGAACACATCACCAGGCTTCAGGGCGAAGGCAAAAAGATCAAAATTATCGCTGTCGGCCGCAAAGGCGACGATCAGCTTAAGCGCCTTTATGGCAATCTGATCATCTGGAAAACCAACTTTCTCGAGGTCAAGCAAATCGGTTTTGCGCAAGCCAGCGAAATCGCGGAAAAAGTGCTTTTCATGTTCGATGCCGGCGAATTTGATGTGGCGACGCTTTTTTACGGCAAGTTCAAAAACGTCATGACGCAGACCCCGACACCTCAGCAGATTATTCCGGCGATTGCGCCGGAAGGCGTCGAGGCCCCGGACCTTAGGGGCGCGGTTTATGATTACGAACCTGACGAGGCCGAAATTCTCACAGCGCTCCTTCCGCGCTATGTCGGCGTACAGATTTTCCGCGCGCTGCTTGAAAATGTCGCGTCGGAACAGGCGGCTTCGATGACCGCCATGGACAATGCGACCCGCAATGCCGGGGAAATGATTGAGAAGCTGAACCTTCAATATAACCGCGCCCGCCAGGCGCAAATCACTACTGAATTGATTGAAATCATCGCAGGGGCGGAAGCGCTTTAACGCGACACGAGATTGGACGTAAGGAAGAAGTCATGAGCAAAAAAGGCCGCATTTCACAGGTAATCGGCGCTGTCGTTGACGTTGAATTCGACGGGGAACTGCCGGGGATTTTGAACGCGCTTGAAACTGATAATAACGGCAACCGCCTGGTGCTCGAAGTTGCGCAGCATCTCGGCCAGAATGCCGTGCGCACGATCGCCATGGATTCGACGGAAGGTCTCGTGCGCGGCGCACCTGTTACGGATACGGGCGAGGCGATCTCGATGCCGGTTGGCGAAGGCACGCTCGGGCGCATCATGAATGTCATCGGCGAGCCGGTGGACGAATTAGGCCCGATCCCCCACGAGCAACGACGCGGCATCCATCAGGAAGCGCCGCCATTTACCGAACAATCCACGGAATCAGAAATCCTCGAAACCGGCATCAAGGTTGTCGACCTTCTTTGTCCCTACGCCAAGGGCGGCAAGATTGGCCTTTTTGGCGGCGCGGGCGTCGGCAAAACCGTTATCATTATGGAGCTGATCAACAATATCGCAAAAGCCCATGGCGGCTATTCGGTGTTTGCGGGCGTCGGCGAGCGGACTCGCGAAGGCAACGATCTTTATCATGAGATGATCGAATCTGGCGTTAACAAAGAGGGCGGCGGCGAAGGTTCAAAAGCGGCGCTCGTCTACGGTCAGATGAACGAACCGCCGGGCGCACGCGCGCGCGTCGCGCTTTCCGGCCTGACCGTTGCCGAGCATTTCCGCAATGAAGGTCAGGATGTGCTGTTCTTTGTCGATAATATTTTCCGCTTTACACAAGCCGGTTCCGAAGTGTCGGCCCTGTTGGGCCGCATTCCGTCAGCTGTGGGTTATCAGCCGACGCTGGCGACCGATATGGGCACCATGCAAGAGCGGATTACAACGACAACCAAGGGCTCGATCACTTCGGTTCAGGCGATTTACGTCCCCGCCGACGATCTGACCGACCCGGCGCCGGCGACCTCGTTCTCGCACCTTGATGCGACGACGGTTCTAAATCGCGCGATTGCAGAAAAAGGCATCTATCCGGCGGTGGATCCGCTCGATTCTACGTCGCGTATTCTCGATCCGCGCGTCATCGGCGAGGAGCACTATCAGGTTGCCCGGGACGTTCAGGGTATTCTCCAGCGCTACAAATCGCTTCAGGACATCATTGCGATTCTCGGGATGGATGAGCTTTCCGAAGAAGATAAACTTGTCGTAGCCCGCGCCCGCAAAGTCGAGCGCTTCCTGTCGCAGCCCTTCTTTGTCGCCGAAGTCTTTACGGGCAGCCCCGGCAAGCTGGTGCCGCTCGCCGAGACCATCAAGGGCTTTAAAGGCCTTGTCGCCGGCGATTATGATCATCTGCCGGAATCGGCGTTCTATATGGTCGGCTCGATGGATGAAGCGATTGAAAAAGCCGGCGAACTTGCAGCCGAAGCAGCGTAACAAAAATGGCAGACAAACTTCATTTCAATTTAGTCTCGCCGGAACGGCAACTAATGTCCGCCGATGTCGACGAAGTCGATATTCCGGGAACAGAAGGCTGGATCGGCGTTTTGCCAAATCATGCGCCGCTGATGACGACGCTGGCGCCGGGTATGTTGCGTATTAAAAACGGCGCTGAGGAAAGCCGCATTTTCGTACGCGGTGGGTTCGCGGAAATCTCGCCGTCGGGGCTTACGATCCTCGCGGAAGAAGCCATGCCGGCGGCGGAACTGGACGCCGCCGCGATTGCCCAGCGTATCAAGGATGCAGAAGAAGATTTCGCCGACGCCGATACTGATGAGAAGAAACTTAACGCTCAGCAAGGCCTTGATCGCCTGAAAGAACTGCAGGCGGCGCTTTAGCACCCGTCGCCGTCCTGCGCTAATTTTCCGGCGTTTTTCAGCTCTGCTCCGAATTCAGCCGTTCCACATCGCCGATGATCGACTGCAAAAGCGTTTCGTCGATCGTCGCAAATTTGTCCGCAAGGCTCTGTTCCGGCGCCAGATGCCGCCAGATACTGATCTTACCGCTTATATCGTCGAACGATGACGAGCGCGCGCGCGCCAATTGCGCTGCGAAATCGCATACATTCTGCCAGAGCGTATCCGCACAGTCTCCCGTAACGCGCGGGAAACCGGTTTGTGGATCCGTTTCGCCGCCCGCTTCGCTGGCAGCGTCCACAAGTTTTTCAATGGCCGTGCAAATCTCTGCAATCGTTGCAGCTTCCCCCAACGCTCCATCTGCATCCAAAAGTTTAGACTGTTTTGCCGATTGTGACTTTATATCACTTGCTTGGGCTTTTTTTACTGGTTCCACGCTACGGATTCTCCATTAACGGCGGTGGCGCGAGTCGCAACAAATAATTAATGCGCCATCTCCCTCAACGCTGAGTAGAAATTATTTTTTCCACAGCGCCTATCCCCTAAACTGACTAGACGGCGCCTCATTCCAGCGATGAACCGCGCTGAAAATCTGCCGGCGGCGGCTGATTTGCACTAAATGTCAATACCCGCTCACGACTAGTTGATCACATGTACAAACTCCTGAACAATACGCCACAGCTCAGCGCTTGGGCTGGAATTTCATAAGATGTGTGCAGCAAACGAGGCGTTGGCGGCGCGGCGTAAAGTGAGGCCGGCCATCTATGTCGTATGAGTTTTTCTTCCGCATCCCGCGGAAGATTGTGAGGTTTTTTTGAACTGCGCGGCTGCTGCAATGACGAACAAGCCAGGTACGTCGCCGTTTCTGGATCCGGAAGGGTTTTCAGACGCGCTGGAGGCAGTCTACCGCCGCAGTGCGCTGAGTTATTGCGGTCTGCTGTTTGAAAGCGAGCGCGGGTTTGAGAAGATTCCGGGCAGACGGCGCGAAGCGGAACTTGACGCTGATGTGGAAGCGGCATGCGATCGGCTGATAGAAAAAAACACGCATCCGGGTTTGCGCTTGGGCAAAAGCCGCTTTACGCCATTTGACCTCTCCAGCGCCGCTGAACTCCCTGGCGAAGATTCCGATATTGCTGCTTTTCTGGATGCGATTGGCAAAACGGACTATTGCTCGGCCTACTATTTGCCCTTTCGCGATCTCTCTGGTGCGCTCTATGTTTCTGGCGTGGTCAGCCGTGAGCGGGTTTTGAGCGCAATGGAATTGCGGCTTGTATATTCCTATTGCCTGGATGCGCTCGAAAAACTGCAATCTGCGATGCCCGCTAACGCTAATGTTGCGGTTTTGACGACCCGCGAGCGCCAATGCCTGGTTGCAGCGGCCAAAGGACTGACCGAAAAACAATCCGCGCAACTTCTGTGTATCAGCCCTTTTACGGTTCGCACGCATCTTGAAAGCTGCAAGCGCAAACTTGGCGCGCGCAATAAGCTCAGCGCCATTATCAGAGGCTTAAAGCTTGGCGAGATCATGCCTGGCGATATTGAAAAGATCTGAGCGCTTTGCATGATTGAGGTTAGATCATCAGGCGAATTAAAGGGAATCGCTCAATGATCTATTTTCTTTGCTGCGCGCTGGCCTCGCGCAAATAATCGCGTAGCGGTGCGAACGCCGTGACCAGCTCATCATATATTTTGCGCTTAAACGGCACGATCAGCGATGGGGCTTCTTCCAGCTCTCCCCATCGCCATTTGTCAAACTCCTGATGATCATCCGCCTCAAGATCGATTTCAGACTCATCGCCTTCGAATATCATAGCCGCCCATTTCTGGCGCTGGCCCTTCCAGTGATTCTTCATATATTTGGGCGGGAAATCATAGGCGAGCCAGCCCGGTGTTACGATTAGCAGGCGCGCAGAAACAACGCCGGTCTCTTCTTTCAGTTCGCGAATCGCGGCCGCGGCGATGTCTTCACCATCGTCAACGCCGCCCTGGGGCATTTGCCAGCGATGGCCGCCGTCTTTGGAGCCAATGTCCGCGATTGTTCCGACGCGCCGGCCATACCAAACGCGGCCGTCGCGCTTAAACAAAACGACGCCGACATTTGGGCGGTAGCTGCAAATTAGATCATTCTGGCTCATTGGTGATTTGATGTCATTAATTGAGTTTTTGGCGGCTCGCGGTACGAGCCTGCAGGATTGCCGAAACCGGCGCAGCACTGAGACTCTTATCCTCAAGCTTTGCTGCCCATGCGGCAATTTCGTCGAGAGTGGCTGCGTAAGCATAGGTCTTGCCGATCGCTGCGCCCTCGGCCTTTGCTATCTGTTCAAGCCTTGTGAGCTCGCGCCTGACGGTGCGGCGCCCGCTGTCGTCGGGCGCTGCGGAAATAATCTTGTCGATCATCGTCAGCGCTGCGCCCGACGCGGCGCCTGCCTTGAAAGCTGCGCCGGTATCGTCAATATAGCCGACGCCTGCTTCGTGCAGCTTTCGTAATATTGGCGTTAACGCCGCCTCATTTGTCGAAAACTTTGATCCCATATAGTTGGTCGCGGCAAAATAGCCTCCAAATCTCGAAAGTAGCCAATCGAGGCGCTGAAGGTTTTCCTGTTCCGTTCGCGTTGACAATAATGCGGCGCCGCCGAGCGCCTGTTGGTTTTCGCCATAGCCTTCCATCGGCAACTCAATAAGGATTTCGTGACCGGCATCGCGCGCCTTTTTGGTCCAAAAATCGAGATCCTTGGCGTATGGCGCAAAAGAAAGCGATATCTCCGGCGGCAATTCGTCAATTGCCCGTTCAGTTAGCGCGATATTGAGGCCGAGGCCACCAACGATGATTGCGATTCGCGGTTTCGAATAGTCTCCCCTGAAAGGTCGCGCATAGGCATTGAGCGCCTTGCGGCCGTCGGGAGCGATACGCGGCACTTTACCGAGCGGTGTGGCGCGCAGGAGATCCGGATCCGGATCCGGAATGGGCGTCCTGCGAGGCGCGTTTGTCGCCGCGCCGGCATCGCGTGGGGCGTCGCCCTGTTGTTTTCCGTCGATGGTGATAATGACGTCTGTGACCGGATCGTTGCCGGCAATATCCGGCAGCGCTTCATCCATATAAGCGAGTGCGTCGTCGGCGTCTTCGCCGTGATCGCCGCCGAAACCCTCGGGCCCTCTGGCAGCTTCACCTTCGCGCAAATGGGGCGGGGAAAGACGCAAGCCCGCTGCAGCATTTTTGTCCGGCGCTTCGTTGACCTGCGGCGCCACGGCGGCTCTGGCAAATTGTTCGAGCTGTTCGACAGGCAGTGCGATGCGCCCGGCGCCGTCATCGGTCAGTGTCGCATACAGAAATACGCCAGCCAGCGAGGCAATTACGCCAAACGCGCTAAGCCACGCCCAGGTCAGGCGGCCCAAAATCGGGCGTCGAAATTGTCGGCGGCGGTGCATTTTCTATAGCCTGCATGGTGATGCTGCGGAACCGCATCCACTTTTGTCGCCTGTGGAAATTACGAATAATACAGTTAACCAATAGGAAACGGGGCGGGCGTTGATTACGCAAACCGCCCCGTTTTTGGCGCTTTTGTCGATTTATTGAGCGTGCGCGGCTCCAGCGTCGGCAAGGGCTTGTCGATAAACGGTGGCGTCGGCGAGGATTTCGAGCGCCCGTTCGAGCTGGCAATCCTTAACCGCGCCATCTTCGTCCTCACCGCATTGCACTGGTTCGACGGGCGTCAGACCGTCCTCATCCAATACCGCCTCATTTGCTGCGACCGCATTTTCGGCGGCAAGGGCACCAGGAAGATCGCTTTCCGCGGGTCGAGCAGCGGGGGTCTCCTGACCCGGATAGATCACGGGCATGCGAATATCCGGGACAATGCCGAGCGCCTGTATCGACCGACCGGAGGGCGTATAATATTTCGCTGTGGTCAATCGCAGGGCGCCCTGCAGGCCATTTTGCAAGGGGATTACGGTTTGTACGGATCCTTTACCGAAGCTCTTTGTGCCAAGCAGCAACGCGCGGTTGCGGTCTTGTAAAGCGCCAGCGACAATTTCTGAAGCAGATGCAGAGCCGCCGTTCACGAGGACAATCATCGGCTTGCCATTCAACCTGTCGCCGGGTGTGCCCATTTCGCGCAAAGTGTCGCGCGCACGGCGCCCCCGGGTTGAGACGATTTCACCGCCTTCGAGAAATGCATCTGTGACGGCAACTGCCTGGTCCAGCAAACCGCCGGGATTGGATCGCAAATCCAGGATCACGCCTTTCGGTCCCCCGGGAATTTCTTTCGACAGCTTTTTCAGCGCTTTTTTCAGGCCATCCGCGGTCTGTTCGCTGAATGTTGAAATCCTAACATAGCCAAAATCGCCTTCTACGCGATGTGTGACAGACTGGACGGTGACAATGTCGCGTACGATGGTTAGGTCAAAAGCATCCTTGTCGCGTTCGCGCAGGATTGAAATATCGACCTTTGTGCCCTTCTCGCCTTTCAGCTTGGATATCGCTTCGTCGATTGACATGCCCAGGACGTCTTCGCCGTTAATCTTGACGATCAGGTCATCCGTTTGAAGGCCCGCTCTTGCGGCCGGTGTGTCGTCGATCGGTGCGATGATTTTAATCAGCCCCTTGTCAGCGCCCTCGTTGTCCATGGTCACCTGAATGCCGAGCCCGGCAAATGTGCCGCGGGTCTGCTCCTGCATGGTCTGGAAGTCTTCGGCGGTCATGTAATTTGAATGAGGGTCAAGCGTCGCCAGCATGCCGTCGACGGCGCCCTTGATCAGTTCGCTGTCTTCCGGCTCGCTGACGTAGTTTTCATGGATCTGTTCAAACACTTCGCCAAACAGGTCGAGCTGTCGGAACGTATCGGCGGAAATAGACGCCCTGGCAAAAACCGCGCTTGAAAGGGCGCCAAACACCAGGGCGCCGCCAAAGGCGGCGGCGAGCAAGGCGCCCGCGGAATAACCTTTCGACGGGGATTTCAGGTTTGGCGGGCGCCGGTTGGCGCGGGCGCGAAGGGCTGTTTTTCTCATAATCTACACCTATTATCACTGGCTAATTCGCCAGCTCCTCCATACTCTTCCTTGAGAGCCACAATGCCGGGTTAACAGGCTCCCGGTTTTTTCGGATCTCAAGATCCAGATTCGCGCCCCGTCCGGCCATTTCCGCCACCGGCTCGCCAGCGGCAATACGCTGGCCTTCGTCGACCAGAAATGATCCGACACCCAATAACAGTACATGGAATCCGCCGCCAACGTCCAGAACTATGAGGTTGCCGATCGGCGGCCAAGGCCGTGCAAAAACAACACGCCCCTCAAATGGAGCGGTCACAATCGCCTGATCGCGCACGGTAAACCTTAATCCCTCAAATTTGCCGCCTTCCGGCCGCGCATTGCCAAATTTTCCCGTTAACCTTCCTGCGACCGGTGATCTGAGGGCGCCGCGGGCGTCCGCAAAGGGCCTGGCGGCGACGAAGGGCGTTGGCGTGTCAGGCTTGATGGCCCGGGCGACGGGATCAGCGGCGACCGGCGCTGACGGTTTGGGGGCGGGCGGCTTTATGCGCGGCGTTACTGAGTGAGCGAGCCTTTCCAGCCGCCGCAAAATATCGCGCAGCGATGTCGCGCGCGCCGCCAGTTGCGCCGTCTCTCTTTGTGCAGTTGAGGCGAGCCGGGCGGCGACATCGCGCTCTTGTTCTTTCTGGGCCATTAATTCCGTCAGGACGTCGCGGCGGGCGGCGAGCTCTTGATTGGTGGTCGCAAAGGCGGCGCGATCTTGTTCAAGTGTCGCTGCAAGGTCGGCAAGCCGTTCAATAGCCTGCCGCAACCGCGCCGCGCGCGCCTCAACCTCCGGCGCCGCGTCAGCCAGCAACATTGCCGCGCGGGCGGCTTTGTTGGCGTCTCCGGGCGACACCAAGAGGGCTGGCGGGCGCGATAATTCCAGCGATTGCAGCGCCGCCAGCACTTCGCTCAAATTCCTGCTTTCAGCACGCAGGGCGGCATCGGCTTCCTGGCGCTCAGCCTCAAGCGCAGCAATCGATTCTTCAAGAGCTGTGATCTTTCTTTCATCGTCCTGCAATGAGTTCGCGGTTTCGATCAGCCGATGGCGCAGCGCCGCCACCTCTCGCTGCCGGGCTTCGGCCTCATCGCGCAGAAGCTTTTCTTCTTGCGCGCGATCTTTCAGGCGACGTTCGACTTCCTGCAATTCGTTTTCGCCGGTCTGAGCCGCAGCCGGAGCGACAGCGCCAAAAGCAAGCAAAGCTGATATGAAAAGGCGCAACATCATGAGCGGTGATAAGGGTGTCCCGATAAGATTGTCATGGCCCGATAAAGCTGTTCGGCAAGCATCACTCTGACAAGCATATGCGGCCATGTCGCTGCGCCAAAGGACAAAGTTTCCGCAGCGCGGGTCTTTATTTCTTCCCCATGACCATCAGCCCCGCCGATCAGAAACGCAGCGCCCCCGACGCCTTGGTCGCGCATCTCCCGCACCATTGCGGATAGTTTTTCGCTCGAAAGATTAACGCCGGTTTCGTCCAGAACAATCAGGCGCTCATGGTCACGCGCTGACTTCAGCAGAAGTTCACCCTCGCGAATTTGCCGATTGACGCGCGGTAAGTTATTTGGCGCTTCCATCTCTGACAGATGCGGTCCGGAAAACCCGATATTGCGCCCGCTGCTATTGGCGCGCGAAAGGTAATCCTTGACGAGCAATGCTTCCGGTCCTGCGCGGAGCTTGCCGATTGCGGCGATCAGGATTTTCATCCCGCGCTCCTCAGGCGATGACGCGAAAAAGCCGGAACCGGTTCTTCGCGATAACCATCCGAAAAACAACAGTCTACAGTAAATTGCCGATTCAAGCTTTTTGCATTTTGCTACAATGCGTGACGGTCACGCGTCAGTCTTAATGGGCGCATGCGCCGCTTCGGACCACACGCGTTCGAGATTATAAAAGCTGCGCACTTCGGGCCGGAAAAGATGCACGATCACATCCTCAGCGTCAATCAACACCCAGTCGCTGGCGCCCGCGCCTTCCGCCTTCGCGCGACCAAAGCCGGCGTGTTTCAGGCGGCGCATAACTTTGTCCGCCATTGCAGAGACATGACGTTGCGACCGCCCGGAAGCGACCACCATGGCGTCGGCAATATCAGACTTGCCGGCAAGGTCGATCGTGACGACGTCTTCGGCTTTGTCTTCGTCAAGTTCGTGTAAGATTAGGGAGAGAATTTCTCGACTGCGCTCGTCGGGCGAGAGTCCGGTGAGCACGCCCTCTGTTTCAAGGGCCCCGCCGCCAGCGGTGTCATTTTCGGCGACGAGTTTTAGTGCGGCCTTGCCGGCGGCCGCGGTGCCGGGCTGTGAATTCAGCTTTCTCCTCCATGAGCAACGCGAGAACGCCCCCGCCCAGCAAATATAATCACGTTCAATTCAACGTCCAAGCATAAGCCCAAAAATTAATTGTTGCTTAAAAGGCACGCCGCGTACCAGTTTTTTGGATCGGTCCAGACATGGTTAAGCCGCCAAGGCGTTTGTTCTATAAGGTCTCTGAGCCGGTCGATCGAATATTTATGGGAGTTTTCCGTATGTATCGTTTCGCCCTCCAGAAAGACGAATTTCTGCTCGCCGATGGCGACGGTGGTTGGCCGCATCGCGCGCAGATGCATCTCGATCCGGCATTTTTTCTGGTTGTAAAAGGCGAAATGTTCAAAATCCTCGAGAGTCAGCACGGCATCCAGCTCACGCCGCATGCGCTGCAATAAATTGAGGTTAAACGCTGCGGTTACGCCTGACGTGTCGTCATAGGCGGCCTCAAGGACCAGTTTGTCTTTTTCAAGGTCGACGCCAATCAGAAATTTGGCGTTTCTACCGAGAGTCTGGCTGGCGCGGTCGAGAAACTGCACGGCTGTTTCAGGCAGCATATTGCCGATGGTCGATCCCGGGAAATAACCGAGCCATTGCTTCGGTTGCGGGAAACCTCCTTGCGGTAGTGTCACAGGCGCATGAAAATCGGCGCAGATGGCGGCGACCGGAACCGGCAAGGCGTCGGCGAGCGCGGTAGCGCTGTCGATCAGATGATCTTTTGAAATGTCCATCGCAACATAGGCGACGGGGTCCTCAAGGCCGCGAACCAGCCACTCCACCTTTTCGCTTGAACCGGACCCATATTCAAATATTGCGGACCGGGCGCCGATTGCAGCGGTAATCTCATCGGCGCTGCTCAGGAGGAGCGTTTTTTCGGTGCGCGTTGGATAATACTCTTTTAATGCCGTGATTTTATCAAAGAGTTTTGATCCGCACTCATCATAAAAATATTTCGGTGATATCGATTTTTGCGGCTGCGCTAAACCAGTCAGCACATCGGTTTTAAAATCGCCGACATCCGGATGAAGATCGAGAAAATATGCGAGCGCGCCATAGGGCGCCTTCAAATCGGTCACGTTTCAGGCGTCTCCGTTGAATTTCGCTGCGCCTTTCGGATGGCCGTCGACGAGCTTGGATTATCGATGTCGGCGAAATAGACCCAGGCGGGCGGTTCGGCTTGCGCCAGGGCTGACGCTTTGTTCGGCGCAAGGCGAAATAACGCCAATTCCGTCGCCGCAGGGCTTGCAAGCGCCTTATCGCCAATCCCGGGGCGATTGAAAATGGCGATGGGGATTTGTTCAGCGATACGCCGCCAGTCTTTCCACTCATGGAAATTCGCCAGACTGTCGGCGCCCATGATCCAGACAAAGTTTATGTTGGGATTGAGAAGCTGAAGACGCTCAATCGTATCGACAGTGAATTGCAAATTTTGGCGGCGTTCAAAATCACTGACAATGATATGCGGGTGGTCGGCTTTTTTTCTCGCTAGTTTCAGACGTTCATCAAGCGGCGCATATTGCGCCGGGTCTTTTAAGGGGTTGGCTGGCGTCACCAGCCACCATACAGCGTCAAGGACGAGCCGCTTCATCGCCGTAAGGGAAATCTCACGATGGCCTTCATGGGGTGGATTGAAAGAGCCGCCGAGCAGGCCGATCGAGCGACGGACGGTATTTGCGGACGGCAAGGGCGATTCCAAAAGGGCTGCGGCGAGTGCGACCTGTTAAATAGGTGTAGAGCGAGCGAAGTCCAATAAAAAGGGTAGATCTAACGAAAATCAGGGCGTCCAGCCGGTCTTTTCATCGCTTTCAGTGCTTTCCGCCGGCGCCGCACTTTGCCGCCTCGCTGCTTGGGCCAGCGTCATCAGTTCGCCCAGCAATGCGGGAAGCCCAATGCCGCTAACTCCGGAAACAGTGAAAACCTCACCACCTGAGGCTTTCGTGAGGGCGTCTTTCTTTTCGCCGATTTCCATATCCGATAAAGCGTCAATTTTATTGAGCGCCAGAATCTGCAGCTTTTCGTTTAACCCGCCGCCATAGGCGGCCAGCTCATGGCGGACGGTTCGGTAGGCGTCAGCTACGTCGTCATTCGTACCGTCAACGAGATGCAATAGCGCCGCGCAGCGCTCCACATGACCAAGAAAACGATCACCAATGCCGGCGCCTTCATGGGCGCCCTCGATTAATCCTGGAATGTCGGCAAGTACGAAACTTTGACCCTCGCCAACGCGCACGACGCCTAGATTGGGATGAAGCGTCGTGAACGGATAATCAGCGATCTTTGGTTTTGCCGCCGAGACGGCGGCAAGAAATGTCGACTTTCCCGCATTCGGCAGCCCGACAAGGCCAATATCTGCAATCAGTTTCAGGCGCAGCCAGATCGTGCGCTGTTCGCCTGGATTTCCAGGATTTGCGCGGCGCGGGGCCCGATTTGTTGACGACTTAAACCGGGTGTTGCCAAAGCCGCCATTGCCGCCTTTCGCGAGCAGGACGCGTTCGCCGGCAAGGTCGAGATCGGCGATCAGCGTTTCCTCGTCTTCTTCGAATATCTGCGTGCCGACGGGCACTTTGATGACAATATCGTCGGCATTTGCGCCTGTGCGGTTTGATCCTTCGCCCGGCCTTCCCGGCTTGGCTTTGAAATGTTGCTGGTAACGGTAATCAATGAGCGTGTTGAGATTTTCGACCGCTTCGGCCCAGACATGCCCGCCAGCGCCGCCGTCGCCGCCATTGGGTCCGCCAAATTCAACGAATTTCTCTCGCCTGAACGAGAGGCAGCCTGCGCCGCCGGCGCCGCTTTGAACGTATATTTTTGTGCGGTCGAGAAACTTCATTGACGCCCTTATAGCGATGGCGCTGCCGCCGCCAAGCGTTGTCCTGCTGCGCGGCGCCCGTGCGTTTCCGGTCCTGGCCGATTAAGCTCGGTGAGATTGATGATCAGGGAGCGCTCATGGCCGCCAATATCGATGTTCTTTTTGAACCCGCCAATCTTGGCAATCTGCAATTGCCGAACCGCATCGTCATGGCGCCGATGACCCGGTCATTTTCCCCGGGCAATGCGCCAGGCGAGGATGTCGCGGCCTATTATCGCCGCCGCGCCGAAGGCGGTGTCGGGCTGATCCTCTCCGAGGGCGTTTCGCCGAATATGATTACGGCAACCGGAACGCGGAATGTCCCGAATATCGTGAGTGATGAGGCAAAAGCAGGCTGGAAAAAGGTTATCACCGAGGTTAAAGCCGCTGGCGGCATGATGGGCCTGCAGCTTTGGCATGAAGGTCCATACCGTAATCCATCAAAAACCGCGCATGCCGAAATTCCATCATGGTCGGCCTCGGGCGTTAAGGTTCCCGGAAAACAACTTTGGGCGCCAATGACCGACGCGGAAATCGAGATCGCGACAGAGGAATTTGTCAGCGGCGCAGTCACGACGAAAGCGCTGGGGTTTGATTGCGTCGAGTTTCACGGCGCCCACAGCTATTTGATTGACAGTTTCTTCTGGGACCAAACCAATCTGCGCGGCGATCAATGGGGCGGCGATTGGGTGGGCAGAACCCGCTTTGCCTGTGAGATCATTCGTCGCACCCGGGCGCAGGTCGGACCTGACTTTCCGCTGATCATCCGCCTTTCGCAATGGAAGCAACAGGATTTTTCAGTGAACACCGCCGCAACGCCCGATGAAATGCTCGAATGGTTATCCCCGCTTGCTGAGGCGGGGATCGATATTTTTCATTGTTCGCAGCGCCGCTTTTGGGAGCCAGCCTTTTCCGGCTCTGATCTCAATTTTGCCGGCTGGGCCAAAAAGCTGACGGGAAAACCATCGATCTCGGTCGGCTCGGTAGGGCTCTCCGGTGAGTTTACCGCGGCCTATGCCGGCGAAATATCGGAACCCGCAAGTCTCGATGACCTTGTTAAACGTATGGAGGCTGAGGAATTTGACCTCATCGCAGTTGGCCGGGCGCTTTTGCAGGATCCGCTTTGGGCGAGAAAAATTCGCGAAGGCCGGGATAATGAATTAGCCGCGTTTTCGAAAGACGCTTTAACGACGCTTTCATAGGGAGAATAAATTGATCATTGTTCATCATCTCGAAAACTCGCGTTCCCAGCGCGTGTTGTGGCTGCTTGAAGAGTTGGGCGTTGATTATGAAGTCAAACGCTATGAGCGCGACAAGATAACAAGCCTGGCGCCGCCGGAGATGAAAAAAATTCATCCCCTGGGTAAGTCGCCGATCATCGAAAACAACGGTAAGATTATCGCTGAGACCGGCGCCATGATTGACTATCTTCTCGATCACTATGGAGAGGGACGGCTGCGTCCAGCGACAGGCACCGACGACTTTGAACGCTATCGTTACTGGCTTCACTACTCGGAAGGGTCGGTTTTTCCGCCTCTCCTTTTGCGGCTTATATTGATGCGCATGGCGTCAGCGAAAATGCCGTTTTTTGCTAAACCGATTGCAAAAAAGATAGTTCAGGGCGCTCTGGACGGATTTGTGATTCCTCAATTACGGCTGCATTTTGACTTCATCGAATCCGAACTCGGCAAATCCGAGTGGTTTGCCGGCCGGGATCTTACGGGCGCCGACATTATCATGAGCTTTCCCCTCGAGGCCGGCGTTTCACGCGGCGCGGTGAGTAACAATGCGTCTAATATTTCCCGGTTTCTCAAACGTATTCACGCGCGGCCTGCCTATCAAAGAGCGCTTGAGCGCGGCGGGCCTTACGGGATCGTCAAATAATCGGCGCGTGCGGCGGAGTAAAAACTCCGGGCATATTGGTTTTTGGTAACAATATTGTGTGGGCGCCGCCTTTTCGCCGCCATGATCGTATCGCGCTTTCGTCACCGGAAAAACCTAGCTATGGCATTGCTACGAGCCGTCTCGGGCGGCCGGATTGCTGGAGGTATTTGATGAGCATCGCAATGCTGTCCGCCCTATCGCTGATTTGTATGGACGCCGCCATGGCGGCGCGGCCGCTCGGCGTTGCGCCGCTGATGGCCGTACAAAGCGCTGGCGAAGCGCCCAGTTTAACGGCGCCGCCGGACAACGACATCGAAAATCAATCGCCGATGGTTGATCCTTCTACGGATGAGCAGACTGTCAGCGAGGAGCCAGCTGACGATCCCCTGGTTTTTGACGGCGAAAGCGATGATGCGCTGGTCGATCGCCTGATGGACTATCTTCAGGAAATCGAAACGCTGAATGGTGATTTCACGCAAATCGCGCCCTCCGGGGCAATTTCTTCCGGCCGGTTCTATATTCGCCGCCCGGGGTTTTTGCGGTTTGAATATGACCCGCCAACGCCGCTCCTGATCGTCGCCAATGGCGGTATGGTGTATGTACGCGATGAGGCGCTAGAAACGACCGATTCTTATCCGGTTGGACGGACCCCGCTAAAATTCCTGCTTCGAAAAAAGATTGATCTCGGGCCGACGAAAGTTGTCGGCGTTGATCGGGGCGTTGATTCATTTGCGGTCACGCTCGGGTCCGACGACGAAGAAACCGAAGGCGAGCTGACCATGATCGTCAAGGCGCCGGAATTGTCGCTGGTCAGGTGGGTCGTCCGCGATATTCAAAATGGCATTACGGTCGTGTCTCTCGACAACGTGAAATCCGGTGAGAAACTCGCCAATCGCCTGTTTCGGACCCCTGACGCCGGGGGGCAATTTCTTAAAAATTAGCAAGTCGGGGAAATAGCCCGGATTTGTCGCATAGTCACAGGCAAGCTTTTTTTTGCCAGCCTATTGAAAATCTCGTTAGTGATGCGTTAATGTAACAGTACGCGACGGGCTTTTAGGTTGGACCAGCGTTGCCCCCCCGCTTGCAGGTCCGACAGTCTGCCGCGTCGCCGGAAAATCCCCTCCCGGCGTAGGCGCAACAGCGCAGCTTGGCGTCCGATCTTGAAAAAGGTCGGACGCCTTTTTCTTTTCTTGGGGTGCGCTAGAAACGGCCCCGGTTATCTAAAGGATCGCCCCCATGGACGACGACGCCCTCGAGGAGCTTGAGCGGGAATTGCCTGGTCTGGCCACGCTGTCGCGCTTTGCGCGATCGCTGGACCGGATTCCCTGGTTTGCCAATATGGGCGAACCGCTAACGCCCGGCGCGCGCGCAGCCGCTGAGGCTTATGTGGATGGCCTCGGATTTCCGGATGCCGGCGTAGCGATCCTGGTTGATTGGGAGGATGCGGCTGCCGCTGCTGAAAGCCTCGACTGGAACAATCCGGCCTGGGAAACGGAGGAACTGCTGCGCGCGGACCTGACCACCCGCGCCCTGGCTGCAATGTCCGAAGAGGCCCTGCAGATTGGCCTGACGCTGATTTCAGACAAAGTGTCGTCGCCAGCCAAGGAGGCTATGGAGCAGGCGTCTTTTATCTGGGACATGGAGGACGCTGCGGCTCAACGATTGGCCGTCGGCGCCGCAGTGCAGGCTGCTCATGGCGCTGCGCTGGCGCTCATTGCCGCAACGGATCCGGATTTTGACGCTGAAGATCATCCCTTTGCCGCAAAACTCCGCTTATTCGAGTTTGGGCGCTGGCCGGTTGGGATTGCCGGCTCGTCGTTCAATTTGTTTTGAAATCGAGCGCTGCGGCTGCAAGCAGGTAGAGTGCTATTGCGGTCAGAATGTATCGGAAGCCGTGCGTGAAGGTTTTTTCAGGCATCCGCCGCAAAAAACGAGTCCCCAGCGCTGTGCCGGCAAACCCTGACGCCAGGAGCGCAGCGATAACCACGGCCCAAGGACCGTAGGCAAAGCCGAGCAGCCCAAAAGCGACGATCTTCAGCCCGTGCTGAGCTGACATGCAGGCGGCATGGGTGGCGACGAGATTGAGCCGGTCAAGCCTGGCCGCCGCCAGCATCGTCGCAGCGATGGGGCCTGTTGCGCCAAAGAACATTGTCAGAAACGCCCCGAGCGCCCCTGTTGAAAAAAAAGTCATCACGCCTGGGGAAAAACTTTTCGGGCGCGGTCCCCAAATGGTCAAAAGAATAAAAACGCCGACCCCGGCCCTCAGCGCCCAGACAGGCATTTCAACAGCAATACGCCCGCCAAGACTTGCGCCGAGCACGCCGCCCGCCGTGAACCACAGGACGATCGGCCAGACCACATCCTTACGCTGCAGAAAAAAGCGGCCGGCATTGGAGCCGAGCTGCGCGACCCCATGGACGGGGACCACGGCTGGCGCTGGAAAAACCGCGCTCATCACCGCAAGCAGCGCCAGTCCGCCGCCAAGTCCGAAAGCAGCTGTCAATGCGGCTGTAAAAAAGCTCGCGAAAATTGCCGCAATAGCCGCCCACAAGGGCAGTCCGTCAGGCAATAGGGAAATGATGAGCTCCACAATAACGCTCTTATGGCGCCCCGGGCCGCGCCGCAAACGCGTCTTGACGGGCAAGGGGCGCCCGCTTAGGCCTGCGCATTCCCGCCGCTCTCAAAGCTTGTCACACTCATGAAAATTACGACCTGGAATATCAATTCCGTCCGCTTACGTATCGATCAGGTTACGCGATTTCTGAAAAAGGAAGCGCCGGACGTTTTGTGTCTGCAGGAAATCAAATGTATCGAAGATAGTTTTCCGTCAAAGGCGTTTCATCAGGCGGGTTATGAGCATCTCGCAATATCCGGGCAGGCGGGATATCACGGGGTCGCCATTGCTTCGCGACTGCCCTTGAAGAAGATCGAAAAGCGCAGTTTTTGCGAAAAGAGCGACAGCCGTCATATCGCGGCGTCGCTGCCTGGCGGCGTGCGCATCCATAATTTTTACGTGCCTGCTGGCGGCGATGAACCGGACCCGGTGAAAAACGATAAATTCGCCCATAAGCTCGATTTTCTCGATGAAATGACCGCATGGTTTTCCGAATTTGGGCCACGATCGAAATCAGTCCTCGTCGGCGATCTCAATGTGGCGCCGGCCGAACATGATGTCTGGTCCCACAAGCAGCTCCTAAAGGTCGTCTCGCACACGCCCGTCGAAGTTGAAAAACTAAGCCAGGTAATTGATTCTCACGACTGGCTGGACGTCGCCCGGGAACTTGTGCCGGAACCGGAAAAGCTATTTAGCTGGTGGTCTTATCGGGCGCGCGACTGGCGCGCATCCAATCGCGGCCGCCGGCTCGATCATATCTGGGTGAGCCCGGCGCTGAAAAAAGCGGCGCTTAATGGCGGGCGCAAAGCCTATCGAATTCATGATGACGTACGCGGTTGGGAACGGCCTTCGGACCATGCGCCAGTGACGCTCAAATTGTCGCTATAAATAGGGCGTTAGAACATCCACAATCGCGTCGATATCCGCTTCATCATTATAAAGATGAACAGAGACCCTTACTGTTCCAAGGCGCGTGTCGTGGCAGACGCCGGCTGCCGATAGCGCCGCCGCCGCCTTGTCATAATCGCGCACCTTGATGAGGGCGCCATTGCCGCGTGCGCCTTCCTGCGTCATTGATAAAAGAGCATCAGCGGGCAGCGCGCCGACCAGACGCGATATCAGCGCCTGATTATGCGCGAAAATCTTGTCCACGCCATGCATGTTTAAGATCTGTTGTCCTGCAATGGCGCCGGCGAAGGGTGCAATTGAAGGTGTGCCGCCGAGAAAGCGCGCAGCGCCTTTTGCATATTCGAACCTGCGAATGTCGAGTTCAAAAGGCGCCTCGTGGGAAAACCATCCCACATCAATCGGCGCAGATTGTTCTGCGGCCTCAGCGGCGGCCCAAAGGAAAGCGGCGCCCGCGCCGCCACACAGATATTTGAGCGATGTGCCAACCGCAAAATCCGGCGCCCACTCCATCAGTTTTATCGGCACGCCGCCGGCCGCCTGGGCGATGTCGAGAATACTGAAGACCTCGCTTGCCCTTGCGCGCCGCGCGATTTCGGCGACCGGGGCCATAATGCTCGTATTGGAATAGACATGGGTCGCGAGGACCAGTTGGACGTCATCGGCAAATGCCGGCGCCCAGGCGTCGGGGTCAGCGAGCTGCGGCCCGCCGGGTAAAAATACGAGTTCATAACCCATGCGCCGCGCCTGACCGAGGGCGAAACCCACCGTTGGAAAATCATCTTCAGTAAGAACAATCTTGCGGCGCCCGCCACGTTCGGGAAGTGAAAAGAGAATCTTTGACAAGGCGCTTGATACATTTGCCTGTGGGCAAATGTCCTCAGCATTGGCGCCAATCAGCGGCGCAAGCCCGGCGCGAAAGCGATCAAGCGTCCCGAACCATGCATCCCAAACCCCGGCCCCGTCAGTCCGCCACGGGTCGGCATAACCCGCTTCAATGGCATCCGCATAAAGCCTGGGCTGCGCGCCAACAGAATGGGACAGGAAATAGTGCCTGCCTGGAAAAAGAAATTTTTCGCGGTCCATGGTTTATCCTGACAACCGGCGCAACTCGTCACGGGTCAGTGAGCCTGGCACGACGGTTACCGGTATTGGCCTTGCGCCGAGATAGGCCGGTTTGTGCGCGAGCGCCGACACCAATGGGCCTGGATTGTTGGTTTCCGTTGAGGCCCCCAAAAATAATATAGTGATCAGCGGGTCTTCCTCGATTAATTTTCGGATTTCATCAACGACAACACCCTCGCGCATTATTTCTTCCGGAGCTTCGCCGGACTGCGCTTTTACCTCTGCGGCAAATTCGTGAAGAATTGATTCTGCTTTTTCTTGCGCCTCGGCGCGCATGGTCTCGGCGACGGTCGCCCAATGGCCAAATTCCGGGGGCTCGATGACATGCAAGAGTGTGACGCGTGCGGTTGATCGTTTTGCACGCCGCCCGGCGAAAAAGGCTGCATGGCGTGCTTCCGGACAGTCGGTTGCGATCACGAGGAACTTGATGCGCTCGTCTGCTGGAATATCCGCTGTGGGTGTGTCTGCCATGGCGTTAATCATGCCCTGAAACCTACGGCGGCGTCTACTTGACCGTGCGACAGGGTTGAAAATTACTGAACTGGCGGGCGCAGCCTAGTTTATTGTTTTGTCGCGCATTAAAACCCGCGTGAGGTTAGAGTTGATCCTATGCGCCGACTTTTTCAGAATGCGCTCAACGGCCGGCGGCTGGCGCAATAGCCGCGATGACAAATGGAGCCTCAATGCGCGGCTATTTCGGAATTGGTTCTGAGCGTATTTCCAAGGCGATGAACCTTGGCGCCATTTTGCGCACCGGCCACGCTTTCGGGGCGAGCTTCGCGTTTACCGTGAACGCACATCACCAGGCGCGCGAAGTTAATCTTTCGGACACGGCAAAAAGCGTAACCCATCTGCCGCTCTATGAATGGGCTTGTATTGACGATATTCGATTGCCAAAGGGGTGTGTTCTGGTTGGCGTCGAGCTGGACGAAGCGGCGGTGGAATTGCCAAGTTTTCGTCACCCGCTAAACGCCGCATATTTGCTGGGCCCGGAAAAAGGCGAATTATCGGCGGCGGCAAAGGAGTTGTGCGCCCATATCGTCAAAATCCCCACACGGTTTTGCGTCAATCTTTCAGTTGCTGCTGCGCTCGTTATGTATGATCGCGTTTTAGCGCATGGGGGGCATGCTGCTCGCGGCGTCAGGTCCGGAGGCGCCGGCGGGCTGCCGCCGCAGGACGGATGGGCCCCGGTGCGCTCACAATAAATGAGCAAAAAAACGCCGCCGGAAGAAACCGGCGGCGCTTGTTGCTCTTTACCCGAGAGCCTTAATTCTCATTAGCGTCTCGTTTTGCGCTTTGCTTTACGCTTTACTGCTTTGCGTTTGGCGGGCGCTTTACGCTTTGTCGTTTTGCGCTTTGTCGCCTTTTTCTTCGGTGCGGCGGCGTTCGCCTCGATTTTGTCGAGCGCGTCGGCGTAAGCTTTCAGCGCCTTCATGAAACCCGCCTGCTGACTTTTCGGCAGCACGGAAAGCGCGGCCCGTTCTGCTTTTGCTACTTTCGCATTGGCCGAATTCAGCATTTTCCGGCCTGAGGCGGTAATCGAAACGGCGTTAGCGCGCGCGTCTTCTTTAGTGCGCTTGCGCGACAGGAGGCCTTTCTTCATCATCCGTGCGATCATGTCGGCGAGCGTCGAGCGATCAATGCCCGTATGACCGACGAGGTCAGTTTGGCTCAGACCCGCGTTTTGCGCGACGACGTGCAGCACTTCATATTGGCGCGGGGTCGGACCCGATGCGCTGACCTCTTTGGCGTATAGGTCATGCGCATATTGCTGGGCGCGGCGCAGAAGGTGACCTGGTGAGCTTTTAAGCGAATAAGCCATTTAATTCTCCGTTTTTGGCCTGTGGAAAAATTCTGCTCAGCTGAAATGCGATGTGTGACCGGCATTTGCCGCAGCCGCAAGGCTTGCGGCATAGGTTGTGATCGCGATGCGACAACGAGGATTTGATCATGGTCATTGGTTCATGATTTTCGTGTAAACGTCCCCGCAATTTTGTCCCAAATCTGCGTCCCCATTATCCGGTAAAATTGCACCTGACGCGGACTTTCGGTACTGAGCCTTTTGTAATCCACAGCGCATAGTCCGTCATCGACAAAATTGCAACAGCAGGTCACAAAGGTTTGAAGATTGCACCCTGAACGGACATTCCGCAGACGGGCCTATTTCCACCAACGGACGACAAAATGACATACACCAAAAAACAGGAACCCAAATTCGAGCGCAGCATTCCGCCCGGGGACAATATTGAACGCTCGGTATGCGCAGCTTGCGGTTTTGTCGACTATCAAAATCCGAAGATCGTTGTCGGCTCAGTTGCGATTTGGGACGACAAAATCCTTTTGTGCCGCCGTGCAATTGATCCGCGCAAAGGTTACTGGACGCTTCCTGCCGGCTATTTGGAATTGGGCGAAACTGCTGAAGACGGCGCGCTGCGCGAAGCTGCGGAAGAGGCCTGCGCAAAACTGGAAATCGACCGCTTGATGGCGGTTTACAGTGTGCCGCGTATATCACAGGTTCAATTGATGTTCCGGGCGCGTCTGGTGTCACCGACGATCGCCGCCGGACCTGAAAGCGCAGAAGTTGGGCTTTTTGATTGGGACGATATCCCGTGGCCGGAGCTTGCCTTTCCGACAGTTGGCTGGGCGCTGCGGCATTTCCGCGAGTCACGGGGACGCGGCGATTTCCCGCCTTTTTCCAATCCCGTTGACGGGCTTTAGAGCGTGATCAGGAGTTGAAAGCGCCGCTTTCAACGATGTCCGTTTGGCGACTTCGCCGCCAAACTTCGGCTTCGGTCACGCGACAAACAAGAATTCTGAGCAGGAGGTCATTCAACGATATACGATCCGGCTCTAGGAGCCCTTGTTTTCTGGTGGCGCCTCGTCAGCCATATGTTTGGCGATGAACGGCGCCTGAAGGCCGGTGAAAACAAGGCTGATGGCGGTAAAGCCGATTGCTTTCAGCTTTACCCAGTCGGCTTCTCCCGTACATTTCGCGACTTCGACAACGCCGCCTTCGGCCAGCAACCAACTCCATGCGCCTGATCCTGGCGGCGCGGGCGCTTCGGGAGGACAGTCCTTTGTTAGCCAGCGCCAGGCAATCTCGTTCAATATTGCAAGCGCTGTAAAAAAAATGCTGTAGCGAATGGTCAGCGTGCGCCACGCTTCATCAGGCAAGTGAAGCGCGCCATCGAAAACAGTACGCATGAAATTTCGCCCGGTCGCCATGCCGCCATAAAGCATGCCGGCGAACAAGAGATAAACAATCGTCGGCTTCATATAAAAGAATGTCTTGTTTTGGAGAACAAGCGTGAGCGTCCCCAAAACGCCGATAATAACGCCGCTCACCAGCAACATCGGCGCGATGCGGCGCTCTCGCCACACGCTGTATACGAATGCAATGGCAAAAGACGGCATGAAGGCGGCAACCGCGAGATACATTTCGGCGCCCTGGCGCAGGCGCCATTCATGGCCGGCGAGATCGCCGATGAGCGGCGCCAGGCGACCGCCGAGAAAGTAGGCGATCATGAATATGGCAAGCGGGCCCATATCAACGGCGAATTTGGCTCCGCCGGAAAGCTTTTTACCTTTTGCCGCCGCATCGCTCATGGCGTTTCCTTGTCGTCTTGATGAAGAATAAGTGTGTTATTCGCTGATGCCTGCAAGGGCGCGGGCAAAACCCTCAGCGTTAAATGGCTGCAAGTCATCAACGCTCTCTCCGACGCCGACATAGTGGATCGGCAGCGCAAATTTATCGGCAATCGCCACCAGGACGCCGCCGCGCGCTGTGCCGTCGAGCTTGGTCATTACAATCCCGGTGACACCGGCGATCTCTGAAAATGCCTGGGCCTGGCTCACTGCGTTCTGCCCAACAGTAGCGTCGAGCACCAGAACCACGTCATGGGGCGCCGTTTCATCAAGTTTTTTGATGACCCGCACGACCTTGGCAAGTTCTTCCATCAGGACGGTCTTGTTCTGCAGGCGTCCTGCGGTGTCGATGATCAAGACGTCCTTGCCGCCGCTTTGTGCTTCCTTGACCGCGTCAAAAGCCACGCCTGCCGCATCGGCGCCGACATCGCGGGCAATAACAGGCGCGCCGGTGCGCGCGCCCCAGACTCCCAGCTGTTCAATCGCGGCGGCGCGGAAAGTGTCGCCAGCGGCAAGCATTACATTGAGCCCGTCATCTTTATATTTTTGGGCCAGTTTGCCGATGGTTGTTGTTTTGCCTGCGCCATTGACGCCGATCATCAAAATGATGTGCGGTTTTTTTTCGCGGTCGATCGTCAATGGTTTTTCCAGCGGCGCAAGCGTTTCTGCGACTTCGCCGGCGAGGGCGGCGTAGATTTCTTCGTCACTGATCTCTTTGTCGAATTTATCCTGTGCGAGGGCGTCAGTAATCCGCTCGGCGGCGGCGACGCCCAGATCGGCTGTGATCAATAGATCGTGGAGTTCCTCAAGCGTCTCATCGTTGAGCCGGCGTTTGTTAAAAATCGAGGAGACGCCGTCGGTGAGTTTGTCGGAGGATTTTGACAGACCGTGGGTAAGCCGGGAAAACCAATTTTTTTTCGCCTCGGGCGCTGTCTCAGTGACTGCATCAAAAGCAGCCGCCGACGCTGGCGCCTCGGGCGGCGGCGGTTCCTGTTCCTGATGGTGCTGCATTTCACGCGCAGGATTTGCGTCTGCGGCGTCTTCGGGCGCTTTTTGCGACCCGTCAGCGGCGCGCGCGTCAACAGCGGACGGCGGCGGGTCGTCCGCTGGTTTTTTCTTCTTTCCAAACAGGCCGGAGAAAAAATTATTCGACACAGGCGTCTCGTTCCTTTGACAATCGCGTTACGCTGTAATGGCAGCGCTCGGATACCTTTAAATTCGGACGCCAATAAGATGATCGCCGTCACGAGCGGTGAGTCTCAACCTGGCGATTGAGCCGACCTCACTGCTTTTGCCCGACAATTTCACACTCGCAAAATTACCGAGTCGCGCCCGCCCGCCGCTTTCCCGAACGGCGTATTCGGCGCTGCCGACCAGCCCGTCGAGAAATTTATGCAGTGCAAGACGGCCTTTTGCCCGCAAGCGCGCAGCGCGCTTCTTAACTACAGATCGCGCCACTTGCGGCATGCGCTCAGCGGGGGTCCCTTCTCGCGGGGAAAATGGGAAGACATGAAGGTAATTCAATCCCGCCTCATCAATGATATCGATGCTGCGCTGAAACATCGCTTCGGTTTCGGTCGGAAAGCCCGCAATAATGTCTGCGCCGAAGGCGACATCTGGTCTGCGCGCCCGGATTGCCTGGCACAGGGTAATCGCCTGTTCGCGGGTGTGACGCCGTTTCATCCGCTTAAGGATCATGTTGTCGCCGGCCTGCAATGACAGATGAAGATAGGGCGCTACGCGTTCATCGTCTGTGATGCGTTCATAGAGCGCCGCATCGATCTCCGCCCCGTCGATTGATGAAAGGCGCAGGCGGTAAAGCTCAGGAACCTGGTCGAGGATTGCATTAACGAGAGTTCCGAGCGTCGGCGCGCCCTCAAGGTCGCCGCCGTAAGAGGTAATGTCGACCCCTGTAAGGACAATTTCACGATGCCCTTTGTCGACGAGCCGGCGCGCTTGCATCACTGCGGCGGTGATCGGTACAGACCGGGAATTGCCGCGGCCATAGGGAATGATGCAAAAAGTACAACGATGGTCGCAGCCGTTTTGAACCTGTAAAAATGCGCGCGCGCGATCGCCATAGCCATTGATCATGTGCCCCGCGGTTTCGCGCACAGACATAATATCGTTGACGCGTATGGGGTTTGCGTCGTTTTCGGCCAGGGCGCGCCATTCTTCCGGCGCCAGCTTTTCCTGATTGCCGATAACAGCGTCAACTTCCGGCATCGCCGCAAAACTTTCCGCGTCAATCTGTGCGCCGCAGCCGGTGACAATAATCTGCGCGCCGGGTCGTTCGCGCCGGGCGCGGCGGATGCGTTGGCGGGCGCTGCGCACAGCTTCATTAGTGACGGCGCAGGTGTTTATGACGACGGCGTCGCTAAAACCGGCCGCATCGGCGAGACCGCGCATAGCTTCGCTCTCCACTGCATTAAGGCGGCATCCAAGCGTAATCATGTCGAGCTGTTTGGCCATCGCGCGCCTATTTGGGCCATGCTGGGGCGAAGAACAAGGCGGCAGCGTGTTTTGTCTGCTGAATGTTTTTGCGATCCGAGGCCGCGGCGGTTAGCCGTGGCTTGGATCAGGAAGCGGCGCGCTTGTTATTCTCGCCTGATGCTGGCGCCCCGGGCTCAAGCATGCGGAATTGGCGCATTACCTGATAGAAATCATTATCGGCAATCAGGCCCTCAATTTTTTCACGGGTCTCGCAGCACTCCAGGATATCTACGGCGCCCCGCAGAATGGCCGAAGCTTCTTCAGCCGGCATCTGCCCGGCGACGGCGAGTTGCGCGACATAGTAAGCGCGCTTCAGCGGCGTTGTTGCTTCCTCGGGTTTCATTGCATCACGCAGGCGAAGAATATGGGCGCCTTCGGTTTTGACTTTGATGCGGGCATTTCGGTCGCCGTTTTCGACAACAATGCCGTTGATCAACAGTTCTTCATGGGGGCGTAGTTTCAAGATCAATCCGGCCATGGGTGCGTTTTCTCCGCAGTTGTATCAAGGCGCATCGGCGATCTGCCGTCACAACCTATACGTGTAAAACATACAACTAATGCGAGAAAGTTTACAAGCCATTTACAGAGATGCAGCCGCGACCCAGCTAATTTTCCATCGCCACAAGGATTGAGAACCCAACCACCATAAATAGCGCGAATGGGAAAAAGGCGCCGATGATCGCCGGCAAGACGCCAAGTTTGCCAAGTGCTAAGGCCATGTTTTCAGCAACAAAATAAGTGAAGCCAAGGGCTGAGCCCGTAACCGCGCGGGCCAGAAGGACGCCTTGCCGGTGGATGCCGAAGCCGGCGATCGCGCCAAGCAGCGGCATCACAAGCGTCGCCAACGGTTTGGAAAAACGGCTGAGGAGCGAGGTCATCGGTTCGCGGGTGTCGGCGCGGTCGGCGTTAAGCTGGCGAATTTTCGACACGAGCTCGCCGAGGCTCGTGCGGTCCGGCTCAAGGGTCAAAGCGAACAGGAGTTCGGGATCGAGACTATTGGTCCAAATCGCGTCATCGCTTTCGGTGACATCATTGGTATTCACGTCCATCGAAATGACATTGTACAGGCGCCATGCGCCCGCCTCATATCTTGCGGCGCGCGCTTCGATCACCTGATTGATCAAGCCCTCATTGTCGAGACCATAAATGGTGACGCCGGAAAGCAAGATTGCATTGCCGGATCGCGCCGCGCTCGCAGCGCTGACGAGCTCGCCGTCAAAGGCGATCCGAACATCGGTGCGCGTGTCGGTTTTCGGCGGCAGATCGACAGCGAAGTCGTTGACCTCCCAATATTCCAATGCGTCGGTAGATTTAATCGTTATTGTTTCATGAAGCGTGAAATGCGCAATTGCGATCAATGCGCAAACAAAACCTATTGGAAACAATACTCGGTAGACGGACATGCCCGCCGCCCGCATGACAGTGATTTCACTCGTGTGACTGAGCCCGGCGAGGGTTAGAACGATGCCAAGTAAGGCGGCGAAAGGCGTGAACTGGCTGGCGATCATTGGCGCACGCAGCATTATGTAACGGACCAATGATGCGCCGCCGGCGCCTTCGGCCGCCATAATTTCCGAAGATTGATTTAGAAGATCAAGCATTTGCAGGACGATCACGAAAAAAATCAATAACCCGAGAAAACGGATGAGAAACATGCGCCCGACATAAAGGGTAAAAATGCCTCTTACCGGGTTCAATGGACGCCGCCAGCCGCCGGCGCGGTGATCCTTACGGTTTCATCAGCTCTTCGCGCCATCACTTTTGCTGTTCGCGCCCTGTCGATCGACCCGTTATAGAGAAATATGGAAAGACCCGCAAAAACCGCCAACAGGCCCCACATGGAGAGATAGGGAGAGAGTTCGCCTTTGCCGGCAATGACTTGGCCCCACTCTTCCAATAGCTCGTGATAGATTATCAATATCGCAACGCCCATCACCGGCTTGAGATTTGACGAGCCCCGTCGTCCGGTAACCCCCATTGCAATAGCGAGGATCGGCATAATGAGAAATGTCAATGGATGGATAATCCGCCAGTGAAGCCCTGCGCGGTATTCATAATAGAGCGGCGACGATTGCGGCGTTTCCGTACGTAAAAACGCGACAATTTCATCGAAGGTTGCTTCCCGCTCATCGCCGCCGCGCGCCCGGAATCCCCTGATCGCCGGAAGATCAACTTCAAGATCAAAAGAATCAAAATTGAGCGCCTGAATGCGGCTGCCAAGGGGATCGATAATGACCTGACGGCCCTGCTCAAGCTTAAGCAATATCGACGTGATTTCCGGCGTTGTGGAAAGGGCGCCGTGTTTTGCAGTGATCGTCGTCTTGCCGCCGTCACTTGTGCGGCGCTCAATAAAGATATCTTTTGCTTTGCGTGTCTCCTCATTGATTTCGCCAAGGCGGATCGTCACCTGGTCAGAAATATCAATAAAATCTCCGGCGGGTATTTTTATGCCAAGCGCGCCGTTCGTGACGTCGAAACGGATCTCCTGGTATCGATAACTGGAAAATGGCTGGATGTAGGAAACCATCAAAAAATCGAGCCCCATCAAGAGGACGACAAGCATGTAAATCGGTCGCATCATCCGCCCAAACGACGCCCCGCTGGAGCTCAATGCGTCAAGCTCGCTTGATAGCGACAGATTTCGAAAAGCGAGCATGATGCCGAGAAACGTGCCGAGCGGCAGCGCCAGGCTAAAATAATGGGGGAGTAAATTCGCCAGCATGCGCCAGACGACGTCCACGGGCCCCTGTTCGGCGAGTACGAAATCAAACAGCCGCAACATTTGTTCGAGCAACAAAAGCATGCCGGCGACGCTGAGGGCCAAAATAAGAGGCGTGGCGACGGCGCGCAGAATATAGCGATCAACAAGATGCATGAACGGCGTTGGATCCACCGGTTGGTTGACGCCGCGCCCGCCATCATGGCGGGCTGGCGCTGGTTCTGGCGTCTGTAGCGAATTCCGGGCCATTTCGAAAGGCGCTTGAGTAACTATGGCGGTTAAAGAGCGGGCTTGTAAGAGGTTCGCGCCAAATGCACGGTCGCAAGAAACATAACCCCGTTGATCAGTTGGGAGAGGCCGGCTTCAGCAACCAGCATTCCGGCTACCGCAGCTTCGGAAGCGTTGACAATCGGCGAAAGGGTTAACGCTGCGCCGAGATAGACGATGTCCTGATTTGGCAGGAAGGGCACGCGGCTCAAAACCAGCTGAAGCGCAATAAACGTCATCCAGGCCATCAGCGGCGCCCCGGGCAGGGCCGAGGCGTACATCGCTGTGTGCAAAATAATAATCAACAATTGGCGGCCCGCATGAACACCCAACAGGCGGGGCATGACCCCCTCGGGCAAGGCGATTAATTTTTCGCGAAACACCATGACCGCTACAGAGAGGGTGCCCGCGGAAAGAAACGCCAATGTAAAAAGCCACCCAGCGCCTGGAAATGCTTCCAGACCCGCTTGAAGGCCGCCGGTTGCGGCAAGGCCAACCACGAGCATTACTGTCGCAGCGTTAGATGCGAATGCGGAAAGGAGATTGTTGTCTTTTACGCCGACCAGAATTTTTTTGTCAGGCAATGCCAGTCGCCGTCTGGCCCATTGGGTGAAAAAAACTTCACCTGAATAGCCCATCACCGCAAAGTTGTAGACGCGTTTGCGGATAAAAACGAAAAAATGACGGACCAGAGGTTGCGCCCATACGATTTCGTAAATTGCGATTTCGGAAATCGGCAACATAAAAAACCGCAAAGCAAAAAATCCATAGAACCACGGAGACGACGGCAGGGAATCAAATACCTCGGTCCAGCCTACACGGCTAAGTTTGAAAATCAGGTAGACAACAATTGCAGCGAAAAGCGCATATTGCAGATATTTCAGAGCGCGTTGCACATCGTCGCGCATACGCAAGGCGCGCCAGCCAGCTCTTAAGCGAGCCCATGTGTCGCGCCAATCGATCATGGGAAATACCGTTTCCTTTTTGTGCCGCGCCGTCTAAATGATCGACGTCGCCCATTTGAACCTGGAAACGGCCGCCTGTCATTATGAAGGATTACAGAACACAGCCAGCTGCAGCAATCCCAAAGACGCAAGGGGTCAAAGAACGCCAAAAGTGGAGCGTCGTTATTCCGGCTTATAATGAGGAGCGGTATCTCGCTGAAACGCTCGCGTCGATTGCAGCGCAGACCATCGGCGATGCAGCAGTAATTCTTGTCGATAATGGTTCGACCGATGAAACGGCTGCCGTGATGAAAGCCTTTGCCGAAGAAAATCCTGATCGCAGAACCGTCATATTGTCGGATTTGCGGCCAGGCAAGATCAATGCTCTTGAAACCGGCATCGCCGCCGTTGAAACCGAATTTGTCGCATTGTGCGATGCTGATACAGTTTATCCGCCGCTTTACCTTGAGCGTGCCGGCGCAATGCTTGGCAATGCGGAAACCGATGTCGCGGCGGCGTTCGCTTTCGGCGTTTACAGCGACGCCGGCCCGCTGGGCGCCTGGTTTACGAAAACCAAAGGCGCGATCATCGCCTCGCTTTGGCCGAAGCAAGGTCATACCGGCGGATATGGGCACGCGTTCAAGACGGCGGCGTTGCGCAAGGCAGGCGGTTATTCCGCTAAACTCTGGCCATATATGGTTGCAGATCATGAGGTCGTGAACCGGATCGTGAAGCATGGCGCTGTCGCCTATCGCCGTAACCACTGGTGCCTGACGTCATCGCGCCGCGCCGGTCGCGGCAATGTCGATTGGAAGCTCCATGAGCGGCTATTGTATAATTTCACGCCAGCCGCGAATAAAGACTGGTTTTTTTATGAATATTTGCGTCCGCGTTTTGAGGCCCGGAAATTCTTCAACGCAAATTTACGACGGCGCGACTGGGAGCCTCCTGAAACTTAGGTTCGGCAATGCGCTGGCGCTTGCCGATTTGACCAGCCAGCGATAGGTAGGTCGAAAACAGCGTTTCAAAATGATCATTAGGCGTACCGATGCGGCGTGAACCGGCGCGCGCTGCGATCGTAAGCTCTTCGCGGTCGCGGGCGACAATGCGGTGTAGCGCTGCCTCCAATGCACCGGCGTCCCCGGCCCGATAGGTTTCTCCATAGGTCGGATGGGATATGTCAGCGGCGCCGCCAATATGCGGCGTGACAAGCGGCAGTCCGGAATTCAGCGCCTCGGCGACGACGAGCCCAAAAGTTTCTGCCGCGCCTCCATGCACCATATAATCCGCGCTGGCGATGCGATGCGACAGATCATTGCGATCGCTGACCTGGCCGGCGACAAAAATACCGGGATGCCGGCGGGCTTTCTTTTCGACCAATTTCCGTGCGGGGCCGTCGCCAATGATATAAAGGCCCGCTGGACGGGTCGCCGTAAATTTTGCGAAGGCGTCAATGACGACGCCGAGGCGTTTTTCCGGATGGTGACGGCTTATCGAGATGAACAGCGGCGCCTCCTCATCTGTGACGCCGCAATCTGCGAGCATGTCTTTTCGGACCTCACGCCGGCGATTTGCTGGCGAGAACTGGGATTTGTCGACGCCGAAAGGCGCTGCGATGGGGCGGCGGAGTCCAAACCTCTCAAGTCTTGCAGCCAACCATTCGCCGCTCACCATAGTTGCGTCATAATGCTTGGAGAGATTGCGCATATAGCGCCAGAACCAAAAACATAGTTGATCGACGCGGTGCTCAGACAGCAATGGCGATAAAAAGGTTTGCGGATAAACAGCGACAGGGTCCTGATGCACCACAAGGGCTTTCGCCGCCTTGCCGCCCCAACCGGACGCAATCCATCCGCCGCGCCAGGCGGACGAGCCCTCGATAACGTCGGGCCGTATTTCATCCAGCAGCTGATGCACCGGCGCTGAATTCCAGAACACATGATAGCGAGGGTCCGGCCGCAAAATTGGCGAACGCACCCAGATAATTTCACCCCCGCTGACCGTCTCGCGGCGATCATGCGGGCCCGGCGCGATAATTGTGGTCTCCCAGCCGAGCGCGGCGGAGGCGTCAAGCTTTTGGCGAACATAGGTTTTTACGCCGCCGCCAAAATCGCTGTAAAACTCGTTGATATCGACTAATTTCATCTTTACGCCGTCGCTTTTTACAGTACTTCGCCATATACACAGTGTACGAATTACCGAACACTGAGGTTAATTTTCAATTAAGAGTCTTGATCGGTCTATGAGGTTTTGAGAATTGGTTTATAGGCCGTAACTGCTTCGAAATAGTTATCCAACAAATTCAAAAGAATGGCGCGCCAAGAAAAGTCGAGGCTGCGCTTGCGCGCAGCATTCCCCAGCGCAAGCCGGTAGCTAGGGTCTTTCTTAAGGCGTGCAAGGGCAATTTGGAAATCATCACTCGTCGGTTGCGCTAACAATCCCGTGATCTCATGTTCAACCAACGAAGCGCTGCCTGCCGCTTTTGCGCAAAGAGGCGTCGTTGCACAGGCCATCGCCTCTAATGTTACATTTCCGAAAGTCTCAGTAATGCTTGGGTTAAAAAAAATGTCGGCGCTGGCGTATGCGCGCGCCAGTTCTTCCCCATTAAGATAGCCTGTAAAATGCGCATCCGGCATCGCGGCTTCAAAGCGCGCCCGTTCCGGCCCTTCGCCCACAATCAACGCCTTTACGCCGTCAACGCGCGAGACAGTTTCGACAAAGACATCAAGGCCTTTTTCCAGAACCAGGCGGCCGACAAAAACCACCACAGTTTCGTCGTCCGCAAAACCGATTGACCGCCGCCAGGCGAGGTCTCTTTTGTCCGGGTTAAAGAGCACGCTGTCGACGCCGCGGGCCCACAATCTGATGTCGCGGCCAATACCGTCTTCGCGCAGTTCATCGGCCATGCTTTGTGACGGCGGGTAGACATGCTCGCACCGGGCATAGAAATGGCGCATGTAGCCGGTCAGATATTTTTCCAGCCACTTTGCGCCGTAATAGCGGGGATAGGTGTCAAAGCGCGTGTGAAAGGAAGCGACCGCGGGAATGGACTTTTTCCGCGCATAGCGCAACGCGGCATAGCCGAGCAAATCCGGCGCTGATAAATGGATGAGGTCCGGCGCAAAATCGTCGAGCCTCTTGCGCATGCCGCCCGACATGCCGAGAGCAAAGCGATATTCCCCACGGCCGGGGATCGCGATGGAGGGCGCCGAAATCAGCCTACCCGTATGCTCAAAGGCCGGTTTCCTGATCGTCGGAGCAAATACCAGCACCTCATGACCTTCCTCTTCAAGAAAGCCGACCAGAGTGTTAAGCGCTTTTACCGGTCCGTCCACGACGTAATTATAGTTGCCGGAAAACAGAGCGATACGCAGCTTGGCGCCCGAGGTCCGTCCAGCTGGCGCTTGCAGCTCATTTTCAACGGAAATGTTCACAGAATTTTCGATTGTCAGCCTCTCGCTCGCGGCCATTGCGCCGCTCCGTATCATTTTAGAAACAACTGAATTTCATCATCGCCGCCGTTCGGCCACAGGACAATTGCGCGCGGGCTCAAGAAAGGCGGCATCGGCGATATCAATCCCATCTCATTTTTCCTGGCGTCCATCGATCCAGTCCCAGAGGAGGGCGGCGATATCCGCGCCGCCGAAGCGGCGAACTTCCTGAATTCCAGTGGGCGATGTTACATTGATTTCAGTGAGGCAATCGCCGATCACATCGATGCCCGCGAAAACAAGGCCGCGCGCAGAAAGGACCGGGCCGATCCGGTCGCAGATTTCCTGGTCGCGCGCGGTCATTTCCACAGCTTCAGCGCGCCCGCCCACATGCAAATTCGAGCGGGTCTCGCCAGCCGGCGGCACTCGATTGATGGCGCCGACCGCCTCTCCGTCAAGCAGAATAATACGCTTGTCGCCCTCAGAAACAGCAGGCAGGAATTTTTGTGCAATAATCGGTTCACGGAATGTTTGCTCAAATAGTTCCAGGAGCGCGTTAAAATTTCCATCGTCGGGCTTGACGCGGAAAACCCCGGCGCCGCCGTTTCCGTAAAGCGGCTTCAAAATTATGTCGCGATGGGTTTGTCGAAACTCTTTTATCGCAACGGCATCGCTGGTGATAAGCGTCGGCGGCGTGAGATCCTGAAACTCTGTAACGAATAGTTTTTCCGGCGCATCGCGTATCGCGCTCGGGTCATTGAGTACGAGTACGTCAGGCTGCAACCGCTCCAAAATTTGCGCGGCCGTGATATAGGCCATATCGAATGGCGGATCCTGACGAATAAGAACAACGTCGACATCATGCAGGTTGATCAATTCAGGATCGGCAAGTGTTGCGTGCTCGCCTTGTTTGCGCTGTATGTCGTTAATGCGCCGGGCGCGCGCGCTGACAATTCCAACATTAAGCTGGAGGGTCGATGGTTGATATATCCAGATTTCATGGCCGCGGCCGTGAGCTTCCAGCGCCATGTCGAATGTCGTGTCGGCATGGACGTCCACCGACCCGATCGGGTCCATCTGGATAGCGACTTTCAGCATTTTTTTGTCCGCCAATTTGTTGATCTATTCGGCCAGCTTTGCGTTGCGCAGGGTTACATAGCTAATGACTTTTCGCGCCCCGGAAATCGACCGCGCAAGATTAGTCGCTTTGTCAATTTCGCGCTGGGCGCCCGCAGAGCCGATGAGGTAAATAACACCGTTTGAAACGGCGATTTTGTAGTTGCCGCTTTTCACGTCGTCACTTGCAATCATTTTTGCGCGCAAGGTTTGATCGATCCGTGCATCTTCAAAACCTTGCCCAAAGGGCGTTTTGTCGCCAACGAAGATTTCGTCGATAATTTGTTCGACACCGTCAGCCTTCCACGCGTTTTCAACAAGTTTCTTGTGGCCGCCATCCGACCGCATCGTTCCGGTCAAAAGCAGGCGCCCTTCATAAACAGTGATGTCGACATCGGAATAATCATGGCTTCGATCAACAAAAAGGACGCCCTTCAGATCGGCGTTGGCCGACAAATCGTTGAAGCTCATATCGAGCGATCTGCTGGAAGCGCAGCCGGCAATCGCGAGAGCTCCCGCTACAAAAATAACACGCATCAAATTTGAAATCATAGATATCTCTCCGCCGAACCTGCCCCACTCTAAAATGCAAGCTTTTCCTTGCGCTGTTTTGAGCCAGAAGAAAACTCCATAGCGCTACTTTCCGCTAGCTGCCGTCGCGCCATGCATTGGCGATATGCCGGATGCGCCATCCGGCGACAGCGATGATATCGTATCGGACCTGGCAATCGGCAAGGCCATGTCGCCGGGCGAGGAACATTCCAGCTGCAGCGCAGATGCGCCGCTGCGCTTTGGCGGTGACCGCCAAGACCGCTGCATCCGCATCTGCCCGGGCTTTGACCTCGACAAATGCGATTAACTTGCCGCGCCGCGCTACTATATCGATTTCTCCGCCAGGTGTTCTTACGCGCATGGCGAGGATTGAAAAGCCTTTCATCCGCAGCCACAGCGCCGCGAGCCATTCTGAACGGCGGCCGCTTTTTTCAGCGCGGCGGCGCGCGGCGCTATTGGGGCGTGTCGTCATTTTTGTCTTTTAGATAAAGCGCGCGCGCATAGGCTTCATTGCGCGCAACGCCGAGATCGGCAACAGCCTGGGCGGCCGCTTTTTTGACGGACATGTCCAGCAATGCCTGTTTCAGGAAATCATCGAGTTCCGCCGCGGTCGCTGTTGCTTTATCCGGCGGGAAAACAATGATGACGATTTCTCCCTTTGGCGGCGCTGTTTCATAGCGCGCGATAAGGGCGCTCATCTTTTCGGTGAGAAATTCCTCATGCAATTTCGTCAGTTCCCGGGCGATGACGGCGCGCCGGTCCCCGAGTGCGGCAACCATCGCCGCAAGGCTGGCGGCGAGCCGCGGTCCCGTTTCGTAAAATATCAACGTTGCGTTGATCGCAGCAATTGCGCTCAATGCCTTGTCGCGCGCGCCGGATTTGGCAGGCAGAAATCCGGCGAAGAAAAACTGGTCACTTGGCGCTCCTGCAGCAGAAAGAGCTGCAACCGCGGCCGCCGGGCCGGGGATCGGAAAAACGGCAATCCCGGCGTCGCGCGCATCGCGCACAAGCTTAAAGCCCGGATCCGAGATCAACGGCGTGCCGGCGTCGGAGACAAGACAGATTGCGACGCCGTCTTGCAGTTTTTTAATAATGCCAGGCCGGACCCGCGCCGCATTATGATCATGGTAGGGCGCGCGCCGCGTCTCAACGCCATAGGCGGCGCACAGCTTGGCGGTTTGCCTGGTGTCCTCGCACAAGATGAGATCAGCGGTTTTGAGCGTCTTAACGGCGCGGTAAGTGATGTCGCCGAGATTGCCGATCGGCGTCGCGGTCACATAAAGGCCCGGTTCAAGGGCCAGGCTCTCTTTGGCGTCAGTCTTGGTCATCACCGGAACGCATGGCGTCGCAGGAACCTTGCGTCAATCGCATGGAGCAAATTGCATTCTCGCTTTTATGCTGTGTTTACGCCGGAGGCGGTGGGCGGTAGTCTTCCCGCCAATTGTTGCGGAAGGGATTTGTGATGTTGCGGCGATCGATTAAGTCTTTGAAAAACGGGATACTTTTCACTGGTTTCTTGGCGCTCGCGGCGTGTGCGACATCGGCGCCGCAATCGCGCCCGGTCGTCGCTCGACCTGAATCTGGTGATGTTGAGCGCCTGCCGCGTCCGGAAATTGAAAGCGAAGCGGAGCGCTATGATCGACGGGGATTTGTGCGCCCGTTGCATTTGGGCGACGATGAGCCCGTGCGGGTGGGCCTGTTGTTGCCATTCACGGCCAACAGCGAAGCTGCGCGAAAAGTGGCCTCTACGATGTTTGATGCAGCGCAGCTGGCGGTTTTTGATGCCGGCGATGAACGCTTTTTGTTGATTCCGAAAGACACGAGAGGCGATCCGGAGGGCGCTGCCGCAGCGGCGCGTTCGGCGCTTGCGGATGGCGCTGAAATTGTTCTGGGGCCGTTATTTTCTGAATCTGTTGAAGCTGCGGCTGCGGTGACGCGCGCTGCGCATGTGCCGATGATCGCATTTTCATCGGACATCAAAGCCGGCGGTGACGGCGTTTATCTTTTGAGTTTCCCCCCTGAACTCGAAATTGCCCGGGTCACGGATTACGCCGTGTCGCAGGAAATGACACGGTTTGGCGTGCTTGCGCCGATGACGCCTTACGGCGACCGCGTTTCCGGCGCCTTCGCAGAAGAAGTTTTTGTGCGCGGCGGCGTGATCATTCATGAAGAACGCTATGAACAGGAGCCGGACGCGATGCTGGAGCCAGCGAAGCGACTGGCGAAATATTCCGAAGAAATCATCCCGATTGAAATGCGCCATGATTTCGATCCGAACGATCCGGAACCGCAACCCGCCGAAGCCGGATATACTTACGGCTATCAGGCGGTTTTGATGCCGGAACAGGGAACCTTGTTGCGCGCGCTGGCGCCGCTCCTGCCATATTACAATGTTGATATTAATCGGGTGAAGATTCTCGGCGTTTCCTCATGGAACAATCCGCGCCTGACGCGCGAGCCGGCGCTGAGAGGCGGTTGGTTCGCTGCGCCGGACCCGGAAATCAAACGCAATTTCGAAAATCGCTTTGCAGCCGCTTTTGGCGCGCGGCCGCCGCGGTTGGCTTCGCTTGCCTATGACGCCAGCTTGTTATCGGCGCGCCTCGCGGCGACGCAGCGGCGACGTAACCGGTTTGACGAAGGCGCAATCACTGATCCCAATGGTTACTATGGCGCTGACGGGTTGTTTCGCTTGAATGCGGACGGATCGGTCGAACGCGGCCTGGCGATCCTCGAAATACAGCCCGGCGGCATACAGGTCATCGATCCGGCGCCGCGGAGTTTTGCGCCGAGTTTTTAGCGAAGAAAGTCTCCGGCATGCTTTTTTGCCGGCCTTATTCATACAGTTGTCATATTTCAGTCGACGCCGGCGCCGGGGCGAGCTGAATAATATGGGCGATGTCTGAAAGATCGTTCATCATCTTCTTTCGTTGCTAACCGAGCAGCTCATAAAGCACAGCGTTCAGAATCCGCCGCCCTTCGCCTGTCGCGGAAACGCGCCCGCAATCATGGCTCAAAAATCCGTCCGCGATGAGTCGTTGCAGGGCTTTTGTCCGGCCTTCATCAGCGTAGAAATGATCACCTGCAAAGAGTTCTACGCCCTCGGTGAGGCGAAGCCCCATGGTCAGACGCTCCGTCAATTGAGCTTCATTGTCGAGCGCCTCCGCAAGCGATTGGCCGGAACCGGTTTTTTCGGCGGCCTCAAGATACGCGCCAGGCGCGAGATGGGTTTCGGTCGCGAGGCGCTTGCCGTTAATTGTAAGCCGTCCATGGGCGCCGGGTCCAACGCCAATATAATCCCGGTAATTCCAATAAATGAGGTTGTGCCGTGATTGATCGCCGGGTGCGGCGTGATTGGAAATCTCATAGGCAGGAAGGCCCGCCTGCGCTGTCATCTCTTGGGCGAGGTCGAACTGATCTGCGCATTGATTCTCGCTAGCGGGCGCCCAGCGTTTTGCATCGACCGCTTTGGCGAACGCTGTGCCAGCCGCAATAGTAAGCTGGTAGAGCGACAAATGTGTCGGTCCGAGCGCCAGCGCCGCGCCCAACTCCGCGCGCCAATCATCCAGCGTTTGTTCAGGGCGTGCATAAATGAGGTCAAACGTCATCCGCGGAAATGTTTGTTGTGCAATGGCGATGGCGCGTCGTGCTGATGCGGCGTCATGATCGCGACCGAGAAACTGTAGCGCGTCATCGCGCAGAGACTGCACGCCCAGCGACAAGCGGTTTACGCCGGCATCCGCAAAGGCGGAAAATCGCGACTGCTCCGCATCCGTTGGATTGGCCTCAAGGGTTATCTCGGGATCGGCTTCAAACCCAAAGAGCCGGTCACAGGTTTCGATAACGTCTTCGATGACGGAAACCGGCGCCAGGGAGGGCGTACCGCCGCCGAAATAAAGGCTCGTCAGTTTGCGTGGCTCGATCTGCTGCGCCCAATCTTGAAGATCACGCGTCAGCGCGCGCGCCCAGCGCGCGCCGTCGATGTCGCGATTTTTGTAAATATTAAAATCGCAATAGGGGCAGATCCGCGCGCAATAGGGCCAATGGACATAAACCCCGAGCGGTGACGGCTCATTCATTGGCGGCGTCGGCAAGCGCAATCGTATGATCGTACAATTCGCGCCCGCCCATCGGTCCATGCGACGGGATGATGATTTCGGCGTCGGGAAATTCATCAGCGACATTGCGCACGGCGTTAGCCCAATTAGCGATATCGGCGTCGGCAGTGTTGCCGAGATTTGAAGACCCGCCAGGCCGGATCAGGCAGCCGCCAAACAATATTTTCGCCGGTTCGTAATAGACAACGATATTATCGCGGGTATGACCGGGGCCAGGGATGAATTTTATCAGCCCGGTTTTTATGTGTTCACCGCGAGCAACATCGTCAATTTTGAAATCGCTTGAGCCGCCAGCAAATGTATTTAAAAACCAGCCCTGCGCCGGGACGAGGTTTCGCCCAACCGCATCTTTATTGGTGGGTTCGTATGCCCATGTTTGCATTCCAGCATCATGGAGAGCTTGCATGCCGCCCATTTTGTCTTGATGCGCATGGGTGACAATTGCTGCTCCAGGCAGTTCGCCTGTTTCGGCCTTGATCAAGGCCAGCAACTTTTCGGTGTGGTCATCGTTCCAGGCTGTATCAACAAGAAATACGCCTGCATCAGTCTTAACGACTAATCCTTGTGACAGGATAGGTCCCCAGGGTTCGATGTTTTTGTAACTCTTATGGATCCAGACGCCGTCGGCGATTATTTCAAGCGCGGGTTTAGGCAGGGTTTTTTCATCGGCAATGTTCAGCCTGTTTGACGGTATTGCCGCACATGAAATAAGTGCAACTGCGGCAATCAACAGCAGACCCGATGTTTTCAGCATTACTCAAAAACCGCTTTCGTCAGCTTACGGAAGGCATTGGCGCGATGCGACATGGCGTGCTTTTCCGCCGGGTCCATTTCGCCGAATGTCACATCATAACCATCGGGGATAAAAATTGGATCGTAGCCAAACCCCTTATCGCCGCGTGGGGGGAAGGTGAGGCGGCCGTGTATTTCCCCCTCAAATATCTCCTGCTCGCCATCGGGCCAGGCGAGGCAAAGGACGCAGACAAAGCGGGCTTTACAGTCCGCACTGCCGGTCTCCTTCAGTGCTTTTTCGACCTTTTTCATGGCCATAGCGAAATCGCGCGCTTCGCCAGCCCAGCGCGCTGAAAAAATCCCAGGATCACCCCCAATTGCGGCGACCTCAAGTCCGGAATCATCAGCCAACGCCGGCAGGTTTGATCCCCTGGCGGCGGCGGCGGCCTTCAATATGGCGTTCTCAGCGAAGGTTTTTCCGGTCTCTTCCGGGTCATTTAGCCCGATTTTTTTTGCAGACACCGCCTCAATCCCGAACGGACTTATTAACTCATTGATTTCCTTTAGTTTTCCGTCGTTATGCGTAGCTATAACCAGCTTCTCAAAGCCCGGTTTTGGCGCCTTTTCGCCCATATTTTTATCCTTTATCGAAAAAAAATTATCGTTTTTCGGCAAAAAAGACTTGCATTGTTTTTCGATAAGTCTATATCGATAAACAACAAGACGGCGGATCAACCGCCGCAAGGGAAAACCGGCCCGGAAAGCCCAAAAGGGAAAAACAAGACCGGCGACCCACTCCGAGACCCCGGCCCAGGCCGGAAAACAAAAAAAGAGCGGCCGGGAAAAACCCAAACCGCTCAGAAGATCAGAATGACTTGCGTTGGTTCAACAAGGGAAAAAAGAAAAGGAGAAATCCCATGTCTCACAATCACTCAACAGATAACTTCGGCGGCTTCGGCGGCATTGTCAATGGTCTTGCCGTTCTCGTGACCATCACCCTGATCGGCGCCGGCTATTTCACGGCTCTCGGTTCGTTCGCGGGTGTTGCATAATGTCCCGCTTGGTTCACCTTGCCGCCGCAGCAGTCTTTGCGGCGATCGCGGCGGCAAGCCTTGTGGGGCTTGCGACAGCAGCCCCACAGGCCGGCGCCACCGCCGAATCGTGCGAAGCAACGATTTGCCTCGTCTCATTCTTCTAAGGCGCGGCGCCCTACGCTAAATCACACGGAGATAGACGATGCGAGCGATTGGAAAAGGCTCACTGGCCTCAATCCTGGCCGTGGGCCTTAATTTTACGCGGATCTTTTTGTGGATAGGTTTTGTCGGCCTATCAATCGCGATGGTTCTCGTCCCTCTGGCGTCGGTAATTGCCGAGCTGGTCCAGGACATCGATGGCGTAAATCTCGACGCCGACATCAGTGCAGGCAGGGACGACTATCTGAAGCTCGCACATCAGTTCGTGAATTTTGGCGTGATGTTGTTCGTCGTGAACCGGCTTTTGGAAATTTTGAAAACGCTGCGTTTCGGATCGCCTTTTGTAAAAGAAAACGCCGACCGGTTTCGCGGCGTTGGCTATGCGCTGTTGATTGGTCAAGGCTCTGTTATCGCCTTTGGGTTTTTATCGCTGATATTTGACGCTGACATTGAAATCGACATGAGCCCGATCGCGTGGCTCGCGATTATTGCAGTTTTTGTGCTCTCCGAAGTCTTCCGCGAAGGCGCGCGTATGAAAGAAGAACAGGATTTAACAGTCTGATGGCGATTTCGGTCAAACTCGATCGTGTCCTCCTCGACCGCGGCATGTCGCTGACGGAGTTATCGGAGCGCGTCGGCGTGACCATCGCCAATCTATCCATCCTGAAAACCAGCAAGGCCAAAGCGATCCGCTTCTCGACGCTGGAAGCGATCTGCAAAGAACTTAACTGCCAGCCCGGCGACATTCTTTTCTACGAAGATTGAGACGGCTGCGCGAGCGCGCGAAGAACGCAGCCTAGATTATTGATAGGGCACCGAAGCGGGTTTTTCTTCTTCGAGCGCCGCCGCCATGCGCGACGGACCGGCATTGCCAATTGTGCGGCTGCGCCAGGCAAAGACCAAAAGACAAAGCGCCAGCGCTGACGAAAACATATAAGGGGCGTGTGGCGCGAGGCTGTAAAGACCAAACGCAATTATCGGTGAGATAATAAAGCCCGAAGCGCCTGCAGAACCGCTCAGGCCGATTGCGCCACCCTGTTCATCGGCGGTTACGGCCAGGGATGCCGCAGCGTTAAAACCAGGAAAAGCGAGCCCTGCGCCAAAGCCGCCAAGCACCATGCCAAAGACGACCGGTCCAAACTCGCTCGACAGCCAGATCAGGACGTGACCAACAATCAGCAGCACCGGCGCAATCCGCATCAACAGGCGTGGCTCAAGCCGAAAGCGCTGGACCACCACGAGTTGCGCAAACAGTGAGGCCATGGCGCTGCCCGTCAAGCCAATACCGACATATTGCGGCGCCTGGTCGGTGGAAAAGCCTAACGCGTCAATAAAGTAAAACCCGATCGTCTGTATAGGAATGGCATTCACAACGCCGAAGATAAGTCCAAAAATCAAAATGGGTCGCAAACGCTGGTCGGTCAGTTTTACATTCTGCCGCGATTTGCGTTCGGAGGGTCCTGTTCGTTCAGGCAGGAACAAAAACACAGCGCCGGCCATCATGCTCGCCAGCACCGCCATTGCAAAGAATGGCGCCACCGGACCGATCACCGAAGCCGCGGCGCCAAAAGCGGGCCCGAGCATGGCGCCAAAGCCAAAAGCTGCGGCAAAGCCTGAAATACCGGCCGTGCGATCCATGGTGCTGGTGCGATCGGCAATATAGGCCTGCGCTGCGGGCGGGCCGGCTGACCCGAACACGCCGTAAAGGCTCCTGGTTAAAACCAGGAGCATATAAAGCGGCAGGCCAGAGACGGCGCCGGCAAGGCCAAGCCGCACTGAGGCGCCAAATAAAACCATGGAGACGCCGAAACCGATTAGGCCGAGCAGAATAAAACGCTTGCGGCCCTGATGATCGCTGCGCCGCCCCCAACGTGGACCCAGAAAAACCCAGCAGATCGCAGAAATCATAAAAATCAGCCCGACCTGAAAATTTGACAGGCCGATCTCCCGGGCAAGCGGCGGCAACACCGAAAAGATAATGGTTTGGCCCATGCCAGCGCAAACTGCGCCAGCAAGAAGCAGCGCGATCGCGATCGCCCGCGCGCGCGGGCTTGTTGGGCTGTCCGCGATGGCGGGCGTGTTGCTGTCTTGATTTTCCATAGGCGATGTCGCTTTCCAGGTTGCAGTCAGATCATGGGCCGGTGATCCGCGCAATGATTTGTGGCGCCTGCTGTTGGCGGTGCGTCGCGTGATGATTAGAGTGGCTGCGGGCAACTCGTTGGAGACACCCATGTCAATTTTGGATGAATTTACTGCAGAAGGCGGCTGCGCCTGCAGCAGCGTGCGCTATCGCATCACATCGCGCCCAATGTTTGTTCATTGTTGTCATTGCCGCTGGTGTCAGCGCGAGACCGGTGCGGCATTTGCGCTGAACGCCATGATCGAAACCGATCGTATTGAGGTCGTAATAGGCGATCTTGATGCGGTGAAGACGCCCTCGGAAAGCGGCCAGGGCCAGACCATCTTGCGCTGCCCGGATTGTCATGTGGCGCTGTGGAGTCATTATGCCGGCGCCAAGGACAAAGTCGCTTTTGTTCGCGTGGGGACCCTCGATAATCCGGACCTTTTGCCGCCGGACATTCACATCTTCACTGCGTCGAAACAGCCCTGGGTTATGCTGCCGGATGATGTTTCTGCCTATACGGAATATTATAAATGGCGAGAAGAGTGGCCGGAAGATGCGCAATCGCGCCGCGAATCGTTATCAAAATAATCGAGCTTCTATTGGATCTTGCGCCAGACGAATTCAAAATATTTTGGCCAGTTGTCAACCGGCTCGTTTTCAAGATGGTTATATTCTTCGCTGTGAATTTCATTTCCACCTTCTGAAACGCGCCAGAGAATCCGTTCCTGACCGGAAACGCCCTCGGAATCTTCAAAATTGCTTTGCCCCACATAGACGCCGGCCTTTGCATCATAGGTAAGCAAATAGCTTACTTGGCGCGGCCAGTTATCATAGATGAAGAGCGTCTGATATGCATGGTCGAGGCTATTGTAATTGAAGTGTAATCTAAATGTGCGCGTCTCTCCGTCTTCACGGGTCCAGGCGGTATCGCACTGAATATAGGTTTCTTTGAGAATATACCGGCATTCGGCCTCCACCGCCTCACTGCGTGCATTGCGATTTACTTCCCGGGGGTAGGAAAGGGTTGCTTCACCGCGCCATGCGCCGATCAAAAAATTCAAATCTTCGATAGATTTTTCCGGCTCCTGGGCAAGCCCCGAGGCTGGCAAGCTGCACATGATAACAACGGATGCAACGATTGTTCTTGTCACGAAATCCTCCGTCTAATTATTAACCGGCTCAAGGCGGTAAATTCCGCCAGGGTTTGCATCAGTCACAATATAGAGAAAACCGTCAGGACCCATGCGGACATCGCGAATGCGTTCGTCAAGTTCCGTCAGAAGCTGCTCCTGAAATAATATGCGATCGCCGCGCAGCTCCATACGAATGAGCCGCCGGTCGCCGAGGCTGCCCATGAAAAGATCGCCGCGCCAATGGGGGAACTGGTCGCCCGTATAAAACGCCAGCCCAGAGGGCGCTGTTGATGGCCGCCAATATGTCAAGGGCCCTTGGATGCCGTCCAGTTCGACATTATCGGTTATCACCGTTCCATCATAGTCGATCCCATAAGTCGCAATGGGCCAGCCGTAATTTGCGCCGCGCCTCAAAATGTTGATCTCGTCGCCGCCTAATGGTCCGTGCTCGGAAAACCACAGGGCGCCGGTCTCGGGATGCGCTGCAATGCCTTGTACATTTCGAACGCCATAGGCCCAGATCTCCGGCCGCGCGCCCTTGTCGTCAGGGAAGGGATTATCAGCCGGAATGCCGCCATCATCGTGGATGCGAATAATCGATCCGGTTGTTGAACCGCGGTTCTGTGCTTCATCGGGTAAATGGCGGCGGTCGCCAAAAGTTGCGAACAGCGTCCCACCCTCAGCCCATGTGAGGCGACAGCCTGAATGATGATATTCTTCTGACCGGTCATTGCCTTCGAAGATGACTTCAAGATCGCGAAGGACATATCCATCCAACCGCGCACGGGTGATGCGGCTCACATTTGATTCATAGTCGCCATGAAGAAAACAGAGATAAATGAACTGATTTCGCGCGAAATCCGGATGAACTGCGACATCAAGCATGCCGCTGTTTCCCACATCGCGGGTCAAAACCGCTGGCGCTCCAGTTAGCGGTGCTGACACGGCGCCTTTGTCGATTATTTTGACGGCGCCAGACCACTCTGTGATGATGAGCCTTCCGTCGGGAAGAAAATCCAGGCCCCATGGGCTGGCCAGCCCGTCGGCGACTGCAACAAGTTGAAATTCCGCCTGATGGGAGGACTCGGTGAGAATAATCTCGCCTGTTTCGGACGAAGCCGGCATCATCGCCTGAAAGGCAAAGGCCGCAAGAGCAGACAGGACGAGGTGCATGGGCGTTTCTCCGGATAAAAGTCGCCTCATCCCTGCCGTGTCGCGATTTCGCCCGTCCTCTTGATGTCTTCAAGAAATGTTCAAGTTCTTTTCAAGAATGCGGTTTCGGGCGGTTTTGTGATTGCTCTTGTGACCTTATGCTATGGACCTCGCTGCAGTTTCGTTGCACGCAAATAATGCAAAAGGTGAAAAGAGCGTGGCTATGAAGTTCCAACTCGGCGATTGGCTGGTCGACGAGGAGGCCAATCTTTTGCAAAATGCTGGCGGCTAGGATCGGAGCGAAACCCGGTTGGAAAAGCGGGTGATGGCAGTTCTGATCGAGCTCGCGGCGGCAAAAGGCTCGGTTGTTTCGAAGGATGCATTAATTGAGGCTGTTTGGAACGGCGCAATTATCAGCGATCATTCCGTCGCCAATGCGATCAGCGACCTGCGCCGCGCATTGGGTGATGACACGCGCAATCCACGCTATATCGAGACTATCCCAAAACGGGGATACCGGCTTTTGGCAACGCCAGAACTGTTATGCGGTGAAGAAAGCGGGGCGCGTGACAGCGACGCGAAGAGTCTGCTGCCGCGCTCATGGCTATGGGCTGCTGCGGCGATCGTCCCGTTATTGGCGATTGTTGCGATATTTGTTTGGCGGTCTTCCACAATGGATATTCCGCCGAGGCTTTTCCTGACAGATATGGAAAACGCTACGGGCGATGAGCGTTGGGATATCGCCGCCGCCGCGTCAGCAGAAATGCTGACGGTTGTACTGGCCGGGGGCGAGTACCGGCTAATTCGTTGGCGGGACGATAATTTCGACGAGGCGGATGTCAATGCCCGCGACCGAATTCTAAGAGGTAGGCTGATCATTGACGGGGATGCACCCGTGTTGTCCGTGCAGTTGGTCGATGGTGCAGATCAATCAACGATCTGGGCCGGCTCATACGATGCCAACGCGACGCGCTTCGCCGCATTGGCGCAATCAATTGTCTCTGATCTGCGCGCGCCATTAAAGTTAAGCGTGGACGTTTCTGCGGCCTTGGTTGAAAGCGACCCGGCGATTTTTGAGCAATATTGGCGCGCGCGTTACCTTTGGAGTCTGCGAGAGCATGGCGCCATTCGCCAGGCTCTAAAGATCCTGTCGGACATTACTGCGCAGGCGCCAGATTTTGCACCGGCACATGCCGCGCTTGCAGATATATATGCGCATAAGACCGCAGAAGAACTTGGTCTTGCGCGGCGAGACACATTTGCGCGCGCCGAAACGCATTTGGCGAGGGCGTTTGCGCTGGAACCGAATTCAAGCGAAGCCTTTGTTTCACAGGCTTATTTGGTGTTTTTTCGGGACGGCGATAGTGACGGCGCGTTTGCAAATATTGAAAAAGCAATTTCAATAAGCCCCGAAAACGCCGGCGCCTGGCAAACCAAAGCGATGATTGCAAGCGCTGCAGGGCAAGCACAGCTCAGCCTTGAGGCGGCGGCACACGCACGCGAGCTTGATCCGCTTTCAGCAAGTCTGTTGTGGGACGAAGTCTGGTTTTTCTATGTCGCCGGGCGTTTTGACGAAGCGCTCAACGCTGCGGCGCGCGCACGGCGCATATCGGCGCCGGTCCCGGTCTATGAAGCGCTTATTCATCTGGCGCGAGGCGATAAAGACGCTGCATTTCAATCCTGGTTGTTGCGGGCGAAAGAGCGCGGTCTTGGCAGGGCTGAGCAGAACGAGACTGCAGAAATTGCTCGATCCCAAGGCGCCGATGCAGGGTTAGCAGCACTCGCGGATAGCGAATATTCTGAACACCCAGCGCCGCGCGCGGCGCTTTATGTAGCGCTGGGGCGCAAGGATGAGGCGGTCGCAACATTGCTCACTTACGAACGCGTTGAAAAAAGCTGGTGGCTCAACTGGTTTGCCGTGATCCCGGCTTTTGACCCTATACGCAGCGACCCACGGCTTGACGCCTTCGTACAGAATACCAAAGCATCTTCCGGTTAAGCTGCGGCGCTGGTTCCCGCGCTCAAAACATCGGGAGCTCGTTGATGGACCTTCACCGCCCCATCGCCTATATCCGCACCATGACGACCCTTGATCTCAATAATCCGCCAGCGACTGAGCCGGCGCTCATCAACCTCGCCGGGATGACCCGGGGCGAGCTAAGTGCCGTGTTGGCGCCGCATTTCGGGCTTGATGCAAAAAAAACAAAGATGCGCACCAGCCAAATCTGGCGATGGATGTATCAGGCGGGCGTCAGAGAATTTGCCGAAATGAGCGACATCTCCAAGGAGATGCGCGAAGGCCTCGCCGAGCGTTTTACGCTGGCGCGTCCGGAGATGGTCGAGCGGCAGGTTTCAACCGACGGCACGCGCAAATATCTGTTGCGCATGGGGCCGGGAATTGAAGTGGAGTGCGTTTTTATCCCAGGCGTTGGCCGCGCAGGGGCTTTATGCGTTTCGAGCCAGGTTGGCTGTACGCTGAACTGCACATTTTGTCATACAGGGACACAAAACCTTGTCCGCAATCTGACGGCTGCGGAAATTATAGCTCAAGTGTTGGCGGCAAAAGACGACCTTGACGAATGGCCGTCTGACCGTGAAGACCGCAACCTCTCCAACATCGTTTTCATGGGCATGGGTGAGCCTCTCTATAACCTCGACCATGTCGCGGCGGCGATCGATGTGATCTCCGATGGCGAGGGGATATCACTGTCGCGGCGCCGAATTACTGTCTCGACGTCTGGCGTGGTCCCACAAATGGAAAAGCTCGGCAATGATACATCCGCGATGCTGGCGATCTCGCTCCACGCAACCAATGATGCGCTGCGCGATGAGCTTGTTCCCATCAATCGGAAATATCCGATTGCTGAACTTTTGGAGGCATGCCGAAATTATCCCGGCGCCAGCAATGCGCGCCGCGTCACTTTTGAATATGTGATGCTGAAAGGCGTCAATGATACGGATGAAGAGGCGCGCGAGTTGGTGCGGCTTTTGAAAGGCATTCCAGCGAAGATCAATCTGATCCCGTTCAATCCGTGGCCGGGCTCTCCCTATGAGTGCTCAAGCTGGGGGCGCATCGAGGCCTTTGCCGATATTGTCAATCGCGCCGGCTACGCCTCGCCGATCCGCACGCCGAGGGGACGGGATATTTTTGCCGCCTGCGGACAATTGAAATCGGAGAGCGTCAAAAAACGCGCCAGCGACATTCGGCGCGAAGCTGCGATTTCCTAAAATGCGTATCAATGATCGCATCACGATCAATGACTGGGAACTGACCGAAAGCTTCATGCGCGCCTCCGGTCCTGGCGGCCAGAACGTCAACAAGGTTGAAACAGCTGTGCAGCTGCGCTTTGCCGCCATGGCGTCGCCGTCGCTGCCCGACATTGTAAAGATGCGTTTGAGAAAGATCGCCGGGCGCCGCCTTACCAAAGAGGGCGAGCTTGTCATTGAGGCAAGACGTTATCGCAGCCGGGAACGCAATCGTGAGGACGCCCGGGCGCGGCTCGCAGTGCTGATTGATCGTGCGGCAAACCCGCCAGCGAGGCGCAAGACGACCCGTGTGCCCGTCTCGCAAAAGCGAAAGCGCCTCGACGACAAACGCCGGCGCGGCGAGGTTAAAACAAAACGCGCGCGCCCTGACGAGTAAATGCGACGTCCGGCGCAGTTGCAATTTGGCGGGGAGGCGGTACGACTGAACCGCTTCAGACGAGGGCAAAAATGGACCGGTCAGAACCCATCCCGGACTATCGGACGCACTATAAGGAACATGGCTGGGCGCACATAAAACGCGTGTTGCCGATCGAGGTCGCGGATGCGACGCTCTACAAAATGCAACAGGAGCTCGGCGGGGATTGGGAAAGTTACAAAGGCGATTACATTAAGACTTTTCTGACCGACAAGCGCGCCTTTGAATGCTACTCACATGACTATTCGCCAATGGCGACGCTGCAATATGGCCTGACGCCGTATATTTCCACACTGGTCGGTAAGGACTTGCTGCCGACCCATTGTTATTTCCGTGTCTATCGCAAAGGCGATGTCTGTCACGTGCATAGCGACGCGCATGCCTGCGAGCACGCAATGTCGCTGACGCTTGGTTACTCAAATGATTATTTGTGGGAATTTAACATCAGCGATAAATACTTCGAAGCTGATGTCGATAAACCCGTGAATGCGGCGCAACGGGAAAGCCATCTCGGTTTTCACAATCTTCTTTTGTCGGTTGGCGATGGCGTTCTTTATAACGGCATAAATTATCTGCATGGGCGCGTTAAACCAAACCCCAATGAATGGACGGCGCAGATCTTTCTGCACTGGGTCGACCGCGCGGGGAAGTATGCCCATCACGCCTTTGACGGTAGAACTGCCGATCTCGTCAAACGTGCGGAGTTTACGTTCCCGGCTGACGATGCGCCGGAAAAAATTAATCCCAACCGTGCGGATCTTGTGAAAGCGCGCCGCTACGAATAACGGGTGACGATGAATTCGCCGGCGCCCGCCGAACCAAACCCCGGAGGGCCAGACGATGTTTAGATACGCCAAAATTTTTGCGGGTCTTGCCGCTGCGGCGGTCTTGGCGACCAACGCTGCGGCGCAGGCGGGTGCGCCGGATGCAGCCATAGCCGCGGCGCGAGATTGGCGCGCCGCGCATGGCGCGGAGATTCTTCGCGGCTTTTCCAACCTTCTGGCGATACCCAATGACGCGAACGATGCGGCAAATATTCGTCACAATGCGGACTATATTGATGATCTGTTTTCCATGCGTGGTTTTGAGATGGAATTGCTGGAGATCGACGATGCGCCCCCGCTGGTTTTTGGAAGCCTGAAAACCCCCGGCGCGACGCGCACCATCGCAATTTATGTCCACTATGACGGCCAGCCGACAGATGATGCGCAATGGACCCATCCGCCCTTTGAACCGACGCTATATTCGCGCGCAATCACCGAAGGCGGCGCGCCGATCGCGTTTCCGAAGGCTGGTGAGCCTATTGATGACGACTGGCGGCTTTACGCCCGCTCGGCGGGCGACGACAAGGCGCCGATCCCCGCGCTTCTCGCTGCGCTTGATGCGCTCGTGGCGGCTGATATTGCGCCCACCTCAAACATAAAGCTCATCTTTGACGGTGAGGAAGAGGCGGGGTCGGATCATCTCGATGATTATCTCAGCGCTCATCGAGAAAAATTCAACGATGTGGATCTGTGGCTTTTTTGCGACGGCCCGACCCATCAAAGCCGGCGGCCGCAATTGGTCTTTGGCGTGCGCGGCGTCACTGGTCTTGAGGTGACGGTTTACGGACCCAATCGGGGGTTGCACAGCGGTCATTACGGCAATTGGGCGCCGGGGCCGGGCTGGCGTCTTGCTAATCTTCTGGCGTCGATGAAAGACAAAAAAGACCGGATACGGATCAAGGGTTTTTATCAATCGACCGAACCGCTCACTGAGGCGGATCGCGCAGCCATTGCCGCGGCGCCGGCCATTGACGATGATTTGCGCGAAACGTTTGGATTGGCGGCGACGGAAGCGAAGGGAACGCCGCTGGGCGAGCGTATTGCCTTGCCGGCCCTCAATCTAAAAGGCCTGAAGAGCGCGGAAGTGGGCGATAAAGCCCGCAACATCATTCCGCCCTCAGCGACGGCCTCTATTGGGCTAAGACTTGTCAAAGGCAATGTGCCAGCGGATATGCTTGACCTTGTCGAAGCGCATATTAAGCGCCAGGGCTATCACATTGTTCGCGAAGAGCCGGATGCGGCCACCCGCGTCGCCCATCCGCTGATCGCCAAAGTGGTGCGGTCCGGCGGCTATCCGGCGGTTCGAAGCCGCATGGATGACCCAGCGGTTGCGCCGGTTATTGCGGCGCTTCGGCGCGCAGCGCCGGACCTTGTCTTAACGCCGACGCTGGGCGGGTCACTGCCGCTTTATATGTTCAAAGACGTATCCGATGCGCCGATTATTATTCTGCCCATCGCCAATTTTGACAATAATCAGCATGCGGCGGATGAAAATATCCGTATCGGCAATCTGTTTTACGGGATTGACGCTTACGCCGCTGTGCTGACGATGGATTAGACGCCAAACCAATTGGCCGTGGGGTCAGTTATTTGTCGTCGCCGATATTTTTTTGATGCTCAATAAGGTCTCCCGGCTGGCATTCCAGGACTTCACAGATTTTGTCGAGCGTTTCAAACTTGACGCCTTTAACAGATCCGGATTTGAATTTTGAAAGATTAGCTTCGGTGATCCCGACACGCGCCGCCAGCTCTTTCGACTTCATTTTCCGCTTTGCCAGGACAACATCCAGCCGGACTAAAATTGTCATTTTCAGCGCCTAGACATAATTTTCCGCTTCGTCCTTATAGGCTTTCGCTTCCTCAATAACGAATGCGACGAAATAGAAAATCGCAGCCGTAAAAATCAATAGCCAGTGTTCGGGCGATATTTGGATATGGGTCCATAATGGCGCATCGCTGAATTCACCTTGCGCCCAACGCCTTGCGCCGCTGCCAGCGACTGTGAACAGCGCAGTCAATCCGGCGAATAAGGCGTAGGCGCGAAGATGCATGACTGACGTTAGGTCAAATACGGCGCCGCTGCGAAATCGCTGAAACAAAAGAAACAGATGATAAAGCGAAACGAGCCACGCGATTAACGCTGGCGTGACCGCCGCAACGCCAATGAGCCGGCGTCCATCGACTGGCGGGCTGTCCGCAATGACAAGATTATTATTGCCGCCAAACCAGATGACATTGACATCTGCGAACCAGAAAAGCGCTGGAAGCAACAATGAAAAGATCCCGATGACGGGGATCACCCATACCATAATGGTGCTGAACCGGCGGATCGCACGAATGTTCCTGCTTGACATATAATTTCCATTATCGATAATAAATTATCGCAATACGACAATTAATTGTCGAATGAGACTATCAGAGTTTTACCCCTGTCGGCAAGGCGCGGTGTCCTTTGGTCGAACGGGCAAGACAATTGAGGAAACGCGAAAGGTAGAATATGGGCGAACTCGTAATGACCTTCGGTCTCTGGTGGGGCGTCGTGCTGATCATTGCGGCATTGCTTCATGTGATGCGGTTTGCCCGTCTTGACCTTGGATGGTTAGCGCTCGCGATCATTCTCCATGGCCTATATGTAACTGCAGTTTCTTCGGGTTTGCCCAATATAGATCTCACGCAATGGTTTGGCGAGCTTGCCTGGAACTGGGACGGAAAGATCGCTGCAGTTTTTGTGAGCATTTCAGTGCTGACCGTTTTCAGCCTGTTTCGCCGCAAAGTAAATTTCCGCGATGCCGGCCTGACCACAAGACAATCGCCGGGATCGGCATTGCCTGCTGCGATTGTCACTCTGTTGTTGGTTGGGCTGACCGTCGGGCTGGAGATTGTTGCAGCCGATGGCGCCGACACGAGCCTTGAACGCCTTCTCTTCCAGGCGACGATGCCGGGACTTGATGAAGAGATTTATTTTCGCGGCGTTTTATTACTGGTGATGAGCCTGTCTGTGCGCAGTACGGGGATCCGGCTCGGCGGCGCCCCGATTAACTGGGCGGGACTTCTGGTTACTCTTCTGTTCGGGCTTGGCCACAGCCTATTCTGGCAGGATGGCGCGATGGGTTTTAGCCTTGTGTTTTTCGTCTATACCGGAATTCTTGGTTTTGGTTTACTGTGGCTGCGCGAGAGGACCGGAAGCATCCTGTTTCCGCTTTTTGCCCATAATCTGATCAACTTTTCTTCGTCGTTCTTCTGACCGGCCACGACCGGGCTCGCGGGTTTTTCTTGCAATCGGCGCACACGCCATTAGTGAAACCGTTTGGAGAATGCAGATGTCCCGCATCAAGGATCGTTTTGAAGAACTCACCGCGGAGAATCGCGCCGCCTTCATTCCGTTCATTATGGCGGGCGATCCCGATGAAGCGGCGTCGCTCGATCTCTTGAAAAAACTGCCGGATGCCGGTGCGGACATTATCGAGCTTGGCGTCGCCTTCACTGATCCTATGGCTGACGGGCCGGCAATTCAGGCGGCCGGCCTGCGCGCCCTCAAGGCCGGCCAGACGCTCAAGAGAACCCTTGGCATGGTCCGCGCCTTTCGCGCTGGCGATTGTACGACGCCAATTATTTTGATGGGTTACTACAATCCGTTCTACGCTTATGGCGTCGATGTGTTTTTAAATGACGCAAAAGCGGCGGGCGTCGATGGACTGATCATTGTTGACCTGCCGCCGGAAGAAGACGCAGAACTGTGTCAGCCGGCCAGGGCCGCCGGGATCGATTTCATCCGGCTCGCCACACCAACCACGGATGATGAGCGGCTGCCTCAGGTTGTGAAAAATACGTCAGGTTTTGTTTATTACGTCTCCGTCGCCGGGATAACGGGGAAAAAATCCGGTGGGGCTGCGGCTGCGGCTGCGGCGGTCAAACGCCTCAAAACGGCGTCTGGATTGCCAGTGGCGGTTGGGTTTGGGGTCAAAACGCGCGAAAAAGCGCGAGAATTTGCAGCTTTTGCCGACGCCGTGGTGGTCGGCTCAGCCCTCGTTGATGCGTTGGCCGAAAACTTAAGCAAAGGGGCACTTGAAGCAGATCGCTTCAAGACCGATAATGCGGTTAACGCCGTATTGAGCCTCGCGCGCGATATTTCCGACGCTGTTCATAACGCGCGCATCAGATAGTTGAGCCACTTGGCCAGGAAAGTACATTCAAACCATGAGCTGGCTTTCAAACATCCCACCGGGCATCAAAAATATCTTTAGGCGCGAGGATGACGGGAACGATACGCTGTGGACGAAATGCGGCGGCTGCGGTGAGATGATCTTCCAACACGATCTGGACGCTGCTCATCAGGTCTGCTCCTCATGCAATCACCACCTGCCAATCGGGCCCGCTGAGCGGCTGGCGATGCTGTTCGATAATGGCGCCTATGAGTTGATCGAAATTCCTGAACCCGCCGCCGATCCGCTGAAATTTCGCGACGAAAAAAAATATTCCGACCGGCTGAAGGATTATCGCAAGAAAACCGGCCAGCAGGATGCGATGCAGGTCGCCAGCGGCGCTATCGACGGGGCGCCGGCAATCATTGCTGTACAGAATTTTAAGTTTATGGGCGGCTCGATGGGCATGGCGCTCGGCGAGGCGATGCTGAAAGCCGCCGAAGAGGCGGTCGCGCGGCGCGCACCTTTGATCGTGTTCGCCGCTTCCGGCGGCGCGCGTATGCAGGAAGGGATTTTATCTCTGATGCAGATGCCGCGGACGACCCTTGCCGTGCAGATGGTGAAAGAGGCGCGGCTGCCTTATCTTGTTGTCTTGACCAATCCGACGACGGGCGGCGTTACCGCGTCCTATGCAATGTTGGGCGACGTCAATATCGCTGAACCTGGCGCCCTTATCGGCTTTGCCGGGCCGCGCGTGATAGAGCAGACGATTCGCGAAAAATTGCCCGAAGGTTTTCAGCGCGCAGAGTTTCTTGAGCAAAAGGGCATGGTCGATATCGTCGTTCATCGCCACAAGATGAAAGAGACGCTGTCGAAACTGGTCCGCGTTCTGATCAGGGAACGCCGCCAGGCAGCGCCTGCATCGAATGTTGCGGCGATAGAGCCGCCGAAAGCTTCTCCCGCCGCGCTGGTCCAGCTTGACAAAGCGGCTGAATAGAAAGTCCTCCATTGTCTGACGTTGAAGCGGTTCTTGCGCGCCTGGCGGACCGCCGGCCCCGTATCATTGACCTCTCGCTGGACCGGATGGCGACCGCGCTTGCGCGTCTTGGCGATCCTCAAAAGCAAATGCCGCCGGTTTTCCATGTCGCCGGCACGAATGGAAAAGGCTCGACCATCGCTTTTCTCCGCGCCATGCTTGAGGCGGCGGGGCGGTCCGTACATGTCTATACGTCGCCGCATTTGGTGCGCTTTAATGAAAGGATTGTCGTCGCGGGCGCCGAAATTTCCGACACCGCGCTGATTGATCTGCTGAAGCATTGCGAAAATCTCATCGGCGACACGCAGCTTACTTATTTTGAGGCGACGACCTGTGCGGCGTTGCTCGCGTTTGCCGAAACGCCGGCAGATTACGCAATTATTGAAGTTGGTCTGGGGGGGCGGCTCGACGCAACAAATGTTTTCGACCGGCCTCTTGCGACGATTGCGACAGCTGTCGACCTCGATCATCAGGAGTTTCTCGGTAAGACGCTTTCCGCAGTCGCAGCCGAAAAGGCCGGCATTTTCCGCAAAGGCGTTCCCGCGGTGATTGCGCCACAATCGCCGGATGCGATGGCGGTTCTCGAAACGCGCGCATGCGAGGCCGGCGCGTTGGTGTATGCGTTTGGCATGCAGTGGAACGCCTATACCGAACACGGACGAATGATTTACCAGGACGACAATGGGCTTTCTGACCTCGACTTGCCGCGCCTTGCCGGCGCCCACCAAATTGAGAATGCGGGCACGGCGATCGCCGCAATTAAGGCAGCGGGGCTTGTGCTCGACGACGCGGTATTGTCCGAGGGACTGACTTCAGCGCGTTGGCCCGCGCGCCTGCAGCGCCTGACGCACGGCGCGCTGATTGAGTTAGCCCACAGCCTGCTGGGAGAAGCGCCGGAAATCTGGCTTGACGGCGGCCATAATCCTCATGCGAGCCGCGCTGTTGCACGAGCGATGTCGGATATGGAGGAACGTAACCCGCGGCCATTGATAATGATTGCCGGGATGCAGGCCAACAAGGACGCAGTGGGTTTTTTCGCCCCCCTGGTCGGTATCGTCTCGAAGGTTTTTACTGTCGCCGCAAAACAGGGGAGCGTCGCCTCGCCACAGGCGGTGGAAGAAGCTGCCCGAAGCGCCGGTCAGGACGCCCAGGCCTGTGTTTCACTGGAACAGGCGATGCGCCTTGCCTGCACACATAATAAAAACGAGCCGCCGAGAATACTGATCGGCGGCTCGCTCTACCTTGCGGGAGAAATACTTGCGTCGAATGATTAGGCGTCTTTAAGAACCTGGTCGACCCAGGCGACAAGCTGGCCTTTTGGCGCGGCGCCGACTTTGGTCGCCGTCAGTTCGCCATTGCGGAAAATCATCATTGTCGGAATACCGCGAACGCCGAATTTGCCGGGCGTTTCGGGATTATCGTCGATATTGATTTTTGCGACCGTTAACTTGCCCGCATATTCTTCGGAAATTTCTTCAAGCGCTGGCCCGATCTGCTTACAGGGTCCGCACCATTCAGCCCAGAAATCAACGAGCACGACGTCGTCGGCATTGATCACATCGTTTGCAAAACTTGCATCGGTAACTGCTTTGGTGGCCATGGATAATCTCACTATTTGCGGCGCTGGGCCTGAATTGAAGCGTGAAGATAAGGTTTGTCGGGCGCAAATCAACCCGCCGTCATATAGCGCGCGAAAGCGTGATCCATTAGCGTTGCGGGCACGGGCATAAGCCGCGCATCATAAGTCCACAACAGTGCGCAATCGATCTCATGGTCAGGATAGATTTCCTGAAGCAGCGCGCGATAGGCGGCCATTTGCACGATATAGTTGGGGTCCGCTTCGTCTATCTCTGCTGGCGGCGGACGATTGGTTTTATAGTCAACGACAAGAATTTTTCGGTCGCTGACGGCAAGCCTGTCGATCTGACCTGAAAAAGTTGATCCCGCAGGCGCCCCCTTGGGTGCGCCCGCGATCGAGACTTCCGCGCGTGAGCCCGGCGCAAAGACGGCGGCGAAAGCTGGGTCCTCCAGGATCGCCAGCACTTCATCGCGCCAGCTTGCCCGGTCCTTTTTGTCAATCCCCGGCGCCAAACGCTGCAACAGTTGATCGGCGCCGGCGCGTCTTTTTTGGTCCGGAAGGTCAGGCAATAATTCAAGCAGACGGTGTAGCGTCCGCCCACGGAAATATCGGCCATATGACCCGGACGGTGAGTAAGCGGGTCCCTCTTCGGTATGCGCGTCAACAGCGTCACCGTCGCCGGGCGAATGTTGCGCGGTAAGTGCGGAAGGCGTGAGCCATTGCGAAGCGCGTTCGGCGGGCGCTGGCTTGTGAAGCCAATGCGGTGTTTCGCCGATGATTGCTGCCGGCGCCGGTTCGCCGCCCTCAGGCTCAGCAGTTTGTTTTGATGAAAGACGCAAGACAGGTTCGTCGCCACCGGGCCATGCAGGTTTATCGCCCGCCTCAGTTTCGGATTCGAGGCGTTGGAACGCATCTTGCGCAAGCGAATGCCAGCTTTTCAATCGCTTCTCTTTGGCCCCGGGATTTTTGTTGTTTCCCATTTCGACACCGCAAATATAGAGGCGGTCTCTTGCCCGCGTTGCGGCCACATATAAGAGCCGGCGATATTCCTCATAGGCTTTACGGATTTTTTCGCCGCGCGCCTCACGCATCACAAGCGTGTCACGGTCTTTCGAACCTGTGAGGATCGGGAGCCGCCCCGCCCGTTCGTGATGAACGGGGTCCCGTTCAAGCTCTATGATTGGACCTATACTTTGCAGGTTGACGCCGCGCTGTGCATCGAGGAGGAAAACAATGTTTGATTCAAGCCCTTTGGCGCCATGCACAGTCATGACCCGCACCGCGCCGCTTTCCCGCTCCATCTCGCGCTTGATTTCACCGGCGTTGTTTTCAAACCAGTGAACAAAACTGCGCAGAGACCGCGGATTTGCGTTTTCAAATTGCAGAGCCTGGCGCAGCAATTCGTCGACAGCATCGCGGGCCGCCCGACTGAGCCGCGCATAGAGAGCGCTCCGCCCTGACGGCGTTTCCCCTTCAAGGATGTGTGAGAAGAATGATACGGGCCCATCGTGTTTCGCGATGGCGCGCGCGCGCTGAACAGCGTCGCATGTGGCCGCCCAGTTTTCATGGTTGCCGGCGTGAGCGATGAGCGCATTCCAAAGCGAATGACCCTCTGGCCGGGGATAGGCCAGGTCAAAAAGCGCCTCGTCATCAAAACCGAAAAACGGGCTTTTCAGGGTTTCGGCGAGAGATAGATCGTCGTCTGGTGTCAACGCCGCTCTGGCAAAAGAGAGCAGATCTTCGATCGACGGGTCCTCAAGCAGTTTCAACCGGTCGGCGCCGGCGACCGGGACCCCGGCGCGGGCCAATGACCGAATAATCTCATCGAACAACCGGCCGCGGCTTTGGACCAGCACCATAATATCGTCTGGTTCAATGGCGCGATTTTTTGACGCCAGTATTTCTTTATGTCGGAGCCAGTCATCGATAGTATCCGCAATGCGGGCGCACAATATTTCAACAGGATGATCCGCTGGCGATGCATCCACCGGCGCATCCCAGGGGTCCGGCTTTTCTGTTTCCGGCCGCGGCGTCAACGGCCACAGTTCAACAAGACCCGCATGTCCAGTGCGGACAGTGTCGTGCTTCGGGACCGGAAAACCGCCCAGGCCTTCTGCCGCCTCTGGATCAGCAAAAAGAGCGTCGACAAAAGACAAGACAGGCGTCGTCGTTCTGAACGAAAGCGTTAGTTCAACATTTTTGTAGTCCGCAACGGCGCTGATCTGCCTGCCGAGGCGGTCTTCTTTCTCTGTGAACAAACCCGCATCGGCGCCTTGGAATGAATAGATCGACTGCTTGATATCGCCGACCGCGAAAAATGTGCGACCGGCTTCACGGGCGCCGGCGCCGCTGAAAAACTCTTTTAACGGCGCTTCAATAACCGCCCACTGACCCGGGCTTGTATCCTGAGCTTCGTCAATCAGAATATGGTCGATGCCCTGATCAAGCTTGTACATGATCCATGCGGCGTCGGCGCTGACAAACAGCCGCTGCGCGCCTACAATCAGGTCATCGAAATCGAGGGCAGCTTCCGCTGCCTTCGCCGCGCGATATTTTTCAGACAGCGCCGATAAAAGGTTCAGATAGGCAACGGTGTCGTGCAATAAGACCGCCGCCTTGGCGGTCTCATGGGCGCTGACAAATTGCTGTTCAATATCAATGAGGTACTCATCGACCCAAGGCGCCGCTTTCTCTGTCGATTTGTCGCCATAGGCGCCGCGCGGCTCGCCATTGGATTTGAAAAAGAGTTTCAAAAGCCAAGCCCATTGGTCTTCGGGCGATAGCGCATTCAGAAAAGTTTGCAGTGGTAGAGCGCAGCGTTTTTGCGCATTTTTTCCGCTGGCTGCGAGCGCGCCTTGCGCTGCATGCAATTTTGATCGCGACAATGCGGCGATGAACTCTCTTTTGATCTCTCCGTCGTTCTTCGCCGGGTCTGCGTCAAGTTCGGCGGCGATTGCGCCGACAACGCCGTCAAGCCCGCCCTTTTGCGCAAACATATTTTCCAATTCGGCGCTGCGCTGCGCCGCGTTGATGAGCAGCGTGCGTAAATCGCGTTCATTGCGGGTTGACGTAAGGCGGGCAAAGGCGCTTGCAAGCGCATTATCGTCCAGGGCGTCCGCAGCGACGCGGCTGAGCGCATCATCAAGCATCAAGCCTGCGCTGCCGTCCTCCAGAACGGTAAAGCCAGGCGCGACGCCTGCCTCCAATGGAAAGCGGCGCAAGGTGCTTTCGCAAAACGCATGGATCGTCTGTATCTTGAGGCCGCCTGGCGTTTCCAGCGCCTGAGCGAAAAGCCGGCGGACGACAGCCAATTCTTGTGCGTCACGCAAATGGGCGTCTTTGCCTTCAAGTTGGTTGAGGGCATCCTGCAGGGTCTCGTCATCGCTGAGAGTCCAGTCGCCGAGCACTTTAAAGAGGCGTTCGGACATTTCAGCGGCGGCGGCTTTGGTGAAAGTGATGCAGAGAATTTTCGCGGGCTGAATTTTTGTCAGCAACAGGCGTGCAACGCGGCTGATCAGCAAATGGGTTTTTCCCGCCCCGGCATTCGCCATGACGAAAGCTGATCGTGCGGGATGCGCTGCGATGCGCTGCGCTTCGAGCGTTTGATCATAGGCGTTCATTCGCCGCCGCCCATGGCGTTGCGTTCGCGCCGCCGCGCCAGATGATCATAGTCGCCATAATCATCGACAAATTGCGGGCGAGGTTGCGACAAATAGGCCGTATTCGGTTCTTGATAATGAGCGAGCAAATTAAACAGCCGCTCTCGGGTCGCGTCGATAATTAATCTGGCTGCTGCGCCCTCTGCCGTTGTATCATTTGTTTTTGACGTCGACCGGCGCAGGACGCGGATATATTCAAAGCCGTCAATCGCCGCCCGCCCCAGCTTTTCAAAACCGCCCTCTTCAACGATGAGGCCCGTGAGCGGCAATTGCGGATTGATGGATTTTGCCTGCGCGAGGCTCGGCGGCGTTCCGGTCTTATAGTCGACGATAAAAGCGCCGCCGTCGGGCGACTGGTCAATCCGGTCGGCGCGGGCGGCGAGGCTGAAAGTGCGTTTGCCGATGTTGAACGCCCATTTTCCGCTTTCTTCGAGGATTATTGGCGATCCCGTCTCACGGCGGGTTCGATCCCAGCGCACCAGCCAGTCAAAAGCTTCCTGAGCCGGGCGGCTCCAGAAAGCGCGGTGATCTTTTGTAAGCCCAAAACTTTCGCCGCGCCGGTCGAGAAGTGTGTTCAAAACTTCAACGCGTTGTTCGAGCGCATCCGGTAAAGGCGCCGCAGCATAATCATAGAGGATGGCGTGGAAAAGATTGCCCATATGGCGGCTTTCAAACGATTCATCGAGCCGATCCATTTTCCGCAAGCGCAACACATGTCGCGCATAAATCGCGTAGGGATCGCGCATGAGATTTTCGATTTGCGTGACGTAGAAATCCACAGGGCGCACGTTAAGCGGCGGCTTTGGCTGCGGCGCCTTGATCCACACGGAGTTTTGAGGTTCATCCAGCGCATCGGCCAGTTTTTCATAAGGACGGGTTTGGTCTATTGCCGAAAGCGCATTGGCGCCGCTTAGAATGTTTTTCAGCCGAACAATCCAGCGCGAAGGCTTTGCAGGCTTACCGCCCGATCGCACCGCCCGGGTCATCATCACGGCCGGTGCTGCTGTAAGTTGAGCAAAGTCATGAGCGGCAAGGCCGATGCGCCGTTCAGGAGAAGGAAGGCCGAGCGCATAGCGCATGGGCCGAGATAAAAACGGATCAATAGCGGCGTCGCGCGGCCAGATCCCTTCATTAAGTCCGCCAAGAATAACCAGGTCAGCAGGCTGCAGCCGCGCCTCTAACGGTCCTAGAATTGAAAGCCGGGGGTGCGCGGGTGCGCGCCTTCGCACAACTGCGTTGGCAATGAGGCGCGAGAAGATTTCCGCATAATCTTGCGGCTGGTCATGATTGATTTGTGCAAGTCCGTCTTGAATTTGCGCGAGCAGACTGGCCCCGGTCTCGCCATCTTCGCCGCGCCACAATCGCATCGACCCTTCTTCTTCGGCAGTCGCCGCGAGGCGTTCGGCAATTGCGAGATGGGCGTCGAAACGCTGAGCAAATGACGTTTCGTCGCCAGGCCAGTCGTTGACGATGTTTGTTACGATCTCAAGCAACGCTTTGCCGTCACCGTCAAAATGTTTGTCGTCAGATATTTTTGCCGCGAGGCCGCCTGTGCCGCGATCGGGTTTGAGCCCGCGCAAAGCGCGGTCAAAAGCGGTGCAGGATTTTGATTTTTGCGCGCTGGTAAGCCCGCCGCCAAACAAAGGATGATCGAGCAGCGCCATGAGGTTAACCGGATTTGAGACATCCATGAGCCATTGCGCGGTAAGCCGCAAATATGTCCCGCAAGGCGTATTGGCGAACGGAACACCGGCGGAATCGTCAATTGCAATATCCCAACGGCGCATCTTCAGCGAGACACGTCGTGCAAGGTCGCGATCGGGCGTGACGAGCATCGCGGTCCGGTCTTTGTGTTCTATCGTCGCCCGCAATTTCAGCGCGATTGCCGCAGCCTCACGGTCTTCGTCGGGCGCTTCGACGAGCTCAACATTGGTAAGCGCATTCATGAGTGCGCCGTCTTCTGCTGCGGCATTTTTTGCCCAATTGCGCCAGTCATCGGAGGCGCCCGCCGGCCGCAACGCGACAGTAACAAGAGACGTACGGTCGCCGACTTTGCTGTCGCTCCGGTCTGCTTGCGGCCAGGGAGCAATATCCCTGCGTGGTAATTCGAGCGATGACAACAATGCTTTTAGTCCGCTTTGGGGATGCGGTTCATCAATGGCGTCCCAGACGCGCGGCGATGACGAAAGGTCGAGCCCAGGCAGCACAACACAGCCGAGCGGCAGATTTGCGACAACTTTCATCATGCGGGCGACGGCAGGCGCAGATCCCGTCGTGCCCGCAACGATTACCGGCGCTTGCGGCGGCGCCTGTCGCCAGCGCTGCGTTTGGCGGTTGATCAGTTTGACGCGGCGTTCCGCCGGGTCCATCAGGCCGCTTTCGGCCAAATAGGCTGGCCAATTCTCGGTGACGATTGAAAGAAAGCTTAAGGAATGACGCCAATGGGCGGCAAGCGCGTCGGGTACGATGTTTTCCAGCTCACGAGGGTTTATTTCTTCCGTATAAAGAGAGTCAAGAAGCTTGCCTAGCTCGTCCGCCGCGGCGATGGCTCCCGCCCAATGTCTTTGTCCGTCAAAAAACACCTTATCTTTTTCGGCGACGAGTTTTGCCAGGGCCAATCGACGTTGTGAGATTGATATTGCAGGCGGCAAGTCAATTTCATCTGCGGCATCGCCCTCAAAGACAATAAACTCATCTTCCTCGACGTCGCCTAAGGCTTTGATGCGCGGCAAAAGGCTGGCCCGCCCGCCCGGTGACGTATTGACAAAAGCGTCGATGAGCGCCCGCGTGCCCCGCCGGGTTGGCAGGAAAACAATGCTGTCGGAAAGTTCAAAACGGCTTTGGCCGGCCAGGCTCGCGCGCAGCGCAAGTGCGAAATCCGTCAGGAAAGGGCGGCCCGATGCAATTGAAAAAAACCGCGGACATGCAGCGGCAAAAACAGACTCGGGACCGGCGCGCGTCACTTTCCGCGCGCGAGAAAGCGCTCGGCTTTCTCCAACCCGTCCGGGTCGCCTACATGCATCCAATAACCGTCATAGCGGGCGCCGAAAAGCTTGCCGCGCTTTGCGGCAAGATCCCATAAATATTTGGTCGAAAAGGGGCCGTCCGGCCCTTCTTCAATCAGCGAAGGCGAGATGATCTGCAAACCGGTAAAGACACAAGGCGCGGTATCTTTTGTGCGAAAGGAAATTCGCTCGTCCTGCGCATGGTCGAAATCGCCCTTGCCGTCATAGCCGCTGGTTTGCGCAATCGGCGCCAGCAGCAATAGCGCGTCCATGGTTTGATTATTCCACGCATCGGACAGGACGGCGCAGGCGTCCTTTCCGTTTTGGTCGAACATGATCGCGTCGGTATTGGTGCAAAAAACCGGCGCCGCGCCAAAATGCGGACAAGCCTTCTTCAGGCCGCCGCCAGTTTCGAGCAAACGCCCGCGTTCATCGGAAATGATGATTTGCGGCGCAGTGCGCGCTCTCAAATGCGCCTCAATCTGGTCGGCGCGATAGTGAACATTAACGATAGCCTCAATGACGCCAGCATCGCGAAAGCGGTCGAGCGTATAATCAATAAGCGCTTTTCCCCCGACTTCAATAAGCGGTTTCGGGATTTCATCCGTAAACGGACGCATGCGCGTGCCAAGCCCCGCGGCGAGCACCATTGCTGTTTTTGGGCCGGTCATTGAGAAAACTCGTCAAAATTGCGGGCAAAGAAATCTTGCAGCGCCGCCATGTTTGGTCGTTTTAGATCGCGCCGGAAATGGCCTTCGACACGCGGCAGGAGATCGAGATATCGGGGCTTCTTGTCGCGCCTGGCGAGGCGCGCAAAAACGCCGAGTATTTTTGCATTTCGCTGTGCGGCGAGAATTGCATAATCACGCTCAAATGTTGCGCGATCAAAAACATCGACAGCGGCGGCGCGCTGCACATAATATTCGATCATCTGGTCAGCAAATTCCGGATCGACGTCGCGGCGGGCGTCTTCCAACAGGGATGCCAGATCATAGGCCGCGCAGCCATAAAGAGCATCCTGGAAATCGATGATCCCGACGCGCTCAACGCCGCTGCGGTCGGGAAGCCAGATCAGATTTTCCGCGTGATAATCGCGCAAAACAAAGCTGTGCGGCGCCGATAATTCGCGTAGCTGGTCACGCCAAAGCGCAACAAATTCGGTGCGCAATTCATGGCTAATGTCATTTTTGTGTTTCAGGGGCCAATACCAGTCGATCAAAAGATCAGCTTCTGCTGCAAGCGCCGTCAGATCATAATTCAGCATTGTGTACTGATCATCGCTGGGCCGCGGCGGGTTTGCATTGCGCAACGCGATGAGTGCGTCAATAGCGGTCTGGTAGAGCAATGTCTCGTCTTCGCGATCAATAATGCGGGCGAATAGATCATCGCCGAGATCTTCGATCAGCGCGAAACCGGTTGCAGCGTCAGCGGCGTAGATTTCAGGAGCGGAAAGACCTGCCATCTGCAAATTGTTCGAGAGCGTCACAAAAGCGTTTAGATTTGGTCCGGCAAGCCGCGCCGTTGCGTTGTAGCCCAATGCGTGTCGCTGCTCTGGCGTAGCGTTAGCGGGACAGGTAGCGGCCTCAGCGCCCGGCGGGGCGATCATCAAGACTGCGCGGCGGCCGTCTTTTTCAAGACGCTCATAGCTGCGGGTCGACGCGTCGCCGGCAAGCGGCGTAGCGACCGCATCTCCCCAGCCGGCTTTTTCAACGAAGGCGGCGCGCAAATCAGAATATGTGGACTCAGCTCTATTCATCAACGGACCTTTTACGCGATTCCTGCTTCGTGAAGGCGTCGCCGCCAGCCTTCGGTGGCGGCAATACATGCTTTTCGCATATTGCCGTGGATCTCGAGATTTATTTCTAAAGCGTCTGACGGCGCCAGAGCGCCAATCCGTTCCGGCCATTCGATCAGTATTACGCCATCCTCAAGCGCGTCTTCATAACCGAGTTCCCAGACATCTTCAGGACGCTCAAGCCGGTAAAGGTCGAAATGCCATAGCAAAAACCCCTTTGCTTCATAGGTTTCAACAAAAGTGAAGGTTGGGCTTGGCGCATCCTCCGCTCCGGCGGCGGTCTTGATGACGCCTCGCGCGAGCGTCGATTTACCTGCGCCGAGATTGCCGGACAGGCACACCGCGTCGCCGGGCGCGAGGATGACGCTCAGCTGCGCGCCCAGCTTTTTTGTGGTTTCCTCATCTTTCAGGGTAATTTCGATTCGGTGCATAGGCACGATACCTAGTCACTCCGCCCGGGCGTGAAAACAGCGCTCTTTAATCTATGGGCTTTTCAGACAGGTATGGAGAAAAGACTTGCCCCGGCCGCCTCAAGCCTTAAATCACACATTTCTTCTTCCATCCCGACCACAAAAGAGCCGCACCCAAAGCTATGCCCAAGATCACCTATATCGAACAAAATGGAACTGAGCATGCCGTTGACGCTGAGGAAGGCGTCTCGGTGATGGAGGCGGCGGTCAAGAATATGGTTCCCGGGATCGACGCCGATTGCGGCGGCGCCTGCGCCTGTGCGACCTGTCATGTGTATGTGGATGACGCCTGGGCCGGAAAAATCGGCAAGCCGGAGGCGATGGAAGAATCGATGCTCGATTTTGCCTATGAGCCGAAAGAAAACTCGCGCCTTTCCTGCCAGCTCAAGATCACATCGGAACTCGACGGTCTGATCGTGCGCCTGCCTGAATTTCAGGGCTGAACGAGACGCGGCTTGACGCGGCCGCATTGGCGGCGTTTGATGAACAAATGCAGAACGTTGACTTCTCGCTTTCTGTGGCGCCCCGCTCGGATAAGACCCTTGCGTTGACAAAGGGGGTGATACGCCTGTTTGGCGATATGGGGCTGACCCCGATTGCCGAGTTCAAGCTTGCCAATGGCCGCAGGGCGGATATTGCGGCGCTGGACCGTCGCGGCAATATTACCATTGCCGAAATCAAATCCTGCCGCGCGGATTTTGAAACCGACCAGAAGTGGCCCGACTATCTCGAATTCTGTGACCGGTTTTATTTTGCCGTCGACCCCGGTTTTCCGGCCGAGTTGATGCCTGATAATGAGGGTTTGATTGTTGCCGACGGCTATGGGGCAATGATCGCCCGCATTGCAAAGGAACGCCCGCTGGCTGCAGCGCGGCGCAAAGCCGTCACATTGCGTTTTGCCCGACAGGCCGCGCGGCGCGCGTTACTGTCCCAAAGTGAGATCATTTCCTAGACCGTTTTCACAGATTCCTGAATCGGTGAAAACGGTCTAGATTATTGTCTTGTCGCGCATTCGAATCCAAAAACCGCATACACTTTTTGTGAATGCGCTCTCATCGTCTATTGCGGTGTTAGGCGCAGCACCTTGCCGACCGGGTCGCCATATCTTTCTTCGGTCGTGACATAGATGGCGCCGTCAGGCCCGATCCGCACATCGCGAATGCGTTCGCCAATCAGATAACGTTCCTCGCCCACCGGCTTGTCACCGTCCATCATTACCCGGTGGAGCGCTTTTCCCGAAAGCGCTCCGAGGAGAAGGTCGCCGTCCCAGCCGGAAAACAGATCGCCGCGATAGACAGCAAGGCCTGACGGGCTGATCGACGGCGTCCAGTATTTTACCGGCTGCGTCGTGCCCTCATATTCCGTAAACGGTGTAATTCGTGCGCCATTATAATCGACGCCAAAGGTTGCAAAGGGCCAGCCGTAATTTGCGCCGGCTTCAATAATGTTAAGCTCATCGCCGCCACGGGGACCGTGTTCATGTTCCCAAAGAACGCCGCGTGCTGCGTCATAGGCGAGGCCTTGCGGGTTGCGGTGCCCTTTAGTGAAGAGTTCGGGCACAGCGTCAGCGCCGAAGTCTGGATTATCCTCGGGGGCGGACCCGTCTTCATTCATGCGAATAACGGCGCCAAAGCTCGACGCCGTGTCTTGCGCTTTTTCCTTGTATTTCGCGCCTTCACCGATAGTTATATAAAGTTTTTTGTCGGCGCCCCAGGCCATGCGCCCGCCATAATGATGGCCCGTATCTTTGAGCGGTTTTGCTTCGTAGATGACTTCGAGATTGGTCAGCGCTTCCCCGTCAAATACCGCCCGGGCTATGCGCAGCGCATTACTGGTTCGCACACCGGCCGCATAGGAAAGGTAGACAATGTTGTTCGTTGCGAATTCGGTATGCGGAAGAATGTCGAAATACCCCGCCTGGTTCCGGACAAAGGTTTTCGGGGCGCCGGCGACCGGCTCAGTCACGAGCCCTCCATTGCGGATAATTCGCAGGCGTCCGGCGCGTTCCGTAACAAGCATTGCGCCATCCGGAAGAAAGGCGATCGACCAAGGATTAACCAGTCCGCTTGCGAGCGTCTCCACATTCAACGGAACATTTCCTTGAGGCGCGGGCGCCGCCTGCGAGGTTTGCAGTGACGCGTCACCGCCGCCTTTGCCGCCCTGCAGCGCTGGCGCTGCGCCGAGTTTTGAAATGCTGAATTGCGGAACAAATGTCACGATAGCCGCGATCACAATCGTCGCCACAATAAGCCGAATTGGGTTTGTCATGCTTTGCTGCTATTGCTGTCGATATTCACACAGAAACTGGGTAGGGTGAGCATTGAAGTCAATCTCGCGGTCACCGGACTATAGCGAGGCGGAGTGATCGTGGATACGGGGCAGGTTATGAATATCTGGCGAACATTGATTGCATTTCTCATGGCGACGCTGGCGACCTTCGTGTCCGGTTCTGTATTTTACACCCAACAGGTTGTTTCAGAACAAATCTCAATCGGCGCGGACTATACGCTGGGTCAGCAGGCTGCGGCCTTGATGATGAACCTCAAGGGTCTTGCTCCCGCCTATGGAGGCGTGATGATGCTCGCCCTGTTGATTGGTTTTTTGATCGCCGCGCGGTTGAAGCGCGTTTTGACGCCGCTTGCGCCGGTTGCCTATCCGATCGCCGGCGCCACAGCTGTAGTCGCAGCGATCTGGCTGATTGATAATACCGCCGGCCGCGGCGGTGTCGGCGCCATAGGCGGTGCGCGTGACGCTGTCGGCATGGGCCTGCAGAGTTTCGCCGGACTGGTCGGCGGGGTTGTTTTTGCCGCATTGCGCGGCCGAGGCGCATAGAGACGATGTTTCGATTAAAGATTTTCCCGGGAGAATTTGACATGCAGCTGATATCAAAGACCATCTGTGCGGCGTTGGGCGTCTTGGCGCTTTTCACGTTTGGCGCGAGCGCCAGCGCACAATCAACAGCATCCGACGCATTGCAGGCTGTGATCGACGATCACTGGGCCTGGTCACTGGAAGAAAACCCCACTTTCGCAACCTCGCTTGGCGTGCGCGATTATGACGACCGCCTTGGCAGCGTGTCGCTCGACGCCGCCGAAAAAAGCGTTGCAAAAGAGGCCGGGTTCATCGCGCGCCTTGAGGAAATCAACGTTGACGAATTAGCGCCGGGTGAGCGGGTCAATTACAAACTCCTACTCCTTGGTTTGAAGAATGATGCGGCGGCAGCGCAGTTTGGCGGCAAGTATCTTGTTATGACCAATCGCAACGGGCCGCACACATTTGTTACCGGACTGCCTGAGCGGCTGCCGTTTTTCACCAGGGCGGATTTTGAAAGCTATGTGGCGCGGCTGGGCGATATTCCGCGTTATCTATCTGAAGCGACCGACACGTTAGGCGCCGGCGTTACTGCCGGCTGGACCCAGCCCTGCGCGCCAATGGAAGGCGTGGAACAATCAATCCGCTTCCATGTTGTCGATAACGTTGCTGACAGCGTCTTTATGAAACCGTTTAAAACAAAGCCAGCGACGGTCACCATGCGCAACTGGAAGCGTATGAAGTCGCGCGCGCAGGAAACGGTTGCACAAAAAGTCGTCCCGGCGATCAGGCAGTATGCGGATTTTTATGCCCAGGACTATGCGCCTGCCTGCCGTAAGGACGTCGGCGCTCTCGCTTTGCCGAATGGCGATGCGTATTACGCCCACCGTGTGCGTGTTTTTACGACAACCGGGAAAACCCCTGACGAAATTCACCAGCTGGGCCTTTCCGAAGTCGCGCGTATTCGTGCGGCCATGATGGACATCATAAAAGAAGTGGATTTCGGCGGCGATTTCGATGCGTTTCAAAATTTCCTGCGCACCGACCCGCAGTTTTATGCAAAAACGCCCGACGAACTCATCGCCGCGACCTCGGTGATCGCCAAGAAAGCCGATGGCGCCTTGCCGAGATTGTTCACTCGGCTGCCGCGCATGCCCTATACGGTCAAACCGGTGCCCGATGATATCGCCGAAGGAACGACGACGGCATATTATGAGCGGCCTGCGGGCGACGGCAGCCGCGCCGGCGTTTATCGGATCAATACGTCTTTGCTGGACCAGCGCCCGCTTTTTGAACTGGAAGCCCTGTCGCTGCATGAGGCGGTGCCCGGCCATCATTTCCAAATCGCGCTGAGCCAGGAACTGACCCTGCCGAATTTCCGAAAATTTGGCGGCTTTACCGCCTTTACCGAGGGTTGGGGACTCTATGCGGAAAGTCTCGGGCTGGATGCAGGTTTTTACGAAGATCCCTACTCAAATTTCGGTCGCCTTTCATATGAGATGTGGCGCGCCTGCCGCCTGGTTGTGGATACCGGCATGCATTCCAAGGGCTGGTCGAAAGAGCAAGCAGTGGCGTTTATGGCGGACAATACGGCGCTGTCGCTTCACAATATTGAAGCGGAAGTGAACCGTTACATTACCTGGCCGGGTCAGGCGCTCGCCTATAAAATCGGTGAATTAAAGATGCAGGAATTGCGTCAGCGGGCGTCTGCCGCGCTCGGCGCCGACTTCGACTTGCGCCGTTTCCACGACGCCCTTCTGGAAAATGGCGCTGTTCCGTTGTCGGTTCTTGAAGAAAATATTGACGCGTGGATTGCCGCCGAAAAAGGCTGAGTTTAAAGTTCAGGCGCCGGTTCAGTTTTCTGCATCGGCGCCATTATCTTCGTCGACGCTGATCCTTTCAGGCGCGTCGCCCGGATCGTCAGTCTGAATATCGAGGATCACCACCGTACCCACACGGCGGTTTTTTCGCGCCTCGGACTGTCGCGCAAGCGACAACGCTTCACCGGACAGTCCGCCGCGCATGGCGGTGCTGGAAAGATTTGCAAATACGCCGCCCAAATCCTGCCCCGCCAGCGCGCCAGGATTATCACTGCCGGTGAAACGAACGGTCTCGCCGCTTTCCGCATCCGCGGTAGACGCTGCATATCTGTTGGCGGTCACCGTCTGCTGACGCATGGCGACAATGTCCGCCGCTTCGCCGATCGCATAGCGCGAGAGGTGATCGTAAAGATCGTTTGGCCATTTGGGGAAAAAGTAAGGTCTTGCGTTGATGTAATTTTTCGAAATTCGTATCTTGCCGCGAATGCGATCGACGCCGCGCATTGAGTTGACAAATTCGCGGCCATTACGCTCCAGCTGGCCCTGCAATGCTGGCCCGGAATAGGCCACGGTCAGGATATTTGGCCCGCCAATAGCGCCGTCCCAAAATCCATACATGACATAGGGGTTTTTCCAGTAGCGGTAGACAATATTGTATCTGATGTCATTGAGACTGAGTTTGACGCCGCTGACTTCGACAAGTTTTGCGTCAAACAAAAGTGCATTGCCATGGTCGCGAAGGCGATGAGATCGGGGCCGCGAGATTGGATGCGACTTTGCGATTTCATGAACCAAAACGGCGTTGTGCAAATTTAGCCAGAATGCAAGCTGCTCCTCGCGGCCAAGATCGCCATACTCAATTCGCCCCATCGTGTCCTGAAGCGCCTGCCGGTATACACCGACATAGTTGACGGCGCCGTCATCGAACAGGTGGAAGAGAACCCGATTACCCTCATAGCGGTAGCGCGATTTGCTTCCTGTTGTGGTTTTCGTTCCAGTCTGGCGCGAATTGTCATCGCGCCGCGCCGCAACCCGGTTCGACCGTCCGGTGATATAGACGGCTGTACGTAAGAATTTTGTCCATGGCTGATGATCGAGCTGATATCGCGTTGCAGGGCTGTAGGGCGCAAATACCGCAAACGGATCATCGGTGGACGCCGATCTGCTGGCGGCCACAGCTGAAGGGGGGGTGGTTGGCGTCGATTGACCAGTCGCCGTATATCCCGTTGCGCATCCTGTACTCACCAATAACAATCCAACAAAAAATAATCGCACCATGGATACCGCCTCCAACTTGCCTCGATTATCTTATGATCAACGCACCGCAAAGCAAAGGTCGATTGATTTGCCTGTTGTCTGCGCATAGGTTCCCGGCCTGATGCAGGAAAATCTCGCCACACTGATCCGCAATACCGCCGCTCGTGTGCGCGCCCGGGATTTTGCCTGGGCTGTGGGCATCAGCGCCGGCGTCGGCGTCGCTATTTTTGTCGCCGGGCTTGGCGACTGGCGACTGGTGACGCTGGCATGGATTTCCTTTCTCGCTTTGCTTGCAATCCGATACAGGCTCGCATCGGGGGCAGTGTGGGCGACGCCAGTGCAGCGCATCGTTGAAACGGAGCTGAGCGCGCAAGAGGCGGAACTTGCAAATTTGCGTATGGCGCGAGACGTTGCAGAAGCTTTGCCCGAACCCTTGTTCATTCTTGATGCTGCTGGCGTCGTTGAGCACGCTAATCCAGCAGCTGAAAAACTTGTCGGGGCGAAGGAAATTACCGGGCGTCATTTTGCTGCGGTATTGCGCACGCCAAATGTATACGAAGCCGCTGAAACAGTGTTGGCTACAAATGATCCGGTTACGGTGGAATTTACAATGATGGGCGCGGTTGAACGATCCTGCCGCGCCTATGTCGCGCCGATTGAGTCCGGGGCGGAATTGGGTTCCGGGCGCCGTCAACGCGCGCTGGTGTTCATTCGCGATCTCACAAGTGAGCGCCGCGTTGAACAGATGCGCGCTGATTTTATCGCCAGCGCCAGCCATGAGTTGCGCACGCCGCTTGCCTCGGTTGTCGGATTCATCGAAACGCTTCGCGGGCCTGCAAAAGACGATCCTGAAGCGAGAGAAAAGTTCTTGTCCATCATGCAATCGCAGGCGGAACGGATGCAGCGCCTGGTTTCAGATCTTATGTCCCTGTCGCGCATTGAGCTTAACGAGCACGTGCCGCCGAAAGATATTGTTGACCTTGGCGATGTTGCTCAGGATGTGATTGAAAGTCTCTCACCGCTCTTTGAACAGGCCGGCGCAATTGTGGACTACATCAAGGACACAGACGATGCGACAAAAATTGTCGGCGACCATGATGAAATATTTCAGGCGATTCAAAACCTGCTCGACAACGCCGTAAAATATGGCGGCGATCCCGCAATGATCAAATTGCGCGTCGGCCGCGGCGCGGCGCCGCCGCTAACTGATAACGGCGATCCCGGTCATCGCGCCGGGGATGCGGCGGCCCAGGTCGCAGCGCGCACCGGCGGGCGCGTTGAAGATCTCATCTATGTGCAGATCCGCGATTTCGGCCCGGGCATTGAGCGCGCGGATTTACCAAGACTTACGGAACGATTTTATCGCGTCAATATCGAACGCAGCTTGAAAAGCGGCGGCACCGGGTTAGGGCTTGCGATCGTCAAACACATTGTCAATCGCCACCAGGGCGGCTTCCAAATTGAAAGCCGGCTGGCTGGCGGCACGGCCTTTAACTGTTATTTTCTCGTCGCGGCGCGAAATACATAGCCGGCTAATTTTGAATGGCGCACGAATTGCGCTATAAATTTTTTGCCGTACAAGATTCTGTCACAAAAAACCGGCAACAAGACGCTTTTTCACTGTTTGAACCTTTTTTGATGAGAATTTAGATGGCTGTTGCAGCCGCCCATTCATCTTTTCCGGCGCGCCAGAAACTCGAAACTGAATTGGCCCGCATGGCCGCGCGAGTCGAAAGCAACCTCGCCGCCGTCATCACTGCGTTTGAGCGTCGCGACCTTGCGGCCGCCGAACAGTTGATTGCCGCCGACAGGCGCATCGATGAGTTTGATCGCGATATTGAGGTCAGGGTGATGGCGTTGCTCGAAGAGGGGCCATTGCCGCAGGATGCCTTGCGTGAAGTGATGACGGTTATGAAATTGACCGGCGAGCTTGAACGGGTTGGCGACCTTGCCAAAAATGTTGCAAAGAGAACCCTTGTCGTCAGTCGTGAAGCGCCGGCGCGCCCGACTTCCGGCGTCGTCCGCATGGGGCGGGCCAGCTTGCGACAATTTTCCGATATCTTGAATGCGTTTTCTGCGCGCAATCTCAGCGCCGCCAAAGCGGTTTGGGGCGGCGATGACGAACTTGATGAACTCTATAATTCCGTTTTTCAGGAAATTCTGCTGGCGATGATGGCTGATTCAAACCGGGTCAACGCCTGCACCCACCTCGTTTTCATCGCCAAGAATTTTGAACGCGTCGGCGATCACGCAACAAACATCGCCGAAGCCATCCATTTCCTGATGACTGGCGCGCCGCTCGTCGAGATCCGCCCGAAGGGGGATGAGACCTCGACAATCACAGTCACGCCGCCTAATCAGTCCGGCATAGTCGGCGGCTAAACGCAGGTGAACTAGGCGATGGCTGGAACCAGTGTCTTGATTGTCGAGGACGAAGAAGCGCTCGCGACGCTTCTGGAATATAATCTCAACAAGGAAAACTTTGACGTTTCGATCGCCTCAGACGGCGAAGAGGGCCTGTTGAAAATTAAGGAAAACATACCGGATGTTGTCATCCTCGACTGGATGTTGCCAAAAATATCCGGGATTGAGATTTGCCGGCAAATTCGCTCAATGTCGGAGACGCGGAACATCCCGATCATCATGCTGACGGCGCGTTCCGAGGAGGCTGACCGTATTCGGGGCCTTGAGACGGGCGCCGACGATTATTTGACCAAGCCATTTTCTACCAAGGAGCTGATCGCGCGCGTCAAAGCAGTCCTGCGACGCATCCGGCCCGGCCTTGCCGACGATACAGTGACCGTGGGCGACATCGAGATTGACCGGGTTTCCCACAGGGTTCAGCGCGGCGATGAGGAAATCCATCTTGGCCCAACGGAATTTCGGCTGCTCGATCACCTGATCCAACATCCGGGGCGGGTTTTTTCCCGCGAACAATTGCTGAATGCGGTCTGGGGTTCTGACGTGTTTGTTGAAGTGAGAACCGTCGATGTTCATATTGGGCGTCTGCGTAAGGCGCTGAACAAATTCAAACAGGGCGATCCGATCCGCACGGTTCGTTCCGCTGGCTACGCCCTTGATATCAAATAGGTCAAAAAAACCCGCTACGATGAGCGGGCTTTTTTTAGCGGTTCGGCAAAATTAAGACCAATTGGGCCTCAATCACTTGTTGCCGAAAACCGCCTAAACTGTTTGGCGCCGGGCTTTAGCCAGCGGCGCGCCTTTTTGCAGGGTTCGCAAGAACGCGGCGCGGCTGGCGGGTTTCTGTGCGCCGCTGCGGCGGCTGGAACGCCATATGTGCATGGTAAGCACAGTAGGATTTCCCGGACAGCGTTGATTGCCCGCAGAAATGAAAGTCGTCTTTGGCGGGGTCGCCGACCGGCCATTTGCACATGTTGTTTTTAATCGTCGCCACCGTGGTCCGGTCACCGGATTCCAGAACAACCGGTTCGATAAACTCCGGTTCGGGAATGACAGATTTCATTTCCGGCGCCGGCGCCTTGCGCATGGCGGCGTCTTCTTTTTTGTCCGCGATCAGGCTGCGGCCGCGTTGCGGTTTTGCGGGCGTTGCGCGTCCCGAAAGGCCAAGGCGATGCACCTTGCCAATGACCGCGTTGCGTGTGACGCCGCCCATTTTGTTTGCGATCTGCGCTGCGGAAAGGCCTTCCGCCCACAGGGTTTTGAGTTGTTCAACCCGCTCATCCGTCCAGGCCATTTCGCGATGCTCCCTTTTTTATTGCGGTTCGCCCCAATCTGCCGCCGCAAAATCAATATCTCGTGCTAGTTGTGGCCGCGCCTCGCTCAGCGCCTAAATATAGTATCCCACAAAGCAGGAAACACAACATGGCGCCCCCACAAATTTTTACCCACCATATATGGGGAAACGACTATGCTTGACGGCGCAGCGTTCGCCGGTTCACACCGGCGCAACGCAGCAAAGCCTGAAAGTACGCGCTAATGGACGGGATCGACCGCAACCAAGACGCCCGGGCACAGCCCGTTGAGATGTCCGCAGCATTTGGCGAGCGCCGCTTTGGCGCGGTGAATTGGCTCGGGCTGTGGACGCTCTATGCGAAAGAAGTGCGGCGTTTCCTGAAGGTCGCCTTCCAGACCGTGATCGCGCCGGTGATCTCGACATTGTTGTTTTTGGTTGTTTTTACGCAGGCCTTTGCCGCCTCGCGGCCCGATATTGGCGGCGTGCCTTTTATTGAATTTTTGGCGCCGGGTTTGATCATGATGGCCGTGCTGACCAATGCATTCACGAACTCATCGTCCTCTTTGATTATTTCAAAAGTACAAGGATCAATCGTCGATGTTTTGATGCCGCCCTTGTCGCCAAGCGAATTGGCGGTCGCTTTTGTGGCGGGCGCCGCGACCCGCGGCCTTCTTGTGGGGTTTGTCACCGGCGTCACCAGCGCCGCGTTTATGGCGGCAAATGGCGCGCCAATGCATTTTAACGCGGTTTGGGCAATCGCCTATTTCTCGCTCGCAGCCGCATTGATCTTCGCAATGCTTGGCGTCATCGGCGGCATTTGGGCGGAGAAATTTGACCAGCTGGCCGCAGTGTCAAATTTCGTTATTACGCCGCTGACCTTTTTGTCGGGTACATTTTATTCAGTTGAAAGGCTGCCGGAACCGTTTCGCTCGTTCAGCCAGTTCAATCCGGTTTATTATTTGATAGACGGTTTCCGCGCCGGATTTACCGGAAATGCGGAATCAAACCTTGCCGTGGGCGTTGGCGTTACAGCATCATTGATGGTGATATTTGGCGCAATTTGCTATTGGCTGCTGCGGTCCGGTTATAAGATCAAAGACTAAGCTAGTGGGACCGGGCGAAAATGGCTGAGCGAGCGTTGACAGCGGACAATTCAATTATTCGCTTTCAGGTGGGCGCCACCGCCGTGCGCGGCCGTGTCGTACGCCTCGGCGGCGCCATTGACGAGATTTTATCCGCCCATCAATTTCCCGAAGAGATTTCAGAGCTTCTTGGCGAGGCGGCCTGTGTCGTCACAATGATGGGCGTGGCCCTGAAATTTGACGGCAAGCTAATTTTTCAAGCCCAGGGGAACGGCCCGGTCAGCATGATGATTGCTGACTATACAGTGGGCGGCGGCTTGCGCGCGACTGCAAATCTTCGGGGTGATGTGGTCGGTCGCGGCGCCTCCGCGCTCCTGGGCAAGGGGCATATCGCCATGACCATCGACCAGGGCGGCGAGATGGAGCGCTATCAGGGGGTGACGCCGATAGAGGGCGAGAGCCTTGCTGATGCTGCGGTCGCCTATTTTGCTCAATCCGAACAAATCCCAACCGTTGTTAAGCTGGCCGTAGGAAAAATTTCGCTCCCGGGGCAGGCGGAGCGATGGCGCGCAGGCGGCATTATGGCTCAGTTTATGCCTGGCGAAGGGGGCAGTCGTGCGCGCGGCGAAGAATTGTTGATGAGCCAGGATGATCGCGACAATTGGGAGCGCGCCGCTGCTTTGATCGAAACCACGCAGCATGACGAATTGCTCGACCCGGCGGTCAGCGTAGAGACATTGTTATACCGGCTGTTTCACGAAGATGGCGTACGCGTTTTTGACGCTCAGCCCGTGCGCGCCGCCTGCGCGTGTAACCACGACAAGATTGCCGCCGTCCTCGAGCGTTACGCCGAAGATGAGCTTGGCGATATGGTTGAGGATGACGCGATCAAGGTGGTGTGTGAATTTTGCCGCAAAGAATATCGCTTCACGCCGGCAGGTGACCCAATGAGCGCATTATGAAAAAGAAAACGTTTGAGCGGGAACTCGAAGATCTCGAATTCGAACTTGCTAAATTGCAGGAAACTGTTGCGCGCAAGGGTCTGAAAATTGCGATCATTTTTGAGGGGCGCGATGCGGCTGGCAAAGGCGGCGCGATTAAAACCATCATGCGCCGGATGAATGCGCGCATCTGGCGCATCGTCGCATTGCCCAAGCCGTCGGACCGTGAGCGCACCCAATGGTATTTTGAGCGTTACGTGCGACATCTTCCATCCGGCGGCGAGATCGTTTTGTTCGATCGATCCTGGTATAATCGCGCAATCATCGAGCCCGTAATGGGATTTTGCACTGCGGAGCAGCATGAAGCTTTTATGCGCGAGGCGCCGAATTTTGAAAAAATGCTGATCGACAGCGGCCTTATTCTTCTCAAATTCTGGATTCATGTCTCGCCTGATGAACAGGAGCAGCGCTTCCAGGATCGCGCACACGATCCGAGGAAGCGCTGGAAATTGTCGCCAATTGATTTGAAGGGGCGCGAGCTGTGGATCGACGCCACGAAATATCGCGACAAGATGTTTGAAAAAACCGGCACGAAAAAAGCGCCCTGGCTGGTCGTTGACGGCAATGACAAACGCAAGGCGCGGCTCAATATCATTCGCGCAGTGCTTGATCGCGTTCCTTATGAATTTAACGAGGACGCTTTCGAGCCGGTGGATTTGCCGCCGCGGCCGTCAATCGATAATTGCGATTATGACGAGCCGGAACTCAAGGATTTAAATTGCGTGAAGGATTACTACGCTGATTAGGTCATCGGGCGACAATTTGTTGTCGCCCGATAATGTTATGATTATCGCGTAGTTTTGCGACGGCAGCTTATGCCGCCTGTTCTTTTGCGATCCACGCATCGACATTTTCTTCAAGTATTGCCAGCGGCACGGGCCCATTTTTCAAGACAATATCGTGAAAGGCGCGGACGTCGAAACCCTCGGCGAGCGCATCTTCCGCCCGGGCGCGTAATTCCAGAATTTTCAGCATACCAATCTTATAAGCTGTCGCCTGGCCCGGCATGACGATATAGCGCTCAATCGCCTTGATGCAGTCGCCCTCAGGGTTCGGCGTATTGGTCAAAAGATATTCAATCGCTTCTTCTCTCGACCATTTTTTGTCATGCAGGCCTGTGTCAACAACCAGTCGCGCCGCGCGCCAGAGTTCCATGGCGAGGCGGCCGAAATCAGAATAGGGATCGTCATAAAGACCCATTTCCTTTGGCGTATATTCCGAATAAAGGCCCCAGCCTTCGCTATAGGCGGTGAACCCGCCATATTTTCGAAAGCTTGGCGTGTCTTCAAGTTCCTGGGAGATGGCAAGCTGCATATGATGGCCGGGGATGCCTTCATGATAGGCAAGCGCCGCCATCTGATAGGTCGGCATGTCCGCCATATTATAAAGGTTGGCGTAATAAATCCCGGGGCGCGATCCGTCCGGCGCCGGGCGTTGATAGAACGCCTTGCCGGCTGCGCGTTCACGAAATGGCTCAACGCGTTTGACGGTCAATTCCGCCTTTGGCTTGGTGTAAAACAGCTCATCGAGCCTGCCGCGCATATCATCGATAATCGCTGTCGCCTCGGCAAGATATTGCGCGCGGCCGTCGTCAGTGTTCGGATAGGAAAACCGGGCCTCAGGGTCTTCGCGCATATAGACAAAGAAATCCTGCAACGACCCCGCAAAGCCGACACTATCTTTGATTGCGGTCATCTCTCCATGAATGCGCGCAACTTCGGAAAGGCCAAGATCATGAATTTCGGTCGCTGACATGTCGGTTGTCGTCATGCGCGCCAATTGCATTCCGTAATAGACATCTCCCTCGGGCAGCTTCCATGCGCCGTCGTCATTGCTTGCAGTCGCCTGCTGTTCTTCAAACATCGCAATCAGCGCTTCATAGGCCGGCTGTACTGATTGGCGGAGCGCGTTGACGCCGCGTGCGCGCAGATCTTCCTTGACGGCGTCATCAGCGTCGAGCGCATTCAGTTTTTTGTCGAGATCTGCGAGCAGCGTGGACGCCTCGCCGCTATTGTCGAAGGGTGCGCCGGAGATGATGTTCCGAGAGGTTGCAATCATCTGGTTGTAAGACCAGCGCGGCGGATTAATCCCACGCGCAAATTGATCCTCGGCGTTTTTCTGATGCTGGCCAAAATAGCTTTTCACGCCTTCAAGCCGCGCTACATAGGCTTCGGCGTCGCTGACGCTGTCAACGCGATGCTGGTTAATCAGAAATGCGGGCGTTGAGGAATGAGGACCGCGAAACTGGCTGAAATGATACCAGTGATTGCGATAGGGAAAAGAACGATCAGCCTGCTCCGCTTCATATTCGTAGAGCCGGTAGGAAAGCGCCGCTGCGGGATCAAGTTCATCGAGATTAAAATTCTCACGCATCTCTGCGAGTGAGGCCATATAGAGCTTGTGGCTTTCAACTTCGAAAGCGTCCGAGACATTGTCCCACTTATCGTAATTTGTTTTGCGGCCCAGGAAGGTCTGCGATCTTGGCGAGCGCGCAAGTTGTTTTTCAAATTGTTCTTCAAACCAGACATTGATTTTTTCGGACTGGGTTTGGGCCGTCGCCTCGGCGGCGGGCTCCGCCGGCGCCGCGCTGTTGTCGGAATTAACGCCGCATCCCACGGTGAGAGCGATTGCGGCAGCCGACGCAAAGCAAAGCTTCTTTATACTCATTGTCATCGATATCTCCGTTCCCGAAATTTGATTGGCCCGTCTGTTGGCGCGCAAGCTAGGCAATCACGTGCGCATCTGCAAGTCGCTCCGAATGTCAATCAAATGCAAAGCTGAACGGCGTCGCCATGCGCCGGTGTTCATCAATGATAATGCGCCGTTCAAGCGGCGGATGAGCGCGTGCGGCGCAGCTTGGGCGGGGGCAAAGTCTGCAGGTGACGCCGATTGGCGTCGCGCGCGCCGGCTCTATTTCGGCGCCTTTCCCATAAATCAGTTTACCAGTGTGTTTGATGTCGCAACCAAGCGCAACGGCGCGTTCGGCCATCGGCGCGGTGAAACCGCCTTCGCCCCCATGGACAGTGCGCGCAATGGAAAAATACGCATCGCCATCAGGCAATTGTACAATTTGTGTGACTATTTTGCGCGGCGTGCGAAATGTTTCGTGGATATTCCATAAGGAGCAGGACCCGCCATAACGCGCAAAAGGAAACACTCCGCCGGAAAAACGCTTTGAAACATTACCGGCGGCGTCAATGCGCAGGAAGAAAAACGGTATGCCTTCCTTGCCGGGTTGTTGCAGCGTCGTCAGACGGTGACAAACCTGCTCAAAGCTCGCGCCATAACGTCTGGCAAGGGCCTCAATGTCGTAATTTAATTCCTGTACAGATTTGTGGAACGCGGCGTAAGGAAAAATAACAGCGCCGGCGGCGTAGTTGGCGAGCGCTGCGCGTGCGAGCCGGCGCCCGGCGTCGCTGTCAAATGATGCGGCATTGACGGTCTCGTCGAGCAGTTTTCCCTGTTCGAACAGGACAAGCTGCAGAACAGCCTGAAATGTTCGGCTGGCCTGATCCAGCGCCTCGGAAATAGCGACCTGTGCGCGATGGCGATCATGGCGCCGATAGGCGCCGACCATAATGTCAGCAGGCAGGATGCGCAGGCTGAGTGAATGTTTTTTCTTGAACCGGTCGGTAAGCGCCTGAAAGAGATTGCCGCTATTGGCGCCTAAGGCCCGGGCGGTTTCCTCCCCTGCCTCGTCAAGCGCGGGAAAGTAATTTCGCGCTTCGGAAATAAACTCGCGCGCCTCCTCAAGCGGATCGGCCGGCCCGGATCGCCCCGCAGCGCGCGCTTCCATAACGGCCGCCTGGCTTGCGCGATAGGCCTGATAAAGCGCCGCCACCGCGTCGCCCATGGCAGGATTAGCCGACAGGAGGTCACGGACATCGTCGCGGGCGATGGAGAGTTCCTGAAAGATCGGATCGGAAAGCGCAGATTCCAGCTGAGCCAGCGTCTCATCCTCACCGCTGGAAAAAACGCTGAGATCGAGCGCATAGGTCTCGGCGAGCCGCAGCAGAAGATCTGCCGGCAAAGGGCGCTGATTGCGCTCGATCAGCGTTACATAGGAGGGCGATACATCAAGATCGGCGGCCATTTGCGCCTGAGTCAAACCCAGCTCGCGGCGGATCCGCCGTAGCCTCGGGCCAATATAAAGCCGTCTCGATTGTCCCGCCATTTAGAAGCTCTCGGGTCTCTTTTTCGCTTCGCGTGTATTTAATTTTCGATATCGAAACGAATTCATTAACCAGATCATTTTACCTATAAATATCACAAAAATTACAAACTTACAAATAAAGATAGAATGTTATGGACGAGGTGACGAGATCCCGTTTGTGCAGCGCAAAAATCGATGTCAGACCGACACCCAGCTCAGTTTTAATCCAGGGGATATCGATGACGACATTTGAAGATCTTGTACCGACCGCCGCTAACGGCCGTTTCGACATGATTGAACGTAATTATGCGGCGGGCGATGTCGAGCGCCTGCGCGGCTCTGTGCCAGTGGCGAACACCCTTGCGGAGCGCGGCGCCAACAAACTCTGGGAGCTTTTGAAGTCGGAAGATTATGTGAACGCCCTTGGCGCGCTCTCCGGCAATCAGGCGATTCAGATGGCGAAAGCGGGTCTCAAAGCGATTTATCTCTCCGGCTGGCAGGTTGCGGGCGACGCCAATGTTTCCGGTCAGGTCTATCCGGACCAGTCGTTATACCCGGCAAATTCCGGCCCCGAATTGGCGCGCAAAATCAACAATGCGCTGCGCCGCGCCGACCAAATCGAATTTTCCGAAGGCAATGTGCAGCGCGATTATTTCCTGCCGATTGTCGCTGACGCCGAAGCCGGTTTTGGCGGACCGTTAAACTGCTATGAAATCATGAAGGCTTATATCGAAGCAGGCGCAGCCGGCGTTCACTTTGAAGACCAGCTCGCATCTGAAAAAAAATGCGGTCATCTCGGCGGGAAAGTCCTGATACCGACGAAAGCCCATGAGCGAAACCTCAACGCGGCGCGCCTTGCCGCCGACGTCGCCGGGACGCCGACAGTGCTGGTGGCGCGCACAGATGCTGAATCCGCAAAGCTGATTACGTCTGACATTGATGAGCGCGATCATGAGTTTATCGATTTCGACCAGGGCCGGACGCCTGAAGGGTTTTATCGGCTGAAAGAAGACATGGGCGTCGATCACTGCATCGCGCGCGGGCTCAACTACGCAAAATCTGCGGACCTTCTTTGGTGGGAAACCTCGCATCCCAATCTTGACGATGCGCGCCGTTTCGCTGAGGCGGTTCAAAAAGAATATCCCGGTAAAATGATGGCCTATAACTGTTCGCCGTCTTTCAATTGGGAAGCCAATCTCGACAAAGAAACAATTGCAAAGTTCCAGCGTGAGCTGGGCGCCATGGGATATAAATTCCAGTTTGTTACGCTTGCCGGATTCCATTCGTTGAATTTTGGCATGTTTGAACTGGCGCGCGGATATCGAGATCGTGGCATGGCGGCATATTCTGAATTGCAGCAGGCGGAATTTGCTGCCGAAAAGCACGGCTATGAAGCAACGCGCCATCAGCGTGAAGTTGGCACGGGATATTTTGATCTTGTCGCTAATACGCTGTCCGGCGGTCAGTCCTCGACAACGGCGATGGGCGAGTCAACGGAGTCTGCGCAATTTAAATCAGCGGCCGAGTAAGCGAGACCATCACGGGCGCTTGGGCCCGTAATATTTTTGGATCGGCGCCTGTTTCAGGGAGGAGCGCCGCACAAAGACGCCGCCGCGGTCTGGGATAGCGCCGTGGCGGCGTTTTTATCAGCGCCGTCTGCGTTGGCGTCCTTCAGGCCGCTGGGGTTGCTGAAATCCGGTCTCAGTATTTTTCCGCCGGGGCGCTGCAAACGCCGCCATGGTAATTGGTTTGAAACCGTCGGCAAAAGCTTGTGCGGCAGCCATTGTTTCCGGATTTAGCGCGGCGTTAAGATGATCCATCACCGTGGGCGACACTGGTTTCATATTGTAAAGCGCGCGGGCGCTGTTTTGCTCAAACACAAGAGCCCATTTCATTGCGTCTGCCGGCGCCGGGCTAAGCGTGTCGCCGCCCGCAGCAGGCGCGCCGCTTAGCGCCATCGCCAGTTTCAGCTGCGCCCGGGCGTTGCCGGCCCAGGCGGCGCGCGTCAGCCAAAACGATGCTTCCTGAGCAAACAGGACGGCTTCGACTTTGTTTTCGGCCTCAATCGTCAGGAGGCAGGCTCCAAGTTCATATTGCGCGATATCATATCCGTCGCCAAAGCTTGCGGTGACGCGATAGGCAGCGAGGGCGGCCTTGCACCCTTTTTTCGCCTGGGTGTCGCGTGCATGGGCGAGAAGAAGCTGTGGTTGATCAACGCTGCCGGGACTGTGGGCCTGATCGCCCGGCGCCCGCTGTTTTCCTGACGCGGCGCAGGCGGCAGTCGTGAAAACAATAACAAGAAACAAAACGATGGTTTTTTGCATTCTGGGATTCTTTCAAAAAGGTGGGGCGGCGCAAAATCAGTTTTGGTTAAACGGCGCGTGAACGAAAATCCGTCGAAAATATTTTTTACCGGTTGAGCGCCGGAATTTCCTTGGGCAGCCGTTTTAAATTCGGCAAAGGGCGAAAATGCTGACTTGGTTTCTTGCGGTCAGCATAGCAGGAAGGGAAAGTATTGTATGCATCTTAATAACGCGGGGCGTTCATCCGCTTTGTTGGGGTTGTTCGCCGCTGGATGCGTCAGCGCTGCAGGGCCGGCCTATGCGGGGCAATGGCGGTTTTATCCGGAACGCTGTCCGGACCTTGTGGAGGATGTTCGCGATCGCCGCGAAAGCCGGCGTGACGAGCGCTTTGATCGCGGTCCAATCGACCGGGCCGAGGATCGAGCCGACCGTCGCGAAAGCCGTCGTGATGAGCGCGTCACAGTCTGCCCAAAGACCGCTTGGGTTTATCATGGAAAAGCCAGGCATCGCTCGGTGCGGCCGGGAGCGATCGCCATTTATTATGATCCGCACAGGTATCAATACTATCGTTACGGATCGAACCGGACGCGTATTCTCATCGCCTTTAAGTAACCAAAAGACCTTGCGTCGCGCGCTCCTCCCATAGCCCAAGCGCGGCGTTCCCTGTCCCGGCGCGCGCCCCGCGCGCCGGGATATTTTTTGCCTGCTTAAAAGACTTGTCGAACAAAGGTTTGCAGCTGCATAGCGGCTGGCTTGCAGCCGTCCCGCTGCTCGATTACGATAGCGCCGCAAGGGGATTGGTTATGGGCAAGGTCTCAATTCGCGTTTTGTCGGCGATAGTCGCGGCCGGCGCTTTGAGCGTCACGGCGATTGCTCAGACATCGCAGCGTTCAGCGGTTCAGGCCCAGGCGCTTGATGTGTCGAATTTACGTTTGGCGCAAACAGACCAGGCGGCGGCTGCAAACATAATTGATTTTGAGGATGCGCAAGGTCCGGTGGCGGGCGCCGGCTTCACGCTAACCAATCAATATGAAAGTTCCCACGGCGTTTCTTTTGGCCGTGGCGCGAGCGTTCATTTTTGCGCGCGCGTTACCGATGACGTGAACGCCTCGCTCTGCCCCTATCCTTCAGCGGCGAGCGGTCAGCGTGCTGCAGCGCATGATGTTCGTGCGGGCGGGCCGGCGATGATAATAAATTTTTCACGTCCGGTTGATGCGATTTCTTTGCGCATCAATCCCACCGGCGGATCATTTGATGAAGTCTTCGTCGCTGAGCTCAACGGGTTTGACGGCAGTGGAAAACAGGTTGCTTCAGACAGTATCCGGTTTGTATGGCGACAGGATGCATTTACCTGGCCGACGCGCATCTCATTTGAAACCGAGGCTGAAAGCTTTGCCCGCGTCACGATTGCCTTGCGCCGTGTTGCGCAAAACAATCAGCCGGTTCGTTTTCTAATCGATGATTTGTCGCTTGCCTATGGAGCGCAGACAACAGATGCGCCGGCCTTGTCGGCGCTTAATGCTGTGCGTCGCCCGCCTGCAATTACCGGCGCTGAAGTGGTGCAGTCAAATGACGATGCTGAAATGAATGAAGCGTTGCGGCTTTATCCTGCGGCAACGCGTATTCGCACGGCAATCGACTGGGACGCGGTGGATGTAACGCTCGGTCAGCAACGAGATCTCAATCTCAATGTCGCGCCCCACAATAGCGTTTCTTTCGTTGATCGTGCGACTTTACCGTTGCTGCTGCCGTCACGCGCCGATAACGGATCTCTGTCGATCGTCAGCGAAGGCGATTCTTATCATGCAAGTTTCGACATTGGCGGGCGCGCTTATAGTCTTTACGGAACGCGGGTTCTGACGATTGTTAATTCCGCAGACGGCGCCCCCGCGCCGGAAGGAAATGTGACCGCACTCGCCAGCAATCATGCGCTTGTGGCGAGTTTCTCACTTTATGGCGCTTCCTATACATTGACCGGTTACTGCCGCAATGACAGCGTGCTTGAAGATCCCGCTTGTCATGATCGCGACCGGATCGGTGATGTCGCGCGTGAGATGGTAGTTGCAGTCGGCGCTGCCGGGAGGGCCCGGCCATGATAATAACAGCAAGGCTTTCTGAAATTATTCTCCGCTTATTTGTCGCGGGTGGATTGGCCGCCGCTGTTGCGGGTTGCGACCTCATTAATGACAGCGGGTCTTCACAACAGCCGGTTGAGAGCGAGGGCGATGGCGCTGCGCAAGATGGCGAAGGGGAAAACGCTGGTGACGAGCTGGCGGGCGGTGCCGATACGACAACGCCTGCGCCGAGCCTGCCCCATGGAGCGCCCGGTGTTTTGCAGGATAAAACTGCACGCTTTGAAACCTCGCTTGGGGTTACAGATCCCTCGGTTGTCTCGCCGCTGATGCGGTTCCCGGTTCAGTCGGGACCTGCCTTTCTTAATTCACAGATATTTATGTTTGGCGGCGGCGGCTATAATTACGGCGGCGGAGAGGTCTATCAAAATCCGAATGATGGGCAGGAAAATAATCCGGCGAATTTTGATTATCCGTGGCGGGACAATTTCTGCGAAGTAAGAACCCGATCGAATGGTTTGTGCGCAGCGGGCGTCGGCCATCATGGCCAGGATATCCGGCCTGCGACTTGTGACAATGGCGCCAATCTCGCCGTTGCGCCCGAGGACGGTTTTGTGCGCCGGGTCGGCGAAACTCATCTCGTCGAGATTTATGGCGATAGCGGTCTCGTCTACAAATTCTTGCATCTCGACCGGCCGCTCGAGCCCGGCATTTCGAAAGACGCCCGTGTTGTGAAAGGCCAGCCGATCGGCAAGATTTCCAACAAAACCGGGTCAGTATCACGCTCAACGACCGTGCATCTTCATTTTGAAATCTGGCACGGTCTGGCCAGCGGCGGGGTCAATCTGGGCGCCGGCCCGCTGCCGCCCTATTCGAGCCTGGTGGAAGCCTATCTTGATCTGATCGACGACAACCCCGATCAGTTTGATCCGGTGACGCCGCCGGCCGATGTTCACGAATGCCTGACGCCGTGAGAATTGCCGCGCGCAGACATGGAAAAAAGCCCGGTTGATCGCTAAATACCGGATCTATGCTGAGCCGATTGATGAAAAACACCGCTTTGGGCGCACTGTGGCTTTATCAGCGCAGCCTGTCTCCAATGTTTTATTTTCTCGGCGCCCGCTGCCGCCATTCGCCGACCTGTTCTGAATACGCCGCCGATGCTTTTAGAAAACACAAATCCGGCCGTGCGTTCTGGCTCAGCTTGTCGCGAATTTCGCGGTGTCACCCATTTGGCAGTCACGGCTTTGATCCGGCGCCCGAAGACGCGCCGGATGTGGGCTGGCGCTTTTGGCGGCTTGGCGACTGGGCCTGGACAGAACGCGGGGCGGAGCAAAAAGAAACAGGGCGGCGAATACCGCCCTGTAACAACTCGTGAATGATGTTCCGACTGCTACGCCCGAGGCTTTAGTGAGACAAGTCGATCAAGAACTGCATGCAGGCCTTCGCCTGAACTTGCATGAACATCAACATGCCCAATATTGTCGGTCACCCGTTCCAGCGCTTCAAGTTCTTTCAAACGCAAGAGCGTTGGGTTGTCCTCCATCAATCGAGCGGTATTAAGCAACGAACGGGTCGCTGCTGTTTCTTCGCGCCTGCGGATCAAATTGGCTTGAGCCGTTTTTTCCGCTTCCACCACTTTGTTGATCAGCTCGCGCATTTCACCCGGCAAGATTACGTCCTTGACGCCAAGCTCAGTGACAGCAACGCCGATGTCGCCGAGTCCATGCCGAACATGATTGACAATTTGATCGTCAACCGACTCCCGGTCATTGAGGACTTCATCGAGCGTCCGGCCGCCAACCGCTTCGCGCACGGCAAACTGCACGAGCTTATAGACATGGTTCATATAGTCCGGCGTCGAAAGCGCCGCTTTTGGCGCGTCCGTTACCTGAACAAACGATGTCAAGGTCACCCGCAAGGAGACTTTGTCTTTTGTCAAAATCTCCTGCGCCGTCACCTCAAGCGGCAGCGGGCGCATATCAAGTGTTTTCGATGTCACCGCCCGCCCGATCTGCCAATACCCGTATCGCCCGGGTTTTAGCGTCTCGACCAATTCGCCATCAAAGAAAACAAGCCCTGCTTCCGCTTCGCCGACCGATACTGGCGTAATCGGCGCCGAAGCCCGTTGGCTGGTTGCCACGGCTTTTTCGTAAGCGACGAGTTCCGCTTTTGTCAGGCTCGGATTTTCAAGCGCATTGATCCGGGTCACGACTACTTCTTTCAAGACTTTCCAGACATAAATCGTTTGCCCGGGGCGCACGATCATCGACGCCCGACCATCAAGAGAAATAATCGCAACTTCGCCTTCGCCGACCCGGACGGTTTCAAGATACCGCTCAGCATATTTCTGATGGCGCTTTTCCATGATCTCCGCCCAGGGCGAATCAAAAATGCCCTGCGCATCGCATAGTTCGATGCTCAGCCGTCCAAGCACATCCCAAAATGCATGCCGGCCCGGTTCCAATACCTTTATTAAGCGGCCATCCTGAATGAGGAGGCCGCGTTGGTTTTCAGCGACAACAAATGATTTGCGCATCGTCTGGTCCTCCTCGTTTATTTGCCGGCCCGATGCCAGCAAAAGGTTGCGTGGTATAGGCGCGGCAATTGTCCGAGTAAAGCTGAAACCTATATTTTAAAAAGGTTGGCCGGGAGCATTCACCAAAGGCGTAGCGGTTCGGCACTTAAGGCGACGATCCTTGTGATTGACAGCGCCCGCAGCAATTCGGTCTAAACCGATGCTGGGAGGCGCTGCGCCCTACAATTTTCGCCGCCGGTATCTACACCGACGCAGAGCCCGTCTTCGGGCGCCCTTCAACTTTGCCGCAAGCCGAAGCTGTTGGCTCCATTTTGGGCTGAATGTCCCCGGCCTTCCCATCAAGCAAATGGTTTTTCAGACCAGATTTTGGTGCGGGGATCGAACCCGCCACACCCAGGTTAAATGCCTAGTGCTCTACCTACTGAGCTAACCAATTTGGAGCCTATGAAGGAGTTGAACCTTCGACCTTCCGGCCAGCGCCGGACGCTCTACCGTTGAGCTAATAAGCCAGGTGATCTTCATCGTGGAATACGATTTCGGCAGCGCCGCTCGCACCCGAGAGGTCTCAGCGAGCCCCATCGAAACGATTAAAACCGTGGAGGGTTATAGAGAACTGTGCGCCTGTGTCCAAATCAATTTTTTCAATCAATCATTGAAACGATTGAATAGAAGTGAAAAGCCGCCCTCTGCGCCGTCTTCAAACAGGACGACATCGGCCTGAAGAGTCTTTGAGGTCGGCATCCAGTAGCGGATCGATTTGACGGTTTCCGAAGGCGGATCGGCGCTGAACGTCACGTCATTATCAGTCACCGTTGTCAACGAGAGCGCAACGACGGCGCCATCTTTTTCCCAGGTCGAATAGTCCCCATTGAAATGCTTAAAGCGCATCATCACACCATCGGTCTCCTCGGCGATGATGATATATTCAAGGACGCGTAGTTGGCCGCCCTGATGACCGCGCGCCATGCCGCTCATGACGCCGGCGGCGGGCTCGCTCCAGGTTTCCTCAAATATGAATTCATCGCCGCCGCGCCATGCGCCGGTCATGAAGGCGAGGTCGCTCAGGCTATTTTCGCCAGCCCGGGCCGGGCTGGCGGCAGCGAGGACGGTGAAGGCAATGATTGGGGCAATATTCCGAATGCAAGAGCTCCGGAGGGTTCAATTTCTAATCTTAGCACAGATCTGACGCCTATTGTCCGATTTTCACCATGCTGCAGGCGGCAAACAACGTGCGCGCTTGACGAAAGGGCCGCTCTTTGGGAAGGGACGGTTCTTAATTTTGCGGTTGCGAAGTGCAAGGAACAAACGTCCATGGTCGCCATTACTCTCCCCGACGGATCTGTACGCCAGTTTGACGGCGCCGTAACGGGAACCGATATCGCGACATCAATCTCTAAATCGCTCGCTAAAAAGGCGGTGGCGGTAAGGGTCGACGGCGAACTGCGCGACCTCTTTGGCGAAATTGGTCAAAACGCGAATGTCGAGATCCTCACCCGCGATCATCACGACGCTCTTGATCTTATCCGCCACGACACGGCGCATCTCATGGCGCAGGCTGTGCAGGAATTGTTTCCCGGCACGCAAGTCACCATTGGCCCGAACATAGAAGACGGGTTTTTCTATGACTTTGCGCGCGAAGAGCCTTTTTCAACGGATGATCTTGAAAAGATAGAACGCCGTATGGCCGAGATCGTCGATGAAGACCGCCCGACGCGTCGCGAGGTGTGGGACCGCGAGGCCGCGATCGCGCATTTCAACGAGATCGGCGAGCATTATAAAGCGGAGATCATCAGCGATCTGCCTGAGGGCGAAGAAATCAAGATTTATTATCATGGTGATTGGCATGATCTCTGTCGCGGCCCGCACCTTCCGTCCACGAAACATATCGGTAAAGCCTTCAAGCTGATGAAGGTCGCCGGCGCCTATTGGCGCGGCGATCATCGGAACGCCGTTCTGCAACGCATTTACGGCACCGCCTGGGCTAGTGAGAAAGATCTAAAGGCCTATCTTCACCGGCTTGAAGAAGCGGAAAAGCGCGATCATCGAAAACTTGGTCGTGAAATGGACCTGTTTCATTTCCAGCCGGAGGCGCAGGGCTCAGTATTCTGGCATCCCAAAGGCTATCTCATCTGGCGGCAGCTTGAGGCTTATATTCGCCGCCGGCTCGACGCCGACGGCTATGCCGAAGTCAAAAGCCCGCAACTGCTCGACGCCAGGCTGTGGGAAAAGTCCGGCCACTGGGGCAAGTTTCGAGAAAATATGTTCGTCGTTCCCGATGAAGTTCCGTCAACGGATGACGAAGGTCCGGTGTTGACCGGCGAAGGCGATCTCATGGCCCTAAAGCCGATGAATTGCCCGGCCCATGTTCAGATTTTCAATCAGGGCATTAAATCCTATCGCGATCTGCCGATCCGTATGGCTGAGTTTGGTTGTTGTCATCGCAATGAGGCGCATGGAGCTTTGCACGGATTGATGCGGGTGCGGCAGATGACCCAGGACGACGCGCATATATTTTGCCGCGATGATCAGGTTACTGAGGAAACCCGGCGCTTTCTCGCGCTTTTTGCCCGTGTCTATGAAGATATGGGAATGACCGACATCGCCTATAAGCTCGCGACCCGGCCGGAACAACGCTCCGGCGATGATGCAACTTGGGACCGCGCTGAAAAAGCGCTTGCGGATGCGCTCACTGCAGCCGGCCTCGAGTTTGACTATGCCGAAGGCGAAGGTGCGTTTTACGGACCAAAACTTGAATTCCATTTGACCGACGCGATCGGGCGAACCTGGCAGGCGGGGACGTTTCAGCTCGATTATGGAACGCCGGAGCGGCTTGGGGCGAGTTATGTGGACGAAAGCGGCGCGCGGCAAACGCCTGTCATGCTGCATCGCGCAGTCTTTGGCACCTTCGAACGGTTTATTGGCCTTCTGATTGAAAATTACGCCGGCAAATTACCGTTCTGGCTGGCGCCTGTTCAGGTCGTTGTTGCGACGATTACATCGGAAGCAAACGATTATGCCCGAGAAACCGCGGCGGCGTTTGAGGCCGCGGGACTGCGCGTTGATCTTGATATTCGAAATGAAAAGATCAACTACAAGGTGCGCGAACACTCACATGCAAAAGTTCCGGTGATCGCGGTTGTCGGCGCCAGAGAAGCAGAGGAAACAAAGGTTTCGCTGCGCCGCCTCGGCCAAAAAGATCAGGAAATTCTAAGCCGCGAAGAAGCAAAAACTGCGTTGGCGCGGGAAGCGCTTGCGCCAGATCTGCGTCCGGTATAGGCGCGGCGATGGCGCCCCTTACCCTCAGGCAGCACCGCGATCGCGCCAGTCTCTATTGGCTCTTCGGGCTTTTTGTGTTGCTGCCGCTGACGGCGGTATTTGGCCATCGCGGCGTTGCGCCATGGCTGTTGCTTGCAAGCCTTCCGGCCTTCGCGCGCGGTGATTTCTGGCAGTCGGCGTTCGGGCAGCTGTTTGACAGGCCTGATATCAAAAAGCCGCTATTTGCCGGGCTGGTCGCCATCATTATTTTTTGCTGTTGGGTTTTCCTCTCGGGGTTTTGGTCGCCGAAAGCGCAACCTTCGCTGATCCTGAATGTGCTTGCGCCGGTGCTCGTTGGCGGCAGCGTCGTGTGGTTTTCCCTGAACCTGCCGCGAGTCTGGGCGTACCGCTTGTCGGCGGCTTTTTCGCTTTCGATTGCGGCGGGCGTTACGGTTTTATTGTTTGAAGGCGTCACCGGCGGATTTTTACGCAGCGTTTTGCCGCCAGCGGATATGACGCCGGGCGGGTGGCGTGACGTGACTGCGCTTGGCCGCGGCGTTACCTCGCTTGCGCCCGCGCTTTTTCCCGCGGCGGCAATTGCCGCAATGCTCAGGGGCCGCTGGATTGGCGCTGTTGTGATCGCGGTTGGACTATTTGCGGCGATGAGCAACACGGTCACCGCTAATGCTGTCGCCATCCTGGCGGGGCTTGCGGCGGCGGGGCTTGCCTTAGCGGCGCCGCGGCGGGCGGTTGCCATTGCGGGGGCGGCGATATTGGCTGCGTTGTTTTTGGCGCCGCTGTTAGCCTTTTTACCCGTAGACCTGATTTTTGAAAAACAAGGCGGCATTGCGCCAGCGTCATGGCTTCATCGCGTTGCCGTTTGGCAGGCTGCCGCGGCGCAAATACCGGATGGTCTGCCGTTCGGCTATGGCGCTGATTATGCAAGAATTTGGAAGGAAACGGCTGCGACGATCGCTGTGCCCGGCGCGCGCTTTGAATTGTCGCTCATGCCCACGCATCCCCATAATGTTTTTTTGCAGATATGGCTTGAACTTGGGCTCCCTGGCGTTTTTGCCATTGCGGCGTTTATTTTCTTTGGTTTGCGTATCTTGCGCGGGGCTTTGCTGCCGCCGGCGGTTCTGACGGGCCTGATCGGGGCTCTTGCGGCGATTATGGTGTCACTGCTCATTGAAGGAAGCATTTGGCAGGTCTGGCGTCATGCTGCGATGGCGCTTGCAGCCATGGGCGTTGCATTGTCATATTCGCTTTACCGCATTCGCTCCAATTCGTGACGCAGAAAATGAATGAAATTTCCAATGACCCTGATCAACCCGCCGTTCAAACGGTCAGCGCTGTCATTGTCAGTTATTACACCGGCCCTTTGCTTGCGAGGTCCATCGCCTCGCTTTGCGAGCAGCCGGAAATCCAGGAGATTGTTTTAGTTGATAACGGCAATTTTCCGGGTGCGGTGGATCGCGCCATCGCTGGCGCAACGCCTGTAAGATTATTATCCGGACACGGAAATATTGGTTTCGCCGCAGCTTGCAATAAAGGCGTTGAAATTGCGGGCGGCGAAATTTTATTGTTTTTCAACCCTGATGCGGTGATGCCGAAAGGCGGCGTTGCACGACTGTTAAGAGACGCCAATACTCTTGGCGAGCGATGGCTTATTGCGCCCAAACTGGTCGGCCCCGACGGCGCCGAACAGCAAGGGTCGCGCCGCGCGACCCTGACGCCGTGGCGCGCCTTTGTGGAGACGATGCGCCTTTATCGCTTTGCGCCGCAGCACCCCTATTTTCGTCGATTTAATCTGCATCGGCAAAAGTGTGCGGATGAAGTTTTTGAGACGCCGACCATTTCCGGCGCCTGTTTTATGGCCCCGCGGGCCGCCTATGCCGAAATTGGGGGCATGGACGAGCAATATTTTTTGCATGTCGAAGATATCGATTTTTGTCTTCGTTATCGCAAATCGGGCGGGAGAGTTTATTTCGACCCGCATGTCAGCGTTACGCATTATAAAAGCTCCAGCCGTGCAAATCCCGTAAAAATAGAGGCGCGCAAAACGGCCAGCATCATTCGCTATTTCAAAACCCACTTTTCCGATGCCTACCCGGCGCCGTTCCTGTGGCTGGTGAGCGGTGTTTTGTGGGCGTCGTTCGGATTGCTTTTTGTAAAACGCGCAATTGGTAAGGCGTTGCGGCTTCTCGGCGTTCGTGTCCGCGCAGGCAAGCGTGGGGTTAAGCGCGCCCGCTCCATAATTGCACGCCGGTCGTCCCGCTAGAGCGCGCCGGGCCCAAAATAGCCTGAGACATCAAACAAATGATAGGTGCGCGTTTCGCCATTGCCCAAGTCTACAGTTTGAGGGCCGAGGGGCTTGATGTTCTTGAAACGATATTCGACATGGGCGTCATCGTCGCGAGTCGTCACAAACAAGACGCGATGGTGGCGTTCAGGGTCGAATGCCTTGAACCATTCATAATGATTGTCGCCGCGCGCATTAGAATCGATTGTGACAATTTCAAACGCGCTTTCTCCTTGATAATAAAGCATCGTTCCCATCAGCGCCCGATCATCAATGACAATTGCGTCAAATCCCGCCGCCATGGTTGATATTGCGCCCGTTTGCGCCGCCCACCCGCGTATATTTTTTGTTGCATGGGACAATTTTAGCGTGTCGATCAATCCAAAATTGGAAATGCCGATTGCGAAAATCAGCACAAAAAGGAGATGAATAGCGACGCTGGTTTTGGCGAGCCAGGCTTTACCCGCGCCAAACAGAAATGCGGTCGTCAACAAAATGGCAGCGGGATAGGCTGTGGCGGCCCAGTTTGCGTGGGCGCGAGAAATGATCGCCTCCATAGAGACTATGACAAGCGGCGTTAGCGCGAAGATCATGAGCAATCGCATTTGAGCGGTCGTCTGCTGCGCGCCGTCTGTTTTGATGGATCGCCACCGCGCTGTCATATAAAGCAGAGCTGCAAACGGAATAATGCCCACAATGGCGAATTGCGCGGCAAAAAATGACAGGAACTTTTGCGGGTTTGAAAATGGCGCCGCCCAGTTGGCGTTTGCTGCGGTGTGCACCAGGGTCTGGAAATCGTTTTGCGCATTCCACCAAATGTTTGGCGCGATCAGTAATGTCGCGATGATTGCGGTCATGGCCAGCGGCGGACGCAATATTTTTTGACGTACCGGGCGATCTGCAAGCACGGCGAAGGCGATCGCCGCAGGGAAATAGATCATGGCGTATTTTGACAACAGGCCCAGCCCGATCATCGCGCCGAGGAGGGCATAATCCAGCGCCGGTGCCTTTTCCGCCGTGACGATGCGCAAAAACAAAAACAAAGCGCCGCTCCAGAAAAACAGAAGCGACGCATCTGTGGTGATTAGGTAGGACGATAGGATAACGCCAGGAATTGTAAGCCAGCCAAGCCCGACCCAAAAAGCAATGCGCGCATCGTAAAGTTTTTGCGCTGTGATGTATAAAAAAGCCGCCGCGCCAAAATGGAAAAACGGCGATGAAAGTCGCACAGCCCATTCTGCGTTTCCAAAGACGCCGGTTGTCAGGCCAATAATCCAGGCGATCAAGGGCGGTTTTGAAAAATAACCAAATGCGAAATCCTTTGACCAAAACCAATATTGAGATTCGTCAGGGCCCAACTCGCCGGGGGAAACGACAAGAACAAATATTTTGAAAAATGTCAGTACGCCGCCCACAACCCAAAATGATTGTAGAAATGAAGCAGTTGGTATTGATCTGATCTCAGGCATTCGCCTCGACGCTATTCACCGGCGGCACTATCAATTATTAGGGTAACGATTTTGGCGTGGAGTAATTGAGCCCGCTGACAAAAGCAAGAATGAGCGCATGCTTGTTGAATTGGCGTTGGTTCAGGACGTAATGAATTGGCCGGCGCCGCCAAAAACCAAATATCTCGCGACTGCATGCCCGGCGCATCCTACAGCCAACCATAAGGGGGCCGGCAGTGAGGCCGCTGCAATCTCGAAGCCGCTTGCTTTGCAGCCACGCAATGGATTTTGGGCGCAAAGCCAGGCTGCAGTTTTTCCCGTGCAGGCGCATCCCCCTCGGCTTCCCGGTGCGGTTTTGGCTGGAAGGGTATTGTGTCGCGGGTTTGTGCAAGGGCTGACATGCGCGCCACCTGGGAAACGCCATTTTCGGTGTGTTCAGGCGAATATCTGCAATTTATTGGGGTTTTCCGGGCCGCTGGCGATGCAGGCGCGGTCCCGCGCTATTTTTGATTAACCCGCGATTCATGGGTTTTTGCGTGGGCCAGCTGTGGTAAGGTAAATGGAAACGCCGCTGATCTGGGGAGCGGCCGTAACGGGAGAAGTGCGGGCCATGTATCAAATGTTTCCTTTGCTGGCGATCAGCCTGGTCGTATTCGCGATTTTGACGCTGACGGGCGCTGTCGGTACGGCGGCGATGCCCTGGTACGATGTCATGTTTGTCGAGTTGCCGATGGTTTCCGGCGATATGTGGAAAGTCACTTGGGGCGATGTCTTCCTTTTGGCGAGTATGGGCTTGCTTTTTGTTGAATTGCTGAGGTCAACGAGAACCGGTTCTGAATCGATTATGAACCATGCGCTTTCAGTTGTCGTTTTTGTTGTCGCCCTTTTATTGTTCATTATCGTCGAAGGATTCGGCAATTCAGTTTTCTTCCTGTTTATGTCGATGACCTTCCTGGACTTCATGGCGGGCTTCATTGTCACGACAGTAACGGCGCGGCGCGACCTTTCCGTTGCCGGCGGGTTGTCCGGGTCCTAACTTTGAGTGTCCAGCATTAAAGATAGCAATCAACGACCGGGCGACGCTTATGGCAAGCGAGGCGTTGCGTCAGCGCATAGGCCTGCGCCGCCTGGCGGTGGCTGGCTTTGGGCCGGCCGGTGGTCCATTTCGCAACACGCCGGGTAGCCTGCAGGGTGCGCGCACGCGGTGCGTTAACCAGTTGCGCCCGCGCGCCGTTCGGTGATGCGCTCCAATTTGGAGCAATTTGGCCGTTTTGGCGGACCGCAGGAAGGTTAACAATTCCTTTCATGGTTTACACAGCGCAAGATTGGCGCCGCATAGTCGTCATGACGCTTCAAATTTTATTTACCGCTCTCTGCCTATGGTCATTGTGTAATTGATTGAGTGGGTCACATGATCGAACGTGCTGACGCGTTTTCAATAGATATTGCGAGCGAAACTGTAGGCGCTGATGCGCCGGCAGCGCGCCCGGTAAACGATATGAGCGCGGGGCTGCATGAACACACCGGCGCCGATAGCGGCATCCAGACGATGTTTGAATATGACCCGGCAACCGGGCGCCTAAGCTGGTCGGATGAGGATACAGCCCAGCGCATATTGGGGGCGGGTAATTTTGCTACGGCGGGCACCAGTAGTGAATTCGAAAAACTTATTGGCGGCGATGCCGGCGCGGAGCGCGCCGGCGCCTTTGCCGGCAAAGCGCAAAGCTATGCCTGTAATTATCTGCTTCAGGGCGAAGGCGGCGTCGGCCATTGGATCGAAGAGCGCGGCGGTTGGATCGGCGCCGGATCGAGCCGGCGTCTGATTAGCGTTATCCGCTCGATTGAAGGTCAACGACGCCGTGAGGCCGAATTGTCGTGGCTTGCCGCCAATGACGAGCTTACCGGCTTGCTAAACCGCACCCATTTACGCAAGCAGCTCGACGGCGCCATTAATCTGGTTGGGAATGAAGCGCGTTCAGGAGCCTATCTGCTCACCGGCATTGACGATCTCGGCGCGGTAAATGCTGATTTCGGCTTTGAGGCGGCGGACAAGGTCATTGTTGAAATATCCAAACGTCTCGTCGGCATATTAGGCCCCAATGATCAAATTGGCCGCGTTGCCGGAACGAAATTCGGCATCATTGTCGCTAACTGCAATGCTGATTGCATGCGGCAGATTTGCGTGCGCCTGTTAAACTCCGTGCGTGAAAGCGTTATCGAAACACGAAATGGCGTCATCGCCGCTTCCGTCAGTATTGGCGCTGTGAGCCTTCCCGAGCACGCAGCCGATGCAAATGTGGCCATGGCCCGGGCCGAAGCCGCGCTGGACGCCGCACGCCGCCTCGGTAAATCCAGCTGGTCCGCATTTTCCGAAAAAACAGATGTTGTCAGCATGCGCCGTCGTAACACGCATATGTCAGACGTTATTCTGACTGCGTTGAACGAACGTCGTATTGAACTGGCCTTTCAGCCGATTGTAACTGATCTCGGCGAAGCGCCGCGTAAATTTGAATGCCTGATCCGCATGCGCGGCGAGGACGGCAAGGAAATTCCGGCGCCGGAATTTATTCCCGCTGCCGAACGTCTGGGGCTGGTCCATCTTCTCGACCGGCGGGTCCTTGAGCTGGCGACGAATACGCTGGCGGTCTGCGCGGATATTCATCTCGCAGTAAATATTTCTCTGGAAACGGTAAAAGACTTTGTTTGGGCGGAGGGCTATATTTCCCTTCTGCGCGCCAATGAAGCGCTTGCAAAACGCATTACTGTCGAATTGACCGAAACGCAGATTATCGACGCCATTGACGCGTCAATTGAGTTCGTATCCGAGATCAAGAAACTTGGGTGCTCGTTTGCAATCGACGATTTCGGCGCCGGCTACACGTCATTCCGCAATCTTAAAGCGCTCGATATTGATATTTTGAAAATCGACGGGTCGTTTGTGACCGGGGTATCATCCTCCCGCGAAAACCAGCTTTTTGTCAGAACGCTGCTCGACCTCGCGCGAAATTTCGGCATGAAGACCGTTGCTGAGTGGGTCGATAACGAAGCTGATGCAATGCTTCTTAAAGGATTGGGCGTCGATTTTCTGCAGGGCTATCTTTTGGGCAAGCCGGAAACCAGCCCTGACTGGTTGCCGGAAGGCGCGCCAAATGATCCGCCGATCCGTCAGGAGAGAAGGTGAGGCGAAAGACGGGCGGCTTTAGCCGCCCTTTTTTTCGAGCTTGTCGAGTTGTGTTTGCAGCGCTGCGAGCTGAGCCTTCAATTCATGGATATCTCCATCATCGCTTGCAGAGCCTTGCGTCGGCGTCGACGCAGGGGCGCCCGGCGACGTATACATGCCGCCAACCGGTGAGAACATTTTCATCGCCTGACCATATAGCTCCATATTTTTCTTCACGCTGTCTTCAAACATCTTATAGCCCGGCGCACTGCCAAACGCGGTGCGCATGCGTTCGCGAATGTCTTCCTGGTTTTGAGAAAACGAATTCATACTCATCTCAAGATAGGCGGGCAAAAACGATTGCAGGCTGTCGCCGTAAAATTTGATCAGCTGGCGCAGAAACTCAATTGGCAACAAATTCTGTCCCTTGCTTTCTTCCTCAAAAATAATCTGCGTAAGGACGGAATGAGTGATGTCGTCTCCGGATTTGGCGTCATAGACGACAAAATCCTCGCCGCTTTTCACCATATCGGAGAGAAAATCCAGCGTCACATAGGACGACGTGGCGGTGTTATAGAGCCTTCGATTTGCATATTTCTTGATGACTGTCGCAGCGCCGTCCCCGGCGCCGTTTTTACGGCTGGTTTTCGCTTTTTCTGACATGGGCGGTCCCTCCCGATCGCCGCCGCCGGGACGGCAAGCGCCGACTCGGGGCAATTGTTGCGGCGCAATGATTTTGTGCGCTTGCTAAACCTGCTATAGCATGAAAATGAGAAATGCCTACGCGTGCGCGCAAACTTTCGCTGCCGCGTAACGTATTGAAAGTTATTGCTCTTCGCGATTTGCCATGGTCGAAAGTCCATGTTTGCTGCGCTGGGGCAGGCAAAAACCTGATAAGGAGGATTTATGAGCGGTGCGGTAATAGTGTCGGCGGCGCGGACCGGAATTGGATCATTTGGCGGCGGATTGAGCAGTGTCCCGGCGGCAAAGCTCGGTGAAACCGCGATCGCGGCGGCGATTGAACGTGCGGGGATCGATGCCGCCGATATCGGTGAAACCATCATGGGCCATGTGCTGCAAGCCGGTCAGGGTCAAAATACCGCACGTCAGGCAAGTATCGGCGCGGGCATTCCGCAGGAAACGCCCGCCATTACCATCAATCAGGTTTGCGGCTCGGGTTTGCGCGCCATTGCCATGGCGGCGCAGACGGTGCGTCTCGGCGATGCAGCGATTGTTGCAGCTGGCGGCCACGAGAATATGTCGCTTGCGCCCCATGCGGGCCATCTTCGCGACGGCGTCAAAATGGGTTCCAAAAGTTTTTCGGACACAATGATTACCGACGGGTTGTGGGACGCGTTTAACGATTTTCACATGGGCCAAACGGCAGAGAATCTGGCGGAGAAATATCAGATCAGCCGCGAAGAACAGGATGTCTTTGCGGTCGCCAGTCAAAACAAGGCTGAAGCGGCGAAAAAGGCCGGAAAGTTTGCGGACGAAATTACGCCGGTAGTGATCAAAACGCGAAAAGGTGAGCTGGTCTTTGATCAAGATGAATATATTCGCGACGGCGCGACGCTTGAGGGCATTTCCGGTCTGCGGCCAGCCTTCCAGCGTGACGGCGGAACTGTTACGGCGGCAAATGCCTCCGGCCTAAATGACGGTGGCGCGGCAATGATTGTGATGTCGGAAAAAGAAGCGGACAAACGCGGATTTGAACCGCTTGCCCGCATCGTTTCCTGGGGGCATTGCGGTGTCGATCCGGCAATCATGGGCATTGGTCCGGCGCCGGCGTCGCGGATCGCGCTTGAAAAAGCCGGTTGGTCGATCGACGATCTGGATCTTATCGAGGCCAATGAGGCGTTTGCGGCGCAGGCGCTTTCAGTCGGCAAAGAGCTTGGCTGGGACGCTGACAAAGTCAATGTAAATGGCGGCGCCATTGCGCTTGGCCATCCTATCGGCGCGTCCGGGGCGCGAATATTGACGACATTGATTTATGAAATGGTACGCTCGGGCAAATCGAAAGGCCTTGCAACATTATGCATAGGCGGCGGCATGGGCATCGCCATATGCGTGGAGCGATAACTGCATATTGGTGTGGGTACGGATTTAATGGGCCGGGACTGCCCGGTGAAATACGGGAGATGATAGATGGGTAAGAATGCAATTGTCACGGGTGGGACGCGCGGCATCGGGCGCGCCATCTCGCTCGCTCTTAAAAATAACGGCTGCAATGTCGCGGCGACCTATGCGGGAAATGACGAAGCGGCGGCGCAATTCAAGAGCGAAACTGACATCAATGTTTATAAATGGGATGTCGGCGACTATGACGCCTGTCAGGGCGGTGTTGCGGAAATCGAGGGCGCACAAGGGCCGACCGACATTCTTGTGAATAATGCAGGGATTACCCGGGACGGGTTTTTTCACAAAATGACGCCGGCGCAATGGTCGGAAGTCATTCGCGCCGATCTCGATTCCGTTTTCAATATGAGCCGCCAGATTTTTCCAGGCATGCGCGAGCGCGGCTATGGGCGCATTGTCAACATTACCTCGATCAATGGCCAAAAAGGTCAAATGGGACAGGTCAATTATTCCGCGGCGAAAGCCGGCATGATCGGGTTCACCAGGGCGCTGGCGCAGGAAGGCGCCCGTAAGGGCGTAACCGTGAATGCTGTTGCGCCGGGCTATATTGCAACGGATATGGTGGCGGCGCTCGATGAAAAGGTGTTGCAGGGCATCGTCGCGCAGGTGCCGGTCGGCCGTCTCGGCGCCCCGGAAGAAATCGGCGATTGCGTCGCTTTTCTCGCCGGCGAAGGGGCGGGATTTATCACCGGCGCCGTCTTATCGGCAAATGGCGGGCAATATATTGCCGCGTGAATATTGCGAGCCGGCGGCGCATTGACGATTTTGTGACGCCCTGCCGCAGCACGCTGCGGCAGGGCCCTTTTTTGACCAAAATGCCGGGTTATAAGACTATTACGGAATACTGATCGCTACCGCGGAGCGGCAATTTGCCAAGGCGCCGGACTTATAACCTGCCAAAATTCGGCGCATCGATTTGCGCGGTTTTTCTCGGCATTTGCGTTTTCGCGGGCCCGCCTGCGGCGGCGCAGCAACCAATTTCGGCAATGACGCAATCCCAATCCGATCCATTTTCCGCTCTCGTGGGCAAACGACGGGAGCGCCGCGCCGAGCGCGCTGCACGCGGAAAGGTTGAGCGATATGTCCTCGCCAGCGACGACCGCTCATTTTTGTTTGAGGATCAATCAAGCGAAGCCCGGGTTAAATTCTTATGTACGCAGACAGATCCCCGTATTGATTGCACGATTGACCCGGATGGACCGTCGCCCGAAATCTATGTTCTGGTGCCCACGCGCGCGCCTCGCGGCGACATCATTTATAAAAATGCCCAAGGCGATGCGCTTTTGCGCATTGCATCTTATGGCGGCGCGACGGTTTTTTGGCCGGGCGAAACCCAGGGGCTCGCCGCCTCAAAATCATTCGGTGATGACCGGTCATTGGTTCTGCCTTTTGCCGGATACGACACGGCCCTCCGCCGGGCGCAAGGGGCGAGGGCGATATTGAGCGCAGCCACCGGCGCACCAATCATTTTCGACATCGGCGCGGCGCCAATTGCCGAAGGCGTTAACGCTGCAGTTCTTGCCGATGCTGTTATTGTCGCGGCAAAAGCGATCAAAGGTGTCGCTGATGATCCCACGGGCGCGCGCATTATCGCATCGCGGATCAAAAAGGCAGTTTTTATCGCCGACAGCACACCGGGCGTATTGCTTAACGAGACGGTGCTGGAGATCCGCTATGCGCCATTATTGGACATTAAGGGACGCCCGTCATCGGCTGAAATCACGTATTTCCTTGAAGAAACGCTGTAATTTTGCCGCTATTTTGTGGTCGCGTTAGAAAATCAACAGCATTTTGTCGTAAAAGGGCCGCATTAGGCCGAAAGAATCAATGTGATGGGAACCGTTGACGCCAAACGCCGCCTTGCCGCCGCTTTTGCGGCAGCCGCCGGTTTGTGTGCCGCTATGAGTTTCACCCCTGCGTCCGCGCAATCTTTACGAGAACTACGGGCCCGAGACGCAGAAGAACAAGCCCTCGACCGGGAGGTCGCGTACACGGAATCAATTTGCGGAATTTCTCTAAGAGCGACTATTGACTGGCGGTCCGCAGCAGACTGGCCATCATCCGCTAGCCTTACAAATTCCTGCGACGGCGCCCTTGGCGCCCTCGAAGCCATATGCCGTGATGCTGACGGAAAATCACGCGCGCGGCGTATTAACAGATTTGTCTGCGCTGGAGACGGCGCCGGCGCTTCGTTGCGCGGCGGCAGTTTGCGGTATGGCGCATCACCCGGCGGAAACGGTTTTTCCGAAACCAAAGCGCTTCTGGACAGCCGGCTCTAAAATCTTATCAGGCGCCTGCGGGGGCGGCGATCCGTTCAAGAACGCCGACGCGGATGCCGTCGAACACATATTGTGTTGACAGCGCCATCAACAGCATCCCGAGAATGCGCGTGATCGCATTCATTCCAGTGCGGCCGAGGGTATCGCCGATACGACCGGCAAAACTCATCATGAGAACGCCAATGGCCAGCACGACGATAGCGGCCGATGCCGCCGCTCCCCGTTGCACAAGCCCTGTTTCCGGCCCCATCAGCAACATTACGGTGGCGAGCGCGCCAGGTCCCGCCAGCATCGGGATAGCCAGGGGAAAGAATGCAATATTATCGCGCGCAGAAGCTTTGGGACCGGGCGTTTTTGCCTGCGTTTCGCTGTCAGGGTCGAAAAACATGCGAAAGCCCATAATGAAAAGAATGATGCCCATAGCGGCGCGAAACGCCGCCATGCTGACGCCGAGGTGATGCAGCATCGTGTTTCCGGCAAAGCCGAAAAGGGCAAGGATAAGAGCAGAATAAAGCGCCGCCGAAAACGCGATGCGCAGCCGCTGCCGCGCCGTATCGTCTTTTGTTAGCGACGCAAAAATTGGCGTCACCATGATCGGATCGATCACGATAAACAGCGTCACGAATGCGGCGACAAAGGCGGGTAAGAATTCTGATATCATGTCGGCGGCTCTTTTGGAGCGATTTCAGTGGTTGCTCGCTGGGCTCTTAACGGACTTGTTTGTGGTCTTGGCGCCGGACTTTTGGTGTCAGCCAATGCCGACTGCGACGGAATAGAATCTTTGCGCGGATAAACCTCTTTGGCCTACCTGCCGAACTCCACGCCTGCGCGCAAGAGCTAAAATAACTTCAGGGCCTCGCGCGCCTGGCAACTGAAGCGCCGGGCGAAAAACTGCGTACCGGTTTTTCGCAAAATCCGGCGCGCAGCCAATAATTTAGATCATCGGTCGATTCCATCCAATCGCCCGATGATCCAAGCCGCCTTTAGCGTTCGTGCGGCCTTTTAAAAGGGCGAGAGCCCCCAGACCATGAGCCAAACCGCCAATGCGACACCAGAGACGCCGGTTAGACAAAGGCCGAAAAGGACGCCAATCGGCAAAGGCTGGCGCAAACGCGCCTTAATCGTCAGCCATAACAAATACAGTCCCGCAAGCCCGGCAAAGAGCCCGGCAATCGCGAACCAGCGCGTCCAGCCAAGCATGCCCACGAGCAGGAGAAACTCATTTGCCTCATAGGAAGCGTAAGCCCCATAGCCGAGCCCGCCAATTGCCGTAAGGCCCAGAAGCGAGGTTAGCCATGCGAGCGGCCGCGCACCGGAAGTTGCGTGACCACCGGCGCCGTTAATCAGCCTTGCGGCGGGGGCAAGCGTGTAAATGAATGCGCCGAACAGGAAAATGAGGGCGGGCAATCCGATCCAGACAACAGGAACGGCAAGTTTCTTTTCGTCTTCGGCGGCCAGCACGCCCAGTTTCGTAAAGAATTTGGTTTCAAAAAGCGCGCCGACAAATTTCGGCGGCGCCATTTCATCAACGCAGCTTGTATCAAGCTCTCCGTTGGGGTCGTCGTAAAATTTTGTCAGAAAATCGCCGGCACATTCAACCGAACGAGTAGGTCCATGGCCCGCAAAAGGAAACTCAACATAGGTTCCGTTTAAAAAGCCTGCCAGGATCGCTTTGGCCAAAGGCGGCGGCGTGATCGGGTCCATCGCGCCTTCAACGACCAGCGTACGGATGTTGGTTTTGACCGCGAGGTAATCTTCCGGGGCTCGCGGTGTTGCGCCATAACGCTGACACATGCGCGCCTGCTCTTCAACCAGGGCCGGGTCGCCGAAAATCATTGATAGCGCCGGATAATCCGCAAAATCCTCTTTAAACGCTTTTTGCATTGCGCCGTGCCAATTATCATTACAGGCGATTGCGTTATACATGCCTTGCGAAATATCAAAGGCAGGCGCGCCGCCTGCGGTCAAAAGTCGAAACGGTTCATAATCTTCCTTTTCAACCAGACGAACAAATGAATCGATAAAGGCGGGCAGCGTCGCGTAATTGTCCTGCTCGTAAAACAAAACAAAAGGCGCGCCGCCAATAACGTCCTGGAAAAAATAACCCTTGCCCGACGGAAACAATTCATCGTCGACGGCGTCAACTTCAATCGGCGCCATAGATGTCTTCATGATTGCGGCTTCAAGGCGTGCTTTAAAATCCGGGAATTTCTTTGCGCAACGGCCATGGGCGACGCATGCCTCATCAAGCATCGTCAACACGCGACCATAATAACGTGCGATGTGATGAAAAGTGATGTCCTGTTGCAGCGGCACGATAGCGTCGATGACGGCGGCGCGGATGCCCTCGGGATCTTCTTTTAGATAGGCCTGCCCGAGAATGGATCCATATGAAATGCCCCATGCGTTCCATTGATCAAATCCAAGCGCTATGCGAAGGGCTTTGACATCCCGGGCGTTTTCTATGCTTGAATAGCCGGAAAGATCGACTTTAGCCGCTGTCGCCGCGGCAAAGCAGGTCTCCATCGCCTCAAGACCGGCGCGCTGATACTGGTCCCAATCGGGTGAGTTCGCTGCAGCCGGGTCCTGCAGAAAATAGGTCGGGCAAAAATCGCCGGACCAGCCAATGCCGCGCTGCTCAAGAATATAAAGATCGCGCGCATGGGTGACGCCATGATCTTTCAGGCGGTCCACATAACCCTGGACTTTTGCGCCGGGTCCGCCAGTCAAATAGATAATCGGATCATCGCGCTTTGCCCATTCGCCATCTTCTTCTGTGTCCCAATCATCAGGTTCGTTAGCGGCGATCTTGACGTAGTGAAGCTCGATGATGCGCGGATCCGCTTTTTCACGGTTTTCCGGAACCTCGATAAGGCCGCATGAAACATCGCCAGGGTCATAGGCGACTGCGCCTTTAAATGGGCAAATGATTGCGCGCGTTGAATAGGTATCCTTGTCGAAAAAGTCGCGTGCGGGTTCGAGGACGGCTTCTTCAGTCGCGGGCGCATCCTCGTCTATCGGAATTTCCTGTGCGAAACCCGCCGAAAAGGAAAAAGACGCGGCGAGCGCCGCCGCGCAAAATGCGCCAACAATACGATTCATTTATTCAGCCCCACCCGCAAAATGCCCCGTGCGGACACTAGCAAAATAAACCTTAAGCGCAAATTATGCCGCTAAATAGGTGTGAAATTCCCGTATCGCGGGTAGAGCGTGTGTCGATTAACCTTGGAGGGGGTGCGATGCCGTGCATTGTCCGCGGAACGCTTGAAAAACCATACAGCCAGCAAACCCCAAGGATCGGGTGAAAGGAGTCTCCGTTAATGCGGTCATCATAGACGGCGTGTTGTTCGATAAGGAATTTATCGCCTGAGAGCCAGTGCGGCTTACCTCATCCTGCAACGAACGCGAGCGCGGATATTTAGACGCTGCATTGACGCGTCGCGAACCAGGGGACAGCGAATCAAAAAGCGCAACAAAAAACGGCGGTTCCGAAGAACCGCCGTTTTGGTACGCAACTAAACTGCTTGGCGATTGGGCTCGCCAGGTCGCTTACATCATGCCGCCCATACCGCCCATACCGCCCATGCCGCCCATATCAGGCATGCCGCCGCCGCCGTCTTTCTTCGGCGTTTCGGCAACCATGGCTTCGGTAGTGATCAGCAGGCCTGCGACAGATGCCGCGTCCTGCAGCGCATGGCGAACAACTTTCGCCGGATCGACAATGCCCATGGCGATGAGATCGCCATATTCATCTGTCTGCGCATTAAAGCCAAATTTGAAGTTGTCCTGCTCGAGAAGCTTTCCAACAACAATCGAACCTTCGCCGCCTGCATTAGAGACGATCTGGCGGATCGGCGCCTGCAATGCGCGCCGAATGATGTTGACGCCAGCGGTCTGGTCGGGGTTAGCGCCTTCAAGTCCTTTAAGCGCTTTCGAAGCGTATAAGAGCGCGGTGCCGCCCCCGGGGACGATGCCTTCTTCGACTGCAGCGCGAGTAGCATTTAGCGCGTCATCAACGCGGTCTTTACGCTCTTTTACTTCTACTTCGGTTGCGCCGCCGACTTTGATCACCGCAACGCCGCCAGCGAGTTTTGCGAGGCGTTCCTGCAGTTTTTCGCGATCATAATCAGATGTCGTGTCTTCAATCTGGCGGCGGATTTGCGAAGTGCGGCCTTCGATGTCGGACTTGTCGCCTGCGCCGTCGATAATCGTCGTATCGTCTTTGTTGATCGATACTTTCTTTGCAGTGCCAAGCATGTCGAGCGTGACATTTTCAAGCTTGATGCCGAGATCTTCGGAAATGACTTGGCCGCCCGTAAGCACTGCGATGTCTTCGAGCATCGCTTTGCGGCGATCGCCAAAGCCCGGCGCTTTAACGGCGGCGATTTTTAGACCGCCGCGCAGCTTGTTGACGACGAGTGTCGCAAGCGCTTCGCCTTCAACGTCTTCGGCGATAATCAAAAGCGGACGGCTTGACTGCACGGCAGCTTCGAGAAGAGGAAGCATGGATTGCAGATTGCCGAGTTTCTTTTCGTGCAGAAGAATATAGGGATCTTCGAGCTCAGCGATCATTTTTTCTGCATTAGTAATGAAGTACGGAGAGAGATATCCGCGATCGAATTGCATGCCTTCGACAACGTCGAGTTCGGTCTCGAGAGATTTTGCCTCTTCAACCGTGATCACGCCTTCATTGCCGACTTTGTCCATGGCTTTGGCGATCATCTCGCCAATGTCTTTTTCGCCGTTTGACGAGATTGTGCCGACTTGCGCGATTTCATCAGAGGACGCAATTTTCGTTGCGCGCGCCTTGATGTCTTCAACGACTTTGGTGACTGCAAGTTCAACACCGCGCTTCAAATCCATCGGATTCATGCCGGCGGAAACTGACTTAACGCCTTCGCGGACAATCGCTTGCGCGAGAACTGTTGCAGTGGTGGTGCCGTCGCCAGCTTCGTCATTGGTTTTCGAAGCGACTTCGCGGACCATCTGGGCGCCCATGTTTTCGAACTTGTCTTCAAGCTCGATTTCTTTCGCCACGGTGACGCCGTCTTTCGTCGTGCGCGGTGCGCCAAACGATTTGTCGATCACAACATTACGGCCTTTTGGGCCGAGCGTGACTTTTACGGCGTTGGCGAGAATGTCGACGCCGCGCAGCATTTTTTCGCGCGCTTCAACGTCGAATTTGACTTCCTTAGCAGCCATTATGCGTACTCCTTAAATTCGAATTTTGTGGGTTAGTCGACGATCCCGAGGATGTCTGACTCCTTCATGATCAGGAGCTCCTCACCGTCCATTTTTACTTCCGAGCCCGACCATTTGCCGAACAGAATCTTGTCGCCAGTCTTGACGTCGAGCGGGACAATTTCATTGTCGTCGCCGCGGGCGCCGGACCCGACGGCGATGACTTCGCCGTGCTGTGGTTTTTCTTTTGCAGTATCTGGAATGATGATGCCGCCTGCGGTTTTTTCGTCTTCATCAATGCGACGGACCAACACGCGGTCATGGAGAGGGCGAAATGCCATAGGTAAAGTCTCCCTGGGCTGGTTTCTTGTTAAAAAACAACCGGTTAAAACAAAGGCGCACAACAGTCTGCTGTGCAAGCACTCAAACGAGGTGAGTGCTAGCAGCGATCTAGGATCGCGAGGCCATGACGTCAAGGGCCGGCCTTAAATTTTCGACAGCTGGCGGCATCGTGAAGGGCCTGGCCCCGCCTTGCGCTAATTTCGCCGCAATTACGCGTTTTTAATTCCCTGGGTCAAGCAATGGGCCCATATTGCGTTCGCATTCTGGGGGTCGCACAAGTGGCCGCCTGAGTCGGGCGTCTAACCGAATTGAAATGACCTAAATGCCGGAAGAGGAGCAAAACAGATGCGGAAATCACTAATATTGGGGGCCGTCGCGATTTTCGCGGTCAGCTGCACAACCAACCCTTACACAGGCGAACGCCGCGCCAGCAGGACCGTGACCAGCGGGGCAGGCGGGGCTGCGGCAGGCGCCGCGGCCGGCGCCATCGCCGGCGCCATCGCCGGCAAGCCCGGCAAGGGGGCCGCGATCGGCGCAGCCATTGGGGCGGCGGCGGGTGTCGGCATCGGCGTCTATCAGGATCGCCAGCAGGCCAAATTGCGCGATCGCCTTGCCAATTCGGGCGTTTCGGTTACGCGCGACGGCGACAATCTGATCCTGAACATGCCTTCAGACGTCACATTTGCCGTTAATCAGTCTGATATTACGCCGGGCTTTTACGAAACGCTGAATTCCGTTTCGCTGGTCCTGAAGGAATTCGACAAAACCACGGTCACGGTCAACGGCCACGCGGATTCAACCGGACCGGAAGATTATAACCAGCAGCTGTCGCAGCGTCGCGCCCTGTCAGTGGCCAATTACCTTGCCGCCCAGGGTGTTGCGGCGGGCCGGCTACAGGCCGTCGGCTATGGTGAAAGCCGCCCGATTGCAGATAACGCCACTGATGGCGGCCGGGCAGCGAACCGGCGCGTTGAAGTGGTGATCGATCCGATCGACAGCCAGTTTCCGAGCTAGTGCATATCCGGAGTAAAAAGCCAGGCTTTTTACGGGGAGCGTTCATTGCGATCGCAATGAACTTCCGATCAGAAATGCGCTAATTGTTAAAACTGGGGCGTTTCCGGAAGGTAAACCGGAAATTAACCAACCATTAAGTCCCCGCCCGGATTTCATCTGGGCGGGTTTTTTTGCGTTCAGCTGTGAATTTGCAGCCTACCCGGACGAAATTCGGGAGTCAGCTTGTCCTCAAACACCTTTAGGGCCGGTGGAATGCCTGCCGCCGCGCCCCATACTTAATCGGATTTAAAGACAATTTTCTTACACCTAGAACGATTGTCAGCGTGGGGAGCGCTGGAGTCGGAACAAGGTCGAAGTGGGAAATTTATGAACTGGCGGCAAAAGAGTTCACGTTACAGTGCGGCAGTCCTGTTCGTGGCGGGCATCACCGCCGGAATGCTAATTTTTGCGACGGTCAACTCCGGATTTAAAATCGAATTCGAGATTTGGCTCGCAATCGCATTAGTGGTTTCCTTGATTCTTCATGCCCGCGCCGGCTTCGCGATGAGCAACGCCCAGCGGGAGATTGAACTCTTGCGCGGACTTGTTCAAAAAATTAAGCCGGGACTGGGGCGGTCGAAATCATTGCCGGAATTGGACTTTGACACTGCCGGCGTCAAAGGAATTGTAGGAAATCAGGATACGGAAATGCTTGAGCGCGTCAAAGACGCGATCGAAAATGACCGCGTCGATCTTTACCTGCAGCCAATTGTCAGCCTCCCGCAACGCAAACAACGTCATTTCGAAGCCTTTTCGCGGCTGCGTAACGGCGACGGCACGATCCTGCGCCCGCTTGATTATCTTGACGCTGCGGTGCGCGCCAACAAGATCGGCGTCATTGATAACATGATCTTGTTGCGCGCCGTTCAAGCCCTTCGCCAATTGGAGACAAACGGCCAAGATTATCGAATCTTCTGCAATATTTCTCCCGCGACAATTTTCGATCAGGACTTTTTTACGCGGTTTACCGATTATCTCGACGCCAATTGTGATCTGGCGCAGCGCCTGGTGTTCGAATTTACCTATCCCGCGGTCGAAATTATGAACGCGCGCGTTGAAAAAAATCTCGAAGCGATCGCGCGCCGGGGGTATATGTTTTCCGCTGACCATATTCGCCGCTTTGATCTTAATTGGCGCGCCTTGAGCGAAAAGAATTTCCGCTATGTCAAAGCGTCAAGCGCGTTACTGCTGAACGAAAACAAAGGCGATGATGCGGCGCGTGCCCGCGTCAAGGTGTTCAAAGACCGGCTGCGTGAGCACAATATCGACCTTATCGTTGAAAAGGTTGAACTAGAGGCGGATATGCCCGGTATTTCGGCGTTGGGTATTGATTTCGGGCAGGGCGACCTTTTTGGCGCTCCGCGTCCCGCAAGCTTTTATGTAATGCCCAGCATTGAGCTTGCCGAAGCGTCCTAATATCCTGGCGGCAGCCCGCGCGCAAAGGCGCGCTGCCTGAAATCTCGACCGCCTTCGCGGTCGGGAGCCGCTTGACCGCGCTGCGGCGCGGTCTTATCCGCTTCGGCCTGTGACAAAATTTTCGATAATATCCGGTATCCGCGATGTTGCGCAGAATTACGACGCCATGTTGTGCGACGCCTGGGGCGTTGTTCATAATGGCGTAACGTTGTTTCCAGGCGCCGCCGACGCGATGATCGAGTTTCGCAAAAGCCGCGGCCCGATTGTTATTCTGACCAACGCGCCGAGGCCGTCGTCGATCATACCCGGCCAGCTTGATCGTCTTGGTCTGCCCCGCGCCGCCTATGACAGCATTGTGACGTCCGGCGATGCAACGCGTGCGGAAATTGAAGCGCGGCTGCCCGCGCCGGCTTATCGCATCGGTCCCGAAAAGGACGATCCGCTATTTGAAGGTTTGGCGATCGAATTCGCGTCTGTGGCGGATGCGGGGTTTGTCGTCTGTACCGGCCTTGTCGACGATCAGCACGACGCGCCGGAAGACTACTGCCCTGTGTTGGAAGAGGCTGCGGCCCGTAATTTAACGATGGTCTGCGCCAACCCAGATGTTGTTGTGAATTGGGGCGGGCGCATCATCTGGTGTGCCGGCGCGCTGGCGCAAATTTATCAACAGCTGGGCGGCGATGTTGTTTATGGCGGCAAGCCCCATGCGCCCATCTACCGGATTGCCCATGCAGCGATTGAAAATGCTCATGGCGGCCCAATTGATCCGTCACGCGTTCTTGCGATTGGCGACGGGCTGGCGACAGATATCGAGGGCGCTAACAGACAAGCCATCGATGCTGTCCTTGTAGCGGGTGCAGGCGGGATTCACGAAGGGTCGGCGGATGCGGCGTCCATTGCCGCGCGGCTTGAAGAAGCAAATGTTCATGCAATTGCCGCCGCGGAGCGCCTCACATGGTAAGCGGCGCCAAATTGATTGCCGCTATCGGTAATTTTGACGGTGTCCATCTCGGCCATCAGCATTTATTGCAACAAACGGCAGCGTTTGCTGCCGAGCACGGCGCCCAAGCCGGCGTTGTCGTCTTCGACCCGCATCCGCGCCGCTTTTTCCAGCCGGAAGCCCCCCCATTCTTACTTTCTTCGCCGGCGCAACGCGACGAACAGCTTGCCGCGCATGGCGCCAAAGAGATTTTGTCTTTGACATTTGACAGAACTTTAGCAGCGATGACGCCCGAAGATTTTGTACGTAAAGTTTTGGCGGCGCGGCTGGGTCTGGCCGGCGCTGTAACCGGGGTTGATTTTCGTTTTGGCGCAAGCCGCGCCGGCGATGGCGAAGCGTTGAAGGCGCTCGGTGAAAATGCGGGCCTCGCGGTCAAGCTCGTTGCAACTGTTGCAGGAAATCCAGGGGCGGAAAAATTTGGCTCAAGCGCCGTGCGGGCAGCCCTCAAGGCGGGCGAGGTGAAAAAAGCTGCGATGATGCTGGGCCGGCCATGGTCGGTGCGCGGGCGTGTCGTCACCGGGCAAAAGCTTGGCCGTACGCTCGGTTTTCCAACGGCAAACATTGTCCTTGGTGATCTTATAGAGCCGCGAAAGGGCGTTTACGCTGTCACCGCAAATACTGGCGGAGCCGTCTATAAGGGCGTTGCGAATTTCGGACGGCGCCCGACCGTCGGCGCCGATGCGCCGCTCCTTGAGGCGCATTTATTCGATTTTTCCGGAGATCTTTACGGTCAGGAAATTGACATCTTTTTTGAACAATTTATCCGCGATGAGCAAAGATTTGACGGGCTAGATGCCTTAAAGGCGCAGATTGCCGCTGACAGCGCTGCGGCGCTTCAGATGCTCGCGTAAATGTGCGGGCCATCCTTTTTCAATTCGAATCTGTTGAATGGCGCTAAGTATTTCTAATTGGTCGCATTTCTTTTTCGAAAAGCCGCCCACACTTTTTCGCGAAATGCTTTGGCGGCCATAATCTCGACACATTGAAGCGGGATTTTTGGTTTGCTGGAACCCTATGGCGCCAATTCAATCCACAATTGAATTGCGGGCCAAATCACTGAGCGATGGAGGTTGTGTGATGATCCGTCAAATTTCCCGAAAACTTTCCCTTTCGGCAGCTGCCGCAGCGATCGTGCTTGGCGCAGGCGCTCCTGCGCTGGCGGGCGGCGGCTATTATAGCGGGTATCACAACGGATATTACGGTAACGGCTATTATTCCGCCGGCTATGGCGGCCATTACGGGCATCGCGGTCACCACCGACGCCATCATGGCCATGGCGGCGGCAAGGGCGCGTTGATTGCGCTCGGCGTCATAGGCGGCGCAATCATTCTCAATGAAGCTGCGGAGGCGCGGGCAAGAGAACGCGCCTATGAAGCCCGGTACGACGACCGCTATGACAAATATGATCGTTATTCGCGCCGCGCCACGCCTGCCTATGACGCCAATTATGAAACTGGCGACGATCAGGCGCGGCCCCGGAACGGGAATTTGAGCGACGGTGATTTTGAGCCGCGTCTCGACGGTGGTCCTGAACCGATCCGCTTGACCTATGCGGACGCCTATCGCGCCTGCACCAAACATGCGCGCGCCGCTCTCGGCAATCGTGGGTTTATATTGGCGGCGCCGGCAGAGCCGGACACCGCGGAAGACGTCGGCGGAGCCTGGAAGATGACCGCGACGGTCACGGCGCAGAAGGGCGACGATCGCTGGTCGCGCGCCATGTATTGCGAAGCTGATGACAGCCGCGTCTATCTGCTGGAGCTGATTTAACGCCGGTTCCTGGCAGGTGACGTGCGCAATATTGCCTGATAAGACCGTCGCCATGAGCGGCGGTTTTTTCATATTGGCCACAAATGATCGAATTACCAGCCCGGATCGGAGCGCCGGCGGCCTTTTCTAAGGCTTGACAAAGGCGCCCGGGACCGGGCCTCACTCTCATCCTTATCGACAACCTTTAAACACAAAGAGATTGAACGATGCCCGATGCATCGAATGGCGACCGGGACAATACGGAAAACGGTACGCGCGATTACAAAGACACGCTGTTCCTGCCGTCGACGGATTTCCCCATGCGCGCCGGACTGCCCAAGCGCGAGCCTGAATGGCTTGCGCGATGGGCCTCGATGAAAATGTATCAGCGCCTGCGTGACACAGCAAAGGATCGTCCGCCCTTTACGCTGCATGACGGCCCGCCCTATGCGAATGGACATATCCATATGGGGACGGCGCTCACCAAGATTTTGAAGGACATGATCGTCCGGTCAAAACAGATGGCCGGGTTCGACGCTAATTTCGTACCGGGCTGGGATTGCCATGGGCTTCCCATCGAATGGAAGGTCGAAGAAGAGTTTCGAGCCAAAGGCCGCGTTAAGCGCGATATTCCGTCATCGGAGTTTCGCGCAGCGTGCCGAATCTATGCGCAAAAATGGCTTGATATCCAGCGCGAAGAATTCCGCCGTCTCGGCGGCGAAGGCGATTGGGATAATCCCTATACCACGATGGCGTTTTCTTCCGAGGCGGTCATTGCATCGGAGCTGCTGAAATTTGCCGATCTCGGGCTGCTCTACCGCGGCTCCAAACCGGTGATGTGGTCGCCGGTGGAACAAACTGCGCTCGCTGAAGCCGAAATTGAATATCACGACCATCAATCGACGACCATCTGGGCGAAGTTTCCGGTCGTCAAAGGCGAACCGGGCGATGCGTCTGTAGTGATCTGGACAACGACGCCATGGACCATTCCGGGCAACCGCGCGATCTGTTTTGGACCGAAACTTTCTTACGGGCTCTATCAGGTTTCTGCACTTGAGCCTTCTGAATTCGAACCCTGGGCGGCGCTCGGCGACAGGCTGATCCTTGCCGACATTCTCGCTGACGACGTTTTTGCCGCCGCGAAAATCAAACAGGCCAAACGCGTCGGTGATGTAAACCCTGAGGGTTTCGTTTGCGACCATCCGTTAAAGGGCCTTGGCGGCGGTTACGAATTTCCGGTGCCGTTACTCGCCGGCGATCATGTCACGGACGAGACTGGGACGGGTTTTGTTCACACTGCGCCCGGTCACGGCCAGGAAGACTATATCGCCTGGGTTACCGAATTCGGTACACAGGCCGAAATTCCTCATACGGTTGACGAGTACGGCGCCTTTACCGCAGAGGCGCCGGGCTTTGAAGGCGCAAAAGTGCTGGTCACTGAAGGTAGGAAAAAAGGCAAAGATGGCGACGCCAACAATAAAGTCATTGAGGCGTTGATCGAAAAAGGCGCCCTGCTGGCGCGCGGCCGGCTGACCCATTCATATCCGCATTCCTGGCGTTCAAAGGCGCCGGTAATTTTCCGCAATACGCCGCAATGGTTTATCGCGCTTGATAAACCCACAGCGAATGGCAAAACCCTGCGCGCTAACGCGCTTGCCGCAATTGACGAGACTGGCTTTACGCCGCCGCAAGGCAGGAATCGTATCCGCGCCATGGTTGAGGGACGTCCCGACTGGCTGATCTCGCGCCAGCGCGCCTGGGGCGTGCCGCTGACAATTTTTGTGCATAAAGAAACCGGCGAAATCCTTCGCGACGACGCGGTCGATCAGCGGATCATTGCATCGATTGAAGAAGATGGCGCTGACGCGTGGTTTGATCGCACTGCGCAGGGATTTTTGGGGCCGGAATATTCCGCCGGTGATTATGAAAAAATCGAAGATATTTTGGATGTCTGGTTTGATTCAGGCTCCACCCACGCCTTCGTTCTGGAGGGCCGCGACGATCTTTCGTGGCCGGCCGATGTCTATTGCGAAGGCTCCGATCAGCATCGTGGCTGGTTTCAGTCGTCTTTGCTCGAGTCTTGCGGCACCCGCGGACGTGCGCCCTATAATCATGTGATTACCAATGGTTTTGTCGTTGATGGCGACGGGCGAAAAATGTCAAAATCTCTTGGCAATGTTATGGCGCCCGAAGAAGTGATCAAAAGCTACGGCGCTGAGATTATCCGTATATGGGTCGCAAGTTCCGATTACACTGACGATTTACGCATTTCCAAAGAGATCATCGGTTCTGCCGTCGACGCCTATCGCAAGCTTCGCAATACGATGCGCTATCTGATTGGCGCCCTTGATGGGTTTGCGGATGCTGAGCGTCTGGCGCCGGCGGACATGCCCGAACTTGAGCGCTATATTCTCCACCGCCTCGCCGTGCTTGATGGCGAAGTGCGCGATGCTTACGACGCATTTGATTTCAAGGGCGCCTGGCGCAAATGCATTGATTTTGCCTCGCTTGAACTGTCCGCCTTTTACCTAGATATCCGCAAAGACAGTCTATATTGCGACCGGACGGACGATCAGCGCCGCCGCGCTGCGCGGACAGTTATGGACCTTGTCTTTGAGCGGCTTACGGCGTGGCTTGCGCCGATCTGTGTTTTCACCATGGAGGAAGCGTGGATGGCGCGCTACCTGTCAGAGGACGGATCAATACATCTGACGCAGTTTCCAAAAACGCCAGGCGAATGGCGTGACGATGCGCTCGCCGCCAAATGGAAAAAAATCCGCGATGTGCGGCGGGTTGTGACAGGGGCGCTGGAAATTGAACGCCGCGACAAGCGCATTGGCGCGAGTCTTGAGGCGGCGCCTGTCGTGTATGTCGCCGACGCCGCGTTGCGAGACGCCTATAATGGGCTTGATGCGGCCGAGATTTTCATCACTTCCGGCGCTGCCTTAACCGGGGAAAAGGCGCCTGAAGACGCCTTCCGTCTCGAAGGCGACGATAATGGGATTGCAGTGACCCCAATCAAAGCTGATGGCGATAAATGCCGCCGCTGTTGGCGTATCCTGCCGGAGGTCGGCGCGAATAAAACCTATGACGATCTTTGCGTGCGTTGCGCGGACGCTGTCGCGGCAGCGGACGGAAAATGAGCGGCGTTGAGGCATCGACCGTCCTGGCTCGGATAAGGTCATGGTGGGCGGAAGCCCGCGCCAACCCATATTTCCGCATTGGCATTGCCGGCGCCGTCATCGTCGCGATGCTGGATCAGGCGTCGAAATATTGGATCGTTGAGATCCTTCGCCTGCCAGCGCGGGGCAGAATAGAAATCTCCGGCATTTTCGATCTCACCTTTGTTCAAAATTACGGCGCGAGTTTCGGCATGCTTGCAGGCGGGGTTGTTTCGCGCGTCTTTCTGTCTGTGCTGGTATTCGGCGTCGCAATCGGACTTGCCATCTGGCTCGGCAAGCTGCGCCGGCCCGTGGCGGCGACTGGCGTCGTCTTTGTCATCGGCGGCGCCCTCGGCAATCTCTATGACCGCATTGCTTATGGTTACGTGGTCGATTTTCTCGATTTTTCGGGGCTTTATTTCCCTTGGGTTTTTAATCTCGCGGATACGGCGATCAATATCGGGGTGGGGCTGTTGCTGCTTGACGCATGGAACACGAGAGAACGAAAACCGCCCGCTTAAACGCGTTTGCGTGGCGGCTTGGGATCGCTATAGTGCGCCCAAAATCACCTACAGGCGGGCGGGCGAAAGCCGTGGAGTTAAAGGCCAATGAAAGTTAATCCAAAACTGCGTTTTGCACTCGCCCTGGGGGCGCTTGCCCTGATGACCAGCGGTTGCGGCATCGGCAAGGCCGTAGGCGGCGGCAAAAACGCCCCTGACGAATTCGCTATAGCGACCAAAGCGCCTCTTGTCGTGCCTCCCGATTATGGCTTGCGGCCGCCGCGCCCGGGCGAAACGCGCCCACAGGAATTATCGCCGTCCCAACGCGCACAGCAGGTGCTTTTAGGCGATGCAAACGCCGCCCCGCCGACAGCTGGCGAACAGCTCTTGTTGCGCAAGGCTGGCGCCCTTGGCGCCGACGGGTCAATCAGGGCGCTTCTCGCCGCTGAAAATGGCGGGCGGGGCGATAAAGAGCGCAGCCTCGCCAACCAGCTGATGTTCTGGAATTTCGAAGGCGATCAGGTCGATGATTCTGCCGCGCCCCTGCGGGTTGAAAATACAGAAGAATGGTTCGCCGAACGGGAAAAGGCGATTAAGGCCGTGTTGGGCGAAGAAGGCAAAGTTGAGATCAATAAATCGAAGACGCTCAACCTGCCTGGCGTTTTTTAGGCTTTTCCACAGCCAACTTGAAAACAAAGCGGCCTACGACTGGGCCGCTTTTTTATGGCGCATTGGCGTGAGCCCAGGAGCTTGGCATAATCAGGCATGACGAATCGCGCAGAAAAGATTTCCACAAGGCTTAACGTTATCCGTCGGCTGCCGGCGGGCGCGATTAACCGAATCGCCGCTGGCGAGGTCATCGAGCGGCCCGCCGCTGTGGTTAAAGAGCTGGTCGAAAACGCGCTTGATGCGGGCGCGACGCGTGTCGATATCGACACCGACCATGGCGGCAAGACAAGACTGATGGTGTCCGATGACGGCTGTGGGATGACCGCAGACGAATTGCTGTTGGCGATTGAGCGCCACGCAACGTCAAAACTCACAGCCGGCGCCGACGGCGAATATGATTTGATGAACATTGCGACCATGGGCTTTCGCGGGGAGGCCCTGCCGTCGATCGGCGCGGTGGCGCGTTTGTCGATTACGTCGCGCGCAGCGGGCGCTGACGAGGCCTGGCGCATCGCCGTCGAAGGGGGGCGACTAATCAGCCCGGCGCCGGCGGCTTTCGGCGGTCATGGGACGCGCATCGAAGTCCGCGATCTTTTTTACGCAACGCCGGCGCGGCTAAAATTTCTAAAATCCGATCAGGCGGAATCCGCTGCGACTAGCGATGTTGTGCGCCGGCTCGCCATGGCGCGGGCGGACGTTGCTTTCACGCTCATATCTTCAGGGCGCAAAAGTCTAAACCTTGCCGCCGAAGCGGAAAGTGAGGGGGGGCGGCTGAAGCGCCTTGCCGCGATTATGGGCAAGGACTTTGGCGATAACGCGATTGCCATAACGGCCGAGCGAGACGGCGTCATCGTGAAAGGGTTCGCCGGGCTGCCGACATTTAATCGCGGGTTGCCGGACAAGCAGTATTTATTCGTCAATGGCCGACCGGTCCGCGATAAGCTTATTGTCGGCGCCGTGCGCGGCGCCTATGCGGATTTTCTGGCGCGCGACAGACACCCTGCGGTTGCGCTGTTCGTCACTCTGCCGCCTGCGCAAGTTGATATGAATGTGCATCCCGCAAAGACCGAGGTGCGGTTTCGTGATGCCGCAGGCGTGCGCGGCCTTCTTATCGGCGCTTTGCGGCATGGGCTCGCTGAAGCCGGGCATCGCGCGGCGACCACCACAAGCGCCTATGCGCTGGGCCGCATGACGTCGAATGCGGGCGGGTTTACGCCAATGCGGCCGGGAATCAGGGCTCCGGTCGGCGTCAATCCATTTGCGCCGATAAATCACGAAACGTCAGACGGTATGCGCGATCAGGCCGCCGGGTTTGACCATGTCAGTGCGCCAAGCGCTCGCGTTGATGACGCAGGTGATGCGCCGTTGACGGAAGAACACCCCCTTGGCGCCGCGCGGGCGCAGTTGCATGAGACCTATATCGTTGCGCAGACCGCTGACGGCCTTGTTATCATCGATCAGCATGCGGCCCATGAACGTCTCGTTTATGAGCGGATGAAGTCAGCGCTCGAAAATGGCGCTGTCGCGAGCCAGGGATTGCTGCTGCCGGAGATTGTCGAACTTGATACTGACGATGTGGAGCGTCTTGAAAAACATCTCGCTGCTTTTGCCGAGCTTGGCCTTGTCATGGAACGCTTCGGCGAGGATGCGATCATGGTGCGTGAAACGCCGGCAATGTTGGGTGAAGTTGATGTGAAAGGTCTGGTGCGGGCGCTTGCCGACGATCTTGCGCAATTCGGCGATGCGTTAGTGTTGAAAGAACGCCTGGAAGACGTGTGCTCGTCCATGGCGTGCCATGGTTCGGTGCGCGCGGGACGCCGGCTTAATGTCGACGAAATGAATGCACTGCTGCGCCAGATGGAGGCGACGCCCCATTCGGGCCAGTGCAATCACGGCCGCCCCACCTATGTGGAGCTGAAACTCGCTGATATTGAACGGCTTTTTGGGCGGCGATAAATGACGCCAATTGCCGAATAGGGGATCGAAATGCGTTTAAGTCGATTAATACAGACGGCTCTCGCCGTGTCATTTTTTTTAGGGTGCGCGTCGACGGGAAACGTTGTTGCGCAGGATGCGCCTCGCTACCAACCCATGGCGGTCTTCGAAGGGCTGGATGGAAAGACCTTTCGCGGCGAGGGCGCCGGACCGGACGGGGCGCCGATTATTGACATCGCCAAATGGCAAACAATCCTTGGGGGCCGGGCATTCCAGTCAACCCATCGACTGGAAGACGGTTCCTATGGCGGCCGGACAATTTTCTTTTATGACGAAGACGCCAAAGAATATATTTTTCACTATTTCACGACCGCAGGATTTCACACGACCGGAACGGCAACGCCGACGCGAGACGGTTTCATGGTCATTGAGCAGGTCCGCGGCCACCCCAAATATGTAGAAGTAAGATCCGAAATCGCGATTGGTGAAGGTTCCATGCGCGTTGCCTCACGCCACAAAGACAAAAATGGCGTTTTCACGGATGGCGAAGTGATGATTTACCATGAAATTGAAGATCCTGGCCCGTTGTTTTTTGATGAGGCGGATGCGCTTTTCGGAAAACGGACGACAATAAAAGACGCCCATGATCGCTATGAGGATAAAGATTGATGTCTGGCAAATTCACGACACTCTCCGAGCTCGGTGATTTTGTCGATCGCAACGCAAGTGAAATGACAGCGCGCGCCACAGCGTTTTTCGATGATATCAAACGCCGTCATACGGTGCGTGATTTCACCGATGAGCCTGTGCCGCAAGCGGTTATCGAAGCGTGTATTGCCGCCGCAGGACGTGCGCCTTCAGGGGCTAATCATCAGCCCTGGCATTTTTGCATGGTCGGCGACAGAGACCTCAAAAATGAAATTCGCCTTGCCGCCGAAGAAGAAGAACGCGCTTTTTATGATGGACGCGCCGGTGAAGAATGGCTTGACGCGCTGGACCCGATCGGCACAGACGCCAACAAGGCCTTTCTTGATATCGCGCCGTGGTTGATTGCGGTTTTTGCTCAGCGCCGCGGCGGTGTTGAGGCCGGGATGGATAAGAAAAATTACTATATCAATGAAAGCGTCGGCATTGCCTGCGGATTTTTAATCGCTGCACTTCATCAGGCGGGGCTGGCGACGCTGACCCATACGCCAAAGCCAATGACATTTCTGAACGAAAAGCTTCGCCGGCCGGCAAATGAAAAACCGTTCCTGTTGATTGTCACCGGCAAGCCGGCGCCCGACGCGCAAGTTCCCCACCATGCGCTGATCAAAAAGCCGCTGAAAGATATCCTGACCGTTTTCTAGAAATACCAGGCGCTGACCTGGGTTTTTTGCTGCGCGCCGGATGAAGCAACCATTGGCGGCAATTTCGCCAATCGGTTTCCGTTGATTGCTTTGCTTTCAACCCTGATTACGCAGCCGTCCAGCTGGGTAAAACTCGTCGTCGTCGCCGATTTGCGCCTATGGCAAATCAGACTAGCGTCGCAACGGGGCGAGATTTGTGGCCCGCCTTTTAATCGGCTGGCGGCGACATATTCCAAAGAAGGGACGCATCCTATGGGCATGATCAAAGAATTTCAGGAATTTGCCGTCAAAGGCAATGTTGTCGACATGGCGGTCGGCATCATCATCGGCGGCGCTTTCGGCACTATTGTTAAATCGCTTGTTAATGACATCATCATGCCGCCAATCGGCATACTTCTCGGCGGCGTCGATTTTTCCAACATTGTCATCACGCTGCAGGCGGCGACCGCTGATGCGGAAGCTGTCACCATGAATGTCGGTCTGTTTTTTAACAATATTCTGTCTTTTCTAATCGTCGCCTGGGCTGTTTTCATGCTGGTCAAGGGAATGAACAGCCTGAAAAAGAAACAGGAGGAAGCGCCGGCTGAGGCGCCGGCGCCGCCGAGATCGGAAGTCCTGCTGGAGGAAATTCGCGATGCGCTAAGGGCGCGCAGCTAGAGCGTGATCAGGAAAAGCGGGCGCCGGTTTTCCGGTTCGATCACGCGACAAACAAGAATCTGGAGCAGGATCGGATACGGGCAAAAATGATCCTGCTATAGAACCGCACTACCCCTACCCAGTGAGAAGAAAGCCCGGTCCCCGTAAGGGGGCCGGGTTTTTTAAAGGCGAGGATAAAAGCCGTCTGCCGCGCCATTGTCGCGGACGCGTCCGCCGTCTATATGCCTCGCTCCTGTAACAGATTTTCAAGTGATGACGCCCTTAAAAAATATCCGCAATTTCTCGATTGTCGCCCATATAGATCATGGCAAATCGACCCTCGCCGATCGGCTGATCCAGACGACTGGGGGTCTGGCTCATCGTGAAATGAAAGAACAAGTGCTCGACTCTATGGAATTGGAGCGCGAGCGCGGCATCACGATAAAGGCGCAGACCGTGCGGCTTTCCTATGACGCGAAAGATGGCGAACGCTATATTCTGAACCTCATCGATACGCCAGGCCATGTGGATTTCACCTATGAAGTGTCACGCTCGCTTTCCGCCTGTGAGGGCGCGCTCCTGGTGGTCGACGCCAGTCAGGGTGTTGAGGCGCAAACGCTCGCTAATGTCTACCAGGCGATTGACGTTGATCTGGAAATTGTTCCGGTGCTGAACAAAATAGATTTGCCGGCGGCTGATCCGACCCGTGTAAAGGCGCAGATTGAGGATGTGATCGGTATTGATGCGTCTGACGCTGTGGAAATTTCCGCCAAGACCGGCATGGGCGTGGATGATGTTCTTGAAGCGATTGTGACGCGGCTTCCGGCGCCAAAAGGCGACGCCGATGCGCCGCTGAAAGCGCTCCTTGTTGACAGCTGGTACGATCCTTATCTTGGCGTTGTCGTGCTCGTGCGGATCATTGATGGGGTCCTCAAAAAGGGCATGCGCATCAAAATGATGGGCGCCAAGGCGGTTTACTCCGTTGATCAGGTCGGTGTTTCAACGCCCAAGAAAACGCCCGTCGATATGCTTGGGCCCGGCGAGATCGGGTATTTGACGGGTTCGATCAAGGAAGTTGCCGACACAAAAGTCGGCGATACGATTACTGATGATCGGCGCCCCACCGATGCGGCGCTGCCAGGTTTCAAGCCGTCCGTCCCCGTTGTTTTTTGCGGCATCTTTCCCGTTGACGCTAATGACTTTGAGGATCTGCGCGAAGCGGTCGGCAAATTGCGCCTCAATGATGCGAGCTTTGAATTTGAAATGGAAACCTCGGCGGCGCTGGGCTTTGGCTTTCGCTGCGGGTTTTTGGGGCTTTTACATCTGGAGATTATTCGCGAACGTCTTGAGCGCGAGTTTAATCTCGATCTCATCACAACCGCGCCAAGCGTTGTGTACGATATTTATCTGACTGATGGAACGACTTTAGAGCTGCATAATCCTGCCGACATGCCGGACCCGGTGCGGATCGATCACCTTGAAGAGCCGTGGATTAAGGCGACGATTATGGCGCCTGACGAATATCTCGGCGGCATCTTGAAGTTGTGTGAAGAGCGTCGCGGCGTGCAGCAAGACCTTACCTATGCCGGTTCACGCGCCATGGTGGTTTATGAATTGCCGCTCAACGAAGTGGTGTTTGATTTTTACGACCGGCTGAAATCCGTGTCGCAGGGCTATGCGAGTTTCGATTATCAGCTCATTGACCATCGCCCCGGCGATCTCGTTAAGATGCAGGTGCTTGTGAATGACGAACCCGTCGACGCGCTGTCGATTGTCGTTCATCGCGACAAGGCGCAGGCGCGCGGCCGCGCCATGTGCGAAAAACTGAAAGATCTCATCCCGCGCCATATGTTCAAAATCCCGATCCAGGCGGCGCTGGGCGGGCGCGTCATTGCGCGCGAGACAATCGCCGCTATGCGGAAGGACGTCACCGCAAAATGCTATGGCGGCGACGCGACCCGCAAAAGAAAACTGCTGGACAAACAAAAGGCCGGCAAGAAAAAAATGCGCCAGTTCGGCCGCGTGGAAATTCCCCAGGAAGCCTTTATTAAAGCCCTGAAAATAGACGGATAGTACAGGGGATATCCATCACGCTAATCATCGGCTAGTCTCGCCCCCGAATGCAATTGTTTCAGGGGTGGGCAAGTGGGCATAATCTCAACTATTGCGTCGCTTGGGCTTATCGCTGCCATTGCGTCGGCAGCCGCGCCCGTACCTAACGAAACCCCTGCAGCGCCATCCCACCGGATTGTGCCGGATTACCCCGCCTCCTGTCGGCCCGCGACAGGTGAAGCTTTGGAGCCGCAACGGGTGACGGTGAATTTCACCGTAACTCGAGATGGTAAAACCGAAAAAGTGCGCGTCGTTGAAACGACGGATGACTGTTTTAATGAAACTGCGGTCGCAGCTGTTCGAACTTGGACCTATGAGCCGCGGCGGGTCGGCGGGGTAAGACGGGCGCAGGAAGACGTAGAAGTTACTATTACGTTTGTTTTTGAAGAACCGACCCAAACCGAAGATTATGATGCTCGCCCGATTTTCCGTGTGCCGCCGAAATACCCTCGCAGATGCTTGCGCGGCGCGGATGATAACGAACATGTTCTCGTTGAATTTGATGTCACCGTCGATGGGTCCACAGAAAATATTTCTACAGTAGATTCCAGCAACAATTGTTTTGATCGGGCTGCTGAAGAAGCGGTGGAGGATTGGCGCTACAAGCCAAGGACGGTTTCTGGAAAGCCAGTCGTTAGAAAAGGCGTCCAAACGCAAATAACATTCCAACTTTCCGATCGTTCGGAAATCAAATTTCGAAGGGCGGTTCGCAACCGGCTGGCGAAGGTGCAGCGCATCGTTCAAAAAGAGGGACGGGCAGGGGAAGCGTTGCAAATGCTAGATGAAATTGAAGCAGAATATGGCGACACTTTTTCCAGCGCGGAATTGGCCTCCTTCCATCGACTGCGCGCCGTGGCGCGCATCGAAACGGGCGATTACAAAGGCGCTCTCGACGATCTACGGATCGTTCAGCGTGCGGGAATGACCGGCGAGGCAGGCGAGCCAATCGCAAAAGTTATTGAACAGCTTGAAGCGGTAATTGCCGCGCAGGAAGGAGCTGGCGCCTCCACGGCGAGCGATGCAGAAAAGGCGGAAAAAACTGATGCGCCGGAAGAATAGTTAAGAAACAGCGGCGCGCCGAAGCGCGCCGCTGAATTTCAGATGATCAATTTAATAAGAAACGCCGCGGCAGATGGTGCGGCCTGAGGCGCAGGGCCGCGGATCGTATGCCGCCACCGCCGCTTCAAAGTCCGCCCAGGAACTCGCCTTGCGGCCATGGGCGGAAAGAAGAATGTCGACATCGATGCCGAGATCGTCGATGGCGTTTTTAAGATATACTGAACTTGTGCCGGCCTGTGACGGTTCGTCCACATATATTCCATTATAATGGTCCGCCTGAAACGCTACCTTGGCCTCCGGAATATAGGCGAGCGCAAAGCTCTCTGCGTGATTGGTCGCGATGTCATAAATCTCTACTGGACCAAGCGTCATCGTGCCGTCGATGATCTGAAGGCGATCTTCAGGGATTGTCTCACCAGCGGCGGTATTGAGATTAGCGACAGCATTCGCCGGCGCGATAAAAATCGCGCCCAGCGCGAACGCGTCGGCCATGCCGCCAAGGTGATCTGTGTGATGATGCGTGACGATCTGGTAACGCAAAGGCTTATCGTGGCCTGCAGCTTCCTTGTAGGCAGTAAAGCGGTCTGTTAGCCCTGCATAACCGCCAACACCGATGATATGATCTCCGGCGTCAACGAATGCTGTATAGGCGTTGCCTGTACCGGCGAGATAAACGCCGTCGGCGATCTCGTCGACGGTCATTTCCGATGTGTCGACGCGCGCGCCCTCTTCGCTGATGCCACGATCGATCTCAAAGAGATTAGCCCGGACATTGTTGACGCTGACTTCGCGGCTTAGCGTGAGGATGTTGACGTCGGGGCCAACGAAAAACTCAAAATTCGAGGCGTAACCGACGCCATTTGCCGCCTTATGGTCGCGGAACTGATAGGTCAGCGCGCCAAAGCCTGTTGCGCGCGTCATTTTTGAAATGAGCCCGGTTTCGGCATCCACATGAAGCGTCACCGGAGGCGAAGACGGCATGGTGAAGGTAATCATTTCATGGGGCCGGCCAAGATAGGTTGAAGCGCCTTTATATTCGACATTTTCCGTCTGCTTTGAAAGCTCATAGGCAAGTAATGTGTCGGTCACCCGGATGACCGCGCCAAAAGCGGCGTAGTAGTCGGCGCCCGCGCCCGGCTGATATGTGCCGGGAGTGTAATTGATGGCGACGATGTCATCATCAACGGAAACTGTACGAGTATTAAAAGTAAAATTAAAATTCGCGCTCCAGCCTTCTACGCTGCCGCGCTCGCCTGCAAGATCGAGCTGCGCATCCTGTTTCAGGGGTGTGAATTCTACATAGCCCGGCGTGTAACCCTGTCCGGGAAAAGCGTTTTTATATTCATCCTGAATTCTGATTGAGCGCATATTCGTCAGGCGATTGCCGCCGTAAGCGCCGACTATTTTCGCAACCAGCGCATCTTCAGCTTCGCCGGCAAACGCGCCTGCTGTTAACGCCATGCCTGACGTTGCAATCAACAGCGCCGCACCTAAATTTCTGAATCTCATTGTCATCGTCACCACCCTTGCTGTTTTAAGAAAAACGCACCCGACAGGGCAGCTACACACAGGGCGTGCGGCGCGGCAATGTGCGCTTACTCGGCTCGCCGCGGCAGGGCAACGATTGACCGCAAGGCGACATATGTAGCGGGAGTTTTGAGCGTGTGGGGAGCCGGTATTGTGGCGGCTGGCTGATGTCGATCATCAGTCAGCGCGCTTTACATATTCCAGCGTCTCAGTGTTGACGATGATATTTTGGCCAACAGACAGATGCGGCGGCACCATGATACGCAGCCCATTGTCGACGGTCGACGGCTTGTAGGAAGACGATGCGGTTTGACCTTTCACGGTCGGTTCTGTGTCGGTAATTTCAAGGGTAACATGTTCGGGCATTTTAACGCCAATTGCGCGGCCCTCGTGAACTTCAACGGTTACCGCCATGCCGTCCTGCAGGAATGCGGCGCGCTCGCCAATGAGATCTTTCGAGATGTGAATCTGCTCAAAAGATTGGGCGTCCATGAAGACCAGCAGATCGCCCTCTTCATAAAGATAGGTGTGATCTTTTTGTTCCAGGCGCACGCGCTCGACGGTTTCAGATGCGCGGAAACGTTCGTTGAGCTTGCGGCCGTCGATCAGATTTTTCAGTTCAACCTGATTATAGGCGGGGCCCTTGCCAGGTTTGACCGCATTGGTCTTTACGGCAATCCACAGGCTATCTTGATGCTGAACAACATTGCCGGGACGGATTTCATTACCGTTGATTTTCATGCCTTGCTTTACCTTTTCGCATCGCGGGCCGAGCCTCTAACAGGGGCGGGGCCGCAGCGCAAGGCAAGCTACATGCGGAAAGTGTGGCCGAGGCGCAGCGCCAGGCTGGAGCCCTGCGACGTGAAATCCTGAGGGAATTGTACGCGGTCGATGATCGCCGTGTGCCCAAAGGAAAGAAAAATTTCTCGCTCTGGCGCCGGTTCCCAGCTGAAGCGCGAGAAAAACGTAAATGCCTCAGAGATATTATCATATTGGATTTCGGTCTTGATGGTCATGTCCGGCGTAAAGGCGATCGTCGAATTAATTGAAGAGATATGGATGCCGATATCCCCAAGAGGGAGGTCAAATTCCAGATATTCATGCTCGGCGGAAAACTCAAAATGTTTGTTGGGCCGCAGATTAATGCCGCCGCTGAGCTGTAAAAGGTCGCCGCCATAAATGCCGCCCTTATTGATCTCGAACTCAACACCGACAGCGCGGGCGTTGGTTGACGCGATGCGAACATTATACTGGTTCCACCGGTACTGCCCGACAGGGACCGGCACGATGCCGGCGATTGAAAAGGGCGCTTCGATATCGACGAAGCCGTGCTCGTAATTGAGCCACAGTTCATCGCCCGCATTGTTCGCGCCGCCCGCCCAGGCGCCGTAGAAATGGTCTATTTTCCGATCACCTAAATCCGTGATGATGTTTGTCCAGGCGCCGGTTTCCGCAAAGCGGATGAAACTGTTCTCCGGGCGATAAGTGCGCCAGAAATTTATGTTGTAGCGACGGATGCCAGTGCGGTTTGAAAAGCCCAATTGCGGGGCGTAATTTTCGCCGATATGGCGCAGGCGCATCGTGCCATTCCATTTCTGACTGCGATAGGCGATTTCCGACCCGACCATGTCGTCGCCGACGTCATCAGTGAAACTTTTCACATAGGCGACATCGGCATATAATGTTCCTTCGCCGAAAGTATTCGAGCGTTGATATTGAAAATCCGCGCCGGCGACTGTGTTATCTGTGGCGCCGGACGGATCGCCATTTGTAAAAACGATGCCCGCTTTTGACTCCGCTAACACCGGGACTGACAGCCGTGCTGATGAAAGATATTGGCCGTCAATGCCCTGCCCATCCGCTGAGCCCGTACGCGCCGAAATAAGACCGACATTGGCTGGGCCCGCTTTACCGCTGAGCTTTGCGCCGGCGATGATGTCGACCGGCTCGCCATTGACGATGCCAATATTGCGGGAAAAGAATGGCAGACCGTTTTTGGCGTCATTAAATACCCGGCCGCCAAATTCAAAAACCGCCGAGTCCTGCAGAAAAAAATCCCGCGTCTCGGGGAAAAACAATGAAAACCGCCCTGTATTGACCTGGCGCGCATCCAGGGATGTGTCGGAGAAGTCCGTATTAAAAGTCAGCGATCCTGTTAGCGACGGCGTGATCTTATAAAAAATATTACCACTGGGGTTTAGTTCGAAATCCGTGTCGTCAAGCACCCAGTCATGAGAGGCCGCTCCGGTGACAAAGACTTGCGCCTCAAGACCAATGCCGCTTGAGACGCCATCGATCCCGGCAAGTCGACCCGGATTGGTCATGTTAATGCGACCGCGGGATTGGTTTATGTTGGACCAGCGGATTTCTTCATTGTTGCGCCGAATTGTTCGGATGATCTGGAGATTCCATTCATCGAGTGATGCGTCAAATGAAAAGGACTGAAAGGGGATCGCAAATTCTGCAATCCATCCGTCTTCAACGACGCGCGCTTTGCCGCGCCAAATTGTATTCCATTCGTCGCGAAACGATGAACCATTTTCAGTCAGCGCGTCCGACCGCGCGCCATTTGGGTTGATCCCGAAAAAATAACTATCGCGGAAGGTGCCGTTGGAATCGATCATTACCCGGACGGCGTCATCGTCCTGCAGTTGCGGATCGCGTAGCATTTGCGCGCGCCTGATCTGATCGGGTTCAGAATCGAATGCGTAGATGCCAACATAAAGATTCTTGCTGTCATACATGATATAGGCGCGCGTCGGCTGACTTGGCGTGGCGCCGCCGACAGGCTCGACTTGATGAAACTCAGTGATGATTGCCGCTTGCGACCAAACAGCATCGGACAAGTCGCCGTCGATGACAGGCGCCGCCTCCCCATCGAATTGCGTAGAATCGATGCGCGCCGCGGTGACCAGCGGGCGGTAGGTTTCAAAGTCCCGACGCACAACACATTGCCCGATATTTTCGATGCTCGCCGGTTCGCATTCCTGCGCTTGAGAGGCCGTTGCGATAAATGCAAATACTGGAATAAAGGCGCTCGCGATCCGCATTAGGCCTCTCTTAATCATTAACTTTTGGCGGATGCTAAACGCCGATGCTTACTACTTTGTTGTCCGGCCGCGCCGTAATCGCCGCGAAGTACGAATTGTCGTTGACTACCAGAGACAAGACACATCGAAGATAGCGTAAACATTAACCGTGTTGCAGGTTATCAGCTATAGCGGACGGGCTTTCCAACGCCTCGGCTTACCGCATTTCAGCACCGTTTTGTCGCGCCCGGGCGCAACAAATTCCGCCGCCGTAAAGATTGAATTAACGCCCATGGCTTAACTTTTCCCTTTGGGGCGCAGCCTGGTTTTGGGAACGATTCATGAATGACGCTGCGGCACAACCAGCGCTTCAAGAAGAAGATGCGGTTTCAGCTTCGCTGAAAACCATCATGACCACCCAAGCGTCGCGCTATATTCATATTACGGCATGGCTCATTTTACTGTTGGCGCTTGTCCAGATTGAAACGGCGATTGTCTGGTACGCGCTGACAATGATTGCGGGCGCCGTGCGCTCTCTGATTGAAGCGCGGATGCGCAGGAGCAGTTTGCGCAATTCCGGATCGAAATACCGCATATATGCCTTTGTCGCGATGGGGTCTTGCGCATTCTGGGCGGCGGCCCCGGTGCTGGCGTGGAATTCCGGGCATCAATTTGGCGAAGCGGCAGCGATGTTTTTCATCGTCAATGGATACATGCTTGCTTTTTCCCAATTTCGATCAACGCCAACCAATGCGCTCATTGTGACGTCGCCTTACGCTGTTGCCTTTGGCTTATGTCTGGCGAGTGCGACTGGCTCAGCGATGTTTTTTCCGCTATTGGCGGCTATACCGCTGTTTGTCGCTGCAATCAGTTATGTCCTGATGTTCGGCTACATGTCGCAACAGGAGCTGGACCGCGCCAGAAACGAGCGTGTGGCGTTAATCGAAGAATTGCAGAGCGCGCGTATTGCAGCCGAAAAGGCGTCGGAAGCAAAATCAATGTTCCTGGCGAATATGAGCCACGAGATTCGCACGCCAATGAACGGCGTTCTTGGCATGGCGGAATTGTTAACTGGCACCGAGCTGGATAGCCGCCAACGAATTTTCGCCGATACAATTCACAAATCCGGCGCCGCGTTACTGACAATCATCAATGACGTTCTCGATTTTTCGAAAATCGAGGCCGGCAAGCTGGAGCTTGAAACAGCGGCGTTTGATCTGCGCATGTCGATTGAAGACGTCGCTGCGCTGGTTGCGGCGCGCGCGCAAGAAAAGCAAATTGAATTGATCGTTCGATTTCAGCCTGACCTTCCCCGGGTGCTGGTCGGGGACGGCGGGCGTATTCGGCAGATCATCACAAACCTTGTCGGCAATGCTGTAAAGTTCACCAACCAGGGATATGTCCTGATCAGCGTGTCGGGAAAGGTCGAGAACGAATGCGCGGCGCTTCGCATCGAAGTGACAGACACCGGCATTGGCATGGACGCTGAAGTTCTTGGGAAAATCTTCGACGCGTTCGAGCAGGCGGATACATCAACGACGAGAACGTTCGGCGGCACAGGTTTAGGGCTTTCGATTTCCAAGCGTTTGGTCACAGCCATGGACGGGCGCATCGGCGCCATTTCGAAACTTGGCGAAGGGTCGACTTTTTGGGTTGAAATGACGGCGCCTGTCAGCGATCAGGCGGAAATCACCACGGCGCCGGCAATTGACGCCGCTAATCGCCGCGCATTGATCGTTGATGACATCGACGTCAACAGACATATCCTCGCCGAACAACTGACGGCCTGGGGTTTCAGGGTCGATGCGGCGGAAAACGGAAGTCAGGCGCTGGCGATGATGCGCGCCGCCATGGCGGATGCCGATCCATATGCATTCGCAATTCTTGACTTTTTTATGCCCGGAATGGACGGCCGACAGCTTGCCTGCGCGATCAAAGCGGATAGCGAAATTCGCGACACGGCGCTCATGGTGTTGACGTCGGTGGACCGGCCTGGCGATGCGCGCTGCTTTCGAGACATCGGCGTTGACGGCTATCTTATAAAACCGGCGCGCGCGACATTGCTGCTCCATACAATTTCAACAATGCTCAGCGTAGACGGCGAAAGCGAAGCGACCGCTGGCGCCGTTGAGCCGATATATAACCTGCCGGCGATCGCGAAAACGGCGAGGAAACGAATTCTACTGGCTGAAGACAATGAGGTAAACCAGCTTGTGATCAAGCATATGCTTGAGCCAAATCTATTTGAAATAGTAATCGCCAATAATGGGCGCGAAGCGCTGCGCTGGTTTGAAACGGATCCGGATGGTTTCGAACTGATTCTCATGGACGTATCGATGCCTGAAATGGATGGGTTTGAAGCATCGCGGGCAATTAGGGAATTGGAGAACGGATTAAAATCCGACCCGACCCCGATTATCTGTCTGACCGCCCATGTCATGGCAGCTGATATCCAGCGGAGCCAGGACGCCGGGATGGACGACTATCTGCCCAAGCCGGTCAGCACGGAAAAGCTTCACGCGATTGTCAAACGATGGACAAAAGATAGGGCGACAGAAAAGAAAGCCGCCGAAGCTTAAAGCATGATGCAATGCTGCGAGCCATTCGGAGGCAAGGACTTTTGACCGGCGCATCAGCCCGCCAACCGCTCCATTTCCTCATCAGAAATATCGAAATTTGCATAGACGTTTTGCACATCATCGCAATCGTCCAGCGTATTCATCAGCTTAATGACAGATTCAACCTTATCGCCCGAAACCTCAATTTCGTTCTGCGGTCGCCAGATCAGTCTTGCGGTTTGAGGTTCCCCCAATATCTTCTCCAGATTGCGCGCAACTTCAGCAAGCTGATCCGCGGCGCAATAGACTTCATGATCGTCTGATGATGAAACGACATCATCGGCGCCGCCTTCAATCGCCGCCTCCATGATCGAATCTTCGCTTGCCGCATCAGCCGGATATTGAATCAACCCGACCCGGTCGAACATGAATGAGACCGCGCCGGTCTCGCCCAGATTGCCGCCGCTTTTGGTGAAGATGGAGCGAATTTCGCTGGCGGCCCGGTTGCGATTGTCGGTCAGCGCCTCGACAATGACGCCGATGCCGGCGGGGCCAAATCCCTCATAGCGAATTTCCTCAAAGCTCGCCTCGTCTGCATTGGTCGACTTCTTGATCGCGCGATCGATGTTATCCTTCGGCATGGACTGGGCTTTTGCCGCCTGAATCGCCAGACGCAATCGCGGATTAAACTCTGGATCCGGCGCGCCCATCTTTGCGGCGATAGTGATTTCTTTGGAAAGTTTGGAGAACATTTTTGACCGCTTGGCGTCCTGGCGCCCCTTGCGGTGTTGGATGTTCGCCCATTTGCTGTGTCCGGCCATGCCGACCCCGCTAAGCTTATCGCTGGTTTGAAAAGCCGCTCATGTAGCGCGGGTGCGCGCTGCATTCAAGCATTGGCCGGAGGTCGATCTGGAATCGCCGCCGGGCTTGACCGAAAGTCGTTAAAAGCGCCAAATTGCCAGAGGAGGGCAAACATTGGCGGCGCCAATACGCAATATCACAATTGTCGGCGGGGGCACCTCGGGCTGGATTTCCGCGACCTATCTGGCGGTGCTGTTCCAGCAGAAAATACGCGCCGGCGAAATGTCGATTACTGTCATCGAAAGCCCGAATATCGGCATCATTGGCGTCGGCGAGTCGACGGCGCGGCCGATGGCGGATTTGTTGCGGATTATCGGGATCAAGGAATCGACCTTTATCAAGCGCTGCAACGCGACGTTCAAACTGAGCGGGTTGTTCGCGAATTGGGACGTTGATGAGAATGGCAAAAGCGTTTCCTGGGTCAATCCATTTTTTTCGCAGGACGAACTTCATGGCGTCAATCCAGGATATTTATTCTCGCAATATTCGATGCATCCCGGCGGCGGCCCAATAGGCGATAGCTACACGGAAGCGATTTCGGTGTGCCCGGCGATCATCCGTGCGCACAAAGGCCCGCGCCCGTTAAACGCCAGAGACTACCAGTCGGAAATTCCCTACTCTTATCACATGGACGCCATTGAATTGGCGAAGATGCTGATGGAGCGCGGCAAGGAACTTGGCGTTAAACAAATTCTCGACAATGTCGACGAAGTAAAGCTGGACGAGCGCGGGTTTGTAACGGAGCTTGCTCTCAAAGAGCACGGCGCCTACCCAATCGAATTTATCATCGACGCCACTGGTTTCGCTGGCGTGATTATCGGCAAGGCGATGGGCGAACCGTTTGAATCATACGAAAAATATTTGCTGAATGATCGCGCTGTGGTCGCCCAGTTGCCTCATGATGATCCGACGCAGATAGAGCCAACGTCACGAGCGACGGGGATGAACGCTGGCTGGTGCTTCCGCGTGCCGCTGTTTAACAGGGTCGGTTCCGGTTATGTCTATTCCAGCAAATTTATTTCTGACGATGAGGCTGTCGACGAGTTCAAAAAATATGTCGGGCCAGCGGCGAATGACATTGAGCCGCGCATCATCCGGATGCGGATCGGAAAGGTCCGTCATTCATGGAAAAACAATTGCCTTGCAATTGGCCTTTCAAGCGGCTTTGTCGAACCGCTAGAAGCAACAGCGATATATTCCGTGCAGGTCGCGCTTCAGTGGCTTTACACGTATTTTCCGGATAGTGACTTCAATCCCGCGGTTCGACGCCGTTACAATACGCTGATTGACGGTCTCTACGCTGAAATTGTCGATTTCATTTCGCTGCTTTTTTGTACGAGCAACCGAGAGGATACGCCTTATTGGCGCGCTGTGCGCCATGACATGGATATCCCGCCGCGGTTGAAGGAAAATCTTGAAATCTGGCGGCACACCATGCCCGATAATCTCGACATGCCGACCAGAACATTTTTCACGCCGACATCTTATCGGGCCGCATTAATGGGGAAACGATTTTATAAGGGGCGTGACTATATGCAGACAACGCCAATTCCCGAAGCCGGATGGCGCAAATATGTCGAGATGCGGCGTCAACGCACGCAGAAATTTCTGAACGTGCTGCCGGATCACTATTTGTTGCTGAAGCAAATTCGAAGTGATGCGGATGGTGGAGAAAAATTCAGTATCAACCGCAATATTCTCACGGGCGGCGGGCTGTAAATCTTGCGTTAAGGCCCAGATCGACGTACCCCTCCCGTTATGTTGACACTCCTAGGTAAGACAATTCTCATCACTGGCGCCGCGCGCGGTATTGGCGCTGCGACAGCGCGGTTATGTCATGAAGCTGGCGCGAAGGTTGTATTACACGCCAGCGGCAAAACAGATTCCGCCAAAAAAGCAGCAGCGTCCGTCGGGCAAATTGCCGATGATTTTTTGTTTGAGGATCTTTCAAAACCTCATGCGGGATTTTCTCTTGTGGCGCGGGCGCTTGAACGGACCGATCGCCTTGACGCGGTCGTCAATAATGCCGGTATGTTTACGGCGTCGCCACTCACCGGCGATCAGACAGCTTGGGATAACGGCTGGACACGCACGCTCGCTGTTAACGTCCAGGCGCCCGCCGATATTTGCCGCGCCGCCATCGCGCATTTCAGGGAACAAGGTAAGGGCGGAACCATCATCAATGTCGCCAGCCGCGCCGGCCACCGCGGCGACGGCGTTGAAAATGCCGCCTACGCTGCATCAAAAGGCGCTGTCCTCGCCATGACCAAAACCTGGGCCCGCGGCCTCGCCGCTGAGAATATCCTCCTCTACTCAATTGCGCCGGGTTGGGTTGAAACCCGCATGGCGCCGCAGGATATCGAAGCGCGCGAAAAAGCACTGGAAGAAATTCCCCTCGGCCGCGTTGCGCAGCCAGAAGAGGTCGGCGCGATGATCGCATTTTTATTGACGGGCGCGAGCCCTTCGGCGACCGGCGCCACTTTCGATATTAATGGCGCGTCTTACGTTCGGTAATTTCGAATTGAATGGCTCAAATGTAATAGCGGTATTTTCCGTGAGCGGCTTTGGGAACTCGCATTCTCTGCTATGCTTTCATGAGTATTCAATGAGGCAACGATGCGATTTCCCGTTTTTCTCGGCGCCGCCTGCGCCTTGACTTTCTCAGCACTGGCGCAAGCGCCGGATCCGGCGCCGTCGACGCCGGTTGAAACAGTAACAATGGCGGCCTTTGAACCTTCCCGCGAAGATGCGGTGTTGGAGGCCTATATAGACGGCATTGTGGAGGCGCATCGTCGCGAACACCATACGCCCGGCGTCACGGTGAGCGTCGTCAAAGACGGGCGCATTCTTTTTGCCAAAGGCTATGGCGTTGCCGACGCGACCAGCGGCCGGCTTGTCAGCGGCCAGGAAACGCTTTTTCGGATTGGTTCGGTTTCCAAAACATTTATTTGGACAGCCGTGATGATGCTCGTTGACCGCGGCGAGATCGATCTCGACGCAGATGTTAATCAGTACCTCAAGGGCATGCGGATTCCGGACGCCTTCCGCGCGCCGATTACCATGAACCATTTAATGGCGCATCGCGCCGGGTTCGAAGACACTTTCGGCGTCTTTACAGTGGGGGACTCAAGCGAATTATCCCTTACAGAAGCGCTTAAAGCGCACATGCCCAAACGGGTCTTCGCGCCAGGCGCCCGCACATCCTATTCAAATTGGGGGGCGGCGCTGGCGGCAAAAATCGTTGAAGATGTCTCCGGCGTTTCCTTTGAAGAATTTATGCAACGGGAAATATTGACGCCGCTGGCGATGACCAAAACAACGCTCAAAGGCCCTTCAGTGATGAGCGGTCGCCTGAGAAAAAAAATGGCGGCGGGCCATGAGTTCAAAGGAGGCGCGTCAGCGATTACCGATTATATGGAAGTTGGCCCTTACGCGCCGGCCGGCGCGATCAGCGCAAGCGCGAGCGATATGGCGGCGTGGATGTTGTTCCATCTCGGCGAAGGTGAGCAGGACGGCGTGCGGTTGATGTCCCGGGCGACCCATCAAGCCATGTGGCGCCGCGCATATGACGACCGGTCGTTTGCGGCCGATCTCGCTCATGGCTTTTTTTCAAAAACCTATCGCGGCTATGAAATCTACGGACATGGCGGCGCCACGGCTGGGTTTTATTCCCATATGACGCTGATCCCCGAAATGGCGCTTGGCGTTTTCGTGTCGCAAAACGCCGGCAATGACAGGACTCTCGTCAGTGAATTGCCGGACCTGATTGTCGACCGCCTCGCTTTGGCGGTTCGATCAATCAGCGTTGTGGAAGCCGGCGACACCCAGGCGGTGAAAGCCAAAGACTATGAGGGCGCTTATTTGGTCAATCGCCGGTCATTCAGCCAATTTGAGAAATTGTTTTCAGCAGGCGCCACGGCAAAAATTGCCGCAGCGGCTGACGGCGCACTTGTCGTTACGGCGCAAGGAAAAGCCGTTCGTTTCGAACCTCTCGCGGGCGCTTCAGATATATTTCAGGATCAATATGGCAATCGCATTGCTTTCGGCCGCAACGGCAAAGGAGCGGTCACGCATTTGACGGATCGCGCCGGCGTCCACTCACTGGAAAAAGTCGGATTTTTTGCCAATCCAATCGCCTTGAATATCGCATTTGGCGCTGCGCTGCTTTTCGGCGCCACCGCATGGATTGGCGCATGGCGACGCCAAGGACGTGAGGTCACTCACGGGCCCATGGGCTTTGCGCTCAATATTTTTGACCTTGCTGCTGCGGCGACGGTTTTTGTATTTGCCGTCATGCTTGGCGTTGTGTTCAATGCATTGTCTAACGCGTCTGCAGCCGATCTCCTTGCCTATCCTTCTGCGTCAATCATCTGGCTACGGATGACCGCCTATGGCGTCTTTGCTTTCGCAACGCTCGCTGTTTTCAGTCTGGCGCCCGCATGGATCTCGTCTGGCTGGAGTATCTGGCGGAAGGCTCATCACACGCTGTTCGCCTTGGCGATGGCGGCGCTTGGCGTCATGCTGGCCTATTGGAAGGTCATCTTTTCAGCGACGGCTTAATTGACGCCAACGGTCAAAAAGAATGACCGTTGGGCGTTCAATCGCGACGCAGGCTTTCGCGCCATAAGGCGCGGCGGCCAGTTGGCCTTGCCAACGTACAAAAGGGAGGACTCATTTTGTACGTTGATCTTAGTCCGGCATGATCCCGCGCAGACGGCCGCCAGTGCGGATGGCGCTGGCTTTTACGGCAAGGCCGGATTTGGAATCGGTCTCGACGAAAATGCCGCAGATCGTTGCCGGGCCGGTTGCTGGCGAGAACCTTCCGCCAGGCATTTTTGAGACAAAGCGGTGCAGGGGTTCGGATTTTTCCATGCCAATGACGCTGTCGTAATCGCCGCACATGCCAAGATCGGTAATATAGGCCGATCCGCCAGGAAGGATTTGATCGTCCGCCGTCGGCACATGGGTGTGGGTGCCGACGATGACGCTTGCGCGGCCATCGAGATGGTGTCCCATGGAGTATTTCTCTGATGTCGCCTCGCCGTGAAAATCGACAATGATCGCATCGGCCTCGCGGCCAAGTTTGACGCCTTCAAGTTCGCGATCAATAGCGGCGCAAGGATCGTCAATCGGTGCCATGCCGCGCTGTCCCTGCACATGAATAATAAGGACATTGCGGCCGTCTTTGTCCTGAAACATGCCGCTGCCGCGGCCGGGATTGGACGCCGGAAAATTCGCCGGCCGCAACAGCCGCGGTTCCCGATCGAAAATCAGAATGTCTTCACGTTGATCGAAGGCGTGATTGCCAGTCGTCAACACGTCAGCGCCGGCGTCAAACAAATCCTCGCAAATGCGCGGGGTCACGCCAAAGCCGCCGGCAGCGTTTTCTGCATTAACGACAATGAAATCGAGCGACAGATTACGACGCAGGCCGGGGAGCCGTTCAATCAAGGCAGTGCGTCCGCTGCGGCCAACAACGTCGCCAAAAACTGCGATGCGCAAGGAAACTCTCTTTCTAACACCGAATGGCTTCGCGCTCGGTGACAATCCAGTCAAGCGGCTGATCTAGCGGCGATAGGGGCATTGCGTCAACTTCCTGGGCGCCATAGGCATAGCCGACAGCGAGGATATCACCGGCTTTGCGCGAGGCCGCCAGCGTCCTGTCATAATAGCCGCCGCCATATCCGAGCCTGCCGCCGGCCCGCGTATAGGCCAAAAGCGGCGTGACGATGATCGTGGGTGAGATGGCTGAAGCACTATCGTCGGGTATTTTTTCACCATAGGCGCCGGGAATAAGATTATCGCCTGGCTTGTAATGTCGAAAAGTCAGGGGCGTATTTTTGCTGCCGGTCACCGGCAGGGCAATCATCGTCTTTCGTTCCGTTAACGCAGCAGCTAATGGTTCCGTATCAAGTTCGTCCTTGATCGGATAATAGAGCGCGACAATAGCGCCGTCCGGAATTTCAATTGACTGAAAAAAAATACGTGCGGCGTGGCGCCCGGCATCAGGACGTGCTTTGGCTGCAGCGCGGCGTTCGCCTTTCATGCGTTCGCGCAAGACATGTTTAGGATCGAGAAAAGGCGCAATTGGCGGCAGCATAAAAAAGGCCGGGCAGTGACTGTTTTTCAACTATGCGATGCGCAAGGCGTTGCGGCAACAGGTTTGTCAGTAGTTGTGCCGCACCCGGCGCACATGTGTGACCTCATAGGTCATCATATGAACTTTGATGCGATAAATGAGCTTGTCGGGGCCCACCGCCGTAATTTTGATGATATGGCCAAAATGATCGCCTTGACCAAAACCATGATAGCCATATTCGCGCAGCGCGGTGCGCAATTTTGGTACCGTTAGTCCACCTTCGATTTTGACATCAAGGATGTCGCCGGTCTGTAACACGCGAGGCTCTGCTGCGGTCGCTGCACTAAAGAGGAGTGCGGCGAACACGGTAATGGTGAATTTTCTCATGACTATCTCTCCGGTTAATGAGGAGACGATGATAGCAAAGGAGTAGCGCTTAGGGGCCGGCCTTCCCGCGAATGTGATGAGGCGGTCTTCATTCCAGGGAAGAGCGCCGCCCTGGCCGTCGGACTCTTGTTCGCCCTGGACCCTAAGGTACAGGTGGGCGCCGCATATCGAGGGCCAGGGCCCAAGTCAGAGGCAGCTCCCATTCAAAGAGATAAGGCCCCGGGGAATGTCGTCCTGACGGGCCGGGCAGCATTGGTGAAAATAGGTATTGGCGGGCCGCAGGTAAAGGGGCAGTCAGGCTTCACGCCCGATAGCGATAAATCCCGATCTGGGCGGCGCCAAAATGACGGCGGTCGATCTCTTTAAATCGCTGCGCCGCCGCTGGCGGTTCATCCTTTGCCTGTTCAACGACAATAAAAGCGCCCGGAATAAGCCAGCCGCCTTGATCGAGGATTTCCATTGCCGGCGCGCAAAGGCCCCTGTCATATGGCGGATCCAAAAAAGCCAGCCCGAATGGATCTCCGTCGCCAGCCGGTTTTGCGCCGAGCGCGGCGGCGGATCGCCGGTGGATGCGGGTCGCGCCAAATAGGTCCAGCGTTTCGATATTATCGCGGATGGCGCCTCTTGCACCGGCGTCGCTTTCAACAAAAAGGCACCAATCGGCGCCGCGTGAAAGCGCTTCCAGGCCCAGCGCGCCCGACCCCGCAAACAAGTCGATGACGCGCGTATTCTCAAAACTGAAATCATCGCGCGCAGAAAGGATATTGAATAAGGATTCGCGCGTGCGGTCAGTTGTCGGCCGGGCGACATTACCCTTTGGCGCAATAATCCGTCTGCCGCTGAATTTCCCGCCAACGATGCGCATAGCCGCTAATCGTCCCCGCCCTGATGCCCATCAACATGGCGCGCAAAGTCATCTCGGTCTTTCGCATCTTGTTTCTTTTGTGGACCAGTCCGCCCAGATTTCACACGATTTTCTACGGCCCTTTTTTCATTGTCGATGCGTTTTTTCTGTTTTCGAACGCGGTTCAAATTGACGATAGAGTTCACAACCCAATCTGTTCACAAAGTTTCCTGCCCAATTGCTCCCTCAGCTGTTTGCCGGGAACCTCTTCATAATCGCCTTTCGGCAGTTTACCGAGCTGAAAGGGGCCATAAGCAGTGCGGATGAGCCGGTTCACAGTCAGACCTAAATGGCGCATGACATTGCGGACTTCGCGATTTTTGCCTTCATTAATCGATAGTGTAATCCATTGATTGTCGCCCTGCTGCTGGTCGAGCTTTGCGCGGATCGGGCCGTACTCAATGCCGTCAATATTGACGCCTTCCTGCAGCCCATCGAGCGCCTTTTGGGTGGTGCGGCCATAAGCGCGGACGCGATAGCGGCGCGTCCACGCGTTAGCGGGCAGCTCGAGCTGTCGCGACAGCGCGCCGGAGTTGGTCAGCAATAAGAGCCCTTCGGTCGTGAGATCCAGGCGTCCGATGGAAATAACCCGCGGCAGCCGTCCTTCGAGGGCCTGAAAGACAGTAGGGCGCCCCTGCGGGTCCTTGTGGGTGGTGACGAGCCCGTCAGGTTTATGAAATCGCCACATGCGCGGCGGTTGGGGTTTGGCGACCCGCGTCCCGTCAACGCGGATGTCCATATCCGGGGTCACCTTAAAGGCCGGTGTCGAAAGCACCTCGCCATTGACGGTCACGATGCCCTGTTCAATCAGCTTTTCAGCTTCCCGGCGCGAGGCGACGCCAGCGCGGGCCAGGAATTTGGCGATGCGTTCGCCCTCAAATTCCGGCCTCGCCGTCGGATCAGCCATAGTTTAGAAGTCCTTAAAAGACGTGTTTTACAAAGTGCAGCAGAAAGGCTCGGGGGAACGAGTGGATCTCAAAGAGGAAAATGCGATTGACGGCGATCCTGCCGCCCATTGGTACTACATATCCAAGGGCCGCGCGATCAAGGCCCTTCTGGGCAAAAAGCCAATTGACCTGCTACTTGATGTGGGGGCCGGGTCGGGCGCGTTTTCAGTCATGCTGACGGATGAAGGATGCGCGGCCAAAGCACTATGCGTCGACCCAAATTATGAAGAGGAGTTCATCGGCCAGCGGCGTACGGACAAAGTCGATTATGTGCGGACAGCAAACGCCGTAAACGCCGACACGGTTCTAATGATTGATGTCATCGAGCATGTGGATGACGACCTGGCGCTGATTTGTGACTATGCTGACGGCGCGGCGCCGGGGACCAGATTTCTGATTGCGGTTCCCGCTTTTCAGTTTCTGTGGTCGTCCCACGATGTTTTTCTCGAACACCATCGTCGATATTCGCTAGCGATGCTTCGAAATACCGTTGAAGCAGCAGGATTGGTCCCGCTTGATATGCGGTATTTCTTTGGATTTTTGTTTCCGGCGGCGGCGGCGATGCGGCTTGCCGACAATTTGTTACGCCGCAAGAATCCACCAAAGCGAAGCCATCTCAAAACTGCGCCCGCCTGGCTTAACAATTCTCTGACGGCGCTCCACGATCTGGAACGCATGACGCTTTTTCCATTCAATCGCCTTGCGGGGGTGACGGCGTTTTGCCTGGCAGAAAAACCCGCGGCACAAGACCACGTTCGCAAGCCATTGAATCGGTGAACGTGGTCCGCATTATTGTTTTATCGCGCATTCGAACCCAAAAACCGCGAGCACTTTTTGTGAATGCGCTATAGCGCAACAAACAACTGACGCGTAAAAGCGCCTGATGAGTGGAGATCAGGATTTTATGAACTGCGCCCTTGTTGAGGCGCGCGCCGCCGCCGCCGCCGGCGAGGCGCCCGTCGGCGCTGTTCTCGTCGCTCGTTCGGGTGAAATCATGGCTTCGGCAGGCAATGCCCCAATCGCGACGCATGATCCAACCGGGCATGCCGAGATCCGCGCGCTTCGCGCCGCCGCCGAGAAACTTGGCAATTATCGGCTGCCTGACACGACGCTATACGTAACGCTGGAGCCCTGCGCCATGTGCGCGGGCGCGATTTCCCTTGCGCGCGTTGCGCGGCTGGTGATTGCGGCAAGCGATCCCAAAGGCGGCGCGATCTGGCACGGCCCCAAATTCTTCGATCAGTCGACCTGCCATTGGCGGCCCCAATTGGTTGAGGGACCTTTTGCCAACGAGGCTGGCCAGTTGCTCAAGGATTTCTTTAAGGCGCGCCGATAGCAACTGCGCTTCAGGCTTTCACCTTTTTGCGCGCCCGCTATCATGCGCTTAACTTGTCGAGCGATCACATACAAGCGCTCGACACTCCAAATTCGCTGCTGCGCGCCGGATAATGCGAAATACCCGAATCTGCTTTTTCGCCCGTCGCTTTAAATGAAGGAAAGCCCCGATGGAATTCGCCTATTCCGACCGATGCAATGATTATTTAAAGCGCGTTTCCGAATTCATGGACGCGCATGTCTATGAAGGCGCCGAGATTTATGAACATCAGCATGCGGAATTCGGGCCGGGCGAGGGCCGGTGGAAAATTCCGCCGATCATTGACGAATTAAAGGACAAGGCAAAAGCTGAAGGCCTTTGGAATATGTTTCACCCCGATCCTAAATTCGGGCCGGGGCTTTCCAATGCCGATTATGCGCCGATTGCCGAGTTGACCGGCCGTTGCCTGATCGCGCCGGAAGTCTTTAATTGCGCGGCGCCTGATACGGGCAATATGGAAGTGCTGTCAAAATACGGATCGCCGGAACAGCAGGAACAATGGCTTAAGCCGCTGCTCGACGGGAAAATTCGCTCTGCGTTTTTGATGACGGAGCCCGCGGTTGCTTCGTCGGACGCCACCAATATCGAAACTGAAATCACGCGGGACGGGGATGAGTATGTCATCAATGGCCGCAAATGGTGGTCGTCAGGCGCTGGCGATCCGCGCTGCAAAATTTACATTGTGATGGGAAAAACAGACAAATCGGCGCCGCGTCACATCCAGCAATCGCAGATCCTTGTTCCCGCCGATGCGCCTGGCGTGAACATCATTCGTCACCTGCCTGTTTTTGGTTATGACGATGCGCCGCACGGACATATGGAAATCGAGCTCAAAAATGTTCGCGTGCCAAAGGAAAACTTGATTCTCGGCGAAGGGCGCGGATTTGAAATCGCCCAAGGCCGCTTGGGGCCGGGGCGTATTCATCACTGCATGCGCACGATCGGGGCGGCCGAAGCAGCGCTTGAAAAAATGGTCAAACGCATTCTCACCCGTGAGGCGTTTGGCAAGCCGATCTTTAAGCATTCGATCTGGGAGCAGCGCGTCGCTGAAGCGCGGATCGATATCGAAATGACGCGGCTCTTAACGCTAAAGGCCGCGTGGATGATGGATACGGTCGGCAATAAAGTCGCGCAAGGTGAGATCGCAATGATCAAGGTCGCGGCGCCGCGCATTGCGCTGAAAATTATCGATGACGCGATCCAGGCCCATGGCGGGGCTGGCGTCACGACAGATTTTGGTCTTGCTCGCATGTATTCGATGCTTCGGACCTTGCGCCTTGCGGACGGGCCGGATGAAGTTCACTGCCGTTCAATTGCGCGCATGGAGTTCAAAAAGCATTCAAATGCTGTTTGACATTTTTTATTTTTGAAAGGCGTAACAATGTCGATTCTGACGCCGGTGCTCGCTCTCATCATCTGGACCCTTGTGATATGGGTCTGGATGTACGCAACGCGCATTCCGGCGATGAAGAAAGCGAACGTAAATCCGCAAACAGCGCTCCATGCGGGGGCGCTATCCATTTTGCCGACAAACGCCCGGGTGGTTGCTGATAATTACAATCACCTGCTTGAACAGCCGGTGATCTTTTACGCCCTCATTTTTTACACGCATTTGGTTGGCGCATCGGACCCGCTCAGTATCTGGCTGGCTTGGAGCTATGTTGGCTTGCGGACTGCTCATTCCTTTGCGCAGATTGTGTTGAAGAAAGTGATGGTGCGATTTTCGCTATTTGTGGCGTCAACAATTCCGCTATTCGTCATCGCCATTCGGAACTTGGTTACGCTGATCGGATAACCGTTCCTACTGGGTTACGCGACGACCATAAAAGCCGGCGGTCAGATTCTTTTCTGCGAAGCCATAAAGCTCGGCGGCGGCGTCCATGTTTCGGGGTAGTGCTTGTTTGCCCAAAGGCAAATTTTCTGGAGAACGGGCAGCAGGCCGCGGCCCTTCCTGGTTAGCTCATATTCAAAACGCTTCGGGCGTTGCTGATAGGCTTGCCGTGTGGCGAGACCTGCGGCTTCGATCAGCGCAAGCCTGTCCGTCAGCACATTGGTGGCGATCCGTTCGGGTCCGTCTAAAAATTCTGAAAACCGTTTTTTGCCATTGATCATGTCGCGCAGAATCACCAGCGTCCACCGGTCGCCGACGATGTCGAGGGTTGTTGCAATGGGGCATCCCGAGCGGTGGGGGCTGGTTTGAGATTTGCTCATCATTCTTCAGTCGTAACGATCCTAAAATTTCAGGGATACAGCCACAACAAATTATTTCGCTTCACAAGTCAATTGTTAATTGCAAGTAACAAGTGACTTTGATATGGTGATCTCGAAACATCATCAGGAGAGATCCCATGGCGACCAATCTTAAAGGCGGCTGCTTGTGCGGCAGCGTTACCTATGAAGCGGATGCGGAGCCGCAAATTGTTGGCCATTGTCATTGCGTTGATTGCCGCAAAACCAGCGGCACCGGGCACGGCACCCATGTTGGTTTGGCGGAGTCTACGCTTCGCGTTGAAGGTGAGCTGAAGTTTTACGATCACCCCGCAGATAGCGGTCATGTGGTCAGCCGGGGATTTTGCGCAAATTGCGGCTCGGCGATCCTGTCGCGAAATTCCGCAATGACCGGGATGGCGTTTTTGCGGGCGTCCAGCCTGGATGACCCTAATTCAGTGACGCCGCAAATGATTGTTTATGCGAGCCGTGCGCCCTCATGGGACAAGATGGATCCGGCATTGCCTTCCTTTGCGGAAATGCCTGAAGGCGGTCCCGCCGCCGCGATGGCTAATCACTAATTATTGGAGACAATATTCCGAAATGGTTGCGCGCGCACTATGTTAAGAAGAGCGGCAATGAAGGAACGTGTTTTCAATGCAAAATTTCAGCCCGGTCCAGCTTTGGCTTTTGATGGCGGCGGTCGCCTATGTCGCGTTTCTTTTCGGTCGTGCGACTAAACCCGTTGACCCGCAAGAACGTGAGCGCCGAAGATTGGTTGAGGAAGCGGAAATTGAAACGGCGGTGTCGGGGCTATCAGCGTCGAAATGGGAGGAGATCGATCGTCTTTTGTCAGACCGCAAGAAAATTGAAGCAATTAAAGTTTTGCGCGAAGCAACGGGGCTGGGATTGAAACTTTCGAAGATGGCAGTGGAAAACCGTGGTCGACAGCAAGGGATGTGAAAACAGCCTTTAGAGGTAAGGAATTGGAACCGGGTGTCTCAACAAAAAACGCTCATCACAATTGTCTGCGGAGTCATCGTTGTGGCAGCGATTCTATATTTCATATTGAAGGGGTATACTGTTTCGTGGACTGGATTCGGTGCCCAAGCGCAGCTTGCATCAGAGATCACACCGCGCAAGACACTTTGGGATTGGCTTGACCTACTTATTGTGCCGGTGGTTCTGGGCTTCGGGGGCTATTTTTTTGATAGATCGCGGAAACGATCTCAGCAAGAAGTTGAAAGCGATCGTCAACGTCAACAAATTCTGGAAAAATACATCGACACTATATCGGAATTGATCCTAGAGGGTCATCTAATTGGAGCGACAGAAACAGACATTGCTCGCGATTTGGCGCGCACCCGCACGCTAACCGCATTGCGTTTGCTGGATGGGGCTCGCAAGGCGCAATTGCTTCAATTTCTGTATGAGGCCAACCTTATTCAATCGCCACCTGTGATTGAACTGAATGGGGCTGACTTCTCAGATGCGAATTTAGATGAGGCCGTGTTGGTGCGGGCCGAGCTTCGCGGCGTGTACTTCAAACGTGCAACCATCCGCCGAGCTAATCTCGCCAGTGCAGTTCTCAGTGGGTCAGATTTTTCTCATGCCAATTTTTCATATTCGAATCTCAAAAATTCGATTCTTGCGCAGGCAATAGTTGATGAGGCAACATTCGAAGGTACCAAAGTGGAGGGCGCAGATTTTTCGGAAGTTAGTTTAGGCGATGAGCAATTGACGGACGAACAACGATCACAGCTCACATCAAAATAGAGCTCAAGGAGGCTTGGATGTCGAAAGAAACCTGCACCACTTGCCGCGGATCTGGTTCAGTGTCGTGCAAAGGCTGCAATGGCACTGGTCGAGCAGAACAAAGAAAGTCCGGCGCAACCACTAGATGGTCAGCTTGTGCTAGGTGCCGCGGCAGCGGCGAAATTACATGCACCAGCTGCGGTGGCACAGGAAGTAAGTAAGGACAGAGGTAGTTGTTATGGCGTTTACAGGCCTGCCGCGAGACTATTTTGCGTTTTTTAACGAGCTAAAAGAGAACAACAATCGCGAATGGTTCAACGACAACAAGCCGCGATTTAGAGAAAGCGTCTAGGAACCGCTCGCCGCTTTTGTTGAGGCGATGGCGCCGCGGCTGAAGAAAATATCTAAGCATTTTGTCGCCGACCCGCGGCTTAATGGCGGCTCGGTTTTTCGCATCTATAAGGATGGCCGGTTTTCCAAAGATAAATCGCCCTATAAGACACATGGCGGCGTCCAGTTTCGCCATGCCCGCGGCAAGGATGCCCATGCGCCGGGCTTCTATGTTCATCTCGCGCCAGACGAAATATTTTACGGCGGCGGCATTTGGCATCCGCCGGCGCCACAATTGTTGAATATTCGTGAGGCGATCCGCGATAAGGGTAAGTCATGGACATCAGCGATCACGGGCGCGACCTTCAAAAAACGATTTAAGAGCGTACGCGGCGAAGGATTGACCCGGCCGCCGCGCGGTTTTGACGGCGACCACCCTTTGATTGAGGAAATCAAACGCAAAAGCTTTTTTGCCATGGCTGAAGGAAAACCTGCTCAGGCGAAAAAGCCTGCTCAGGCGAAAAAGCCTGCTTTTGTCGATGATGTCGAAGCCGCAATGAGGGACGGCAAACCTTTGATGAAGTTTCTTTGCGAGGCCGTAGGCGCGCCGATCTGACCTGGTGCGGCGCTTTTCAAATTTTCCGATTGCCGTTAAACGATTACATTATGCCGATGGAAAAAACGTTACCGAAGCGACGAAAAGGCGCTAAACGCATTCAGAAGCGCGATCGCGATGCGACGCAATTAGCATTGATCGAGGCAGGTGAGGCCCTGTTTTCAAGGCACGGCTTTCACGGCGTTACGCTGGACATGCTGGCGAAGACGTCCGGCGCAAACAAAGCGCTTGTTTCATATTATTTCGGATCGAAGGAAGGACTTTACGACGCGGTGATCGCCGCGATCGTGACTGACGTTGTTGGCGCAGTCTCCGCAAGCCTCGATGAAGGGGCCGATCCAGTCAGAAATTTTCGTTCCTATATTCGCGCTTTGGCGCATGCCTTTGCAGCGCGGCCCTCGTTCCCTGCAATATTGATGCGGGAATATATTGGCGGGTCAATGCAGGAACGCGAAGGGCCGTTCAGGCAGGTGCTCCAGTTTTATCGCATGACCGAGCGGCTTTATGAGGCCGGCCGGAAAAAGAAAGTTTTTCGAAAGCTCGATCCCCACAAACTGCATCTTTCCATCATTGGTCCGCTTATTCATTTCAGTTTGACGATTGAGTTTCGGGCGCGGACCGTTGAGCGGCTATCCCGCGATATCGGCAACCCCAATGTTGAAGAATTTTCCCGGCATCTGGAATCATTGATCCTTGACGGCGTAAAGCGGGTTGAACCGAGGGGCCGCGACGGCAAACCGGCTTGACTATTAATTGAATAACCGATTAATTAATAGTCAGGAAGCGGGTGTAGCGGCGCATAAAGACCGTGGCCGCGCTTTCAGAAAAGAAAAGGAAAAATTCAAATGAATGTACGACTTTTAAAGGCAATTCTAGCCGCGTTGGTTGGTGCAACCGCCGCCGGCCACGTCCAAGCCGCCGAGCCTGAAAAATCCAATCTGGCGATCCTGTCGGAATATGCCGAGGACTATAAATCTGATCCCACGTTCAATGTCGCCACGACTTTTGGCGTCGATATCGGGGGAGATTTTTATACGATTATGGCAAATCCGGCTTCCGATGGGAATGAAGCCAGTGTGATTGTCAGAAAAGGCGCGCCCGACCTGCCGGTGTTTTATTTCACGCTGAAGGACGCCGATTATCTGGGCAAACTTTACCGGCAGGAATTCAATCCGCTCACCCTCATGGCGAAAGCATTTTCGTCCGATGTAACGCCAATGGATATCGAAGTGCAGGAAGGTTTTCAGCCTCCGGAAGATTTCGGCGAAATGATTTTGCAGCTGACATTTCATTTTTGGACGAGGGGCAATCCAGAGCTGATTCCCTTTGGCCCGGAAATGACACAAGTAACTCATGGATCGAATGCCGGCATATTTTATTATCAACCTGGATTTCGCAGCGGCTGGTTCGATATCCGGCCTGGTGATCATGTGAACGAAGATGAACGCAGCCGCGATAATCCGTTTCCTTCCATGTTTATTATGATCCACGGTGAAGTAACCGCGCTTGTTGGCGACGAAGAGATCGTCTTCAAAGAAGGCAACGCCATGTTCGTTCCCGCCGGAATTTCTCATCAGTTTATCAATGAAGGCGAAGCGCCGGCTTTTGGTTTTCTCTTTATGTTCGGCGATGGCGCGTAACAAGCAAGAGCCGGCCGCCAAGAAGGGCGGCCGCACTCGCCAGCGCCGCCAAAAGCCCCCACCAGACGCCGACGGCGCCCAGGGGCGTAAAAAGTCCAAGCCAGGCCGAAATTGGAAATCCGACCGCCCAATAGCTGATCGCTGTCATCACCATCGGGATGCGGACGTCCTTTAACCCGCGCAGGGCTTGCGCCGCTGCAACTTGCGTTGCGTCAAACAAAGCAAATGCTGCAGCGATTGGCAGAAATGACGCAACCAGAGCGATCACCACTGCGTTCATCGGATCGTCCGCATCAAGATACAGCCCGGCTATAATGCGGGGCGCGATCATCACCGGAACAGCGACAATCATGATGGCGCCAATGCTGGATACAACTGAAATAATCGCTGCACGGCGTACGCCATTTGTGTCGCCAGCGCCGGCTCTTAATCCAACGCGGACGCTGCCGGCCATGGAAAGCCCGAGCGGCATCATAAAAGCAATAGCGGCCACGTTTACTGCAACCTGATAGGCGGCGACTTCATTGACGCCGATGCGGCCCATTAAAATTGTGGCCGCGTTAAACAGCATCGCTTCAAAGGCGATTGTTATGCCGATCGGCCAGCCAAGATTGACGATTTCGCGCAGACGCGGCCAATCCGGGGTCAGGACATCTTTGAAAAGGTCAAAGCGGCGGCTGGTTTTTTCCAGTTTGATATAAGCGATGAGCGCCAAAAATCCCACTAAATGGGAAATCGAAGACGCGATGCCCGCGCCAACCAGCTCAAGCCGCGGCAGGCCAAAATTACCGTAGATCAAAAGATAATTTAGAACTGCATTCACCGCAGTTGTCAGGATAATGATGACCAGGGGCGCGCGGGTTCGCTCGATGGCGGCGAGAAAATTTCGCAACACCACGACACCGAGCATGAACGGCAAACCCGGCGCCAGCGCCAGAATATAAGGCGCGGCGAGACGCGCCAGTTCCGGCGGCTGCCCAAGAATGAGGGCGATGTCCTCGCCCAGAAAATAGATCAGCGATAAGGGGGGAATTGCCATGGCAATTGCCCATAGCCCCATGCGCACCGAGCGGCGCGGATCCTCAATTCCGTCAGGGTTGGCGCCGAGCGCTTGCGAAACGAGCGGTGAGACTGCCATAGCGGGTCCAAGCCCCAGGAGGAAAAGAACATAATACATTACGAGGCCAAGCGCGGCGCCGCCGAGCGCTTCGGGTCCAAGCCGGCCAATCATTAAAAGATCGACGGTATTGATTGAAAACTGGACAAGTTGCGTAAGCCCCATCGGCACGCCAATCGCCATCAACGCGATGAACTCGCGCCGCCAGGCCAGCGTGCCGTTTGGCGCGACTGTTGCGCCGCTTTGCGGTGTAGATTTATCTGGCGCTATCACGGATGATCCTCTGCGCCTCATGAATTTAAGTGCAAAAAATTGTTTAGCCCAATTGGTGCGGTAATTGAAATGGGAATCCTGTCCTATTGGCGTCGGCCAGCGGCGGCAATGACGGGTTTTGCGAAAAACCGGTTTGTCGTAAAATCCCATTGGCTTGTCTCTTGCGGCGGATCAATTCCGCAACGCTGCGACAATATTTAATTTGTGATGTAGGTTGATGGTCTATACCTGCCGTCAAATTTCAAGGAGTGCTCAATGTCAGTTTCACGCCGCCTATTTTTGCAAACGGCCTACGGAGTCGGCCTTTCCTATGCCGCCTTTTCGCTGATTGGCAAGTCAGGCGCCTATAGCGCAAATGCCGGCCTGCCTCTGATCGCTGATCCCAATGGCTTGCTCGATTTGCCCGAAGGGTTTTCTTACACATTGGTGTCGGAAACAGGTGGCATGATGTCAGATGGTTTCTTCCGCCCTGGCCGTCCGGACGGGATGGCGTGTTTTGCAGACGAGACAGATCCTGATAAATGCATATTGACGCGCAATCACGAGATGTGGCCGGACACAATCGAGGGCAGCCCCTATGGGGAGGATGGCGCACTTGCCGAAAGGTTTGCCCACGGTAAACTTTATGATCGCAAAGCCGATGGCCGGCCCTTTTTGGGCGGCGTTACTAATGTTGTTTATGACGTCAAAAACAAAAAACTGGAGCGCGATTATTTAACGCTGGCCGGAACAACCGGTAATTGCGCCGGCGGCGCCACGCCCTGGGGCTCATGGCTGAGCTGTGAGGAATCGGCAATCCTGCCCGCGGACGGCGCCAATAAATCCCACGGCTTTGTCTTTGAAGTTCCGGCAAACGCGCAAGGGCCTGTTGATGCAACGCCGTTAAAAGCAATGGGCCGATTTGCCCATGAAGCCGCCGCCATCGATCCTGATACGGATATAGTCTATCTGACCGAAGATAATATGACGGGCCTTTTCTACCGGTTCGTCCCGCGGCGCCGAAAAGAATTAGGGCGCGGCGGAAAGCTTCAGGCGCTGATGATTAAGGAGCAGCGCTCCGCCGACACGCGCAACTGGCCGCGCGACTGGGATTCGGGCGGCGCCGGCGCCTTTTCAATTGGCGAAAGTTATGAGGTTCAATGGGTCGATCTGGAAGATGTCGAATCGCCGGCCGGCGATCTTGCCGCACGCGGTTACGCAGCCGGCGCCGCCCGCTTTTGCCGCGGTGAAGGCATGGCGTATGGCCGCCATCCTGACGACGAGCGCGGATCGATCTATTTTAACTGCACGCAAGGCGGCGCTTTGCGCGCCGGGCAGGTTTGGCGATATCAACCCAGCGCTTTCGAAGGACGCCGCCGCGAGCGCAATGCGCCTGGAACGCTCGCACTCGTTTATGAAAGCGACAGTTCCGACAAACTCGATATGTGCGACAACCTCGCCTTTGCGCCGTGGGGTGATCTCATTCTGTGTGAGGACGGCCCAGGTGATCAGTATCTAAGAGGGCTAGCGCCAGACGGTCGCCTCTATGACATTGCACACAATGCGCATGAAGCAAAAAGTGAGTTTTGCGGCGCGTGCTTTTCACCGGATGGCAAAGTGCTGTTCGTCAATATTCAGGAACCGGGATTTACACTTGCGATCGAAGGGCCATGGGAGACGATGCGGGGATAGGAGATTATTCTTCTGACGTGTCAGGCAGCGCGCCGGTGAACAAGACAGTCTCTGTTTATTCAAGAATCCCGATGTCCGTCAGCCAGTCTTGTGCGACTTTTCTGACATCATATCTATCGCCCGTAGCGGTGTTTCGAAAGTTGTGATCCCCAAACGGAAAGATATGGACGGCGTTATTTGTTTTGCCGTCCCTGATCAGATTTTCCAGTCTTTCAAGTGAGGGATAGACCGGGATTACGTCGTCGCGCAGGCCGAATATCCACAAAGTTGGCGTATTCAAATCCTGGAGAATTGGAGCGGGATCAAAGCCATGATCTCCTTGATACTGCCATAGAGCGGTGTCGGCCTTCTGAATTTTATTGCGATCCCATCCTTCACCATCGCCGCCAACATCGCCGTGAGTGGCTTCTTCACCCGCCGTCACAGGAGCCCCTTCACCGGCAACAATAAATTTGACCATGGATACTTTTGAGGCGGCGAGCGGCATAATCCAGCCGGCCTGACTGCCGCCGAATAAACCCAAGCGTGTGTCGTCAATACCAGGTTGTTGCGCGAGCCATTCAATCGAATAAACAACATCCGCTGCGAGATCCTGCATCATTTCTTCGCTTTTCTCGACGGAAAAACGCACATAATCGCCAGTCGATTCTCCCGTACCCCTCTTGTCAAAAGAAAGGACGGCAAACCCCATTTGCAAAGCACGGTAGGTGTAAAAGCCAACATCTTCTCGTGTCGACGGCGCCGAACCATGCACCGTAACAATACCCGGCAGTTTGCCCAAAGCGCCAGCCGGCCGGTAAAGTGTCGCCCCCAGCGTGACGTTCCCGGCTTTGATCATTACACGTTCTTTATGCGCGTCTTCGATCACATCAGCAAATGCCCCACCAGGAAAAATTATGGCGAAGAAAATCACCGTGACGAGAGCGTAAAATCGGTTCATATTGAAAAGTATAGCCGTCATGGGCTCGCACTCCTTTTGCATGGCGCGACCTAAAATCGGTGCTGCGACAGTTTTTATTTCCCAGAATATCGAACGCGAATTTAGTCGAGGTTAGAATATGGCCTCTTCCGTTATTCTATTGAGGTTCGGATTCAGCTTCAGGTAATGCGCCGGTGAGCATGATGGCCATCATTTCGTCCATCAATGTTGTCGTACTCGGCAAATAAAAACCGTTGCTCAGGACCGCTACGAATAATCCTTGGTCAGGCGCGATGCCGAAGGCGCTTTGAGACCCTGGGGTAAGGCCGTTGTGCCAGATCAATTGTTCTCCCGCGAGTTCCCCGATATTAAAGCCGAGGCCGTATTTTGTGGGTGTTCCGTCGGGCAGGGGCGCTGGCGTCCGTGTTTCCGCGAGGGCGGCTTCACTGACTAGTTCATTACCGGCGAGCAGTCCCGCCCAGTGCGCCATGTCTTTTGCAGAGGACATCAACGCCCCCGCAGCGCTGACATGGGTAAGGTCAACTTCCTGGGAGTTTAAGATTACGCCATCGCGTTTATCGTAAAACTCGGCGCGGCCCGGAATGATCGTGTCGTGCCAATCATAATGTGAGTTATACATCTCCTGTGCAGCGAATCGTTCATTGATGAAATCCACATACGTCTTGCCCGAAACATGCTCAATGATGTGTGCAACAACGACATAATTGAAATTGACGTAGCTGTACTTTTCGCCTGGCGCGAAATCGATAGGCACGTCCTTTTGCAGGTCGATCATCTGTTGCGTGGTCACCGGTTGCCAGATGAACGGCAATAGGTCCGGATTCCAGGCATGCTCAGCGAGGCCTGATCGGTGACTCATCAGTTGGCGCATGGTAACGGCGCCCATCTGTTGAGGAAGATTGGGTGCGTAGACGGCAATCTTTCGATCGAGATCGATCAGTCCTTCTTCGACCAGCTGCATAACGGCGACCGCAGTGATTGTTTTCGAAATGGACCCCAGTCGAAAGACGGTATCGTCAGTAATTTGTGAGCCCCATTCCATGTCGGCGATTCCAACGCCGCCAGAAACCAATATTTCTCCATTTTTTGCAACCACATAAGCGGCGCCGGGGCCAGTTTCATCATAAGTTTCTATTGCGCGTGTAGCGGCCAGCTTTGCGCGTTGCGCCAGGGCGTCATTTGTAGGGGGTGGACCCAAGGTGACACATCCAGCGAGAAGCACGCATAAGGCGATCACACCGGTTTTTGCATATGCATTAATTCTCATTGCTCTTGACCTTTATAAGACTGTTATATTGTGGAAACTCGGTGCAAAGGCGCGCTAAAAGAGGTTTTGCGTGAAGCGCCCGCTCGAGTTTCAAGACGGCCTCGCCAAGATCGACGCCGATTTCGCGCCATAATTCTTCGTAGACTTTTTCGAAGTCCGTCATTGTCGCGACAACGCGGGAAATCTCTTCGCGGCGATCCGGCGATAGTGAATAGGCGCGCTTGCGCGCATCGTTGTCGCTTCGCCGAGATGTAACGTACCCGTCTTTTTCCAGTTGTTTCAGTCGTCGCTCAACCAGTTGTCTGGATAATCCAGTGGCGGCCAATTCCGATGAGGTTTGACCGTCTTTTTCGTAAAGGGAGATGACAACGGACGTCAGTTTGGCGTCGAGCGCGACGCCGGTTCGCCAAAACGCCTCGCGGCCCTGCTCTTTGATCAATTCAGCCGCCCGCCGAATCCGCATGCCGAAGATATTTTCAGTAATCGTTATTGTCATAATTGCGCCTATAATTGCGCAAAAAATTGCATATTTAACTATTCGAGTCAAGCTGGGCCTTGAGAAACATAGATGCGAGGGCCGAGCAGGACTGAGAACCGCCCGGCTTGGGCGCGATTCTTCAGGCTAAATGGATCGTGGGTTGGCCAATAGATCGGTGCGGGTTGGCGGCGACACTATTTGAGCCAGCGTCCAACCTCTTTTGCGCCTTTCCTGTTGGCAGACAAGGAGGCAAAACCTCCTTCGTTCAACATTGACGCGGCGTCAACCAGCGTTCCATAGGCGGACCAGGCGAGCGCGCCGCCGACTGAAAGGCGAGTGGCGCCGACATTCACGAAGTCCTTGACGTCATTGCGTACAAGACCGCCATAGACCAACACATTGACTGGCTTTGAAACGCTTGCACAGACGGCCCGCACCGCGTCGAGATCCGGCAGACCCGGCGCGTACAGAACGTCGGCGCCGGCTTCTTCATAAGCCTGCAAGCGGGCAATCACTGCGTTAAGATCGCCTTGCCCGCGAAGATAAGCTTCAGCGCGGGCCGTAAGAACAAAACCGTTCTTACTCTCCCGGGCTGCTTCCACCGATGCAGTGATCCGTTCAATCGCCAGTGACAAATTGTAAATTGGATTGGCGTCATCGCCGGAAGCGTCCTCAATGGAGCCGCCGCAAATACCTGTCGCTGCGGCAAGTCTTATTGTCTCCGCGGCGTCTTCCGGTTTTGATCCGAAACCGTTCTCGAGATCCGCTGTAACCGGAATATCTACCGCCGCGGCGATATCCCGGCAATGGGTTAGTGCTTCTTCGCGTGTGACGCCATAATCGCGCTGGCCTTTCGTGAGCGCAAAACCCGAACTTGTTGTCGCCAGCGCGCTAAAGCCAAGTCCTTCGAGAATGCGCGCAGAACCTGCGTCCCAGGGGTTCGGGATGACAAAAGGCGCGCTTTGCTGATGCAATGCGCGAAATCTTGAGACTTTTTCTGTAAGGGTCATGGCGTGAATTCCTTTTGCGCATCATAAGCGCATTAGCCGACAAAACCGCCCGGTTCTTGCGGCTTGAGCATATCTAACTCAGTCGCTTTCCGCCTCATCCGCCTCACGCCCCAGCCAAGCCTTGCGAAAAGCAATTTGCGTTTCGGAAAGTTCAGTATCACCATCTTCAGCAGGCGCAATCATAAGTGTCTGGTCTTCAATAAAAGTGATTTCGGCGCTGCTTACGCCGCTGCGGCCGACAAATTTAATGATCGTTGTTTCGCCAGGCTTGTGGCGCGCCAATGCTCGCTTCCAGTCTTTCTCGCTATTAATATTGAAGCGTCCGATGCTTACCACTTCGTCGCCGCGATCCAGGCCGGCTTGATATAGCGGGCTGCCAATAATGGTGTTGGAGTCGATTATCAGCGTTTTTCCGTTTTCTTCAAACCTTACTCTTCCGAGCCACGCATCGCCCTTGTTCTTGGGCTGTATTTTCAGGCCCGCTTGCTCAAGCAGCGGCGCAAAATCTGGCAGATTGCCATTTTCTATGTAACGCGCGAAAAATTTCTCTGCGAAAAGTCGATCCCCAGTGACATCGCCCAGCCCATCGCGAAGGTCGTCGTGGGTGTAGGGTTTTTCCGGCTTGCCAAAGGTGTTCCACAAATACCGCATATAATCGTCAAGGGAGAGATCGTTGAATTGCCGACGGATCGACAAATCGAGCGCGAGCGCGACGATTGCGCCATAAGGGTAGTATGAGACGAAAGTGTTCGCAAAGTTTGTTGGATCGTTGGTAGTTGCGTCATCGGCAAAGGGCGCGCGCAAGCTCATTTTCTGCGGCGACGCAAATTGACGACCTGGCGCGTTGAAAACATAATCAAACTGCCCGCTCAAACCGGACAAAAAATCTTCGACCGAACTTTCGCCGGCGCGCCGGATCATCAGTGGACCGTAATAGGAGGTAAAGCCTTCAGCGAACCAGAGGCTCGGCGTTGGATTGGCTTTACTGAAATCAAACGGCTCAAGTTCCGCCGGGCGCAGCCGTTCCACATTCCAGACATGAAAAAATTCATGGGACAGCGTGTGAATTTGCGCGAAATCGTCTTCGAATAAAGAGCCGCTTCGCGTCAGGATTGTCGAGTTGCGATGTTCCATGCCATCGCCGTCTACAGTGGGTAGATAGTCGGCGATGAACGTATAGACGCCATAATCGAATTGCGGCGCCTCGCCGAACATTTTGATGTGCTCGGCGACTATGATTTTTGCTTTTTCAGCAAATATATCGAGATCTCCATCCTCGCCATCATGGTGTACAGCAAGGCGGACCATCTGACGCGCATCGCCTTCGCCAATGCGCCATTGCCGAAGGCCGAAATTGCTGAGCTCGATAGGGCTGTCCATAAAATATTGAAGGTCAGGCGCCGAAAAGCTAAGCGCGCGGCGCGTTGGTTGCAGTTGTGTCGCCGCTTTCCAATTGCCCTGCGCCGGGTCGAAAGAAATTGTAATTGGCCGGTTCTCAAACTTCCGCGCCCACATGAATGTGGCAGGCATATTCAAATGCGCGTGGGTCAGGTCAATCTGGCTATAGGTGCCATCGCCAAGATCAGCATAAAGCGTATAGGTCACGGTTGCCGACCCGTCATGGTCTATAATGCGCCAAGAATAAGGATCGGTGCGCGTGACGGCTAGCTTTTGACCGGCGCCGTCAATTGCTGTGACTGCGTAAACATTTTTTGCAAATTCATGGAGTGCGTAACGCCCTGGCGATGCACGCGACATGCGCAATTCGAGCGGCTGGTCTCCTATATCGCGAAACGTTGCGCTGATCTGCGCTTCGTGATGCGCGGCATTTTCGAATGATACGCGATAGGCGACAGGCGCGCCCTCTTGCGCATGAGCGGCGGCAAGCGCGGCCATACCGGCGGCGTAGAGCGCCAGAAATGCTTTTCTCATAGAGGGCTCCAGAAAGAATCGCTCGTCATCATTTGCCGTGTTTGTTAGTCCGTTACGGCCGTATGCCAACTATTATAGCGGCCATTGGCGAGGACAGCCGTCTGAAGTTGCGCCATGGCGGCATTTGCGTTGTCTGTCGCTGCGGTATTGGGGTGGACCGGCCGGCGCAAAGGTCGCTTGCCTGCGGGCATAGCAATGATCTCGGCAATGGCGTGGGGAACATCCATAGGATCGGTTGAACCGCCGCCGTTGAAAAAGCCCTGCGCCAACTGCAGATGCGCGCCATACGCCTCTTTTCTCTCATTATCGACGCGAGCGATCAAATCTTCAAAATACCGCGCGCCATTGTCCCAGATTTTCGTGGGATAACCGCCGGGCTGAATGATGGTGATGTCTACGCCAAAGGGCGCAAGTTCATAAGCGAGTGTCTCAAACATTGCTTCAACGCCGAATTTCGTTGCGCAATACATGCCGATATTCGGAAGGAGGATGCGACCAAGCTGCGATGAGATATTAAAAATCTGGCCTTCGCCCCTGGCGCGCATTTTCGGCAAGACCTCATGCGCCATTCGGTGATAGCCGAACAAATTGGTTTCAAAGATCTGCTTCACTGCTTCCATGTCGTTGATCTCAATCGGGCCCGCCATGCCGATACCGGCATTGTTGACAAGAACGTCAATCGCGCCGCCGGCGATCGCTTCGGCGTCGGCAACGCCGGAAGCAACCAGCGCGTCATCCATCACGTCGATTTCAACGACAGAGAGGTTCAAGTTTTCATCATTGGCGATTTGCCGCAATTCTATCGCCTCACGCCGATTGCCGCCGTCGAAATTGCGCATCGAGGCGATTACTGTGGCGCCAAGCCTGGCGAGATAAAGCGACGTCAACCGGCCAAATCCTGAACTCGTTCCCGTGATCAACACGGATTTGCCGGAAAAATCGGGAATTGCCGCTGCGTCCTGAGCCGCCGCTCTTCGGGCGACTATTGCGGCGGTCGCCAGCGCGGATGCGCCCCCAAGGAGAGTGCGGCGATTAGGAAGATATTGGCGATCGGGCATGGTCGATATCCTTCGTGCGGTTGCTTTTAGCAAGCCTATCCTCAATGGACCTGTTGTTGAAGTCCGGACGTAAAACGCAGATATTTCGCCGCCAAGACCCGCGCGTCATTCCTGTCAATATCATACAATATTTGCTCGGTGTTCCTGCGCGCCTTGATCTGTTCCGGAAGCCTGTTCCAGAGACGCGGCGTAATCAGAGACGGCATGCGTTCTTTCTGGAAAAACGTGCAATCACCGACGCCTGAAACCTGACGAACAGTAAAGTCACTCGGATCACGATCAGCAATCGTTGCGAGGTCGCGTGCGATATGCTTACCCAGCATCAAATCGGTTTCAACTATTGCCACAATGGCGCCTGGTGGGGCGATACTAGCAACGCGTTGCGCCATCGCGCTGGCAATATTGATATGCACGAAATGCAAATCTGCCCGGCGACCGGGCCAGATGCGCTCTATATCATCAAGATGAAAAAGAGTTGTGACCGAAAATCCGCTTGGCGCCGGCGAACCTTCCCGAATAACGACAGGCCGGCAATCTTGTCCGATAATTTTGGCGACCTGCTCTGCATGCATTTCGGCCTGACCCTGCGAGCACTCGATGAAATTGATGTCGTGTTTTTTGGCGCTCTTTGCCCGCGCGCATAACAAGGTTGCAAGGTCACAGGGGTCGAGGCCGTATCTGTTCTTCGCTTCCCATTCGATATGATCGAGGAATTCGGAAATTGAGCCTGGCTGAGGCGCGCCAGCCGCCGCCGGTGAAAATCTTGCCGTTCGTACACCGACAGACGGCACAATTTCGACATATCCGTCGTCGTCAAGCAGACGATAAGCCTGCCGCAATGTGTGCGGATTAACGCCCAGAGAGGCTGCACCCTCGCGCAGGGCCGGTAAAGCGTCACCGGGTTTGATTGCATTTGTTGCGATAAGATATCTGATGACAACAGCGATCTGCTCGGACAGGGATTGCTTGCGCGACCGGTCGGGCGCTAACAATTCTCCAATCAAATGGAAATCGATCTTTCGCTGCATAAGGCGAGCCCGCCCCACTGTTCTAGAACGCGTTCACGGGCAAGTTTATTGCAACCTGCTGCAGATTAGCAATTCTAATCTCAATTGTGGCCGCATATTGCGACAAGGTGAGTACAAAAAGAGATGAATGACGATCAGAAAACCCAGTGGCTTTTGCATCAATCGCGCGGCGGCGTCAAAGGTGTCTTCTTTCGCTTCGCGTCCGTTGGTGAGGCGTTGTTTGTATTGCTGGCGCTTGTCCTTATTGCGCGGATGTTATTTCGATCGCTGGGCTTTGCCGACGCGGACACTTTTTTGTTCGGCGAAGACGTCGTCCCGGATTTTCGCGCTGCCGCGATTGCTGAAAGCCAGTGGCACGCGATACGATATGGTTTGATCATTGTTGCCATCTATTTCATTGGACGAATGCGCCGGCGTCGCGGGCGCGCCTCTTATGGGCTGACAACCGGGTGGCGTTCAGTGTTGTTGCTCGTCGCCTTTGGTGTGGGCGCATTCGCTGTCATGCACATTCCCAGTCTGGCGCTGCGTCTTACTGACAGTTTTTTTGACATCGGTCCCGGTACGCCATTCTGGAGCTTGATGAAGGAAGTCGAATGGGACGTCGACTTTTGGGTGTATATGGCCGTTTCAAGTTTTTTCGTTGTTCCGATTGTCGAGGAAAGTGTCGCACGCGGATATCTGTTGGGCCGGCTTCGGGAAAGTTTCTCTCCCGGCGGCGCATTGTTGATCATGGGGCTGATATTCGCAGCGGCCCATACGCAATATCACAAGTCGGATTTCTATGCGCTCGGCAGCCTGATTGCGCTCGTTTGGGGCTCGGTCATTATGGGTTACGCGGTTTATCGGACAGGGTCGTTGATCCCGGCAATCATCGCCCATGGGCTCGTCAATATTCCAACAAGCGTTGTGGCGGACTACGCGATTGTCGCCGTCATCGCCCTTATCCTTTTCTTGTTTCGCGGCGCTATTCGTGAAAATGCCGCACGGCTTTGGGCGATCCTCCGCACTATTAACGATTGGATAAGCCTGGTGCTTGTCGGCGCGGCAATTATTGCGTTCGGCATGACGCTGCAGTCGACGTCATGGGCGCCCTATGCGTGGCTGGCAGGCTTGCTTTCATTTTTTGTCGCGAGCCTTTTTACCAAATCGACATGGACGACAAGCCGTGATCTACCGCGCCGTTAATCGATATTGCAGCGCATTCTCGAATTATGCGTTGATTTCCGCCTCGATGTCTTCAACGTCACGCGGGGCTCTTGCCTCGCGATCGAGGTTCTTCATCGATTTTTGCAGCTTTTCAAAAGCGCGCACTTCGATTTGGCGCACTCGTTCCCTCGACACGCCATAAACTTGCGAGAGCTCTTCCAGCGTCGATGGGTTATCTTTGAGGCGCCGTTCGGTCAAAATATGCTGTTCGCGTTCATTGAGTGTTGCAAGCGCCTGCTCAAGAAGGCCCATGCGCATTTCATATTCGTCTTCATGGGCGAGCTTCAGTTCCGGATTAACCGCATCGTCATCGACGAGCCAGTCCTGCCATTCGCCGCCGCCATCGGCGTCTTTCGACATAGGGGCATTCAATGAAGCTTCGCCGCCGGACATGCGCCGGTTCATTGATACGACGTCGTCATTGGTGACGCCAAGTTTTGTCGCGATATGTTCGACCTGATCGGGATGCAAGTCGCCTTCGTCCACGGCGTCAATCTGGCCCTTGATTTTGCGCAGGTTGAAGAAGAGTTTTTTCTGTGCAGCAGTGGTGCCGATCTTAACGAGGGACCACGAGCGCAGGACATATTCCTGGATTGAGGCGCGAATCCACCACATGGCGTATGTCGCCAGGCGAAAGCCCCGCTCGGGGTCGAATTTTTTGACCGCCTGCATCAGGCCGACATTGCCTTCGGAAATAACCTCGCCAATTGGCAGACCATAGCCGCGATAACCCATGGCGATCTTCGCCACGAGCCGCAGATGACTGGTGATCAGTTGTTGCGCCGCATCGGGATCGTTATGTTCGCTGAACCGCTTGGCGAGCATATATTCCTGATCTTTTTCAAGCATCGGGAATTTGCGGATTTCTGCAAGATAGCGGGACAGGCTCCCTTCCGGGGTCAGCGCGGGCGTGGTGGTTAAAGCATTGCTCATCGGCGCGATCTCTCCTTGGCGCGATTGGTCGGGTCTCTTGGTGGGTGGCCCCTCAGGATACGCCCCGAAGGACGCTCTGGACCATATATAGGTATTATACGGGCGAGACCCAAATCTCCGGCGCAGTCCCTTGATATTCGGGATTTTCGACCAAATTTGGGCAAAACGCCAATCAACTCGGCGTGCGGGCGGGCACATATCTGTGATCGACCCGGCGCATGTCCAGAACAGTGTGAAGCGGTTTTCCGAAAAGAAACGCGCTTGGGTAACAATCTGGGGCGTTTCCGGACGATAAACCGGAAACCACTTTATCTCGGAAACGCCCTAGATTTGCCGAAGGAGGGCCAATAATTTCTGAAAATCAGCGGGCGCATCGCGCTCAAATCGTAAGGTTTCGCCAGTGACCGGGTGGACGAACCCCAAAACTTTAGCGTGCAGTGCTTGGCGCCGAAAGCTTTTGATGCCTTCGATGGCGCGGTCTGTTTCGGGTGCGCCGGGTTTTAATCCGGAGAGGCCCGGCCCGCGGCCATAAAGTGGATCACCGATCAGCGGATGGCCGATCGACGACAAGTGAACGCGAATCTGATGTGTGCGGCCGGTTTCGAGCCGGCATTGAAGCCGCGATGCGATAGCGTCGCCGGGGAGTTTTGCGCGTTTCCGGCCGAAGCTTTCCAAAAGCTTGTAATGCGTAACGGCCTTGCGTGCGTCGACGCGCTGCGGGTTTTTCACCACCGCCATTTTTTTCCGGTCTGTTAGCGACCGGGCAAGCAGCGCGTTGATCGTTCCGACACCCGGCCGCGGCGCCCCAACCGCGATGGCTTCGTAAACGCGTTCGATATCATGGGTCGAAAACGCCGCAGACAGTCCCTGATGAGCCGCATCATTTTTGGCGGCGACGAGAAGTCCAGAGGTATCCTTGTCGATGCGGTGGACAATGCCGGGACGCGCAACGCCGCCGACGCCTGAAAGGCTATCGCCACAATGATGGATCAGCGCATTTACAAGCGTGCCGCTCCAGTTCCCCGCGGCGGGATGGACCACCATGCCCGCGGGTTTGTTGATGATGATGAGATCGGCGTCCTCAAAAACCACATCCAGGGCGATTGCCTCGCCCTTTGGCTCCGGATCGGCGGCGCGGGGCACGGCGACGCAGAAATTCTCGTCTTCCTTCACCTTTAGAGACGGGTCGGTGACGGCGAGGTTGTTGCGTGTTACCGCCCCTGCTTCAATCAATGCCTTGAGACGCGTGCGCGTTAACTCATTAATCATGGCCGAAAGCCATTTGTCGAGCCGCGAGCCCGCAGCATCGGCGTCAACGCAAAGCTCGAAGACATCGCCTTCTGCTTGGGGCTGGGCATGATTGGGGTTGAGCGGTTCGCCGTCGCGGGTCATAAGCCCTAATTGTCCAAAAGAGCGGTTTAGCGAGCGCAGCGCGCAAGTCAAACGGCCTGGCGAATATTGGCGGGGACCGATGATGAATAGAGTGGAAGAAAATCAACAGCCTGCCGGCGAAGACAGGTCGGCATTTAATGCTCAACCCACATCCGCCGATTCTTTCGCCGCGATGATCGGTACAAAGAACCTGAAGATTATTATCATCACGATGCCCTTTGTTTTTCTCATTGTGGTGGGGCTGATTATTGCCGTCTTTGGCCGGCCTGGAGAACGCGCCAGTGCTGCGCCGGCGATTGCGCAGTCAACTTCAATACATTCGCCGGAGAACGGCGGCGGCTTCATTTTGCCAGGTGATGCTGTAATCGAGTCAATGGCATTGGACGGCGACCGTCTTGCGGTGCATGTTAACATGCAAGACGGCGCCATGATCGTAATTTATGATTTGCAGCAGGAAATTGTGATGCAGACAATTCCTGTCAGGCGTACAGAGTAGGCACGGCCTTCCAGGGCATGCAATATGGGGAGCGCGCTGATGAAAATTCTTCTTCGCATCCGGCATACGGCGCTGGTAATCGTTTTTGCCGGGCTTTCCGTTTCTTGTTCTGATCGCGCAGCGGCGCCGGAAACGGCGCCGCAATTAGTCGCCAAACAGATTTACCATCATGGATCGATCTGGACAGGCGTGGACGGCGCGGCGCGGGCCGATGCAATCGCAATTGCCGATGGACGTATCGTTCAAGTGGGGACGAATGCGGAAGTGGATGCGCTGCGCAGCGACGACACGCAAATGATTGACCTTGAAGGCGCATTCGTTGTTCCAGGATTTATTGACAATCATACGCATTTTTTAACCGGCGGGTTTGGACTTTCCAGCGTTAATTTGCGTGACGCGAAAACACCTGAAGAGTTTACGCGCCGCATTGCCGATTTTGCCGCCGCGCAGCCGCCTGGACGCTGGATTCGTTTTGGCGATTGGGATCATGAAGCCTGGGGCGGAGCGCTGCCGCAAAAAGATTGGGTGGATGCGCAAACGTCTGATTATCCGGTCTTTGTCATGCGCCTCGATGGTCATATGGCTTTTGCAAACTCGAAAGCGATGGCGCTTGCCGGCGTTACCGCGGAAACACAAAGTCCGCCCGGCGGGGAAATCATTCGTGATGAAAATGGCGACCTTACGGGCGTATTCAAAGATACTGCGATGGGCTTAATTGCCGCGGCAATCCCAACGCCTACGGACGAAGAATTTGATGAAGCGCTGGCTGCCGCGATGGAACATGCGCTTTCTCGCGGCGTCACCCAGATTCACGATATGAGCGATGGCGAATGGGATAGTTTTGCCGCCTTCCGGCGAGCCTATGCGCGCGGCGCGCTGGAATTGCGAATCTATTCGTTTCTTCCCCTGTCGGATTGGCAGCTTGTGGATGCATTTGTCGCCCAGGAAGGCCGTGGCGATGACTGGTTGCGCTGGGGCGGCTTAAAAGGATTTGTCGATGGCTCCCTTGGTTCCACTACCGCCTGGTTTTATGAGCCTTACGACGACGCCCCGGAAACCAGCGGCTTTGCACTTCAAGATCCAGGCGAGCTTCAAAGCTGGCTGACGGGCGCCGATGCGGCCGGCCTTCATGTCGCCATTCACGCCATTGGCGATCGCGCCAATGATTTGCTGCTTGATGTGTTCGCGCAGACGGTCGCTGAAAATGGCCCTCGCAGCGCCGGGTCGTTAGATCGTCGCTTTCGCATTGAACATGCGCAGCATTTGACCCGCGCCGCCATTTCTCGCTTCGCTGAGGCCGGAGTTATTGCGTCGATGCAGCCATATCACGCTATTGATGATGGGCGCTGGGCGGCAAAAAGAATCGGGCCCGAACGAATCAAAACGACTTACGCCTTTCGCTCCTTGTTGGGCGCCGGCGCGACACTGACCTTTGGATCGGACTGGACAGTGGCGCCGATTGATCCGCTTGCCGGGATTTTTGCAGCCGTAACCCGGCAGACAACCGATGGCGCAAATCCCGATGGCTGGGTTCCCGAGCAAAAGATTTCGGTCGGGCAGGCGCTTCACGCTTATACGATGGCAAATGCCTATGCGGGCTATCAGGAAGATATTCTGGGGACGCTGGAGCCAGGGAAGTATGCTGATTTCGTTGTCCTGTCAGAAGATTTATTCGCCGTCGATCCGGTTAATATCCAGGATGTTCGTGTGCTGCGTACTATTATTGCTGGCGAAGAGAAATTTAGCGCTGGCGACTAGAAGACAAATAACCAGGCTGTGTCAGGCATCTTCAAATGCAGCGATCATTCTGCGACGGAATGCTGCGTCGGGCAGTGGCCCCGTTAACGCGCCCATATTTTCTCGCATGTGATCGACGCGCCTTGTCGCTGGTATCGCGACTGTCAAAGCGGGATGTGAGACAATAAACTTTAAAAGATATTGCGCCCAGTTCGCCGCGTTGATCTCGGCGGCATGATCAGGCAGGGGGCGGCGCATCACAGCATCAATGAGCGCGCTTTCGCGAAACGGCCGATTGGCGATGACAGCAACGCCTTTTTCAAGCGCCAGCGGCAAAAGCCGGCGTTCGGCCTCGCGATCCGCGAGGTTATAGGTGATTTGTATGAAATCGAGCGGGTGATTTTCCATGATGCGCTCAATCTCACCGTAGCGCAGCCCCGCATAGCTGGTGACGCCGACATATCGAAGACACCCCTCGGCTTTCATCTGAAACAGCGTGTCGATATGCGCGCGCCAACTCACAAGATTGTGGACCTGCAACAAATCAAATTGACTGACGCCCCAGTGCCGTGCGCTTTCATTAATCTGCGCCGGTCCATTCACGCCGCCCCGGACCCAAAGCTTGTCTGCGGTGAACAGCGTGCGAGGTTTTAGTTGTCCCAGCGCATGACCGATGACGGATTGCGAGGAGCCATACATTGGAGACGAATCAATAAGGGCACCGCCCAGCTCAAAAAAACTGCGCAGCACTTGCACGCGTTGCGCGCGCGCTGCGCTGTCGGCGCCCACATCAAACGTCAGCCAGGACCCCATGCCGATTGCTGGAATCGCCTCGCCGCTGGAGGGGATGATTTTGTGTATTTGTGCAAGCGGCGTGTTAAATTGAGCGCGGGCGAGTGGTGCGAGAATGCTCGCGGCAGCGGCAACAAACTGACGGCGATCAAAATGAAATGTGTTTTTCATGCCCGCAGGTAATCTAAAAATCCCAGCCACAAGGCGCAATTCGGATCGTCTTGTGTTCCGGCCGGTTCGCCGCAGCATCTTGTTAGATATTCAATTCATTCAACGAATGCTTTGCAAAATCCTCGAATCCTTGACAAAAACGCGCCGCATAACTAACTTTGTTTTTTAAAGTGAACTGCTGGCGCGTTTCTGCGCCTCGCAGGAAACCTCCAAGAGGGCGGTATTAAGATGTCCACTAAAGACGATATCAGCGACGATCTTGCGTATGTAAAAGCGCTGGCCGAGGAAGGCCGTGATACGCCGCTCGTCGGCGGGATTATGTATGTGATCTGGGGCGGGTTGATCGGCGCCGCGGCGCTCCTCGTTTACGCCCATGCAATGCGTTGGATCAACCTGGGGCCAATGGCGGGATACGCGCCGTGGCTAACGGCAAGTGCAATCGGTTGGGTATTGTCGATCATTTTGGGCCGCCGCACGAGTCGCAAGCCAGGCGCGGCGACGCTTGGCAACAAGACTGCGACAGCGGTTTGGTTTTCTGTTGGCGTGTTCATAACAGGATTCTGGTTCGTATTGATGGCGATTCATGGCAATTTTACCGACGTCGGCGTGCCGCCGTATTTTCTTTTTGGATTAATGTTCCCGATGTTCTTTGGGCTCTACGGCGTTGCGCTCTATGCAACTGCGACTGCTGCGCGTGCGACATGGCTCAGATGGTTCGCGGCGCTGTCCTGGATAATGTCAGCGATATCAATGGTGCTGATGGCGAGCCCTCATCAAATGCTTGTTGCGGTGATTGGGTGTTTCCTCGGTGTTGCGGCGCCGGGGCTCATTTTGATGCGCAATGAACCGTCGGAGATTGTCTGAGCAAATGGCAGGCAAAAAGCCCGAAAAAAGCGGGTATGATTATCGCGAGATTGACGACATTATCCATGGCCGCGTGCGGCTAAGCGTGATGGCGTATCTATCGGGCGCGGGATCGGCGGATTTTACCCTGTTGCGCCAGAAAATCGGCGTTACGGATGGCAATCTATCCGTTCACATTCGAAAGCTTGAAGAAGCGGGCTATCTTAAAGTGGAAAAAAAATTCGCCGAGCGTCGGCCGTTGACGATCTGTCATCTGTCAAAAAAGGGCCGCGAATCCTGGATTGCCTATATCGCGCGAATGGAAAAATTGATGCATATGGATGCGGCGGAATAGTAAACATGCGGCCGGTATTTTCTAAGCGATTAGCGGGTTAAGACACCGACATGATAATCTCGCGCGGGACGGCTTTTATCTATTTACCGTTCCGCGGCGTATGATTGTAAGGGGATAAACTATGCCCGCATGGCGTCGGTGAGTTCCGCTAGCGCTGCTTCAAGCTTGGCAAGTTCTTCGCGTATCACGAAAATTGCCATTTTGGTTTCACGATATTCCGCATCGCCAATCTCATCTCGTACAGTTTCAAGTTCATCAGCTGCTTCATTCAGGCTGGCTTTAACCTCGTCAAAAACTTTATTCGTCGCTTTTGTGACAACAGTACTTGCTGCGCCAAGTGCAATTTTCATCATCACAGCGCCGCCGGGCGCCTCTTTGACTTCTTCGCGGGCGTCCTCGATTTCAAGAATGGCGTCCGCAATATCCTCACGGGCGTCAGCCATTTCGTCGCGCAGATCCTCTATATCGTCAGCGTCAAGCTCGATGAGCTGTTCGAGCAAGTCCTCGTCATCGCCGAAGTCGAGCCCGTCTATGGAGATATTGGCGCTGCGCGCATTCGCAGCGGCGGGCGCCGCAACAGCGAAGGCAAAAATAGCTGCGCCGATCATGAAGAGTTTTTCGACAGAATGTTTGGCGCTTGTTGTTTGAAGCTGTTGTAACATTGGTTTTCCCTTTTCATTCTGGATTGCGCTTCCGTTGACCTTTGGCGGGTGTCGACGGTGCGTATTCACCAGCGCTCCGTTCGTTTGTTGTTTCGTTGCCCTGCGCAATCGAGAGGCCTCTATTTGAATGCCGTGGGCGCTGACATCAATGCGTGTTGCGGCGAGTTGTTGTTTAGAAGCGCCGATTGGGGCTTTATGCTGCATTTTGCGTATATACAGTGCGCGACGGGAACGGGATTGTTACGCCCGCAGCGTCAAAACGTTCCTTAACCGCCTTGGTGAGCGCCCATTTGACCGGGAAATAATCAGCGCGCGAGACCCAGACGCGACAGATAATGTCAACGGAAGACGCGCCCAGCGCGTCCACAACAATGACCGGTTCCGGATCGGGCTGCACGCGGCTTTCGTTTTCGACTTCAGCGCGAATGAGGTCCATCGCCTTATCGAGATTGTCGCTGTAGGAAACACCGAATACAAAATCAACACGACGTGTGGAGTATCCCGCATAGTTGGTGATAACGCTTTCAAAAATCTTGCCGTTCGGGATGATGATTTTTTTGTTGTCGCTTGTTGCGAGCTCGGTCGTGACTAAACCGATATGCTTTACCGTTCCGGCTTGCCCTGCGGTCTCAACGAAATCACCTACATCAAAAGGACGAAAGCCAAGCATCATGACGCCTGAGGCTATGTGGCCCAGCGTTCCCTGCAAGGCCAGGCCGATGGCAAGTCCGGCGGCGCCAATGATCGCTGCGAAGCTTGTTGTCGGCACGCCAAAGATGCCGAGCGTAGTGATGATGACAAGTACAATTAGACCGTAGTGAGTGAGACTCGATAGAAACCCGGTCAGCGTGGCGTCAATCTTGCCGCTTTTGCCAAGGGCTTTTTCAACAAGCTTTTTGATGCGCCCCGCTATCCACAATCCGACAACCAAAACAAAAACCGCGCCGACGACGCTGGGTAGAAACTCCACAGCCCTCTCAACAAGTCCTTGCGCAAATGTCATGGCGATATCGATATTTTCCGACGCCGCAACCTGTTGTCCGCCATCCTGCAGCATTTGTTTCTCCTTTTGATTTCGGGCGTTCCCTATAGGGCGATCCGCGCCGGGCGCAAAACGGCGTCGTCCGAGGAGAAACGGACGTAAGGCTTGCGCATGTCAGTGTATTGCGCTTGTCTTAATTCGCAGGGCAAGCAGCGAAGGGTTTGTCCGGGATACGCCTGTGGCGCCCGGCGATCTTACGCTGGCTTGAATGTAAGGGCGACGCCATTATTGCAGTAGCGCAGACCTGTCGGCGGCGGACCATCCTTAAAAAGATGACCCTGGTGACCGCCGCAACGCGCGCAGTGATATTCTGTGCGCGGCACGATTAGCCTGTAGTCTTGCTTCGTCTCGAGCGCGCCGCGAATATAATCGGCAAATGAAGGCCAGCCGGTTCCTGAGTCGTATTTCTGATCGGATTGGAAAAGATCAAACCCGCAGCCTGCGCAGGCAAATATTCCTTCACGTTTTTCGTTATCCAGCGGACTTGATCGCGGACGTTCCGTCGCTTCGCGGCGCAATACAGCATAGGCTTCCGGCGATAACCGGGTTTTCCATTCCTTGTTTGACAATTGCCATTTATCGTAATCGGGAATGGCGGCGGTTTCTTTCTTTGCCAAAGCTGTCTCTTTGAGTCCAAATGCAGCAGCGCCGGCGCCCATCAGCGCGATCGTTAAATTGCGTCTTGTAAGTTTGGTCACTGATTGATCCCTGTTGCGTTGGCTCGAAATCCTTCGCGGATAGTTAAGCCGGAACTCGCTCAGATCAAGTGGACAGCGAGCTCACAAATTGGCGCCAACAATAGCAACAATCCCGCCTCACGGTTCGATTTGAATATGGTCAAGCAATTGTGACTATTATGAATCTCGAGTTTTTTGATTTGCCAGATGAAATGCAAAGCGGCGGGCGCCAGCGCCAGAAAGTATACAGGGCCGAAACCGGAAAAAACGCCGGCAATGAAAAAACACGTGATCGTCAGCACATAAAATGCGGTGAGCCATCCCTTCGTTGCCGCGCCGAATTTTAACGCGGTTGACTTGACGCCAATCAAGGCATCGTCTTCCGTGTCCTGATGGGCGTATATCGTATCATATCCAAGCGTCCAGAATATTCCAGCCACATAAATCATCATTGCGGCGACAGAAAGCATTTCAGCGATTGCCGCATAGCCAACCAATGCGCCCCAGTTAAATGTCAAACCGAGCCAGGCCTGGGGCCAATAGGTTATGCGTTTCATAAAGGGATAGGCGGCAACCAGCACCAGTGATGAAAGCCCGATGACAATCGTCAAAAAATTGAACTGCAGCAGGACGACCAAGCCGGTAAGGCTTAAGGCTGCCAGGAACGTCCAAGCCTGCGCAAGAGAAATCTGTCCGGATGGAATGGGCCGCAAGGCGGTGCGCGCGACCTTTGCGTCGATATCGCGATCGACAATGTCATTATAGGCGCAGCCTGCTCCACGCATCACAAACGCGCCGATGGCAAATAGAACCGCTTCGTCGACAAGGTAGAAATTTTCGTGGCCTGCCGCGGCCGCCATGGCGATCCCCCACCAGCAGGGCAGCAGCAACAGCCATGTCCCAATCGGCCGATCGGCCCGCATGAGCCGAAGGTATTGTTGAGCGAAGCCTGGCGCATGATCGACCCAGCTGTTCGGAACAGCGTCTGGCGTGGACGGTAGAGGGCTCGAAGACGGGCTCGTCATGGGCGCTATTTATACGTGCTTGGCCGAAGCGTAAATTAGCTTGGGCAGACGGCAATCCCGGTAGGGATTCTGTTTCTTGACCTCTTGAACCGTCTCAGGTGAAACAGTGCGATGATTCCTCGACTATACATTGACTCCAGGCTTGAGGCCGGCATTGCCGCGCCTCTGAGCACGGAGCAAGCGCATTACCTCAAAAACGTGTTGCGTCGAGACATTGGCGACGAGCTGCGTCTGTTCAATGGCCGCGACGGCGAATTTAGCGCGCAGATCGCTGAACTCAAAAAGCGAAGCGCCATAGCGGCGGTCAAGAAGCAAACACGAAAGCAAGAAGCAGAGGCTGATCTGGCGCTTTGTTTCGCGCCGGTCAAACGCGGGCCGCTTGAGCATATCATACAAAAAGCGACGGAAATCGGCGCCGCGCGGCTTGTTCCTGTCGTCACCGACCGAACTGTCGCGCCCAAGGTGAATACCCAACGAATACAGGCGATCGCAACGGAAGCTGCGGAACAATGCGGTCGGTTGAGCATTCCATCCGTAGGCGAACCGGTAAAGCTTGCGACGCTGATCAAAGACTGGCCCGCCGGGCGCCATCTTATTTTCTGCGATGAAGCGGGCGATGACGATGCTGCAGAATGGGGCGGATCTGAGGGCCGCGCGGCGCCCGCGTTAGATGCGCTAAGTCTAATTGACAGCAATGCTGACGCATGGGCGATTTTGACCGGACCGGAAGGGGGGTTCACCCTTGCCGAACGGGGCTTGCTGCGCGACGCTGACTTTGTGACGCCGGTAACTCTCGGTCCTCGCATTTTGCGAGCGGATACAGCAGCACTCGCGGCGCTTGTCCTGTTGCAGGCGGCGCGCGGCGACTGGCGTCGTCGCTAAAGTCACGGATCGGTGATGCCAATGCCGCTTGGCCTTTGCGCGCGCGCGCGATAGAGCGATATGACAGCAGCGCGCCAATGCGTGGGAGATGAGATTGAGCACGGCGAAGGAACAAACCGGCGATCAGCCGGAAATTGAATCGATCGATCAGCTGGCGGCCTATCTCGCCGCCGGATCGAAACCGAAAGATCAGTGGAAGATTGGCACCGAGCACGAAAAATTCGTGTTTTGCCGCACAAATCTGAAGCCCGTTCCTTATGAGGGTGATGCAGGGATTCGCGCGATTCTTGAAAAGCTGGCCGAAGAGACCGGCTGGTCGATTATTCGTGAAAATGGTCTGCCGATCGGCTTAACCGGAGAGGGCGCCAGCGTTTCTCTTGAGCCCGGCGGGCAGGTGGAGCTTTCCGGCGCACCGCTCGATAATGTGCATCAAACTTGCGACGAAGTGCATGTGCATCTCGACGCGATCAAAAAAGTCTGCGAGCCCATGGGCGTTGCTTTTCTCGGGATGGGTTTTGCGCCGACCTGGACGCTTGATGAAACCCCGCGAATGCCGAAACCGCGCTATGACATCATGCGCCGTTATATGCCAAAAAAGGGCGCCCTTGGTCTCGATATGATGCACCGCACCTGCACTGTACAGGTCAATCTCGATTTTTCTTCGGAAGCAGATATGGCGGCGAAGTTTCGAACATCGCTGGCGCTGCAGCCGATTGCGACAGCGCTGTTTGCAAATTCCGGTCTCTATGAAGGAAAACCTTCGGGCTATGCATCCTATCGCGCACATATCTGGACTGATACGGATCCTGACCGTACCGGGCTTTTGAGTTTTGTCTTCGAGGACGGGTTCGGTTTTGAGCGTTACGTTGATTATATGCTCGATGTGCCAATGTATTTCGTTCGCCGCGACGGAATATATATTGATGCGGCGGGTTTGTCGTTTCGTGATTTTTTAAAAGGCGAGTTGTCGATCCTGCCCGGCGTAAAGCCGACGATCAGCGACTGGGAAGATCATTTGTCGACCGCGTTTCCGGAAGTGCGTCTCAAAACGTTTCTTGAAATGCGCGGCGCCGATGGCGGGCCATGGGCGCGCATTTGCGCGCTGCCAGCGTTCTGGGCCGGGCTTTTATATGACGATGGCGCGCTCGCGGCGGCATGGGATATTGCGAAAAACTGGACTACGGAAGAGCGCGAAATGCTGCGCGCCGCTGCCGCCAAAGATGGGTTGCGGGCGAAAGTTGGTGAACGGACGGTTCAGGATATCGCTATCGACGTGCTGGCGATATCCAGGGACGGACTTCGCCGCCGCGCTATTAGGGGAAATCTGAAGGAAGATGAGACAACGTATCTTGATCCGCTGGTGAAGGTCGCCAAAAGTGGTGTCACCATGGGCGAATATACTGCTGAGCGCTTTATGGGTGAGCTCGGGTGCGACGCCGGGCGCCTGTTTGAAGAATACAAATATTGAGCTATGGCCGAAGACCGCCTCGATGTTTTTGGCGATGTGTCGGCGGCTTGCGCAGCGCTGGCAAAAAAAGACAAAGCGCTGGCGCGCGCTCTTGAGGCGATCGGCGTCCCGCATATCCGCCGCCGTTCTGGCGGGTTTAGCGGCCTTTTTCGTATCATTGTCGAGCAACAGGTTTCTGTCGCCAGCGCCCAGGCAATCTGGTCGCGTTGCCGCAAGGACGTCAAACCGATGACAGCGCCTGGCGCGCTTTGTTTGGGCGAAGATGGACTCAGGGCGTGCGGGCTTTCCGGCCCCAAGGCGCGCTATGTCATATCCCTTGCTGAGGCGATCGACAGCGGCGATCTCGACATCAACGCTGTCGCGGCGTTCGACGACGAAACCGCAGCGCGGGAGCTGCAGTCGATCAAGGGGATAGGGCCCTGGACAGCGGCGATCTATCTCCTGTTCTGTGAGGGCCGGATCGATATCTGGCCGCGTGGCGATGTGGCGCTGCTTGGCGCGTACAAATCTGCGCGGTTGCGCGGGCCTGTCCCGATGATGCAAAAGTTCGACGAAAACGCGCAAAAATGGGCCCCCTGGCGGGGGATTGCCGCGCATATTCTGTGGACCTATTATGCCCATATTCGTGGACGGACGCCTATTTAGAGCCATTTTCAGCGCCTGTTGCGAAAATACAGCCCTTTTCGTCAAACTTTTGTCATGGGGAATCAGTTATGGGTTTTCCCCACAATCCGGCTATTCTAAAGATGCAGCAGGGGAGATCCCGTTTTCCAGGCCACGCGTAAGCATCGAGTTTTTAATAAGGCGTTTGCCTCGGGGAGAGGGCGATGAATCTTGCAAGCCGCGCCCCTGACGCTTGTCCGGCGCTTGTTCTGAATGCCGATTTCCGACCATTGAGTTATTTTCCCCTTTCGCTGTGGTCGTGGCAGGACGCCCTCAAAGCGGTATTCCTCGATCGCGTTGACGTTGTCGCGCAATACCAAACCACGGTTCGAAGCCCCAGTTTCGAAATGCGTCTGCCATCGGTGGTGTCGCTCAAGACCTATGTGAAGCACACGCGCACGCCAGCCTTCACTCGGTTCAATGTGTTTCTTCGCGACAGTTTTACATGTCAATATTGCAGCTCAACCATGCGCGATCATTTGACTTTTGATCACGTTATTCCGCGCTCGCGCGGCGGGCGTACGACATGGGAAAACATTGTCGCAGCCTGCAGCCCCTGCAACATAAAAAAAGGCGGACGCCTTCCGAAAGAGACAAAAATGTTTCCGGCGCGCAAACCGACGCGCCCGACGATGTTTGAGCTGAATGAGTGCGGGCGGGCTTTTCCACCCCACTACCTTCACGAGAGCTGGCAGGATTTTCTCTATTGGGATTCCGAGCTCGAGCCTTAATTCAATGGCAAATGCGGTCCTTATCGTGCGCTGCCGCGTTGTGACGGGGCAGGGTTTCGCTTATGATAGGGCGGCCTGGGAGCTGATGGAGGAGTTAAACTTATGCAAACCGTGACCATGTCGCGCCGCGAAATTATTCGCGGCCTCGCAGCCGGCAGCGTCGTCGTCATTGCGCCGGGCTGCGCCTATAATGAAACGCTTGGACGCAATCAGCTGCTGTTTGTCAGTCAAGGCCAGATGGCGCAACTCGCCGCCTCGGCATGGTCCGACCTCAAAAAACAGGAAAAAATTTCAACCGATCCAAAATATCTCCGTCGCATGCAACGCGTTGCGCCGCGCATGATTCAGGCCGCCGGAGGGGATCCGGCGCAATGGGAAGTACAGGTTTTTCAATCTGACCAGTTAAACGCATTCGCACTGCCCGGCGGCAGAATCGGATTTTATACCGGCATTCTGGATATTATGGAAAATGATGATCAGATCGCGACGGTCATGGGCCATGAAATCGCTCATGTGAATTTCAACCATGCGGGTGAGCGCTACAGCCAGTCGTCATTGGCCGGCGCTGGATTGACAGTGGCGCAGGTCGCCGTATCGGGCAGCCAATATCAAAACCAGATTTTGGGCGTTCTGGGCGCCGGCGCCTCGCTCGGGGTTATTTTGCCGTTCTCCCGCAAGCATGAATTGGAGGCGGATAAATTTGGCGTCCGTTACATGTCGCGTGCGCGCTATAATCCGGGCGAAGCGGTCCGGTTCTGGGAGAAAATGGCGGCGAAGAAGTCTGGCCAGCCGCCGGAATTTCTGTCGACGCATCCAAGCGACGCCACCCGAATTACGCAGCTGAAGCGGGAAGTCGCCCTCCTTGGCGGTTAATAAATCGCCGCGGAAACACAGGCTTGCAATGCCATGGGGCCGGCGATAGGGTCCGCCGCTTCTTGCGATGGGCGCGCCGCCTTAGCTCAGTAGGTTAGAGCGCTAGATTGTGGATCTAGAGGTCCCCCGTTCGATCCGGGGAGGCGGTACCATTCGCTTTATTTATTCCAGTTCTCTCCACGTCAACGCTTTGACCTTTAGCCTCGCGTTGCGCTTTCTCAATGCGCGCGAGAGCGATACCGACGCCTAAAAATGACCAGCTGAAAAGCGGTATCTGACCAATATTGCTGGTTGTGGAAATTGCGACCATCATACCGGCAATTGTCGCAAAATAGGCTTGGCAATAAAGCGCCAGCTTCGGGTTATAATTCCTCGCGGACTTCATTGCATTTCTGAGCGCCGCTAATGTGCTCAAAAATATGCCAATAAAAAATACAACACCGATTACGCCGCTTTTCAGTGCGATTTCAACATAAACGTTGACAAGATCGATAATGCCTTCGCCTTGGCGCATTGCCTGCAGTTTGGGGTGCGCCAGATAGTTGGCCGAACCAAATAATGGGTTTTCTCTAATGACCTCCATTGCGGCACTGAGCAGCTGCTGCCGGTACGAAATTGTGTCGCCGCCGGATTCCCCGAGAAATGGCAGAAAACTTAAAATGCTCCGGCCAAAAGAAGTCGTTGACGCGATGCCGAATGCGACAAGAAGCCCAAATGAAAGTTGAAATGTTCTCGTTACGGCCTTGCGGCTGACCATAATAAATACAGCGATGGCGACAAGAGCGCCAACCCATGGCCCGCGGGACAAGGATGTCAACAGGCCCGCCGCTAAAATAAGAAATCCCGCGTATCTGTAAAACTTGGAAAACCGATCATTGAATACGGCCATTGCGACCCCGATTGCCGACATCGCAACGAATCCCCAGGCGAGCGGGTTAAAAGCAGATACGGATGCGCGCAAAAACCCTCCGCGGAGCTTGTATCCGAAAGGCAACTGTCCGTACCAGTTTCTGATTACGCCATCATAGAAATGCCATGAAAGGACGATTTCGATAATTGAAAGCGCCGAAAGGATAATCACCGGAAGAATAAACGCGGCGGATATGACGCGGACATTGTCAAAGGCCTTGGGATAGCGACTGAAGCCATAATATAGGGGCGCCATCATCAAGAATGACTCCAAGCCTGTCCGCAGCATATGGGTGAAGGTTGGAGCGCGTGTGGCCAGCGCCAATTCTAACAAAAGCCAAAGCAGAAAGAACCGGTCCGCCGTAATTCCGACTTTTGTGGTCTTTTTCATTCTCTTGGCGGAAAACAATGTGGGCAACAAGACGATCGCGGCTACGACTAATGGCAAGCTAACATTGATAAGCATATTCATTCCCGCAAAACCCTTTAACGGAATGTCGTATGCGGGTGTCGCGGCGATCAGCAGTGCATATATCGCTGGTTTTGCCGGCTCGGCGCGTGAGAATGCAAAGACCAATATTGCCGAGATTCCTGCGAACAACAAAAAGTCGCTAACAACAAATGCGGCGGTCGTGATGGAAAGCCAGAGGATTAGCCAGTTTCCGTATCGTTTCGACCCGACGGCTTTTCCATATGGTTTTGCAAAAAAGAAAAGTACGATCAGCGATACTGCAAAAACGACCGCAAACGCTTTAAAGTTTGAACTCATGGTCTTTTTCGAGTGACTGCCGATCTCGGCGCAACCATTGCATGGGACGCGCCACAATCAGGTTTGGCAGGTTAAACTAGCGTGGACGTTTCGTTTAGCTTAATTGATTCGCCTAGTCGATGACCGCAGCAAACGTTATTTCGCAATATGGCTAAAGACGACAATTCCAGCGCAGCGAACTCGCCGCACACCCTGCGTAAACGCATTACACAGGGTGGGCAGCTTTTTCTTGCCGGTTTTGGAATTGGCCAAGCAATCCGGCTTGGGTCGAACCTCATTGTAACGCGAGTTTTGATGCCTGAGGCCTTTGGGCTGATGGCGGCCGTCGTCGCATTTAATGTTCTTGCGATAATGATCACGGATATCGGCATCGGCACCAGCATCGTGCGCAGCCCCAACAGCAATAATCCGACTTTCCTGCGTACCGCCTGGACGATGAATATTTTGCGAAACTCGTTGATTTGGGCATTGGTGAATTTGATCGCTTTCACTTTGGCGATGCTGACAAAATCTGGTTTGACTCTGCCAGCCAGCACATTCACGGACCCAATACTGCCCTGGCTGATGGCGGCGACGGCGGTTCAACTTATCATTGCGGGTTTTGAATCGACGAACAAAGTGATGGCTGAACGCCGATTGGAGATGCGCAGATTATTGCCGGTCGAACTTGGCACGCAGTTGGTTGCTTCTGTCGTGACTATTGCCGCCGCTTATTCAGGGTTTGGCGTTTGGTCCTTTGTGTTGGCCATTCTTACCGGCGCAACATTTTCAACAATTTGTTCTCACATAACGTTTTTGTTTCCGGGACCAAGCATGAAGTTTCGTCTGGATCGAACATTTGTCGTTGAGATTTTGAACTTCGGAAAATGGCTTATTTTGGCGTCTTTTTTTGGGTTCATGACCAACAAGGGCGACCACATGATCTTTGGGTGGGCGATGGAAACCTCGCAATTTGGCCTATATGCGGTTGCGTCGATTTGGATCACCGCCGCATTCATTTTATTGGAATCGATCACGCGACGGTTGTTTTATCCGGCGTTCAGCGAAATTTTGCGAGATCGGCCGGAAGACATTGCGAATGCATATCGGCAAGGCAGATTAGCCGTCGACGCACTCGCCCTTTTTGTCGGGATTGGAATCTTATTTTTTTCCGATTTTGTTTTTGAGATAATTTACCCCGCCAACTTCAGCGATGCGTCATATTATTTGAAGCTGTTGTCGCCAATTATTATTCTGTATCCGTATAGAATGCTCAACTATATTATTCTTTCCAGCGGCAACAGCAAAAGCTTCACATTGATAACGTTTATGACAGGCTTTTCCGCCTTGGCGGTGACCCCCGCAATGATCTCGATTTTTGGAGATAATGTGGGGGTCGTCTTTTTCGCTTGTGTGACGGCGACCGCACTTCCTGCCGCCTGGCGCATCACCGGCAAAGTCATGCCCATCGACTGGTGGGCCGAAAGTCGCATGGTCGCCGCAGCTGCCATCGTCGTAGCTGTTTTGTTATCCATGGGACCGGCGCCCGCCCATGGGCCCTAATAAACCATTGCTTTGGCGCTTTTGCGAATGAGGCCCCTTTTACAGCCCTCGGATTTTTCAGCCGGAACGCAGCGTCAGGCTTTCACGCCGTTCTTGGTATTTGGCCTGAACAGGTAACAGGAGAGGCTGTTTGATCATCTGGTCCGGATCAAGGCTGCGTAGTGCGCTCGATCCGGCATTTTATTCGCCGGCCCACCGGCGCCGCCCTGCAGATTGCCACAGAAGATATTGGCGCGCTGTTTGAACGAAGCTTGGCGGAAATTGTCGTCCAGGCCGAGCGGATGCTGAAGCTTTCGCCTGAAGATTGGGGAAAAATGTCTGCGGCGGCAATTGTGACCGCGCGGCGGTGCGACCGGAGTGAGGCGATATCTGAGTTAGCAGCGGCTTTTTATGGGGCTCTCGGCGAGTAAAACCGCCAGAATTTATTAAAAACTGATTAAATTCTCAGCCCAGAAATTTTAAGAAAGTTTCATCGTCAAATGTAGCGTTCATCGGTCGCAACACCGGTAGATTAAGCCTTTGTCAGTTATCAAAGCCTATCAAATTGTATTAACGTTAATGCTGCGCCGCGACATTAGGCGTTATGCAAAGCGTTTTGGCGTATTTGAGCGGCAGGTAATTTGATGACCCGGCGTAGGGCGACTTTCATTATAGGCGTGGCCACAGGCTTTTGTGTCACTGCCGGTGTCGCGGCGGCGACGCCTGCGGACCCGAAATATTACGGATCGCTCTATCCCGCAGAGGTCGCTCAGGCTGATGCTCCGGTTGACGTGAAGCAGAGCGATACGCCAGCGTTGCGTCCGGCGCCGCTGTTGCGCCAGCCCTATGCCGCAAATTCAAAGCTGCAAAAGTCGCTGGGACCCGCCGGGTATCTGGTGATGGCGACCGGGGTCAGTGCTGATTTCAACGCCAAAATCCGCCGCGCGGTGGGTTCACACCCGGCTTTTCACGCTCAGGCGTCAACGCTCGACGAATCCCGCGCTGAACGCCGCCGTGCGCGGGCGGCGCTTTATCCACAACTGTCGACACAATTTCGCGGTGATTATTCGATTAGCCGTGATTTCGCCGCCAACACCGACAATGTCGTTGAGTCGCTAAGGCCGCGCGAGCAGCTGACCGCAGGTATTACCGCTTCGCAGCTGATCTTTGACGGCGGCGCCACGTTGCAGCGTATCAAGGGCGCGCGGGCGCGCGATGTTGAATTCAAAAATGCGTTGAGTACGCGAATCAATGATTTGGCGCTCTCGACATTGGCTGTCTATCACGACCTGGCGACCAACCAGGCTTTGTTAGCTATGGGTGAAGCGTTTATCCGGCGCCATGAGGAAATTCTCGAAGATGTAAAAGAGCGCGAACGCCTGGGCGCCGGATCAAAAGCGGACGTCACGCGCGCCGTCGCGCGGCTTGCTTCGGCGCAGGCGCGGGTTTCGGAAATCCGTGAAAGCCAGCAGCTTGCGGAGATACGCTATGGTGAGTTTTTTAAAGAGCAGCCGGGACTTCTTGTACTGCCGTCTTTTTCGGGAATGACAGTGGATACGCGCGACCAGGCTGTGGCGTCGGCGATGACCCGCAATCCAGAAATTGCAGCGGCGGTTTCCCGCGCCGATGCTGCGCGTGCTGACTATAAGGCGGCGAAAGGCTCCCGGCTTCCAGAAGTGCGCCTTTCAGTCGATGCTACAAAATATGATGTTTTTGACAGCGGTAATGATTTTGATGTCCGCGCCGGCGTTAATGTAAATTATAATATATTCGGCGGCGGCGCCCGTGCGGCTGAAATTTCTGTCGCGGGATCGCGTGCGCGGCGAGAAAAATTCGGCGAAGAACAAGTGCGGTTGGAAATCGCCCGCGAGGCGTCCATCGCATTTGAGCGCCGCGACGGCGCCGAGGCGCGCCTTGAAGCATTGGCGACATCCGTGATTGCTCATGACGAAACACGTGACCTTGTTTTAGAGCGATACCGACTGTCGCGCGGCGATTTAATAGATGTTCTGCAGGCGGAAAATGATTATTTTGAAGCTGGCTACGCATATCTTACAGGTCTTATTAACCGCGACATGGCGATCTATGCGCTGATGGAGCATACGGGCGAACTCCAGCGATTCTTTTCGCCGCAGCAGGAATATTTGGACGCAATTTCTGAGGGCGTTAATGACCAGTAGCAGTTTTTTCAAAAGCCTCGTACCAACCTCGCACTGGCTATTCGGGCCTTTGCGCGATAACGCCAAAATATACGCCCAGACCATTTTGGCGGCGACAATCATAAATATCCTTGCGCTTGTCTCATCTTTTTTCATTATGACTGTCTATGACAAGGTTTTGCCAAATCAGGCGATCGAATCGCTGATCGCACTGACGATTGGCGTTGCTATCGCGCATATTTTTGATTTCGCCCTGAAGTCGCTGCGCGGCTATTTCATCGATATTGCCGGCCAGCGTCTGGATGCAAGCGTTGGAGCGACAGTATTCGACAGTCTTATGTCGATGCGCCTTGATGCGAAACGCGGATCGACAGGCGCACTTGCCGGCCTGGTCAAAGAGTTTGAAAATCTACGCGACTTCTTCAGCTCAGCGACGCTTGTAACGATCGTCGATTTGCCTTTTATTTTTCTCTTTATCGGAACCATCGCGCTGATCGGCGGGCCGATCGCGCTGGTGCCCCTGATTGGCGTCTTAATCGCGCTTACAGCCGGCGTCATTATTCAGCCCTTGATCATGAAGCGAACACAACAAACGATGGTCGAGGGCCACAATAAGCACGCCGTGCTTATTGAAACGCTTGCGGGGTTGGAAACCGTAAAAAGTGTGGACGCCGGTAATTTGATGCGTTCACGCTGGCGCGGCGGCGTTCTAAGGCAAGCCAAAGTCGCCACTCTTGGCCGGTTTGTTAGTCAATTCGCCGTCAATATGGCGGGATTCGCACAGCAATTCAGCCAGGTCGGCGTCGTTGTGATCGGTGTTTTCCTTGTCGGCGCAAATGAGATAACGACCGGCGCCTTGATTGCCAGCGTTATTTTGACCGGCCGCGCGATGGCGCCGTTGGGCCAGGTTGCATCACTTCTAAGCCGGGTTAGCGGCGCTTTGAGCTCGTATAAATCGCTTAATCAGCTCATGACGGCGCAGTCTGAAATTGATCCGCAGCGCGATTACCTGGCGCGCCCGAAATTGCAGGGTAAAATCGAATTTCGCGAAGTGACGTTTACCTATCCCGGTCAAACGACCAGGGCGCTGGACGAAGTGTCTTTTACGATTGAACCGGGCGAGCGTGTGGCAATTCTCGGCAAGAACGGTTCCGGAAAATCGACAGTCGTGCGTCAGATAACGGGCGTCTATCAACCAACCGAAGGCTCCGTCCTGGTCGACGATTCCGATATTCGGCAGATCAGGCCATCCGATTTGCGCGGCAATATCGGCGCCGTGCTGCAGGATGTTTGTCTTTTCTCGGGCAGCATCAAGGAGAACATTGCGCTTGGTCTTGAAAAAATTTCCGACGATGACATTTTGCTCGCTGCAAAAATTGCCGGCGTCCACGAATTTGTCGGCGCTACGGCGGGCGGCTACGACCAGCGGATAGCAGAGCGCGGCGAAGGTCTGTCAGGCGGTCAGCGTCAGGCGATTGCGTTGGCGCGGGCGCTGGCGGGAAGGCCATCGATTCTGCTCCTTGATGAACCGTCAAGCGCTTTGGACAGTCACGCGGAAGCGGCGTTGATCGCGCGCCTCGAGAAAGCAACGCGCGGGCGGACATTGCTGATCGTGACCCATCGCATGTCGATGGTAAAGCTTGTGGATCGGATCATTGTCCTTGACCGGGGCCGCGTCGTCATTGATGGCGCGCGCGATACTGTGCTTCAGGCAATGGCGTCGGCGAGGCAGTTGAAAACCAAACAATTGGGACCGCCGAAGCTTGTCTCAACGAGGGCCGCCTGATGAGCGCAGACAGAGATCTCGCGATCATTGATATTGATGAGGCGATGCCGATTGAGCCGGCGCGCGCCGCGCAATATCTCTTATACACCATCGCGGGGTTTTTCTTTGTCGCATTGGTCTGGGCGTCGGTTGCGAAACTTGATCGCGTGACGCGCGGTCAGGGGCGTGTGGTGACGTCAAACCAATTGCAGGAAGTGCAATATCTCGAAGGCGGGATTGTTGAGGAAATCCTTGTTTCCGCCGGCGATCGCGTCACCGAGGGACAGGTGCTTGTAAAGCTGGACCCGACGCAAATGAGCGTAGAGTTTACGCAAGGTCAGGAAGGCTACAATCAGCTCGCCGCCCGTATTGCGAGGCTGGAGGCGGAGGCGGCGCTGCAGCCGGTGTCCTTCGCGCCAAATTTTGAGGCCGGCGCGCCTCGGATCGCCGCAAATGAGCGTGCGCTTTATGATGCGCGCCAGGCCGAGCTCGCCGCTTCGCTTTCGGTGGCGCTCAGCAAACTGAACCAGCGCCGCCAGACACAGGAAGACTCAAAAGTGGTTTTGAAAACCGCCCGGGAGGCCCACACGCTGGCTGCAGAAGAGCACTCGATTATGCGCAGGCTGGTGGAGAAAGGGATTGAGCCGCAGGTTGAACTTTTGCGGGCGCGGCAACGCGAAGCCGCCGCCCTTGGCGATTTGCAGCGGGGCCAGATCGCGGTAAGCCGCATTGAGCTGGAAACAGCAGAGGCCGAAGGCGAAATCGAACGCATCAAAAAAGGATTTTCGGCTGCGGCTGCCGATGAGCTCAACAAGACAAAGGCTGAGCTGGAAGATTTAAGGGGCGAACTGCCCGCGTTACAGGACAAGGTAACGCGCACGGATGTGCGTTCGCCTGTTGCGGGCCTTGTCAATCGCGTTCTCGTCTCGACAATTGGCGGCGTTGTGGCGCCGGGTGAAACGATTGTCGAAATCGTTCCATCCGAAGACTCCTTGCTGGTTGAGGCGCAAATAAAGCCCGCCGATATTGGTTTTTTGCATGTGGGGCAGGGCGCAAAAGTCAATATCTCGGCTTATGATTCGTCTCTCTATGGGTCGATGACAGGTGAAATCGAAACCATCAGCCCCGATGCAATACAAAACGAACAAACCGGTGAATGGTATTACACGATCAAGGTGCGCACGACCGCCGAGTCGTTGTCAAGCCGGCGTGGGGATCTGAAGATTTTGCCCGGCATGTCAGCGGACGTCTCTGTGCTGAACGGCAAGCGCACAATACTCGCCTACCTCATTAAGCCGCTATCAAATATCGGCGATAAAGCGCTGCGCGACAAATAGCGGGTAAAATATCGCGCTGAACTTCGCTGCTTTTACGGCAACGGGCGAACGTCAGCCTCTCTTTTTGAAACTTTCACTGTCGACCAGGTCAGAGATTTGGCAATCCTTAGCCAGCTGGCGTTGCGCGCTCGCTGAACGGCGCGCCTTTTTTTCATCACCGTCCCCAGGCCGAGATAACCGTCTCGAAAAGCTCGGAAATATGCCCTTGCAAAACCTGCGGGAAGGGCGCGGGCTAAAAGATATAGATTGGTCAAAATGTTAAACGGCGTTAGCAACAATAGGAGCGGCGCAGGCATGTTTTTATAAAATGTCCAGATACGATTTCGATGGCCGTGGTAGATCGTGAAATCGCTTTGCCGTCCCGTGATGCCGGACCCTTCATGGCGAACTTTTGCTTCGCGGACCTGAATGCAGGTCCCTCCAGAAAGACGCAGCCGAAAGCCGAGATCCACATCCTCGCCATAGCAAAAGAAGCTCTCATCAAACCCCCCGAGCCAATCGAATGTCGCGCGCCGATACATCGCCGCAGCGGCGCAAGGCGCGAAACAGGCGCCTTCCGGCGGCAGCCTCTCAACCGGCCAGCCGAAATGTCCGCGATACGGTATGCCAAAGGCGTGATAGACATCGCCTGCTCCGTCAATAATAGCTGGGTTTTTGGCATCAAGCTGCGTCGAGCCGAATGCATCCGCAAAAGGGAAACGTTTTGCAGCATCCAAAAGCCGTGCGAGCCAGTCTTTTTCCGGATAAGCATCGGGGTTTAAAAACGCTAGCCATATGCCGCGGGCGCGCGCAGCGGCAAGATTGTTGGCGGCAGCAAATCCAATATTTGATCCTGGTTCAATTTTCTGGAGCGACAGGCTATCGCTTACCGCACTGGCCATCGATTGGTCTGTCGATGCGTTATCGACAATAATAGTCTCAAAGTTTTGAAAAGTTTGCGCCTCAAGGTGTTCGAGGCACATTCGTAGTCGATCGCCAGCATTGTAATTTACAATAATGGTTGTGATTTCCGGCGCAGTCATTGAAAGTTTCGCCAGCATCGCCCATCTGGTTGATCAACGCCCACGGCGACTGCAAAAATCATTGGGATAGCGGTAAATCAGGATCGATATGGTGAATTCGCGTGCGCATTTTCCTGCCGATCGCGGACGCCGAAAAGTTTTCCTTTATTCGCGCGGCGCTAGCTTTTCCCAGTTCCTGACGCAATTCAGGCAAAGCGGCGAGTTTGCGCAACGCGTCCGCGGCTGCATCAACGTGTGGCTCTGCCCAGACCTGCCCCGTTGCAAAAGGGTATGCGTCTTCAGGTGTTGGGACAAGATCAAATGATACTGTCGCGCCAACCTTTCCGTCATAAAAATCGATCTCGCCGGAGTAATTCGTGGCGATGACTGGTTTTCCCAGCGCCATGGCTTCCGCGATGTTGAGACCAAATCCTTCGCTACGATGAAGCGAGATGAAACAGTCCACAGCTGTCATTAAAGAGAGATACTCATCTCGCTGCATGGACCTCGTGACCAGTCGGATATTGTTTGCGCCGCCGATGAGCTCGACCAGATCCCGAAGATTAGGTCGCAAGTCATCGACACCATTTGCTTTGACAACAAGAACGGGTCCCGAAGCATCGCTCGCTGGGAAGGTCTTCTTGAAGGCAGTAATTGCGGCGCCTGGATTCTTCCGGCTAATGAAAGATTTTGCGTCAAACGCTGTCAGAAAACTCGTTCGGGCCCCGATAAAGGCGCGCTCTTCGGCTAGGACTTCCTGTTTGTGTTCCACGTCAATGACGTGTGGAACAACATGGACGGGTTTATCTGTCTCCTGTTTTATAGAGTTGGCGACAAAGGCGGTTGGTGCCCATATCTCGTCAACATATTTCATAGCCGCCTTCCATTCCAATGGAAACTTCGCAAGTTCCCACGCCCAAACGCCGATCCGATATTGTCCCACCAAATGTCGCGTTGGCATCAGTTCTCCGATGCGGAGCAATTGTTCTGCGTTAAGGTGCAAAAGCGCGATTCTGAATCCTGCTGGCGGCGCAGGCTTTTCTCGGAACGGCGCCGTTTCGCGATTGTCATAGGGATTGCGCAATCTAGTCGTTGCAAAGGGAATATCTGCGGCCTTCATCGCGCTGATCGTTCCGCGGGCGCTCTGCCCGACGCCGCTGGCAGATCCGAAAAACCCGTATAGTTGGACACCTGGGCGCCGATTGGGATCGAAAACGCCATTTGCTGTCGTAGGTAACAGGATTTCATCGGCGTTGCTTGTGTAGCGGCGCAACAAAGCACGCTTAACACCAGTACGCAGGCTCATCGGTAAATATCTATAGAAAGGTCGCATAAATGCGCGGGCATTCAATATTTTCCCGGCAAGACGTGCGCCCATCCGCTCCTCATCTTTGCCATCTTCAACAGCTAGGGCACCCGGCAAATCAAACTCGTTTTTGCCATGACTACGAAACCACGATTTAAACGCTTTTGGTGGTCGCATTACGAACGCTGTGGCGAGATCGGGGCGCTGCAGCAGCGCCTCCGTTTCAAGTCTTGATAGTGACGAAGGGTTCCCATCGATCGGTGCCGTTAAGAACCGAGGGATCTGCGCGCTTTCTCCGAATGCTGTGCTCAGGGTCAGGGCTTCATCTCTTGGTGCAGTGCGCGCATAGGCTTTTCGCACCACGGTCGGCAGTTTGGCGCCGGAGGCGTAATAATCGTAAGAATAGGGGTGAGATTTCGATTCGCGATAGCCATGTGCGTTCAGGGCTTTGATATAATCCCGCAACGCCTCACTGAGCTTCCCAATATTGCTCGCATCATAACGGTTTTGATGTTTAGAATAGATATCGGGATTATCAGGCGAAACGCCTGAAAAATGAAAAAACCGCACCGGCTGGCCGTTGGCGCGCCAGCTGCCGCCTTCCGTTCTTGCAATAGCGCGGTGGGCAAGATTCCAGTAAGCGACGTTGTATCCCGGGTGCTTCAGGATTTTGAGATCGTCCAGGAATGACGGCGCAAGATCGACGAATTTTTGATCTACAAAGAGGCCGGCCTCCAATTCGATACGACAATCGCACTCCAGCCGCCGCGCCCACCATTCCAGAAAAGTCTGGCTGTCCCGATTATCGGCGAAAGCGGCAAATCCGAGATTGAACGTCCCGACGCGCAATATCTGCAGATCATCAGGATGTTTCCCGTCTTCAAGCGGCGCGCAGATATGAGGCGTCAGGACGGCGCTCGCGCCAGCGTCAAAAGCAGTATGAACTTCTTCAAATTTCGAGATGACATAAATGTCAGGGTCCAGATAAATCACGCGATCATAGTCGCGTGCCAACAGCGCAAGAATGCAGAATGGTTTTATCGCCGTAGACAGCTCGGTGACATCATAGCGAAAAGCCATATCTGCGAACCCACGCGATATGATATTTTTCGCTTCTATAACGTGCATTTCATTGGGTGTTTCGATGTTGCTGCCGTTGAATTCATCGCTAACAATCCAGAAAAAATCGCACATTTCACCGGCGCGCTGCAGGCTCTCATAAAGAGTGAGCGCATATGCCGCGTAATTCTTTGCACATATTGTAAGGATAGCAGTTTTCAAATTTGAATTCCTGTGATGCTAGGGCCGGATGCTTGTTACGTATTCTTGGTTAGTGATTTCTCATACGCCCCGAGTATCGGTTCGACAGATCCGCTTTCACGAACTCGGCCATCCTCCAACCAAATTGCAACATTGCAGTTATCCAGTAACAATTTTTGGCTGTGCGAAGCCAGCACCATAATGCCGGCTTTAGCGGCAAAGGCCTGCATGCGCAAAGTCGCCTTTGCCCGGAACGCCGTATCACCAGCGCTCAGCCATTCATCAAGCAGCAAGATCTCCGGATCAAAGGCGGTTGCAATTGCGAAATTTAGCCGCATCCGCATACCAGCTGAATATGTTTCAACCGGCATGTCGAGAAATTCACCGAGTTCGGAAAATTCAGCGATCTCAGGGCGCTTTTCTTCGATTTCCCGGCGGCGTCTTCCAACGGCGAGGCCGCGTAGCGTAATGTTATAATGCCCAGTTGCCTCTTGGCGCATGCCTAGATTGATATTGATAAGACTGGTTGGTTTGCCGGTCATTATTACCCGCCCACTGTCTGGCGGAATGATGCCGGCGAGCACCTGAAGCAGGCTTGTTTTGCCCGATCCGTTGCGTCCGATCAGCGCCAGTCGATCTCCGCTTTTAAGCGAAAAAGAGACATTGCTCAGGGCTTTGACGGCGAGAATCTGCCCCGTAGGAGAGATAATGATTCGGTCATCATGCTGGTCCCCGGCTGCAGCTTGTTGCTGGGCCTTTGAATAGAGCGGAAAGGCGAGTGAAATATCGTCGGCAACGAAACTTGTCATGCTAAACATTTACGTGGAATTCAATTATCGGGGCAAGGGTGAATATGCGCCAGCGTATTTGACGTATTGTCGGGGCACATATTTACACCCAAAACGGCAGCCGGCGGCGCAATTGCGCCATCACTGCGATCGCCGTAATCCATAGGAACAACGTACATCCAATAACAACATACCAGCTTAAGGCGCGCGCCTCCCCTCCTAAAAGCGGTGCGCGAAAGATTTCTATATAATGGGTTAGCGGGTTCATTTCCGCGAGTTTCGCTCTAAATCCCGACTGTTCTTCAAGGACCCATAACACCGGGGTTGCAAAAAAAAGAATACGCGTGATCGACGTGACCAGATGAGTAATGTCACGATATCTTGCGGCGATAGTGCCCAGCAGCATTTGCGCGGGGACTGCGTTTAGCATTATTATTGCAAGCGCCGGAATTGCAGCGAGCGCTTCCCACCTCAGTTCCAACTGGCCAAAAACCGCCATGCCGCCGATCGTTGTTACAATATGAATAAGAAATGGAAAGAGCGAACGTGAAACGCTCATGTAGACATAGATAGAATAAGGCAGAGTAGAGCTTTTAATCCAGGTCGCTGACAGTCGAAAAACATTGCATCCGTCAGTTATAATGCTGATTATAAACTGAAATAACGAAAATCCCAACGCAACGAACGCCATGAACGCGACGCCATCCTTGGATGAAAACCCGCCAAAAAAAATCGCAATGCCGCCAACAAAAATGATGAACGACAAAAAAATCCACGCGACGCCGAATATGCTGCGACGGTAGCGATTCTGGATTTCATCCCAAGCAAAGGCCCGCCACACTTCATCCATGCGCCAGCCCTTAACAAGATCGATCAACACTGCATTAACGCCAACAGCGTTAGAGGCGGAATAAACAGTAGTATCAGACAACGGGCTTTCTCTCATATTGTCAGCGACGCTCGCGGCGGCGCCACGCCGCTCTGTTGGATTTGATCCGGCGGCCAATAATTAACACAGCCTTATCGCTCAAATCACTTAGAATTATCAATCCTATTTTCAGTGTTTAAAGCTTGCGATAACATCGATATACTCCGCTCGAATGCCAGCGCTTATATCGTCGATCTGTATGATTATTGACGGAGTTCCCGCTTTTTCCATTATGAAAGCGGCGATGTCGTATCCCCAGTTCATTGTGACAAGTGAGCCTTCCGGATCGACGGGGTTGCCATGAAATTCCGGCTCAAAGTGATGAATTACGTCGCCCGACGCTGATAATTCCGCGCGCCTCTGGGTCTGTTTCGCCTTGTTTACCAGCGGCGCCGTGAAGATGTGCGCGCCGCCTGGGCGCAGCACCCGGGCGATTTCGCGAAACGCCGCCTCCGGATGAAAAATATGCTCCATCACATCCTGTGTGATGAATAAATCTAATGAATGATCGGCGAAGGTCAGTTTTTCCAGATTTTCGTTACGGGCGCCGTGTTGCAGGGAAAATTCCCCGGGGGGGATACCGACGAAATAATGCGAGTAGGAATAGTTTGGGCACTCGTCTGCGAGTTTAGTCGAAACACCGCGCCCACATGGGGACGATTCATGGATAGTTAGCGTTGCGTAATTTGGATAGTGCTCCTTAATAACCCTCATCAACGCCCGCTCGCGCGGTATTGATTTGCACCCAGAACATAAAAGATAATCGCGAAACCAGCCTTGCGTCGAAGTGAATTGCACTGCGTCATTGCAAATATCGCAGCGCCCGTCAAATCTGTATTTGACCGCGTCGACTGTCATTGATCAGCTTTCATGTTTGAGCGCGCCGCAAATATTTGCCTTGCGATCCAAGGATCCTCGCGCCCGTATTTGGCGAAGCCTTGACCGATGACCTGATACAGCAAACTGTAATCGCTGTCGGATGTTAATTTCTTCGAAAAAGCGTCGGGATCGATGAAACGGCGATAGTGATCGGCATAAATTTTTACCATATTGGCATCTCTTATGTCCCGGTATTCGAGAAATATTCCGGAAATAGTAGGTGATATTCCAGATAGCTGCTGCGCAAACTCATCTTCCGCAACAGAGGTGATGGCATGCAGGAAAAACCGACTGTAGATAACGACTGGCAGGTGATCAAATTGGGCCCCCGCAATGAAGTCAGTAACTGCGTCAAACGAATCTTCGCCCACAGTAAATTGTCTAAAGAATATTCGCTCTTTCAAATCATCGGATATCTGCGATGAATTCGAATCGATTGCTGTTCCCGACGCGTCAAGGCCAATGACTATATGACCAATGTCGCCAAAAAAGAACGTATCACGCCCATTTCCGCAACCGACATCGATGATGATATGTGGCGACTTAAGCTCGCTCGCCACAAGAGCTGCGAATTGCGATGGCGTTCTCATGGCCGCCATACGATAGAACGAGTCCCAATACTGAACAATTGATTCCGCAGAGGAAGATACAATATCGTCTAAATTCGCCTTGGTGTCGTTCACTCTCCTCTTACCCCTTTTCCAAATTCTGTCATTCGATTTAGTGTTTCTTGTTTAGGCCGCCATTGGAACTGCGGGTCGGGGATGCGCCATTCAACGCCATAGATGCCCTCCAGAAAACGCTCCGGCGCTGCAGGCGTCGTAATTTTCAAACCATGTAAATTCCGAGTGACTGTTGGAAATATATCAGATTTTGAACCTGAAAAAGAAAACATGTAGCCATTTAGAGTTTCTGTGTCAGCCCAGCATCCAAAGACATCAAGAACTACTCCGTTGGAAGTTTTCCAATGTAAATTCCCGCCGGGAAATACGCTGGTAATATTCTGGCCGGCTGACGACAATGTCTGCGCTATGTTGGAAAACTCTTCTCCCGCCGATTTGGCGTCTGTCGAGTCCAACAAAAACATGGCATCCACATCATCATCATGTCCGAGTAGTGTATTTTCGCGGATCAGGCCCAGTAGCGTTCCATATGCCACAAACAGCCTCTTGCCCATCTGCTCCCTCAAAATCTTTTCGGCTTCCTGATAGGACTTTAGCGCTTTGTCCGTCCAGCCGTCTCTCGCACTGATCGGCCGCAGCAATGCGCCGCTTTTAGGGATAAGAATGCGTCCGGAGGCAAGCTCGTCGCTTAGCGCCTGCGGCGACACGCCGTCCGCACCGGTTAACTCACTGGCATAATCTTTGCCTGTTGACAGCAGCGTTCCGTCAGGCAATCGCACCGCGATCTTATTGGTTGCAGGCAATTTGCTCCTAAGCGATTCGTGAATTGCGAATTTAAACCCACACGGACGATCATGCCCATCTGTTGACCGGAAGCGCTTATTACTGAGGTTGGCGCGCACCTGGACGGCTTCGACGCCATTAATGACCAATGTAACCAGCAGCGGCTCTTCCGACGAAGCGCCAATCGCCCAGCCTGAAATTTCTTGATTGTTGGCGATTAAGAGTTCTCCAAACCGCTTGAACGATTGATTATCGGCGGTAGGCTTGCGTCGAATTTGTGTGTTCTTTCCTCTGCTTCTAAAGAAATCCATTACGATGCCTTCAAACTCCCAATATTGCCTTTGCACAATTTTATAAGTCTATACCGAATATTCGTCACGCACCAGATTAGCGCCCTTGCGCTAATTGCTCCAATTAGGGTCCGGACTTATTTGATGGCGGGCAGAAACTGCATAGACAGGAAGTCTCGTCCCAGCTTCTCGAAACGAGCTGCGCGCTATCGCAGATAGCCTAGTGTTTCTTTCACAAAGACCAATTTGAGCTGACGGCTCGCGACTCAGGCTTGAGTGGAATTTGACCAAAAACATCATTCAACCAGAGAAGGAGAGCCGCCAGATCAACTCCAATTTGCGAAACTATTCCTACGTTATCATTGGCAGGAGCCAAACGGGACTTAGGTCATCGCCCCAGAATTGCGGAAAACGACATACCGCCGAATGGCGTATTATAGGATTCATATGCCCTCAAGGAAATTAGCTCTAATTCGTGCAGAGCATTTATAATCTTAACAAAGGATTCTTCTGTGAAAATCCAATTATGGTATCCACTTAACGTAACGTTATTACTCACAATGCTGTCAAAGCGGGCTATACTATTCAGTATATTGCTCTTATCAAAACACATTTCCCCATGATCATTGGCCCAATGGCGTGCCGGCGAGTTGTGCGTGCGTCGATGGGTTTCCAGCAATACAGTTCTAAGCGACAATGAGGCTGCGCCCGAACCGCCAAAGTGTCGGGCCAAGACGTCCTCAACGACGGAAACAGGTTTGAAGTAATCAAACGTAAAATTCTTATTCGGCGCCACAACAACATAAAGGCCGTTTTCATCCAATATTGACTCCACATCATTAAGATGATCGATCAAATCTAATGAGTGCTCAATTGCATGAGAAGAAAATACAATATCAAACTTGTCACTTATATTCGTCAAACAACCCGTTTTATCAACATAGTGAATTTTCTCCGGTATTTTGTGAAAACCAGGATCGTTCTTATATCTTTGTTGCAATTCTTCTCTTGATTTGACATCAAAATAAAATACGTTGTTTCCCTTCAATTTAGGAGCACACCCCGGACCGATTTCCAGGATTTTTTCCGGATGTAAATTGCGTAAATAATCGAGCAAATACCCTTGATCACAAGCAGGCGATCCTTTCAATCCCTCCTGCGTTCCGACCGTTACAAAATGATTATAAGCCTCTTCCCTTGATTGCAGAAAGGGCTTGTCCTTTTTGTAAAACTCATAATCAAAGCCTAACGGCGCTTTTATGTCATCCGTGAGCATTGTTTTGCCCCCTCTTTATTTCTGGATCGAAAGTTATATCACTATCTGCAGCGCAAAATTTTACGGAGTCTTGAGGATCGCAACATCCCGCCCAGATTTCGGAGCTTGCCCCTGTCCGGACCATTCTCCCCACAGGATTTGATCCAGAACAAGGCCGCCACGAGATATCATGTCTGTCTATGAAGACTTCTTGATCAAACGCGATGGCAGCCGTCTCGGACGCCCCCTGTGGATCACGTCCCTCTAATCTCAAACCCTTCGCTCTCAATTACGATTCCGAACAGTCTTTCAAATATATGCGCTGTGTTCTTGTAATCCTTTGTGCCCACGTGCGGAGATTCAAAATCTTCCGTCTGCATATTTAATCCCTTTAACCGTTCAAACGGATATGCCCTCGCGAAAAACATGGAGCCGCCCACGTACCGTGTTCCGTCGGTAACACCACATTTCTGGCGCCATTCTGCGAGCCCATACGTCCTCTCCTCATTGTTTTCTTGTGTAGAAAAAATAAATTTTCCCGCCCCGATGCACCCCAATTCCTTGTCTTCGAGGAATCGCGCCAGATTTTCCCCAAATATCTTCTTTGAGCCGACGATGGCGTTTAGCAACTCATCTCTCCAATGATACCCCGGGACCTTTATGCCATATACCTCATCCTGCCCAGGTCGTCTGGCGTTCTTGGTGTGAATTTTCAACACAAAATCGTAATTCGCCAACCGAACCTGTTTTAGAACATGTAAAAACGGATGAACGTCGTAACCGACATTCGGAAGCACGAAAAAACGCGCCCCTTCTGATATTCCCAGTATGCTTTTCTCCGCTACGTTATTCTTCTCAACCATCGTAACGAACAGATCGTAGTCGCAGTCGGTTATAGTTTTCAATGCATCGATCATAACGTCGAGCTGATCTGCATAATACAAATGTACGTGCACAAGCAAACGCGGCTTTATACGCGACCATTCATGGCTAGATTCTCGCGATATCATTGGCGCAATGCCATTGTTTTGCGTTAATATGTCCTTTCGGATATCTTCAAAGAAGGGAGACGCATACGCGTACTTCCAGAAATTATCAGCAAGCGTCCAACCCAGATGGTTTTGCGGCTTCGCCTTGCCGGCGTAGTGAATAATTTTCGGATCTACCCTGCCATGCGCATAATCAAAGAAAACATCGTCCGGCACAGAGCCGCGCAAGTATGAATATTGCTGCATATACCAGACATGATTCCATCCCGTGGAAAAGAAACACACATCCCCATAAAAAATACGATTAAATATGCATTGGTCGAAAAATATCGGCTTTTTGACTTTTTCCAATGCGTCGATCGTCAGCTGCCGCAAGTTCATGGCACCCAATTTTTTCATGTCCAGCACGACAACGCCTGCCTGGAAATATTTGTTATGATCCAGAACGCCAAGATTCTTCTCGAGATACTCGTTAAATCTCCTTCCCTTTATAACTTTTTTGCAATATGCCGCATTCACATTCGCCACGTTCACACTCGCGCCGATGGCATGCCCTGCGAGGTCAAAGTCGTGCAATTTTTGAATGTCGTCCAATACAAGAATATCTGAATCAAGGTAGAGGCACCTATCGTATCCTGACAAAACTTCGGTAATGAAACATTTGTTATAGGTCTCGACAGGCACATAACCTTCAACGTGAAATATGTCCGTCGGGAGAGATGCGATGAGCGCCGTTGTATCATAGACTCTTATCGATACATTGCTGCGATCACGGGCCAGATTGCAAATCTTCGCCAGAGCCGACCCCAGCCCCTTGGCGAGAATCACAATATCATAATTATAATTGTCATCGGCATTTTCGATTAGGGAATATATCGCGACGCCTAGATACGGAATAAAATACTCGTTCGTGGAAAACACCACAGCGATATTTTTCCGGCCAAACGCGGGAGCGAGCGCTTGCCGCGTTAGACAGATTTGTCCTGGCCGGTCTGGAAGGTGTTTCACAACCCAGAAGTCTTTGTAATTTACTCGACAATTCGCAATCATGTGCGTATGCAGCGAAATGTCATTTTTCCAAAACACGTAGGCTAGGGAGGTTTGATCGCGTGATGAATATTCATCATACATTTTCCACCATTCGCGCATAAGCTTGACGATAAGATCGGCATGATGTTTGCGATAAATCAGGTTATTTTCACTTAGGCCAAATTCTTCCGGGAAACCTTCCTGTTCGAGGAATCGACGATGCGAGCGCAATAAAGACTTGTCCTCATCGCTTATCCGGCGGCTTTTGAGGAGAGTCTCTATCTCTTGGTAAATACAATTTCTCTTGAAATGCTGCGGCAAAAGAATTAACGGGCCGCGATTTGCAATCTGGCCAAAAAAGTAATCGCTCAAGATATTGATGTTGCCATCGACATAGATGCTTTCTTCGTATGCTGGGAACAAGATATGCGGATGCATTTTGTGCCAGCGATTAGTTCTCGTTCCGCTCGACAGCGTATCTGACATTGGGCGGGTTTCCCAAACGCCCACATCCTCTTGGGCAAGCAGATCGGGATCATCCGTGAAGCAAACATAGTCCCAATCAGCCGAAATGAAGTAAGGCTGCATGAGCACATCATAATTTTGCGCGATGCAGGTATAGATAACCTTCGTCGAATTTCGATATTGTTTTTGTCGGAGATATTCTTCTATCCGTTTCCCGGATGGCTCCCAAGTGTTTTCATCGAACTGATATCCGTCAAACCTTACTCGGTTGAGAAAATACTCAATCTTGCTGCATCCGACTTGATTTTGATTGATCTGAACTGGTAATGAATTCGATGGTTCGTGACCAAGTTTCCACCCCTCCTGCAAATAGTAGTCCAGCGGAAAAAAAAGCTCTCCATCCGCTCTTTTTCTTTTACTATCAAGGTAATGCTTATAATACTTAGAGAGATACCATTTCTCGTCCCACAGGGCTGAGTCTAAGACTTCCTGGCGTAATGCCATATAGCTAACATTGGCGTCTTTGGGATCGCATTTCGTGTGCGCCGTTAGGTTGGCGTTTTCTGCGTTAATATTTGTTGATGAATTAGGCGTATTAGAAACTAAAGGCTCCGGCTCACGACCTTCTTTGCGGCAAGCCATCAAATAATGTGCAAGCGGATTGACGCCTGCGGCGGCGACATCCGGATATTTCATTAGATATTGGGCCGTATTGAAGAGCGGATGGGGGAGGCGACCTTCTCTCCAGCCGTCGCGGGCAAAATGAACAAGCGGATTTTCGCCAACATGGGCGACATCCAAGTTCTGCTCCAGATACCAGGCCGTGTCGAATAGAGGGTTGGGATCGCGCCCTTCCTCCCACCCTCGCGTCAGAAAGTGCTGCAAAGGCTCGGCGCCAGCTTCTGCGACGTCGGGGTTCTGTTGAAGATACCAATTAGAATCAAACAGTGGGTTAGGATCGCGACCTTCTTTCCATCCGAAGTTGAGATAATGCTGTAGAGGATCTACTTCCGCCGCGGCTACATCCGGATTCTCCGTGCGGTAATAATCAGCGTCAAAAACCGCACCTATGCGCCGATTCAACCGACGGTTTTCAAGTTTGCGCGTAAGCATTATAGGTATCCCCGATCTTCGTTGCTTTAACCAACAATTGAATAGAGGCCAAGAGGCAACTTGCTGACAGTTTGCTCGTTTCGCTTCACGAGGCCATGGCTTTCGCCACCGCCTCAGCGCCGAAATCGTCTGCGAGGCCATATTCCTGCGCCAGGTGGTCCAAATAGGCGCGCGCCGTCTGGCGCACGGGCTCATCTATCCCGAATTCTTGCGCCACATAAGCCTGCATTTGAGCGATTTCGGCGAATTCCTCAAGGCCAAACCGGCTGATGGTGACGCTGTTATCGTGTCGGCGGTGGTAATTTAATGACCGCGCATCAAAAACCACGCCGCCATAGCGCAGCATATTGACATACGTCATCCAGTCGCCAGCAACGCGATATTGTGAAATCTCTTCAAATTTTTCGTTCAGCACGCGCCGCAGGGTTTCGCCGCGGAATACAGCGGCGCTGACATTGGGAATCGTATTTTTCACTGACATTCCTTTCTGAATCTCCTCGCATCCGTCACAGCGATAGCCACGCTGCCAGCGGTCAGGGTTCACATCCGCGACATAGTCGAGATAGTCAGGGCACGTAACGATCCCCTGGATGTTTGCCTGATTTGATTGCGTATAGCTGATCGCCAGCTGTTCATCGGCGGCAAGCGGCGTCGCCGTGGCGTCCAGAAACGCCGGGTCCGCCCAGTCATCGGCTTCGGCGATCCATATCAATTCGCTGCGTGCTAGGTTGGCGCCTTTGCGCCATTGTGAAAACACGCTGCCTGAATTCTTGTCGTTGCGGATAATGCGATACCGGATGTCAGACTCGGAAAGGACACTCTCAGCTATTTCAATGCTATTATCGCTTGAGGCATCGTCAAGGAAGATGATTTCCCATGGCGGAAGCGTCTGGTCGAGAATAGAACGCAGCCGTTGAGCTATATGTGTCGCGTAATTATAATTTGGCACAACGACGGAGACTCGCGGGCACGGCGCGCCCACCATGCGCAGCAGATCGCCCATGTAGCTTGCAAATCCAAATTCGGCGCGAACAAAGTTGCTACCGATCAGACCCAGCCTCGATCGTTTCCGTGACGCAGAGCCAATAAGCGCCAGGGCTTCATATACAAAACCGTCCGGCTCGAGCGTATCAAGCGCAATAACGCACTCTCGTTCTGTGATATCCTCAATGCCACCCGCGCCGGCAATCATGATGACAGGCGCGCCAGCCGACAGAGCTTCCAAAGCTGTGGATGGAAAAGGATCCTCTCGTGAGCTCAGTGCATATAGATCGGCGGCGGCATAAAACACGCCGGTGTCGTCAACAAAACCAGGAAAATGAATATTGCGCGCCGCCGCGCCCGCTTCGGCCAGCAATTCATCGCATTTTGCTTTCATCGCTGCGTCGATATTACCAATCCAGACGGCATGCGCATTTGGACTTGCTGATGCCAGCGCGAGGCCCCAACGGATGAATATGTCGATGCCCTTGCGATGATCGCCATAGCCCGCGCCGAGCATAATACGTGCATCCTCAGGCAATCTGAGACAGGCGATTACAGAATTTCTGGCTTTTTCTTTCTCTTTAATTTTTGCAATGCCATCTCTCTTATATAACCCCTGAGGCAGGATCGTCGGTCGACGCCATTTAATCCCTATTGCGGCGCTGTCCTGATTGCTGACCCTTCGCGATGGAAATACCACCTGTTGCGCATATCGGTCCATTTCGATCAGGTTGCCCGCCAAATCCATGACCTCAACAACAGACGGCAGTTCGTGGACGAGGCCGATAAAATGAATATCTGCGCGATTTAGATGAGGCGACAACCATCCTGCCGCTGATGAATTTACGATTGCATTGGCGTATCCGTCATCCGACAGCTTTTTGATTGTTTCGTACGCAGTGTCTTTGTTGACGATCAGCACGGGTCCCAGTTTCGAAAACGCCTCTCGCAGAAGGCCGTCCTCGCCGGCGATTATCGTGACATCATGGCCAAACCGGGCCTTCAGAGTCTGGGCCATATTCAGGGCGAGATATTGTGCGCCATGCTTGTGTAAATCGTGGATCGCAACGATGATTTTTCGCTCATTTGGGTTAAGTGCGCGGCGGGTCGCTTCCAGCCAAGCATAGCCGTCTCTTTTGTCCGGCTCCAAATAGGCACCTTCCGCCCATTCATTCCACGCGTTGATGAAGATCAGGCGCTCATCCCAATTGCTAAATCGTTGCTTGGTTTCTTCAGCGGCGTTTGCCAGCCAGTCACAATACAGTTCCGGCGAAGCGCCTGTAAGGACTGTCGCATGAGACAACCGACGGGGCGTATTATCCCAGCGTGGATTGATCCCCCGAAATAGCGCATAGGAGGGAATTCTATAGGCGTAACTTTTTTTGTGGAGATCGGTCCAGTCATAGATTTTTCCAGAAAATTCTGGCGATGGCGTTGCCGATCGCCGCGATTTTTCCACCAGGCCAGAATTGTTTGGAGGGAATTCAATGGCGGCGTCAAAACCGATTTCGGCCGGATCGACGGTTTCAAAGCTTTGAGTATAGGCGAGGTAGATCTCTCCGATGTCCTTTCGTCGGCACCAATCACGCCACCTCTCAGAAGTTTCCAAGGCGTCTGGCAACAAGGCGGGCCTGTACACTATAAGGAGCGGTTTTCCGTCAATTCTTATATAGTTTTCATTTTTCAGAAAACGAGATATGTGGCTGATGAAGTTTATGTCATCGCTGGCAGAATGATCCTGCGCAATCAGGATTTCATCATCTAATCCATCCCAATGGCGGCCCCAATTCTCATTGGCCCAACATAAACAATATGGAAAATTTATTTCTGGGTCGTCGGCAAAATCGAGAATGGGTTGCTCGAGTAATCGTTTGCCGGCGAACCAGTAAAAATAGAAACAAAATCCCGAGACTCCGTGGAGCATCGCCAATTCGACTTGGCGTCGGCGGATGTTGGGGTTTTTTACGAGATCATAGTAGCCCAGCTCTCCGGGCGTGCGGGGTTGACAATGCCCCGGAAATTGCGGCGAGGCACGGCGCACATTCGTCCACTCCGTAAAACCCTTTCCCCACCACTCGTCGTTTTCCGGGATAGTGTGAAATTGTGGGAGGTAAAATGCGATCGCACGCGCCTCTAAGCGAAATGGGGCGGTTTGAGCGCGGAGTGGTGTGTACCCATCAAGCGTCGCTGCATTGGCTAGGCTGCTAGCTCTAGTTCTTTTTTTTTTTTCGATATCTTTTGCCTGACGCCAAGCTTTGTATGTCGCTGACCAACCAAAGACGAATGGGAATACTGAAAAGGCCGCATCGACCAGTGCGCTCTTTGCTCGGGGAGGCAACGGAATCCTACGCGAAATTCGTCGCACACAAACTGACAAAACTACGCGAACGCCCATTATAGGATTTTTGAGAAACGATTTTGTTCCGCGCAGTGGCGCTGTAATCCGCCAAGATGTGCTTAGTAGCACTGCGTCAATTTGATTATAGGCGACTAGGAGGTTTTCTTCGCTTTGGACCAGCATTTTTTGAACGATTTGTAGTTCCCGTGCATTTCGGCCATGAGCGACTTCCAGCTCGGTTAATGTAGAACTACGCGCATCGATCTCGCGCACTAATTCGCGGTTTTTTTGCGTCATTGCGTCAAGATTATCGCAAGTGGCGTGAAGTTTTGTTTTAAGCGTACTTTTCTCATCTTTGAGGGCGTTTACGTCATTTGCGAGTGCGGCGTTTTCATTTGTGAGCGTGGCATTGTCTTTTGCGAGTACGGCATTTTCATTTGTGAGTGTGGCACTGTCTTTTTCTAAACGGTCGTTGAGTTTGATTGCTTCGCCCCGTTGTTCTTCGATGGTATCGATACAAGCTAGAAGCGGCGCATCTTCATCGAATTGTGCGATGAGGTCACACCATACGTTTTCGTCTGGACGGGAAGGCCCCCCTTCAGGAAGGGCTGACCAGTCAATTGCTAATTCGTAAAGACGTGAAAGAAACGTCAAACCATGCGTCGACGCCGCCATTTCAGCACGCGAATACACATTGTGGCGAAATTTCTGGTCCAAGAATTCGCGCGCATAATCCTTGAATGAAGTTTTCAGCGGGTCGGGAGCTGGCAATTCCATGGAATGCGCTATGCGAGTCAGTTCTCGGGACGGGTTTTCAAGCAAATTTTCGAACGATACGAAGATACGTTTCATATCATTAGTATATTGAACCGCATTAAACGTATATTTCGCCCAAAGCATCAGGCCTTTTGTCAAGTCAATGCCGTCGCGGCGTTGAAGCGAAGTGGCAATTTCCAGTGGGTTTCTAATTGCTATGACATAGCATACGTTAGCGCCGATATCGTCGAAAACGGCCTGCCAGAATGGTAAAAGGATGGCGGTGCGAGGGTCTTTAAATGCAAAGACATCCGTAATAGCGAGTTTTTCAGCCAGCAATTTGGAAGCATCACGGCGTTCCGCAGCGTAGGTGTCTGATGTAAATCCGGCAATTTCAAGTGGCCCCATGTAGTGCCAGGCGCTGCCGGCCTTTTTCAGCAGCAATTCATTGAGGCGATAAATATCGAGATCTTCCCAAAACCCCTTTTCGTTGTTTTCCTGCACTGGCGGCATTAAATTGTCGCCGAGCGTCGCGCCCAGCACTTGTAGGCCGCGTGTTAGCGCGCTGGTGCCGCTGCGATGCATACCGAGGACGACAACAATTTTTTTTGGTGACATGGCTGCTGTATGCCCGTTGATAAGGTAATAGGATTCAAGCCGGACTAGCGCAGAGTGCGGCTTTCATCAAGAAGGCGGCACATGGCCTGAATTTGGCGAATTTCCCAGCACAGTGAGCGACGAGTGGGTGGCCCTGGGACAGGATCTCAAAAGGGCGATTGAAACTCAGTCCAAACTGCAGCCACGGCGTCCTTTTCCGATAATAGGACATCACTGCCTCGAATGCCCCAGTCGATTCTGAGTGACGGATCATTCCATATGACAGAACCTTCGCAACCTCGATCATAGTGATTGTCAACTTTGTAGGTGACTTCTGTGCCGGCCTCGAGCGTGAGAAAGCCGTGAAGGAATCCCGCGGGTACAAATATTTGCGCGCCATTCTTAGCGCTGAGCTTCGCCTTCACCCATTTCCCGAAGCTTGAAGATGATTTGCGGGCGTCCACGGCGACGTCGATAATCGTGCCGCGCAGCACTCGAACAAGTTTTGCTTGAGCATACGGTGGCGCTTGATAGTGGAGGCCGCGTAACGTTCCCGCTTTCGTCGAGCAGGAGTGATTGTCCTGAATGAAGTGACAATCGATACCGGCCGCCTTGTATGCGCCGGCATTGTAGGTTTCTGAAAAGAAACCACGATCGTCGGAAAATCGCTTCGGCGTAACGAGCTTCACGTCGGGAATGTCCAGCGAAATGATATCCATATTTTCGGCCCTGAGCGGTAAAAAGCCGGCGCTTTTGGTGCCGGCGACACAGGCGCGCCATAATCCCTATGTTGGGCTTCATTGCAAGATGGCTGGCGCAACGACGTGATCCATGAGGTTTTTGTGCATCGCCAACGTTGTTGTACGCTTACCCAAGCAGGCTGCGGTTTTACCTGCCGCATAAAAAAACCGCGACGCCCTTGTGTTCAAGCCTCGCGGTCTTTTGTTCTGTAATTTTAGTTTGACTTAGACAGATTTTTTACGCCTGCGCTTGATGAGGCCGCCGCCCAAAAGAGCCGAGCCGAAAAGCCAGATCGCAGCGGGAAGTGGAACGACCGTTTCGGCAATGGCAACATCGTCAAAATGGAATTGCGTGCCGGTCCCGAAAAAGATGATGCCAAGTTGTTGGCCGACAAAATTGGCCAGGAACGCAGCATCAAGCGTATAACTCTGCGACGACCACAGGCCATTGCCTGGATCGGTCAGTGACGTTGTTCCAATGATGTTGCTGGCATTACCGGCGTAAAAACCGAACGTGCCGCCGAAGCTAAGTCCGTTTCTGTTACCGAACAACGCTGAGAGCGTATAATCTGTGTTCGTAGCGATCACGGTGCCAAGAGTTTGCGAAAGACTTGAGTTTGCATTTACCCATCCAACCCGTCCGTAGGGGTCGGAAGATGTTGCGTACACATTTCCACTGATTGTATCATCCGGGTCAATTGTGCCTGCGTTCCCCGTATACGACCAACCGGCTGCGCCCAAGGCATAATTACCGGCGGCCCCAGAAAGATTAAGCGTATATGCGTCTTCAAAATCGGCATTTGTGATCGTGACCGCCTGCGCAGCGCCCATCAGCGCCATTGGCAAAACCGCCAAGATTATTAGAATTCTCTTCATGGTTACAATTCTCCCCAATTGGGTTACTCGCCCCTTTAGGCGATAGGTTGGCTTCAAAGCCAAATCAGCGCCGCATCAAAACCATAAGGCATACTACCAAGCACTTGATATCTACCGCCTTTGGCCGAACAGTACAACTTGTTAATATTCGATTCACCACGAAATTTCAAAAAAAAATGCCAATAAAATCATGAACTTCCCCTAAAAAGTGTGTTGGCGGCGTCTGATTTCCCGGCATTGGGGTATTACAGTCAACGAGCTGATTTGGCGGACCTCTGGGCTCTCAAAGGACGAGATTCTAGAAAGAACTGATCAATCGATCAGAATTCAAAAAAATGATAATGCTTGCGCCGCGTGACTCTGCAAACCAGGTGGGCTGATATACGCAGTAACAATTCGATTCGTGCGAATGAATTATGAGTGAACGGAATCAACAATGTGAGACATCAAGAGAGCCATTATGACGACCCAGCTCAAGTTCAAGGTGCCGTTCAACGTGGTGATCATCGGCGTTTTATTGGCGGCATGTGGGATAAGATAGGCCTCCTCCAAAAATCCTTGCTTGTCGACGCAGGTTTGGAGCCGGGTCATACCCTGCTTGACGTCGGTTGTGGGTGTTTGCGCGGCGGCGTGCATTTTATAGAATATTTGGAACCGCGGAATTATTTTGGCGTAGAGTTGAATAATGAGCTACTTGAAGCTGGATACGACATTGAGCTCGCCGAGAGGCAGTTGCAGGACAAATTACCGCGCGAACACTTGGTGCATGATGGTGATTTCGAATTTTCGCGATTGCCGGTGAAATTCGACTTTGCAATTGCTATTTCCTTATTCACTCATATTTCATTTAATCGTATTCGAACGAGCCTAGAAAAGCTCCACCCAAAAATGAACGCTGGGGGAAAGTTTTATGCCAGCTATTTCCAGGCCCGTTCGGACCAGCCGACTTTCCTCGCGCAAAAACACGAGAAGGGCGGTGTCGTCTCATTCGGCGACAAGGATCCCTTCCACTACCATGCCTCCGATTTAGTGTGTGCAGCAGAAAGTTTGCCCTGGAACGCCGAGCGCATCGGAGATTGGGGTCATCCGCGTGATCAAATGATGATGCGTTTTACAAAGGCGGAATGACAAGAGCCTAGAAGCTCCGACGCCTGCAGGGCTGTCGGAGCTTCTGAAATTTTTAAGCTAGGTCACGGACTCATTAAACCGCAACCAAATCCGCATTGAAGCGAGTTGAATGGAAGCGAGGTAGTTATCGTCACGTTTATCATATCGGGTGGCGATGGCTCTGAAGTGCTTTAATTTGCTGAAGAATCTTTCGACGG
>JAJFGF010000067.1 GCA_021776245.1 Hyphococcus sp. | reverse complement strand
CAGTTGCGCCGTCATCTTCGATCAGCAAGACTCGCATTGTCCGTCTCCTTTGCGGCGCGTGTTCCCCTCGAAACTTAATCGCGCATTTTTATTTTGTAGCGCCAATGCTAACGATAATTTGCTTTCACAATGGTTAACAAGATGAACGGCATTGCCAATTTACCGGGAATTTTTTAAGTCCCCGAAAATACTTATTACCGACCAAGCCCCGTCTTTCCTTGATTTGCGCGGCTTGTCATTAAGCATAATGGATTTTTTTCAGTTAAAGTGATTTACGAGTTTACGAGAGCTTAAACTCCCGCCCGTTAATGTCCTGAACCGTTGAAACCCGCGCGAAACATCAGGGCTGTTAACAGATGGGCGCCTCGCCTCAGACAAATTCAACAGACTTGGCCGAAAGATTTGATCCTGTTTCGGTCGAAGGCGCCGTATTATCCGTGTCCGGCCTGGGGATTGAAGTCAGCGATCGTTTGGCAATGTTGGAAATGAACGCTCGTGTCGAAATCGAAACGGCGGCGGGCGGACTTCTGTGCGAAGTCGCCGGCATCAAAGATCAGGCTGCGCTGGTTTTGCCGTTTGGCGCGATCGACGGCGTTCGCCGCGGCGCCCGCGTGCGCTTTTTGAAAAATTCCGGGACTGTTCTTCCTTCCCGCGCCTGGCTTGGGCGCGTCGTCAACGGACTGGGCGAGCCGATTGACGGCAAAGGACCGCTGCCCCACGGAAATATCTATCGACCCTTACGCGCGAGCCCGCCGCCGGCGCCGCAAAGGGCGCGCCTTGGGCCACCGGTTGATTTTGGGGTGAAAGCGCTCAACGCCTTCGTCCCGGCGCGGACCGGTCAGCGCATGGGCGTTTTTTCTGCTTCGGGGGTCGGTAAATCGGTGCTGCTGGGCATGATTGCCCGCAATACGGCATGCGATATTTCGATCATTGTGCTGATTGGGGAGCGCGGCCGGGAAGTGCGTGATTTCATAGAAGATCATTTGGGCCCCGAGGGCCCTGCGTGCGCCATCGTTGTGGTCGCTACGTCGGACGATCCGGCCACGATGCGCCGCGAGGCGGGGTTCCTTGCGCTCACATTGGCGGAACATTTCCGCGAAGAGGGCGCGCATGTCTTGTGCCGGATGGATTCTTTGACGCGCATTGCCATGGCGCAACGGGAAATCGGTCTTGCCGCCGGAGAGCCGCCGGCGACCAAAGGATATACGCCGTCGGTTTTTTCTACTTTGCCGGCGCTGATCGAGCGGGCTGGGCCTGGCCATGACGCCGGGGCGCCCGGCCATATCACCGGCATTTTTTCGGTATTGGTTGAGGGCGATGATCATGATGAGCCGATCGCTGACGCGGCGCGCGCGATCCTTGATGGTCACATTGTTCTTGATCGCCGGATAACTGAAACCGGCCGTTTCCCAGCGGTCAATATTTTGCGTTCAAATTCGCGAACAATGTCCGGCGCCTTGTCAGCCGACGACGCGGCGCTGGCGGCTGAGGCGAGAAAATGCGCCGCCGCCTATGACGATATGCGTGAACTCATTCGCATTGGCGCCTATCGCGACGGCGCCAATGCCGATGTTGACCGGGCGATTGCGCTGCATCCCGAACTCGAGGAATTTCTGTCTCAGTCGATGGATGAGCGCGTTTCATGCGTTGAAAGTTTCAACGCATTACGGGGGATTATGCAAAAGGATATTGAGCAATGATAGAAACCCCGCGCGCGAGGCGAAGCCTGGAAAAACTGATGAAACTTGCGCGCGGTGACGCCGATGCGTTGCGTGTCGATCTTGCCGATATCGAGCGCGCCCGAAGCGCCGCCGAAGCCTCACTGGCTGATCTCGACGAAAAAGCCGCAAATGAAGAAGCGGTTGCAGGCCATGCTGTTGCTGACATTGCTGCGTATCGTGAGGGCGTGTGCGCGCGCCGGCACAATATCAGGACAACGCTGATCACGCTGGAAGATGCTGAAATGAATGCGCGCACCCGCCTGGAAGCGGCTTTCATCGAAGTTAAAAAGCTGGAGCATCTCATGGAAATCAACGATCGCGCCGACAAAAAAGCCGGCAGACGCAGCGATCTCAACGCGATGGATGACATTGCGACGATGCGCGCACGGCGCTGAATATTGATTGCCGACTGCCGCCTTTTTGTTCGTTAACCTTTTTTTAATATCCTTGGGACGAATTATCCCCAGGGTGATTCGCAAACGTTCCGTTTCTGTTCCGGAATCATCGCCAAAAAAGCGCGCCTTGGTACGATTCAGTCTTTGACCGCCCATAAAATACCATGCTATCCCAAACGATACCGTGCATTTCACGGGATCAGGGGCGGCGCTTGCAAAAATCGATTGCGTCGTCATGGAGGATTTGGGCATGCGGCGCGGGGCGGAGACCCTCTTTTTTGGGTCTTACACCAACAAAATTGACGCCAAGGGGCGTCTGGCGACGCCTGCGCTGTTCCGCCGGGCGCTGGATCTTGAGCGCGTCAATGCGATTTACTGCATTCCCTCAACTGAAGAGCCGTGTCTCGACTGTGGCGGCGTCGATTATATCGAAACGCTGATGGCGTCGATTACGGCGCTTGACCCATTTTCAAAGGAACGCAGGAGCCTTGAACGCACCGTGACAGCGCGCACCAGCGTTGTCTCCCTCGACAAAGAGGGACGGATCAATCTTCCTGAACATCTGCTTGGCCATGCCCGCTTGAACGGAAAGGCGCTGTTCGCCGGTTTGGGTCATTCCTTCCAAATCTGGAATCCGGACGAATTTGCTGCGATCGTTCCGGACGAAGAAAAAATAGCCGGCGCGGCGAAACTCTCCTTGCGCAATCCGACACCGTCGGAGACCGCGCCATGAGTTATGCAGCGCATGTCGGCGTAATGATCAAAGAAGCTGTTGCGGCGCTCGCGCCAAAACAAGGCGGTATCTATGTGGACGCGACAACGGGCGGAGGCGGCTATACGCGCGCGATTCTTGCAGCGGCCGATTGCACCGTATACGGTTTTGACCGGGATCCAACAGCGATAGACCGGGCTCGCGGATGGGCGGCTGAATTCGGCGATCGCCTGCATCTTGTCAATCGGCCGTTTTCTGAAATGCAAGAAGCAATGAACGAAAACGGCATAGATGCGGTTGACGGCGTTGTCTTTGATTTGGGCGTATCGTCGATGCAACTCGATGAGGCTGAGCGCGGGTTTTCGTTTCGTCACGAGGGGCCGTTGTCGATGCGCATGGACGGCGGCAAGCCGGATGCCGGCGACATCGTCGCCGAGGCAGGCGTCAAGGACCTCGCTGCGATTTTCAGAACCTATGGTGAAGAAAAGAAGGCAGGACAAATTGCCCGCGCGATTGTTGCGGCCCGGGAAACGGCGCCGGTGACAACGACAACGCAACTCGCCGCAATCATCGAAAAGGCGGCGCCGGTTTACGGCAAATCGCGCATTCACCCCGCTACGCGCGTATTTCAGGCGTTGCGCATTTTCGTTAATGACGAACTTGGCCAGCTGATCGCCGGTTTGCGGGCGGCCGAGAAATTACTGCGGCCTGCAGGAAGGCTGGTTGTTGTCACCTTTCATTCGCTCGAAGACCGGATCGTCAAACGATTTTTTTCAAGCCGCAGCGCAGATCAACCCAAAAGTTCGCGTCATGCGCCGCCGTCAGAAAAACCAATCGCGTCTTTTGCATTGCTTAGCAATAAGGCGGCAATTCCAGATGATGACGAAGTGGCGCGTAATCCGCGTGCGCGGTCGGCGAAATTACGGGCCGGGGCCCGCCTCGACGGGCCCCCGGCGCCTGAAAATGACAATGAGCTGGGCGCGCCGCGTCCAATTAGTATGAGTACTCCAGAGAAGGGAAAGAATAAATGATCCGCATCACAACCATTTTTTTGTGTTTGCTGCTTGCCGCCGCTGCGGCGGGTCGATATCGCGCTGAAGTTTCTGTACGCGAAACACGCATGGAACTTGAAAAACTCGAAACCAGCAAATTGGAGGAGCAGCGGTCAATTCAAATGCTGCGTGCGGAGGTCGCCTATCTGGAAAACCCCGAACGGCTCGCAAAAATCGCCAGTGCAAAAACTGACCTGCGGCCCTCTGAGAGCGATCAATCGCCCAGCGCTCAGGATTTTGCCGCCTCCTTTGGTGACGACCATATTCTTCTCGACAATGAACTGGAAACGCCAAAAAGCGATTTGATCCTTCATGCGCTCGCCATGGCCCCAATCACCGCCACTCAATAAAAGAAAGCATAATTCATCGCTGTGTTCCGTCGCACGCAAAAAAAATCAAAACCCACCGCTTATGTAATTACCGAAGCGGAAGCGCCCGAAGATCACGGTCCTTCATTTCATGTGCGCGCCCGCAGCGGTCGCGCGCGGCAGGCAGAACGCGCCAAGACCCGGATCATGATGTGCGCCGTGGTTTTTGTATTTGTTTTTGCTGCGCTCGGTGTGCGCCTTGCCTTTGTTTCTTTCGGCGCGATAACGCCCACTGCAAAGATTGCTTCCCTGCAGCTGGACGACGCGCTGCGGCCGGAATTGGTGGATCGAAATGGCGCGTTGCTGGCGACGGACCTGCCGGTGATCGCCCTGGAGATTGCCGGCGGCGATGTTTGGGACGCCCATGAGGCCGCTCGAAAAATTGCAGGCATATTGCCTGATATTGATGCTGGCGCGCTCGAACAAAAACTTAGCGAAGGCCGCTATGTGGAAGTGCGTGCAGATTTAACGCCTGCGGAACGTGAGGCTGCGTTCAGTCTCGGCTTACCAGGCGTGCGTTTTGCTGCGCGCAGTAAACGCTTTTATCCGCAAGCCGATCTTGCCGCCCATGTCATTGGCCATGGGGAGCCGGGCAGGGGCGGCGTTATGGGGCTTGAAAAAGCAGCGAATGCCTGGCGCGGTGAAGGCCAATTGGTTGCTTCAATCGATATTCGCGTTCAGCAGATACTTGAGGACGAATTAGCAGCGTCGATGGAAAAATTCAGCGCCGTTGCCGCGTGGGGCGGTGTCATGGACGTCGCCACGGGAGAAATAATTGCACTGGCGAGTCTTCCGGATTTCGATCCAAACGCGCCAGGCGCCGCGCCGGCGGATTTTCGCCGTAATCGCGCCACCTATGACCGTTATGAGCTGGGTTCCGCGTTCAAAACATTTACTGCGGCTGCGGCGATTGAAAGCGGCGTCGCCAGCGAAGCTTCGCCCTACGACGCCCGGACGGCCATTCAGGTTGCGGACCGCCGCATCAGTGATTTTCATGGCGAGAACAGAATCCTGACCTTGTCCGAAGTTGTTCAATATTCCTCCAATATCGGCATTGTCCGCGTCGCCGGCGAGCTTGGCGTCGATCGGCAAAAAGCCTTCTTAGAGCAGCTTGGAATGTTCAGAGCCTTGCCAATTGAGCTTGCTGAAAACCGCCCTCCGCAATTGCCTGCGCGGTGGGGGCCAGTTGAAGCGGCGACCATTTCTTTTGGGCACGGCATTTCTGTTACCCCGCTGCACCTCCTGACAGCGTTCGCGGCGGTCATTAACGGCGGCCGCTTTCATAACCCGACATTCATCGCTGCGACGGCGCCGCCGGCCGCGCGTGAGGTTTTCTCAAATGATACGAGCGTTGTCATGCGGCGAATTTTGCGCCGTGTCGTCACCGACGGCACGGCGACCTATGCCGAAGTTCCCGGGTATTTTCCTATCGGCAAGACGGCAACGGCAGATAAGCCTTCCGCTTCCGGCGGCTATAATCGAAACACGCGGATCGCCAGTTTTGTCGGCGCCATTCCCGGCTATGCGCCGCGCTATGCAATTCTGGTTTCCTTTGATGAACCGCAGCCTCTGAAAGAGACTTATGGCTATGCAACCGCAGGCTGGAACGCGGCGCCGGCATTCGCCCGCATAGCGGCGCGCGCTGCGCCGATCCTCGGGCTGGCGCCGGTCAATGAAGCGGTGGCGCTGTCGGCCTTTGTGACCGGCGAGACGGAGCGCGTGCGTGAAGCGCGTCTAAGCGATCCGCAAATGGAGCAACGGCAGTGAGACTGTCAGAGCTCGCCAATGAAAGCGTCACGCCAGACCCCCAGATTACCGGCCTGACGGCGGACAGCCGCCAAGTCGGCAAAGGGTTTTTGTTCGCGGCCTTGCCCGGCGTCGTCGCAGACGGCGTGAAGTTTATTCCGCAGGCAGAAGAACGCGGCGCTGCGGCGGTGCTGGCGCGACCAGGCGCGCGATCAAAATTGCCGCTTATCGTCGATGATTGTCCGCGCCGGCGTCTGTCGGATATGGCGGCGCGATTTTTTCCAGACCAGCCGCGGATAATTGCAGGCATCACTGGAACCAACGGCAAGACGTCAACGGCCCGATTTGTGTCTGAGCTATGGTCTTTGTGCGGTAAGCGCGCCGGCAGTCTTGGAACCTTGGGCGCAACGGCGCAAAATTTTGAGCGCAAGCTCAGCCACACAACCCCGGAACCCGTCACGCTGCATCATATGCTGCACGAGATGACGCAATCCGGCGTTACCCATCTCGCCATGGAAGTATCCAGTCACGGCCTTGCGCAATATCGCGCCGACGGCGTCAACTTTTCCATTGCCGCCTTTACAAATATCAGTCAGGACCATCTCGACTATCATGATGGCTTTGACGGCTATTTTGCCGCCAAAATGCGCCTGTTCACGGATCTTCTTGCCCCCGACGGCGCCGTTGTCGTCAATATGGATGGCCGCGGCGCCGCAGAGATAAAAAAACTTGCGGTGGAAAGCGGATTGAACGTGATAACGACCGGCGCTGCAGGCGCGGATTTGACGCTTGTTTCATCGGCGCCGCATTACGGCGGATTAAAGATCGATCTGTCAGCGGGCGGCCGGCGCTTCACCCTGAATCTACCGCTGATTGGCGCGTTTCAGGCGGAAAACGCCGTTCTGGCCGCTGGCGTCGTGATGGCGTCCGGGGCGCCTGCAGAAACTGTCGTCCCATTGCTGGAAAAACTTTCCGGCGTGCCGGGGCGGATGCAGCATGTCGCGGAAATTGCAGGCGGCGCAATTTATGTGGATTACGCTCACACCCCGGATGCAGTGGCGACTGCGCTTCAGGCGATCCGGCCGCATGCGGACGCCCGCGTCATTGCAATCATCGGCGCCGGGGGCGACCGCGACAAAGAAAAACGGCGGCTGATGGGAGCGGCTGCAGCTGCGCATGCCGATCTGGTCATTGTAACGGATGATAATCCGCGTTCCGAAGATCCGGCTGTGATACGCGCGGCGGTGCTAAGAGGGTGCCCCGGCGCCGAAGATATTGGCGATCGGGGAATGGCGATCGCAAGAGGGGTTGCGATGGTTGAAAAGGGCGACGTGCTCCTGATTGCGGGGAAAGGGCATGAAACAGGCCAACAGGTGGGAAACAAAACATTGCCGTTCGACGACGCGGCGGTTGCAAAAGCCGCAGCGGCGAACCGCATGAAGGAGCTCGGGCGATGACAGGATCATTATGGACGGCTTATGAAGCTGCAGCGGCGACCGGCGGCGCCTTATGCGCGCGCGGCGGCGAGGATGATAATTGGGCGGCCGAAGAATGGTCTGCGGGCGGGATTTCAATCGATACGCGCAACCTGAAACCCGGTGAAATTTTTGTGGCGCTGCGCGATGCGCGCGACGGTCATGAGTTTTTGAAAAGCGCCTTCGATGCGGGCGCCGCAGCGGCGCTGGTTGCGCGGGCGCCGGAAGACGCGCCCGAGGGTGCGCCTTTGTTGGTGGTCAATGATACATTAGAGGGTTTGCGCGATCTTGCCATTGCGGCGCGCATGCGCAATTTCGGTAAGCGGATTGCGGTGACGGGCAGTGTCGGAAAAACCAGCACCAAAGAAATTCTTCGCGGTATTTTATCGCCGGCGGGCGCCGTTCATGCGGCGGATAAGAGTTTTAACAATCATTGGGGCGTTCCGCTGACGCTGGCGCGGATGCCTATGCATGCAGATTACGGCGTTTTCGAAATCGGCATGAATCATGCCGGTGAAATTACGCCGCTGGCGGCCCTTGTCCGGCCGCATGCGGCGATTGTAACCACCGTCGCCGCAGCGCATCTGGAGTTCTTTAAATCCATTGAGGAGATCGCCGAAGCGAAATCGGAGATTTTTTCCGGGCTGGCAAATGGCGGTATCGCGGTGCTGCCTTTTGACAATCCACATTACGAATTATTGAAGAAACGCGCAGAACAAGCAGGCTCCGCTGGTTTTGTCAGTTTCGGTGAAAAACCCGGGGCCGATTTTCAATTGCTGGACTATACGGCGACGGGCGCCGGCGGGCGCATCAAAGCGAAAATCAAAAATCAGACGCAGACATTTGATGTGGGCATTCCCGGCAGGCATCAGGCTGGCAATATTTTGGCGGCGCTTGCCGCTGTTGACGCTGTTGGCGCGCCCCTGGAACCGGCGATTGCAGCGCTCTCAACGCTGACGCCGGCTGAGGGAAGAGGCGCCCGGGCGACCATCAAAGCGGACAGGGGCGAAGCAACCCTGATTGACGAAAGCTATAATGCGAACCCCGCCTCGATGGCTGCAGCGATCAGCCTTCTTGGCGCAGCGCAGGTCGCGCCCGGTGGACGGCGCATCGCTGTTTTGGGCCAGATGCTTGAACTTGGGCCGGACGGGCCGTCGCTTCATGCCGCTCTCGCCGATGCGCTGGTTGCAGCCAGGGTTGATCGCGTCTACGCAGCTGGCGAATTGATGCGCCATCTTTGGGATGCGCTGCCGCCGGAAATGCGCGGGCTTTACGCCGACAATGCGGTAGCGCTGGTCGGACCCGTTCAGGTGGAAATTGCCGCCGGTGACGTCGTTATGGTCAAGGGATCGAACGCATCACAAGTGAGCGCCATCGCGCGCGCCCTTCAAGAGACCGTGTTGGAAGAAAGTAAGGTTTAATGTTCTATCATCTGCTGACGCCGCTTGCGGACGAATTTCAGCTTTTCAATGTGTTTCGCTATTTGACGTTCCGCACGGGCGGCGCCGTGATGACGGCTTTATTGATCGCATTTCTACTGGGCCCGTCATTAATACGCTGGATGCGCCGTAAGCAGGGGCGCGGCCAGCCGATTCGTGCTGACGGGCCGCAAACTCATATAATTGAAAAAGCCGGCACGCCGACCATGGGCGGCGTCTTGATCTTGTTGTCGCTGACAGTGGCGACATTTCTGTGGGCGCGGCTTGATAATATGTATGTCTGGATTGTCATGGGCGTCACGCTGGCTTTCGGGGCGCTTGGATTTATCGATGATTATCTGAAAGTCACAAAGCAGGATGCGAGCGGGCTAACCGGCAGCCTGAAGCTAGCGGTTCAATTTGCCGTTGCGCTTCTTGCGGGATATTTTTGCATGACGACGCTTGCCGCTGCGCCCGATGCGCCTGCAGGCATCGCAACTTCGGTGGGCGTTCCGTTTTTTCCGGTGCGCCTGTTTGAAAACTGGTTTAACGCGCCCGGCGTTCCATTCGGCTTCATGATTGTGCCGTTTGCCGCCTTTGTCATTGTCGGCGCATCAAATACAGTCAATCTCACTGACGGTCTTGACGGGCTCGCGACCGTGCCGGTGATGATTGCCGCATCGACCTATGCGTTGATCGCGTATCTCGTCGGCAATTTCATCTATGCGGGCTATCTCGGCGTTCCATACGTTCCTGGTGTCGGCGAACTGGCTGTTATTTGCGGGGCCATTATTGGCGCCGGACTTGGCTTTTTGTGGTTCAATGCGCCGCCGGCGGCGATTTTTATGGGCGATACCGGCTCGCTGGCGCTTGGCGGCGCGATTGGCGCGATTGCGGTTGCGGCCAAGCATGAGATCGTTCTGGCAATTGTTGGCGGGTTGTTTGTCCTCGAAGGCTTGTCGGTCATGATCCAGATTGCCTCGTTTAAATTGTTCGGCAAGCGCGTCTTCAGAATGGCGCCGATCCACCATCATTTCGAGCAACTCGGCTGGAAGGAATCGACCATCGTGATCCGGTTTTGGATCATTGCGGTCATTTTGGCGCTGGTGGGACTGGCGACGTTGAAATTGCGATAGGGCCTTTGCGATGATCCTGATCCCGGGTGTAAAAAAGAAAAATATCGGCGTTTATGGTCTCGGCGTCAGCGGCATCGCGACTTGCGAAGCGCTGGCGGCGTCCGGCGCTGCGGTGTTTTCTTTTGACGAAAAAGCAAGCGCAAGGGAAAAAACAGCAAATACCGAATATCGCTGTGAGCATCCGAAAAAATGGCCATGGAAAGATATGGCTGCGGTTGTCGTCAGTCCGGGCGTCCCGCTGACGCATCCGAAACCTCATGCGATCGTGCGCAAGGCGGCCATGGAAAAGATTCCGGTCGTCGGCGACACAGAATTATTTGCATGGGCGGTCAATGCGTTGCCGGAAGAAGAACGCCCGCAAATTGTCGGGATCACTGGCACAAATGGAAAATCGACCACCACGGCGCTGATCGGTCATATTCTGAAAGAAGCCGGCCGGGAAGTTCATATCGGCGGCAATATTGGCGAAGCGGTTTTATCGATGCCGCCTCTGGAAAAAGACGGCGTCTATGTGTTGGAGCTTTCGTCGTTTCAGCTCGATCTGACACACACGCTGCGTTTGAACGCGGCCGTCTTTCTCAATGTTACGCCTGATCACATCGATCGCCATGGCGGCATTGATGGTTATGTCCGCGCCAAAAAACGAATTTTTCTAAATCAGACCGCCGACGATATTGCGGTCATCGGCGTAGACGACGACTTCACCCAAGGCATTTGTACAGAGATAACAGCGTCCGGCCCGGCAACAGCGGTTCCAGTTTCTGTGCAAGGCGCACTTGGTCGCGGCGTTTACGAGCTTGATAACAAGCTTTTTTATAATTTTGACGGCAAGACATCGTTTGCGGGAGAGTTATCGGCCGCGCGTGCGCTGCGCGGCGCACATAATCATCAAAATTTGGCGGCTGCTTTGGCGGTTTGTGCGCATTTAGGTCTGTCGCCGGCGGTCGTCATCAAAACAGCGGAACGTTTTTCCGGACTTCCGCACCGCATGGAAGAAGTCAGCCGCATCGGCAAGGTTTCATTCGTTAATGATTCCAAGGCGACCAATGCTGATGCGGCAGCGCGTGCGCTCAGCGTCGGCGAGGATATTTTCTGGATCGCCGGCGGCAAGGCCAAGGAGGGCGGTGTCATGGCGCTACGAGAAAAAATTGACCATGTCCGCAGTGTTTATTTGATTGGTGAGGCGGCAGTGTTGTTTGAAGAACAGCTTCGCGGCGCCGCGCATTGTATCCTATGCGGCGATCTTGCGACAGCAGTAGCGAAGGCAGGCGAAGACGCTGCCAAAAGCGATGCGGCGGCGCCGATGGTGCTTTTTTCGCCAGCATGCGCGTCGTTTGATCAATTCCCAAATTTTGAAATTCGCGGCGAAGCGTTTCGGACGCTTGTTGCAAACCTGCCGGCTGAAAATGGGGAGGCGGCATGAAACAGATCTCGCGTCTTGACGAATCCGTGTTTGCACGCTGGTGGTGGTCGGTCGATCGGCCAAGCCTGGGAATTCTCGTCTTGATTATGATGATCGGCGCGGTTTTGATTATCGCTGCAGGGCCGCCGGCAGCGATGCGTTTGCGGATTGCAGAAGAGTTTCACTTTCCAATCCGGCAATTTGTGTTTTTGGCGCCGGCGATATTTTTGATCATTGGCGTTTCGTTGTTGCCGCCTTTACTGGCGCGACGCCTTGGCGTTCTGACATTTGTCGGCGCACTTTTCCTCATGCTTTTCGCATTGATCGCTGCAGGCGAAATCAATGGATCGAAACGCTGGCTCGATCTGGGCGTATTCGCTTTGCAGCCATCGGAATTTGCCAAGCCCGGTTTTGTCATCGCCGCCGCGTGGATGTTGGCGGAGGGCGCGCGCGATCCGAAATTTCCGGGCGGCGCCGTTGCGATGGGGCTCTATGCGATCTTTGCCCTGTTGCTGTTACTGCAACCGGATTTTGGTCAATGGGCGTTGATCACCGCTGTTTGGGCGGTGATGTTTTTTATCGCCGGCTGGAGCTGGCTGTGGATCGCGCTGTTAGCGGCTGTTGGCGTCGTCGCTCTTTCCGCAGGATATTTCTTTTCCTCCCACGTGGCGGCCCGTATCGACGGGTTTTTAAAACCGGATGCGCAGGAGACCTACCAGGTCGATCGCGCGCTGGAGACGATTGCTAATGGCGGCCTTATTGGCCGGGGTGATGCGCTGCAGGTTAAAACTTCACTTCCTGACGCGCATACGGATTTTATCTTCGCCGTTGCCGGTGAAGAGTTCGGTTTTGTTTTATGCGCACTGATCATCGTCCTGTTCGCAATTTTTGTCGCCCGGACAATGTCGCTTGCAGCGACACTGAGAAGTATGTTTGCGCGATGCGCAGTTGCCGGGCTTGGCGCCATTATCGGATTTCAGGCGATTATTAATATCGGTGTTTCGCTTCGCGCACTGCCTGCAAAGGGAATGACGCTGCCCTTTATATCCTATGGCGGATCATCGCTCCTCGCGACTGGCCTGACTGTCGGCCTCATCATAGCGCTCACCCGCACCCATCAAGGCGCCTGGCGGCGCAAGGATATCATGCCGTGACCATGGCGCTTTCAGATCAACTAATTGCGCTCGCGGCTGGCGGCACTGGCGGCCATTTGTTCCCGGCGGAAGCGCTGGCGCAGGAGCTAAAGCGCCGCGGTCAGCGTGTGCTTCTCGTCACCGATGCGCGCGGCGCGCGATATGCTGAAAAATTTCCCGCCGATGAGCGCTTTCAGATTTCTGCCGCGACGCCGAGCATTGGCGGTCCTGTTGCGAAAGGCATGGCCGCCGTTTCCCTGGCGCAAGGACTTTTTACCGCCCTGGGTCAATTTAAAAAACGACGTCCCGCCGCGGCCGTCGGGTTTGGCGGTTATCCTTCGCTGCCGGCGATGAAGGCCGCGTCATTGATGGGCATCCCTTACGGCGTGCACGAGCAAAACGGCGTATTGGGCCGCGCCAATCGTCTGCTGGTAAAAGGCGCTGCCTTTGCCGCGCATGGTTTTCCGGTTCTTGAAAAAGCGCCGGCAAACATCAATCGCATTGAAGTGGGCAATCCTGTGCGTGACGCTGTTGCTGCACTCAGCGATGCGCCGTTTACTCCGGTCACTGAACATGGCGCGATTAAAATCCTGATCTTTGGCGGCAGCCAGGGGGCGAGTATTTTTTCTGCGGCCCCGGTGAGAGCGATCGCCGAATTGCCGCTCGATATTCGCAAGCGTCTTGAAGTTGTTCATCAAGCGCGTGATGGGGAAGTTGCCGATGTATGTTCCGGATATGAGGCCGCGGGCGTTAAGTGCGAGGTTGCGCCGTTCTTCGCCGATCTGCCCGAGCGCATGGCCAAAGCCCACCTTGTTATCTCCCGGGCGGGCGCATCAACAATAACGGAAATTGCCGCCATCGGCCGGCCCTCGATTTTGGTTCCGCTCGCCATCGCGATGGACGATCACCAAACGGGCAACGCCCGCGCGCTGTCTGAGGCCGGGGCCGCCATTGTCTTGCCCGAAAAGACCTTTACTGAGGGGACATTGAGCGAGGCGCTGGCGCCGCTATTGGCTGATCCGCGCCGGCTTGAAGAAATGGCGGCGGCTGCAAAGGGCCGCGTCAAAGCGGGCGCCGCCGCTGCGCTTGCCGATTTGGTTGAAGAGATTATATCCGCCCGCGCGGCGGCATGAGTTTGAGTATGACGCATAAAGATAAATATTCGAAAATCGATCCGCCGAAGATCAAAATTCGCCTGCCATTTGATGTCGGCGCCATTCATTTTGTCGGCATTGGCGGCATCGGCATGAGCGGCATCGCCGAAGTCATGCACAATCTTGGTTATGAGGTGCGCGGCAGCGACGTTGCCGACGGCGCCAATATTCAAAGATTGCGCGACAAGGGCATCTCCATTGTCATCGGCCATGCGCCCGATCATGTGGACGGCGCCGAAGCTGTTATCGTCTCCACGGCGATAAAGCGTGATAATCCAGAAGCGGCGGCGGCGCGGGCGCGGCATATCCCTGTAGTTCGCCGCGCTGACATGCTGGCGGAATTGATGCGTCTCAAATGGACCATCAGCGTCGCCGGCACCCATGGCAAAACGACAACGACGACCATGATCGCGGCGCTTCTTGATGAAGCGGCGCTCGATCCCACCGTCATTAATGGCGGCGTCATCAACGCCTATGGCACCAATGCCCGGCTGGGCGAAGGCGATTGGATGGTGGTTGAGGCGGATGAATCCGACGGCACATTCATTCGCCTGCCGACGACCATTGCGGTCGTGACAAATATAGACCCCGAACATCTCGATCATTGGCGTGAATTTGAAAAAATGCGCGATGCGTTCGACGCCTTTGTCGAAAACACGCCGTTTTACGGGTTTGGCGTTGTCTGTCTCGATCACCCCGAGGTTCAGGCGCTGGTTGGGCGGGTCACCGACCGGCGGCTCATAACCTACGGCGTCAATCCACAAGCCGATGTACGCGCAGAAAACATCACCTATGACAGCGCTGCGTCGCATTATGATATTGTATTTCGCGAAGGCGGGCGGGAGGTCAGCCGTATCAACGGCGCCGCTCTGCCGATGCCTGGCCTTCATAATGTATTGAATTCCTTGCCGGCGGTGATTGTCGCAAAACGCCTTGGCGCAACGGACCGGCAAATCGCTTCGGGCCTTTCAAAATTTGCCGGCGTCAAACGCCGCTTTACGGCGGCGGGCGAATGGAATGGCGTGACGATCATTGACGATTATGGCCATCACCCTGTCGAAATAGCAGCGGCCCTGCGCGCCGGACGAAATATTGCCAGCGGCAAGATCATTGCGGTGGTGCAGCCTCATCGTTATACGCGCTTGCGCGATCTCTTCGATGAGTTTTGCGGCTGCCTCAACGAAGCCGACGTGGCCCTGATTGCCGATGTTTATACGGCCGGTGAGGCGCCGATTGACGGCGCCGATCGTGATGCGCTGGTTGCCGGTCTGATCAATCACGGCCATCGCGACGCACGCGTGCTGGAAAATTTCGAGATCTTGCCGCGCATTATCGCCGATATCGCTGAGCCGGGCGACTATGTCATCTGCCTGGGCGCCGGCGATGTTACAAAACATGCCAATGCGCTTGCCAGCGCATTGGGGAAATTGAGCAAGTAACATGCGCGTCACTGCTGACGATCTTCCTGCTATTCGCGGCAAATATGTGCCGCACGCGGAAATGTCGGCCTTTACCTGGTTTCGTGTTGGCGGGCCGGCGGATGTATTGTTTTCGCCGGCGGATGAAGATGATCTTGCGTTCTTTTTGAAAAATCTCGATAGCGCCGTACCGGTCTACCCGGTTGGCGTTGGCTCAAACCTGCTTGTGCGTGATGGCGGCGTGCGCGGCGTTGTTATTCGTCTGGGCGCGCCTTTTGGAAAAATCGAAATTGACGGCCTTAAAGTGACGGCGGGTGCTGCAGCGCTCGATGCGCAGGTCGCCAAGCGCGCCGCTGCGGCCAGCGTTGCGGGGTTAGAGTTTTATCGCGGCGTCCCCGGGACAATCGGCGGCGCATTGCGGATGAATGCCGGCGCCTATGACGGTGAAACAAAAGACGTGCTGGTTGAGGCCGTTGCCTTTGATCGACAGGGAGAGCGTCAAGTTCTTTCTGTCGCTGATTTGAAATACTCCTATCGCCATTGCGGCGCGGGCGGTGATTTGATTTTCACCAGTGCAACTTTTGAGGGACGTGCAGGTGAGACGATTGCCATCGAAGAACGCATGAACGAAATCATGGCGCGGCGCGAAGCTTCGCAGCCGATCCGCGAGCGGACGGGCGGGTCAACTTTTGCAAATCCCGATGCCGCCTTGTCCGGCGGGCGCAAATCATGGCAGCTCATCGATGAAATCGGCGGGCGCGGCAGGATCGTCGGCGATGCGCAAATGTCAGAACAGCACTGCAACTTTATGATCAATCGCGGCAACGCAAAAGCCTCAGACCTTGAAACTCTTGGCGAGTCTGTGCGGCGTGATGTGGCTGACCGGACCGGTGTAAATTTGCGTTGGGAAATTCGTCGCGTCGGAGACGCGATAGAAGGCGCGTTATGAGGAAACACAAAAAGATCGTGGTCTTAAAGGGCGGATGGTCGCCGGAACGCGAAGTCTCGCTGGTGTCAGGCGCGGAAGCGGCAAAGGCGTTGCGCGAAGCTGGCCATGATGTTTTTGAGATCGACGCTGATCGAAATCTCGCAGCGCGGCTGGCGGAAGCAAATCCTGACGTCGTTTTTAATGCGCTGCATGGACAATGGGGCGAGGATGGTTGTGTGCAAGGTTTGCTTGAAGTGATGGGCCTTCCCTATACCCATTCCGGCGTACTCGCATCATCGCTGGCGATGGATAAGCAACGCGCAAAAGCGGTATTTGAAAATGCCGGCATTCCATCGCCTTTTGGAAAAATTGTTCCGCGGGCGGATGCCGCCGGCGGGCATGTGATGAAACCGCCTTATGTCATAAAACCGAATGCTCAAGGCTCGTCCGTTGGCGTCTTTATCGTGCGCGAACGGGATAATCGTCCCCCTGCCGAGCTGACAAGCAAGGAATGGGCGCTTGGCGATGAAGTTCTCGTTGAAAAATTCATTCCCGGCCGGGAGCTGACCGTAGCTGTTATGGGCGATCGACCGCTTTGTGTTACCGAGATTACAACCGGTCTCGCCTTTTACGACTATGAAGCAAAATATGCCGATGGCGGATCAACACATGTTTTGCCTGCGGATATCCCATCCGAAATTACCGAAAATGCCCTTGAACTATCGCTCCGCGCCCATCAGGCGCTTGGCTGCCGTGGGATGTCGCGCGCTGATTTTCGATATGATCCGTCTGCGGGCAACGACGGACTCTTTTGCCTTGAGGTCAATACGCAACCCGGACTAACGCCGACATCTTTGGCGCCCGAGCAGGCGGCGAGCATGGGCGTTTCATTTGTCGAGCTCTGCAACTGGATGGTGGAGGACGCCTCATGCCAAAGGTAAAGAAGAAAACTGCACGGCGCACGGCGACGAAACGCTCAACGCGCAAGACCCCCGCGCGTAAATCAAGGGCCAAACAAAAACAAACCACCATATTCGATATGGTGCGCGACTTTTGGGTGCGGTTTTCCAGAGCCGCGATTGCGGCAATTGCGATCGTCGCGTTCATTGCTGTTTTGCTGCTTTGGTCGGGCGGATATTTTGGATTGCTGGGTGAGCGCATGAATCGAATGGCCGGTGACGGGATTGTCTCTGCTGGGTTCGAAATCAGGCGAATAACCGTGATGGGTCAGGATCAGACCGACGAACAGGATTTGCTTTCTGCGGTCGGACCGGTGATTGGTACGTCGCTTTTGCATTTTGACCCTTATGCGGCGCGCGCGCGCGTCGAGGAAATCGGTTGGGTGCGGTCAGCGGCGATCTCCCGCCTTTGGCCCGGCGCCGTCCACATCTCAATCCGTGAGCGCGAACCCGCAGCGGTCTGGCAGCTTTCGGGCGCCCTGCATTTAATTGACCAAAACGGCGCCCTCATCCGGGAAATTGGCGCATATGAATATTCAAACCTGCCGCTGATTGTTGGCGCAGGCGCGCCGGGCGCAGCTTCTGATATGCTGAAAGCGTTGCGTGATCAGCCCGAATTATGGGGCCGCACGGCGGCGCTCATAAGAGTCGGCGACCGGCGATGGAATTTGCGAACAAAAAACAGCATTGACGTAAAATTTCCGGAAGAAAATATCGCAGACGCGGTCGAATATCTTGCGCGACTGCAAACGAAATTGGCTTTGCTTGACCGGCCGCTCGAATATATCGATCTTCGAAATCCGGAAAACTTCGTCTACAGAGAAAATGGCGCAGGCGAGGAAACAATTGCAGATGACAAAGCGGACGGGTAATCGCCCGGCGTTATTGAGTTTTGTGTAAGGACCGGCTGTTGGCGCATAGCATAAATCGTAAGAGGCGACGGGGAGAGGACGCGCTGACGGCAGCGCTCGATCTCGGCGCATCAAAAGTTTCCTGTTTCATTGCGCGGGGCGCTTCGGGCGGCGATCTGCCGTCGCAGATCGAAATTGTCGGTGTCGGCCATTACGGCATGCCGGTTCAATCCAAAGGGGCTGCGCCCGTCGATCAGCTTGAAACCGGCATACGCAGCGCCGTTGATGCGGCCGAACGGATGGCCGGCGAACGCATTCACCGCGTGTGCGTTTCAGTGCCGGGCCGTTTTTTAAGGACGCGGCGCATTGGCGTCGATCTGGAAATTTCCGGTGGCGTCGTCACGGAAGAAGATATTGACGATGCGTTGGGTGAGGGCGCGTTGATTGCAACTTCGTCCGATTGCGCTGCCTTACATGCGCTGCCGATCGGGTTTAAAGTCGATGGCGAAGAAATATTTCTCGATCCGGTTGGGCTATCCGGCGTCAATCTTTCGACAGAAATGCTTGGCGTCGGCGCCCGCCATAGCGTTCTTGATAATCTTTCGATGCTGATTGAGCGTTGCGGTCTGAGCATCACCGAGTTTGTTGCTGCGCCTTTCGCGGCCGCAGAAGCAACGCTCATCGAAGATGAAAAAGAGCTCGGCGTCGTGTTGATCGATATCGGCGCGGCATCGACCGGTTTTGCCGTATACGACAATGGCATGCTTATCGATTGCGGCGGTGTTGCAGTCGGCGGCGGACATATAACCAGGGATATTGCCCAGATTTTCGGCACGCCGCTTGCCCAGGCCGAACGCGTCAAGACGGTTCAGGGCGCGGCGTTGATCGGGCCAGGCGATGAACATCGTTTTATCGATTTTCCGCAATTGGGCGCCGCAGGAGAACGATTGCGCGCGTCACGCGCCGATGTTTATGAAGTCATCATTCCCCGCATGGAAGAAATCTTTGAGCTGGTGGCGCAAAAGCTTCCCGATGACGGCATGCGCCGCAGCGGTCTTCGCCGCGCTGTCATCACTGGCGGCGGCAGTCTTTTAATCGGCGCGAGAGAGATCGCGGAACGTGCACTTTCAATGAAAAGCCGACTAGGCCGGCCGATTGCTGTCGCCGGCGCTCCGGAGGCCGCCGGCGCGCCCGGTTTTGCAGTATGCGCCGGGCTAATACAGCACGCCGTAAATTTGAGCTCTGAAAGCAAATCTGCGCTTGGCGTTTTTGGCCAATCACTTCATTCAGATAAACGGACGACAAAGCTCGGTGGTGTGGAAGCGTGGCTGCGCGCGAAATTCTGACCTTCCGTTAAGGCCTTGTTAACCTTTTAGAAAGGGTTCTGAAGGAATCTTTAACCGCGGGGTAACCATAAGGGCGGGCCCCTGAAATATGTGCATAACCGGAGCTTTCAATGCCACTCAATCTCAGCGTACCCGAACTCACCGAATTGAAGCCCCGCATTGCGGTTATTGGCGTTGGCGGCGCCGGCGGCAACGCGGTCAACAATATGATCGAGAGCGCGCTTGAGGGCGTGGAGTTTTTGGTCGCGAACACGGACGCGCAGGCGGTCGGGCTGTCAAAAGCGGAAAAGAAGATTCAGCTTGGCGTTAAGACGACACAAGGCCTTGGCGCCGGCTCAATGCCGGATATCGGCCGTGCGGCCGCTGAAGAATCCCTTGATGAAATTTTGGAACATGTCGGCAGCGCGCACATGCTGTTTATTACCGCCGGCATGGGCGGCGGCACCGGCACAGGCGGGGCGCCGGTCATTGCGAAAGCGGCCAAAGAAAGAGATATTCTTACGGTCGGCGTGATCACCAAACCATTTCACTTTGAGGGCGCCCGGCGCATGCGCATCGCGACAGCTGGCATCGAAGAGCTGCAAAAGCACGTGGACACGCTGCTTATTATCCCGAACCAGAATTTGTTTTCGATCGCCAATGAACGAACGACGTTTCATGAAGCCTTCGCCATGGCCGACCAGGTGCTCCACTCCGGCGTGCGCGGCATTACAGATTTGATGGTGATGCCTGGCTTGATTAATCTCGACTTTGCCGATGTGCGCACTGTGATGAGCGAAATGGGCAAGGCCATGATGGGCACGGGCGAAGCCGAAGGCGAAAAACGAGCTATCCAGGCTGCCGAGGCGGCGATTTCCAATCCGCTGCTTGACGAAGTGTCGATGAAAGGCGCCCGGGGCGTTCTCATCAATATTACCGGGTCGATGGATATGACGCTGTTTGAAGTTGATGAAGCAGCAAACCGCATTCGCGCAGAAGTCGATTCCGAGGCCAATATCATCGTCGGATCGACCTTTAATCAGGACCTTGAAGGCCGCGTGCGCGTTTCCGTAGTTGCAACCGGCATTGACATAAAAGAAGACGAGGCGGCCAGGCCGCATGTGCGCATTAATACGAGCGCTGTTGCGAAGCCGTGGCGTGAGCCTTTGGTTGTGGATAATGCCGCAGCGGCAAAAGCTGCGCCCGCGTCGCCAATTACGCGGCCTGCCGCCGAAAATCCCGTTGGCGACGTGCATGAGCGCATTCGAAAAATATTGACTGAAGGTTCGGTCGTCGGCGCTCCGCCACTGACCCGGTCCGGTCCGTCTGTGCCGGTGCCGCCCAGGGCGCCTGCGCCGCAACCGCAGCAACGATTGCGCCCCGCTGACGCGGCAAAACCGATCCGTAATCCATTTCGCGGCGCCCAGGAGCTTGGCAAGCATTCCCTGGAAGTAGCAGTCGATATGTTTAAATCCCTCGGCGGATCGGATGAGCGCCCTGAAGCAGTGTCCCCGCGCGCGCCGGAAGCGTCCAAGCCGGCGACAACAGCCCGAGGCGACCTCTTTGACGATCAGGAAGATGCGGATCTGGAAATCCCGTCATTCCTGCGCAAAAAGAAAACAGGATAGGCTGCGATTCGTCGGCCGATATAAGATATTGTTTCCTAATAAAAAACGCCGGGCGTGTAGGCCCGGCGTTTTTTCGCGCAGGTATGTGAAACATACCGAAACAATGCTTGATGGCTATAATTGGTCAGTTTCATCAAATCACCATACAAATACTGAGAATTCCTGTCAGAAGGATACATCCATTCTTTTGTTGAGAGTGGAAGTACTTAATGTGAGCTTTGTGTGATGGAAGCAGTCCGGCAAAGGACCGTTAACGCGCCTGTGGAATTTGCAGGTGTTGGGCTTCATTCCGGAGCGGATTGCCGCGTTGTTGTTCGGGCCGCGCCCGCAGATCACGGTATTTTTTTCCGATGTATGGACGCAAAAGGGCACGAGAATCTTATCGCGGCCTCGCCCGACAATGTTATTTTGACCGATCATGGAACGTCGATATCGAACGGTGAAGGCGCCAGCGTCGCAACTGTTGAACATCTTATGGCTGCGCTGGCGCTGGTCGGCGTCGATAATGCGCTTATCGACGTATTCGGTCCCGAAACGCCAATTCTTGACGGCAGCGCCGCTTTGTTTGTGGGCGGGATAAGCGATGCGGGGACCCGGGTTCAGGCGGCCGCGCGCCGCGAACTCATCATTGATGAAACACTTTCGGTTTGCGACGGCGACCGGGCGATCATCGTCGAACCCTTTGACGGGTTTAGCCTTGATGTCGCCATTGAATTTGAAGATTGTCTGATTGGCCGGCAGTCCTTGTCTTTGCATCTCGATCAGCCCTGCGACAAGGCGCGGCTGGCAAGATCACGGACGTTCTGCCGCCTTCGGGAAGTTGAATCTCTGCGCAACGCCGGACTTGTTCGGGGCGGCTCGCTCGAAAATTCAATTGTCGTTGACGGCGACCGCCTTTTGAATCCCGACGCCCTGCGCGATCCTGAAGAATTTGTCCTCCATAAAGGCCTCGACCTTCTCGGCGACCTTTATTTACTGGGCGCCCCCATTCGCGGGTCAATCCGGGCCGCCAAGCCCGGCCATGCGCTGAACACGCGTTTCGCCCTGAAACTCGCCCGGCATTTTGGCCTTTCGATGGCGGAAGAGGACCAGGACGAGCTGCGCGCGACCGCCTGAATCCCCAAAACGCGAAGGTTTGACGGTCCCGGCGCGCCGCACTAGAACCTTTGGCGGCGGGGCAGAGCGTGCAAAAGGCGAGGAATATAGTGGCATTTCAGTTTGAGTATGTTTTCAAAGGGCTCGCTCTCGTGGCGGTTTGCGTGGCCCTAACCGCCTGTGCGGGAAACAAGAAACAAAAATTTGCTTATGTCGAGCGTCCCGTCGAAACGCTCTATGCCGATGCGACAAAGGAGCTTGAAAAAAAGCGGTTTGATCGCGCGATCGCATTTTTCGAAGAAGTTGAGCGACAGCATCCTTATTCGGCATGGGCTCGCCGCGCGATGCTGATGAAGGCTTTTGCTTATTATCAGGGTAATGATTATGAAGAGGCGGTCGAGGCGCTTGATCAGTTCATCGCGCTGCATCCCGGCAACAAGGACGCGCCTTACGCCTATTATCTGAAGTCAATGTGCTTTTACGAGCGCATTCGAGATGTGGGCCGCGATCAGGAATATACGGATAATGCTGTTGCCGCGTTGAATGACGTCGTGCGGCGATATCCCGATACTGAATACGCCCGTGATGCGCGATTAAAGCTTGATCTTACATTTGACCATCTTGCGGGCAAGGAAATGTATGTAGGGCGGTTCTACTTAAAGGACAATAAGCATATCGCAGCGATCAATCGCTTCAAGATTGTCGTCAATAAATATCAAACCACAAACCATGTGCCAGAAGCCTTGCACCGTATGGTCGAAGCTTATCTGGAGATTGGCATTATTGATGAGGCGCGTGCGGCGGCAGCGGTGTTGGGATATAACTATCCTGGCAATCGCTGGTATCAGGATACTTATCGCCTGTTTGAAGATCGTGGACTGATCACGACGGAGGCGCGCCCTTTGCGGAATGCTAAAGCCGTCAAAAAAGCTGCGGAAGACCAACAGGAAGCGCTGCGCAATACCGCAGCGGAAAAACCCGGAGATGCGATCGCGCCGCCGTCTTTGGGCGGGCCTGAGGAACTGGCGCCGGCCAATGCGGTCGATGCCGGCGCTCCCGAAGGGCCGGGCGACTCGCTGTAACCGGCTTTCACCGCGCCGCAAAACAGGATAAATCCGATCAGCGCGTGGACAGGGTGAGCCGGCGATGATTACGGCGCTTCACATTCAGGATTTTGTGCTGATCGACCAGGCTCGCCTTTCCTTGTCGAGCGGTCTTACGGCGCTGACCGGCGAAACAGGCGCGGGCAAATCGATTCTTTTGGATGCGCTTGGACTTGCCGTTGGCGGCCGCGCTGAACGCGGCGCGGTGCGTCAGGGCGCGAGGCAGGGAATAGTCTCTGCAATTTTTGAACCCGGGGCAGATCATCCGGTCTGGAAAAAACTCGAAGACAACGGCCTCGATGGCGGCGACGACCAGATCATCCTGCGCCGCGTCCAAACCGCCGATGGGCGCGGGCGCGGTTTTGTCAACGATCAACCGGTGTCGATTGGCGCGTTACGCGAGATCGGCGAGATGCTGCTTGAAATTCACGGCCAGCATGACGGGCGGGGTTTTCTGACGGCTTCGGCGCATCGTGAGATGCTTGACGAATTTGGCGGCCTGCAAAAAAAGGCGGCAAAAATTGCAGCGCTGTGGCGTGAATGGCGCGACGCGGTCGCAGCGCTTGAGGAAAAGAAGCGCGATCGCGATGCGACAATGCGTGAAGCCGACTATCTGCGCCATGTCGCAGATATGTTGGAAAAACTTGATCCACAGCCAAACGAGGAAGCGGTGTTGGCGTCGCGCCGCGCCGAATTAATGGCGGCTGAAAAGATCAGCGAAGATCTCAATGCCGCTGCGGTCGCATTAAGCGAAGGGGATTTTGAAAAAAGGCTGTCCCTAAGCTTACGGCGAATTGAACAGGGCGCGTCGCGCTTTGCCGGCGACAATGATCTTCTCACAGCCGCCGCAGAACGACTGGATAGCGCATTCAGTGAACTGACAGAGGCGCGGGTCGCGATTGATGAGGCGATCAGCCGGTTTGGCGTCAATCCGCAGGAGCTCGACGATGCAGAAGAGCGCCTGTTCGCGTTGCGCGCCGAGGCGCGCAAACACGGCGTGACCCCTGACGGACTTTGCGAATTTCTGCAAAAAACCAATGCAGCGCTTGAAGAAATAGAATTAGGCGAAGCGGCGTTTACAGCGCTTGAAAAAGCATCACGTGAAGACAAGGCCGCCTATGAAAAAACGGCGCTTGGCCTGTCGCGTGACCGCGCCCTGGCGGCGAAAAAACTCGACGCCGCCGTGGCAAAGGAACTCGCGCCCCTGAAACTTGGCAAAGCCGCCTTTCAAACCGCAATCAAATCAGATGCAGCGAAACCGACATCGGACGGTATCGACAATGTTGAGTTTATGGTCGCGACAAATCCGGGCGCGCCGGCCGGTCCATTGAAAACAATCGCTTCCGGCGGTGAGTTGTCACGCTTTGTTCTGGCGATGAAAGCCGCTCTTTCGGTCAAGGAAAATCGTACCGTTATCATTTTTGATGAAGTTGACGCTGGCGTCGGCGGCGCCGTTGCGGATGCCGTGGGAGAGCGCCTGGCCCGGCTTGCACAGGACGCACAAGTCCTCGTGGTCACCCATTCACCGCAGGTCGCGGCCCGCGCGGCCAATCATTGGCGCATTGAAAAAAAACAGACCAAATCGTCAACCGTAACATCGGTGAATGAATTATCTGCCGAGGAACGTATCGAAGAAATTGCGCGCATGTTGTCCGGCGCGGAAGTGACGCAAGAAGCACGGGCTGCGGCGCGCCGGCTTCTTGGCGGAGGCGCAACGCTCGCGCAAACACCGCCAAAAAAAATCGCAAAGGCAGGATGAAATCGGCATAATGTCTCGGGCAGTGAAGAAGACTGGCCGCAGATGCCTTAAGCGCAGTCCGGCGCGACAAATCCGAAACAGATGTCGATCCAGAAAGAACAATGGCGAACAACAAAGCGCAAATCAAATTAACGCCTGTCGGAAAACTTACTCCGGACGAGGCGGCGCAAGAACTTGCGCGCCTTGCGGCGGCAATTACACAGGCAGACGAAGCGTATTATGCTCGCGACAAGCCGGAAATTAGCGATGCGGAATATGATGCGCTGCGCCGCCGCAATCTCCTTGTTGAAAAGCGCTTCCCGAAACTGAAACGTGATGACTCGCCGTCGGACAAAGTGGGCGCTGCGCCCTCGGCAAGATTTGAAAAGGCGAAACACGCCGTCGCCATGCTCTCGCTTGACAATGCCTTCGGCGACGAAGAAGTCGCCGATTTCGACCAGCGCGTACGCCGATTTCTAGGGCTGGGCGGAGATGCGAGCCCGGCCTATACGGCGGAGCCCAAAATCGACGGCCTGTCGCTAAATCTGCGCTATGAAAAAGGTGTACTGACTGGCGCCGCGACCCGCGGCGATGGTGAGATCGGTGAGAATGTCACGTCCAATGTGCTGACAATCGCCGATATACCTCAGCGCCTGAATAATGCGCCTGAAGTTTTGGAGGTGCGTGGTGAGGTTTATATGAGCCACGCGGACTTTGAAGCGCTTAACAAAAGGCTCGCAAGCGAAGGTGAGGATGTATTCGCTAACCCGCGAAATGCGGCGGCGGGGTCGTTGCGTCAGCTTGATGCGGCCATCACCGCCTCGCGGCCCTTGCGCTTCTTCGCTTATGCGTGGGGTGAAATCAGCGAAGACATTGCGGCAACGCAATGGGATGCGATTCAAGTTTTCAAAAAATTGGGATTTCGAATCAATCCGCTGACAAAGCGGTGCGACGATGTCGCCGGATTGATTGCCCAATACCGAAAAATCGAAGAGCAGCGTGCGACGCTTGGTTATGACATCGACGGCGTCGTCTATAAAGTCGATCGGCTCGACTATCAGGCGCGCCTCGGTTTTGTTTCACGCCACCCACGCTGGGCTATCGCCCACAAATTTCCAGCGGAAAAAGCGATGACTATGCTCGAGGATATTGAAATCCAGGTGGGACGTACGGGTAAACTGACGCCGGTCGCGCGGCTGAAGCCGGTGACAGTGGGCGGCGTTGTCGTCTCGAACGCCACACTTCACAACGCAGATGAAATTGAGCGCAAAGATATCCGAATTGGCGACACAGTTGTGGTGCAGCGCGCCGGCGATGTCATTCCACAAATCGTTGAAGTCGTTAAAGACAAACGCAAAAAAGGCGCGCGAAAATTCAAGTTCCCGGATCGATGCCCGGTTTGCGGCAGCCATGCAGTCAATGAAAAAAACCCCCAGACGGGAAAACCCGATATTGACCGTCGTTGCACCGGCGGGCTCATTTGCGCCGCCCAGGCGGTGGAACGGCTAAAACATTTCGTGGCCCGTAATGCGTTTGATATTGAAGGCCTTGGTGAAAAACAGATTGCGGCGTTTTTTGCGCAGGGGATTATCAAAGAACCTGCGGATATTTTTACGTTGCAGCGCCGTCAGGAACAGGGCGAAATCGATCTTTACGCCTATAAAATGAAAAAAGACGGCGCGCCGCAGCTCGACAGGGACGGCGCAAAACAGCCGACCAACAAAAAGTCGGTCGAAAACCTCTTTGCCGGGATCGACGCAAGAAGGAAAATTTCCAGCGCCCGTTTAATTAACGCGCTGGGGATTCGCCATATCGGAGAGACGAATGCGCGATTATTCGCCGGCCATTATGGCGATTTCGCCGGATTCTATGAGGCGGCGTTAAAGGCGCGCGATGAAAGCTCACCAGCCTATGAAGACCTGTTGTCGATCGACGGCGTCGGCGCCCTTGTTGCGCAAGGCGCCATCGATTTTTTTGACGAAGACCATAATCGGGAGGCCGTGGACCGGCTGCTTGAGGAAGTAAAACCGCAAAAGGCCGAAACGGTCGCGGCGACGGGCGCTGTCGCCGGCAAGACTGTTGTATTTACCGGAAAGCTGGAACTTTTTACCCGCGATGAAGCAAAAGCGCGTGCGCAGACCTTGGGCGCCAAGGTCGCGGGCTCAATATCGGCAAAGACCGATTATCTGGTGGCGGGTCCCGGCGCCGGGTCAAAGCTGAAGAAAGCCGAGGAGCTGGGCGTGAAAGTGCTTACTGAAGAGGAGTGGCTGGCGCTCGCAAACGCTTAGACCGGAAAAAATCGGCAGATTCGCCGGTCTGGTTTATGCTAATCCCCAATGTATTATTGGCAGATTCATCCGCAGCGCCCGCCGCCAAAACACGGCCCGGCTGTTTTTCCAGAGTCCCATTTTCGGGCATTGCCAGCGCTACGGTTGGCGGACTAAACCCAATCCCGAAAACAACAAAGCCGCCCCAATAAGGCTTTGAAAAAACAACGGCTTCGCCGCCTTTATAGGCGAGCGCCGGAGGAAACCCGGAGAATTCAATGAGCGACGACAAGCCGCTTTCCCTGCATGTGCCTGAGCCTGAATTTCGTCCCGGCGACAAGGCGGATTTTTCGGACGTTCCAATTCCGCAGGCGGGATCCGTACCGCGGCCCGAAATCGATGTTTCCGCTGAGGACATCCATGATCTTGCCTACTCGATTATTCGCGTCATGAACCGCGACAGCGAAGCGGTTAGTCCGTGGGCGGATATGCTGGACGATGATGCGGTCAAGATCGGCCTGGAGGATATGTTGCGGGTGCGCGCCTTTGATGCGCGGATGTTAATGGCGCAACGCCAGGGAAAAACCAGCTTTTATATGCAGGCGCTGGGCGAAGAAGCGATTGCCTGCGCATTCCGCAAAGCCTTGCGACCGGGCGATATGAATTTTCCAACTTATCGCCAGCAGGGCCTGCTTTTATCGACCGATTATCCGATGGTCGACATGATGAACCAGATCTATTCAAACGCTGCCGACCCGCTTATGGGCCGTCAATTGCCGATCATGTATTCGTCAAAAGAACACGGGTTCTTTACGGTCTCTGGCAATTTGGCGACGCAATTTATTCAGGGCGTCGGCTGGGCGATGGCGTCGGCGATCAAGGGCGATACAAAAATTGCAGCGTCATGGATCGGCGACGGATCGACTGCGGAGTCAGATTTTCATTCGGCATTGGTGTTCGCCTCCACCTATCGCGCGCCGGTTGTTCTTAATGTTGTTAATAATCAATGGGCGATCTCTACCTTTCAAGGCATCGCGCGCGGACGCGCTGCGACTTTTGCAGCGCGCGGTCTCGGCTTCGGCATTCCGGCGCTGCGTGTCGATGGTAACGACTATCTTGCGGTTTATGCAGTTTCCAAATGGGCGGTTGATCGGGCGCGCGCGGGTTTCGGTCCGACACTGATTGAACATGTCACCTATCGCGTCGGCGGCCATTCGACGTCAGATGATCCGGCGGCTTACCGGCCCAAGGAGGAATCAGACGCATGGCCCCTGGGAGATCCAATAGAGCGGCTAAAGAATTATTTGATCGCACGCGGCGCCTGGTCTGAGGCGCAACATGTTCAAGCCCGCGAAATGATTGAAGCGCAGGTCGCCGAAGCGCAAAAGCTGGCGGAAAAAAATGGCACGCTCCACGACGGGCCGCACTCAACGCCGGCGTCGATGTTCGAAGATGTCTATGAAGAAACCCCGTTGCACTTAATCCGGCAGCGCCAGGAAGCGGGAGTTTAACGATGGCGCGCATGACCATGATCCAGGCGATCCGCAGCGCCATGGATAATGCCATGAACAAGGACGATAATGTCGTTGTTTTTGGCGAGGATGTCGGGTTCTTTGGCGGCGTATTTCGGTGCACCGAAGGGCTGCAGAAAAAATATGGCAATCAGCGTTGTTTCGACAGTCCTATCAATGAGAGCGGCATTATCGGCGCGGCGATCGGCATGGCGGCCTATGGGTTGCGGCCTTGCGTCGAAATTCAGTTCGCTGATTACATGTATCCGGGTTACGACCAGATAACCCAGGAAGCCTCGCGCATTCGCTATCGGTCAAACAATGATTTTACCGCGCCGATGGTCGTGCGCATGCCCACGGGCGGCGGCATTTTTGGCGGCCAAACTCATTCGCAAAGCCCTGAAGCGTTGTTCGCGCATGTCTCCGGGATCAAGACCGTTATTCCATCGAGCCCCTATGACGCCAAGGGCCTGCTGATCGCTTCGATCGAAGATAATGATCCGGTGATGTTTCTGGAACCGAAGCGGCTTTATAATGGACCATTTGACGGCCACCATGACCGGCCGGTGACGCCCTGGTCGAAGCATGAATTTGGCGAAGTTCCTGAAGATTATTACAGCCTGCCGATCGGCAAGGCGGCGATCCGCCGGGAGGGCGCTGATGTTACCGTCTTGGTTTACGGCACAATGGTTTATGTCGCCGAGGCGGCGGTAAAAGAAACCGGCATTGATGCGGAAATTATTGATCTTAGAACCATCTTGCCGCTGGATCTCGAAACCATTGAAGCCTCGGTCAGAAAAACCGGCCGCTGCGTCATCGTCCATGAAGCGACGAAAACCTGCGGCTTTGGTGCGGAATTGATGGCGGTCGTGACGGAAGGATGCTTCTATCATCTCGAAGCGCCAATTATGCGTGTAACCGGGTACGATACGCCTTACCCGCATGCGCATGAATGGGATTATTTTCCGGGACCGGCCCGCGTCGGTGCGGCGCTTAAAAAAGTCATGGAGGCGGCATAATGGGCGAGCATCTGATTAAGCTTCCCGATGTGGGTGAGGGCGTTGCCGAGGCCGAGCTTGTCGAATGGATGGTGGAAATTGGCGCCAATGTGCGCGAAGACGACGTGCTTGCTGCGGTGATGACCGATAAAGCGACGGTCGAAATTCCATCCCCTGTGGAAGGCAAGATTGTCTGGCAGGGCGGCAATATCGGCGATGTGCTTGCGGTGGGCTCGCCGCTTATTCGCCTCGAAGTTGACGGCGAAGGCAATGTGAAGCCGGGCGCCGCGCCGGTCGAAGCTGCGCCCAAAGTGAAAGCGGAAGAATCTCTTGCGCCAAAAGCAAAGCCTGCGCCAAAGCAGGAGCAAAAAGCGAAACCTGCTCCGCCAAAAGCAGCCGCGCCCGTACAAAACGGCGCAGCGCCGCGCGCGGAAGGTGAAAAACCCATAGCGCCGCCGGCGGTGCGCAAACGCGCGGCAGAATCCGGCGTCGATTTACGGCGCGTCATCGGTTCCGGCCCGGCAGGGCGCATCACCCATGAAGATCTCGATGCGTATTTTGAAAATGGCGGAGCCTCGATGCGCAGCGGCGGCGGTCTTGTCCGCAATACGACCGTTACTGATATTCCGGTGATTGGCATGCGCCGCAAGATCGCCGAGAAAATGGCGATCGCGAAATCGCGCATCCCGCATATTACCTATGTCGAGGAAGTGGATGTGACGGCGCTCGAGGATTTGCGCAAGCAACTGAATGAATCGCACAGCGTAAGCCGCGCGAAACTCACGATCCTGCCGTTCCTGATGCGCGCCATGGTCAAAGCGATCGCCGACCAGCCGATCGTCAATGCGATCTACGATGATGAGGCGGGCATTATTCATCAACATGGCGGTTGTCACATCGGCGTCGCGGCGCAAACGCCCGGCGGATTGATGGTGCCGGTGGTGCGTCATGCTGAGGCCCGTGACATTTGGGATTGCGCCGAAGAAGTTTCGCGCCTGTCCGAGGCGGCAAAATCCGGCTCGGCTGCGCGTGATGAACTTTCCGGTTCGACGATCACGATTACATCGCTTGGCGCCTTGGGCGGCATCGTTACGACGCCGGTGATCAATCACCCGGAAGTTGCGATTGTCGGCATCAATAAAATGCAGGTGTTGCCCAAATGGGACGGGCAGGAATTTCGCCCGCGCAAAGTGATGAACCTGTCATCGAGTTTTGATCACCGCGTGGTCGATGGCTGGAACGCCGCCGTGTTCATCCAGCGGATCAAGACGCTCCTTGAAAACCCGGCGATGATATTCATTGATTGAACGGGCCAGAGTGGTCCGATTTTGATCGGCAGCTTTGATGTGACCATCTGTACCGCGCCAAAAAGTGCAGAACAATTTTGAGAGATAATCCATGGCCATTATTGAATGCAAAGTGCTTGTTGTCGGCGCGGGGCCGGGCGGTTATGTGGCCGCTATCAGAGCCGGTCAGCTCGGGCTCGATACTGTCATTGTCGAAGCCAAAGCCCATGGTGGAACTTGTCTCAATGTCGGCTGCATTCCGTCCAAGGCGTTAATCCACGCCGCCGATGAATTCGAAAAAGCGACGCATTTTGCCCGCGCTTCGCCGCTTGGCATCAAGGCGGCAAAACCGACGATTGATTTAAAACAAACTGTTGCGTGGAAAGATGCGATTGTTAATCGCCTGACGACCGGCGTCGGCGGACTTTTAAAAAAGAACAAGGTTAAATCTGTCAGCGGTTGGGCGACATTCGTTGATGGTAAAACCGTTGAAGTCAAAACCGACAAAGGCGTTGAAGTGATCCGCGCCGAGAAGGTCATTATTGCAACCGGTTCTGCGCCAGTGGAATTACCGTTTCTCCCCTTTGGCGGCAATGTGATTTCATCCACTGAAGCGCTCAATCTTGGCGCCCCGCCGAAAAGCCTTGTCGTTGTCGGCGCGGGATATATCGGCCTTGAAATGGGTATCGCTTTCGCCAAGCTTGGATCGAAAGTGACTGTCGTCGAAGCGCTCAAAAATATCCTGCCGCTCTATGACAAGGAAATGACGCGCCCCGTCGCCAAGAAACTGAAAAACCTGGGCGTTGATGTGCTGCTGGGCGCGAAAGCCAAAGGACTGGCAAAGGGCGGCAAGGGGCTTGAGATCGAAACCGCCGACGGCAAGGCCGAGACCATTGCCGCCGACAAAATTCTTGTCACCGTGGGGCGCGCGCCGCTGACCCAAGGTTGGGGCCGCGAAAATCTGGTGCTCGATATGGATGGTAAATTTGTCAAGATCGATGATCAATGCCGCACGTCAATGAATGGGATTTATGCAATTGGCGACGTCACCGGCGAACCGATGCTGGCGCACCGCGCCATGGCCCAGGGCGAAATGGTTGCGGAAATCATCGCCGGCGAAAACCGCTCATGGGACAAGGTCGCCATTGCAGCGATCTGTTTTACCGATCCGGAAATTGTTTCCGCAGGGTTATCGCCGGATGAGGCGAAAGACGCCGGCTACGACATCATCACCAAGAGCTTTCCATTTTCTGCTAATGGCCGCGCCATGACCATGGAAGCCGAAGACGGTTTTATCCGGATTGTCGCACGCAAAGACAATCATCTGGTGCTGGGCATTCAGGCGGTAGGCGGCGGTGTCGCGGAACTTTCCGCATCCTTCGGTCTGGCGCTTGAAATGGGCGCACGCCTTGAAGATATCGCGGGAACGATCCACGCCCATCCGACGCAAGGCGAAGCGTTTCATGAAGCGTCACTCAGAACGCTGGGACACGCGCTGCATATTTGACGAATAAGCTGCGCGGCTAAATTGGCGGTGACGTTGCAAAACTATCTACGAGGCTTCCCGAAATCAGCCGCCCATATCGAGGGTCAGCGTTTGCGCGGTGGCTTCTCCACCTGTGATCAGCGCCAATAATGTTGCACCGGCGATGATGCCGAAGAGTTTTTTCACGCAGCGTCTTTGGTTGATGGGCGAAATTTTTTCGCCAGTTCCTGTAGTGTCGGATAGGGATTGACCGGCGCAGTCGTTTCAACTGCGTCTGCGATGGGCGTATCGAGATTTGTATCAATCAGTGTTTCGCTCGTTGCGCCGAGGATAATCAGGTGCTCTTTGCCATCACATTTGATGATGGCGACCCGGCGGCGCGCGTCAACGGCGAGGGTTTCAACAAGCGCAAGGCGTTTTTTACGAACAAACCCGCTTGATGCGGAAATCAGGCCGGCCTTGCGCACGAGGACCGCAGCGAGGCCGATAAAGCCGAGGACTGCGATGAGGGCGAAAATCACGCGGGCGCTTTCTGCGAGGAGCATGGGCAATGCCTTTTGAATTTGCTTCAATAGGCGAAAATTACCCGGTCTTTGCTTAATGCTATGTTAAGCGCGGCGGCGGGGCGCCAGACGATCATAAATATCGGCCAGCATGTCGAGCGTAACAATCTCTCCCCCCATGCTTTTCTGGAACCAGCTGAGATAGGTCCCTGTTCGTTCAAGGATATGATCGACACCTGCAGCATCTTTTGCGTAAGGATTGGCGCCGGGCGTTAACGAAGTTGAATGAAGTGTAAAACTGAGGATTGGCGCCCCATCAGAAATCAGGCGCCGGGTCAGCGCTTTGAGATCGCCAAGACTGGCGCCCTCCGGTGAAAGACGCATTGGCGTCGTCAGTTGCGCATAATACGGGTTGAGTGATGAGGCGGCAAAGCCCGGCGCATTGCGCTCCTGATTTAGGAAAAAGCTTGTCTTGCGTATCGCCCTTGCGCCGCTGACCGGGGTTACAAAAACCTGAGCATTGTTGTCATGAACGGCGAACGGTTTGTTGGAAAATCCGGAAAAATCGGGTCCGCCCGCACTGGAATAATCAAAAGCGGGGCTGGGGCTGAAATCATATTGAACACCAAGCGCCGCAAGCTGAGCGTAATGTTCCGGACTGACGCCATATCGGCCCGCCCGGTGCGACAGGGCCGGCGCGCCAAACGCTGTTTCAAACGCCTTGGCAAGGACGTTCAGTTTTTCGAAATGTTGATCCAAAGGCAGATTTTTTTGAAATGAAAAATACCCGCCGGAATGATTGTTTTCTGGCGGCGTGACCCATTGATGGAAGTGCAGTCCGCAAGCAGCTTTCCGCTGTTCTATCAAAGAGCGAAAATAGGCAATGGTTCGTTGGTTTTTCAACAAAGGATAAGTGAGGAAATATAAGGGCGCGGCGCCCATCCCGGCGCAAAGCTGCTGAAAGCGGTCAATATCAGCAATGTCATCGATATGATAGCGCGTGTTTTCGTTGCGCGCCCAATCGAATTGTTCTTCCGTATCAACGGTAACAATCAGCTGCGGAACAGCGGCGCCGCCGGAAATAGAGACAGGCGTTGATTTGATTGACGCGGTTGCGCGAGATTTGCCGGTTAGCGTCGAAAAAATCTCCGCCATGCCATGCACGGTATCGTCCCAGGAAAACTGCTCGGCGTAGCGCCTCGTTTCGGCGCGGCCAGGCGGGTCGGCGAAGAGAGCGTTGATTGCTTCGGCAATTGCTTCAGGCGTCCGCTGATCAACCAGCCTGCCGCCCGCCGGATCGCAAATAACCTCGTCGCATCCCGGGATATTTGTTGCGATACAGGGTGTTCCGCAAGCCATCGCTTCGAGCAGAACATTTGGCCAGCCTTCGCGCGACGACGCAAGGACAAGGACATCAGCAGCGCTGTAAATTTCGCTCAGTGTTTCGTGGGGGACTTGCCCCAGGAATTTTACGCGCTTGAATAGCCCGGCTCGTTTTACTTGTGCTTCAAGCGCGCCGCGCCGCGGGCCATCGCCGACGATCAGCAATGTTGCGCCTTCAATATTGCGCAACGCATCGATGACAAGCTCATGACCTTTGCGGTCAATGAGATGGCCGACGCTCAAAATGATTTGTCCGGTAAGACCATGTTTGGCGCGGGCTTTATCCCGATCGCCTTGTGTAAATTTCTCAAGATCAACGCCATTGCGCAGGATCGATATTTTATCGGGCTCGATGCCGATGGATCCGAGTTTTTCTTTCAATGCGCCCGAGACGGTGACGATCGCATCAGCTTTTCCCGCGGCGTCAACAATCGCCCGGCGCGGGGCCGCATATTTAGGAATGAGATTGATGTCCGTGCCGCGCGCGGTAATTACCAGGGGCTTGCCGAGCTCATTAGCGACCTTCGCTGCGGCGACGCCATCGGGAAAAAAATAATGCGCGTCAATGAGGTCACATTCCCGGCCTTCCGCGGCGAGTTCAGTAATCGTTCGTCGTAAGGCTTGGGCCAGCGAGTGAGGCGCATAATTCATGCCGATTTTCGGCGGAACGAAATAGTGTGGATGCCAAACATCAATCCCATGACGCATTTCCCGCTCCGGCGCCCGCGCCCAGGCCGCATAGGCGCCAAATGTGTCATTTTGAAACGGAAACCAGGGGACCGGCGCGACAACTTTAATTTCGGCGTCATGGTTTTTCAAAAAAGCCCGCAGACGGTTCTCAACAAATACGCCATGCGCGGGCATGGCTGCATTGGGATAAAGCGTCGAGAAAACCAGAATTCGCATAAGGCCGATCGCCCGCTTTGCCTGTGACTTGCGGCGCGCTGCGCCGCCTGATGGAGTAGGCCGCAAGCCTATAAGAAAGAAACGCGCCATAGCGGCGTTGTGTTCCGTAAATGCGCACATTCGCGCGGATCGCGTTTGTATTAACGTTTTATTAGGCACGTTTTCTGCGAGGCCGCAGCCGTCCGTTCCATGTTGAAACGGCTCGGCGCGTTTCAGGACAGCGCGCCATCGTTGAGCTGGGTTTGGAGCAGGAGATGCTGCCAATCTACGGGGTCTTATTTGCAGTTGCCGCCGCGTTTGCGATATTGACGGCGCGCGCCCTGATCGTGGCGCTGGGGGGCGGACAGAATGGATTGGCGCTCGCACGCGACGCTTATCCGTCCAGAACAATGGGTGCTACGGGAGAGGGCGCTCTTAGCCTGGATAGAATTGATGCGGCCGCGTTTCGCGATGCCGCAGCGGTTATTACCGGGCCGGGCATGTCCGACGCCAAGCGGGCGTTTGATTTCCTGTTCTGTTTTTTGCTCCTGATAATCTTGGCGCCGCTGCTTTTGGCGACCGCGATCGCTATCAGGCTCGACAGCAAGGGCCCGATCATCTACCGGCAAAAACGGGTTGGGTATCAGGGGCGCGTTTTTTACGTGCTGAAGTTTCGGTCGATGAAAGTCGATGCGGAAAGCAAAGGTCCGCAATATGCCGCCCTGCACGATGATCGCGCCACGCGCGTTGGCCGGGTGCTGCGTAAATTCAGGATCGATGAACTGCCGCAGGCGATCAATGTCTTGCGCGGCGAGATGAGCCTTGTCGGTCCGCGGCCGGAGCGCCCCGAATTCGTTCATATTCTGGAACGGGAGATTCCGCACTATCATCGGCGCCATCTTGTAAAACCGGGCATTACCGGTTGGGCTCAGGTGAAATATGAATATGCAGCTTCAGTTGACGGCGCCCGAAATAAATTACGGTATGATCTCTATTACATCCGCCATTTTTCGCCGTTGCTGGATCTGCTTATTTTGTTGATGACTGTGCGGGTGGCTTTATTCGGGCTGGGCAGCCGCTAGGACAGCGGGAATGAGCTGCAGATTACGCATTGTTCGGGCCGGCCCGAATCACCTGCATCGTTCCCCACAGCAATTCGGTAAATCATCTGAAGTTTTCCCGGAATCAGTGAATTGTTGCGGCTGGTTCGCGGGAGGAAAGGGGGACAATGCAATGATTCTGTTAGACTTCGCGAAACCAAGCAAAACGACTGTCGTCGGGCCGGTGCGGGCATGGCAAAGAACTTGCGATGCCATTACACTAGGGCCTGGAACACAGTGGTGTCGCGCCAGGATTGGCGCTTATTTGAACACGTCAAGGAAAAGATCATGATTAACGTTACTGAAATTGGCCGGCGCATAATGATCGCGGCGACCGCGATTATTCTTGCCGGCTGTTCGTCGCTCATTCCGGGCGGCGGCGAACAATTAAGCGCGGCGCCGTCTACGGCAGCGGGCGCCGCTGACGCAGCGCCTGATTATCTTGTCGGACCTCTCGACCAGCTTGAGATTTTTGTCTGGCGTGCGCCAGAACTTTCAACCAATGTCACTGTACGGCCTGACGGGCGGATTTCTACGCCGCTTGTTGAAGACATGGTTGCGTCAGGCAAAACGCCGTCGCAGCTGGCGGGCGATCTTGAACGATCATTGCGCCAATATGTGAAAAATCCCGAAGTGACGGTTATCGTCAGCAACTTCTCATCGACCTTTGATCAACAGGTTCGTGTGCTCGGCGAAGCGCAGCAACCAATTGCGCTGCCCTATCAGGCCGGCATGACTGTGCTTGATGTCATGGTTGCAGTTGGCGGTTTGACGCAGTTCGCCGCCGGCAATCGCGCGGTTCTGATTCGCGGTCAGGGCGAGGATCGCACCTCGTATCGTGTGCGTCTCGACGATCTTTTACGCAAAGGCAAGATTTCGGCGAATGTGCCGGTCCTGCCGGGCGATGTGATTTTGATTCCGGAAAGCGTGTTTTAACAGCGCGCGTTTGCCGGGCTCGGGGAATGGTGAGTAGTGTTTGAATTTTCTGATCTGCCTCAACCGGTGCTTCGCCAATTGAATGGGCTTTGGCGGCGGCGATGGATCGTCGTCGCCATTGCCGGTTTTGCGGCATTGTGCGGATGGTTCGCCATTTGGCTGTTGCCCAACAAGTTTGAATCACGCGCCCATGTCTATGTGCAAACAGAGACGATCCTTGAACCGATCTTCAATGGCGTTGTCGCGCGTCCCGATTATTCTCAACGGGTTGAAGTCATGCGGCTTCAACTCCTGACGCGTCCTAATGTTGAAGAAATAATTCTGCGATCGGGGATGGACGAAACAATTGATGCGCGATCGCCCATAGAGCGGCGCGCTAAACTGGAATCCCTAGCCGCGTGGGTCGCAGGCGAAATCAAAATTGAAAGCCCGCGCGGTATGTATTTTATCATATCGTACAAAAACGGCGATCCGGCAGTCGCCCAAAAAGTTGTCGATGCAGTGCTTAATCTCCTGATCGAACAGGATCTCGGCGCCAGTCTGGCTGAGGATGAGGCGGCGCGGCGCCGGCTCAACCTTCAGATTGAAGAATATGATGAAAAACTTACAGCCAACGAACGCGCTGTGGCGGCGTTTAGGCGCGAGCACGCCGCCGAGCTTGGCGCCAGCCAGAGCGACTCGCGCCGACGCGAACTGAAAGAACACGAGCTGACGCGCGTCAGTGATGAGCTTGAACGCACCAAGGGCAGGATTTTGACCTTGAAGAATTTGTTGTCTGCAACGCCGCGGACGACATCCGGCGACGAGCTTGACCAGCTGAAAATGGAATTGGCGGCGCTGCGCAGTCAATATGAAGAGGACCATCCCGATATACGCGGGGTCCTTGCGCGTATTACTGCGCTTCAACAGGCTGGCGCAGATGCGCCATCGTCAAATCCGGAATATGTCCGTCTGCATTCGGAGCTTCGCGTCGCCGAGGATTCGGTGGTTCTTCTTGGTGATCGGGAACAGCGGCTGAGCACAGAGCTTGGCGCTCTTGATGCGGCCGTCGCCCAATCGCCTGCGGTTGAAGCGGCGCTGCGGCAAATCATTCGCGAATATGAGCAAAATCAAAAGACCTATGATGAATTACTGTCGCGCCGGAATAAATTGCAGCTGACAAGAAGCCTTGGAGCTGCCGGGCGCGGCGTTGAGTATCAAATCTTTGAGCGGCCGCAGCAGGCTCTAAGGCCTGTCGATCCGCCGCGGCAGTTCTTGATTCTCGCGGCGTTTGTGCTTGCGGTTTGCGCCGGCGCCGGCGCTGCATTTGTGCTGACGTTGATTGATAAAAGTTACACTCAGGCAAGCGAATTACAGGAAGCTTTTGGCCTGCCTGTTTTGGGCGCACTCAGCGAAGTTTCTTCTGCAAAAATAATCGCGGCGCGCCAGCGCGAGCGCATAAAATTTGCCGCGATTTGCGCTGTCTTCGTATTCATTGGCGCAGCATATACCTATTTTTCCGTCTATCGCTTGCCGGCGGATGCGCCAATCAAGGCGGCGAACGCAGAAAATACCAGACCGGTTGCGGGAGTGCGCGGATGAGTGTGATCGAAAAAGCAGGCCAGGGCGTTCTTGCCGCGCCGGTTAAGCCGGCCCGGCGCAACAGCCTTGCGCAATCTGCAGAATTCAAGCTTGATTTTGGCTCCCTGGCGTCACAGGGTTTTTATCATCCCGAAGCGCGGGTATCGCAACTTGCACAAGAGCTGCGCGCTGTGAAACGACGTTTGTTGCGCAGGATTGATTTTCTGCGCGCAGCCGGCGACGGGCGCGCTTTTCACTCACCCGGACGGCGGCGCAATATTGTGATGATTACGTCGGCGCGCGCCGGCGAAGGCAAAACTTTCAGCGCCGCCAATCTTGCGCTCAGTCTCGCAATTGAGGATCAGATCGACACCTTGCTGGTAGACGCCGATCTCATGCGGCCCAAAGTGCGCACCCATTTTGGGCTTCCGGCAGGTCCCGGGCTTACTGATGCGATGACCAGCCCGGCGACGGAATTAGGCTCCTGTTGCCGCCGTGCGACCGAGGCGTCGCTGACCATCCTGCCGGAAGGCGCCCCGGTGGAGCGGGCGACTGAGCTTTTTGCCGGTGAGGCGGCGCGAGCCTTTTGGACCGAATTATCTGCGGCATGGGGCGACGGGCTCATTTTGATCGACGCCCCGCCTGTGCTGGCGGCCGCAGAAGCTGTGATTCTTTCAAAATATGCGGATGAAATTATCTTTGTGGTGGAAGCGAACGCCACGCCGGAGCCAGCCGTCGCATCGGCCATTGACGAGCTTTTGGACGTCAATCCGAACGTGAGTTTAATGCTGAATCGGTGTCTAATTGGGTCCGGCGGATCTCATTATGGATCTTACGAATCTTACGATCGCTGCGACGGCGCGGCGGAACAGACCGCGCATCAACGCCAAAAGAGGGGTGCTCTCCATGGAGCAGAATAAAAGAACACGATTCACCGGGGGCTGGGGCAAAGGCGTGGCCGTCGCCAGCGCTGTGACCGGCATGATGATCAGCGCCGGCGCGGCGCAGGTTTCGCAGGCAAATGCGCCTCTAAGGCTGAAAAACGATTTTTTTGGTTATTCAGCCGGCCTTTCGACGCGGGTTACCTATACTGACAACATCAATCTGCAAAATAGCGGTTCGAAAGATGACGATGTTATTATATCGACGTCGTTGTCGGGCGGGGCGATTGTCAGTACGCGCCGGGTGACGGCGATTGTTCTTGGCGATCTTGATTTGTCATACCTTACTGACCAGTCGGATCTCGTTGTCAATCAAAGGATCGGCGGCACAAGCACATTTACCGTTACTGACGAATGGCTCTATTTTGATTTGTCGGGATCAACATCGCGGCAACTGGTCGGCGACAATGCGAGATTTTCAGGCAACGTAAATGCGGCGCGCGGTCAGCGCGCAAATGTGCATTCCTATGTAGCGAGCCCTTACGTCTATCACCAGCTCGGCAATCAATCGGTTGTCGAAATGCGATACCGCTTTTCTCAGGCATTTGTAGGCGACACAAACACCGGTGTGAATCTTTTCGCTGGATTAACCCGAAACGATTCGACCACCCATGAAGTATTGGCGAGCTATGCAAGCGGCGGATTGCTGGACACGGTGCGCTTTCGCGTAACTGCCTATGGCAATGACACAACTGAAGACGCGACTGCGCCCTTTCCCGATTTTGGCTATCGACAGGGTTCAATTACCGGTGATGCGCAATTGGCCCTGAACACCAAATTCGCGCTTAGCGGCTCTGTTGGTTATGATGATGTCGAAACGCAAGGCGCGAGTTCGTTGTTTTTTAACGACGCCGCCTTGTCGGGCGTGACATGGCGTGCGGGATTTACCGCGCAGCCGGGCCCTCGCTCGCAGGTTAGGTTTGAGTATGGCGAGCGCTTCGGCGATGATTTTATCGACGCGGATGTTTCATATGAAATATCAAATCGATTGATTTTTACGGCGCGAGCGAGCCGCAGCTTTCGCACCCGTACGCAATCAGTCGCATCTGGATTTCGAACCAGCCAGCTTCAAACGCTGGCATTCGCTGACCGCCTGCGCCAGGGCGGCGCCCTGTCGCCGCGCAGTGTGGTGAACACCGCTAATTACGTGGCGCGCGGGTTGAGCGGATATTCAGCGCAAACCACCGGGGTCGCCGTTTCAGATTCTGTTCGCGCGTCTATCAGGGGCAACTTTGGAAGATCCATCGCGACGATCAACGGATATTATAGCGACGATGATTTCGGCTTCCGGCAAGTGGAAACGATTGGCGGCGATATGAGATTGAACCGGCAAATGTCACGAAAGATGAACGGCTATGGAAGTGTAACGCTTCGAGGCGCCGACACTAGTGTCGATACGACAAGCTGCGTGGCCAATCCGCTGGTTTTTGGTCTGGATCCCACGGCGCCGATGTTTAACGCCGTGGTTGATTGTGCGACGATTGCCGCCGGCAATGGCGCGACGACGACCGTTGTCGGCCGAATTGGCGCATCGCGTAATATCTACAAAAATGTGTCCGCGTTTCTTGAAGTTTCACATGGCGAGCGTTTCTCAAAGAATGCGCAGCTTGAGTATAGTGAAAACACAGTGATGATAGGGCTAACTTTGGACATCCAGTAATGTATGAAGAGTATTTCGGTTTATCCGGCGCGCCGTTTAAACTGAACCCAGATCCCCGGTTCTTTTTTGGCAGCCGCAGTCATAATAAGGCTATGGCCTATCTCCATTATGGCCTGAAGCAGGCTGAGGGATTTATTGTGATCACCGGGCCGATCGGCGCCGGCAAGTCTATGCTGATTGGGCATTTGCTGGACCAGCTAAATCGGTCGAATGTTGTTGCGGCGCATCTTTTAACGTCAAATGTCAAACCGGATGATTTGCTGGGCCACATCCTTTCCGCGTTCCGTATTGAACCGGAGGGCGAGGGCCGGGCAGGTCAATTGGCGGCCTTCGAAGATTTTCTGTTTGATCAGCTCAATCGCGGTCGTCGCGCGCTTCTCGTGATGGATGAAGCGCAAAATCTGCCGCATGAGACGCTCGAAGAACTCCGGATGCTGTCGAATATGGATTATGACGGAACGCCGCTATTCCAGGTGTTTCTCGTAGGTCAGCCGGAATTTCGCAATGTCATTGATGCGCCGGAAATGGAGCAGCTTCGACAGCGTGTGATTGCTTCCTATCATCTGGAAAATCTTTCGGCGGATGAAACCAAGGAATATGTACTGCATCGCCTGTCGGTCGCTGGTTGGCTGGAAGATCCGGATTTTTCATTGGATGCTTTTAGCGCTATTTATTCAGCGACCAAAGGGCTGCCCCGCCAAATTAATACGCTCTGCAATCGCCTGATGCTTTATTGCTTTCTCGAAAAGCATCGTGAAGTAACGCGAGAGATTGTTGAAATCGTCCTTACGGAGCTGCGCGAAGAAAAACTTGCGCCTGATGGCGTCAGGCCGGGGGCCATGCCGGCTGTAAAATCCGTTGATGGGCAGGCGCAAACGCCAAGTGACGGTGTGGCGGCCGTATCTCTCGATGCGGCGCGTCAGCGAGCGCCCGATGATGCGCGGGAAGAGGCGAATGCCAAGGATGAAACGCCCAACGGCGAAGCGTCCAACGAGGGCGCTTCCGCGACGCCCAAGCCGGAACCGCCGTCGTCTGCGCCGCCGGTCTCGTCGTCAAGCGTATTTGACCGCCTTCGCGCGTCGCGCCGCCCGCGACAGGAGGCTGAGGAAGCTGATCCGCCTCGCCATGAAGCAACGCTGAGCGAAGTTGCTTCAGCGATCGCGGCGGTTACCAATGAAACCGAGAAGCCGGCGCTTGACGGTGTTGAACAATCGGCGGCGGGCGATCATGAAACGACGTCGATCAGCAGTATTGCGCAAATGGCGCGCGATCTCAGACTTGCCCAAAACAACGCGCCGCAATGGCGCAAGTCCGTCGCTGGATCCCTCAACGATACGCGCGATGAATTAAAACAGGCGCATGCCAGTGTTTCGCGGTTGCGCAAGAAAATGGCCGATATTGACAAGCGCCGTATCAATAATCGCGCGGAAATTGTCGATAGCCTTTCGCGCGCCGAAACATTGCTTCGGGAAATTCGCGACTCTTGGCAGTAGACCACTTGGATCGGAATTCGACCGTGATGGGCGCATCAAACGGGACGGCGGCAACCGTGCAGCAAAAATTCGCGCTTTCGGTCGATGTCGAAGATTATTTTCAGGTATGGGCGTTTTCTGACGTAATTGCGCGCAGCGCCTGGGACGGATTTCCCTTGCGTGTCGGCGCCTCGACCCGGCGTTGTCTTGATCTTTTTGACGCGCATCAGGCCAAAGCCACATTTTTTACGCTGGGCTGGGTGGCCGAGCGCGATCCGGGTCTTGTGCGAGAAATCGTTGCGCGCGGCCATGAGCTGGCAAGTCACGGATATGACCATACCAAAGTCAACCAGCAAAGCCGCGCCGCCTTTCGCGAAGACGCGGGGAAAACAAAACAACTGCTTGAAGATATCAGCGGCGTTGCTGTCATCGGTTACAGAGCCGCCGGATTTTCCATCGATCGATCAACGCCCTGGGCCTATGAGGTGCTGGCGGAAATCGGTCATCGCTATTCTTCAAGTTCTCATCCCATCGCCCATGATCATTATGGCGATCCGGCTGCGCGCCGGATCTGCTATCGGCCCATTGACGGCGCCGGTTTTGTCGAAGCGCCGGTAGCGACTGTTGATATGTTTGGTAAGCGGATCAGTTGCGCTGGCGGCGGTCGCTTCCGCGCCAGTCCACTTGCCCTGTCAAAGGCGCTTATGAAACGCGCTGCGGCGTCGCTTGAAGGCCCTGCAATTTTCTATTTTCATCCGTGGGAGGTTGATCCAGATCAGCCGCGCATACGCCGCGCATCGCTGAAATCGAAATTGCGGCATTATCTCAATCTTAGGGCAATGCCGCGCAAGCTCGCAGGCATGCTTTCGGCATTTCATTGGGGCCGGATCGATGATGCGCTTGATTTAAGGACGCCGATATGAGCGTTGCCTCCGCAAAAACAAACAATGCGATTTCTGTCGATGTCACAATTGGAAAACCGCCGTCCCCTTTGTTGTGGGACGACTATGTGCGCGCCCATAATGAGGGCTCCATATTTCACCTGTCAGGATGGGGACAGGCCGTCCAATCGGCCTATCACTATGATGCGCTCTATCTGACGGCGCAGCAGGGCGGGCGGATCGTCGGTGTCCTGCCGCTCGTCGATGTAAAATCGCCTTTATTGGGCCGGTCGCTGATCTCAACGCCCTTTAGTGTTGGCGGCGGACCGCTTGCCGACGATGATTGCATCCTCAAGGTGTTATTGTCGGAGGCGGTTTCGATCGGCGAGAAAGCCGGCGTTAAATATCTGGAGTGCCGATCAAATTTTTCTGGCGGCAGCGGCTGGATTGCAAAAACCGGTATCTATGAAGGATTCAAAATGACGCTGCCCGCCAGCGGCGACGATCATTTGAATGCCATTCCGCGCAAGCGCCGCGCAGAAATTCGTAAAGCGATTGCCGCAGAACAACAGGGCGCCTTGACGATCCGTCATGATGGCGGCGCCGATGAATTTTACGCGCTTTATGCGCGGTCATTGCGTCAGCACGGCACGCCGATTTTTTCGAAACGGTTTTTATATGCGCTGATTGACGCATTTCCCGATGACATCGAAATAACGATGGTCGATTTTGAAGGTGCGCCGGCCGCTGCATTATTGAGTTTCTATTTTGGCAGTGTCGCTCTTCCTTATTATATCGGCGCCAGTCCGGCTGCGCGGCGCGCGCGGGCCTATGATTTCATCTACTGGTCGATCATGCGCCGAGCCGTTGCGCGCGGATGCCGGATATTTGATTTTGGGCGAAGCCGGACCGGCAGCGGTTCATATATGTACAAAAAACTATGGGGCGTCGAACCGGCGCCGCTCACCTATCAAGTAAAGCTGATCGCCGCTGCGAAAATAGCAAATATCAACCCGAATAATCCGAAGTTTGCATTGTTTGCCAAACTTTGGCCCTTGCTTCCCCTGGCGGCGACAACGACCCTGGGTCCGTTATTGGCGCCAAATTTCCCATGACTGCCAGGAAAGAGATTTTGTTCCTTGCGCACCGCATTCCTTATCCGCCGGATAAGGGAGATAAAATTCGGTCATGGCGCTTGCTTAAACATCTAACAGACCGGTTTGACGTTCATCTTGCCTGTTTTATCGATGATGAACGCGATCTGGATCATCGGGATTTTCTCGATAGCCTTTGCGCATCATCGGCGTTTGTGCGGCTGCACCCGATAATTGCGCGCCTCAAAAGCCTGCCCTCCGTGTTTTTAAATGACGCGCTGACATTTGGTTTTTATCGCGACAAGAAAATGGCTGCCGTGATCGACAGACTCTGTAAGCATCCTTTAGCGGCGGAGATTGCATTCTCTTCATCCATGGCGCCCTACATTGCTGCGCCAGTCGCCGGGCGCAAACGCATTATCGATTTTTGTGATGCCGATTCTGAAAAATGGCGGCAATATGCATTGGAAACGCGCGGGCTCCTGAGTTGGGTATATGACCGCGAAGGAAAAGCGCTGGCGCAGGCGGAAACGCAGATTGCCAACTGGGCCGATGCGAGTTTTGCGGTGACAGCTGAGGAGGCGGCGCTGTTTAACCGGCGCGCCAGCATCCGTAATCATGTGGACTGGTGGTCCAATGGCGTCGATACTGACTATTTCGACCCGGCGCGCGTTGTCGAACCTGTCGCTACGCCTTGCGATATCATCTTTGTCGGCGCCATGGACTACCGCGCAAATGTCGAAGCGGTTTTCGAGTTTGTGCGTGATGTCTGGCCAAAAGTTCGCACCGCCGCGCCAAATGCGAGTTTTGCAATTGTCGGCTCCAATCCCGTCGCCAGAATCAGAGCGCTTGACGGCGTCAATGGCGTGACCGTTACGGGCCGTGTTGACGATGTGCGTCCGTGGCTGGCGCAGGCAAAGATTGCAATTGTGCCTTTGCGGATTGCCAGAGGAATACAGAACAAAGTGCTGGAAGCGATGGCGATGGCCAAACCGATTGTCGTCACGCCCGATGCTATGGCCGGAATTAATTGCAGCAACGATGCAGCCTGTATTGTGCAACGCCCAGGCGAAATGGCGACGGAAATTGTCAGTCTGTTAAATGATCGCGACCGCCGCGACGCCATGGGCGCTGCAGCGCGCGCCGCAATTGTCGAAAGTTACAACTGGGACGACCGGCTTGAGCGATTTGACGCGGCGCTTGACCGCCTCAAACTCTAATCTTCGATATTGGCGTCATCTTCTGCATCATCATCCAGGTCATCAATGTCTGATGTCAGATGGATGCGTGGCGGCGCAGGCGATGCGTCAATGGTCAGGTCAAAAATGTCGGGTCGCGAATAGTGCCCGGCAATGTCGCAAGCGGCTTTTGCCGCGCGCACGATATCGAGCGAGCCTTCCGCGATCAGAATTTCTTCCTCGCTTTCGGCGACGGCAATGATTTCGCCGCGCGGATCGATGATCGCTGACTGGCCCGTATGTTCCCATACCCCAAGCGGCCGCCAGCGTTCCGGGATATCTTTTTCGAGCCGCAGCCCCGCCGCGCAAATCACATAGGCTCCGGCCTGACTGGCAAAAGCGCGCGACAACAAATGCTGCCGCGCCCAGCAATATTCGCCGGCGCGCGGCGTTTTCTCCCAACCCGGCCAAAGCGCGGCATGAATTTGTGTCCCCTGCGCGGCGAGCGCGTAGCTTGGCAACATCATTTGATGTTCCCAGCAATTGAGTGCGCTGATGCGCCCGTAATCGCGTGCGCAAGTCGTAAGGCCGGCAGCGTCGCCGTCGCCCCAGATAATCCGTTCGCCATGGGTCGGTTTTAACTTGCGGTGCCGATTAAGGATTTCGCCCTCGCGGCCAATCGTTAGCGCGGTACAATATGCGGTGCCTTCAGTAAACGGATCTTTTTCCGCTACGCCAATCACAACGTCAACGCTGGCAGCTTGCGCCGCTTTGCAAAGCGCTTGCGTTTCGGGGCCAGGAATCTCTATCGCGTTTTCGAGATAAACGGCGCTGGCCTCCCAGGTGAGGTCGATTACCGGGCCGTCCACCCAAAATGGATAGCCGGGCAGCCAGCTTTCTCCGAATGCCGCAATATCGGCCCCTTTGGCGCCGGCGGCGGCGATAAGCGCGCAGGCTTTTTGTGTCGACGCTGATTTATCGAAAAGCATGGGCGTCGCCTGGATAGCGGCCATCTTAAAGATAGATTTCTTGCTCATTTCCGCTTCACGTTCCGTTAGATGCTGGCGTGATGAGGCGTGTTATAGCCCGTGATCGGGCGTCGGCTCCAGTACTGGCTTTGCTTGCACGCTGAACGGTGATCGCCGGGAAAATGGCATTTCGCGTTCGCGGCCTGATTGGCGCATTCCAGCGGGTTTTGGAGCCTTTCGGCGGGTTGGCTTGACCCTTAACAACGGGTAAACTGCCGGCTTCTGTAGTCGGGAAAATACGGGGGGATCTTATGATCCGGATATTGCTGCCGCTGGCCTTTGTAGCGGCGATCTATTTAGGGCCGATGTTTTCGGTTGAAACGAGGGACTCGGTGCGGGGGGAGATCAATTCCGTTGTGACGGGAGATTATTTCATTGGAAACGCGGTTCATTGTTTGCAGGAACTCAAGGCCCCAATTGGCGAGGAATGCGCATCAGACGGTGAGATTCAGGATTCAACCAGTGTCGGCAGCGCATTATCCTGGGCTTCGGTGCTCGCGGTTGCTGCAGCCGCGCTCGGCATTGTCGGGCTGATCCCTTTTATAGGCAGGCTGACAAGCATCGTTACGATCACAGCCGGACTTGGCGGGCTTGGCGCCATGGGGTTTTTCCTGCTGACCATGATGAACACGGCTGACGGTTTGGCGGGGGTTCAGTGGGGCGCCTATCTTGCCGCCGGGGCGGCTTTGCTGACGACCATCTCTGGTCTTTCAGGGATGCGCGGCCGTTAGTCCAAAGCAAGGCAAGAGCACGAGAAAAGGCCACGGAAAAACCGTGGCCTTTTCTTTAATGCGAATTGCAGAACTCTTAGCGCAGCGGTGAGCGTCCCTGGCTTAAAAAGGACGGCGCGTCTTTCTTTGTTGATCCGTGGTGCTCGCCATTCATCCCGTCATCGCCTGCTGCAGAGGTCGGGCGCGGGCCGGCGTTTGGCGATGATGGGCGCGACCTGCGGAAATCTTTTGCCGATGAATCCGAGAGCGGATCGTCAGAGTGACGGCAATTGCCTTCGAAATGTGCGCCGGTCTCTACTGAAAGCGAGCTGTGCAGAATATCGCCGAGAATTTGCGAGGTTGCGGCCAGCGAAACCGATTTAGCGCGAATGCCGCCTTCGACGCGACCCCGGACAGTTACTGTTTCACAGACGACTTCGCCTTTAACAGCTGCTTTTTCTCCGATAATCAGCGAGCCCGCTTTGATATCGCCTTCGAGTGATCCATCGAACTGAATTTCGCCGGCCGAATTGATGTTGCCGCGCATCACAACGTCGGCGGAGATAATTGAAGGAACGCCGGCAGACTTCATTGAACTGGCCCTTTTGTTTGATTGTGATTGTTGCGCATGGGATTGCGCCGCAGGCGTCTCACGGGGAGCGCCGCCTTGTTTCTTTGCGTCTGCAGACTTGCTGCTGGGTTTAGCTTTCGAAAACATATCTACCTGCCTCAATGAACCGGCGTGGATTAAGCGGCTTTCCCCTGAAGAGAATCTCGTAATGAACGTGCGGACCGGTTGACCGGCCGCTCGAGCCCAATTCTCCCACCTTATCGTGAAGATTTACCTTCTGCCCGGCTTTTACTGAAATTCTGCTCATATGCGCGTAACGGGTGACAAAACCGTTGCCATGATCGATTTCGACCGTGCGGCCGAAACCAGCCCGGGTGCGCGCCAATTTTACCACCCCGGCCGCCGTCGCTGTTACCGGAGACGCCCAGGGCGCGGCAAAATCAATGCCGTGATGGCTGGAATGACGCCCGTTAATCGGATCGCGGCGCACGCCGTAACCGCTGGTGAAGCGCCGGCTGACGATCAATGGCGATGACAGCGGCACATACTTGATAGCCGCCTGTAAGGCTTCGAGTTCATCGACGGCCGTAGCGGCGCGGTTGGCATGCTGGTAAAAAGTTGAATATTCACCGCTCATATTGGCGGCGTCGATAAAGGGTCCTCCCTGAGCAAGGACCAGATTTGAGATTTTTGCTGGCGTGACCAAAGCGTCAACAGGCGCCCCGGTGCTGGCAAGGACCATTTTTAATTCGTCGCGCTCTTTATTGGCTTTTTCCTCAACGGCGGCCAACAGCAGCATTTGCTCGACATAAAGATCAGCCGCTGCTTTTTCCATAATTTCTATGGCGTTGGGCGCTGCGTTTCCCTCTTCGTCATCCGGCTGATCTTGCGCGGGCTCAGCCGCTTTGCGAATGGTGGAAAATCGCGACTGGCGCGGCGTCGGCTCGCCCGGCGCTATGTCGACCATCACCCGGTTGCCATTTGACGGTTTCTGGCCGTTCGGGCCGCCGGCTTCAGCCAGCCCCGCAGCGAGGGTGTCCAGGCCCTGATCGATCGCCGATTTCCGCTCGACCATGTTGCGCAGCATCTGGTGGCGGGTTGAAATATCCACCATCGTTTCATCGAAGTTTTGCTGGATGATCTGATTTAGGGAGCTGACATCGTCATAGGCGCGTTGCGCGTCGTGCAGCCGCTTTGAATAGGTTGTTTCCATAATGCGGCTGTCGCGTTCTTTGGCGACGATAATTTGTTCTTTGAAAACAACGTTGACCGATGAGTAGGCCACCCAAAGCAGGGCCGCGCCGATCACGACCGAAAGGGCGATCTGGGTCTTGGAAGACATGGAAATGAAGTGAACGACGCCGTCGCTACGATGGTATATCTGCCGTTCTTTGAAGAAACGGCTGAGTACGCGCCTTAATTTGCCGGAACGACGGCTCATCTAACAAACGCCCCTTGCACACACGACATTTATGCGCCGCCACCCCTTAATATATTGCAGCCCAAATTCGGACATTACGCAACAACTATGTGATGGTGTAACGTCATTTTTCCACAATCCAAAGACCTGATTCGATTCTAGAGCGGATTTTGTTTCAATTTGGTTCATAAAATAGCCTTGGCAGGCCCGCCTGGTCTCTCGCCGTATGGTTAAACGGCGGTCTTAGCACCCCGGGCACGTATTTCTCCTTAAGCATCAGAAATGTCGCGGTCGGGTCAGCGCCCTGTTCTATGCAAACTTTGTGAAACCAGCGTCTCCCGCAGGCGACGTGGCCAATCTCGTCGTCATAGATGATTTGCAGCGCATCGGCGCTTTTTTGATCGCCTACGGCCGCCAGCTTTTTGATCATGCCGGGCGTTACGTCAAGTCCTCTCGCTTCCAAAATGAGCGGTGCAACGACTAGGCGCGCAGTGAGATCGTGGCGGGTTTTGGCCGCCGCTTCCCAAAGGCCGTCATGTGCGGGAAAGTCGCCATATTCGCCGCCCAGCGCATTGAGGCGATCTGTAATCAGGCCAAAATGGCGCGCTTCATCCGACCCTACGGCGATCCAGTCGGTGACAAAACGGCGCGGATCAAGGCCCAGCGCATCTACGGCGCCGGCAAAGCGTACAGCCATGTCGAACGCCAGATCGATAGCGTTGAATTCTATATGGCCGATGGCGTGGAGAAGGGCTGCCCGGCCTTCTTGTGAGCCCAGCCCGCGGCGTGGCGTTTGCGCGGGGGATACGAGCGCAGGCTGCTGCGGTCTTGCCGGTCGGTCGGGGGGCGCATATTCGCCGATTTCACCGAGCGACGCGGCAGCCTCCTGCAGCAGGGCGGCATTTTGCGCTGCAGCAACTTTTTCGTCGGGCGCGGCCGCTCTGAGGACCCGGATCGCAGCTTCCAGCAACGTGATGCTTGGCGCGCTCAAAGGGCCTTAACCGCTTCCAGCACTTCGTCCGTATGGCCGGCGACCTTAACCTTGCGCCAGACCCCGCGCAGGACGCCCTTTTCATCGATCAGAAAGGTTGCCCGTTCAATGCCCATATATTTGCGCCCATACATGTTTTTCTCGACCCAGACGCCGTATTTTTCGACCACTTTGCCATCTTCATCGGCGCCGAGGCGGATCTTAAGGTTGTGCTTGGCAATGAATTTCTGGTGCCTGGCGGCGCTGTCTTTGGAAACACCGATAACAACCGCTCCGGCGCGCCTGAACTTGGCCAGATCACCGGTAAAAGCGACCGCTTCCTTGGTGCAGCCCGGCGTGTCGTCCTTGGGATAGAAATAAAGAACGACCTTTTTGCCCTTCAGGTCCTTCAGGCTGAGCTTTTCTCCGTTCTCCATCTCAAGCGTGAAGGCCGGCGCTCTTGACCCGGGCTCGCCTGCTGACGCCATGATTTTTTCCTAACGTTTTGTTGGTAAATGCGGCGCACTTTATCGCACTTTGTGCCATTGGCCAGTGCGGCCGGCCGTCCGATCGCCCTTGCGGCTGGAGCAAATGATCGGTACGCGTAGAGTTGTGAGCGTCTGCCGGGGTGGGGGCGTTTATTTGGTAATTGGGTAACTACGGTTGGCGGCGGCATGAAGAAGCGCGCGGCGAAAACAGCGCTCATTTTGTTTGAGGTCATCGCAATTCTTATCGGCGCCGTCGGCGCCGGCGCCGCCTTTTTGTATTGGCGGCTGGACAGCGGTCCGGTGTCGCTGAATATTTTCAAATCCAGCGCGGCAATCGCAATTGAACGCAAATTGCCTGTTGGATACGCAGTGAAAATCGACGACGTCGCGTTAAACCGCGCTGAACCGCGCAGCGAAGTGATTGTTAACCTTTCGGGGTTGACGATATTGGATGCGGCCGGTGATGAAACCGCGAGCGCCGAAAACATTTCGTTCTTGTTTGACTTTGGCGATATCTTCTCGGGCAAGACAGGCCCGAAGCGTCTCGACGCGTCCGGCGCAAAGTTCCGCATTGTGAGAAATGACAATCAGGATATTGAATTGCCGGCGGTTCGACGCGAGCGGCGGCGTTCTTTTTTCGCCGGCATATCGCCAGCCTTCGACAGGCAGATTCTGAAAAGCGCTTTTGAACGCGCCGCAATTGCCAATGCGGAAATAACGTTTGTTGACGCCGCCTCGGGGCGTTCATGGGTTGCCCCCGCGGCAAATGTCTCTTTATCCCGCAATAAAAAGGGTTTTGTTGGCGCACTTGACGGCTACATCGACATTGGCGGTGAGCGTGCAACGCTCGACGCAAGCGCTCACTACACCGATGCAAGCGGTACAGTTGCCGTTGTCATCAGCGGGTCGAATTTTCCTGTCGCGGACATATTGACGACATTTTATGGGGAAACGGCAGGCATTCTCGATGCGCCGGTGACCGGCAAGGCCGCAATTTCTTTTTCAACGACCGGCGATGTTTTGGGATCGAGCTTCTCGGCGCGAACAGGCGAAGGCGTCATGAAACTTGGCGGCGTAACGACGCCAATTGCGTTTCTTGAATGGGACACGCAGTTCGATCCCGCCAGGAACGCATTTTCAATTGAACGGATTGCTTTCGATGCAGGCGGCAGCAGCGGAGAAATCAATGGCTCGGTTGCGGTCTCATTTGGCGATGATATCCGCAAGCCGCAAAGCGTCGTTTTTGATCTGAAATCGCAAAATCTGGTGCTTGCCGCCGAGGGCCGTCTGCCCGAAGCGCTGCCTGTGCAATCGCTGGCGTTAACCGGCGGTTATCAGGTTGATCAGCGCCGTCTTAGCTTCAATTCCATAAGTTCCGATTTTCTTGATGTCAGCGTCAGCGGCAATATGGCGTTCATTTTCCCTGAGCGCGGCGGCGACGGTGTTACGCCGTCGCTCGGCGTCGCTGCGGATATAAAACTTGACGGCGCCATGGATCCGCATCGGTTGATGAGAATATGGCCGATCGGCGTTGCGATGGGCGCCCGCGACTGGATCGAAGATCGCGTAGCAGCGGCGACGATAGACAATATCAGTTTCGTCATGGATCTGCCCCCGGGCGCTGTCGGCGAAGATGCCGGAATGCCCGATGAGGCGATTGCGCTGAGCTTTGATGTGCGTAATGCCACTGCCTATTACGTCGAAGCGATGACGCCGTTGACCGAGGCTTCCGGCAGCGGTGTTGTGCGCGGCAACAGTTTTTCGCTCAAGGCGCCGCGCGCGCGCGTCGGCGAGGTCCTAATCACCGGCGGTGAAGTTGAATTTCCGGTATTTATCCCGAAATGGCAGCCAACCTTTATTCGCTTCACGGCTTCGGGAAAATCTGAAGCGCTGCTCGGCGTCATCGATCAGGAACCGATGTCGCTGCTTTCCAAGGTTCAACTTTCGCCGGAGCAGTTTTCCGGCGAAACGCGAGCAACAGTTGAAATTATGCGGCCGAATAAGCGCGATGCGGCGCCAGAGGAATATCGGTACAGCGGCGTCGCGACATTTGAAAAAATGTCCGTCACTGACCTGGTTGGCGATGTTGAATTGTCTGATGCAACGGGGACAGTGGATTTAATGGCGCGGTCCATGACCGTCAGGGCCGACGCAAAACTCTCCGATGCGCCGATCAACATCATCTGGAACAAGAATTTCTTTCAGCAGGACGGGCCGTCGGATATCGTGATCGCAGGAATAATCGATTCATCAACCGGCGACCTTTTTGGTATTCCGTCGCGCCAGATGTTGCGAGGCCCAATCGTGTTCTCCGCCCATGCCGTTGGCGAACTTGGGGCCGTCGAGACGCTCAATATCGACGCAGATTTTTCCGGCGCTGCGTTGACAGTCGATGCGCTTGGATGGCGTAAACCCGCCGATATTCCGGCGGACGGCGACATACAGATTTCGTTCACGCCAGACGCTGTTTCGATTGACAAAATCCATATTCTGGGCGGCGGCGTTGAAATCAGCGGTAAAATGTCATTTGCCCAGAGCGGCGTATTGCAATCGGCAGATATGCCAAGATTTTTTCTGGCTGACGCCGCAGATCTTTCCATCATCGCCGGGCGCGAAGCGTCGGGCGCATTGGCAATCACAGCAACGGGCGATTTTCTGAATGGCGCCGCGATGGCGGAGCAGATTGTTAATGGAACGGCGACACCAGCCAATAACGACGCTGCATTTGATTGGGGAAATGGCGTATCCCTTAGCGCCCGATTTGACCGCATGTTAATGCGCCGCGGCGTTGAATACAGGGGCGCCTCGCTTGAGCTGCGGCGCGACGCAAATCAGCTTCAGGGGCTTGATTTTTCGGCGTTTGACCAGACAAGCGCGCCATTGACAATATCGATGACGCATACAGGCGCTGACGAAGGGCCACAACGCGTCATCAACGCGCGAAGCGGCGCCATTGGCGGTCTGCTCGCCGGCGTTTTTGGCGTCAGCTCCGTTAGTGGGGGCGACGGATCGATGGAAATCAATTTGCCGACGGCGGGCGAAGCCGGTTTTTCCGGCATCCTCGAAGCGCGCGACCTTCAAGTCATTGAGGCGCCGCTTCTGGCGCGGATTTTTTCGGCTGGCTCGCTGGACGGCCTGACAAACCTTCTCAATGGCGAGGGCATCGATTTGTCCTATGCTTACGGAGAGTTTGATTTTGCCGACAAAGTTCTTGCGGTCCGCAATATGCGCGCCACAGGCCCGTCCGTCGGGATTACAGCTGAAGGCGCAATGGCCGTCGGGCAGGGCGGTGAGGTTAGCCTTGTTGGCGCTGTCGCGCCGATCTATCAGTTAAATTCCGTGCTCGGAAACGCGCCGATCATTGGTGACATTTTGGTTGGAAAAAAAGGCGAAGGCATCGTCGCGCTTTCCTATTCGGTCAGCGGCGACGCCGCCGCGCCAATCGTATCCGTAAACCCGCTTTCGGCGCTGACGCCTGGCATTTTGCGCCGGCTGATGCAGCCGGACCGCAACGTCATTGAGGGCGCCGTAAATGACAATGTTGATGCGACAAGTGAAACGCCGCCGGCGGCGCAGGAAAACTAGCGTGCATTCACAAAAAGTGTACGCGGTTTTTGGGTTCGAATGCGCGAAAAAACATAATCCGGACCACGTTCGCCGATTCAGCATTTTTCGAACGTGGCCTAGGATACACGGATAATAGCGTGTTTCTTTTTGCCGATTGAGAGTTTGATCGCGCCGTCAACAATGTCAGGCGCAGAAAGCAGTCTTTCTTCGGAAATTGGCAGATCGTTGATTTTCAGCGCCCCTGCCTTGATGTGACGGCGTGCTTCGCCCTTCGACAAACACAAACCCGCTGCGATAAATTGGTCAAGCACCGGCGCGCCCGCTTCAATTTCGGCGGCGGCAAGACCAATTGTCGGTAAATCTCCGCCGAGACCGCCCTGTTCGAATGTTTTTTGGGCTGTGGCCGCAGCGCTGGCAGCTGCGTCGCGGCCATGCAAAAGCGCTGTTGCTTCGGTTGCGAGAATTTTCTTCGCGTCATTGATTTCTGCGCCGGCCAGCGCGCCGAGACGCGCAACTTCGTCCATGGGCAGCGTCGTGACCAGCGCCAGCATCTTGCCCACATCGATGTCTTCGGTATTGCGCCAATATTGCCAATAATCGTAAGGGGAAAACAAATCCGCATTGAGCCATACCGCGCCGCTTTCGGTCTTACCCATTTTCTTGCCCGACGCCGTTGTTAATAATGGCGTTGTGACGCCGAATACTTCTGCGCCGTCTTTGCGGCGGCACAGCTCAACGCCATTGACAATATTGCCCCATTGGTCCGACCCGCCGAGCTGCAATGCACAGCCATAACGATTATAGAGAGCGTGAAAATCATAGGCCTGCATCAGCATATAATTGAATTCGAGAAAGGTGAGCGGGCTTTCGCGATCAAGCCGCAATTTCACGCTGTCAAAGGTCAGCATACGGTTAATTGTAAAATGAACGCCGTAATCGCGAAGAAATTCAATATAGCCAAGCTTTGACAGCCAATCGTTGTTATTGGCCATAATGGCGTCTTTTGGGCCGTCGCCGAACGTCAAAAACTGATCGAAAACAGTCTTGATGGACGCAATATTGCCATTGATGTTGTCGTCGCTGAGAAGCGCCCGCTGCTCATCCTTCCCGCTTGGATCGCCGACTTTGGTCGTGCCGCCGCCCATGAGAGCGATCGGGCGGTGGCCGGTTTGCTGCAGCCAATAGAGCAGCATGATCTGTATGAGGCTTCCTGCATGGAGGCTTTTCGCCGTGGCGTCAAAGCCAATATAACCGGTCAGACATTCTTTTACGGCGCGCGCATCGAGACCTTCAAGGTTGGTTCCCTGATGGATAAATCCGCGCTCATTTAGAACACGCAGAAAATCGGATTTATATGCAGTCATTTGCTGGCCCAGGCTCGCGTCGCGCAGCCCCGTACCACGCTGCGGGCCGTTTTCCAATCAACTAGGGCGTTTCCGAGATAAAGTGGTTCCCGGTTTATCGCTCCCGACCGCGAAGGCGGTCAAGATTTTGGTTAGCGCGCCTTCGCGCGCGGGCCGCGAATGCGGTCAAGATTTTGGTTAGCGCGCCTTCGCGCGCGGGCCGCGAAT
>JAJFGF010000066.1 GCA_021776245.1 Hyphococcus sp. | reverse complement strand
AGGCCCCTTCCTGCTGAGACATATCAACCTGAACAGTTGCACGAGGCCGGTGACCGCCGGACCTCGCATCACAGGGACAGGCGCCATGACCATACACCCTTGTTACATTGGATGCGATATCTCCAAAGCGCATATCGACTTTTTTGACCCGGAATGCGGACGCATTGGCCGCATTGCAAACAGGCCGGAGGCGATTGGCGAGATGCTCGCCGGTTTCGCTGAACGGTCAGTATTTTTTATCTACGAGGCGACTGGCGTTTATGACAAGGCCTTGCGTTTTGCGCTTGCCGAAGCCTGCATCGCCGGCTGCCGGGTCAATCCGACCGCCGCCAAGCGATTTGCCCAGGCGACGCGACGCAAGGCCAAAACCGATGCGCTTGATGCACGTATGTTGTCCGATCTGGGACAGCGCCTGACGCCATCGGCCGATCCCGCACCGTGCCTTGAGCGCGAGCGGCTTGGCGTTCTGCACAGGCGGCGCGATCAACTGGTGACCATGCGGGCGATGGAAAAGACGCGCTTGAAGGACGGTGATGACGAAGTCGTATGCGCCTCAATCGAGGCCATGATCGAAACGCTGACGGGTCAAATTAAAGACCTTGCCGAACAAATCAGCGCGCTCTTGAAAAGCCGCGACGACATGCGCTGCGCACAAGCCCTCTTGCTGACGGCCCCAGGCGTTGGCCCGGTTACAGCAACAACCATGATCGCGCTAATGCCTGAACTGGGAGCCGCTTCACCAAAGAACATCGCAAGCCTTGCAGGGCTTGCCCCCTTTAATCACGACAGCGGCAAATTGAGAGGTAAGCGCTGCATCTCCGGCGGCCGCCGCCGTGTCAGACACGCCTTGTACTTGGCCGCGCTCAGCGCCGTTCGGCATTGCGAACGTTATCGACGCTTTTATGAAGATCTTTGCCGCAGATGCGCAGCAAAGAAAATCGCCCTCATCGCTGTCGCACGTAAACTCCTCATCGCTCTCAACGCCATGATCAGAGACCAAAAACAATTTCTATGAACACAGTTGCCGGGCTCCGACCCGGGATCCACTAACGAGCGCTGCACTTGCAGGTGGATTGGTTCGACGAATTCGTCGAACCAAGCCCGCAATGACGGCCTTTATGACAGACACCTCAATGTCTCACCCCCGTCACGGCGCAATCACACCCGTCGTCGTCTTGGCGCCCTTTTTGTTCAGCGCGTGATCATGTTCTTTCAGGAGCTTTCTTGCGGCCTTGCGGATCTTTTCTTTCGGAACAGCTTCCCATTCACGCGCATCTGCCGGCGGTTTTCCATCGAGCACCAGTCTCGATAGCCCATCGACAACATACCAGTTGGCGAGCGGGTGCGGTGCGTTATCAATTTTGTTGGCGCCGCCTGTAAATTGTGCGAGTTGCCTGTAAAGCCCATCTTCGGCGAAAGCGAGTTCCGTCAGCTTGCCGCGATATTCAAGGTCCGGTGCTTTTAATTCGGGGTAGAGTTTGAAATCCACGTAATGCCGGGCTTCATGTTTTAAAAACGACAACCGATAGCGTTCGGAATTCATGTCGTAACTGCCGCAGACACAATAAAGCCCATCCTTTTTCGCCCAGCCGCCGGCGCTGGTCATGCCGAATGAGGCAAAATTCATCCAGCCATAGGAAACAAATCCGTCAAGAAAATTGACATCCACATCATAGATGCCATCGGTCAGTTCAATGCGTTCTTTCGAAACTTCGTTCTCGGTCCAGATCATCAAATCCTGCAGCGGCGGCGTCCGGCCGCTCTGGGCAAAGACCCCTTCGCTGTTCATCAACGCTTCAAGATTTGCCTCCCGCGCATCTTCATCATTGCCGGCGACATCAAAGCCTTCAGCGAGCAGCATGGCGTCGAGTTGCGCCACAAAGGCGTCTTCGAGATCCGCCGGCGGCGCAATTTGCATCAGCGTGTCGCGCCAATAGCGCTGATAAAGTTCCACAATCGCCCGCACCTTGTGACTTTCCAGCGCCGACAGATCGAGACCGCTGGTGCGATCGATAAAGCGGGCCTCAAACTGGCCCTTTAACATCGGGACCATCGGGTCATCGGGATTATCTGCAAACAGCGCCGGGGCGCCGCTGAGATCGCCGGAAAACAACATATTGAAATAGGCGCTCATTGCCGGCGTCGGCTGCATATGCTGGGCCCGCGCCAGGTCCGGGACAAACGCCGCGCCGACGATGAGCGCGAGCGCCGCCAGGGCGGATTTCAGAGTCTTTATATATAGAGGGCGTTTGGGCACAGGATTTTCCTTCTTACTGACAGGTGTCCGGGCATGGGGTCGTGCGGCGGAACCCGCCCCCCGGTTTCTCGGACGTCAGGCGCAATCTGGCGCCGCTGTTTTCCCGGCCAACCAATTTTCGATGAACAGCCGCAAAACCCGCCAGATGGCGGGGCTTGTCGGTGAATGGGCGATGAACCGGAGCGTGATCAGGAAAAGTGGTTACCGGTTTTCCGGTTCGATCACGCGACCAGCAAGACCCTTAAGCGTGATCAGGAAAAGTGGTTGCCGATATTTCGGCCATGATCGCGAACGCAATCAAACGATGGCGATCACGCGACCAGCAAAACCCTTGCTATTCCGCCCTCGGCATAAGCCCTTCGACAACGCTCTGCGCATTGCGGCTCGACCGCACTTCGCGGTCGCCTTCGAGCTTGATCCAATATTGCCCTTTTTGCGGGCCGGTCATGGCAGTGATTTTTTCCGCATTGATAATGACGGAGCGGTGAATGCGCTTGAACGGCCCGGCGCCGAGCGCCGCCTCATAAGAGCCGATGGCGCCGAGTTTCAGATAGGCCTCCGTCGCCGTGAAGAATTCAACATAATCGCCATTGGCGACAATATGCGTGATGTCGTCCACATGGAGTTTTAGTTTTGCGCCGGCCTTTTCCACATTGATGGTTTCGATGGGCAGGGACTGTGGCGACGGCGACGCGCCCCCGCCCGTTCCTTCTCCATTCGCTGCCGCCGCGCTGAACAACGGCGTGTTTGAAATCTGCAAATAGAGAAGGCTCCAGACGAGATAGAAAAGCGCAAAATAAAGACCGTCGGTAAAAATATTGGCAGCCGTGAGCCTGCGCAAATCGTAACCCAGCAAACCATAGGTAATCGGATTGACGATCAGCGCCGATAAGAGCGCGCCGGCGATGGACGCGGCAAGCACAAACAACAAACGATTGATATTTTGCTGCGGCATTTTCTGCGCGTAGCCGACGCTTATCAGAAACGAAACGACAAACCCTAAAAGCGGGCTGTAGATGTTTCGGACAAGGGCGATCTCCCAGTGACCGTAACCCAGCCCGTAAACAAACAGCGCTACACCGGCGACAACCCAGTAGATGGAATGAAAAATCCAGAAGCTTTTCTTGGGCGTTGGAATCACGCGTCTTTCCCTCGGCAACAGCAACCGGTGATAAGTTGAAATCACCCGTTGCTATTGATTCTATAGCGGCCGCGCCGGGTTGCCGAAAAACCGGTTTCCACTTTTTCGCCCGGCGCTTTCGGGAAAACCATAGCGGCGCCCCGTCAGCGGGACAATATTGCGGGCCGCCACGACTGTCATCCCGTGCGCGGCGCCGCATCTCCGATGTTGCGGCGCAGACCCGGGACCCATGGCGCTTCATAAATACCGGTGCGGCGGTTAATTTGTTGCGCCATGGGTTCCGGGTCTGCGCGCCGCGCATCCCGGAATGACAATTTAATTGTTTCGCCCGCCCCATGAGCCTCAATCCATCACCAGCTTCGCGGTCAGCGGTTCTCTCGGCGCGGGCGGCGGCGCTTTGGCGAAACCCAGGCGCGCGAGCATCTGCACTGTGCGGCCGTCGCCGCCGGAAAGCATGCGGTGCGCTTTTTCATAAAGCGGCGCCATGGCGGGAAATTCCTGCAGCGCCTGGCTGAGCGGATGAAACGCAACGCCCGCAGCATTCGCCGCAAGCTGCATCCGCACCCAGGCCCTCCCCGCTTCAAGCTGATCGCGGCGGGTGTTGGTCATTGTTGTTGACCAGACAAACCCTGTCGCCGAACGGCAGGCCTTGTTATAAAACTCAAGCGACTGATCAAACGACGCCGTGCCCGCAACATCCATATCCTCGCGGGTTAATAGCCCGGCGGCGTTAATCCCTTCCATCAAAGGTCCTGCAAGGGCAAGTCCCCAGGGCGCGGCGTTGATCTCCTTTTTGCCGATACGCGTGACCGCAATGCTTTCCCGTCGCGCAGCGTCGTTTTCCCATTCCGCGGTCCACGCATCGACCGCAAGCGTGCGCAAGGTATCGACGCGTGCGGGATCGGCGGTCGCATCCGCTTCAACGCCGGCAACGCTCGCGGCTTTGATTGCGTTGAGCGCCGCATCGTCAGGCGCCCGCGCCAGATCGTAAGGCGCACGATTGGTGCGCCGGTCGAGAACGCCGCCAAACAGCGGGTCGCGGGGAACCTGCGCGCCTTGGCGCAACGTCACATGGGCAACCGACCGCGCGTCGAGATTGGGCCAGGGCTCGCCTTCGGGAAAATAGGAAAACTCGGCTAGCAAACCTTTTTCCGCCGCCGCCTGCCGTACGAGTTCCAGAAAGCAACCAAAGCCGATGGTGATCTGACGATTGGGCGGATCGGTTTCCGGCAACAGGCGGGCCGTGTCGCAATAGACCGTAAACGCATCATCGCCGTTAAGTTCAATGCGCCATGGCTGCATATTATGGGGATTGGGCGCAAGGATCGCGTAAGCCAGCGCATCAAGCCGCGCATCGCCGAAACTTGTCCCCGCAGCGTCCCAGGGCGCGCGCGCTTTTTTCGGCGCCCGCGTGAGCGCCCAGCCCGCGCCCGCAACGCCAATGACAAGGACGGCCGCCCCGCCGGTCTTTAAAATCGCGCGTCGTGTGGTCATGGTTCCCTCCCCGGAAAAACCTCACTTGTTAAATGTAATCACAATCCCGAACATCGGAATCGGCAAAATGTAAAGCTTGCGTTTTGCACGATCATAATAAGCGCCGATCCAGAAATCGTACCAGGCAAATATCGGCGCCACATTGATGTTCATGGTTGCGAGTCCTTTTGGCAGGCGGCGCAGCATAAACCAAAATTGCGTCAGAAGTTAAACCCAGGCGCTACCCGTTCTTCCCCCATTTATGGGGGAATTGTCGAACGCAGTGAGACGAAGGGGGCCGAGCGTTACGGCTTCCCCCCCTTCGACCCGCGTCTTCGACGCGGCCCGTAAAAGTATACTTTTACCCCCCCAGGCGGGGGAAGAAGGCGCTGGTTTTCAGCGAAATGCGTACAGTCAAAGCCTTGCCGCCGCCGCATCGGCAAATTCGCGGCCCTTTGCGTCCACCAGCGCGACGCACAGATCAACCTGCTCCAGCGACTGCGCGAGCGTTCGCTCATAGCCCGGAAATTTTTCTTTGTTGGCGATAATTGTCGCTTCATAATCGGCGCCCGCCGCCGCATCGCAGAAGAAACTGCCGACGCCAACAAGACCGCGCGCTGCGCCGATGCCGCCATTGCGCCCGATCAGCATGTCGAGATTTTCTTTTGTCCAGGCCCACGCGCCCGCTCTGGTTTTATGGCGCGCGAGCTGACGATAAAAAGCGCGGTTCATTTCGCTCGCCGAAAAACGCTCATCCGCAACCGCATTAAGCAAACGAATTGACAGTTCAGCATCTTCCGTGCGCGCCAGTGCGCCGATGCCGGATCCGCGAATAGCCGAATCATCGGACGCGGAGACAAGAGCCAATAGCGCATCGAAAAACGGCGCGCCGTCTTCCTGAACGCCAACGCTTAAAACCGTTTCAACCTGATCCGGCGCAATCGCGTCAAGATCGGGCTCGCCGTCAACGCCCACATAACGTCGCGCATCCACAAGCATTTCCGCGCGCACGTCAGGGTCAAGCGCCACAACCGCCATGAAGCGCGTCAGGCTGCGCCGCAACAACACAGACTGCGCATCCGTTGCATCGCCAAGCGCATCATTAATCGGATCAAAGATATTCCGGGCGAGCGCTTCAATATTGGCGCGGGCTTCATCATCGGGCGCAATATCAATCAGCGCTTCATATTGATCCATCGCCGCCGTCACCACATCCCACGCGTCGTGCTGCGAAAGCGCCGTGAAACCGTCAAGCAAAGCATCCGCAGAGGCTGCATCCGCGCGGAACGCCGCATCAAGACTGTCCGCATAGGCAAGCGCCTGTTTTGCACTGAGGCCCGTTCCCGCGGCCGCAAGCGCAGCCCATCCCGCTTCGTCAAGCGCAAAACGGAAATAACCTGAGCCGTCGCCATTGGGAACGACATAGGCGGGACACACATCGGCGTTAAGCGCGAGCGTAACGTCTTTTTTGTCAACCAGGCCGCAAGCGTCGCCCTCGCCGTTCGCCGAGCTATAAGCGGCGCACACCGGCACCTGCCAGGTTTGATTTGTATCAATGGCGGAGCCGAGCGGCGCGTAACGGCTTTGGCTGAGTTTGAGACCTGGCGCGCCGGAACAATCAAGCTGTGCGTTTAAAAGCGGCACGCCCGGTTGTTCGATAAACGAACGAAAGGCGGGAATAACTTCCGGCCGGCCCGATCCATCGGCCATGGACTGCATAAAGTCATCAACCGTCGCGGTGCCGTGGGGGAAACGCTGCATATGGGTGCGCACCCCGTTGCGAAAATTTTCCTCGCCGAGATAAGTTTCAAACATTGCGAGCACCGAGCCGCCCTTTTGATAGGTGATGCCGTCAAAGGCGTCGTCAATCGTTGCGTTCAGTTCAACCGGCTCGCGAATTTGCCGCGCATTGACAAGACTGTCAGCAGACATGGCGCCCAGGCCCCCGCTCATCACGCTGCGGTCAAACTCGCCTTCGGGCCAATGGGCGCTGGATAATTTGTACATCATCCAGGTCGCAAACGCTTCATTAAGCCAGATATCGTCCCACCAGGCGGGCGTCACATAATTGCCGAACCATTGATGGGCGAGCTCATGGGCGTGAACGGTTTCGTAAGCGCGCCGTTGCGACAATGCTGAATTCTCATCCATCAGCATCAGAAATTCATTGTAGATAATCGCGCCGACATTTTCCATCGCGCCGCCGAAAAAGTCCGGCGCGGCGATGATGTCAAGTTTCGCATAGGGATAAGGCGTATCGAAATATTCTTCGAGCCATTGAATCATGGCGCCGGTATTTTCCAGCGCGTAATCCATCTGATCGCCCTTGCCCTTCGGCGCTAACCCGCGCAGGGGCAAGGGGTCAGCGCGCACGCTATTGGCGGCGATCGGCGTCCATTCGTTAATGTCATAGGGCCCGACCATAAAGGCGTGAAGATATGTCGGGATCGGCTTTGTCGTTTGAAAGACATGGCGCACGGCGCCGTTTTCAAGAACCTCCGCTGAAACTTCCGGCGCGACGGTCGCAACAATATCGCCGGTTTTGGCGGTGATCGTGATGTCAAATGGCGTTTTAAAACGCGGCTCGTCAAAACCCGGGAAGACCTTGCGGGCGGAAATCGATTCGAGTTGCGAGGCTGCATAATAATCGCCGCCTTCTTCGGTGCGGTAAATGCCGTCCGGCGCATTTTTAAACCTGGTGGAATACGTCGCATGAAGCGTCGCGTCGCCCGCGGGAAGCGCGCTGGCAAAATCGAGCTTTGCAACGCCGGTGACATCGACTTCTTCGTAAGTCGCATCGATGCGCGTTCCGTCAGCGAGCTCCGCATAAAATTCGGCGACGTCAAGGTCTTTGCCGTGGAGCCAGATGCGCGAGGTTTCATGCCCCAGCATCACGTCAATGGCGACATTGCCGAAATAGGTGTCAAGGTCAGGGTCAAGGGCGAGATTGAGTCTGTAGGCCGATGGCGTTACGTTCGATCCGAGCTTTCCAAGGGGCGCAGCATCGCTGGATGCGCTGTCGTTCTCGGTCGGCGCCGCCGCAGTTTTTTCTTTAACCCCGCCCTGGCCGCAAGCCGTCAGCAACAAAGCAGCGGCAAGCGCCGTAAATATTAAACCCTTCATGACCAGTCCTTTCAGATGTCCCGCATGATCCTGCCCCATATCGACTATGTGCAGGATAGTTTGGGCGGATATTCCGGGACTCGTCATAAAAATGCAAGGCGGCGCAGCGCTTGCGCGGCAGGGCGTGCCCGGTGCGGGATAGTTTGTGTGATGGTGCGGTGCGGCGGGGCGTGCTAACAAACTGCGTTCAGCACTGATCAGGGATGCGACGCATGCTGCTTGATACGCCCATTTGCGATTTCGGATGGAAAGCGCCGGATTTTACACTGATGGATCCTAACGGCCGCTCATACACACTGAAAGACCAGCTCGGCGGCAAGGGCCTTCTCATCGCTTTCATCTGCAATCACTGTCCTTATGTCAAAGCGATTGCCGGCCGCTTGGCGGCCGATACAAAAGAGCTGATCGCCGAAGGGATCAATGTGCTCGCAATCATGTCAAACGACTATGAGCGCGTGGCCGAGGACAGCCCCGCCAACATGCTCAAATTTGCCGGGCAGCACGGCTTTGAATTTCCCTATCTGGTTGATGAAGATCAGTGTGTGGGCAAAGCCTATGGCGCTGTCTGCACGCCGGATTTTTTTGGCTTTAACAAAGACGGGCGCCTGCAATATCGCGGGCGCCTGGAGCGCGATGCGAAAAACTGGCCCCCGGTTTTTCGCAAAATCGCGCGACAAGACAAAAACGAGGAGCAAAATGCGGAATCAAGTTATCCGCATTTTGCTCTGGATGACGCCCGCATGGGCGATCCCGCCGGACGCAACAGAGAGCTTGTGAACGCCATGCGCCAGATCGCAAAAACCGGCGAAGGCCCGCGCGAACAATCGCCGTCAATGGGCTGCTCAATCAAGTGGCGTTAGGCAAATGGCGCCTGGCGTGTTTTGTCAAACGCGAATTTTCGCGCCGTGGATACATCCTGTTTCCGGCGATGATTTTTATCGCAGCACACCGCAGCGTTGCAGCCAATTGGCATAGACCAAAACCAATGCCGCGATCACGATGATGACCATACTCAACAAAACAGACGAATCCCCCGGCGGCGGGTTAAGGATTCCATAGATCTGTGCAATCACCGCAGCGATTAACGACACGGCTAATATTTTGACAGCCAGTTTATTGCGCATCAGCAACAAAATGGCGCTGGCAAATCCCCCAAAGGCGCCAATCGCCCACATGCCAAACATCCATAAAGGCGCAGCCAGATAATGCGCCAGCATTTCTTCGGGAAATCCCGCCAAATAAGGCTCGTATCTGAAAACCGTCGCAAGATAATCGAACGAGGCAAAGCCGTTCCATAGCGCCATCAATCCGCCAATCAACCACAAATGCCATGGCGCCTGCACATTGATGTCTGTGTCTGAATTGCTGTTCATACCGCCCTCCGAAAATACCGGTGTGTGACGACGAATATAGAATGATTGCGCCGCAGCGCATAGGCCCTGCGCCCGCGATGCGATCGCCGTCCATGGGCTGCTCAATCAAGTGGCGTAAGGCAAATGGCGTTGGGAATAAGATGTTCTGATTTGTTTCTGATCACCCGGCGACATTGCATAAAACGAAGACCGCCTGCCCGCAGCCAGAGATACTCCGAATAAATCCGGGTATAATAATTTGTTCTATAGTCTTGGCGTCATGGATTCGACAAATATTAGCGGACGACCATTTGATTGTAACCTTTTTGACAAAGGCATGAGATAATCGGGCGCAAACGGAATGTTGCGGCGCACGCGCCACAGCTTCGTTGCGCTGCGCCAATCGCTGTCAAATTCTCCTGTTCATTGTGTATCGGGTGGGTTAGCGTGCCCTCTTCGGGTAGGGGACATTCATGTATTTTGTAGCGTTGCGCTTCGGCGTATTGCGTATTCGCGCTTTGCGGGCGTTCAAGGCGGCGGGATTAGCGGGCCTTTTCGGGGCCATCGCTCTTTGCGCAATGCCGGCGGCCGGCCAAACGCCCGCCGCACCAAAGGTTGATAATTTGAGCGGCGTTCCAGGCGACGCGCGCCCCGGCGTCATCGAAGCGATTTTCGACGACCAGTTCGCAATCCCGGCGGCTGGCCAAACGCCCGTCCCTTCAAAAATCGACAATCTGGGCGGCGTTCTCGGCGCGGCCCGGTCCGACGCCATCAAAGCAGCATTTGACGATCAGATTGCGCCCGGCGTCACGTTAACGCCCAATATCTATTCTCCGCTCGAACTTGAACAGCCTGCGAATGCAAGAAATGTTGAATTTCTCCTGAACGGTATTGTGCTTGATGGCGCAAGTTCGATTTCGCAGGCGCGCATCGAGTCTTTATATAGTGCGCGCATTGGCGAGGTGGTTTCGCTCTCGTCGATCTATGATATCGCGCGTTCCATCACCAAGCTCTATGTGGATGAAGGCTATCCGTTAAGCCTTGCCTATTTGCCGATCCAGGAAATTAACAATGGCGTGGTGCGCATCAGGATCATTGAAGGCTTTATCGGCAGCGTCGATGTTTCCGGCGCACCGCCGCGCATGCGGGGCCATCTTGCAAAGCTCGGCAGGAAACTCACCGCCGAACGTCCCCTAAAGCAAAAAACGCTTGAGCGTTATCTGTTGCTGGCGTCGAAAATACCCGGCGCCAAGGTCACCGGCGTCATCGAAAAAGGCGAAGCGCCTGGCGCCGGACTGACATTGGTTATGAAGGTCAGGGACAAGCGGTTTGATATCGCCGCCGGCGCCAATAATCGCGCCTCGCGCGCGGTTGGCCGCGAAAAGTTTCACGGCCGGCTGAAGGTCAATGGCCTTGTCACCGGCGTTGATGACTTTAGTTTTCTCGCGGTGCAGAGTTTCGATCTTGATGAGCTTACGTATTTTTCCGCCGGCTGGTCTACGATTGTCAGTGATGAGGGTTTGAGGCTTGGCCTGTCGGCGACGCGCTCGGAAGCGGCGCCGGGCATTCCCCTGCTCAAAAGCCTCGGCTTTCAAACCGAAGGCTGGACCGCGGGCGTCGGGCTGACCTATCCGCTGATCTTGAACCGCGAAAAAAAGCTGACGCTTTCGAGCAAATTTACGTGGAAAGAATTTAGAAGCGTTTTCGGCGTGACGCCCAACACCCTTGATACATTATGGACAAGTGAATTTGGCGCAGCCTTCAGTTTTTCCGACGGGCTCAAGGGATCAAACGCCGCTGCTGTGAACATCGTCAAAGGCTGGGACATTTTTGACGCGACAAAAGCCGGATCGCCGGTCGCCAGCCGCGCGGGCGGCAGCGGTGAATTTTTTGCAGTGATCGCTGACCTCAGCCGCCGCCAGGTGTTGACCGACTGGGCCGACATGTTTGTCGCAGTTCAGGCGCAAACCGCAAATAATCCGCTATTGTCATCTGAACAATGCGGCTTTGGCGGCGCGGGATTTGGCCGCGGCTATGACCCGTTTGAAATTTCTGGTGATCGCTGCATTGTCGGCCTCATCGAATTGCGCGCTAACCCTGCCTTTCTGCAACATGATAATTTTAAGGTGCAGCCCTATATATCGCTTGATGCTGGCGCAGTTCGTCAGATCGGCCCCCTCGCCGCCGGCCAGTCGCGCACGCAGTCGCGCTATTCCTTTGCTGCCGGCGCACGATTTTCGATTGCAAAACATCTTTCAGCAAGCATCGAAGCTGGCGTTCCACTAAAGGGCATTGTTGCACAGGAAGGCGATGATGATCCGCGTTTATTTTTTTCCATCGAAGCAAAATATTAGGAGAGCGTCATGGACGTGAAACTCATCTGTAAAGTCTCTGCAGCCGCGTTGTTGTTTGCATCACTGGCTTCAGGCTTTACCGGCGCCGCGATTGCGAAGCCGGTCGTTAGCGGCTCTGCCGGCGCCGGCGTGACGATTGCCGCCGAGGGCATTCGTGATTTTACCCGCGCAATGCGCATCGTAACGCCACCGCAGGGCGAGGTGCTGCTCGCATTCCAGGAGGGGCCGCCTCCTCCACCGAATGATACGCCGCCGCCTCCACCGCCGAATGATACGCCGCCGCCTCCTCCACCGAATGATACGCCGCCGCCTCCACCACCGAATGATACGCCTCCCCCGCCGCCGCCGAATGATACGCCTCCGCCGCCGCCACCGAATGATACGCCTCCCCCGCCGCCGCCGACTGATACGCCGCCGCCTCCTCCTCCGCCGACTGATACGCCGCCGCCGCCAGCGCCGGATACGGACGAAGCCGTGGGCGACAGCCTTACGGAAGTCACCGGCAAAGAATCTGAACCGCTGGACCCGGATGAATCTGCACAAGGCGGCGGCTCTTCTGTAAAAGAAGCCTCTTCCGACGCTCTGGCGGTTTATGAAAACGGCGATGGCGTGGAGGAAACGACCGAAGAACAGCGATTATGCGTACACGGCGTATCTGAAAGCGCCTGCGGCGCAGGAGAGGAGCCCGAAGAGGAATAAGCGCCATAGGGCGGGGCTTTGCTTACGAATGTTCCGGGCAATAACGGGCGCCGTCGCCATTGCTACCGCCTCAAATGCGCGGGCTTTGGGCTCGCCGCGCTCGTCTTTGCCAACTTGATGATTGCGATCGGGCTTGATGTTTTTTTTCAATCCTTACCGGCAAGCCGCCCGATGGTCTTGATCTCGATCGCCAATGGCCGCGTCGAACAGAATAATTTTTATGATTATCAGATGGCCCGCATTCACCAGACGCCGAAAAATATCGACGTGACCATTGTCGAAAGCACGCCGCCGCTGGCGCCGGCGCTTGCCAATGCGATCTTTGCCGCGACGGGTAAACGCCTGCGCGAATTGCCGGTCGGCGATCAATTGAAAGCATAGAGGCTGAACCCATGCGGGCTGGCCTCCACTGTGCAGCGTTGCCAAGCCTATAGTTGCGCCTCAAGCCCGTCTGTGATGTTTTTAGCCGTGCGCTCATAAGATGTTTGCAACGCTTTGCTTCGCATTTTTTAGAGCCTTGCGGCGTCATACGATCGGCTGTCACGGACAACGCGTTTCAGCGTCCGCAGGAGGAAATATCCGCGAGTGGATCTCCCCGAACTGGGAGAGCAAACAACGCGAGAATGCGCCAGCGCGTCCGCCTGATGTTGGTTGCGATCGCGTTAACGCACCACAACCTTGCTGATGGTTTGGATGAGAAATTCATTGAGTAAATCCGAATTATATGGGCCCTTTGAATCTCTAACATCGCCAGGGTGCCGCCACGATGCGCGCAACCCAGTTGGATCGGCAAATACCGTCAGGGTTGAACCAATACCGATATTCCCATTCGTTAATGACAAAGAAAAACTGGCATGCTGGCTTGGAAGGACAGGGTAAAACCTAGATGTCAGACGAATCCGCTTAAACATAACATAGATGACAGGCGCATCTGATTCCTGTACTGCGACTTGGTCAACGAGAGCAGCTTCATTTTGAGGTTCTCCTTCAGCCTTATTGATCCACTCTCTAACCATTTCCGACTTAGGCATTGAGGCATAAAGTTTGGAAAGTGCATTCCGGAAGTCGACATATAAACAACGCACAAAGCTTTCGGTAAATGATTTGCGTTGCTGATATTCAATATCCAGCTTTGCTTCGGCGCTCAGCATTTCGATTTCTTTTCCGGTTTCATTTGAGTCTGCCAACACATTAGTAGCCAAACTCCTTAATGTTTCGGCAAATTGATTGAGTGTAGGTCGGTCTTCAGGCTTGGCTTGAACTGCGCCAGCTATTGTAAGCTGGGCTTGCCTGATTCCTTGCGCGTCTGGAAAAAGTTCAACAAGATCATACTCATCTAAATACCAGAGGGTGTAAGGAAAAACTACTCCTCGCATTCCGTTGATCAGTGCCCAAAACACTTTTCCCAAACTGTAGACATCCCCCTTTTCATTTACATCAGTTACACGGCCAGCTGAATATTCTGGTGGGCGATAGTTCCATGCACCTACTGCGCGATTGGTTGGAGTAATGCGCTGGTCACCCCGAAAATGCGCGCATCCAAAATCACCTAGATACAGTTCGGTATTTTCTCTTGAACCACGATACAGTATGTTTGAAGGCTTAATATCTCGATGATGTAATTGATTCTTTTGTGCAGCCAGCTCATGCAACGTTTCAACAATGGGCAGCAACGCCTCCGCTCCTATTTGGGGGGCGCCAACATACTTTTCGATTAACTCGTCGAGATTGCCGTCGAGTTTTTCCATGACTAATTCGGTGTATCCCGTCAGCGATCATGAGACCGATTGAGGGATTTTGTTAGCGGAGGATTTTGGTTCATCGTAGCTCTGAGGAGGAGCGAAGATGAGACACAAATCCGGATCTGAAGGATCGGCCGAAAAGACAGTCAAAGACAT
>JAJFGF010000065.1 GCA_021776245.1 Hyphococcus sp. | reverse complement strand
TATGCCTATTCAACTGTTCGGGATGAGCACTGGTACATGCTGGCGGGGTCACTCGCTGAGACACGGTGTCTAAAGCACCAAGGATGAGACGGCCTCCGCCAGCACCCTTCCAATAACACCATCCACACAGATAAGGATGAGGGGAGCGCTGAAAAACCAACTCTTATCCTGAAGTGCGAACGGCAAACGCCGGTCGGTTGGGGCCCGTCGAAAACATGCTTTCGACCCCAATCGACCCTCGAAGGATAGACGCAGTGACTGTCAGCGCAATGGATCCCGTCGATTGAATTCAATCGACCTGCGCAGCAACACTTTGTGATGCAGCGCTTCCGGGATAACGGCAGAGAGGTTGTGCCGGTCAGCGCCGCCGCCGCTTTGTTTCAATCCCGCGCTTTTTCCAGAGCTTGTCGCTGCGCTTGAGGAGGCCGTCATTGGGATCAACATAAAGCGGCTGGCGCCATGGAAGGTTGTTCATCTTCCATCCCGGCTGCTCGTTGCCGTTCATCCAGGCGCCATCGCGCCCGACCGCGACCTTCAACACAACGAAATCCTGAAGATGATCGCGTACATGCTGTTTGACTGTATTACTGGCGTCGAGATTTTTACAGATCTCCGAATATACCTTGTTCCACGGCCGCCCAACCTGTTTCATGAGATAACGCTTTAACGGCGCCAGGTTTTCATTCAGCATTTTCGTGTCGGTGCGGTTCAATTTGCGAAAGCGTTTCATGCCGACACGGCTGGGCAGCGCCTCGCTATCGGCGAGGCGCGCACGATTGATGCGGAACCGCGCCCCAAGACGCGGCCGCTCAACAATCACCTTGAACATGTCCTTACGCATGATCTTCTCCATTAGCCTGCGTGTTCTCAATGCGCGGCTGCTGACCAGATAATGGTCCGGGCCGCGTGGTAATTCAGTGCGCCGGCGCACATACAGCGTCAAAGTCGGCAAGATTACGGTTGCCGCGCACAGCGCTTCGGCCATTCTTCGGGACCGGCGGCCCACGCACGCCGCCGGTCCCCGTCAAGGAACGCGGCGGAATCCGCGTTCCTTTTGTTTGTTGGTCGCGTGATCGAACCGCAAAACCGCAAAGCACTTTTGCTGATCACGCTCCGGCCCTACGTGCATAGCACTTCGGGCGTTCGAGACTTGAAAAGGTCCACTGGACCCTTCTTTGCTCTCATTGCCCTGCGTGCGTAGCACTTCGGGCGTTCGATCCTCGAATTCGTTCACCGGACGAATTCGCCGCAATGCGGACGGATCTCACCCCTTTACACACACAACCTGTTTCAACGTGTGGACAATTTCCACCAGGTCAGTCTGCGCCGCCATGACGGCGTCGATGTCCTTATAGGCGCCGGGCGTCTCATCGATGACGTCGCGGTCCTTTCGGCATTCAACGCCGCTCGTTGCGCGGCGATGATCAGACAAGGTAAATGTCTGCTTCGCCGCCGTCCGGCTCATTTTGCGTCCTGCGCCGTGGGAGCAGGAGCAAAAGGAATCCGCATTGCCTTTGCCCCGGACGATGAAGGACTTTGCGCCCATCGAGCCCGGGATAATCCCGAGCTCGCCATCGCCGGCGCGCACCGCGCCTTTTCGCGTGACCCAGACATCCGCGCCGAAATGCCGTTCCCGCGCCACATAATTGTGGTGACAGTTCACGGCTTCCTTCTCGATGCGGAATTTTTTCAGCGGTTTGGGCAAATGCGCCCGGAGCGCCGTCAAAATTCGTTCCATCATCACTTCGCGGTTGGCGCGGGCGAAATCCTGCGCCCACAACACGCCTTCCACATAATCGTCGAAAAGACTTTCACCTTCTTCGAACCACGAAAGATCTTTATCGGGCAGGCCTTGCCCGCGTTTGATCAGCGCTTCGCGGGCCTCGCCGATAAAATACGTGCCGATGCGGTTGCCGACGCCGCGCGATCCGGAATGCAGCATCACCCAGACACGGTCCGCTTCGTCGAGACACATCTCGATAAAGTGGTTGCCGGTTCCAAGCGATCCCAAATGGATCACATGATTGGCGCCGCGGATCTTCGGGTGCTTTGCTTCGATCGTCAGCAAACCGTCAGCAAGCCCTGACGCCTGAAAGCGATTTGCAATCGAGGTCGGCACGCCGTCTTTCCAGCCGCCTTTGGGACCGACGCCCCCATGGGGCACAGTTTTTTCAATGACCGTGCGGATCGAGGAAAGATTGTCCGGCAACTGATCGGCTGTCATGCTTGTGCGCATCGCCATCATGCCGCAGCCAATATCGACGCCAACGGCGGCGGGAATGATTGCGCCTCTGGTTGCAATCACCGAGCCGATGGTCGCGCCGCGTCCATAATGAACATCCGGCATCGCCGCCACATGGCTGTGAATGAAGGGAAGGCGCGCAACATTTTCAAGCTGACGGCGTGCGCCATCTTCCACCGGCACGCCCTTTACCCAGGCTTTGACCGGTGCGGCTCCCGTCTCAAACGTTTCAAACGCTTTTTCCTCTGTCTCCGCCATATCTTCCTCCTGTGTCCGGCGGTTTAGTTTCCTGTTTTGAAAAACAAAAAACCCTCCGAGGCATCGCCTGGAGGGTTGGTCATCCGTTACCGGTGATAAACGGCATCCCTACCGCCTTATGACAAAACCCTCTGGTTGACGCCGATCATAATCGAGCGCGCGCAGCTTTTCAGGCTGCATATTTTGCAGCGCCGCGTTTCTCGTTTGGATCTGGCTTTTTGTAACAGCCGGTTTCATCTCAAATTCCTTTTAGCGTTCCACCAATTTCAGTGGAGGGCGCGTGATAAGGCCAATTCAAAAATTGTCAAGTAAAAAATCAAAGGCGGTAATTTCTATTGCCGGTTTTTGATCGCAGCACAGAGCAAAGCGCGCGGCAAATCAAATCGAAATCTTAACCGCGGACGCCCTGGATCATCGGGCGAATAAAAAAATGCCCGATGATCTATTGTCTTTGCTGCGCGCCGGATACTGCAAAAAAACCGGCAGCCACTTTTTCGCCCGGCGCTTTACGAAAACCAAACCTGGTGTTCGCCGATCCGGACCCAGTTACCGCCTTTGTTCTCGAAGAGGAAATAGGAGCCGCCGCCGCAGGCGCCGCTGCAATAATATTCCGCATATAAAAGCGCGTGCTTGCCGTCGTCAGAAACGCCCACAGGCGATGCCCGCCAGACAGTAACAATTCCCAGATCGTCCCGGCGAAGAAGTTTTTCGCGCAAATGGAGCGTTTTAAAGCGGCCTTTGTGAAACCGCGGACGTTGGTCTGATGATTTAAAGCAAGGTTTGATGTTGGTAATTTTGCCTGACCACAAAGGTTCAAAGAAACTTGAAACCTCCGCCACAAACGCCTTTTTTAGTTTGCGTTCGATCGGTTCGGCGCCCTGGTAAAGGACAACTTTCTCGACTTCGCCCGTATCGCCCATAAAGCGCGTTGGCGCCATGCGCGGCGGCGCGCCAGGCGCAACGATTTTGGAAAATCGATTTGAGTGCGGGTACAGGAATATCGCTTTTTCGCTGCTGAAGCTTTCGAAAAACGCTGCATAAACAGCGCAGGATTGCGCGCTCGCCGGGGCTGGCGTCTTGCCGCCTGCGCCCAACATAAAAATTGCAATTGCTGAAAAACCGAGCGCCGCACCGGCGCCGCCGATGAGTTTGGCTTTGGAAACCATCGCGCTCATTCCCTCCCAACCGCATCAGCTTAGCGGATCGCCGGCGAATGCGACACCAGGGCGTTTCCGAGATAAAGTGGTTCCCGGTTTATCGTCCGGAAACGCCCCAGTAATAATAATTAGCGCATTTCTGACCGGAAAACCGCTCCACACTTTTCCGGAAATGCGCTAGCCCGCTGTTTCCCGGCGATTGGACGCCCCATGGCGATTAATAGATTAAGTCGATATGGAAATTAGTTATTATCTATTTTTCATATGACCGGCCCGCGTGTAGCCAGTGTCTCATCAAGGAGGTGACCAACATGGCAAAATCGCCAACAATGACGACGACTGCAGGCGCGCCAATCGCCGACAATCAAAATTCCCAGACCGCGGGCGAGCGCGGGCCGATCCTTTTGCAGGATTATCAGCTGATTGAAAAACTCGCACATCAAAACCGCGAACGCATTCCCGAGCGCGTCGTCCACGCCAAGGGCTGGGGGGCATTTGGCGCATTCAAAGTCACCAGGGATATCTCGAAATATACCCGCGCCAACATTTTTTCCGAAACCGGCAAGGAATCGCCGCTGCTGATGCGATTTTCAACGGTTGCCGGCGAACAGGGCGCCGCCGACGGCGAGCGCGATGTGCGCGGTTTTGCGGTGAAGTTTTATACCGAGGAAGGCAATTGGGATATTGTCGGCAACAACACGCCGGTATTTTTTATTCGCGACCCGTATAAATTTCCGGATTTTATACACACGCAAAAGCGTCACCCGAAGACAAACTTACGTTCACCGACGGCAATGTGGGATTACTGGTCCCAATCGCCGGAGGCCCTGCATCAGGTCACCATTTTGATGTCGGAACGCGGATGTCCGACCGCACCGATGTATATGAATGGCTATGGGTCGCACACATTCAGTTTCTGGAATGATTCAGGCGAACGCTATTGGGTCAAGTTCCATTTCAAAACCATGCAAGGCCATCGCCATTATACCAATGACGAGGCTGCAAAAGTCATCGGTGAAAGCCGTGAAAGCTATCAGGAAGCGTTATATGGCGCGATTGAAAATGGCGAATTTCCGAAATGGCGCGTCATGGTGCAGATCATGCCGGAGCTTGAAGCGGAAAAAACGCCATATAATCCATTCGATCTGACCAAAGTATGGCCGCACGGCGATTATCCTTTGATCGAGGTTGGCGAGATCGAGCTCAACCGCAATCCCGACAATTATTTTGCCGAGATCGAGCAAGCCGCCTTTAGCCCGTCAAATATCGTCCCGGGTGTCGGATTTTCACCGGATAAGGTGCTGCAGGCGCGCATTTTTTCTTATGCGGACGCCCATCGTTACCGGCTCGGCACGCATTACGAGGCGCTGCCCGTCAATGCGCCGAAATGCCCGATGCATCATTATCACAAGGACGGCGCCATGCGGTTTTTCAAAAACGATGCGGGCAATCCGGATCTCTATTATGAGCCAAACAGTTTTGGCGGGCCGACCGAAGATCCGTCATTTCGCGAACCGCCATTGCGGATCAGCGGCGACGCCGATCGCTACAATCATCGCATCGGCAATGACGATTATTCACAGCCGCGGGCGCTGTTCAATCTTTTCGATGATGGGCAAAAGGAAGCGCTGTTTTCAAATATTGCCGGCGCCATGAAGGGCGTGCCGGAGAACATTATCAGCCGGCAGATGGCGCATTTCGAAAAGATTGATCCCGCCTATGCAAATGGCGTTGCTGAGGCGCTGGCGAAATCATAAAAATCCACGGAAACAAAGATGGCAACGAAGACTTTGGTCTTTTGTTGCGGCGGTGCGGCGCAGCTCAAAATCACTCTCTCCTCCAGCTGCGCCGCAATTTCACGGCGCCGAATACCGACGGCGAGGTGATTTTGCCTGTACCAGCGGAATAATTATTTTTCTGTTGTGAGGGGGGGCGGCGCAGCTCTGTTTCCCCCTGAGCTGCGCCGCAATGTCGCCGCGTCGGGAGGGTGACAGCGGCTCGGCAAAAATCCATTGCATCAAAGAAATGCGCTCTCTCTGGATGCGCTCTCTGTATTTGAGGCCTCGTTGCGTTTGAGGGCGCATCGCAGCCCGATTTCTGCCTGGGGCGATTTTGCAATATTGCCTCTGTGTGCATCGAAGAGTCAAGTAAAACAATAATATTGTTGACGATAATTTGTGCATATAATTTTACACAAAGGCGGGTTGTTGTTAGTCTATTGGAGCCCAAAGCAACAAGGAATGCATTTCCTGTTTTGAGCGCGGCGCAGCGCATTCTCTCCCAGAGGGCTGCGCCGCAGTCGGGGTTCGGCGTGTGCATCCGGCGCTTGTCTTGAAGTTATTGCAGGATCGGGCATACGCCAAATTGGGCATGCCGGCAGGACCGGTACGATGGACAGTCACGCTCAAACCGGGCCCGCGTTGACGGGGAGGCCGACGATGATTGCACGGCGCCGTTTTATCTATTCCGCGCTATCGGCCCGCGAAATATTCCCGGGTCGCATCATCAGACGGAAACATCAGTTCCACGCGAATGTCGCAAGCGACAACGTCCTGCACTGCGCCAAATTGCGCCAGCGTTGTAAATAAAGAAAGCCGCTGATCGCCGATTTTGAACACTGATGGAATAACGGCCTGCGTAAAATCGATCTTTGAAATGTCTGCGTCTTTCAGGCGCGGGTGATTGCCGAGTTTTGCAGCATAGCGCTCAAGTATGCGGTCGCCGCCAAGCTGCGCGATTTCCGTGCGGAGCCGCGCCAGCGCAAGCAAAGCGGTCTCTTCCCAGTTTTCGATAATATCGCTTTCCGCAATGGCGCCGATCACGCAGGTTGGCGGTAATGAAATAATCCCAGAGAAAGACAGAGAGGCGGCAGTCATTGGGCATGGCTGTGCCATAGTTGACGCTGCCGCAAGATGACAAATTAAATGGCGCCTTGCGCCCGCTTTCTGATTTTATCGAAGGACTCCTGATGCGCCCTACAGCAAGCAATATCAGTTTTCGGGTTGATCGTTCTTTGCAGGTTGCTCTAATTTACTTGAGGCGTCGCCAACTGGCGACATGCGCACGTCCCCTAACGGATCGGTTTCATCGCTTTCCGCAGATGCCGGGATTGTATGCGCATTATTCGCATCGCCCGATTGTGAGACGCCCATATCTGTTGGATCAGACGCCTCGATCTCTTCAAGCGGCGCAATCATGGATCCCAAGAACCGCAACGAACCGCCGTCGGCACGCACGAGAACGCCGTCAGTTCGACTCTCAAGAATCTGCACACGAGAATTGAAAGGGGAGCCGCTGAAATGCACTGCGCGGCGTTCCCATTTAGCATCCGCTGACTTTTCGATCGGGACATTCCCATCGCGCAACTGGCGAAAGATCATCTCCGCCAGCAACGGTTCCGCCTGCATCGCGGCGGCGCGGATGAGCTCGGCGTCGTTTGCGGCCCATGTGGGAAGAAAATCAACACGTCTGGCGCCGGCAACCGGCGCTGGAACCTCGAAAGCAACGGTTGTCGCGAACGTCGCCGGGGGGATCTTTGGCTTGCCTGAACGGGTGAATTCGGTCGCTTTTGGTATGATCGTCGCGCGCGCCGAGAAAACCAATGTCGATGCGTTGCGTGAAAGGAAATTCGATGTCGCTAACGTCAAAACACCAGGCGCGTCTGTAGCGGCGACCGTATCCTGCAGCGCAGCCTTGTCGCTAACGTCGATCACCTGAACATCTTCAATATTCGTCCAGTCGAGATTGCGGAGCGAATTCACCAGCGCCTCGCGCAAAGAAGGACCGAAGCGCGCATCGCCGAGCGCTTCCTGCACCGGCAAAATATCCTTAGCGGCGTCGGCCCGCTCGGCGCTTTCTATTCCGGCCATGATAAGGCCGGCAATCAAGCCGCCCGCCGCCCCGGCGGCGGCGGCTTGGCCGACAGTTGTCCCCGGGGGCAGAATGATCGGCGCCATCGTGTATGCGCCCGGCTGATCCAGGGCGATGATGACTTTATCGTCGGTATCGATGACCGCCACGTCTAGGCGTGGATAATTCGCTTTTTGTTCCGACAATGGAACAATCGGCGTGGCGCACGCAGCCACGAGCGACATTGCCGTAATAGCGCTAAAAACCCGCATTCCCAATTCCCCTCCAAAAAGGCACTTTAACGTGCTCTGCATTCAACACATTAGCCTGCTATGCCGTAATATCAATTCTCAAATCATCTTTACAGGAAGGATGGAGATCTTGTTGAATTAAGGTGGGGATTCTATATGGTAAACAGGTAAAAAAAGCCCGCTGATCACTCCAGTTGAGTTTGGCTTTTTTGCCACAGTCAAAGTCTGAAGACCAAAATCTGAAGACGGCGCGAAATCCGACATTCAGTACAACCGCGCCAATGTCGCTTTTGGTCCGGATTCAACCGTTCGCCAAAAATTCCAGGATCAGCTTTCGATACCGTCAAGGATTGCAGGCAGAGCTGGAGCGCTGGCGCGCATTGATCGTCCGCACGCGTCTTCACGGGGCTTTCGGATTACGAATCATTTCGAAATGCGCAGTCCGCGGATAGTCTGAAAGCTCACAGGTCATGGTTGGAGAGCTGCCGTCAGTAAGCTGGTTTTTGTATTCAGAAATTAATTCGGATATTTGACGGTCGCGGGTCTCCATATGGAGCGCGCGCGTCAAAGGTCACTTCGCAATACGTGTAGCGCCCGTCGATGAGCGGTCGGTACAAAAGCTGATCCGTCACAAAACCTTCGGCTTCGACAGTATTTTTGAACGAATAGTTGGACTCGTTTTGGCATATCCGGCTAAAGGCATATTTGTTGATACTATCTCGGCCCAAAAGGAAAAATATCGCTGCTGCAACGATGATGACTAATAAAACAGTTATTCTCATGAATAAGCCCCGCCTGACGATCCAGTAAAGCAAATGCAGATCTGGTCGTCCCGCAGTCAAGTGCGGCCCTTTTGTATCCGCGCTATTGGCCCGCGAAATATTCCCGGGTCGCATCATCAGACGGAAACATCAGTTCCACGCGAATGTCGCAAGCGACAACGTCCTGCACTGCGCCAAATTGCGCCAGCGTTGTAAATAAAGAAAGC
>JAJFGF010000064.1 GCA_021776245.1 Hyphococcus sp. | reverse complement strand
ATAAAAAAGTCAGGACACCAATAAGGTGTCCTGACCGGCTCGACTGAACTCTCAAGTGAGAACTCAGTTTACTACCTGATCATAAACCTACAGCTCCGCAGTACATATCACCAGTTCCAGATCAATAGCTCTCCGGCTTTTTTGGCTTTGCCAGCACCGCCGACTGTGTACTTGATCTGCAGGGTTTTCATGGAGAGATCGGCGAAGGCTTCACGCATGGCCGGGTGATCGTTTACACTGACGATTGCCTTGCCTTTCATGGAGCGCATCAGGCTGGCCATCAGGGTGTATTGCTCCAGTCCGAAGTCCACGCCATAACCTTCGGTTTGCCAGTACGGCGGGTCCATGTAAAACAGTGTCTCAGGCCGATCATATTTGGTGATTACTTTATCCCAGGGAAGGTTCTCGATCAGTGCTCTGCAGAGCCTCAAATGAGCACTGGAGAGATCCTCCTCGATGCGCAGCAGATTGAACCTTGGCGGGCTGCTGGCAGCCGTGCCAAATGTCTGGCCAGAGACCTTGCCTCCGAAGCAGTTTTTCTGCAGGTAATAGAATCGCGCAGCGCGCTGGATATCGGTCAGCGTTTCAGGGTGTTTCATCTTCTCCCACTCGAAGATTTTCCGGCTGGTCAGCGCCCACTTAAACTGCCTGACAAATTCCTCCAGATGATGCTGAACAACACGGTATAAATTGGTCAGCTCGCCATTGATATCGTTGAGCACTTCAACCTTCGATTGTTTCTTCATAAACAACAGCGCTGCAGCGCCGCAGAACGGCTCCACGTAGCAGGTGTGTTCTGGGAACATCGGGATGATTTCTTTGGCCAGGCGGCGCTTGCCACCTATCCAGGGGATAATCGGTTTTGCTTGCATTGTGAGCCTCCATAATTTCTGTAAGCTCCCGCATGTCCGGCGTCGGACGGGGAAGCCTTGGCTGTGCTCACTGCTACTTCAGTGCGTACGGTGGCCGGGAGGGTGTTACAGCACTCGCCCGGCCGCTTCTTCCTACTTTATCCAGGCCCTTCCGCCCGTGTTTTTTCCCACAGGATGAAACCAAAAATCAGTGCGATAAGCGACACGCCAAACAGCCAGTAGTCGCCCACGTAAATCAGCGTGAAAGATCCGGAGAAAACGAACACCATGCCAGCTCCACCATAAATAAAACCCGCCACGAATTCCCATGTTTTCCGGTTCATTTTCAACATCCGGACAAGACCTGCTTGCCATTCATGCAAATCGCCCGATCAATTCATCCGGGGTGATAGTTTCAGTGGAGCCATCTTCCAGCGTTATAGTGCGGGGCGCTTGGTCATGTACAGAATCGTATAATGCCCGGTTGGCCGTTGTCATAGCCGCTAGCAAATCGCCGCCAGCCTCGACATCTGCAAGAACACTGATGCTTGCAAGCCCCTTCAATAGCTGTACTTCTGATTCATTGGCGCGCACCACTGAAAGCGTCTTATTTCCCTTCCACACTGTTGGCGTTTTCGCAACATCAAAGCCGACCGCTCCGCCATATACATCATATAAAACTCTGTCAGGCAGAGTTTCTGCCACCTCTGCCATCAGTGCATCTGTGTCTTCGCAATATGTTATTAAGTCTCTATATGCCATATCAAACTCCTTATGCCGCTTCTATTTCTGCATCAGTAAGCGCCTTGTCATATATTCTAAGATTCCTGATGTGGCCGGAAAAGTTGTACCCGATCCCGATAGACGACGCAGTGCCGGTTGCTCCCGAGTTAGCCACAGGCACCCCTTTCACGCCATTTAGAACTGCTGTTAAGCTTGTACCGTTATAGATGAGAGCACACCTGTTCGCAGCCCTGTTAACTATAGCCGGGGCAACCTGAGCCATGCTAGCTCCGTTTTTAACCGTAAATATGTCGTTACCAACTCCCGCTATTATGCTGTGGCCGACTTCACCATAAACAGTAAACACATACTGGCTGAATCCTGTTTTGCTCCCCGATCTATCAAAATCCGCCATGATAGTGTGGGGTGAGGCTGCTGCAGGCAGGTTGCCCGCACGTGGTAAATCCACAACGTCTGCATCCCGAGTTAGCCCGGCAGCGATAGGTGATGACGCAAAAGACTGATTCAATTCTATTTGTGGCCAGTCAAATACCGCTGACGTTTGCAGCGTTATGTCGGCAGGGCCGTCGAGTGTGGCCCGTACCGCAGGCACTACAACTATCCTTGCGGTCGTATTCCCCGAACCATTGTCGGTGGCAGGCATGACCACCCGCCACCACAGCCAATAATCCTCAACATAAGAGTCGGGGTTGGAGTCTGCCGATTTCAGCCCTGTCGCTGTATCGATCTTTGTTGCTGCGTTCACCTGTGTACCACCAGCGAGAATCACTTGCGTCTGAACAATGTTCGCCGCGTTTTTTGCTACAAATATCGAGCCGCAATGGGTGTTCGTACTGCTCGTTATGGCTGCGATCGTTGATGTTCTGGCACTTAGACCTGTCGCATCTGTATCTGTAATTGTAATAGCCTTGTTTGCTACCCCGTCTATACCCTCATGATCAGCAACAGCGGTTGATGTCGGCGCGCCCCACGCAGCCCAACTTGCCGCCGTTCTCCAGTTTGTGGCCGCTAGGCTGTTCGTTCCAATGGCCTCAACCAGCATGCCAACACCACCATCGGCCATACGCTCGAAACGTGGTTCATCAATAGCGGCTGAGGCCAGCAGGCCGCTGTAGGCATCCCAATAATAGCCAACGGTTGACCGCGTGGATGTCTGCACGCCGGACAGTCTTAGTTCATCGTTTGCACGTTTGAACGGAACATGAACAAGCGGGTCATTCACATTGCCAACAAAACCGCCATCACCAAGCACCGCCAGCACGCTTGAAAGTGATTGCTGGCCGATAGAATAAACTTCGTAGATGTCATCAGCCGCCATCGCCGCACCTGTCGGCACAGTCCAAACAGTTCCGGTGTTGGAATTGATTTTTTCAGAGCGAATCAGCACCTCCGCCCTGTAAACCTTGATCAGATAATTCTTATGCGCGTCCGCACCCATCACCGCGCCTGTGTCGGTCAGCGTTGTTGCGCTGCCGTTTGTCGCAACCCCTGAAGCAACAAGCTTTGTTGCAACCGCTTCATCCTTTGCGGCAACTGCAATCACCTTATCAGTCGCCACCTGCGCCGCGTCAGCTGTCACTTGAGCTGCCGCACCATCAACAACCAACTGGCGCGCTTCCAGATCGTTGTTGCTGCCCTGCAGTATTTGCATGTCCGATTTGATCTTGCCGAGCACCACATCGCCGCCTTCGTTGTCTGCATCGATCCCCGGTGTTTCTAATGCCACAATTCCCATAACTTCGCTCCTGTTATCCTATGACCTGGGTGCGGATGATGCCGGGCAGGCCATCCTCACCTTTCCACAGGCTGGTGTTGCTTCCATAAAATGGGTCGGTCGGATCACCGGCAACGCCGACACCTCCGTCCGTTTGAATTTTCAGCTCATCCACATCGAGCACTTCGAGCCCATAGGGATTTCGAGCCGTAAACAGACCCACACTGCCGCCACCGCCACCGCCGCCACCGGTGGTGATCCATGTCTGGGTGAGATTGCCGTTAAATGGATCGTAAACATTGTACAAATAGCCACCAGGTGTTGCCGGTGCATCAGTGCCCCGGCAATCGATTGTGCCCTCGGTGCAGTAAATGCCGTCTTTGGCGATGATGATCAGATCCGCGCCTGCATCACCGCCCGCACCACTCTTAGCCCATTGAAACTTAACCACGCGCCCGGAGCCACCGCCTGAACCGGACCAGTTCACAGGCAGACCGAGAATTGACTGCCAGATGCCATTGCCATCGACAGAACCCGGATAGATGTCGATGCGCGATGGAGGCGTGCTTGTGAGAGCCCAACCGGATGCTGCGCGCCAGCCCGTTGCAAATGCAGAGTAAATCGGGCTCACTACCCATTGGGATACGGGCATCCCAATATAGGCGGATGATATCTGGCCGTGCTGATACCATATCCGGCCACCACGGCCACCCTTGCCCCAACCTCCACCATTGCCCCCCGGATTGCCGTTCTGATGCGGGCCGCCCGGTATTGGATTCGGTGTTGGATTTGTCCACTGTACACCTGCGCCACCTGCCGGACCGCGTCCGATGCCATCGATATGGCCACGGTTGCGAAAAAGGCCGTTCACAAAAATGCGTGCGCCCTTATTGATGATGGTGCTGCCAAAGTCGAGGATCAGATCCCCATCCACCCAGTAGTCCTGATTGTTCAATGTTTTGGTGAGTCCGCTGCCGAGTGTCTGGCTGCCGCCCAGGCCATCCCAGTTGATCTGTGTGCCCTTGTTCCGGAACGCTGCTGCCGCAATGGCAATCGGCGGGACGTTATCGCCAGCCCAGTGTCCGATGAATGAGGGCAACGCTTCAAGCTTCACCTTGGATTTTCCACTATGCAGGTTCATGCCTTTGCCAACGATCCTAAATGCGCGATCCAGATTCGCGCCTGTTTTTCGATTATAAAGCGGCAACTGCACCACAATGGCATCACCGATATCCAGATGGTGGTCGCGCTCAAGCGTGGTGATCGACAGCCGAACCACTTCGTCGGCCCGGGAAGAAAACAGCCGATGAACAGACTGGTAAAATCGATCAACATACTGAGCTTCAGGGCGCACCAGCCAGTTCTCTATGGTCACAGATTCGCGAGCCTGATTTTTGTCGATAGATGTCTGGTTGATGAACAGAGGCTTGCGCTTTAATTTTCCGGTGAGCTTTGGCCACTCGTAATGCTTGATACGGATCTGGTTAACAATCGCTTTATCATCAAATTCAAGATCGCCCCAATCGACCAGATCGTCGGCGGTGAGTGTAGCCACAGCAAACTGGCGGTCGCTATCGGTGGCGTCTGATATGGCGCGGGCAGAATACATGCCATCGGCGCGCACATAACCATAGGCCGCCATTGGCCTGAATATCTGGCGTTCCAGAAATAACTTTGCATTTTCGGCCTTGTCGATGACCAGCTCATACTGCATGCCCTGCGTCAACTGAGCCGGATCATCCAGACCTGCAATCTGCTGTGCCAGCATCTCCCATTCGGCAATATCGATATCCGAGCCGGGCTTGAGTCCGCAGCCCCAGTGTTTCGGCAGCACATCATAGGTGCCATTATCTCCGGCCTGTGTCGGCGTCCATGTACCGGTACTGCACATGATCTTGAGCGCCATTGTGATCGGATTCTCATGCATGGCGCATACCTCGACCACATCTGCACCGGCATCATGTGTGGCGACCGTGGTTCCGAACATGCCACGACCGTTGCCGGGGATGGTTAGCGTCTGGCCAGCGGCAGCAGTCCACATGACAATCTCTTCATCGATCTGCACAAGGCCACAGGTGCCATAGGTGGCGTTGGGCGACAGATTGAAATTGTTGGCATCGCCGAATGTCATGGTCGGGTCGGACAATCCGAGCGCAGTGGAGAGAACCGTGGTGTATGGCTCGAATACATTCTGATCCAGCCGGGTCTGAATATCTGCTGTCCGCAGCATGTAGAAGGCACCGGACTTATCCAGGCTGCTTGATGCCGTGCGCTGCGTGGATATCCGCGCCCGGTTCAGCCAGTCCATATTCTCATAGAGTCGATATACCTGGCAGAGCTGCTGGCCAAAACCGTGGCCTACCAGGTCGGCGGCGCGAATCGTGTCACTGATGCGTCGCTCAATATCGCGCACCTTGAAATTGAGGCTGCCGATTGTAGCCACGCCGTGATCATGATTGATGCGATGCTCTATACTGCTGCTGCCTTTCAGATCCAGAACGGGAAACCACCTTTCGGGATAAGGAAAGTTGACAATGGCACTGGCCGGGGCATTGGACAGATAGACATCAGACTGCCCCTCTATGCCATGCTCGCCGCCTGCAAACATAAGCTCCACCACCCAGATCGGGTGGCTTGCATCAGCCAGGCGGTGCGCATCGTATTCCTGCGTGAACTCAATCATGGAGCGATCACCGGCACGGCTGGCAGCGGTGTGCCGTCTACCTTGGCCATATCAAAGTCATAGGTATATTTAAGCTGTTTGCCTTCGCGTTTTGCCTTTGCCCTTTTTGTCAGATCACAGGTATAAACCTCTGTCGGTTTATTGTTGATATCCGGATAGAAGGTGAGCTTCACGCCTTCGATGGCGGCCTGAATCATCGCTTCATAAACAGCCTTCAGATCAACAAGATCGGCAATGTGGTAAAATTCAGGAATCTCTTCAACGCGGAACACAAACAGCTTCTGGGTATTATAGAACAGAGTTTCGCTCAGCCTGTCAGTGTTCGCAGAGCCACGCGTGGTATTAACTGCGCGATCATCATCAAAGCGTTCATCATAAAGCGTATAGAAAGGAAGGTAAATCTCCTGCATCTCACCGGCAGGTGTGATTGTGCGGAATGGCTTTATGCCCGCTGAAAACAGATGGGCACGCCCCGGCGGCGGCGCAGGCGTGTCCACCGGGCATACATAACGGATCAGACCACGAACAGCGCTCATGCATTCTCTCTGATCAGCTGAGCGTTAGCACTGTTCGGGTGGATCACGATGCGATGATTGTTGGTGATCTCATCGCCCAGCGTATCAATCGCCTGGGCGGCGGCCTGCTGCTTGATTTCTTCCAGTGTGGTTGCACCGGACACCATCACATATACATTGATATCCTGTTTTTGCTGCTGTGGCTGGGATGATCCAGTCGCCAAAGAAGGCCCTGAAGGCTGTGAAGGAAGGCCGGTACCGGGATTGACGCTGTAAGTTGGAGTGGCAGGGCTTCCACCCGCACCACTGAACGACAGGGCGGTTTTGGCTGCAATGGCGGTCATTGAAGCTGCCATCGATCCCTGTAGAGCAGCAGCAACGGGAGCACCGGCTATGGGCCCCAACTCGGCCAGCGCCCGTGCAGATGCAACCTGATAATTCATAAACACTTCAGCCGCTGACAGCGCGCCTTGTATCACCGCCTGCGCCTTGGCGTTCTGAGTAATCATAGGCACCATTGCACTTGCAATGCCGAAAATAGTCTGAACCTTGTGTGCCTCAATCGACACCAACTGCTGCGAAGCACGCTTCTTCAAGTTTATTTCATGCTGAACTTCCCGATCATGGATTTGCCCCAGTTGCGCTGCAGTGATTTGTGCCCGATCAATACGAGCTTGGTCGTATGCTGTTTCCAGCTCTTCAGTCCAGATATGCTGATCAGTAAGGCGCTGACGCTCTTCCTCCATTTTCAGCAGGTCAGCATCCAGCTTGATCAGCGCGCGATCTTCATCGCTGGCCATCGCCTCTGCAGCCGACTGATTTAGGCGAACATATTTCTCAGTTTGTAACTGGATTACATTATCAACCCGCTTTTTTTCACGGTCAGCTTTCTTTTGCGAGCGCTCGGCATCTTTAGCTTCTTGCTGTTCCCATGCCGAGTCCAGCCAGCTCTGGTATGCTGATTCCAATGTTTTGACTTGAGCCGATCCGGCTCCGTGCGTGCGCACCAGTTCCTGCCATGTAGAGACATATTTGGTGGTTGTGCGGGTAAATGTGTCATCAAAGGCCTGATCAAGCTGCGCCGTCATGGACTGTGCGTTCTTGAGTGATTTAGCAACCAGCTTCGGATCAAGAGGTGCAACCTTCGGCCTGGGCTTTTCGCCCGGTTCATCATTGGCAGCGACAGAGCCTTGTCTGGCTCTGTTTAGTTTAATGAGTGCCAGCGTTACCTGTTCAATATTACCAGGTTGAATCTTGTTTAAATCAACACCGAGTTTGCGTAGCTCTTTTCTGGCCGGAACGAGCTTCTCTTTGAATATCTTTACTGCCGTTGCTGTATTTCGTGTGGATGCCGCAGCAGCATCCTGTTTGGCGCCGTAAGCTTCAATGCCAGTCTTGACTGCTTCAAACACTGCAAATGCACTAGCCAGTGGAATCATTGTTCTCAAAAGGCCAGCAACGGCAACCTTTGCAGAGACAACAGATGCAGCAAACCCTGCAGCAGCAACTTTACCGTAAACAAACTGGGTAGAAACAGCAGCAAGACCAAAAGCAATTTCCGGAAGCCAGCGTGGAATTTCTTTGACGTTATCCGCGACATCCAACAGGGCGCTGGCTAGAGCATTCGCGCCGCCTGAAGCGGTAGCCTGGTCGCCGATCAGCTTGGTAAATTCATTGCGAATCTGACCAATCGCCTGGCTAACCGTTGGCGGCATGCGATTGAATTCTGCCTGCACCGTTGCTGATTCTTTAACGATGGCCCGGACAATCTCTTCCGTTGTAATCTTGCCATCTTCAGCCAGTTTGCGGAGGTCGCCGAATGCGATACCCATGCCATCAGAAATCATGCGTGCAACGCGTGGCACTTGTTCCAGTACCGAACGCAGCTCATCACCGCGCAGTGTGCCGGATGCCAGGCCCTGCCCGAGCTGAATCATGGCATTGGTCTGCTCAATGGTTGTCGCGCCGGACACAATGGATGCCTGATTCAGTGCCTTTGTAACCAACAGCAAATCGGACTGCTTAACATCCAGATCCTGAGTAGCACGGCTCAGCCGGGAATAGAGGTCAATGGTGGCCGCCCAATCCGATCGCGTCTCGCGTGCAATCGCGGCCACCTCACGCTGGGCGATGCCGTATTCCTCCGCACTGCGTGTGGCATTGAGTAAACGGGCATTGACGCTGATAAAGGTATCGGATGAACCGATAGCCTTGATCGCACTGCCAACGGACAGCCAGGCACCGGCCAGAGCATAAACGCGGCTGGTCAGCCCTGAATAGCCTGCCCCTGCTGCTGGCAATCCGGCCATTTCGCGCTTGAGTTCGGATACTCGACGCCGGGTCGCTGCATGCGCCCTGGACAGCTCACCGGCTGATAGTGATCCGGTCGTGGCCAATCGTTTATGGGCAGCCTGTACCTGGGCGATCTCTCGCCTTATTTCACGATTGCTGCGAATCTGAAGGGAATTATATGCAGATGATTTCCGTGAATAGTCCGCCTGGGCGGCAGACATTTTGCGGAACGATCCGGCGGCGGACTCACCGGCACCTTTGGCAGCACCTTTGAGTTTATCGAATTCGGCGGCATTGACCTTAACCTCACCGCGCAGGCCTGAGCCGTCGCCTGTAAGCGTGATGCCGACTTTGATATCAGTGCCGCTGCTCATGCCTGTGCCATCGCCTCCAGTGCCGCCAGTTCCATTGTGCGAATGCGATCAAAGCAGTCCGCCCTGTTCTTAATGCGACGCATCCGCATCAATGATTCCAGCGCCGTGTAGTCAATGCCGGTGACCCGGCTGCTAAAGCCCTCTCCGCATGGCACCAGGCTTCTGTGCCACTGGGTATCGAGCCGCAGAAACAGATTCAGCGTTTCCCAGTTCTCCGGAAAGACGGTGAATTCATCATCCGTTGCCTGCTCACGCTCGTATAACGCGATCACCTCCGGAGGCGCACCCATCACCGCCAGATCCTCAGCTACCGTATCCTCACCGCCGCCGCCACGGCTCTGGTTGACCCAGAATATTGCGGCGTCCTTTAGTTTTTTGAGGGTGCTCCCGGCAGTACTTCCCCTGTATATGCCGCCCAGATTGCTGTGCGTGCATAGGAGAGACTCAGCAAGCTTTTCAGGGTTTCATCGTTAAATTCGACCGGGGTTTTGTCTTCCGCTTCAACATGCTTCCAGTCGCCAATTACGCGCTTCAGTACCTGATCGATAGAGTCACCAGTCTCTTCCCATTCGTCCGGATCTTCGATATCGAACTGCAGTTCAATCTTCAGCCGCTGTACCTTGCCGCCATTAACTGGTTCGAGAATGATTACAGGCCACCAGACCGATTTCTTTTTACCAATAACAAATGCCATCAAAAGCTCCTTTACTTGAATGTAAGAATTAGATCGTTGTCATCACCGGCATCTGCTGGCACGAATCCAGCCGGGATAGTCATCATTGAAACGCCGCCGCTTTCGCCCAGTTCTGGTTTGCCGCGCTGGGTGCGCGCTGCATCAATGCGGAATATCTGCCCGGCAGTCAGGCCGTTTTCGAGCACCATCACCTCCGGATCTCCGTAAGCAGTTGAGAAATAATCTTTGGTGCCGATATCCGGCTCCTGGATTGTCATGCTGCCGGTTACATCGCGGTCGGTGATATCCACCGACTCATAATTCACCAGCGGGCGATGGCCAGCAGTAATGCCACCATCGATGTCCAGCTTCTCCAGGATGGCTGCATAGCCGCCCAGGGTGAATGTGGTGTTGGCCTTATTGACAGGCACGATCGGCACATTGGTAAAGCCTGAGAAATCAAACGTGCCAGGCATAACAAGGCTGGTCGGATCAACATACAGCCCGGTTAGTGAGAAGCTCATCACCAAATGCTTTTTGGTGTCCAGGCCGAACTTCCAGCTGCCGCGCACACCAAGCATGCGATGGCGGATGCCATTGGCGCTGTTGCCCCGGAATAAATACACCGTGGCACTCTCATAGCCCTGTGATACCAGATTATATACTTCCGACACGCCCGGATTGTTTGTGGCCGCGAAGCCGACAGCACGCAGGATCGGATCAATGGCAGGCACGCCTCCGGCAGCTCCGGCACCGCGTATGCGCACATCGAAATCAAGCTGGATGCGCTTGTTGATCAACCGCTTCAGGTAGCCGCCGAGGCCCCCGGGCCGGATATGCTCCTCAACAATCTCATCCCCATCGAGAGGAGTGAGCTTCACATTCTCTGCAAGAATGGCGTTAAGCGCCGCAGTCGGCACCTCATCGGTTCCATAAATCGCTTCAATAGCTGCTGCGATTCCCATCTGTTTGGCTAAATACATGGCTTACTCCTTATCCGTTGTTTCAGTATTGGCCGCTTTCTCAGCTGCTTCCTGTTCGTCCAGCCTGGTACTGTCACCAGCCACCGGCTCGGCCTCTTCCGTGCCACCAATCCGTTTCTTTTTGCCTTTCTTCGGTTGTTCGTAAGTTCCGCCTGCTCTGCCCATGATGGACCTCCGTTATTGTTCGTTGATATGACTGGTCCGGAACCTGTCGCGCCAGATCACTACTCCGCCTTTAATGCTGATCAGTGAGCCGCCATCAAATTCGCAGACATTAAATCCGTCAGCCGGTGCCCAACCGATCAACGCATTCATCGTGGCCAGGCGCAGATTCCTGAGCCCCGCATCTATGATCGCCTCTCCATTAGGGGCACTCACATCTTTAACAGCATAAGCAACGGCGAAGCGATCAGTGATTTCCTGCGTGACTACCAGCGTGCCGGATGTGTTTCCGCTAGCGTCTTCCTTCAGCGGCACTACAAAACCTGCGGGTGACTTCCGGACATTCCCATTGACTGCCTTCTCCAACTCAGCTGCTCCCTCGATCTGCTTGAAACCAACCACCTGGTCATCCAGGCGGGCCACGATCAAAGAGAGCTGTAAAATATGAATGGTCATCGATCAGAAGCCCTTCATGCTGTCGCGATCGAATACGCGATCCTGGCTGGTTATGCGTACATCAAGTGAGGTGGTATCGGCAACCGGTTCGGTGGCCTCGCCCCATGTGGCTTTGCCCTCTCCGATCCGGTCGAGCAGCTTAATGG
>JAJFGF010000063.1 GCA_021776245.1 Hyphococcus sp. | reverse complement strand
TCCGAACGCGCTGACGTCAGGGCGGGGCGTCTTTTATGGAAGGTCTGGCGTCAGCCCCGCATGGCCCGCGAAGCGCATCGCCTGGTGTTTATCGATGAAACATCGGTCAACACCAAAATGACCAGAGCGCGAGGGCGGTCGTTGTGCGGCGAACGCTTGCGCGCAACCGCACCATTCGGCCACTGGAAAACACAGACCTTTATCGCTGGCCTGCGTCATGACGGGCTGACCGCGCCATGGATCATCGACGGCGCCATGAACCGGCGCGCCTTCGAGGCGTATCGGGAAGGGGCCAAGCCGGCTTACGGTCTTCAAAGACCAGGAATCCAACGGCCTCCTTCCCGCAGCATCTATAGCATGCATCCAATACACAGGAATCCACTTTATCTCGGAAACGCCCTAAACGCCGCCATAGCCGCTTTGCGGCTTTAACGGTTTGCGCAGCATTCCGTAGAGCGGCAGAAATGCAAATGCGAGCAGCACTTTGATGGCAAAATCGCCGATCATCCAATTGAGCCAGGGCGCGGCGGCGCCGAGATAAATGCCCGGAAAATAAATCAGGACATAGACGATATAGCCGCACAGCGCCGCGTAAAGCGGCGCCCGCCACCAATTTCCGCCGCCGCGAGCCACATCATAAACATTCGCCGCAATATACTGCCCGGCCATGGCGCTGGCGACAAATACAATTGTAAACCGGACGCTCGGCATATCGCCGCCTTCGAGCGCCGGCGCGAGATAAGACAGCTCGGCAAAAACCGCGACGGCAGCGAGGCCCCAGGAGGCGGTGACTGCGCGTGACGCCTCGTCCCCTCCATATTTGCGCGCAAACAAAATAGTCACAAGCACGGCGCCGCCCATAAAAAGACCGCCATAGCTCAGCCAGTTGGACGGGCGCACCGCAAAGCGCTCGCCAAAAAACCCGTCGAACATTCGCATCGGAATATCGACGGTCAAAAACGACGTGAGCAGGACAGGCGTCAAAACCGCCGCGAGCATCATCATCCTGCTGAACGCAGTCGAAAACTCGCCCGTATGGCGGGCGAAGCGCTGTAGCGCTGTTTCTTTGGAATGGTGTTTTTCGACCGCAGCCGACGCTTCCATTTTTCCCGTCCTCAACGGCCGGAGGGCTAAACGCCTCTTAGGAAGCTTTGGCGAGTTTGCGCTTCACTTTCAAGGCGTTCGTCGACAATTTGACGTCGTCAGCCGTGGTCAAAAAGGCGTCCAGACCGCCAATATGGTCCACCGTGCGCAGCGTCGAAGCTGAAACCTTGAATTTGAAGCCCTGGCCAAGCTTGTCCGAATGCAATGTCACATTGCACAAATTCGGTAAAAACCGCCTTTTTGTGCGGTTTTTGGCGTGGGAAACATTGTTGCCGGTCATTGGACCGATGCCTGTCAATTCACAGCGGCGCGCCATGGGTCTAGCCTTAAAGTTAGGGGCGCGCCGGCTTGGGGCGCTCGCCCGTAATTAAATCCTGAAGCGAAGCGGCGTCGTTTACCGGACCCATAACAGGCCGTCAAGCCGCGCGGGCTGGAGGGTTCAAGGCCCCCAAACCGTATCTGTGGTAAATAATAAGTAAGACTATCCCTTTATTAGGAAGGTCGCAAAGGGGGACTTAGCCGTGGGAACGCCCGATGAAGTCCAATCTTGCCCGTTTTTTCTGGCCGCCGGTTACTGACAGGGACCATTTAAACGCGGCGCGCAAGCGGTGTCTCCTGGTCATGTGCTTTATCGCGGCGGCGGTTGGCCTTGCTTCCGGACTGCGCAATTTCGAGGCGTCTTATGCCGCCTACCCCATACAAACAATGGTCGCAATTCTGGCCCCGTTAGTTCTTCTTGCCTGCCCTGTCGTGCTTGCATTCACCAATAATCTTCGCGCTGTCGCTTTCTTTTTTCTTGGGTTTATTTTTGTCGCACTCGTTGCGGTGCCGCTTACGTCGGGCGGCATGTATTCGCGCGCGCCGTTATTCATGTTGCCATGGGCAATGATGGCGACGCTGTTTTTGGGATGGAAAGAAGGGATCGGCGCGGCAATCCTGGTTTTTGCCGCCTATCTTGTCCTTCATCTCAACAACCAGTCCATCCCTCCAAGCGTTTACGATACGACTCCGGAAACGCTGTCATCATGGCTGTTTGTCGGTCTGACGATGGTTTTGCTGGTGCTGACGGGCAGCGCCGCTATTTTTCAAAGAGAGATGGAACGCGCGGCGGCAAAACTCTCCGAAGCGCGCGCAGAAGCTGAAACCGCCAATCGCGCCAAATCGGAATTTCTTTCCAATATGAGCCACGAAATCCGTACGCCAATGAACGGCATTCTCGGCATGACGGAAATGCTCGAAAATACGCCGTTAAATGAACAGCAACGGGTATATGCCGATACAATATCCTATTCCGGCCAATCGCTGCTCGCCATCATCAACGATATTCTCGATCTGTCAAAGATAGAGGCCGGCGATGAAAAGCTCGTATCCAAACCGTTTGAACTACGTGCTCTGGCAGAACAGCTTAGAATGCATTTTGAACCGCGGGCGAAGACAAGAAATATCGATTTCAAACTTGCATTTGACGAATCGCTGCCGAAAATGGTGCGCGGCGATGAAGGGGCGCTTCGCCGCATTCTCTTCAACCTTTTAAAAAACGCACTGAAATTCACCAATGAGGGTTCGATTCGCGTCAATTTTTCCGGAGCCGTCAAGGATAGCGATCTCACCCTGACAATTGATGTCGAAGACACCGGGATCGGCATTCCCACAGATTACATCGCTAATATATTCGACAAGTTTGCGCAGGCAGAATCGTCAACCACACGGCGCTATGACGGAACAGGGGCCGGCCTGGCGATTTCACAACTGCTCGCCCGCGCAATGGGCGGCGATATCGACGTGCGCTCGGTCGAGGGAAAAGGCTCCAAATTCACCGTCGGCGTAAAACTGGCGGTCATATCAGATTCAGCGCCTCCCGCTTTTGAACCACAAGAGACCCATGTCAGCCTCGACCCCGCCCAGCCACAAGCGCTTCCCGGGCAATGCGCCCAAGACGCGCCTGACGCCGGGTCGCCCACAGGCATCCGGATTCTGGTGGCTGAAGACAATGAAGTGAACCGGCTTGTCCTGAAACATTTACTCGGCGAACGTTGCCATGACGTGACATTCGCCAATGACGGATGCGAAGCATTCGAAGCCTATAAAAACAAAAATTTCGATGTTGTCCTGATGGACATTTCAATGCCGAATATGGACGGCTATGAGGCGACCAAAGCAATCAGGGCGTATGAAAACCAATATCACATGAATCACATTCCCATTATCTGTGTGACCGCCCATACGCTGGAAGAACACAGAGAAAAAAGTCTGGCGTCAGGCATGAACGATTATCTGCCAAAACCCGTTGGTAAAGAGAAATTGTGGGCAAAGCTCAACGCGTGGACCGGCGCGCCGGCGATTTCAGAACTTGCCTCGCCTGGCTGATTAAAGCGCCGCGCGGCTGATCGCTGCCTGTTTGAGAATCCGCGCGATCGTCATATATTGAAATTTCTGTAGCGCCCCTGATCGCTCAAGCGCCAACGGCGCTGCAGCGTATTTCCGGCAGATCAAGGCCTTCATTCTCCCGTGCCCTCTTCATTCGCCTTTGACGATTTTTCCCCGGCCGGCGGCGGTCGCGTGACAGCGGTTTTGGGCCCGACCAATACAGGCAAAACCCATTACGCGCTGGAACGAATGCTGGCGCACCGCTCAGGCATGATCGGCCTGCCGCTGCGGTTGCTCGCGCGCGAGATTTATGACCGCGTCGTCAAACTGAAGGGCCCGCGCGCTGTGGCGCTTGTCACCGGCGAAGAAAAAATAATCCCGCCTTCTCCGCAATATTGGGTGGCGACAGTCGAGGCCATGCCGCTGGAACGTGAAGTTGAGTTTCTCGCAATCGATGAAGTTCAACTGGCGGCGGATCGTGAACGGGGCCGTATTTTTACGTCGCGCATTCTTCACGCGCGCGGAACTTCCGAAACACTGTTGCTGGGTTCGGACACGATGCGGCCTGTGCTGCAGCGGCTGTTTCGCGATATACGGTTTCTTTCACGAGAACGATTTTCCAGGCTTTCTTACGCAGGTTCAAAAAAAGTCACGCGCCTGCCGCGCCGCACCGCGATTGTCGCCTTTTCATCGGACATGGTTTACGCCACCGCAGAACTAATTCGCAGACAGCGCGGCGGCGCAGCAGTCATCCTCGGCGCCCTGTCGCCGCGCACCCGCAACGCCCAGGCCGAACTCTATCATTCCGGCGACGTTGATTATCTTGTCGCGACCGACGCCATCGGCATGGGACTTAACATGGATATCGACCATGTTGCCTTTGCAGCAAAAAGAAAATTCGACGGCCGGTCGGGTCGCAATTTGACGGCTGCGGAAATGGCGCAGATTGCAGGCCGCGCCGGACGGCATATTCGCGACGGGACGTTCGGCGTTACGGCCAATTGCGCGCCACTGGACGAGGACATTACGCAGGCGATCGAAGATCATCAATTCGATCCGGTTACCGCCCTGCAATGGCGATCGGAACGGATCGATCTTTCATCGGTTCCCGCGCTTCTTCATTCGCTTAACCAATCCGCGCCGCGCATGGAATTCATCCGCTCGCGGCGGGAAGACGACGAAGACGCGCTTCACCGCCTGCTTGCCCATGATGATATTCGCGATATCGCCAAAGGCGGCGCCGCGTTATCCACATTGTGGGATATTTGTCAGATTCCAGATTTTCGTAAGATCACTCATGACCAGCATTCGAGATTACTGGGCGAAATCTATCTCCTGCTTATGCGCGACGGTCGCGTCCCCGACGCCTGGCTGGCGCCCAGAATCGAACCGCTGGACCGTATTGACGGCGACATTGACGCACTTTCCGCGCGCATTTCCCATATCAGGACATGGACTTATCTTTCCCATCGCGGCATGTGGCTCGAAAATGCGCCTTATTGGCAAGAGCGCGCTCGCGCGATAGAAGACAGACTTTCGGATGCGCTGCACGAGAAATTGACACAACGTTTTGTTGATCGGCGCACATCGGCGCTGTTAAAGCGCCTGAAAGATGATACCCCTCTACTTGCTGGGGTTACCGACGACGGAGAAGTGATTGTGGAAGGCCAGTTTATCGGCCGCCTTTTGGGGTTTGAGTTCATTGTCGATCCGCGCGCGATCGGCGCCGAGGCGAAATCCTTACGCGCTGCCGGCGAAAAAGCGCTGCGGCCGATTATGGCTGCGCGCGCCGCAGCGCTTGCCAATGCGGCGCCCGGCGATCTGACGCTCGGCGATGACGGGGCGATCTTTTGGCGGTCCGCAAAAGTGGCGCAACTGACCAAAGGCCCTGCTGCGCTACGGCCGGATGTGGTGATATCAGGGCTTTCCGATATCACGCCCAATATGCGCGGCCGGGTCGAAGACCGGTTGAAAGATTTTGTTACGGCCAGGATCGAGGGATTGCTGGGACCGCTCGTTGTCCTTCAAACTGCCGCCAACGCGGACGGCGACAATGCGCTCAACGGCCTCACCAAAGGCGTTGCATATCGCGTCGTTGAAAATTTCGGCGCCACGTCACGCACCCAGTTTGCCGATGAATTAAAGCAAATCGCCCAGGAAGAGCGCGCGAAGCTGCGAAAAATCGGCATCCGCTTTGGCGAGTATACGCTGCATATGCCAGCGCTTTTAAAACCGGCGCCCGCAAGCCTTTTGACGCTTCTCTGGGCGCTGTGGGCGGACCGCAAACCGGGCGAGACGCCGCCGCCAAAGGCGGGGCTGGTTTCCGTTAAAATGTCGGACAAGCTGCCGCATGCTTATTATTACGCCAGCGGTTACCGCCCGTCCGGCGAACGCGCCGTACGCATCGATATGCTTGAGCGCCTCGCCGGCCTTATCCGCACCGCGCGCAATGAAGCAAAAACACGTGAAGGATTTGAAACGTCGTCGCAGATGATGTCGCTTGTCGGCTGTTCCGGCGAAGAGTTCGAAGCGATCCTGCGCTCACTCGGCTTTCGCAAACATATTGTGAAACGTAAAATCGAGACGCCCGCTCCTGAAGCGGCGACAGCTGATGCGGAGCCAATTAGAGCAACATCGCCGGGCGCAGCGGCGCCCGGCGCGGCGACAGCTGAAGCTGCAACATCTCAGGCAACAGCCCCCGATGCAATCGTGAATGACGCCGCAACGCTTTCAAGCGCGCCGCAGTCAACGGAACCAGCCTCGGCGCTGACAGCGCCGGTGGAAGCGCCGCCGGAATCAACGCCACAGACATCACATGAAACAATAGCGGCCGCCGCGCCAGCGGAACCGACGCCAGGCGCCGCCGCTGCAGCTGAAACAAAAGACGGCGCAATCGCAGCGCCCGAAGCCGCGCCGGCGCCTTCAGCGCCCGCCGACAAAAATGCGCAGGAAGCCCCGGTCGTGCAAGTCGCCGATGCGCCAAAAGAAATAGAACTTTCCCTGTGGCGTCCAGCGCCTCGCAAACCGGCGCATGCGCCCAAGCGCGACGCCAGATCTGCCGGCAAACCGGGTGAGCGCGGCAAAGGCAAACGCGCGCATGACAGCAAGCACGACAAGAGCCGCGGCCCCAGGAAACAAAATGCGCCGCGCCGTCACCCGCCGCGCGAAAAAAAGGCCGACCCAAATTCGCCTTTTGCGGTGCTCGCCGGGCTCAAGGCTGAACTAACCAATGTGAAGAAAGACGCCAAAACCAGTAAAGCCCCTGAGACTGCCGAATGACGGCCGGCAACGCCGCGCCTGATACACAGCGAATTGACCGATGGTTATGGCACGCTCGATTTTTCAAGACGCGCACCCTTGCATCGAAATTTGTCAGCGATGGAAATCTTCGCATAACCCGCGGCGAAATCACGTTGCGCGCAGAAAAACCGAGCCTTACGATTTGCGCCGGCGATGTTCTGGTCTTTACCAGGAACGAAGCCTTGCGAATTATCGAAATTAAGGACTGCGCGTTGCGGCGGGGCCCCGCGCGCGAGGCCCGGCTGTTGTATGACGATCAATCGCCGCCGGTTCCGCCGAAATCAGCGCGCCCAAAGCCTGACTTTGCGCGCGAAAAAGGCGCCGGCCGGCCGACAAAAAAAGATCGCCGCGCGCTCGAGGCGATCAAGACAAGCTAGTCCCTGATCCAGTTAAGGAACGACCCATGTTTGACAAACTGTTTGGAAAAAAAACTGCAGCGCCAAAACAGGCGGCAGAGACAACCGACCCGCTGCAGCTTGCCATCGCTGCGCTTTTGGTTGAGGCCGCTTGCGCCGATGAAAAATACCGGGAAAGCGAAAAGGCGATTATCGACAAATCCCTGGCGGCGAAGTTTGGCGTGGCCACCGCAGACGCCGCCGCTTTACGCGCCAGAGGCGAAGCGGCCCAGGCCGGCGCCCTCGATATTCAGCGCTTTACCCGAATCGCCAAAGAGATGGCCGCAGAAGAAAAAATCGCTTTTATCGAACAACTCTGGGAAATCGTCCTGTCGGATGGCGAGCGCGACCCGTTCGAGGACACGCTGATCCGGCGGATCTGCGGGCTGATCTATGTGGAGGATCAGGACAGCGGCGCCGCACGCGCGCGTGTTGCCGCCAGATTGAACAAGAAATAACGATTTTTGCCTGTCACAAGGCTCGCGTCGTGGCTTGCATCTTGGGCTTGCGTCAGAGCGGCGAGCAGGTAAAGAAGACTTGAGCGCTTTGACCGCCCGCCGATTCGGCAAAACCGCTCAAGATTGTTGACAAGGCGCGTTTTCGAACCGCGAAACCGGATACATTTTCGCTGAAAACGCTCGAGATCGAGATTTGGCAAGGAGCAGCCGCAACATGACTTATGTGGTGACTGAAGCATGCATCAAATGCAAATACACCGACTGCGTTGAGGTGTGCCCCGTCGATTGCTTCTACGAGGGCGAGAATATGCTGGTGATTCACCCGGACGAATGCATCGATTGCGGCGTCTGTGAACCGGAATGCCCCGCAGAGGCAATCATTCCCGACACGGAAACAGAAGCGGACAAATGGGTTGAGCTGAACACCAAATATGCTGCGGAATGGCCAAATATAACCGTGAAAATCGATCCCTTGCCGGATGCGGACAAATTCGCCGAGGAAAAAACCGGCAAATTGGAGAAATACTTTAGCGACAAGCCCGGCGAAGGTTCCTGAGGGGGCCTGCGAGCCTTATTGCCGCGCTGCGGAAATTGCGTAGCGCCGATTGAAATTTTGTGCTAATGTGGTCGCTGAAATACGGATAAAGCCGAGGCGTTTCCTATTTGACCCGGCGATTTAAGGAACACAATCAAGTTATTGAAATTATAGGTTTATTCGGTAACAACGGTTGACGCCACCGGGTCGATGCCAGCGCTTTAGCAGCCTAGCGGCTTTTGCCTAGCCAAATACCTGTACAATCGTGATGCGAACAACCGGAGCGTTACCGCCCGGTCGTTAACCGACTTTAACCACCCCCCGGTCGATGGCCGGCGCGCAAGGAAGACAAGACGATTATGGCGACGAAAAAAGCCGCGAAGGCGAAAACAAAAAAAGCGCCGGCGAAAAAGAAGGCGCCCGCGAAGAAGGCGACCGCCAAAAAAGCCCCCGCAAGGAAAGCTGCGGCGAAAAAACCGGCGCCCAAGAAAAAAGCCGCAGCAAAAAAAGCCGTCGCCAGGAAACCGGCGGCCAAAAAGGCGGCTGCAGCCAAAAAACCCGCCGCGAAGAAACCCGCCGCAAAGAAGACGGCTGCGAAAAAACCCGTAAAGAAGCCGGCGGCAAAGTCAGCGCCGGCGAAAAAATCGGCAAAACCGGCCGCCGCCAAGAAAACCGCAGCGAAAAAGGCGGCGCCGAAGAAGACCGCCACCAAAAAGGCTGCACCGCCGACAAAAAAAGCCGCCAAATCGAAAAAAGCAAAAAAAGTTGTTGAGCCGCCCAAGCCGCGGCCAAAACCCACGAATGTCGGCCAGGCGCCGCGCCGAACGACTGTCGCCGCATCCATCCCGGTGCCGACGGCCATTCCGCTGAAGGAAGCGCCGCAAGCCGACGCCAAGGCGTCCCAAGACGCAAAAGCATCAACGAGCGCCAAGCAGGATTACAAGGTTAACGATCAGATTGTTTATCCGGCGCATGGCGTCGGGAAAATCGTGGCGCTTGAAAAGCAACAGGTCGCCGGCATTCCGATCGAACTTTTTGTTATCGAATTCCACCAGGAAAAAATGAAACTCAGGGTTCCGACCGGCAAAGCCAAAGCTGCCGGCATGCGCTCCCTGTCCGATGATAAAACCATCAAAGACGCGATCAACACGCTCAAAGGCCGCGCGCGCATCAAGCGCACGATGTGGAGTCGCCGGGCGCAGGAATATGATGCAAAGATCAATTCCGGCAGCATCAAACTGGTGGCGGAGGTCGTGCGCGATTTGTTCCGGGCCGAAGACCAACCGGAGCAAAGCTATTCAGAGCGGCAATTGTTTGAAGCAGCGCTTGATCGTATGGCCCGCGAAGTTGCCGCGGTAAAGAAGGTCGATCTCGGCAACGCGATCGAAGAACTTGAAACAACGCTGAAGAAAAAAGCGGCAGCGGCTGCTGCGACTGCGGCAGCGGCGGCGCCCCCTGCCGCGGCGGCCACTTGAATTCACGGGTCGATTTTCAATCCAGGACTTCGACCTGTTTTACATGCTTGAGGTCAATCGACGGACCATTAATGTCCTCAACAAAGCCGCGCACGCGAATGCGCGCGCCTTTCAGACTTGCAAGATCGAGCCCCGTCGCCGCCCATTTGCGGTAAAGCGCGGCCCTTGCGCCGGCCGTAAAATCGGTAAGATAGTCGCTGCCGAAATTAAGATAGAACCGGCTTTTGACTTTTTCGGCGGCGGCGACAACGCCCTCAATCAGATGAAACGCGCCAATAGCGGAATTTGCATCTGCCGCGTCAATCACCCGATAGTCCGGCAGCGCCCATAACCCGCGATTGTTCTCGCGCGCAGTTTCTTCGAGTGTCAACAGTTTCGAGATGAATTCTATGTCGCCTGTTTGCGGCTCAACACGAACAGCGCCTCTCGCGACAAGCGTTTCTTGAAGCGTTTTCTGTTCGCCGCCCCGCCGCGCATAAACAATGCGCCCGCCCCATCGTGTTGGCGGTCCGGCGTTTTCAGATTCAATCGCCGCGTCTCTCAGCAATGCGCTTAAGGCGGATTTTGATTCCCCGAAATAAGTCGAAGCGCGGTCGCTCAGCTTAAAGGCTGACGGCGCGATGATATCAGCAAGGACATATTCCTGATCACCGTCGTAAAAGCGGCCGCCGGAAAACGCGCGCAGCTCTTTGAATTCCTGCCCCCTCGCGGCGGCGCCCAATAATCCCGCCGATGCGCCGGCGAAAAGAAACACGCGCCGCTTCATCCGGCGATAACGCGGACTTTTGAACGGGCCGACCGTCCGTCCCTGTCAACAACCGTGACATCATAAAAACCTGCGCCCGCCGGATTCCAGATCACCCGGCCGCTTAATGTCTCGCGGCGCACAGGCTCTCCATCTACATACCAGCGATATTGGGCGCCGCCGCCGCGCGCCGCCAGCGCATAGCCGCGACTTTCGCCGCCGAGAAAAACTTCAACGCCGTCACGCGGGAAAATAATCTCCGGCGGGGTTGACCGCGCCGGCGCATCGAACCGCGCCACGAGCGCGCCCGAATTGGCGTCCGCTTCGGGCTCGCCGATGCCGTCGCGGGTTTTTCCTTCGCGCGCAAGCATGTCAAAAACATCAAACAACAGCGGCGCCGCCGCCTTGCGTCCGGTCTCACCGGGCCTCGGCGCGCCGTCTGCACGGCCGACCCAGGCGACCACGCTGTAGCCGCCGCCATGACCCGCCGACCAGGCGTCGCGATAGCCATAGGAAGTGCCCGTCTTAAAGGCGATGCGCGGCGCATCCACGGAAAGCGCCGCCGGCGCTCTCCCTTCAAGCGCGGGCGCTTCGCTGAGAATGGCGCTGATGCGCTCCGCCGTTTCCCCTGAAAAAAGTTGATATGCGTCACGCGCGTCACCTTTCTGCGGTGTCGTCCAAACGAGCGGTTTCACCTTGCCGCCGTCCCCGAGCGCCGCGTAGAGCATCGCGATATCTTGAGCCGTTACGCCAGCGCCGCCAAGCGCCAGCGCCAGACCGGGTTTTGTCTCCGCGCGATGCGGCGTTTTCAGAAAAACACCCGCGGCCTGCATCAACGCTGAAAATCGCGTCGCGCCGATACCGTCAAGGGCGCGCACCGCGGGCAGGTTAAGCGAATGCTGCAAGGCTTCGCGCACCCGCACTTCGCCGCGAAATGTCCGGTCAAAGTTTTCCGGCGTATAGCCGCCGAAAGAACGCGGCATGTCTTCGATAATCGTCGCCGGCCCTGCAAGTCCGTCTTCAAAAGCCAGCGCATAGATAAACGGCTTTAACGTCGATCCCGGCGAGCGCATCGCGTTGGTGAGATCAATCCATCCGCCGTCAACATCGAGCCCCGACGATCCGACAGCGGCGCGCACGGCGCGGGTTTCATTTTCAATGATCAAAAGCGACGCTGTGGCGCCGTCTTCAAAGCGCTTCGCATAGGCTGTAACCATCGCTTCGGCGCGCGTCTGAAGACCAGCGTCAATCGTCGATTGAATGACGCCCGATGCGTCCACTTTCGCCTTCGCATGCGCAAGGCGCTGCGCTGCATGATAGGCGCGGCGCGGAAATTCGTGGCGGCGATCAGGCGCAGGCGCTTCCTCGGCTTCTGCCGCGCGCATTGCCGCAATCGCGCCGGCAGAGGTAAGTTTTTCAAGAATTTCAGCGCGCGCAATCAGGGCATTTTCAGGATTCAAATCCGGACGGCGCGCTTCCGGCGCCTGGGGCAGTGCAATTAACAACGCTTGCTGTGCATCGTTGAGGCGGCCTGGTTCCTTATCGAAATAAACAAGACTTGCGGCGCGAACGCCTTCCAAATTGCCGCCATAAGGCGCAAGCGTCAGATAGAGTTCGAGGATTTCATCTTTTGTAAGCCGCCGCTCAATCTGCAGCGCCCGGATCATCTCAATCGCTTTAGAGCCAAATGTGCGCGGGCGCGATTCTAACAGGCGCGCCGTCTGCATGGTGATCGTCGAAGCGCCGGACACGACGCGGCCGGCCTTTGCCGAAACCACGCTCGCGCGCATCAAGGCCAGCGGATCAACGCCCCAATGAGACCAGAACCGTTTGTCTTCGATAAGAACAAGGCGCTCCACAAATGATGAGTCGATGGCCCCAAGATCAGCTTTAAAGCGCCAGCGTCCGTCAGCATTCGCGAATGCGTGCAGCCATTCGCCGTTTTGATCCGTCACCAGCGGCGAGACGGCGCGGGCGCGGTCCAATGGCGGCGCAAAGATCAAATCCGCTGTCGCAATCGACATCATCGCGGCAAGGACCGACGCGAGCCGCCAATGATCTATGGCAAAACGCGCAATCATTGAGCCGGCGCAATTGAAACGCGCCCGACGCTGGTGCGCGCAAAAACGCCTGGCCGGTACATATCCTCCATCACCGCACCAGGCATGGTGAAGGCGCCCGGCGTTACGGCGCGAACAATATAGGCAAGCGTAAACCGCTGCTTGCCGGATATATCAACCGCAGCGACAAAGCGATCGTCCCGCGCCTCGGCGACACGCGGATAGACCAGCTCGCCAATCCATTGATAGGGACCGTTTCGCCCCTGCCCGCCGCCGTCTTCGGGTTTCAGGATCGCTTCGATTTCAAAGCCCGCAGGCAACAGGTCGGCAATGACCGCCGGGTGCTGGCGATTATCCAGCGCAACACCGCTTAAGACCACGATCAAGCGGTCATTTTGACGAACCGCCGAAAGATCGGCCGGCTGGCCGTCGCGGGTCGCGATGCGTTTGGTGAGACTAAGACCCTGATTAACCGCCGCAGGGGCCGTCAAGGGCGATCCGGAAACCGTCAGAGAGCGGAATATCTGACCATCGCTGTCATTGCGATAGGTAATCTCCCCGGCCATTTCTTCAGCTGTTGGCGCGAAGGACGGCGCCGGCGGCAATGCGTCCCGGGCTTCGCCATTAACGCTCAGCGTCATCGGTCCGGCGTTGCGAATGAGCGCCTGCGACGCCAGCAAGACGAAAGCTTTTTCCTGGGTATGCATGCGGTTTGGATCTTTCATCGCCGCAATGAAGCGCTCGCTCAGCGCTTCAACTTTGCTGTCCTGTCCCGCTTCAACCGCCAGCGCGAGAACGCCGGCCGCATCGCGCAACACGGTCTGGTAGTAATCGCCGCGGTTATCCCAGCCAATTGCCGCCGCCGCTTTTTCAAATGCGCTGTTTGCGCGGGCGCGATCGCCCATCATCGCAAGCGCTGCGCCAATATGCGCTTTGGCAAGCGGGCTTGCGGTTTCATCAAGCAGCGCATCATGGAAATAGCGCAGATCAGAAAGATCCGCGCGGCCGGCGCGCGCCAGCACATAAAGCGCATAGGCTGCTGACCGGCGGCGCAAATAGTCACGCGTATCGTTGTTATTGCCGCCCTCATAAACATTGGTCTGATAGCTGGCGAGATACCAGCGGTCGATGCGGGCAATATCCGCAAGAGAATTGTAAGCGCGGTCGAGCGCCTCTTCGGGCACGCCATAGCCTTCATTACGGGCGCGATAAAGAAAGTCGGTCACATAAGCGCCGAGCCATGGAGAACTCCAGCTGTCGCCAACACGCCACAAACCAAACGCGCCATCCGGCCCCTGACGATTAAGCAGCTTGTTTACCGCCTGTTGCACACGCGGACGCACCGCGCGTTCGGGATCGCGGCCAACTTCGCCGCCGAGCATATCAACAAACAACAGCGGCATCGCCGAGCTGGTTAGCTGCTCTGAACAGCCATAAGGATAGCGGTAAAGCGCATCGAGCAGCGGACCCGGTTCGACGCCGCGCAGCCTGGAAAAGGAAACCGTTACGTCTGCGGATCCCGGAACATAGGACGCAGCGACCGCATCATTGAGAACAAAACTCTCGCCGGGCTCCAGCGCCGCCGTCCTTACTTCTGTGACCGGAAAATAAGGCGTGCGTGACTGGATCGGATAGGACCGCGCGACGGAAAAGCCGCCGGGACCAGCGACTGATAAATTTACCGCGCCAATCCCGGTCTCGCCGGTTTTGATCGGAAAGACGCTTGTGGTTTTTTCGCCTTCCGCCAGGGTAAAGCTCTGCGTGGCCGTAATGTCCGCAGGACCTTCGCCCGCGAGCGTCACAACATAATCGCCCGCCTCACCGTCCACATTGTCGATCAACAAGGTTGCGGTCGCATCATCGCCGGGGGCGAGGAAACGCGGCAACGCAAGTTCCGCCGGCACGAGATCGCGCACGGTCATCGGTTCGGACGCTGAACCCAATCGGTCTTTCGACCAGGCGACCGCCATCAGGCGCAGTTCGCCGTTAAAGTCAGGCACGTCAATCGGCGCGATGACATTACCGTCATTGCCGACCGTCAATGTTCCGGAAAACAGCGCAACCGATTTGGTCGGCACAACCGTCAGGCCTTCGCCGCCAAGCTGGTCGCCGCCGAAGCGCGCGGCAGCGCCCAGATTTGCGTGCAGAATACGCCCGTAATCATCGCGGATGCCGACGCCGAGACGTTTCTTGCCATAATAATAATCGACAGGATCGGGCGACTTAAATTTCGTAAGACGCAAAATTCCCTCATCCACCGCCGCGACGGTCATCATCACCGGCGAGCCCGGCGCGGCGCCGCCGACGGCGATCGGCAAATCAAGTCTCGAACGGGGACGCAATATTTCCGGCTGGCTGATCTCAACATTAAGTTTGCGCGCCGACATATCGAACGGCACATAAGTCACCGCCATGGCGCGGCGCGGCACCGGACGGTCGCCGGGATCGCGCGGCGTCACGACTGTCGCCAGAACGTAAAACCCGGCGCCCCATGCGGGATCGGTGTCGATGATGATCTCGCGGCCTTTGGCGTCAACCTTTAGACGTTGCACGCGATGCACGCGGTCGGTGGCGATTGCGATAATCGCTTCGCCTTCATATGGCGGGTTTAAAAACAATCGCGCGCGGGCGCCCGGCGCCACTTTGTCATTTTGCAATGTCATCGCCGCCTGATCAGGCGTGTCCGCGCCGGCGGCATAGGATCGCCAGCCCACATAGAAACGAATGTCGGTTTTTGCCTTGCCGCCCGTCTGCGTTGCACTCAGACGATAGGTTCCAGTATCAAGCCGTTGGCCGATAAGGCGCCCGAGCTTTTCACGGCCTGTTTGCCCGCGGCCCTCGGCGATCAGCACATCGCGGAACGAACGCCGCCAGCGCCATTGGCCGTTATCGCGATACCAGTCGAACCAGTAATCTTCTTCAACCAGTTTCCATTCCAGCTCGCCATCGACAACATTGCCCTGCCAGTCGAGCAGCACCGCTTCGACCTCAACATTGTCATCGCGGCCAAAGCCGGTTTTGTCATTGGCAAGTTTAAGGCCCACATAGATGTCGTCAGGACGCACCGGAATGCGCGCGCTTTCGCGCACGACGCGCCCGCCCGGCTCGACAACGCCGACCACAAGATCCGCACGCATGGGGGCGCCATAGCCTTTGGGCGCGTCATCGACTTTGAGCGCGACGGAAGCTTTTCCTTCCGCGTCGGTTGTTGAATTCGGCAGCGTCAAAAAGCGTTCGTCAAAGCGGCCGTTTACCGGCCCGAAACGAAACTTTGAAAAATCCGGAAACGGATTGGGGTCAAGACGCAGGCGCGCTTCGGCTTCAACCGCCAATCCGCTTGCCGGGGCGCCGTAAAGATAACGGCTTGAGACCGTAATATCGCGCGCCGCGTCGGGTCTGACCGGTGTTTTTTCATCGGCCTCAATCGACACTTCGAGGCGCTGGGGCACAAAATCTTCAACAGAAAAACTCTCCGCGCCAACAACGCCGTCATAACCATCGGCGGTAATCTCGATGCGCCAGACGCCGCGCGGCGCCGAGGCAGGAACGTCATAGGCAAAAGAAAATCCGCCGATCTCCAGCTTTTCAAGCCGGCGTTTATCCGCCTCGGTTGCGTTTGGCCGGCGGATCGTCACGGTCAACGGCCGGTTGCTAACGGCGCGCCCCGCATCGTTGCGTAAAAGGCCGGAAACATACGCTGTCTCGCCGGGCCGGTAGATGCCGCGATCAAGATAAACAAAGCCGTCGAGTTTTGACTGGGCGTCCCGGCCCGCGACATTACGGTCGGAAAGATCCAAAGGCGCGCGCTGCAAATCAAGCGCCGCAAAATCATCCTGCGGCCCGTTGGCCATGATCATGCGCGGCGTCAGCGGCGCCGCCCCGTTCACGGCGGGGCCTTCAAACCGGGCGCGGCCGTCGGCATTGGTGATCGCCGTCGCCAATATCTCGTTATTGACCGCGATCAGCGATAATTGGACGCCGGCAATCGGGCGCGCCGATGCAATCGACCGCACAAAAACATCAATGCCGTCGGCGCCGGAATAAGTCGTCAGCGCCATGTCGGTGAACATGATCCAGCGCCAGGCCTGGGCCATGCGGTTTTTGGCCGCGCCCGGCGACGCGTCGCGCAAACGAATAAAATAGGCGCCCGGTTTTAACGCATCCAGCGCCGCGCCAAGCGCAAATACGGTGGTTGTTGTCTCATTGCGCCCGCCGGGCGTTTCGATTTCGCCCTTCCAGATTTCAACGCCGACATCTTCGCCGTTTTCTTCGCCCCAGACATAGAAATATTCATTTTCTGCGGAGGTCTCGCCGGCTGCGATTTGTTTCTGCGCAAGCGACCGGTCCGAAACACGGTATACGGAGATTTGCACCTTCTCCACATTGACAGTCTCAATGCCCAGGCCGTCCGCTTCGAGACGCGGCAGGATCACCCCGTCGCCTGCAAAGCCCGCATAAGAAGGCTTGTCGCCAAAGGCGATGACGACTTCCTCGGCGCGCTGCAGGCGGTCGCCTTTCTTGCCCGGCAGCCCGGCGCGCAGCCGCGCGCGATAGTCCTTGTCAAATGTCAGGCCGGAAAGACATAAAGATGAACCATCGACGTCGAGGGCGGCGCCGGTATCCGGCGTCAGCCGGACAAAGTCGGCGTAATTGACGCTGCCGCTGTCATCGAGCGCCTGGGTGAATTGAAAACAGGCTTTGGGGAGATCCGAGCCCGTATCAAGGATCACGCGCTGGTAAGCAAAACCTTTTTGGACTTCGGCGACCGGGCGCTCGGCATTATCGGCGCGGCGCCTCTGAAACGGCCGGCGCGTCTGTCCGGCGCCCCTCGGGTCAGCGCCGACAATTTGCTGGCTGTTTGGCGTGACGCCGGAGCCTGAATCAGGAGCAATCGCCCGGCCCAACAGCAAACCGCCGGCAAAAGCCGCCAAAATAGCTGCGGCGATGATCGCCGCGTCCCTGCGCTTCATAAAAGTTCTCCCACACCAGTCGCCCGGCGCGCTGGATCATTAACGCCAATTATGGCGGTTAATCAGCGGAAGGAAAACGATTCGGCGGCGTTTTCGTGAATTTAACGGGAGAACCGGCAAAACACTTTTGACACAGCGCGAAATTGGCCCTGGCGCCGGGCGAAATGTGGATTCCAAGTCTCTTCCGGCGATTCCAATTGACGGCAAGATGACCTAGATTGGCAGCGGCGCTGTCCCCGTAGCTCAGCAGGATAGAGCACCAGATTCCTAATCCGCGTGTCTAGGCTAAATTGTCGTTTTTGATCAATATGTTGAAAAATTGTAGTTTTTTTGAACCGTTTTCCGAACCGTATAGGCAGTGCAATCGAAAGTGGTCACCAAGAACTTCCGAGAATATTGTCCCCGTAGCTCAGCAGGATAGAGCACTTGATTCCTAATCAAGGGGTCGCAGGTTCGAATCCTGCCGGGGACGCCATTTTTTAATCAGTAAGCCAATCGATTGACAATTATTTCGTGTCTTTTCGACATCATCAAGGGATTCGGAGAACGAAATTCGGAGCTGCTCATTTGGCTGCTGCGGCTAACTTTCCCTCACGTCTCAACGCGCCCCAAATCAATTTTGGCAGAGTCACTTGCTGGTGGATGCGGTTCCGATCGAACCGGTATTAGGTAGCAAGAGCAGGAAGCGCCCAATTGAGGCGGCAGAAACGCTATTCGCTGTGCAAACGTCGGTGTCAGCAGCAGGCGCACCAAAAAACTAACGCCCAACGTCAGCAAAGCTAGCGCCGCTGTCATTATACGGCACTTTGTAGAGGCGAATAGACATGGCGTGTCTGGAGACGCCAAAAGCCGTCGCCAACGCGGTAACGTTTACAACCCGTTGTTCTTGGCCTGATCCAGCAAATGCCGCGGCATCAACATGTCCGCAGCAAACTGGTTCGCTTGGTATTCAACGCGGCTGCTAAAGCCTTGTGCCCGCATAAGGGCGTCTTTAACAATGCCGTCTCCAATCAAAGACCGGTGCAAAACGAAGTGGTCGCATTCATGCGCAATCGTAAAACGCCGATGGACTTCGCTGTGCAGCGCATTGACATAAATTACATACCCGGACTCCCCGCCGTCCTGCGCATCGCGGCGGATCATGCTCGAAATTTCATCATTCCAATTGCTGACTTTGATTACATTTAAACTGAGCGCATTCGCTATTGGAACGGTTTAAACCGGCCAAGCATTTTGATGCTGGCGGATAGTTCTCATCTGTTCGTCATATAGCGTCACAAATTACTCGCAGCTTCTTTGTCAACTGTTAGCGGTGCCTCGGGCGCGCTTTCCGCACCGGTCAGCCGTCAATGGAAAGGTTATTGGCAGCACGCTGCTTTTCCAGATCAATGAGTTCGCCTGACAGTTCCGCCCGTTTACGGCGTAGGGCGCTGATCACATGGCTTTCCGACATGCGCCAAGCAGGGCGAAATCCGCAGAAAACGGGAGGCTGAAAGTTCCTGCTCTTGCTACCTAATACCCAATTAAAGTATTGCCTATGAATGTTTCGTTTGAGCCGGAAGAACCTGGCCGCGTCCAGCGTTCATCGACAAGCGCCGCCGTTACTTTACGCCATTCGAGCGTTCCCGTCGACAGGACGCGATAGAGGCCGGCCGATGTCGAACCGCCGGAAACGGCGAGACTCGCCACGCCGCGTGTTGCTATGGCGCGCGCAAGTTTCGCTTCGATGACGTCGGCGAGCCGCTCGGCCATAGGCGCTCGTGCGCCAAACTCAATAAGTTCAATAGGTTGCGCCATCAAACCACTCGCGCCCGTCGCGATCGAGCAGCATCGCGGCTTGAACCGGCCCATCGGCGCCTGCCACATAAGCATGAACCGGCGTCGCATCCATGCGCCAGGCGGCGAGAATGCCCTCCACCCAGCGCCAGGCGGCCTCAACTTCGTCGCGCCGCATAAACAAGGCAAGATCACTGCGCACCACCGCCATCAATAACCGCTCATACGCGTCCGGATAACGGGCCGAAAAAGCGTCGGCATAACTGAGGTTCAGCGGCACATATCTCAATCGCATGCCCCCCGGCCCCGGCTCCTTTGTCACCAGCAACAGCCTGACGCCTTCATCAGGCTGGAGACGAATGACGAGACGCGCCGGTTTCAATTCGTCTGCGCGCATGGAAACAAGCGCATGCGCGACATCCTTGAACTGAATAATAATCTCGGACCGCCGCGATTGCATGCGCTTTCCGGTTCGGAGATAAAACGGAGCGCCTTTCCATCGCCAGTTGTCAATATGCGCCTTGAGAGCAACAAAAGTTTCAGTGGCGGATGTCTTGCCCAGTTCGTCAGCGTAACCGGGAACCGCTTCACCGTTCGACGCACCGCCGCCATATTGGCCGCGAACCGTTGTTTCCCGAACGCTTGTTTCTTTGATCGGCCTTAAGGCGCGCAGCACCTTTATTTTTTCGTCCCGCACCGTATCGGCTTCAAGATCGAGCGGCGGCTCCATGGCGACGAGGCACAATAATTGTAACAAATGATTTTGAACCATATCGCGCAAAGCGCCGGCCGTATCATAGTAACTGGCGCGGGTGCCCGACCCGATTGATTCCGCCACTGTGATCTCGACATGGTCGATCGCATTTGCGTTCCAGACTGGCTCAAAAAGTGAGTTCATAAAGCGCAGAACGATGAGGTTCTGTACGGTCTCCTTGCCGAGGTAGTGATCAATGCGAAAGATCGATTCTTCCTCGAACACGGCGCCGACTGCGTCATTGATCGCCCGGGCGCTCTCAAGATCATGACCAATCGGTTTTTCGAGTACAATGCGCGCGCCATCAGTATTAATTCCCGCTGCAGCAATGTTACGGCACACGTCGCCATAAAGGCTCGGCGGAAGCGCCAGATAAAAAATGCGTTGTTTTCCGACTGGCTCGCCCAGTTTCTCAATTAGTGTCTGCCAAGGCGCGTTTTCGTCCAACGCATCAAGCTCAACATAAAACAGTTGCTCGCTAAAGGAGCGCCATTCTTTGTCGTCGATCGTCTCGCCGGGATGAAACTTGTTAAAACTTTCGAGCGCCAAAGAACGATATTTCGCATCGTCCATCGCTGTGCGCGATACGCCAATGATTTTCGATTGCGCCAGGATTTGCCCATCGCGCCAGCGGTGAAATAAAGACGGCACGAGTTTTCGAAGCGCCAAATCGCCTGCCGCACCAAATACGACAAGATCAAACGCGCAAACCGGCAGCAATTGCGGCGAAGAGGAAGCTTCGTCTGTGCTCATGTCGAAAGTATCTCAGTCGCTGCAGCGCATCACTAACCGTCTCACCAATAAAATCCATAAAGAATAATGAGGACGGCGGTGACGATGGCAGCGCCGATGTTAAACCGCGTGCTGGTCTTGAACGAAACGCCCGCAAGATTCACAATCTTGTCATCGCCCGAGGGACGCTGCAGCAGCGACAAGGCGCCGCCAAGCCCCATGCACAAAAGAAAGACGACGCCAACGCGATCCATAAAGGGCATCGTCGGCAGCCAGATTTTGAACGCCAGAGACAAAGCAAACGATCCGATCACCGCCGCCATGGCTCCGAGTTCCGTCGCCCGATTCCAAAACAGGCCGAGCACAAAGATCACGACAATGCCCGGCGTGAAGAAGCCGGTATATTCCTGGATTATCTGAAACACCTGATCGGCCCCGGCGAGCAAAGGCCGCGCCGCGACGACGGCGATGGCAATTGCCGAGAGGCTTGTGATCCGTCCAACGCCGACGAGCTGACGTTCGGTTTTCCCCTTGCCGAACAGCGGCCGGTAAAGGTCCATCGTAAAGATCGTTGAAATCGAATTCATCATTGAGCCCAGTGAGGAAACGATCGCTGCTATGAGGGCAGCAAAGATTAGCCCTCTTATCCCCGTCGGCACCAGCTTCATCATCTCCGGATAGGCCTGATCGGGTTTGGCGAGATCCGGCGCCAACATGACGGCGGCAATCCCCGGCACGACAATGATCAATGGCATCAGGAGCTTTAAAAAAGCTGCGAACATGATGCCGGCCTGCGCTTCCTTAACATTCTTGGCGCCAAGTGCCCGCTGAATGATATATTGGTTACATCCCCAATAAGAAATGTTCATGATCCACATGCCGCCGAGGAGAACGCCAATCCCCGGTAAGTTTTTATATTCCGGATTGTCGCGCGACAGGATCATGTCGAAACGCTCGGGAAACTCGGCCATCAGCCGTCCGAAACCGGCAATGGCGCTGCCGCCGCCAACGGCGCTGAGCGTGATGTTGGCGATCAACAAGCCGCCAAACACAAGCAAGACAACCTGAATGATGTCAGTGAGCGCGACAGCTTTAAGCCCACCATAAAGTGAGTAAGCAGCGGCGAACATCGCCAGCAAAACCATGCCGAGCATCATATCAGCGCCGGTCAGCGTATTGATCGCGGTCGCCCCAAGCCACAGGATCGTTGTCAGATTGACGAAGGTGTAAAGCCCCAGCCAAAACACCGACATTACGTATTTGACGCTGGGTCCGAAGCGCTGTTCGAGAAATTGCGGCATCGTATAGATGCCGCGTTTTAAAAAGATCGGCAAAAAGAACTTACCGACGATCACCAGCGTGATCGCCGCCATCCATTCGTAAGAAGCAATCGCAAGACCGACGGCGTAGCCGGATCCCGACATGCCGATAATCTGCTCGGCCGAAATGTTCGCCGCTATCAGCGACGCGCCGATCGCCCACCAGGGCAGCGCCTTGCCCGCCAGAAAGTAATCCGCCGTATCTTTCTTGTGGCCCACCTTCTCGCGCGATACCAATGTCGCGATCGCAATCAACGCAATCGCATAACCAATGACAATAACAAGATCGACTGTCTCAAGCGCCATAACCCGTTCCTATCGCGAAGTCGGGTAGAAACGGACGGCCGCCCCACCGCTTGCAGCCAGCGGCAGCGTCATTATTTCGTCTGCCGTAACGGTGCGTTGTTCAATGATCATATCATAAGGGCGTGTTTTCCAGTCAGCATTGTCGCCATCCCTATATATTTCGGCGACATATGCCTGGCCCTGATTGAGGAAGTCGAGAGAGATCTCCAATTCTCGCGTATCCTCATCAGTCAGCGCACCGAGGTACCAGTCATCGCTGTTGCGGTCCTTGCGGGCGAAAGCGACGAAATCTCCGATTTCGCCTGCGATCGCGATGCTTTCTTCCCAGTCGGTCGGCACGTCCTTGATGAATTGAAAAGCGTCCGGACGCTTTTCGTAGTTTTCCGGCAAATCCGCCGCCATCTGTATCGGGCTATAGAGCACAATATAAAGTGCGAGCTGCTTCGCCAGTGTTGTTTGTGGACGGTTCGACGGATCAGAACGCTGCATGTCATCACGCACAGGCGGTTTTTTGTTCGGCTCAAGGTCGAAAATACCGGGTGTGAAATCCATCGGTCCGGCGAGCATTCGCGTGAATGGCAATATCGCTGTGTGCTCAGGCGGGTTTGGCGGTGTGCCCCAGGCGTTAAATTCCTGACCGCGAGCGCCTTCACGCGCGATCCAGTTCGGATAGGTCCGGCGAAGGCCAGTATCCTTGATCGGCTCGTGAGGATTGATTGCAATTTTGTATTTTGCCGCCGCTTTCACAACGTTGAGATGATGGTTCACCATGAACTGGCTGTCATGCCATTCGAAGCGCTCCACGCCCTTGTCGTCTATGCGCTGGATGCCGCCAGCGTCCGCGACATAGCCTGTCTTCACGGTGCGCACGCCATTGGCTTCATACAGCGCGAACGCGTCTTCCATCTGGCGCTCGTAATGCGTTGCCGCGCCTCCAGTCTCGTGGTGCCCGATAATGCGCACGCCCCTTTCCTCCGCGTAAGCGGCGAGCGCAGCGAGATCGAAATCCGGATAGGTCGTCGTAAAGCTGAACACTTTACCGTTGCCAAACCAATTGTCGTCCCAACCTACATTCCAACCTTCGACAAGAATGCCTTTGAAACCATTTCTTGCGGCGAAATCGATGTAACGCTTCACATTCTCGTTTGTGGCGCCATGGAGCGGCTTCATCCCCCAACTTGCATCGCGGATATGCATTTCCCACCAGATGCCGACATATTTTGCAGGTTCGACCCAGGAGACGTCGCCGAGCTTGTTTGGCTCGTTGAGGTTTAAAATCAGGTCCGAATTTAACAGCCCCTTGGCGTCTGGTGAAATCTGGATTGTGCGCCAGGGCGTCACGAAAGGCGTTTTTGTTTTCACAAGAACGCCATCCGACCAGCGCGAAAGCTGCGCCTTGAACGTTCCCGGACGAAGCCGCTGGAGCGACATGCCCGAGTAATTGACAAGCGCGGCCTCGTGAATGCTGAAGTGGACACCAGAGGACTTCTTAAATGTTATGGGCGTATGCGCATCTTGAACCTGGCCAGCAGGGGTCTCGCTGTAAATATATTCATACCGATTGAATTCGCCGCTCGGAATCGACCAGCTTGTCGTGTTTTCGCCAACAGAAAATTGCGTCAGCTCATCTGTTATTTCGACTTTCCCAAGCTTTTTCTGTTTCCCAATTTCGTAACGGAATCCGACGCCGTCATCGAACAAACGAAAACGGACCGCGAACCGGCGATCCGGATTGTCGATCGCCCGGAATTTCACATAAAGTTCATTGTGATGATCGCGGACAAATCGGCGTTCGCCCCATGGCTGCTCCCAAGTCTCATCAGCGCTCGCGACTTCGCTTGCGACGATTTCAAAATTGGTCTCGAAACCCTCTTGGTCTTTAAAACGCATGCCGAGACGCGACGGTGCGATGAGCTGTTCGCCGCGATAATCGATCTTGTACTGCGCGTTGCCGCTATCGTCGCTCACGGTGACGACAATTTCGCCATCCGGAGAACTCACCTGAACGGGGGTCTGCGCAACGGCTGTTTGCGCCGCGAACATGGATAACAACCAAAAGGCTGCGGCGGTTAGTTGCAAAAGTCGCGATCGCGCTGCGGACATTATATTCTCACTCCCCGATAATTGCTTCATCAAAGACTGACAGATCACCAACATGGCGCATCAAGTCCACGCCAAACAGCCGCTGGCACGAGCATCGAATCTTACAGACCTATGTAATTTTATGCAATAATTATGATCAAGACTGATCCGTCATGCTGCGCCGCACAACGCACATACTCGTAATCCTCTATTATAATGGGATTTTTTGATATATAGTGGGTTTTCACGCCTTGTTCTTTTGGGCGTCATCAACGGAAAATAATGCAAAAACTTACAGCCAAATAGATCGTCCAGGCAATGAGGCCCCTCCACTTCACCCATTACCCACGCGCATCGACGAAGGATGTCACCATTGCCCCTCTTCCTCGGACCAACCAAAATGGCGCTGCGCCTAAAAGGATCGAAGCGGCGCGTGAAGAAATTGTCAGGTGCGAAATGAAGATCAGTCTGTCTCCGCAATCGACACTGCATGTCGAGCATTTCGGAAACCAGCGCCAGCCGGTCGTGGTCATCGACAATGCACTCTCGCACCCCGAAGCTTTTGTTGAAGACGCCTGCGCGAAAACGTTCTCATACATTGGCGCATACTTTCCAGGTCGGCGGGCATATGTTGACGAAGAATTCACGCAAACGCTGATAGCTTCAACAGAAGATATTCTCGAACAACATTTCGATATCATCGGTGAACGCTGGAGCAGTGAATGTTTTTATTCGATGGTAACAACTCCTCCGGAAGCGTTGTTGCCGATCCAGCGATTTCCTCATTATGACGGGGTTGAGGAAAAGCGCATTGCGATCCTTTATTATCTGAGCAAACACGAGCAAGGCGGCACCGCCTTTTATCGCCATTGCAGCACCGGCTATGAAACAGTGAACGCTGAACGGTTCAATAAATTCAAGCAAACCCTTGAGACCGAAGTGCGTGAACGCGGCCTGCCGCCACCACGATATATAGAGGACGGCGCGCCCTTCTTCGAACGCATCGGCGCCGTCGACGCTGCTTTCAACCGCATGCTGATATACCGGGGCTTTATTCTGCATTGCAGCGCGATCGACAACACTTCCCCCCTGCCCGACGACCCGCGGCGAGGGCGTCTCACGGTCAATTGCTTTTTGAGACCCGAACCGTCCGTCAACTAAGCGCGGCCGTATCGTAGCCGCACCCAATCCCAGCATAGATTTTTTATCGGATTATTTCGCAACCCCTACAAAAAGTCTGATCCCAGAGGACATCCGCATGTCTAAATATCTCGCCATTGCGTCCGCACTCGTTGCCATCGCCGCTTGCGACGGCATCGAAGCAAGAAAGCCAAACGGCGCGCGGGCCCAAGACGGCGCCCAAACGGGCCCCTCCGACAAAGCCAGCCTCTATGCCCCGAACCCTTATATTAAAATCGATCATCCCGAATGGTCACGCAATGCGGTTATTTACCAGATTAATACCCGTCATTTTACGAAAGAGGGCACATTCGCTGCGGCCCAGAAAGAACTGCCGCGGATAAAAGAACTGGGCGCAGACATCTTGTGGCTGATGCCGATCCACCCCATCGGGGAAAAAAACCGTAAAGGCTCGCTCGGCAGCCCCTACGCCGTCAAAGATTATTTTGGCGTCAATCCGGAATTTGGCGCGTTCGAGGATTTAAAATCCTTTGTCGACGCAGCTCACACTCTTGGCATGTATGTCATTCTTGATTGGGTCGCCAATCATACCGCCTGGGACAATAGTCTCGTAACGGATCATGCCGATTGGTATGAACGCGACTGGAAGGGCGACTTTCGTCCAACGCCATGGTGGGACTGGTCTGACATTATCGATCTTGATTATTCAAATCCGGAATTACGCGAATATATGACCGAGGCGATGAAATACTGGGTCGCAGAGGCGGGCATTGACGGCTATCGATGCGACGTCGCCGGATATGCTCCGCTTGATTTTTGGGACAATGTCCGCCGTGAGCTTGATGAAATCAGGCCGGTTTTCATGTTGGCTGAGTGGCAAACACGCGACCTGCACGCACGCGCATTTGATGCAACCTACGCGTGGGACTGGCATAACGCCATGCACGACATCGCTGCAAACGGGGCGGATGTGGGCGCCCTCTTTGGATACTACTCGGCGAATGAAAGCGCCTGGCCTGCGGATGCCTATCGCATGACATTTATCAGCAATCACGACAAAAACGCCTGGGAGGGAACACAATTCGAACTTTTCGGCGATGCGCTTGAGGCGGCCATCGTTCTGTCCGTTGTCGGAGAAGGCGTTCCGCTAGTCTATAACGGCCAGGAAGCGGGCAACCCGAAGCGGCTGGCGTTTTTCGAAAAGGACCTGATTGACTGGCGTGAGCACCCTGTCGGGGATTTGTACAAACAGCTCTTTGCGCTAAAACATGAGACCCGGGCGTTGTGGAACGGCGCCGGCGGCGCGCGCATGATTTCTGTTCTCAATTCCGAGCCGCAAAAGGTTCTGAGTTTCGTGCGCTTTGGCGAAAAGGACGGTATTTTCGCGCTCATGAATTTCAGCGCGGAAGAAAAGATGGTGTCTTTCCCGCAATCACTGCACCATGGCGCCTATACGGATTATTTTGCGGGCGGTGATATAACCTTTGACGCAGATAGCACGTTGATCCTGGCACCCTGGAGCTACCGAGTGTATCTTAAGAACTAATGGCTTCAAAAAAAGCAGATAATGGTCCATTTCGAATCCTCGTTCTCGGCGGCGGCGCCGCCGGATGGATGGCCGCCAATCTGATGGCGAAACGCTGGGCGGATCGCAATGTCGACATCACCGTCCTGGAATCACCCGACATCGGCATTATCGGCGTCGGCGAGGGCTCAACCCCGCAATTAAAGGCGTTCTTTGAATATCTGGGCGTTGCGGAATCCGACTGGATGCCGAAATGCAGCGCGACCTATAAGAACGGCATCAGTTTTTACGGCTGGTCCGCTCGGCCCGGATATGAACATTATTTTCATCCGTTCCCCTCACCTGTCGACCTCCACACATCGCCGGCGTTTTATTTCAACAGCCATTTCCGCCGACAAGGATTTGATTTAGACGCCAGTCCGGATCGTTTTTTCCTGTCCGCATATCTTGCAAACAACAGCCTCGCTCCCACGGCCGCACATCATTTCCCCTTTGAAATGGCTTATGGCTATCATTTCGATGCTTATCTCGTCAGTGCTTTTTTGCGCGAGCATGCAATATCACTTGGAGTCTCTCATATTGAGGGAAAAGTTACTGACGTTCTGCTCACCGAAAGCGGAAATGTCGCCTCTTTAAAACTCGATGACGATCGCGCAATCGCCGCCGATATCTTCGTCGACAGCACGGGCTTTCGTTCGCTCATTCTACAGCAGGCTTTGGGCGTCAAATTCGTCTCATTTGCGGAAAACCTGTTCAACAACGCTGCGGTCGTGATGCCAACGTCCGCCGACACTGCCGGAACCAATTCGCAAACCGTCTCAACGGCGCTAAAAAACGGCTGGGTGTGGAATATTCCGCTCACCAATAGAACCGGCAATGGCTATGTCTACAGTGACCGCTATTGCTCGGCAGACGAAGCGGAAGCTGAATTGCGAACGCATTTGGGAATGCTCGACAGCGATGTGGCGGCTCGCCATCTCAAAATGAAAGTTGGCCGCGTAGAGAAACACTGGCATAAAAACTGTCTTGCCGTCGGCTTATCCCAGGGTTTCATCGAACCGCTGGAAGCGACCGCTCTTCATCTGGTCCAGGCGACCGTCGAGCAATTCATGGCGGCGCTCGAGAAAGGCAATTTCACGAATGAAAAGGAAGACGAATTCAACGCGGAGATAAGCGCCCGCTTTGAGGGCGTTCGCGATTATATTGTTTGCCATTATCGGGCAGCGTTGCGAAACGATACAGAATATTGGCGCGACAATGTTGCAAACAACAAGCTGTCAGATTCGCTACAACAGCTTTTGCAGTGCTGGTTTTCGCGTGGTGACTTAAAAAAGGAAATCGCCGAACAAGACATCAGCAAATATTATTCATTGACGTCATGGATTTGCCTCCTCGGCGGATATGGAAATTATCCTGACCAGGATAAAATTAAACCGCCGACGGATGATCTTAAACGTTTTGACCTGAATATTATCGACGACTTTGTCGCGCGTTCGGGACTCAATTTCCGCGATCACAAAGAGGTGCTGGCGCAGATGCACGCAGAGAGCCAAGACAGCGCCGGTCAGGATCAATGACCGGTCGCCGGCGCCTTGCAATGGCTGTTAATAAACGCTTCATGTAAGGGCATTGACGACGACGCCTGCGTGATCAACGACTTGATGTCGCGAAGGAAACCGGAAAGGTCGCCTTCGGGAAGCACATCCGCAACCGGATGGCGCCCAGCGGGCATAATTCGCTGGCCGAGCAAAATCTGAAGCCATCCGGTTTCCGTAAAGAGCTCTTCATGTTCACGGTAAATTCGCCCACTGGCGCGGAACAACGCCATCTTCGCTGTCAGCGCATCCGGCACGGTCATATCGCGACAGCCCTTCCAAAAATCGGAATCATTACGCTCATTGGCGTGATAGTGCAAAATCAGAAAATCGCGAACGCGTTCAAGCTCGAACCGCGATTGCCGATTGAACTCTTCGACGAGCACTGGATCGAAACGCATGTCGGGAAACATGGAAACGATGCGGCTGACCGCTGACTGAATCAGGTGGATCGATGTCGATTCAAGGGGTTCCATGAAGCCGCTGGCCAGGCCCAGCGCGACGCAGTTTTTGACCCACATGCGCTTGCGCATGCCCGTCGTGAAGCGAATGAAACGCGGCTCGCCCAGCGCCTTTCCTTCAATATTCCGTAAAAGGATGTCTTTGGCTTGCTGGTCGGTCATAAACTGACTGCAATAGACATGGCCGTTGCCAACGCGATGCTGCAGCGGAATGCGCCATTGCCAGCCGGCCTGTTGGGCCGTCGCTTGTGTATATGGACGAAAAACGCCGCCATGCTCGGACTGCACCGCGACCGCGCGATCGCAAGGCAGCCATCGCGTCCAGTCCTCATAACCGGCTTTGAGGGCGCCCTCGATCAGCAGACCGCGAAAGCCGGAACAATCAATAAAATAATCTGCGCCAATCTCCTCTCCGCTTTGAAGCCGAACCGTTCTGATAAAACCGGTCTCGCCATCGAGCGCGACATCGACGATCTTGCCTTCTGATCTTTTCACACCACGCGTTTCGGCGAAGCGGCGAAGATATTGTGCATAGAGGCTGGCATCGAAGTGAAAGGCGTATCTTATGCCGGTGAGCCTGGAAGACCCAACTTGCTCAATGCGGTCAAAACGGTTCTGCATGGCGGCCAGCGTGTTGATGGAATAGTCCCAAAGGCTGCTTTGGTCTCCCGACGCGCGCGCGCGCAGCCAAAAATGATGAAAAGGAATAAGCCCAAGCGGCATGCCGATGTCGCCAAAAGCGTGAAGATAGCTGTCCCCTAGCCTGGCCCAGTTGTTGAACTGTATGCCGAGCTTGAAACTGGCTTGCGTGCTGCGAATGAAGTCGTTTTCATCAAACCCGAGAAACCTGTTGATGTGATGAATTTGCGGGATTGTCGCCTCGCCGACGCCGACTGTTCCGATTTCATCTGATTCAATCAGCCTGATTGAAACCTGTTTGCCGAGCGCCTTGGAAAGGACCGCGGCGGCCATCCAGCCGGCCGTGCCGCCGCCGACAATCAGCACCGTTGCTATCGCACGCCCGGCTTGATCGTTGGTGGTCATGCTGAAAGATCCCGTTGCTGCAATGCTGATAGCCTACCGGCGACATTAGGCTCGCATCAATATCTGTCATAGTCGCATCAATTGAAACAAAAAGACCCCGCCGGCAATAGGATACGGGCGGGGTCAATTGCGCTCGGGAGGATTGAGCGTGTTAGAATGTGAAAGACGCGCCAATAAGATAGGTGCGGCCAAAACTTTGGTGGTCGATCACTTGCAGCGGCTGGCCAAAAACCGTCGTCACAAAGGGTTCATCAGTCAGATTGAGCCCCTGAACGGTGATTCTCAATCCTTCCAATGCGCCGCTTTGGAATGCATAACCAATCTGCGCATCAAAAATGGATTCGCTAAGCGCATCCCTGAAATTCCGTGTCGCACTGATACCCGTAACCTCGGCTAGAAACTTCGATCGGAAGCGATGGCTAACGCGCGCTTCAAATCCGCCGCTCTCGTAATAGAGTGTAGAATTAACAACCCATTTCGACAGGCCCGGCACGGTAATCGTCCCTCTAATAGTCGGATCAACTTCCGCAAACAACGTCACTTCGCTATCGGTAAACGACGTACTTGTGATCAAACCAAATGGCGACAGCGCTTCATCAAAGATTTCACCCGGCAGCGATAAACCCAATTCAACGCCTTTAATGGCGCCAAACCCATTGTTGGTAGGACCGTTGATGAACCCTACGCTTGTTCCCAATTGCGCTGCTTGCGCCGGCGTGAGCTCGCCGGCTACGAAATCAGCAAAATCAAACAGGAATCCATCGGCGGGATTCACAAAATCGTCGAGATCTTTATAGAAGCCCGCGATCGAAATATATCCGGCGCCGCCGAAATAATGCTCAATCGACAGATCTACCTGATTAGAAATATATGGCCGCAAGAACGGATTACCGCCATTCGCACTGAACGTCGAATTAAATGGATCGGTGTTCGTAAGATTGGTGAGGTCCACACCAAGCGACAGACTGGCGTTCAATTGGTCCATGCGCGCCCGCGCAAGCGTTCGCGACGCGCCAACGCGCACTTGCGTATTTTCCGAAAGCTCAAAAATCAGATTCAGGCTCGGCAGGAAATCCGTATAGCTATCGCCTTCCTCTACCGATTCCGCCGTTTGACCAAGCGTGCCTGAAATGACGCCACTGGTCGGAATACGAAAGCCCATCGCTGTCTGATCTGTATAGACAACTTGCAGGCCGATATTGCCCGTAACCGGAATTGACCCGAGATTGGCGTCGACATCAATTTTTACCCAGCCGGTCAACACATCCTCATTGACCGTCCAGTCCTGGGCGACAGAGAAGGATGAGAGTGACACGGACAACGGATTATAGAACCCGCTGTCTAACAGAGCCAACGGATCATAAGTTGGTTGCTGCGGAATGCCCAGGAAACCAATTCCAGTCGGCTCGAGCAGAGCAGATGTCGGAATCGGCGCCGTGGTAATCGCACCATCAGAAATGAAAAGCGGTCCGCCACCGATGGTTAGGAACTGCTGATCAATGTTGCGAGACTTTTCGCGCATTCCATAGTCGACACCGACTTCAACATTGCTGATGAAACTGTTGTGCAGGTCGCGATCAACACTGGCGCGAAGATGCCAAAGTTCGTCTGTCGTGTCCGGCGCGTTGATAAAGCCGGCCTGCACGACATCGTTGCCGCCGCCCCAACCCAGCGGGTCAGTCAACACGAAATTGCTGGGATTACTGTAATCAATCATCGGCGCGAAGTTAAACGTTCCATTCGGATTGCGCGTAATCGTCAGCGTGTCCGCAGCGCCACCGGCCTCACCAAAACCTGTGCCAGCATAGGATTCGATCAATCGGTCATTGCGGTCTGCTTTTGAATAACTGATGTCCATTTCGACACCCCATGTGTCGCTGTCATAATGGCCGTTCCAACCCGCTGAGAAAAGGTCGGCGCGCCGCTCATTGAAATCATTACGAATAACGCCTCTTTGGTTGCCGAACGTGGCGCCCGTTACGATTCCATTGTCGATCGAATTGATCGAGTCGGTTGTCACGCCGAAGGCGCCAAAGCCGAGCGGAAACTCGATTCCGCGCAGTGGTTGATCTTCACTAAAGTCTGAATAAAAAATATCTACGGTCGATTCAAATTCGTCTGTCGGCGCATATTGTAGCGTGCCGATGATTCCGAAGCGGTCGAGGTCATTGGAGGCGACAAACGGTTTCGAACCGCCAAGGAGCGCATTGCCGGCGCCATCGTCAGCGTAGCCCCAGGCGTTGAATTGCTCGGTTTGTGTCGGTGAAGACTGATAAGCGACGCCGAGGGCGACGCCGAAAGTGTCGTCCATGAATTGATCGACGATAGTGCCGGTGGCGCGGAAACCTTGCCCCGATGCGTCAGGATTTAAAGAACCGTCTTCGTTAAATTCATAACGGCCGCTGAAGGAAACAATTCGGCCGCTCCGATCAAGCGGGCGAATGGTTTGCATGTCGACTGTACCCGCAAGCCCTTGACCAATCAGACCGGCAAAAGGCGTCTTATAAACAACCGCGCCTGATAACAATTCCGCCGGATATTGATCGAATTCAACACCACGATTGTCGCTCGTGGTCACCTGCTCGCGACCGTTCAAAAGCGCCGTCGAAAGGTCGGGCCCAAGCCCCCGGATCGAAAGCACTTGACTGCGGCCGTTCACACGCTGTGTCGCGAGACCTGGAAGGCGCCCGAGCGATTCAGCGATCGAGATATCCGGTAATTTGCCGATATCTTCAGCGGAAACCGCTTCAATGATGGACTTCGCGTCGCGTTTGGTTGCTACGGAGTTTTCGATTGAGCTGCGAAAACCGGTGACAACGATTTCATCTTTTTGATCATCATCATTTTGAGTTTGAGCGTAAGCAAGTGGCGCGAATGCGATGCTGGACGCGCATCCGAGCAAAATGCGGCGAATGTGAACTCGATCCATAATTCCCCTCCCTGTCGGGCATTAGGCTGTTATGCCTTGACTATGAAAGAAATATCAATTTCATGCAACTGCAAAATCAGTCAATGACATTATGCGCCCGTTTTGTAACCCATAATTCACCATCACGCACCCAGCGCATCACACATAACCTATTATTACTATGGTGCTTTTTAGTGCTTGCAGGTTTTCCTTAGATATGACAATTTCGCCACAGAACGAATGTAATTTTTTGCAATTTACAAATCTTCACGTCGACGTTATTGGCAAGAGTAAGGAATGGCCGAAAACTCAGCCGGTTGTTGAGACGCCAAGGAAGAGGGGAGCAATGTTCAGGGGTTTTCATCGCGCCGCATCGTTTTTTCGAATCCGCGGCGCATTCGCCGCCTATATTTTTGTTGTCTGGTGCAGTCCGTTTACGGGGGCTTCGGCTGCTGGCGACTATTTGAGTCGCGGGCCCGAGGATGAAGTTATTTATTTCGTGTTGCCGGATCGTTTTGAAAATGCCGATCCAAGCAATGACCTCGGTGGAATTGAAGGCGGCCGGCTCGATCACGGATTTGATCCAGCCGACAAAGGGTTTTTTCACGGCGGCGATCTCAAGGGCCTGACGGCGCGCCTGGACTATATTGAAGGTCTCGGCGCAACGGCGATATGGCTGGGGCCAATTTATAAAAACAAACCAGTGCAGGGTCCGCCCGGCGACGAGTCTGCGGGTTATCATGGTTATTGGATTACTGACTTCACTTCAGTCGATCCGCACTTTGGAACCAACGATGATTTAAAAGAGTTTGTAGACGCCGCCCATGAACGTGGTATCAAAATCTACCTGGATATTATCACCAATCACACAGCCGACGTGATTTCTTACCGTGAATGTCACGACCCTGATTATCAAGGCGCCGACAGACCAGGACAAGGATGCCCTTACCGCTCCAAGGCGGACTACCCTTACTCGACGCGGGGGCTCGCATCTGGCGCGCGTATCAATGACGGGTTCATGAGCGATGACCCGCATTATCAAACCAGCGACAACTTCGAAAGCCTCACGCGATATGATTACGCCTACACGCCCTATGTGCCGGCTGGCGAAGAAAACGTAAAGAAACCGGACTGGTTGAACGATCCGCGTTACTATCACAATCGCGGCGACTCATTTTGGTTCGGAGAAAGTTCGCTTTACGGGGATTTCAGCGGGCTGGACGATCTTTTTACGGAAGATCCGCACGTGCTTGAAGGTTTCATTACGATCTTTAAGGACTGGATTACCAACTATAAAATGGATGGTTTCCGCATTGACACCGCAAGGCACGTCAATCCGGAATATTGGCAGGCCTTTTCCGCGGCGATTCTTGAGCATGCAGAAGACCAAGGCATTCCGAACTTCTATGTTTTTGGAGAAGCCTATAGTCCCAATCCCGCCGGACTCGCACGCTTTACCCGTGTTGACGGCTTGCCATTCGTCCTTGATTTTGCGTTTCAGTCCGCGGTGCAGAGCGTTGTCGTCGATGGTGCGCCGGCGATCAGGTTTGAAGAACTCTTTGCAGCCGATGCGCTTTATGAGGGCGGCGAAAAGACTGCCGCCAAGCTTCCGGTGTTTGTCGGCAATCATGATATGGGCCGGTTTGCAATGTTTGCGCGGCAGGCGCACCCAGACGCAACGGACAAAGAAATTTCCAAGCGCGTTATTCTCGCACATGCTATGATGTTCTACCTGCGCGGCGTGCCGGTAATATATTACGGCGATGAACAGGGTTTCAACAGCGACGGGAACGACAAGGCGGCTCGTGAGGATATGTTTCCGAGCCTGGTTAGCTCATTTAACGACAATGACCTGATCGATACGGACGCCACAACCGCGATTTCTAACTTCAGCGCCAAACATCCCTTTTATCGCGCATTGTCAGATATTGCGCGCACCTACCATAAGCATGCCCCGCTGCGGCGCGGCGCACAGCTGTTGCGCATGGCGGAACATCAGGGAAGCCTGTTGGCAGTATCGCGTCTCGACGATGACGGGGGAGAATATCTGATCGTTTTTAATGCAGAATCTCGTGAGCGGACGCTGCAGATCAATGCTGATCCGCGATCCAAATCATGGAAGTCCGTTTCGGGACGGTGTAATCGAAAATCCACAACGACGGGCAGCGTAAAAGTTACCGTGCCGCCGCTTGGATACATTATTTGCAAATCGAATAGTTGGAGTTAAGTTTAATGAACGTGCTTGACGCGAAAAACGCAAAGCTCATCGCCGAGAGGTCTGATCCCGCCGCAGCGCAGGACTGGTGGCGTGGAGCGGTTATCTATCAAATTTATCCACGCAGCTTTCGCGATTCCACAGGTGACGGCGTCGGCGATTTGAAGGGCGTCCTTGAGGGCCTTGATTACGTCACCGAACTTGGCGTCGACGCCGTTTGGCTGTCTCCGTTTTTTACCTCGCCGATGGCTGATTTTGGCTATGATGTCGCCGATTATTGCAATGTCGATCCCATATTTGGAACACTGTCGGATTTCGATCACATCATTGATAAAGCGCATCGTCTCGGGCTTAAAATTATTATCGATCAGGTTTATTCGCATACATCTGATCAGCACAAATGGTTCTCCGAAAGCCGCCAGGACCGCACTAATCCCAAGGCGGACTGGTATGTGTGGGCGGATCCAAGGGTGGACGGATCGGCGCCAAACAATTGGCAATCAGTATTCGGAGGCCGCGCGTGGAGCTGGGACACTCGGCGGCAACAATATTATTTGCACAACTTTCTGCGGTCTCAGCCTGATTTGGATCTGCACAATCACGAAGTTCAGGATGCATTGTTAGAGGTAGGCCGTTTCTGGCTGGATCGCGGCGTTGACGGCTTCCGGTTGGACGCACTCAATTTTGCAATGCACGATCCGCAATTGCGGGATAATCCGCCAGCCCCTCGCGACGGCCGTCAGTTTACACGGCCGTTTGAATATCAGCTCCACATCTATAATCAGTCGCATCCGGATATTCCAAAATTTCTGGAACGCATCCGGAAAATGACTAATGAATATGATGGGATATTTACTGTTGCCGAAGTTGGCGGCGCCGAACCGCTGGACGAAATGAAAGAATTCACCGCGAATGGCCGCAGGCTTAATTCCGCCTATAACTTTTCTTTTCTTTATGCGGACAAATTGACTACTTCATTGACCAAATCGGCGGTAAATGCCTGGGGCGGAAAGAATGAAGAAGGCTGGCCGTCCTGGGCGTTTTCCAACCATGACGCGCCCAGAGCCGTCAGTCGTTGGGCGGATGAGGAATATATTGCGCGCGCTGCAAAACTCTACGCTATGCTTTTGATGAGTCTGAGAGGAAATGCTTTCCTCTATCAGGGCGAAGAGTTGGGGCTACCGCAGGCGCATGTGCCTTTTGAGGCGCTAAAGGATCCGGAAGCTATTGTAAATTGGCCGATGACCCTCGGTCGCGACGGCGCGAGAACGCCCCTACCATGGAAAAATACGGCACCTAATGCAGGATTTTCGAATGCGGAGCCGTGGTTGCCCTCAGACCCGCGTCATGCAGCACTGGCCATTAGCGTTCAGGAACGCGACGATCAATCGACGCTCCATTTCGTTCGCAAACTAATCTCCATCAGAAAGAACATCCTATCTCTTCGCTGTGGGGAGTGCGCCTTCGTAGAAGGCGTTGACGATTTGCTGGCGTTTTATCGCATTGCAAATCACGAAGAAGCATTATGCGTGTTTAATATAGGCTCGAAGACACAAGCTTGGCGTCCGTTGAGTGAACAACGGTTTAAACGCATCATCGATGTTGGTTTTAACGCGAACGACAAGGGGTTGCCTGAACAGCTTCCGGCCCTGTCAGGCTATATTGCTGTGCGCCAAAGTTAGGGCGGCGAGCGAACAGTAGGTATTGGGTTTCGCGGTTCTAAAAGGTGATAAAACTAAAACTTTGAGCGTTTTAGCTGGATATTGATTCAGCTAAAACGCTTTAAGCGCCGCAGGACTCACGGACAATCAACTCGGTTGGCAAACGCTCTGAACGGATTTCTTTTGTGCCGCTTGAATTCATCAATTTTGACACAAGCAACCTGCCCGCTTTGGGCATATCTTGCGATATCGTCGTCAAAGAGGGATGGCTGTAGCGAGCCAACATAACATCGTCATAGCCCACAACCGAGACATCGCCCGGCACGCTTTTGCCATGCCTGATGAGACCTCTAATGGCGCCCAACGCAATCAGATCGCTGGATCCGAAAATTGCGTCGAATTTGATGCCCTGCGCCATGAAGCGTTCAACCGCCTCCTCCGCCGACTCTACTTCAAAATGCACCGGCGCAACCAAGCGTGGATCGAACTCTATACCCGCCTTCTCCAGAGTTTGAACATACCCTGTGTATCGCTGCATGATTTCGGGCGCCTCAGTGTCTCCAAAAAAAGCGATCCGCTTTCTGCCAAGCCGAACAAGATGTGCTGTTGCACGGCTTCCGCCGCGGATATTGTCGCTGCCAACCGAACAGTAACGCTGTCCTGGCAAATCCGCACCCCAGACGACAAAACGATTTTCTATCGCGGCCAGACGATTAAATCGTTCATGCAGAAAGCTTTGCCCAAGAAATATCACGCCTTCGGCCCGGCTCGACGAAATCAGTTCAGAAAGATCGTCAAAATTCTTTGGCGCGACATGCGAGATGATAATATCGCATTCCGCTTCTCGCGCAGCTTCGCCGACGCCGCCGATCAGCTCCATAAAAAACGGGTCGACACGCGCGCCACGCCGGCTAAGCGGCGTCGGAATAGCGATAGCGATGGTTGCCGCCGCGCCTGAAAGAATGGCAGGCATTTGCGGGCGAAATGGGTATTGATGCTGACGCGCCAATTTCCAGATTCGGCGTTTTGTATCGTCTCGCACAAGCGGGCTGTCGTTGAGCGCGCGCGATACGGTCGCCGTTGAAACCTGAGCAAGTTCCGCTAGATCTTCCAGACGCATGCCTCGCTTATTAGTCTCTTGGCTATCCATTAGCGTCCCGCCGCAATCGTTGGTCCCTTAGAGTCTTTTTTAAGACGTGATCCGGCAGAATCTTCAACAAATATCGTCGCAACAGCGGCGATCCCCATACTCGCACCGCCTAGCGCCAACGCGTAAATTGCTTCACCGCCGAAGAAATACTTGACAAATATGCCTAGGATGCTCGCGGCAAGCAATTGCGGAATGACGATGAAGAAATTAAAGATGCCCATATAGACGCCCATTTTTTTTGCCGGCAGGGCACCTGACAAAATCGAATAAGGCACGGATAAAATCGACGCCCAGGCAATGCCGACGCCAATCATCGAAACCCATAGCCATTGCGGATCACGGATAAAAAGAAAAGACGCAAGCCCTGCACCGCCAAGTATCAGGTTTATAGCATGCGCCGTCTTGCGGCTTGTCCTTGCAGCAAGAACCGGAATCGTAAAAGCGGCAAGCGCCGCAAATCCATTATAAATTGCAAATAAGACCCCTACCCAATCAGCGCCTTTATTAAAAAGCGCGGATGTTGGATCGTTCGTTCCATAATGATGGGCAGTTACGCCAGCGGTTGAGTAAATCCACATTGAAAAAAGAGCAAACCATGAAAAAAACTGAACCACCGCCAGTTGCTTCATTTGCGGGGGCATTGAGAATAGATCATCAATAATGTCAGAAAACGGATTACTTGTTGCGCCGCGCTGCTTCAGGATGCCGGCGGCGATAAGAATCAGCCCAAAAACAACCGCACCCACCGTAACTATATAAAGGTCATTCACTTTCAGCGCCTCTTCCGCGAGTCTTATTCGTCCAAGCGCAATTTGCGCGACGATGATCGTCGCAACACCGCCGGCTGCAAGGCATATGCCGCCCCAGCGGAAATAGGTCGACGCACGGGCGGCCGCACCCGCCGCCGCTTCACTCTTCCGCCCTATCGGCGGCTCGGAGGCTTCGAATTCAGCAAGTTTATCGGGCGGATATTCTTTGGTTGAAAAAATGGTCCACATCACAGCGGCAAGAACACAAGCTGCGCCAATGTAAAATGCGAGCTTAACTGAATCCGGCACGACGCCCGGCGGCGCCGTATTCTCCATTGAAAACCAGTTCGTGAGAATCCAAGGCAATGCTGATGCGAACACGGCGCCGACGCCAATGAAGAAGCTCTGCATCGCGAATCCAGCCGTGCGCTGTCGGTGCGGCAGCATATCCCCCACAAAAGCGCGAAACGGCTCCATTGTGACGTTTATCGACGCATCCATGATCCACAGCATACCCGCCGCGACCCACAATACCGGCGAGTTCGGCATGATCAGCAGCGCCGCAGTCGTCGCCAAGGCGCCATAAAAGAAATATGGCCGGCGCCGTCCGAGCCGTCCCCATGTCTTGTCGCTCATGTAGCCAATAATCGGCTGAACCAATAGCCCGGTCAGCGGCGCCGCAATCCAAAGAATTGGGATAGCGCCAACATCTGCGCCAAGCGTTTGAAAGATGCGACTGACGTTTGCATTCTGCAGTCCGAAGCCCACCTGGATTCCAAGGAATCCGAAACACATATTCCAGATCTGCCAGAAATTGAGCGTCGGTTTCTGCACTGCAAACCTCCCTGATAATAGAAATGTAATTTTTTACAAAGTATCTGTCATAATTTTATATATGTCGATACTTTCCCCAACTGACACACAGAAGGGCAATCTTGTGGCCGAAATTAATTCATTATTTTATGTAGTTACAAAGTTTCGCAAACTCGAAGATAAAATGCAACGGTGACGTCGTAGCTATATCACTTTGTGAATTTATGAAAAAAATAGCATTGGCGCCGTTGACCAAATCTGTATCTGCGATACGATCTAAGCGTTCAACTTGCGTTTATTTTGTTTTTCTTCGCTGACCAAATGGTTTTGGCCAGGCCCGTGGTTGCGTGCCGAATTTAACTCTTGCAACGCTTGAATGAGAGCCAAACACATGAACCTTTCCGCACTCGCGAGGGCGGCGTCACTAGCGTCGTTGATCACTGCCGCGCTAACGGCAGGCGCCGAAGCGCAAACCTCCCTTGGCCCTGTTACGGGCAAAGACGTTGTCTATCAGATCCTGACGGATCGCTTTTTTGATGGCGACGCCACCAACAACATCCCCTCAGGTTCGCCCTCGTCGATTTTCGACGGCACGGGCGCCGATCTGAAGCTTTACCAGGGCGGCGACTGGCAGGGCATTGTCAACAAGATTCCCTATCTTAAAAATATGGGCGTGACGACGGTGTGGATATCTGCCCCTTATGCCAATCGTGACGAAGCCATCATCGATTATCAATCCGGCGGCGGCACGCTAACCTGGTCCAGCTATCACGGTTATCACGCCAGCAATTATTTCCGGACCAATTCCCATTTTGGCGGCATGAAAGATTTCACCGACATGGTGGATGCGCTGCATGCTCAAGGGATCAAGGTCGTTATTGATTTTGTTTCCAACCACACCAGCCGCTGGCAGAACCCGACAAACGGATTTTCTGCTGAAAATGGCAAGTTATTCGAGCCTGATCGCAATGGCAGCGGCAATTTTGTTTTCGACGTCAACGGCGATCCAGTAGATCTGAATTTGGACGGCAGCTCTGATAATCTGGTCGCTGATCCAAACGGCACACTAAACCCAGGTTGGTTTCACAACATAGGCGATCGCGGCAGCGACTCCAGCCGCTACGGATACAGATATAAAGACCTCGGTTCGCTGGCGGATTTCACGCACGAGCTGCCGGCGGTGGCGAAACATTTGGAAGATGCGGCCGTCTTCTGGAAAGGCAAGGGCATTGACGGTTACCGCCATGACGCAACGCTTCATATGAACCCTGCCTTCGCGAAATCTTTCCGGGATGCTATTGATTCTGCAAGCGGCGGCGCAGTTACCCATTTTGGCGAGTTTTTCATCGGCAAGCCCGACCCCAAATATGGCGAATATATCTCATTTCCTGATCGCACGGGCATCAACAATCTTGATTTTGAATATTTTCGAACGCTTACCAATGTCATCGGCAACGGTTCGGAAGACATGAACGCCTTGGCCAATTTCTACTCGTACACAGACAATGATTATGTCTATGAAAATCAGACAGTGACGTTTATCGACAACCATGACGTCTCGCGTTTTCTGCGCGTCAACAGCGATACGCGCAGCCTGGATGTCGCCCTGGCGATCACCCTGGTGTCGAGAGGCATCCCAAATATCTATTACGGCACCGAGCAGTATGTGAACGGCGCGGACTCTTCTGAAAATGGCGGCCGCGTGTTCATGCAAACGGACACGACGTTCGATCAGACGACCCGGGCATACAAAATCGTTCAGAAATTATCGGCGTTAAGACAGGCGAATGACGCCGTTGCGTTTGGGCAAACGAATGTCCTCTACTCGACTGCTGACGTAATGGTGATGTCGCGGAAATTTTTCGACAAGGAAGTGATTATAGCCGTAAATCGCAGCCCGTTTAATTCCTACAACGTACCGGCGATTTCGACCACGCTGCCAACCGGAGCCTATGCCGACCAACTGACCGGCGAATTAGACGGTGCAAGCGCTACGGTTTCATCGGGCCAGATTTCCGCGTTCACCTTGTCGCAACAGGAAGTCGCCGTCTGGAGTTACGATCCCAATCTCGGCAGCAATCCGAAAATCGGCGATATGCAAGCCGTTGTCGGCCGCTCCGGCAACAATGTCACTATCTTCGGCACGGGCTTGGACGGCGCCATCACAGTAAAATTCGGCGCGACATCGGCAACCGTTGTTTCAAATACCTATAACAGCGCGACGGTGACTGTCCCCTCCGTCAGCGCCGGAGAAACAACGATTACCGTGGAAAAGGGCGCTAGCACCAGCAATGGTTTCACGTTTAACGTTCTGTCCAACGATCAAAACATGATGATTTTCCATGTGGTGGCGTTTACCTCACCCGGCCAGCAGGCTTATGTGGTCGGAAACATTCCTGAACTTGGCGGCTGGGATCCCACTAAAGCTGTGGAAGCCTTCCATAATCCGAATGCCAGCGAATGGTGGAAATGGTTTCTGCCCGTAAGCGTGCCTGCGGCGACGTCTGTTGAATACAAATTTATTCTCAAGGATGATCTGGGAAATGTGACCTGGGAATCCGGTTCTAATCGGACCGCAACGACGTCTTCGGACGCGAGTGGCGGCGTTGTCGATTTGCCGGAGGTCACGCCGACCTTTTAATGAGGCGTCTCTGTCACTGACCGGGGCGCCCTAATGGCGGCATGAGCAAGTTACAGGAAGCCGGCTTATTGATCTCCGAGAGGAGATTGGAATAAGCGGCCTTATGCAGCAGGCGCACCAAAGGATTTAACCCATGGTGCGCCGGCTGCATAAGGCCGTAAATTTAGCCCACTATCTTCGCGACGGCCCCAA
>JAJFGF010000062.1 GCA_021776245.1 Hyphococcus sp. | reverse complement strand
CGCCTTGCCGAATTCGAACAGAAATGGAACGACAGATACCCGTCGATCGGCCAGTCCTGGCGGCGAAATTGGCAACAGGTCATTCCATTCTTCGCCTTCCCGAAGGACGTGCGCCGGATTATCTACACGACCAACGCCATCGAGTCGCTCAACGCATCGATCCGCAAAATCATAAAATCGCGCGGGCAGTTCCCCAATGACGACGCGGCCGTCAAGCTGATCTATCTCGCCCTGCAAAACGCCGGTCAGGTCACAAACGCCGGCGGGTGGGGGTGGAAGACAGCCCTCAATCAGTTTGCTATCATGTTTGAAGACAGAATGCAGAACCAGATCTGAAACCAATGCCGGTCAAACCACTTACACGGAATATCTGACAGGCTCAAATCAAATGCGCGAAACCCGATCCCGCACGACATGCGCCTTTACGCCATGCGACACATCGTCGAGCGGTGCTTTTGCAAAATGAAAGAAATGCGCAGACTCGCAACACGGTTCGAGAAGTCTCGCCGGAACTTCATCAACATGATATATATCTTCGCGGCAAAATGCTGGATCAATTGAGTCCACACCCCAATCACTGATTTAGCCAGCTGATCGATTTTCTACGCGCGCTACTTATTACCTGTATTCCGGATTAGGGTGATCAAAGCGGCATCCATCGTCCCATTCACCGGGTTGATTGCCATGAGCCGGGATGCCGCCAGCGTCTTTAAGCATCCGCGCCATATGCATTAGATTCCAGGTCATGAATGTTGTATTGCGCTGGGTAAAATCATTATCGAACCCGACGCGCCCGCCGTCTTCACGTTTATCGCCATAGCTGGGTCCAGGGCCTGCTTCACCAATCCAGCCTGCATCGGCTTGCGGCGGCAACGCATAGCCGACATGTTGCAGCGAATATAAAACTGACATCGCGACATGCTTTACGCCATCCTCATTGCCTGTGACGATACACCCACCGGTTTTCCCATAGAATATGTACTGACCTTTTTCATTTCTTTGGCTGGAATGTGAATAAAGGCGCTCAATAAGTTTTGCGCATTCTGATGAGTGTTGGCCGAGCCAGATGGGCGTCCCAACGATCAAGATATCTGCTGTATCCACTTTGCTCCAAATCTTTGGCCAGTCATCGCTGTCCCAACCGTGCTCGGTCATGTCAGGGTAGACCCCGCTAGCCACATCGTGATCGACTAAGCGCACGCGTTCGGTTTTGACGCCATTCTCACGGAGAATATGATCGGAAACATCAAGCAGCGTATCTGTGTGAGACGTTCCCGGCGATTTTTTCAGGGTGCAATTAATAAAAAGTGCGCAGAGATCTTTGTAATTCGACTTGGCGCTGCTTGCGTTGTTATCGTTATCGGTTTTTCCGTTAGCCATAATGAAGACCCGCTTTTATTATGAGATGCCGACCATACCACAAAAAATAGCACGCGATCATCTAAAACGAACGTGCGCTATTAGGTTTATGGGAGGGAATGCCCGTTAGTAGAATGCTCAATCCAATTCGTCGGCGACGTCATCTGCAGCATCACCGATATCTTCGGCTGCGTTTTCCAACGGCCCATCATTTGCTTCACTGATAAAATAGAATGCGGCGATTGCGACGATAACTGCGACTACGACGCCGCCAATGGTTTTGTTGTCCATTGTTTTCTCCAGGTGCTCTGTAATTCAAACGTTTGCGCGGATAAATCGTTCCAAATACGCACGTCATTTTGTTGCGCGGGCGCGGGCAGTCTTTCCAAATGGTTAACTCTATTCGGCCGCACCGCCGCCTTCAGACAATTCTTTTAGACGCGTATGTGCCCTTGAAAGGCGCGAGCGGACTGTGCCAACTGGTACATTCAGAAAGCTCGCTGCTTCATGATTAGCTTTTTGAGGTCAGCTATTGCCGTTTCAATCGCCGCTTCTTCTGTATTGTTCCATATGTTTTCTTCGCCGCCCTTCAAGGCGTGATCTTGCATATGTGAAAGATATGCGCAGACTCGCAACACGGTTCGAGAAGTCTCGCCGGAACTTCATCAACATGATATATATCTTCACGGCAAAATGCTGGATCAATTGAGTCCACACCCTAGTTGTTTTCAACTAGTCACAATGATTGTCGTCAACATTCGGTTTCTTATATGTCCGCACGCTTTTATCGTGGGCACTTGAACTGTTCTTCGTTTCGCACGCAATAAACCTGCAATTGCCGGTTTTCGTCGCCAAGATGACAATCTATTTTTCTATTCTGCGTTACGCACCCGGTTAGAGGCGCATCCTACGAGGACAAAAACCTCTTGCCGCCCGCGCAGGCTATTCTCTCCCCCAGGCCTGTGCGGGCGGTACCTTTTTGAGAGGGTCTTGCCCCGCAAGACCGCTCAGCCCGGTAAAACGCCTGACATTACCGGGATATGACGCCGCTCTCCAAATGTGTTATTATCCACGCCGCATCACGTCGCGAGGGGGCCCAAGATGAGCCGGTCTGAACTACCGGAAGGCGTTCCGCCAACAAACAAAATTTCGGCAAAAATTTCGCCAAAAATTTCAGCAGATGAAAAGCCGGGTTTTGCTGCGCCGGATATGGCGTCGCCGGCTTTTCTGTCTGCGCCGCGCCCCGGATTAACGGCGAACGGGATTCCGGGACAATGTGATTTAGGTGCGCAAGATGCTGACGGTGAGATGACTCGCAGGGAAGGCAGCGGCGCCGGGCGTTCTTCAAAAACCCAGCCGGGCCAAATAATCATCATGATCGTGCTCGCCGGGCTGTTGACGGCGCTTGCGGCGGTTATCATTGCCAATGCGCGCGCACCGATGCCGCTTTGCTCGGATCAGCCTTCATGGAACCAGCATAATTGCCGCGCGGGTTAGGGCGCCGGGCTGTTTCGCCCATCGCCCCTTTATTCCGGTATCGGCGCGCGGGCCCAAAAATCGCGCACTTCATCGTCGAGGCCGGTCATTTCCCAACGGATAAGGGATATCGGCAAGCGGCCTGACGCCAGAAACCCGTCGTGAAACGCTTTCAAGTCAAATTCATCGCCAAGCTGGTCAGCGCGATCGGCCAAAAGTCCGCGCATTTGCAAATTGCCGATTGTGTAGCCAACGCCATAGCCCGGCGGCCGCCGTAAATATATTTCCGCGTCAACCCGCGCAACATTTTCGTCAAGCCAGGGCGTTTTTGCACGCATGAAATCGACCGCTTCCTGCACGGTCATTTCATTGCGTTGCATGCCAACATCAGCGGGCACACGTGCGGCGCGAAATATCCCGAACAGATAGATTAATTCATCAACGCGCTGATAATCTTCAAGCATGCCGGCCTGCATCATCGCTTCTTCCAGATAAACGCCCCAGCCTTCGGCGCGGACGCCGTCGCTGATGCGTCCGCGGATCGCGTGGTCATTATGGTCTTCAACAAGTCCGTCAAACCTGTGACCGGGTATGACCGCGTGCAAATGATCGGGATGGGGATCGCGAAACTGCACCGCCTCCCAAAAGTTGAGGCCGCCCGGCCGGGTAATGAAGGGCGCATTGGTCCCGAGGACGCCAACATAATCCGGGATGGTAATGATATCTTCACGCACGAGAAATTTGCGAATATTGCGGTCGGTTTTTTCGATGCGTTTTTTGTATTCTTTCGCCGATGCCGCCGGCGCGATTTCCGGCAGATCGCGATTGCGGTGGCGCGCCAGCGCATAAAAGGAAAAAAGCCGGTCCCATTCCTGGGCGCCGAGCAGGACAAGGTCGCTGCTGGTGTAGGGCAACAGTTTGGCGTGCTTCAGATACCAATCATACTGGTCGGCGCCGACGCCCGCTTTGCCGGTAAAGTGCGGCGCATTATCGTTCAGCCAGCTGAGATAATCTTCTGCGGCGGATTTTGCGTCTTCAATCGCGGGCGCAAGCGCCGGCTGCGCGCTCTGTGCGCGCGAGAGCAGGTCATCATACCAGCCGATCACGCCAGCAGGCGGCGTTGCACGATAGGGGTGGCCATGACCGACGCCGTCCGACGTTGTGAGATTGTGAATGGCGAGCGTCGCGTAGTCTAAAGCCACATTGTCGAGATTTTGTTTTGCTGCGGCGACAATTGCCGGAACCGCCGCGAGCTGGCGTTCCAGCTTGGCTTGCTCCGCGCCTGCAACCGGCAGTTCGGTGAATGCAAAGCGCTGCAACTGGTCAACGTAAAACCCGGGATCGCGCGCCCATGGCCGGGAAATTTTTAACCGGAATTCCTGGGCGTCAAATTGCGCACGGACAGCCAGATATTCCGCCTGCTGAGCGCGCGGCCAGGACGCAACATTCATATCATCGAGGCGCGCGCGCAGCGTCTTCAAGTCTTGCGCCCGTTTGGCGATGGCCTTGCGGGAATAATCTATAAGGCCGTGGTCCGGCGCGTTCGGATCGTTGAAATTGGCATTCCACGCGGAAGGCGCTTTAAAGCTTAAAAAATCGTCGAAGACATCGACAAGGTCATCATAGGTGCCCGCTCCGGACGGCGGACCGGCGGTGTCTGACTGCGCCCCCGACTGTGCTTGTGTGGCGAATGGTGTCAAAACGGCGACCCCAAGCGCGGCAGCAATAAACATCACCTTCATGAGTTTCCCTTTTTTCCTCTATTGCCTGTTTGCATAGCGAATGACGGCATTTGTGGATAGTATCGTTTACGGCAACGTCGGTGGATTGTCTCGTGCGATTAATACGAAACTCGATTTGGCTTAGCGTTTTTGTCGTCACCTCTGTTGCCTGTTCGCATATTGATCCACCCGCGTACGGAGAGGCGCCGCAATATGAAGTACGTATAAATGCAGATCATGTGACCCAACTAGATTTTAGCTTGCGATTGCCAAAAGAAAGCGCCGCCAAATCCAAAAAACTAATCTCAAGAGCTGCGATGATGAACGTCGCGTCACAAGTGAGAGATGTCGCCTGCGACGGTCAAAAATTAGTGGAGGTCAATTTAGGCGCTTGGTCGCTTCCGTCCGACTGTACTGAGGTCACATGGCATGTGGACGCTGCTAAATTTGGCCCGTCAGATCTCGGTCCTGCTGACCAGCAGACCTTGGTCATGGATGGGTGGTGGCTGTTATCCGGTCCATCCTCAATATTGCGTTTGGCGCCTGACAATAAAGAGTTTTTGCGTATTCGTTTAAATTCTTCAAATTCAACACAAAAGGTTTCCTTGTTGCCGCCGCTATCGGCACCGCCGGGCTATTTTCTAATGGGTAATCCTCCAGAACATAATATAAACGTTGGCGAAGTTTCGCTTTCCTATGTCATTGAGGACCTTTCCGCCGTTACCGCCTTTGTCGAACCGGAACGCCACGCCGCCGCCCTGCAGTATTTCGGCAGCGTTCTAAATTCAACTGATGAGAGACAGGCGCCAAAATTGCGCGTCGTGTGGTTTGGCGTACACAAAGATAAACATGAACTAAGCGGTGCCGCTGGGTATGATACGCTATTGGCAAACTATGTCATACCAGAACAAAATCCCGATCCAGAATATTTTTATCGACCGTTTGTTTTGGTTCTCCATGAGCAGTTTCACCAATTTCAAAAAACCGATCATTCAGCCGGGCCTCGCCCGGAGTGGCTTGGTGAAAGTCTTGCGCAATATTATGCGCTCAAAGCGTCACTTAAATCCTTTCCCTCAAATGACGCTCTTACAGCAATATATCGACAGGAAACCGATCTTGACGCCGAAATTACAATTGGCCTTCTTGAAGTTCAACGCCAGATAGATACGGACAAAAACTATGAGCGCTATTCGCTATTTTATTCGCAGGGAGTGCGCTTTTGGGCTGAAGTTGATCGTATGCTAAATGAAGTAGGTTCTGGAAACACTGATTTGGATGATGTTTTACCAGGCATTTTCCAAATTTCGTTCCGATACGGCCACAAAATTCCGCCCGAATTCCGGGAATTGCTGTCAGCAATTGGAGAGGAAAAGCTAAACGCGGTGATCAAGAAATATCTTATCGGGCCAAATGACCAGTGAATGGCTCAAAATCCACATTGTATGAAGGAACGACAACGTCGCTATGTTGTAATTTTAGCTCTGATTGGGGAGGGGCCTGATTCGCGCAGTGAAAGCGCTTACCCGGCAAATCCGGAAAATTTATTTTGCGGCGCTGCGCGGTTTACCGTTTACGCAAATGGGCGCGCGACATCGGCGCCCGTCGCTTCAGTCCTGATCCGGAACGGTTTTGGCCGCCGCTTTGGGGCTATTCATCCACACCATCAGATATTTCGCGGGGAACGCCCAGGCGACGCCGGCAATCAGGTAATAGGCGGCTTTCAGCAGTTGATGGTTGGGCACACGCTCGCCAAGCGCCGCCGCTGCGAAGAAATAGAGCATCAGCACCGGCAAAAAGACCGCAAATCCAATCAGCTTTTTAAGACGGGGCGCCATGATGATCCTGTTTTGCCTTTTTGCGCCGGTTCCTGCTTGCTCCCGACCGCGAAGGCGGTCGAGATCTTAGTAAGCGCGCCTTCGCGCGCGGGCCGGCGCCTTTAGCGCGGTCTTTGGGCCGCGACGCGGAGTCGCGCGGCGCTCGTCCCTGCTTTATCATAGAAGCACATCATGGGCACTATCAGCATATGGGACCAGGCGCAAAATGCCGGCGCGGCGGATCGCCGATCGGCGCAGCGCATCGCGATCTGGCTGTTCGTCATGTGCGGGCTTGTCGCTGCGATGGTGATTGTCGGCGGCGCGACGCGGCTGACGGATTCCGGGCTGTCGATCACTGAATGGCGGCCCGTGACCGGCGCCATTCCGCCGCTTGGCGAGGCGGCGTGGCTCGACGAGTTTGAAAAATACAAGACCATTCCTGAATATGAGACCGTCAATTTCGGGATGAGCCTTGACGAATTCAAGGCGATCTATTGGTGGGAATGGGGACATCGCTTTCTTGGCCGCGTGATCGGGCTCGCATTCATCTTCCCGCTGTTGTTCTTTGTCGTCACAAAACAAACAACGCGGGGACTGGCCTGTAAGCTTTTTGGTCTTTTTCTTCTCGGGGGCCTGCAAGGCGCACTGGGCTGGTACATGGTGCAGTCGGGGCTCGCCGAGCGCATCGATGTCAGTCAGTATCGTCTGGCGGCGCATTTATCACTCGCTGTGATTCTGTTTGCGCTGATGTTCTGGCTGGCGCTTGATTTGTGGCCATCGGTAAAAATTGCTGCGCCGCGCGGATTGTTTTTTGGCGCGACGGCGCTTGCCGCCGGCGTCTTTGCGCAGATGATGCTCGGCGCTTTCGTTGCCGGTTTGCGCGGCGGGCGCACGTTTAACACCTGGCCCTTGATGGGCGGGAAGTTTTTTCCCGACGGATATTTTGCCGGCGCGCCGGGTCTCAACGATCTTTTTGAAACGATTGCGGCGGCGCAATTTAATCATCGCCTCGGCGCTTATCTCGTCGCGGCGGGCGCACTTTGGTTCTGGTTTGCCGCGCGTAAAACGCCGCTTGCGCCGCGGGCGCGGATGGTTCTTGCCGCTGTGGGCTTACAGATTGTGCTGGGCGTCTGGACGCTGCTTGCGGCAACGCCAATATCGCTTGGGCTGTTGCATCAGGCGGGCGCCCTCGGGGTTCTCGCTGTTGCGCTTTATGCGGCGCATGGGTTGAGCGGCAGTCCCCGCAGCACCTAATGTAATGGAAGTATTATTTATTGGGCGCTGCAGCTTTGTTCAGCCAGCTGCGCTGTGTGAATGGCTTGCGCTTTGTCGAGATAACGCGACCAGTTCACAATATAATTTCTGCCGTCACTGGCCCGATTGACAAATCGCCAAGTGATCTCGCCTTCCGTGTTCATTTTCAAAAGCCGTCCATAATTTTGTTCTTCAACGAAAATTTCGCCATCGGGCAGAACTTCGCTCAAGCCTTCCGTGATTGTGCGAATTTCGTTGATTTTATAGCCTTCAGAATAGGGGGTTTTTGTTTCTCCAGTCGAAAAGTCGTAAATAATCGTATCGTTGACACCCAGGACATGTTGCCCCCATTCAAAAACTCCTGTGTTGTTATCAAATATTGCGATTTCGTGATCATTCAAAATGTCGACGTCATGTTGCATCATCCAGGGGCCTTGGCGGAGCCAAATAATCTCATTCGTTGACGGACGATAAAGCACAATTGCGGAGCGGCGGCGCAAACTCAAAAACAAGTCGCCTTTGCGCCAATATGGGCCATCGGTCATGACTGGTTGCACGTCGTTCAGGTGCAACTGATCAACCGAATAACTGCCGCCGCTATAGACAAGGTGCTGCAGATCGTTCTCGATAAGGATTTCCGCGACAGATTTTACGTACAGGACTTCTCCATCCGGGGAGATCTGAATAAGGGCGTCGTCATGCCAGCTGCTCGACACATACCCAACGACTGGCGGGGACAGGTAAGTAGCCGACCAAAAATTTCCATCCGCATCGCGCTCAAGCGAATGGTGAAATACTTTGTCCACCATCCAGACAATGTTTGAGCACGCATCAATTTTCATAAGCGGCGTGTTCATTCCGTGAAAGAGGAGACCGCCGTCCTCGGTAAGAATGGGGTGGTTAATTCTAAAGTTTCTAGAATCTTTGTCGCGCCGCACTCCAGCGATCTCTACTTTTAGTTTTGATCGGCCGTAGAGGTCGCGAATACCCGGCTCGTAACGATGTAATACGGCGCCGTCTTCAAGATCCATGATCTCAACGACCGATTGGCCCTTGTCACCGTCATAACGCGCAAGCAGCAAAGCTTCATCATCGCTGGTCTTGAATCGCTTAAACCCGGCCTCACCCTCGAAACGCTGATGTTCGGCAAGTGCGGGTCTATACTGCGTCAGAATTTCCCTGGTTATTCGGCGTCCGGTGGCTGGTATCCGCGCCGCGTCCAGCGCTAACTTGGAAACGCTTGAAGCGCGGGCGCCGCGAGTGGCGCCAAGTTCCACCAGCGCGCCGAAACCGATCACGCCAAGAATCGCAACCAGCAACAATAGAACGATTTGCCAGACTTCAGCAGAAAATTTCAGACGTTTTAAGAAGAATTTTTCCATAAGACCAAATCAATGCGGCGCCAATGACAATTGGATCTCGTGTATCATGAGTCTGATGTGAAATGAAGCAGGCGGCGCGCGCGGCAGCATATATGCGCGGTTGCCTGTCCCAAGCGGCAATGCGCCAGCGTCAATTCAGCCAGGGACTCGAATCAGGCGGCGGTGCGATGATGGAGAAGTTCTCGAATGCATATTCACGAGCGCCATCGGTTTCCACGAAATCCGCGCGGTTTTCCGCGATCGCCGTGAATGCATCGCGCATCCGGCCCAGATAAAAACTGTCAGCCACTGGCGCATTATGCGCGGTGATCAGCGTGTCGATTTCCGGTTGTAATGCCGCCAGCTTTTCGGCCGAGGCTTTGTAATCGGCGAGATCAGAACCTTCGAGATGGGCGTAGAGCGGCGCGAAATAAAAAACATCGCCCATAAAAAGGCGCCGGCCCTGGCGGTCAAAAAGGCAAATCGAGTCCGGCGAATGACCGGGCGCAGCAATCACCTCAAGCCGCACGCCGCCAAGATCGATGACATCGCCGTCAGCGATGAATTCATTGACTGTATAAGGATTGATTTTGTAATTTGTCGCATCGACGCCCCTGGGCAAGGGTTTCCAGACCCAGTCGCCGCGCAGCATGTCGCCAACCTCTCCATTTGGCGCGCCATTCGCATTTGCATGCGCGAATGGATGATCGACGCCGGCAATCCGGTCAAACTCATAATTGCCGCCAATGTGATCGTAATGGGTGTGCGAATTGACGACGGTGACATCGAGCTGCGTGAGCGATGCAATAACCGGCCGAAGGCGCGCAATGCCGAGCCCCGTATCCAGCAGCAGCGCGCGGGTCTCGCCGACAATCAGAAAGGAAATCACTTCCTCGAAATGACCGGGCTCGTAGATCGCGTAGGTGTCAGGAAAGACACGATAGACTTCGAACCATGGATCGCTTTCAAGCACCCGTTGATAGGCGCTCCATTCCTCACGCGGCAGGGCGTCCCACCAATTTGCGGTATCGGCGCCGCGGCCCTCGATGGCTTCATCGCTTCCTGCGGAGAGTTTTTCTTTTGCGGGTTGGCTGTCGCCGGGCCCGCATGAACCTGCGCTGATCGCGCAGAGCGCCGCCGCAAACAGGCGCGAAACGCGCATCATTCGGGATTGAATTCAATATCAATGACCAAATTGTCGTCTTGCGCATCGGGCAGCGCACCGCGCGGACTGATCGCGTCGCCCGGCTGGAGCGACAGCGCATTCAAAACGCCGCTGACCGGTGCAAGGCGGATTACTGCGCCATTTTCACCATCGGCGCCGCCGTCAACGCCAAAAGCAATTGCACCGCTGCGGTAAAGGCTGCCTAGATTGCCGCCGGTGGCGCCCATGGCGCTGGCGGCGGTTACGCCTTCAATTTCATCCGTCGCGACAATCGTGACAACACCCAGCGCTCGCCCGTCCGCCCGATCGAAAATGTGCAAACTGCCGCTGTCTTTATCCAGCAGCGCGATCTGCCCGCTGACGGTTTCTTCGCTGTCAGAGTCATTGCTGGTTTCGCTCTGTTCAAAAGCGAAAATAACAGCATCGCCCGGATTGGACAGCGGCGCCCGCGCAAAGGGCTTTTTGAAGCTGTCGTCGCCGGCGATGCGGTATATGGCGCCGCTTTCACTCAACCCTAAAACCACCCCGTCAATATCGACGGCGCATGCGGCAATGTCGTCGGGGGTTGGCAGCGTCGCTTCGCCGGCAAGGACAAGACCGCTATTGGCCTCTTCAAAATTGAAAATCAAAAGTTCGGCTTTTTGCACGACAAATAATGTGGGCGCGGCGCTGTCGCTGGCGCGGCCAAAACAAAAGCTGCGCACATTGCCCCTGATCGCCGGGCCGCCTTCAATCGGCAAAAATGTGCGTGAGGCGTTGCCGACGCCGTAAAACCTGAATGCGCCGGCATCAACGTCAAAAATCGCCAGAACGCCAGCCGCCTGGGGCCCGCGCCCAAGATAGCTTACCGCCGCGCCTTTCGCGTTAATGCCGGGGACTTTCGAGACTTCATTGCCGTCTTCAATATTATAGGAAGCGACGCCGTCTCGATTGGCGACGATCAACAGGCTGGAGAAGGGGAGGGTCGGGTGCTCCCAAAACGCAATGCCGGTCGCCGAAGCTGTAAGGCCCGGCAGCTCATCGCTGACCGTCACATTGACCGCCGGGATCGGCAGCGCCGGCGCTTCGCCTTTGTTTTCCGGGGTCTCGCGTTCACAGGCGGCAAGCAGGGCAACAGCGGAAAAGGCGAGGGCGGCGATACGCATCAGGCAACTCCGAAAAAGTGGACTCCAAAAACTGGGACCCCGCCTTTTCCTGCGCCCGCCAGCGCCCGTCAAGGCGGCGGGAGATGAGCATTTAGAAATGGCGGTAATATAATACCACATAAATATCGCCCTGTTTTCAAATAGTTTCTCGGAATATGTTGACGGCTGTGATGTGATCGGCTACCTGCCGCGCTCGCTTAGCTGGCGGGCCGCAAATGGGCCATGGCGTCAGCTCAATAATTCAGGATTTGACAACCTTCAGGATTTGACAATGAAAACCTACGCCATGAAACCGGCGGAAGTCGAGAAGAAGTGGATCATGATCGACGCTGAGGGCCTTGTTGTGGGCCGCCTCGCTTCGGTTATCGCCACCCGTCTCCGCGGCAAGCATCTGCCTGCCTATACGCCTCATGTGGATTGCGGCGACAATGTCGTCGTCGTCAACGCAGAAAAAGTCGTCTTCACCGGCAAGAAGATGACGGACAAGAAATTTTACTGGCACACCGGTTTTCCCGGCGGCATCAAAGAACGCACCATGGAAAAAATCCTTGGCGGCGCGCACCCGGAACGGATCCTGATGAAAGCCGTTGAGCGGATGATGCCGAAAGACTCGCCGCTTGCACGCAAGCAGATGACCAATCTCAAAATTTACGCCGGCGCTGAGCACCCCCATGAGGCGCAAGGCCCTGCAAAGCTCGACGTCGCCGCGATGAACGCCAAAAACAAACGGGAAGCTTAATCCATGAGCACCACCTCTCTTGAAGACTTAAAAGACGTCGCCGCGGAAGCAGGCGTTATTGCCGCCGAGCCCGAACAGGCTGCGCTGCCGGAACCGAAAATCGACGATCAGGGCCGCGCCTATGCGACCGGCAAGCGTAAGACCGCTGTCGCCCGCGTATGGATCAAGCCCGGCGCAGGACGCATTATCGTCAATAAGAAAGACCACGCTGAATATTTTGGCCGCGCCGTGCTGCAGATGATTATCAAGCAGCCGCTGGTTGCTGCTGAACGCAGTGGCCAATATGATGTTTACTGTACCGTGACGGGCTCAGGCCCTTCGGGGCAGGCTGGCGCGGTGCGCCACGGCATTTCCAAAGCGCTGACCTATTTTGAGCCGAAATTGCGCCCTGTCTTGAAAAAGGGCGGCTTTCTCACGCGCGACAGCCGTGTTGTTGAACGCAAGAAATATGGCCGCGCCAAAGCCCGCCGGTCATTTCAGTTTTCGAAACGTTAAGAATCGTTTCGGGGTTAGTTCTCAAAACGCTGAACCGCGTTTCGGAGTCAGTTTTCGAAACGCTGATCTCTGCATTCAAGGATTACGAAAAACGCCGCCTTTTCGGGCGGCGTTTTTTTATAGCCTGTTCTCTGTCTTTTATTGTATCCGCCAAACCAATTAAGGGCAGGGGTTTTGAATGCGTCCGTGAAGTTCATTGACGGCGCGCTCCATCTCCGCCGACCAATCGACCTCAAGCGAGGAAAAAATGATCTCAAGCTGGTCCATGCCATGGGCGCCGAAAATATTTGACGTCACAAACGGCCGTGTGGTGACGAACTGCATCGCAAAAGCCGCCGGATGAACGCCGAATTTGTTTGCGAGCTCAACATAACCATTGATTGCCTCTTCGGCTTGCGGCGTTTCATAGCGGCTCATGCGGTTAAACAATTCGCCACGCGATCCTTTCGGTAATTGCCCGCCAAGATATTTGCCGGTGAGCGCGCCCTGGCCAATCGGCGAATAGGCGAGCAGCCCGACCTGTTCTTCCATGGCGATTTCCGCAAGACCCAATTCGAAGGTGCGGTTAGCGAGATTATAAGCGTTCTGGATTGAGACCATGCGTGGCTGGCTTCCGATCTCGGCCTGCCGCAAGAACTGCATCACGCCGAACGGCGTTTCATTTGAAACGCCGATATGGCGGATTTTACCGGCGCGGACGAGTTCGCCAAGAGCGCCAAGGGTTTCTTCAAATGAAACGCCCTTGTCGTCATAATGCACATAGCCGTCTCTCGCGCCGCCAAAATTCTGCACGCCGCGATCAGGCCAGTGCAGCTGATAAAGATCGATATAGTCCGTTTGCAGATTTTCAAGGCTGCGATCAACCGCATGAACAATCTGTTCGCGGGTGAGGCGGGTTTCCTTGCCGTCGCGGATCCAGGTCATCGGCGATCGGCCGGAGACTTTCGTTGCGATGATCATGCCGGCGCGGTTTTTCTTTGCCGCCATCCAGCGCCCGACAATGCGCTCCGATTCTCCCCGGGTTTCCGGTTTTGGCGGGACCGTATAAAGCTCCGCCGTGTCAAAGAAATTGATCCCGCGATCAAGACAGGCGTCCATCTGCGCGGCGGCGTCCTGTTCGTTGATCTGGTCGCCAAACATCATGGTCCCAAGACATAAGGCGGGGACATCGAGATCCGTGCGGCCAAGGCGGCGTTTTTCCATATTTTGCGGCTCCGTTTGAATTGTGGCTTTTTCTTGGCGCGGCTCGCCGCCAAAAACAATGGCCGCAAAAACAGCCAAAACAGCAGATTGAAAGCGCCCGGGCGGGACCCCATCTGAAAGGCTAAATATGGTGAAAAATATGGACAGGACCCGGAAAACGAAAATCGCGCTGATGGCGGCGGCGTCTGTATTGGCGGGCGCAGCAGCTTTATCGCCAGCGCTGGCGAGCGACGTTGATCAGGCCGCTTACCCGGCGGTGATTGAAGCGCCGTTGCCGGCAATTGATTCCGGCCTGGATCATGGCGCTGACCAGGATAAAGGGCAAAAATCGACGAGTGCCGGTAAATGGGCGTTGCTCGCCGCAGCGGCAGGGGCCCTGGGCGGTCTGGTAAAACTGATCGGCGCGCGCAAACTTGCCCGTGTCGCAGGAAAAACGGTTGGCGGCGCGGCGAAGATTTCGGTTGCGGCCGCCGCTGGCGCTGGCCGCGTTATCGGCCGGACAGTTGCTTCGCCCTTGCGGTTTGCAGGGTTGATGACCGGCCTTGCGCTGTTTTCCCTGACCGGGTTGTGGCTGTTCGATATCGAGTGGATGGGCGGATTAATCGCCGGCGCCGCGATGGCCGGCATTGGCGTCTATGGCGTTATGAAAACCCGTGCTTTTTTCCAGCCGGCCAAGGTCTTGAAATCATAGAAGCAATTTATGGTAAATGGAAATTAACCAATAAAAACAACAGATTGTGGCGGGCTGCGCGTATTTCGTCTTATTTTGGCCAAAATCCCCCAATAGAACCAACGCAACAGAAATTCCACGGTCACACGAGCACCTTCGACGACGATACCCTTCCTGCTTCCCTTGCAAAAGCCCACACAAGAAACCCCGCCCCATTTGGCGGGGTTTTTTGCTGGCACAGGCAAAAGATTTTTGATGCAATTTAACCGTGTAAATTATTGCGCGAACAAGGCGCATCACTATACCCCTCATTCATGCGTCGCGTTTCCATTGCCCCATCCATTCTCGCCGCCGATTTTGCCCGTCTCGGTGAAGAAGTTGCAGCCGTTGCCGCAGCCGGCGCGGACTATATTCATGTGGATGTCATGGACGGTCATTTCGTCCCAAATCTGACGATCGGCCCGGCGGTCGTGAGCGCGATCCGCAGCGCAACCGACTTGCCGTTTGACGTGCATCTGATGATTTCGCCGGTCGATCCGTTTATTGACGATTTCGTGTCGGCGGGCGCCGATATTTTGACGGTTCATCCGGAAGCGGGCCCGCATCTTCATCGCACCATCCAGCAGATCAAAGCGCATGGAATTAAGGCGGGGGTTTCACTCAATCCGGCGACGCCGGCGGGCGCCGTCGAGGCCGTTCTCGACGAGCTTGATCTTGTGCTGGTGATGTCGGTCAATCCCGGTTTCGGCGGCCAGAAGTTTATTGAATCGCAATTGCGCAAGATCGAAGCGTTGCGAAAAATGATCGATCGCTCCGGCAGGGACATTCTTCTGGAAGTTGACGGCGGCGTTGATCGCGTGACCGCGCCAAAAGCGATCGCTGCGGGCGCCAACATGCTTGTTGCGGGATCGGCTGTTTTCAAAGGCGGCGCGGGCGCCTATGCAGCCAATATCAGCGCATTGCGTCCGGCGTTATGAGCGGCGCTGCGGGCTCATCAAAGAAAATGCATGAGGGCGCGCAGCGATCGCGACCGCGCGACATGATCCATCGCGTGCAAAGAGCGTGGGGCGAGAGCCCATTTTATCAGGCGCAATTAAAAGGACCGACGCCGGACCGTTTGTTCTTTCAACCGGGCGATCCGCGCAAACCCGACAAAGATCTTGCGATCTCGCTTAGCCGGGGACGTCTCGCCCTGGGTGATGAGTCAGTCGATTGTGAAGGCGAGCTTGAACGGCTTTGGGATCTGCCAATCCCCGGCGCCGCCCTTTTCGCCTATCTTCAAGGGTTTTCATGGTTGCGCCATCTCGAGGCGCTTGGCGGCGACGGCGGCAGGGCGCCGGCGCGGGTGCTTATGAAAGCCTGGCTGGATCGTTTTGAGCGTTGGCATGCGGAAGCCTGGGCGCCTTATTTCGTCGCCGAGCGGCTGGTGCAGCTTTGCGCCCATTATCCGTTGGTGCTGGCGCAAACCGACGCGCTCTGGCGCAGCCGGGTTTTAACATCGATGGCGCGGCAGACACGGCATCTGGCGCGCACGACCCATCGCGCCGAGACCGGCTTTGACCGGCTGATGACGTCACTGGGGCTCGCCATTGCGGGCTATTGCCTGCCGGGCTGCGAAGGGCCGGCCGAGCGCGGTCTGGAAATGACCCGCCGCGAGTTGCGCCTGCAATTGCGGCCCGATGGCGGTCATGTCAGCCGCAACCCGTCACGGCAATTAAAGCTGGCGCTGCGATTGCAGACATTGTTGAAGACAATCGAAGCGCGCGGATTACAGCCGCCCGGTTTTTTGCGTCACATGGTTTTGCGCGCCAGCGCCATGGCGACATTTTTTCGCTGCCCCGACGGCCGTCTTGCGGTTTTTAACGGCGGCTATGAAGATGACGGCAGCGCCGTATTGGCGGTCCAGAGTTTTATCGATCCGGATTCGGCGCCGACAAATTTTGCGCGCCATTCCGGCTATCACAAAATGTCGGCGGCGCGCGCGGTTCTGATCATGGACACCGCCAGCGATCTTGGCTCCGGTTCTTCATTCAAAAGCTCGGGAAGTTTGCATTTTTCAACCGGCCGAAGCCGGATTTTCGTTAATTGCGGCAATGGCGGTCATCGCGGGCCGGAATGGCGCCAGGCGCTGGAACGCCGTGCTGCGCATTCGGCGCTTTCGTTTGACGGAACGGATATGACGGTTACCTTTGGCGATGCGTCGCACCGGCGCGCCGAAGAGGGCAAGGGTCAACTGCTTGAATTTGAGCGCGAGATCAACACAACCCATGAGGCGCGCGCGACTTATATGCGGCGTCTTTTCCTGTCGGCCGACGGCGCCAATCTGCGTGGTGAAGAACTGTTGACGGCGGCGCCGGAGGAACTCCTCGCGCATGCGGTGTGGCGCTTTCAGTTACATCCCACAGTGCGCGCATCTCTTGCCCGCGACCGCCGGTCCGTTTTGCTGCTGCTGCCGAACAAGGAAGGCTGGCGATTTAAATCAAATTGCCGCGAATTGCGGCTTGAAAAAAGTGCGTATTGCGGTGAAGGCGGCGCCCCGGTTTCGACCGAGCAAATCGCGCTGGGCGCAACATTGTGCGGCAGGGAAAACGGCGAACGATGCGCGGCGCGGTGGGCGTTGCAGCGGCTTGATGCGGTCTGACCAGGGCGATTTGCGAAGGCCGTTCAGGTAGGCTAAATCCTAGAAGCTAAAGTATAGATCAGCGGACGGCGTCATGGCGAAAATTGGGGGATTCATTGAACGTGCGCTGCGGGGCGGCAAACGCGCAGGCGACAGCCATGCGGTCAACGGCTCGCCGCTGCTTGACATGGGCGAGATGTTGCCGCGTCGGCCGCGCAAGATTGATCAACGCGCTGCGCGCCGGCTGATCGCGGGCAAACGCGTTTTGGTGACGGGCGCAGGCGGAACGATTGGTTCCGAACTCTGCCGGCAAATTGCGAGTTTTGAACCCGAGCATTTGGCGCTCGTCGATAACGCCGAATTTGCCCTTTACCAGATTGACCTTGAATTGAAGGAAGCGGGTCGCGGACCGTTTATGACGTCGGACCTTACCGATGTTTGCCGGCCCGAACATTTAAGGCGCGTGTTTGATAGAGCCCGCCCTGAAGTTGTGTTGCATGCGGCTGCATTCAAACATGTGCCGATCGTCGAAGAAAACCGCTGCGCCGGCGCGCTGACAAATGTTTATGGCGCAAAAAACCTGTTTGACACGGCGATTGAATATGAAGCGGAAACGGTTGTTTTCATTTCGACAGACAAGGCCGTCAATCCAACGAGTTTCATGGGCGCGACAAAACGGATTGCTGAACTTTATGCGCAGGCGCAAGACGTTGCGCAAAACAAAACGCGCTTTGTCACCGTGCGGTTCGGCAATGTGTTAGGGTCAACGGGTTCTGTGGCGCCGCTCTTCAAGCGCCAGATTGAACGCGGCGGTCCGGTCACGGTCACGCATCCGGAAATCCTGCGGTTTTTCATGACGACGCGCGAGGCGGTCCAGCTGGTGCTGCAGGCTGCGAGCCTCGACAGCGCTGAGGAAATGATCGTCATGCATGACGGCCGCGTGTTCGTTCTCGATATGGGCGAGCCGGTGAAAATTCTCGATCTCGCCAAGCGAATGATCGAAGCCTATGGGTTGACGCCCGGCGAAGACATTGAAATCCGGTTTACCGGCCTGCGCGCCGGGGAAAAGCTCTTTGAAGAAATGTTTTTGGACACGGACAAGCTGATCAAGACCGGCGCGGACGGCGTTTTGCTGGCGTCGCCGGCGATGATCGATCTGCCCCTGCTCAATCCGCGCCTCAGCGACGTCATCAAATACGCCAAGGACGGCAACCAGGATGCGCTGGACGAAGCGGTCCATCATCTCGTGCCGGAATTCAGAGCGCCGCATTCTGATGCGTCGCGCGAGCGCAACCGGTCGAATCAATAGAGCAAGATGCGAAAAAAAGCGGCTCCCGGTTTTTCGCGAAGCGCTTTGGATGATGGAGTTTCCCCATGAGTGACGAACGCCCGGTTCGCCGCGCCCTGATATCAGTTTCCGACAAGGACGGCATTGTCGCTTTTGCACAGCGCCTGGCCGGCGCGGGCGTCGCGCTGGTCTCGACCGGCGGCACCGCGAATGCGCTGCGCGAAGCGGGTCTTGCCGTCAGCGACGTATCGGAATTGACCGCGTTTCCGGAAATGATGGATGGGCGGATCAAGACGCTGCATCCGCGCGTCCATGGCGGGCTTTTGTCCTTGCGCGATAATGACGCGCATCAGCGCTCAATGGCGGAGCACGGCATCGTCGATATCGATTTGCTGATCGTCAATTTGTACCCTTTCGAACAAACGGTTGAACGCGGCGCCGGCTATGATGAATGTGTCGAAAATATCGATATTGGCGGGCCTGCGATGATCCGCGCGGCGGCGAAAAATCACGCCTTTGTCGGCGTCGTCACCGATCCGGCGGATTACGACCTCGTAGCCGATGAAATTGAGAAAAATTCTACGCTGGCGACTGATACAAAGCGCCGCCTTGCCGCCAAAGCCTATGCGAAGACGGCGGGCTATGATGCAGCGATCGCCGCCTGGTTTCGAACCCAGACCGGGGATGCGTTTTCCGGTGATTTCAGTTTTGCCGGTCGCCGGCAGGCGACATTGCGTTATGGCGAGAACCCGCATCAGGACGCGGCGTTTTATCGAACCGGCGAAGCGCGATGCGGCGTTGCCACGGCGCGCCAGCTGCAGGGAAAAGAGCTTTCCTATAATAATTTAAACGATACCGACGCCGCCTATGAGCTGATCGCCGAGTTTGATCCGGCAATACCGGCAGTCGCCATCATTAAACACGCCAATCCGTGCGGCGCGGCGACAGCGAGTGATTTGGCGACAGCCTATGAACTGGCGCTGCGCTGCGATCCGGTTTCCGCCTTTGGCGGGATTGTCGCGCTTAATCAAAAGCTCACCGGGCCGGTCGCGGAAATGATCACTAAAGTTTTTACCGAAGTTGTGATTGCGCCGGACATCGATGAGGCGGCGCTGGAAATATTTTCGAAAAAGAAAAATTTGAGATTGTTGATTGCCGGCGGCATCCCGGCGCCTGATGCTCCGGGCATGACTTTAAAACCCGTCGCTGGCGGTTTTCTCGTTCAAACCCGCGACAATAAAATTATCGGCAGGCCGGATCTCAAGATCGTATCAAAACGGCAGCCGACCGAAACTGAACTCGACGACATGCTGTTTGCGTTCAAAGTCGCCAAACACGTCAAGTCCAATGCGATCGTCTATGTGAAAGACAAAGCGACCGTCGGCGTCGGCGCCGGACAAATGAGCCGGCTCGATTCAAGCCGCATCGCGGCGCAAAAGGCGATTGATGCGGCAGAGGCCTGCGGCGCGCCCGCGCCGCTGACGCAAGGATCGGTCGTTGCGTCCGATGCGTTTTTCCCATTCGCCGACGGATTGCTGACCGCGGCAAAGGCCGGCGCGACAGCGGTGATTCAGCCGGGCGGTTCCATGCGCGATGACGAAGTGATCGCCGCCGCCGACGAGGCGGGCCTGGCTATGGTCTTTACCGGCGTCAGGCATTTCCGGCATTAGGGCGCGGCGATATTAAAGCCGCAGTCGTCAACGTCGCCCGGCGTCCTAAAAATCCACCGCCTGATCCGCCAGTTCATCGAGCTTTCTTGCAAAGAGCGTGAACTTGCCGACGCTGACGGCGCCTGTAAGATCAAGCTCGCCGGCCGTCGCTTCGAACCGGGCGATCGCTTCGGCGCCGGTTTCGACCCATCGCGCAATCACCTTATCGACCCATTGAGAAGGCGTTCCTTTTGGTTCGTCGCCGGCAAAAGAAATTATCCTTTGAGTCAACACGCGCTGGCGCGCGCCCAAATCTTCAATAATTTGCCGCATCGCCACTTTGTCATAGTGATCGCTTGGCGGCTCGCGGCGCGCCCGGTCGCGGAGCGCGTCAATTTTGAACATGCGTCCGACGGCGAAAAAGACGCCGCCGACGCCAGGATTGGACCATCCGGTTTCAGCGGCGAGATCGACAATATCAAATGCGTATTCGAGCGCCGGTATTGACGCCGCCTCGCGGGCGATGGCTTTGGGCGCGGCCAATGAGAGCCAATGCTCATAGCGTTCCTCAAGCATCTGCGCGGCCTCGACGGGAAGAATATCAGGCAACGCTTTTTTAAATTGCGCCACCGGCGCCTGGTATTTTGCGATCGCGGCTTTCAGGCCGCCGCGGATTAACGTGTCCTTTGATTTCGTATCGCTCAGGAGGTGGAATACCTGCTCGCGCAACAGCGTCACGGCCTCGCGATAAAGCGCGGTTTGCAGTGATGCGGGAACCTTGCTGTCGAGCGCATCAACAGAGGCGGCGAAATCATTCAGACTATAAATGCGTCGCGCCGCCTCATAGGCAAGCGACACGGTTGGAAAGTCTGCGCCGGTTGTTTCAACGGCGCGCTGTGCAAAGCTGACTCCGCATGTATCGACAATTTCGTTTGACAGCCGCGTTGCAATAATTTCCTTGCGCAGGCGGTGAGAAACGATTGCTCCGGTAAATTCGTGCACGGCTTGCGGGAAATAGGCGAAAAGTTCCGATTCGAAAATTGGATCATCCGGCGCATCGGAAGCAACAAGCTCGTCAAACAGCCACAATTTCGCATAGGCGAGCAAAACTGCGAGCTCTGGCCTTGTCAGCCCGAGATTATGCTGACGCAATTGACTGATCGCTTCTGTGTCCGGCAAATATTCAAGCGCCCGGTCGAGGCGGCCCTCGCGTTCCAGCGTCGTTATAAATCGCGTATGAATATCAAGATCGGACGGCGCCGATACTTCCATCAGCGTAATGGCGCGGGTTTGATCGTAATTATGGCGCAGAACGTGCTCGGCCACATCGTCAGTCATTGAGGCGAGCAGCTTGTTGCGCGCCGCGGGTTTCAGCTCGGCTTTTTCGATTGCGCCGGACAGAAGGATCTTGATGTTGACTTCATGGTCCGACGAATCGACGCCGGCGGAATTATCAATGGCGTCGGTGTTGATGCGGCCGCCTTTGCGCGCAAATTCTATACGCGCCATTTGCGTCAAGCCAAGATTGGCGCCTTCGCCGATCACCTGCGCGCCGCTTTCGCTTGCGTTAATGCGCACGGCGTCATTGGCGCGGTCGCCGACGCGCCAGTTTTCTTCCGCTTCGGCCTTAAAATAAGTGCCGATGCCGCCCAGCCAGAAAAGCTCAACCGGGGCTTTGAGGATGGCGCGTATGAGTTCATTCGGCGCAAGCCTGTTGTCAGTGATATTGAGGAACGCCATGATTTCCGGCGTCAGGTTGACGGATTTTGCGCTGCGTTTGAAAACGCCGCCGCCTTTGGAAATGAGATCTTTGTTGTAATCGGCCCAGGAACTGCGCGGCAGGTCAAAAAGGCGTTTGCGTTCTTTATAGGAAGCCGCCGGATCAGGGTTCGGGTCGATAAAGATATCGCGATGATCAAAAGCGGCGACAAGTTTTGTTTTCGTTGACAACAGCATGCCGTTACCAAAGACATCGCCGGACATGTCGCCGACGCCGGCTGCTGTAAAACTTTCAGTCTGGATGTCTTTGCCCATTTCGCGGAAATGGCGTTTGACGGCTTCCCATGCGCCGCGCGCTGTAATGCCCATGACTTTGTGATCATATCCAACCGAACCGCCGGAGGCGAAGGCGTCGCCCAGCCAAAACCCGTATTCGCCGGCGACAGCGTTCGCCGTGTCGGAAAACTGCGCGGTCCCTTTATCGGCGGCGACAACGAGATATGGATCGGGATCGTCCCAGCGCACGACCTGGGGCGGCGGCGTTACTTTGCCCTGAACAATGTTGTCGGTGAGGTCGAGCAAGCCGCGAATGAAAATCTTATAGGCTTCGCGGCCCTCTTCATAAATCGCGTTGCGATCGCCGCCGGCGGGCAAATGTTTTGGATAAAACCCGCCTTTTGATCCGTTCGGCACGATGACGGCGTTTTTGACGCGTTGGGCTTTGACAAGGCCCAAAACTTCGGTGCGGAAATCCTCGCGCCGATCCGACCATCGCAATCCGCCGCGCGCGACCGGGCCAAAGCGTAAATGGACGCCGTCCACCCTTGGCCCCGAAACGAAAATCTCCCGATAGGGCCGGGGTTGTGGCAGCTCATCGAGGCGTTGGCTGTCGATCTTGAACGAGATGTACGACTTTAAGCCGCCATTATCGGTACGCTGATAGTAATTCGTTCTTGTCATCGCCGAAAATAAATTCAGGAACCGCCGAATAATACGATCTTCGTCAAGGCTTTCGACATCGTTGAGGCTTTCTGTGATCTTGAGATCAGCCTTTTCAACTTCTGACAGGCGCGGATCGGGATCTTCGGGGCCGTCCGGATTAAAGCGCGCATGAAAAGCTGCAATCAAATCACGGGCGAGCAGGGGATGGCTGGAAATAGCTTCTTCAATATAACTTTGCGAATATTGAAAACCCGCCTGCAAATGGTGTTTTGCGGCGGCGCGTAACAACCAGGCTTCGCGCCAGTTGATGCCGGCGGTCAAAACCAGCGCGTTAAATCCGTCATCTTCTGTGCGCCCTTCGAGCACCGCGAGAATTGTATCTTCAAATGCCGCCTTGACATCGTCCAGATCGATGTTGCGGCCTTTTTCATGTTCGGTGTGAAAATCATGAATCCAGAATGCGCCGTTTTCCGGATCGCCGAATGGCGTCACCTGGTATCCGGCCTCCTGAATGACATTGAGCCCGAGATTTTCAATTGTCGGAATGAGTTTTGACAATGGCATTGGTTCGCCATGTTTATATATCTTGACGCGAACAATGCTGGCCGTGTCGTCATCATGGCGATAGGCGCGCAATGCGAGCGGTTTTTCGGAATGCGTTTCAAGAATGGTGATGTCGGCAAGGGTTTCGGGCAGCGTTGAGCGATCCTTGTATCCCGCCCGAAATGCCTTTTCATATTTGGAAAACAGCGCCGCAGGCGCTGCGCCGCCATGGGCGCCGCGCATGGCGTCAAGCAGATCATCGCTCCAGTTGCGGCAGATCAGCCGGACCTGGCGGGTAAGCTCGGTAAGACCTGGGCCTTCCGGCGCGCTCGGCTCAATGCCAATTACAAAATGGACGCGCACCAATGCGGCGTCGCCGAAAAATGGCGAGAACGACAAGACTTCGCCGTCGAAGGTTGACGCCAAAAGCGCGCCGATCTGTTCTCGCACGTCTGAACCGAACCGGTCGCGCGGGATGAACACCAGCGCCGACACAAATCGGTCAAACCGGCCCCGTCGAAGGAAAAGTTTTACACGGGGGCGCTTATATAATCGTAATATGCCGAGACTGATCTCGCGCAGAGTTTCAATGTCGATCTGGAAAAGTTCATCGCGCGGGAATGTTTCAAGGATATTGATCAGCGCTTTTTCATTGTGGCCGCCCGGCGTGAAAGCCGTTGCTTCAACGAGCGTTTTTATCTTTGACCGGATGAGCGGCACATCGGTCGCCCGCCGGTTATAGGCGTCGGCTGTAAACAGGCCGATGAAACGGTCTTCGCCGGTTAGCTTTCCGTCGAGCGAATAGGACTTTACGCCAACATAATCCATATAGGCGCGGCGATGGACCAGCGACTTTGCATTCGCTTTGGCGACGATAATCGGCTCGCTTGAATCGAGAAACGCTGCGACCGACGGCGACAACTCGCCGTTTTTCTGGAATGTCGTATTGAGGACGCGGCGGTTTGGATCGCGCAAAATGCCGAGATCCTGTTCAAGATCATGTTCAAACCGGATATCGCCGTTCTCATTGGAGTAGGTGAAATGACGCACGCCGAGAAAGGCAAAGCGATTATCCCACAGCCATTTGAGAAATTCGACGGCGTCTCGTCGTTCGTCGCCTTTGACGCCGGTGATTTGTGATTTTTCCAGCTGGGTAATGCACGTCGCGAGACGTGCGCGCATGGGCTCCCAGTCGGCCACAGCAATGGCGACATCATCGAGGACCGCCACGAGTTCTGCGTGCAATGATTCTATCTCTTTGTCCTGAACCGGCGGATCCATTTCAGCATGGATCATCGACTCGCGAATATGGTCGGCCTTACCTGTGGCGTCGCGCTTTCCGGTTTTGTCGCGCGCGACATCAATGACTGCATTGGAAAAAAACGAGACAGGTTTGCCGGCTTCGGAAAGCGCAGCCGACAATGAATCAACGAGGAACGGTTTGTCTTCGGTGACGATATCAAGAACCAGCCGTTTTGCAGTCCAGTCTTTGCCGTCCTCGATGCGGAGATTGATTTTGCTTTCGCCGATTTTCCGGGTCCGGCTGTTTTTCCAGGCGTTCGCCGCGCGATTAAGCAGCGATTGCGGCTCCGACCAGATTCTGTCTTCCCCGGTTGCGTAGAGGACCAGCTGCTGCAGATAGCTCGCATAAGCTTTCGCGAGCTCCCCCGCCTCGTCAAAGTCTCCGATTTTTTTCTTTTTTGCGAGATCAATAACCTGCTGCAGGACCTGATCGTCGATATGTGTTTGAAAGCCCTCTGGCATCTCATCCCAATCATTCACGCGCATTTTCGGAGTCAAAAGCAAAGCTTTTGACGGGACGCGTTCATCGCGACCGCGATGAACGTCCGGTCAGAAATGCGCCAATTATTATAAACGGGCGTTTCCGGACGATAAACCGGAAACCACTTTATCTCGGATACGCCCGGGCGGCTCTTTATTGCCGCCGTATTAGCGTGAAGAGTTTGACGATGTCTAACAAATTGCGAGGGATTTCGGGAAAATCCTGCGAACCGTGAATTTGGCGGCGGCGCCGCCAAACCGGCTCCGCTGAAAGCGCCGCTTGCAACCGCTGAAAACGCTTTAAATTGTTGTGTGATCGCGTTCGGCGCGGACTCGCCTCACGCAAACCGCGAAACCGGAGGCCACTTTCGCTGAAAACGCTCTAAAGCGCCGTCTTTGATGAGGTGGCGTGCGGATTGCCGGCGTAATTTTTCGTATCCCGGCCGGTGATGTCGCGCCTTACAAAAGTGGTTCGGGGATGCTGTCTTGCAGCCTTGGCCTGTATCACACGGCTGACTGCATAAACGCCGGTAACGCATATCAGGGCTGCGGCAAGCCCTGCTGCCGATAAACCCGCATCGCCGGACCGCAGGCCGGTCAAAATCGCGAAAATTGCGCCGGGCGCTGCAAATGCCGCCGCGCTGGTGAAATGGGCTGTATGAAGCATCGCCGCGCCGGATGCGGCGAGCAGCGTCAATACGGCGATCTGCAGTATCATGGGTTGCGGCGCGCCTGCCGGGGCCAGCAATATCGGTCCGCTCGCGAGGATCACGCCAAGGACGCTCAGACAAGAGGTATAAGACGCTCGCCATCTGAAGGGACGCGATGTAATGGCGTTTCCGGAACGAAACTGACTGCGCAGGCGGCGGCATACCCACAGGGCGCACAGGATCATCGCGGCCCATGCAGCGGCGCGCGCCGGGTATTGCCGGCCAGCCGTGATTGCAAGATAAATACTGACGCCGGCGATCAGCGCCAGGCCGGTTGCGCTCTGCCGCGACAGCATATCGATCAAATGCAGCCCCGCGGCCCGCGAAAGCGCTTTGCGCCGGTCACGATTGGGAGCGACCGGCGCCTCGCGCGCCAATTCCTGCAATTCGCGGACGTTTTTTTTGTGGAGTGACAAGGACGACATAGGTTCGATTCTCTGCGGCGCTTCGCGCTTCATGGGAAGCCGCAATCGTTAATCAAAGGTTAATTTTTGCGGCCCGGCGCCGACATTACGCCCGCTGCAAAAAAAAGGGACCGCCGGTTTGTTGCGGGCGAAACCGGCGATCCCCAGCGCGCCTAACCCAGCGCGCCAGGCGAAATGAGAAGGGGACCTAATCCACTTCGCCTGAAATTTTTGTTCCGAGGGAAAGCCTGTGCGCCACTGGGTTTCGCTAGAGCATTTCCGAGCGAAGTGGGAACCGGTTCGCGTGAAGGAAATGCGACCAAACAATAGCCTAGAGCCGGTCCGCGATTCAGTTAAGACCGGAACGGCTCTAGTGGGTGAGCTTTGTCCTCTGGCAAAAATTGTAGGCTGATCAGCGGCAAATGTCCGCATCCATGCGCATCACACTGTCGTGACTTGCCCCGAGCGCCGGGCGAAAAGTGTCATGCGGTTTTCGCCGGCGCCGGCGCGACGAACTAGATCATCGGGCGATTAGATGGAATCGACCGATGATCTAAATTATTGGCTGCGCGCCGGCCCGCGCGCGAAGGCGCGCTCACTATAATCTCGACCGCCTTCGCGGTCGGGGGGGCGAAAAACCGGTAACCACTTTTTCGCCCGGCGCTATAGGACTCTATTTCGGAAAGAGGTCGCATAGACGATCGCGATTGAGTCAGGATCAATCTGATTTGTCCGGGCCGTCGTAAAAAACGTCGATGACAATGCCGGTTTGCTGTAAGTCGCCACGCAACACCAAAGCGTCGATATTGGTAGGGGCAATCGACAGCGCGTTGACGACGTCCTGCGCTGCAGTTTCATAATTGCCCAGGATGTAATATCCCCGGCCGCGAAGCACAAAAGTGCCGGCTGAGACAATGCCGGCTTCTTCAGCGGCATCGACGGCCTTGATGACTTCCTGCCACTGCTCAAGCGCCGCCAAAACTTTTGCCGCGGTCAACTGCAGCTCGCCGGAATCAGGGACGAGCCGCAGCGCTTCGGTAATCGTCCTTTGGGCGTTTGAGGTTTCATCGGCCCTCAGCCAGGCTTCTGCGGCCTGGGCCAGAACCCGCGCCCGGATAAGATCGTCGCCGGCGTCCTTGCGCTCGGCAATGTCTTCGAGGCGTGCAGCGGCCAGTCTGGGGAACCCGGCTTCGAGATCGGCAACGGCCAGGCAATGGCGCGCATCGGCGCCGCCGCCTGTTGATACCCATTGTTGGGCGTGCAGCCGTCCCGCATCAGTATCGTCCCTGATCAGTGCAACGCATTCCTGATATTGCGAGGTCTCAGGGAATTGCACGGTCTGCGGCGCGGCGGCCGCCGGCGCTTCGGTCTGGGCGCTTGCCGCCATTTGCGCAGCCGCTGTCACGGCGGCGAGGATTGAAAGGGTGCTCATGCGGCAAGCTTATGCGCGAATGATGCGGCGTTAAAGAGGCGCGATTTTCAATAATCGGACATTATTGGTTTTTCGCGCATTCGAACCCGAAAACCGTGGACACTTTTCGTGAATGCGCCCGGTATCGGCTTATTCAGCCGCATGGGGGCGGCTGGCGCCCGTATCTTCTTTACCGGCTGCAGCAGGCGTTGCTTTCTTGCGCCGGCGCTTGCGCTTGGGCGCGCCGCTGTCATCGCCGCCGCCAGCGGGCGCTTTTGCCTTGGTTTTGCGGGGCTTTCGGGGCGCCGGCGTTTTCACCGGCCCGGTCTGTTCGGGATAGTTTTCCGGCAGGAAGCAGGTGACCCGAACGCCTTCGCCTTCGCGCGATTCCATGCGCACCCATCCATGGTGCAGTTTGATAAAACGCTCGACCAATGAAAGGCCGAGGCCGACGCCGGCGCTCGGCCCCCGGCTCTCGAACGAGTCAAAGGCTTTGGCCTGATCGGCCGGGGAGATGCCCCTGCCGGTGTCGCTGATCCATATCTTTAAAGCGCCATTACCGCGCGCGGCGCCAATCGTCACGGCGCCCCCGGCGCCTGTATAGGCAAATGCATTGGACAGCAGGTTGAACAGGACCTGTTTGATGCGCCGTTCATCTATTTCAGCGGAACCGATGTCTTTGGGGCAATCTACTTTCAACTGGATTTGCGTGTCTTCAGCTTTCAGCGCGGCAAACGTCGCAGCGCTTTCAAGCAGCGATCGAATATCTGTGGTTTTGCGTTCCAGCTCCATCTTGCCGGCGTCGATTGCCGCAAGGTCGATGATGTCGTTGATCAAATCGCGCAAATGATAGGATGCAGACAGAACGCTGGCGACATAGTCTTTTTGCCGGTCGTTCAGAACGCCGAACATTTGACCGTCGAGCATTTCTGAAAATCCGATGATGGTCGAAAGCGGCGTCCTGAGCTGATAGGAAACGTGATCGACAAATTTGGATTTCAGCCGGTCCGCATTTTCCAAAATGGCGTTGCGTTCCTTGAGTTCCTTTTCGCGCTCTTTAGAGTCGGTAATATCAAGGAAATGCGCCAGCGTCGCGCCGTCGGGCAGCGGTTCAGTGCCGAAAGCGAGGGTGCGGTCGTCATCCATCGTGACTTCAGTTGCATTGAGGGGCACGCGATCCTCGGGCGATTTTGACGTCACGCATCGGCGCAAGGCGGCAAGATTGTCGGTTGTATTATTCGCCCGGGATCGGAGCTGATCGATAATCATATCGATATGCGGTTTACTATCGAGCATCTTCGCGCGAAGCCGCCAGATCTTTTGAAACGCCTTGTTGTAAAGCCGCAATGTGCCGTCAGCGGCAAACACCGCGACGCCTTCATTGAGATTGTTCAAGGTCGCTTTTTGCACGCTTATTTGCGTGTTGTACTGCGCCTCCATGGATATCTTTTCGGTGATATCTTCAAATGCCGCCATCACGCCGCCGAGGGGATGGCGTTGTTTGGCGACGCGCAAGGTGCGGCCGTCGGGTAAATGCCAGATTTCGTCCGGGGCGCCGCCGTCGCGCTCGGATCCCGGCGCTGCAAGTTCTTCGGTATAAAGCGACAGTTGCACCTGCTTCCAGGAATCATAATCGGCCGGTTCGGGCAAGCTGCCCGCAAGGCGAAGTCTGTCGAGTATTTCACCGTGATAGGTGCGCCCGCTCAAATCGGAATCTTCGAGCGACCAGAGTTTCTGAAATGCGCGATTGTGGTAGATCAGGTTTTGACTTGTTCCAAAAATCGCGACCGCCGTTTGAATTTGGTCGAGCGTGCGCTGGTTGGCCTCTATATGCTGGCGAAGTTCCGACTTTGCTTTGTCGAGCCCCGTTGAATCAATTGCGTATCCGCCAAGCGCCGCATCGGCCGATCCATGGAGCGGCGTTTCGATAACGCGCAGGACGCGCCGCTCGCCGCGCGAGTTGATGACCACCCGGCTGTCGCTGGCTTTGCGTGCTGAAGCTGCGCTGGCTGCAAGCGTCTTGATTGAATTATCGAGCTCGATTTGTTGTTTGATCACGTCGCCGGCGTTCGGCGCTTCGACCATTTCAACATAGGCGCGGTTTACCCAGACCAGGCGCAGATTTGCATCGCGTCGCCAGGCCGGGATCGGCGCGCGTTCCAGCAATGCGTGCGATCCGTGCAGATCCATTGTTTTTTCGCGGAACGCGCCGATGATGGCGCCGTCTTCGGCCATGCGCACAGCGGGGTCAGTGATCCACAGGGCGACCTGACCGCCGGCGACGCGCCCGTCTATCTCGATCGAACGACCGTCTGCGGTGACAACATTGCCGGAAAACGCGACCCCGTGATTGCGGAGATCGTTGACCTTTTCGCGCAGCGTTTTCGGCGTTTCCGCCTCGTCGTCAAGCAAGGGCAAAGCGCCCAGAGACGAGAGCAACCGGTCAGCCGGGGCGACTTCTGCGTCGCTCGACCCGTGAGAAAATGAAAGCAATGAGGCAAGCGCCGCCGGACCGCCGAGAATTTTTGGATCGCCCCAGCCGGCGCCGAGGCTTTCGCTGTCATCTTCCCAGACCAGGACGAGGCCGGGATGGGCGGAAAGAACGCCATCGGCTTTTTCGAGCCGCGCCTCCATTTCAGCCAGCTTTCGCGACCAATGCAGCGACTGATCGCGTGTCGCGGCGGATACCCGCATCGCCCACAATACGGCGGCGACAGCCAGCGCTACGGCCCCGGCGGCGCCGACCAGCAGCGGGTCAAAGGAGATCGCTTCAGGGATAATTTCTGCGGAGGTTTGCGCAAGCGCCGGCGCCGCTGCTGCGGTCAGCGCGCTGGTTCCAATCAATATCTGCTTCCACAGCCGCATTTCTGCGCACCTCGACCACAAACGCCAAGCTCCGCCTTGCACGCAAAATATTGAGATTCGCCAATATTTTGTGCCGGGGCGAGCGAATTGCACAATATGTACTGTGTTTGCGGAGGTCTGCTAGGGCCCTGATCCGCTTTTCTGGGGGCCGCCGGGTGAAATTTTCAACAGGCCCGGCAGCCCCGGAAAATCAGTCTTTCAGCTCAAACCGGATGATTTCGACCACGCCATGACGCGTGACTGCGCGGCCGCCCCTGGTCGCCGGCGGGTATTTCCACTTAGACACAGTCTTAATGACGGTGCGGTTGAAACAGCTATTTGCAGATTCAATGATCCGCAGATTGACGACGTCACCTTCTGGTGTGACGTCGAATTGCACTGTTACTGTGCCTTCAGCGGCCCGGGAGCGGCAGTTTTCCGGATATTGCGGCGGGTATTTGATGACCGGTTTTGGGAAACCAGCGGAATTTCCGCCGGGCCTTGTATCAATGCCGGGCTTGGGCTTTGGAAAAGTTACCGGACCTGGCTCCTTTAGCCTCCCCGATGGAGGAATTTTGATTTCCGGCGGGTCCGCCCGTGTGGGTCTTATCGGCTTAGGGGGGCCAGGCGGGGTTTCAGTTATCTTGGCGTGAATATTAAGCTCGGGATAAGGCGTTGCCTCCGGGACATCGACGCCATCCTGGCGGATTAAACCCGCCATCATGAAAAACAGGCCGGCTGTGACAATTGCCGCCGCCGGCAAGCCAACAAACCATCTGAAAAAAGCCATCGCGCGCTCCTTTCCGGGCTGGATCCCGGCAAAATTGGCGCAGCAGGGCGGCGGTATTTACGCCTGCAAATCGTCAGCACGCCCCCGTGCTACATTGATATGCTACAATAGTAGCAGCCTAAATCCATATGCGCCCCCATGCAAGGCCTGTCCGGGCTGTATTTGATCACTTTTTCGGGGTGCAAAAGAAACGGGCCGCCCTGAAGGCGGCCCGGATGTCATTTGTTTCGTTCTATTGCCGCGAGAGCGCGTCCACAAAAAATGTATGCGGTTCGGCTCTATCCGACCCTCACTCGGGTTCGGATGCGCGACAATCAATGAATCTGGAGTGCGTTTGCGATTCGAAGAATTGTAAACGCGTTCCAGTTAGTAGCGGTACTGATCACTCTTAAACGGACCTTCCACCGGCACGCCAATATAATCCGCCTGTTCGTCAGACAGTTGCGACAGATGCGCGTTGACTTTGTCGAGATGCAGTTTCGCAACTTTCTCGTCGAGATGTTTTGGCAGCACATAGACTTCGTTTTCGTACTCATCACCTTTGGTGAAAAGCTCGATCTGCGCCAGCGTCTGATTGGTGAATGATGCAGACATCACAAAGCTTGGATGACCGGTTGCGTTGCCAAGGTTTAGCAAGCGTCCTTGTGACAACAGCAACATGCGGCTGCCGTCTGGAAACGCGATCATATCGACCTGATCTTTGACATTGGTCCATTTGAAATTGCGCAGGCCTTCGACCTGAATTTCATTATCGAAATGGCCAATATTGCCGACAATCGCCATGTCTTTCAGTGACCGCATATGATCAACCGTCAACACATCTTTATTGCCGGTGGCGGTGATGACAATATCGGCGCGCGGTGCGCCCTCTTCCATGGTGACGACTTCATAACCGTCCATCGCCGCCTGCAACGCGCAGATCGGATCGACTTCGGTGACCATCACGCGGGCGCCGGCGCCGCGCAACGACAGGGCAGAACCTTTGCCCACATCGCCATAGCCGGCGACGAGCGCCAATTTGCCGGCCATCATAACATCCGTACCCCGACGAATGCCGTCAACCAGTGATTCCTTGCAGCCGTATTTATTGTCAAATTTCGACTTTGTGACCGAGTCGTTGACGTTAATTGCCGGGAAGGGGAGCGTGCCGGCCTTTTGGCGTTGATAAAGCCGCAATACGCCGGTCGTTGTTTCCTCGGTTACGCCCTTGATGTTTGCTTTGACCGTCGAATACCAGTTCGGCTGTTTGGCGAGGCGGCGTTTGATCGTCCCGAAAAGCGCTTCTTCTTCTTCGTTCGACGGTTTGTCGAGCAGCGTCGGATCTTTTTCCGCGTCAGCGCCCAACAGGATCAGCAAAGTTGCATCGCCGCCATCGTCGAGGATCATGTTGGCGGTCTCGCCATCCGGCCATTCAAAAATGCGATCGGCAAGATCCCAGTATTCTTCAAGGCTCTCGCCTTTGAACGCAAAGACCGGCGTTCCCGAAGCGGCAATCGCTGCTGCGGCGTGATCCTGGGTTGAGTAGATATTGCACGAGGCCCAGCGGACATCGGCGCCGAGCGCCTGCAAAGTCTCGATCAACACGGCGGTCTGGATCGTCATATGCAGCGAGCCGGCAATGCGCGCGCCTTTCAGCGGCTGCGCGGACCCGTATTCCTCGCGGGTCGCCATCAGGCCAGGCATTTCGGTTTCGGCAATCTCAATTTCCTGGCGGCCCCACTGGGCGAGTTCGAGGTCCTTGACGACATAATCATGGTGGCTGGGAGCGTTCATGGGGCGGAAATCCTTATAAATTCGGGTGATGTGGCGCGGCATATAACAGCGCGCCGGGATAATGCCAAGAGACATATAAAGATTTCTTTATGTGATTGATATTGGGCGTGCTCCCGGCTTTGTGTGGCGATTTTGGCGGGTATCGGCGTATAGTTGGGTCGGGCCGGGCGTGAAAAAGGGATGAGATCATGAATATGAGATCCGGTTTGGCCATTTTCGCCGCAGCGGCGGCGCTTGCGGCCATTGTAACGCCAAGCCTCGCTGAGAAGGAAAAGAACAACGGGCCCGATCCGCGTATTGGCGCCAAAGTTGACCGCATTTGTTTCCCGCGAAACATCAATGGCTGGAAGTCCGTAAAGGGCGAGGACAATGTCGTTCTTTTGGAAAAAGGCGTCAATGACTGGTATCGCGTTGAAGTTTCCGGCGCCTGCCCGGAACGCGTCTTTCGTTTTGCTCAGGTGATCGGTCTTGATTCGCGTCCGGGGGGCGGCTGCCTCCGGCGCGGCGATGTTATCATTGTCGAAGACAGTGGCGGGTTTTCCCAGCGCTGTCATATCAGGCGCATTTACGAATGGGATGAAAACGCCCCTGCGCCGAGTGAAGAGGAAGCGTCGAAAGGCGGCGCATAGTCCTGGCGCGTCAAAGGCCCGTCGCATAAGCGGCGATATGCCCAAATTCAAAATCAACGCCCTCAACCAGGCGATAGGCGTAAATTGTGCTTCCGTCAGGTGAAAAGCTTGGTTGCGCGTGTGACCAGGGACCTGTCGTAATCCGCCTTGTGGATTTTCCGTCCGGCGCGGCGAGGTAAACCTGCGCTGCGTATGGCGCGCCGTCGCGATTGCTGGCAAACGCGACCCATTTTGAATCCGGCGACCAGACCGGCCAGCCGTCAAAACCCGGATCGTTTGAAATGTTGCGCTCGTCGGAGCCGTCCAGCTTCGCGACAAAGATTTCAGAGTTTCTTTCAATCGCCGACTGACTCCAATCCCGGCCAGGCGCGTCTATCACTCTTCTATAGGTGATCATACGGCCATCCGGGGACGGTGTTGCAAATGTGCAAACTGCCCGGCAATTGGTGTGCTGAATGATTTCGCCGCCGTTAGCATTCATGCTGAAGATTTCGTGCCACTGGTCGGACCAGTCGGCGTTGCGGTTCGGTGTGGTGCGCGCAGAGTTGAAAAATATGCGGCCGTCCGCCGACCAATGGGGATGGGAATCATCGCCGGGGTCATTTGTTAGTCGGCGGCGTTGGGAGCCATCGGCCTGCATGACAAAGATTTCCGACTGATCGTCTATGGTCGCCGCATAGGCGATCATCGACCCGTCGGGCGACCAGGACGGCACGACCGGATCGTCGCCGCTGTCGAGGAGGAGGCGCAGATTCCCGCCATTGATGTCGGCAAGATATAAGGCAACGCGCCCGGACCGCGTTGATTGAAACAACAGCGTCGCGCCGTCCGGCGAGACGGCCGGATAAGAATCCATCACTTGTGTAACAATCACCGGCTCGGCCTGTGATTCCGCCTGGGCGGCGCTGATCGAAACGGCTGCGGCAATGGTTGCAAGGGCCAGACGCATAAATATTGCTCCCGATGGATTCAGTTTCAGCAAATAACCCGGTTTGATCCTATGGCGCCCAGGCCGGGGCAATACCGTTTGTCGCTCAATGACTTCATTCTGGCGCATTCATCAGCGCGTCGAGCCCCTCACGATAAGTCGGGTATTTGAGCGTCACGCCAAGCGCTTCTTTTGTGCGCGCATTTGAAACGCGCTTGTTGTCGCTGTAAAAACTTTTCGCCATATCAGAGATATCTGCTTCGTCGAGCGGCGTTAATGGCGGCGGCGCGACATTTAAAAGTCTGCAGGCGTAATCAATAACATCCTGGGGCGGGCTGGGATCATCATCGGCGAGATTGTAAAGATCATGAATGCGCGGGTTTTCCATGCTTGCGGCAAGCGCTGCCGCGATATCGTCCACATGCATGCGGTTAAAGACCTGGCCTTCTTTAAAAATGCGCCGCGCTTTGCCGGCGCGCACGGTGTCGAGCGCAGAGCGGCCGGGACCATATATGCCGGGCAGGCGGAAGAAAATCAGCGGCAGTAACCAGGCCACGCCGAGCCCCGCCCATTCGGCTTCAGCGGCGATCCTGGCCCTTGCGCGTTCGCTGGTCGGTTTGAGATCGCTTGTTTCATCAACCAACGCGCCGTTATGATCGCCGTAAACTCCATTGGTCGAAAGATAGCCGATCCATTTTATGCCTTCACGGCGTTCAATGATCGCATCGCTTGCGGCGTAAAAAGCCGGGCATCCCTTTTTGCCGGGCGGCGTTGATATCAAGATTGCATCCGCGCCGTCCAGCCAGGCCGGATTAAAATGATCGCCTTGCCAGTGATGCGCTTCGATGCCGCTTTCGCGCATCGCCCCGGCTTTTTCTTCAGAAGTTGTTGTGCCGGCAATTTGCCATCCCTCGAGTTTGAGGCGCCGGGCGAGCGCTGCCGCTACGTATCCGTAACCCAGACAAAACAGTTTCTTATCAGTCATATTTTCCGTTGATCCTATTTGATCGACACAAGCTGCAAAGCAGCGTAATCGGCGCAATCATACGTCGCACAGCATTTGCCGCATGCATAGATTATTTGTCGCCCTTTCCATTCCCGAACCCATCGCCGAAATGCTGGCGACGCTGCAGAACGGCGTTGAGGGCGCGCGCTGGCGCCCGCCCGAGAATTTTCATTTGTCTCTTGCCTTTATTGGCGAGACTGACCGCCATGGATTTAACGGCGCCATCGACGCCCTGACATCAATTGGAGCGCCGCCATTCGACATCAAGATTTCCGGCCTGGGGTTTTTCGGCGACAAGCGGCCGCGCGCGCTATGGGCGGGCGTCAACAACGCTCCCAGCTTAATACATCTGCAGTCTAAAATCGAAAATGCGTTGCGTCGAAAGGATTTCAATCTCGAGCGGCGCAAATTCACGCCGCATGTAACGCTTGCCTATTTAAAAGGCGCACGCCGGAACGATGTCGCTGATTATTGTGCGGTGAACAGCTTGTTCTCAACGGATTTATTTCGCGTCGGGGAGTTTCATCTTTTTTCATCGCGCCTTGGCGGCGCGGCCAGTCACTATGAAATCGAAGCGAGCTATTCGCTTTCGTCTTCCAGGTGATCAAGAAAACCTTCGGCGCCTTTTTCAATCAGATCGAGCACATGCGCAAACCCGTCGGCGCCGCCAGAATAGGGATCGGGCGTTTCGCGCGTCTCGCCTTCGGCAAAATCGAGAAACAAGCGGATGTCGCAGGTCCTGTCAGGCGGGCCAATCGACAGAAGATCGGTCTGGTTGGTTAGATCCATGGCGAGAAGATAATCAAACGCATAAAAGTCAGACTGTTCTATCTTTCGCGCGCGCAGGTAGGAAAGGTCATAACCGCGCTGCACGGCCGCCTTGATCATGCGTACATCCGGGGGATCGCCCACATGCCATGCGCCGGTGCCGGCGGATTCAATAAACAATTTCATGCCGCGCGCGCGCGATTTTGCGCGCAAGACGCCTTCCGCGGCCGGCGACCGGCAGATATTGCCAAGGCAAACAAAGAGAATGCTTGTTGTCATCGAAATCGCAGCTCGTTGTTATAGTTTTGTCGCATGACCTTGCGAAGTTTGGCGGCAAAGCCGCCAATCGGTTCCCGTCAAAAGCTTCGCTTTCGACTTTGCATCATGCTCTAGGGCGGCGGCTGTTGTAAATGGCGTCACACGTCTAATATAGAGCCAGCGCCTGACCCTGGCGCGTTTTTAAGGAATTCTGATATGTCTATTACACTTTCTGATGTCACTCGCAACGCGGTCGATCAGATGTTTACCGGCCTTGACGGCGTTTTAAAAAAAGGAGCAGCGCACGCCAAGGCGAAGGGGGTCGATGAAGCTGTCTTCTTAAACTGGCGCTTGGCGCCGGACATGTTTCCGTTGAAGTTTCAGGTCCAGGTCGCCACTGAAGTTCCAGCGCGCGCGATGTCCCGGCTTGCCGGCGTTGAGGTTCCCAGTTTGGGTGAACTTGATGACACATTTGCGAGCCTGCACGCGCATATAAAAAAGTCACGCGGCTTCTTGAGCGAATTATCCGACGATGCGATCAACGCTGACCCGGACGGCGACATCACCGTTCCCGTCGGGCCTGAGGAACAAACGTTTAAACGCGCATTCTTTATTCAGAATTTCATCATCCCCAATCTCTATTTTCATGTGACGGCGTCTTATCTTATTCTTCGTCATCTCGGTGTCGAGATTGGCAAACGCGACTTTTTGGCGGCTCCACAATAAGGACGGTTATCACTTCGCCTGGAAACATTGTCGTTCTGACCGGCTCCGGCATTTCCGCCGAATCGGGCGTCGCAACCTTTCGCGACAAGGACGGCGTGTGGGCGAAATATGATTATCGCGAGGTGGCGACGCCGGAAGGCTTCGCCGCCAATCCGGCGCTGGTTCATTCTTTTTATAATGACCGGCGCCGGGCGCTTCCCGGCGTTGATCCAAACGCTGCGCATCATGCGCTCGCCGAACTTGAATGCGGGCTTGAGGCATGCGGCGGCCGGCTGACGCTGGTGACGCAAAATGTCGATGACCTCCATGAGCGCGCCGGCGCCAAAAACCTTCTGCACATGCACGGAGAGCTCTCAAAATCGATTTGCGCGGCATGCAGCGATGTGCGTGAATGGCGCGAGGATCTGAGTATTGAAACTGCGTGCCCCGCATGTGAACGCGCAGGGAGCATGCGTCCCTATGTGGTGTGGTTTGGCGAATTGCCGCGCTTCATGCATGAAGCCGTCGCGGCGATCAGCGAGGCCGATCTCTTTGTTTCCATCGGCACGTCCGGTTCGGTTTATCCGGCTGCAGGATTTGTCTCCGAAGCGCGCGCTCTCAATATTGCCGCAACCGAGCTTAATCTTGAGCCTTCGGAAAATGCGCAGCTTTTTACCGACAGCCGCTATGGCCCGGCGACGCAGATCGTTCCCCAATGGGTTGGGGAATTGCTGGACGGCTGATGACAGTTTTTCGGCGTGTTGTCTGAAAATTACAGCCGGTTTCTGCGCGTTCCGTTTGAAAACAATAAATCGCACAAATTGTTTGTCATTCCGGGGGTGACGAAGTCACAACCCGGAAACCATGGCGAGCCACAGAAGCCTCGCCATGGTGGGATTTTTGCACCATGGTTCCCGGATTCGCGCAAAAGCGCGCTCAGGGATGACAAATTTGGGGCGTCGCCGTTATTCGCCTGCCAATGCGGCCGGCGCGAGGGTTGTAACCTGCCACGACGGGCGCTTAGGCTCAGCCAGTCGAATCTCCAGGGGTATGATCCATGAAACTGCCATTTGTTGTTTTAGCTGCGCTGGCCGCAGCGCCGCTGCCGGTCATGGCACAAGAAGAAAAAGCCAAAGACGAAAAATGGGATGTCGCCGCGCCGCCTTTGCCGATGCGCGATATTGCGATCGATGTGGATGAAGGCACCTGGATGAGCCTCGATGTCAGTCCCGACGGGCGGACCATCGCTTTCGATCTTCTCGGCGATATTTACGTGATGCCGATCGCCGGGGGCGCAGCGCGAGCCGTCGCCAGCGGCCTGCCATGGGAGATGCAGCCGCGATTTTCACCGGACGGATCAAAGATTGCGTTCACGTCGGATCGCAGCGGCGGCGACAATATCTGGATCATGAACGCCGACGGATCTGACAAGCGTCAGGTCACCAAGGAAAAATTCCGTCTTCTCAATAATCCAACCTGGTCCGCCGACGGCAGTTACATTGCCGCGCGCAAACATTTTACGACGCAGCGTTCCCTCGGCGTTGGTGAGATCTGGTTATATCACATTTCCGGCGGCGACGGCGTGCAGCTGGTGAAACGCCCGAGCGAGGCGCACCAAAAAGAACTTGGCGAACCGATGTTTTCCGCAGACGGAAAGTTTGTTTATTATTCGCAAAACATTACGCCGGGATCGCGCTTTACCTATGCGCAGGATTCCAATAGCGATCTTTTCAATATCAAGCGCTATGAAATGGCGACCGGCGAGATCGAAACCGCCGTCTCAGGGCCGGGAGGCTCGGTGCGTCCGGCGCCGTCGCCGGACGGCCGGTATATGGCGTTTGTGCGCCGCGAGCGGATGAATTCAAAACTCTATTTGAAAGATCTTCGCACTGGCGAGGAGCGCAAAATTTATGATGATCTCGACCGGGATTTGCAGGAAATCTGGGCCGTTCACGGCGTTTATCCGAATATGGACTGGGCCCCGGATGGCAAATCCATCCTGTTCTGGGCGGGCGGTAAAATTCGCAAGCTGAATATCGCAAGCGGCGTTGCCGATATCATTCCGTTTCGCGTGACAGATACGCGCGCGGTGATCGATCCGCCGCGTCCCGCGGTCGAAGTTGCGCCGGCAACATTTAAAACGATGATGCCGCGCTTTGCCAGCGTATCGCCGAACGGGCGTCAGGCGGTATTTGAATCGCTTGGCAAGCTTTACATTAAATCACTGCCGAATGGCGCGCCGCGGCGGCTGACCGGCGGCGGCGGCGATTTTGAATTTTTCCCGTCCTGGTCGCGCGATGGACGGCGCATTGTTTTTGTTTCGTGGAACGACACGACGCTCGGCGCCATCCGCACAATTTCCGCCGGCGGCGGTTCGGCGCGGACGGTTACAAGCGAGCCAGGCCATTATCGCCGGCCGCGTTTTTCGCCGGACGGACGCGTGATTGTTTTTGAAAAAGGGACCGGCGGTTATTTAACCTCCGGCGACTGGTCCGAAGCGCCAGGCGTTTATCGCATTGCATCGGGCGGCGGCGCAGCGTCGCGCGTCGCCAATTCCGGATCGGCGCCGCATTTCGGCGCCGCCAACGACCGCATATTCATGACCACTTTCGACGGCGATACAGCCTCGCTGGTCAGCGTGGATATTGACGGCGACAACAGCCGCACCCATGCGGCGGGCGACATGATTACCGAGTATCAGGTCGCGCCGTCAGGCGAACATCTAAGTTTTGCGGAAAACTACAACGCCTATGTCATGCCGATGACACAGGGTCCGCAGAAAATCGACGCCGGGCGCAGCGCATCGGCCCTGCCGGTCACAAAGGCGAGCGCCGCCGGCGCGACTTATATGAATTGGTCCGGTGCGCAGCTGAACTGGACGCTCGGTCCGGTTCTATATTCGGCCGGTATAGGCGAGATGCTGCCGGACGCGCCCGCGGGCGACGACGATGCGGGTTTTGAAACGCCGGAAACCGGCGTCGATCTTTCGATCACGGCGCCAAGCGCCAGCCCGTCGGGGATTACTGCGCTGACCGGCGCAAAGATTATTACCATGGCGGACAGCGATGGCGGCGTCATTGACGACGGCGTCATCGTCATCGACGGCAATCGCATTACCGCAATCGGCGCGGCGGCCGACATTGCTGTGCCGGCAAATGCGCGCCGCGTTGATCTCGCCGGCAAGACAATCATGCCTGGATTGATTGACGCTCACGCCCATGGGCCTCAAGCGACCGACGATATCATCCCGCAAACCAACTGGTCGGCGCTGGCGCATCTGGCGTTGGGCGTTACGACTGTGCATGACCCGTCCAATTCAGCGAGCCATATTTTTGCGGCGTCTGAATATCAACGCGCAGGGCGCATTCTGGCGCCGCGCATTTATTCGACGGGCGAAATTGTCTATGGCGCCAAAGCGCCCAGCCGATACGCCTTGATCGACAGCGCCGAGGATGCGCGCAATCATGTGCATCGCCTGAAAGTGCAGGGCGCCCATTCGATCAAGAATTACAACCAGCCGCGCCGGGAGCAACGCCAGCAGGTGATCGCGGCGGCGATGGAAGAAAATCTTGTTGTTGTCGCTGAAGGCGCATCGCTCTTTCATATGGATATGGCGATGATCAGCGACGGCATTACGTCGATCGAACATAACCTTCCCCAGGCGATGATCTATGAAGATGTATTGAGTTACTACAGCGCGACGAACGTCGCCTATACGCCGACCCTGGTAGTGACGTTTGGCGGGCTAGGCGGCGATCCATACTGGCGTCAGGCGATGGATGTCTGGCGGCACCCGATCCTTTCAAAGCACGCGCCGCCGCGCATCCTGCAGGCGGGCTCGGTGCGCCGCATGACAGCGCCGGAAGAAGATTTTTCCGATTCTGTGAATGCAGCGACGGCCAAGCTTCTTGCGGATCGCGGTGTGCTGGTTTCGATTGGCGCCCACGGCCAGCAACAGGGCCTCGCTTCTCATTGGGAGATGTGGTCCTTCGCACGCGGCGGCATGACCCCTTTGGAGGTTTTAAAAACCGCGACCATCGCGCCGGCGCAGCATTTGGGATTTGCCGGCGATATCGGTTCGCTTGAGGCCGGCAAGCTCGCCGATCTGGTCATCCTCAACGCCAATCCGCTCGACGATATATCGAATACGGATGATATTTCCCATGTGATGCTCAATGGACGCCTTTATAACGCCGCGACCATGAATGAAGAGGTTACGGGCGCCCGGGCGCGCCCGGCTTATTGGTGGGAGTAGGGGCGCATCGGCGATAGAATGTGTGGGTCAACAAAATTGCCAGGGGGCGCCTGGCGCCGAGATAAGGATCACCTAACGCCTGTTGCGGCGCCGGTCCGGCATGCGCGGCCTGGGTTCGTCAAGATACTCAGTCTTCTCATAAGGTGGATCTTGCTGCGCGGTCTCTGTTGCAGCATCGGCAATTTTTCCGGCGGGCGGTGCGACTGACAAATCAAGTCTGGCGATGACCTCCGTCAGCTTTTCAAAACTAACAGGTTTGCTGATATAATCGGTCATGCCGGCATCGAGATATTTTTCGCGATCGCCCAGCATGGCGTTGGCGGTGACGGCGATAATTGGAATGTCTTTGGCGCCGCTTGGCAATGCGCGAATTTTTGCAGTCGCGGTCACGCCGTCCATCTCCGGCATCTGAACATCCATCAGGATTAAATCGTAATGACAGCGCATCACCGCTGCGACGGCTTCAACGCCATTGCCGACCATGTCGATTTGACAGCCGGATTTTTCCAGCATCGCGCTCAAAACCATCTGATTGACGTGATTGTCTTCAGCGGCAAGGATGCGCAGGTTTTGCGCCGGCGCGGGGATTTCTATTTGTCCGGAACCGGGAGCCGGCGCTAAATCTTCGGTGAGCGCGTTTGCGTCGCTGCGCAGGCATCGGATCGTAAACCAGAAGACCGAGCCCTGGCCGCTTGCGCTTTCGACGCCAATATAGCCACCCATTAATTTGACGAGCTTTCTGCAGATTGCGAGGCCAAGTCCGGAGCCGCCATATTTTCGCGTCACGGAATGATCGGCTTGTGCAAATTTGTTGAAGATTGTCGATTGCGCCTGTTTGGACAATCCGACGCCGGTATCGGTTACCGAAAACCGTAACTCCAAATCATCGTCATGAGCGGATTGTAAAGAGACGGTAATTTTTACGCCGCCTTGTTCGGTAAATTTAAGCGCATTGCCGATCAGGTTAAAGAGGATTTGTCGGATGCGGGTGGGATCGCTTTTCAATAAGGTTGGAACCGTCGGCGATATTTCAACGGCAAACGTCAAATGCTTTGCCTGATATTGCGACGCCCAAAATGCCTCTAAAGAATCGAGCAATTTTTTGAGATCGAAATCCAGTATTTCAAGCTTTACATGGCCGGATTCGATTTTCGAAAGATCGAGAATGTCGTTCAGCAGGGAAAGCAGCGTTTCGCCGGAATGTTTGATCGTGGCTGTGAGCTTTCGCTGTTGGGCGGTGAGGTCTGTCCGTAAAAGAACGCCAGCCATGCCGAGTACGCCATTCATGGGTGTACGGATTTCATGACTCATGGATGCAAGAAAGTCGGACTTGGCGGCAGTTGCCCGTTCCAGCTCCCGGTTCAGAAGGGTAAGGCGTCTTTGCTGCCTGAATAACAGACGGATGATGACTGACCACAAAATAATGACCGCGATGATGGCGGAAAGCGCCGCGGAAAGGGACAACTTTATTTGGCGGATTTCGATATTGTTTTTTTCATCAAGCGCCGTGTGAAGGGTCTGGACGAAGCGATCCATGCCGTCCGAATAGAGCGCCTTTTGCGTCTGATAATCATCGGATCGCAGCAGCTCAAGCGCTTTATCATTCTGGCCGCGCCGCACAAGCGCAAAGGCCTGCGCCTCCATCGTGATCAATTGCTGGTTGGCGTCATTTGTCTGCGTCGCGCCGGAAGAAGCGCTGGTGGCGCCGGCAAGTGACATGGCGTTTGCGATCGCCTCTTCCAGAATTGGAATATGTTCTTTATATCGCCCTTCCCAGCGCGCATCGCCCGTGGCGGCGGCCAATCGTGCAGAGCTGGTTAAGACTTCATCAAGATAGGTTATTTTCCCGTCTAACTCTTCAAAAGCGACGGTCCGCGCCGTTACGCTTTCTGCAATATTGATGGACGTCCAGCTGGCCCAGACGAGCCAGGAAAATACCGCAGCTGTAATCACGCCTGCAGCTAAAAACAGACGCAAAAGCGGGCCATGCAGAGAGTTTTTTAAGGGCCGCATAGGGTTGCCGAAAAATAGCGGAACACGTAGCGCGTGTATGCTAGCGCCGGCGAGGTTAATTTTGGGTTGGGACGCCGATCATAATGCGGCTGGCGGCTGGGGAGCGGAGCATAACCAGAACAGGCCGAGCCTATAAACGCCGGCGATCAGGGGGCAACGTCGCCAGCGTCTGGGAGTGGAAGACAGCTCTCAATCAATTTTCTATTATGTTTGAAGATAGAATGCCAAACTAGATCTGAATCCTATGCCGGTTAAACCAATTACACAGAATTTCTGACAGGCTCTCCAGAGCCGTCAAGAGGCTCTTGATATCGCCGCGAACGAATTTATCTCTCGCTTGGCGCTATCAATTGGTTTTCTGCCCAATCATTGCAACAAGATCTTTGCGCCGGGCGACGAGATCGGGGGGCTTGCGATGCTCGGCGAATGGCTGCGGCGCGAATGAAACAATTTGCTGAATGCTACCCTTAGCGCCCAAACAAATACCAAATAAACAACACGAGAATAACGCACATCATGATCCAGTGAATCCTTATCGCTAGCTTGCGGTGTGGTGCTTTCTGCGCATCATCGTTCCGCGCTGTACTATCATTTCTGCGACGATAGATTAATCCAATAATCGGAATAAAGAAAAAGCTGATAAGTAGCGTAGTCGCAAACATCTTTGTTGCTGCAATTGGCAAAAAGCTTCCGAATAAAATTAATGCTGCCAACCCGACTACGATAAAGTATGTCAGCCATCTTATGCATGGAATGTTTCTTAATCGCATATGTACACCTTGCTGTTAGTTACACGCAACGAGCTGAGATAAATCCGGCGTAAGGACGCTTTCTACAATAGATTTGCTACCTTGATAATTATCTATCAATTTGCCCACTGGGCCCAACCGCCTCAAGGCGAGCCCTTGCGCTTGGCTGATTATGAAATCACCAGACGAGCTGCAGGCGCCGCGTAATCCGTTCTGACCATAGCCTTGCAGCGCCGCCCCTAAAAGTTCAATGGGCCACCGTATCCCGTAAACTCGAACCCCTTACCAACAAACAGCGACTAGACCAGCGGTTTCAATTAACTGTTCCGGTACAAATGCACCAGCAACGGCAGTGAGCGCTCCCGCAGTAGCCGTAGCGCCACCAACATAGGTGGTTATTTCTCCAAACAAACGAACTCCGTTTGCTACTGCGACCATTTCCTTGCTTTTACATTCAACTTCGCTGCCACCCTTCTTCCCACTCTTCCCGCCGCCAAAGCCGCCAAAACTGGGTCCGGAAAGACCGTCAAAATAATAGCTTCTCGCATCTTCAGCAATCAATCCCGTCGGATCCGTTCCATTCACCGGGTTGCCGCCGACATAAGAATACATATTCATGCCGTCGCCACAGCCGATGGGATCGGTTTGCATAAACCTTCCGAGTTCAGGGTGATACGTCCGCGCCTTGTAGTGATAGAGGTCCGCTTCGCTCAGCCACATCTGGCCGGTATATTGGAGTGATATGAACCGCTTACGGAGTAAACGCAGTCATCGAACACCGGAAAGCAAATATCGGTTTTCCGTCAATTGGATCCATATATATCCAATTGACCGTCACAGGTGTTGACAAAGGTTTTTGCGCCGGCGCTGTTGGTTCCGGCGATGATCGACCCGCGCTCGTCTTGTATAAGCCCGGTTTTGTTGGTCGTGCCGTCGCTGTCATATTCGACCAAAACTTCTTCTGCGCCCGGTTGAAGGCGAAGAGTGCTGAGTAGGGAGTGGGGAGGAGGGCGTAGGGAGTAGTGATCAGGCGTTATCCCGTTGATTGAATTCGATCGATGGGGAGAGGTGAGAGCAAACAGAAGGCGCAATCATATCAGCCGTCATTGCGGACTTGATCCGCAATCCATTAACAAGTGCAGCGCCAGCAGCTGGATTGCGGGCCGGAGCCCGCAATGACGATGAAAAATACATGGCGAATGTTGAGCGGCGCGCAAAAAGTAAGTGTAAAGTAAGTGTCTTGTCGCTCCGCCAACACCAAACGCGCCTTAAATCGATCCGTGGCAGTGCTTGTATTTTTTGCCGGAACCGCAGGGGCAGGGCGCGTTGCGCGGCACACGGCCCCAGGTTTCCGGATTTTCAGGATCGACTTCCGTGCGCGCTGCATGGGCGCGCATGGTTGCGATGCCCGCTGAATTGCGGTCGCGCGGCTTTGGCGCCGCCATCTCATTTTCGCCGGTCAGCGGATTCACATGGGTTTCCGTCATCGGAATATTCGGGCGCCGGGGTTCGGCGTCTTCCGGCCGCCGCACCTGCACATGCATTAACATGCGCGTGACGTCGCGGCGCAAATCGTCGAGCAGGCTTTCAAAGAGTGCGAAAGACTCGGTCTTGAATTCATTGACCGGATCGCGCTGGCCGTGGCCCCGGAGCCAAATGACAGAGCGCAAATGATCGAGCTGCTGCAGATGTTCGCGCCAGTTTGTATCGAGAACCTGCAGAAGGATCGCTTTTTCAACGCGGCGCATCACATCGATGCCGATGTCGGCGGCCCGCGACGCGGCGGCTTTATCCGTTTCCTCAATCAGGCGTTCGTTGATTTCCGAATCGGCGACGCCTTCTTCCTTCGCCCATTCTTCGACGGGGAAGTCGCGTCCAAAGGTTTCCAAAAGATCCTTTTTCAGGCCCTCGACATCCCATTGCTCGGCATAGGTTTTTGCCGGCATATGAGCCGCCACAAGATCGTCAACCAGCTGCGCGCGCATGTCGCCGATTGTGTCGTCAACGGTTTCGGCGGACATAAATTCAATGCGCTGTTCAAAGATCGCCTTACGCTGATCATTAATGACATCGTCGAATTTCAGGACGTTTTTGCGCATGTCAAAATTGCGCTGTTCGACTTTTTTCTGGGCGGTTTCAACAGCCTTGGTGAACCAGGGATGTTCGATCGATTCATCGGCCTGGATGCCGAAACGCTTCAGCATTTTTTCCATGCCCGTGCCGAAAATGCGCATCAGATCGTCTTCAAGGGACAAAAAGAACTTGGTGGCGCCGGGATCGCCCTGGCGGCCTGAGCGGCCGCGCAGCTGGTTGTCGATGCGCCGGCTTTCATGGCGCTCGCTGGCGAGCACGAACAATCCGCCCGCGGCAATCGCCTTGTCTTTTTCTATTTGAACCCTGGCTTCGATTTCTTTGCGTTTGCGCACAATGGTTTCTTCGTCGTCGCCTTCTTCGAGATTATCAAGCAATTGCTTATCGACCGAGCCGCCAAGCTGGATGTCGGTGCCGCGTCCCGCCATGTTTGTGGCGATCGTAACGGCGCCGGGCGCGCCGGCATTGGCGACAATCTCGGCTTCCTGTTCATGGTAGCGCGCATTCAGGACATTATGCACAATCGGCATTTTCTTGTCGCCTAGCGACGAGAGGTAAGTTGCGCGGGCTTCAAGTTCTTTTTTCTGTTCGGCTTCTTTTTCTTTGAGATCTTTTGCGCGGGCGCGCAGCGTTTTGGCGATGTCTTTGAAGAACGCCTTGTCGCTTAAAAGCTTTGAAAGATGTTCTGATTTTTCAATCGAGACCGTGCCGACCAGAACCGGCTGGCCGCGCTGATAGCAATCGGCGATCTGCATGGTGATGGATTTAAATTTTTCCTCCGCCGTCATGTAAAGCTCGTCGTCCATATCCTCGCGGTCGATCGGCCGGTTGGTGGGGATCTCAATCACATTGAGCTTATAGATGTCGGCAAATTCCGATTCTTCGGTCATCGCCGTTCCGGTCATGCCCGCAAGCTTTTCGTAAAGGCGGAAATAGTTCTGGAAGGTAATTGACGCCAGCGTCTGGTTTTCCGGCTGGATCGTCGTCTTTTCCTTGGCTTCGACCGCCTGATGCAGACCGTCGGACCAGCGCCGCCCTTCCATCATCCGACCGGTGAATTCGTCGATGATCACGACCTTGTCGTTGCGGACAATGTAATCTTTGTCTTTCTGGAATGTCTTATGCGCCTTCAGCGCCTGATTGACGTGATGCACAATCGAAATATTGACCGAGTCATAAAGATTGTCGCCCTGCAGAAGCCCGGCCTCTTGCAACAGCGCTTCGACTTTTTCATTGCCCTCTTCGGTGAGAACAACCGAACGCTGTTTTTCGTCAATTTCAAAATCGCCGTCGTCGAGTTTCGGCATGAAACCGTCAATGGTCATATAGAGTTCGGATTTGTCGTCGGTCGGACCTGAAATGATCAGTGGCGTGCGCGCTTCATCGATCAGGATCGAATCGACTTCGTCAACGATGGCGTAGTAATGGCCGCGCTGGACCATCTGATCGAGCGACGATTTCATATTGTCGCGCAGATAATCGAAACCGAACTCGTTATTGGTGCCGTACGTAATGTCGGCGGCGTAGGCGGCGCGGCGCTGTTCATCGTCAAGGCCGTGGACGATACAGCCGACCTTTAAGCCGAGGCGCTCATAGACGCGGCCCATCCATTCGGCGTCGCGGCTGGCGAGATAATCGTTAACGGTGACCACATGAACGCCGCGTCCGGTCAGCGCGTTGAGGACCACGGGCAGCGTCGCCACCAGGCTCTTGCCTTCGCCGGTCTTCATTTCGGAAATATCGCCTTCATGAAGGACGATGCCGCCCAGCAGCTGGACGTCGTAATGGCGCTGTCCAAGGGCGCGTTTGGCCGCTTCGCGGACCGTCGCGAAGGTCTCGACCAGCAAATCATCGAGGCTTTCGCCGTCTTTATGGCGCTGTTTTAACTTTTCAGTTTGCTGGATCAGGCCATCATCGGTCAGCTTGGCGATCTCGTCCTCAAAGGCGTTGATCGCCTCCACATGGCGCCATAAAGGCTTAATACGACGGTCATTGGATGAACCGAAAAATTTCTTCGCGATACCGAGCAGCGCCATGAGCGAGAAGCTTTCGTGGTGCGATGAACTGGCCGGGAACGCCCTAATCACGTTAAAGCAGGGCGCGCCCTTCATCGCCGGGACTGGAAAATCGCCCCGAGGGGCCGCCGGAGAGATAGTGAGCGCCTATGGCGCTGTCAACGAATGGAGCATGCGACCAGGGACGCCATGACCGACAGTAAAGCCAAGAAAAACAGAGCCGCCGCCGGGTTGAGACTGCTCGGCGGCTGGGTCTGGGTTGCGACCCGGGTGACGACGCGGCTTGCCGCGCGCGGGCTGATGGCTGCCTTGCGCGGTTTCGGCAAGCTGGTGCTGACCATATGGCGGCTGGCGGCGGCGCTCGATTCCGCGCTTTGGCGGGCGACAAAACTGCTCGCCGGCAAAGCGCTGGAGGGCCTCTACTATGGGCTGCAACTGGCGGGCATCGCGCTTCAAAATCTTTTTTTGTGGCTGCCGACCCGGACCGGCCGGGCCTATAGCGCCATCTCCGGCGTCTTTCTGGTGATCTTCAGTCTGGCGATTGTTGACGAGCTGCGCTCCGGGCCGGACCTGGCGGCGGCAAACGCCTCGGCCCTGCGGCCGCCGATCGATAAAGGCGATCCGATTTTGGCGCGCATCGAGGGGCGATATGTGCATTTATCCGAAATCGAGGCGGCGGCGCGGGCTGGCGGAGCGTTGCGGCCAACGGAAACGCTCACCCCAGAAACCGCCTTTGCCCGCGCCCTTGTTGAATCCTATGTGGAGCAGCGCTTATTGGCGCGCGCCGCGCTTGAAGACGGGTTGCACCGAACGCCGTCGGTGTCGCGGCGGGTCAATGCGGCGCGCGATCGGGTGCTGGCTGCGTCTTTTGTCGATTTGCGCATCAAGGAGGCGGTGACGCCGGAAAGCGTTGAGCGGCTCTATGCGGCGCAGGCGGGAGTCACCGCGCTCGGCGACGAAGTGCGGGCGCGCCATATTGTTGTCGCTGACAAAGAGGCGGCCGAAGAAATCATGGCGCTGCTTGTCGGCGGCGCCGAGTTTGCGTCGCTTGCGCGCGAGCGGTCCCTTGATCGGGCAACCAGGTCGCTGGGCGGTGAGGTTGGCTGGTTTACAAAGGCGATGATGACCCCGGCATTTGCCGATGCCGCATTCGCGACCAGACCTGGAGAAATCGCGCCGCTTTTCGAAACCGAATTTGGCTGGCATATTCTGGAAGTGACGGACCGGCGGTCAACGCAAGCCGTGCCGATCGTTGATGTGCGCGACGGCATCGAAAATTTTCTGAGGCTGCGGACCATCGATAATTTGTTACGCGGCCTCGAGGAGGAAAATCAGGTGATCTATTTTCGGCCGGAGGCCGAAGATGGTGATGAAGATGATCCGATTTCGCCGCCTGATTTGCCGCCACCTGATTACGCACCGCCGCCGCTGCGGGAAGGCGAAAATTCCGTTCCGGACAGTCCATTGCGGTAAACAGCCGTTAACCACAATTATCTGTAACCGGATTAGTTCAATATTTATCTATCCCGGCAAACATCGGGAAATATGCGTAAGGTACCAATTAAGGCAGGATTATGGCGAAGCTGTTGCTCGTTGCGGCATGTGCGTTAGTGGACCGGGATGGAAGGGTTCTTCTGGCGCGCCGCCCTCAGGATAAGCCCATGGCCGGTTTATGGGAGTTTCCAGGGGGCAAACTCGCTGAAGGCGAGACGCCGGAACAAGCGCTGATCCGCGAGCTAAGGGAAGAGCTCGGGATTGAAACGGATGCGTCGTGTCTTGCGCCGATCGCTTTTGCGTCATGCGCCATAGAGGGGTTTCACCTGTTGATGCCGCTCTTTGTGTGCCGCAAGTGGAAGGGAACGCCGCAACCTATCGATGCGGATGAGCTGCGATGGGTTCGGCCTGAGGCGCTTTTGAGTTTTGATATGCCGCCTGCGGATAAACCCCTGGCGGCGCAGTTAAGGGACTTTTTGTAATGGGCATGGCAGCGAAAATTGCAAAAGGCCGGCGTCGTCTGGATCGGCTGACGGAAGAATTCCGAAATGATGAAGAAGGCGCGACGGCGATCGAATATGGCTTGATCGTATCGCTGGTTTTTGTCGTCATTCTTGCGGCGGTGAAAAATGTCGCCGCCACCAACAGCGAAAATTACGACACGATCACGACGACGATTCAGAACGCGATCGAGTAGGTGTCGTTTAAAGCCCCTCGGACTTAAGCGCCTCGGCCAGAGGCATTTGCGCGCTTCCCGGTTTTAACGGTTTCTGCTGGCTTTCATGCGGGGCCCAGCCCGTCAGATAGATAATCTCGAATTGTTCTTCGCCGCCATTTTCGGCGAAAATCTGCATCGCGCGATTGAAGGTATCGCGCCGCAAGTGTTTGCCGCGGCTCGCAAGAGCGGATGTTTCGCCCATGCCGCGCAAATCAGCAATGAGCTTTAAGGGCGCACTGTAACGCACACGTACTCTATCAATATCAACGACCGGCAGCGCGAATCCGGCGCGGGTCAGCACCGCGCCGAAACTTTGAATCGCGGCAAATGGCGTAACGCGCGCACTCACGCCGCCAGTCAATTCCGTCTCCGCCTGATAGAGCGCCTGACGCAATGAGGCCAAGGTCGCCTCGCCGAAGACCGCAGCGATAAAAAGGCCGTCGGGTTTCAAGGCAAAACGCGCCTGGCCCAGTGCGGCGATCAGATCATTGGCCGAGTGCAGCGTTAACAGGCTGACCACAAGATCGACGCATTTCCGCGCCAGCGGCGGCGCTTCGTCATCGGCGACAGCGGCCAGAGACCTATCCGGGGGCAGGCGGCCCGATGCGGCATCGAGGCTGAAACATTCTTTGACGCCGCAAGCCGGCGTCAGCATTGCTGTGAGGTCCCCGGCGCCGTAAAAAACGGCGCGGGGAAAGTCGCGGGTTACTGTTTCCAGCCGGTCAACAATATCTGTCATGGCGCGGCGATGCAGGAAGGCATGGCTCCCAAAGACCTTCGCTGAGCGCTCACGCCGCAGGCGCACGCGCCGCCGGTCAAAGATATGCGGCGCTGTCGCCGGTTCCATGATCTCTTCCATCGCTAGGGTGATTTCGATAGTCTAAGCGCCATGAAATCTCAATTGCCTCGCCACGCAGATATTGTCAGCGGCGCTGCGGGCGGGCCGGCGTTGAATGCGCTGTTACCGCCGGTTTGCCCGGTTTCAAACGAGGAAATCGCGATTGCCGGCGCCGTCGGCCCATCCGGTTGGACTTCATTACAATTTATTGCGGCGCCCTGTTGCGCCCGCTGCGGCATCCCTTTTGCCGCTGAATATGGCGCCAATGTCGAGTGCCCATCCTGTATCGCCGCGCCGCCCGACTTTGTGACGGCGCGGGCGGCCGTCGTCTATGACGAGGCCAGCCATAATCTGATTGTCGGGTTTAAACATTCGGATCGCACCGAGCTGGCGCCGATGTTCGCGCGATGGATGGCAAGGGCAGGCCGTACGCTGATTAATTCGGCGTCAGTTTTGACGCCTGTGCCGCTGCATCCGCGGCGGCTTGCGGCGCGGCGCTATAATCAGTCATTGCTGCTGGCCGCGAAAATTGCACAGATGACCCATGCGCGGCTCGCGGTCAGCGATCTCATCCGCCGACGCGCCACGCCGCCGCAAAAGGAACTTTCCGCAGATGCACGGCGCCGCAATGTGGCCGGGGCTTTTGGGCTCGCGAAGGGCGCTGCGGCGCGGGTCAAAGACGCGCACATCATCTTGATTGACGATGTTCTGACAACCGGGGCGACATTGTCGTCAGCAGCGCGCACTTTAAGGAAAGCGGGCGCGGGGCGTGTTGATGCGCTGGTTCTGGCGCGGGTTGTCAAAGGCGGAATCGGCGCCATATAGCGCCATCGGACAGTGATGCGGGAAAGATGAAATGCCGGAAGTGACGATTTATACGCGGCCCTTGTGCGGATATTGTTTTCACGCGATGTCGCTCCTGAAAAAGAAGGGCGCAAAGGTGAGAGAGATCTCGGCCGCCTTCGACCCCAAAAAACGCCAGGAAATGCTGTCGCGGTCGAACGGCAAAACGACCTATCCGCAAATCTTTATCGGCGGCACCCATGTGGGCGGCAGTGACGAGCTCGCCGCCCTTGAACGCGACGGCAAGCTTGATGCGCTGCTAAATGGCTGAGCGCCCCGCATTTCGGGCGGCCTGTGTGCAGATGCGCTCGGGGCTTTCCCGCGCACAAAATACCAAAGACGCGCTGGCGCTGATTGCCGAGGCGGCGCAAGGCGGCGCGAAATTTGTGGCAACCCCTGAAATGACCAATGTGGTGGACCGCAAGCCCAGCCGGTTGTTTGACGGATTGCCCGATGAGGACGGCCTTTCGGAAATCGCATCGTTTGCTGCGGCGGCAAAGCAGCATGGGCTGTGGCTGCTGATCGGCTCGATGGCGCTCAGGGTTGACGCGCAACGCGCCGCCAATCGCAGTTTTCTGTTCGCGCCCGACGGCGCGATAACCGCGCGCTATGACAAGCTGCATATGTTCGATGTTGACCTGCCCGGCGGTGAGAGCTGGAAGGAATCGAAAATCTATAACGCCGGCGACGACGCTGTGCTGGTCGAGACGCCGCTTGCGAAATTGGGCCTAAGCATCTGTTATGATGTGCGCTTCCCGAACCTCTATCGAACTTTGTCGCAGGCAGGCGCCGAAATTCTGTGCGTTCCCGCTGCGTTCACAAAGCAAACCGGTGCGGCCCATTGGAAGACTCTTTTGTGCGCGCGGGCGATTGAAAATGGCGCCTTTGTGATCGCGCCGGCTCAAGGCGGAACCCATGAAGATGGGCGTGAAACCTATGGCCATTCGCTGATTATCGGCCCCTGGGGTGACATTCTGGCCGAAGCCCCCGATGACGCGCCTGGCGTGATTTTTGCGGAGATTGATCCTGATTTGACGCACCAGGCGCGCCGCAGAATTCCCAATCTTGCTCTTGAACAAAAATTGAAAGTCTCCATTCTAAGACCATGATCAAGTACCGGTTATTATGTGACGCCGACCACGAATTTGAAGGCTGGTTTCGCGACAGCGTCGATTACGACGCGCAGTCAAAAGACGGGCTGATTGAATGCCCGGCCTGCGGTTCCGGGATTGTACGCAAGGCCGTCATGTCGCCGTCGATTTCGCGCCGCTCGACCGGCTCTCGCGAGATGCGTCTTGCCGAAGTCAGGCGCGATATGAGCAAGGCCGTGGAGCGGGCGCGCAACTATGTCGAGAAGAATTTTGACTATGTGGGCGATAAATTTCCCGAAGAAGCCCGCAAAATTCACTATGGCGAGGAAAAAGAGCGCGGCATCTTTGGCGAAGCGACCGGCAAGGAAGTGCGCGAAATGATCGATGAAGGCGTCCAGATTGCGCCATTGCCTGGTGTGTCAAAGCAAGACGCGTCGAAGAAGCCCGACAGGGCCGGCAAGCCAAAAATCTCCCCGGCGGCGGCAAAAAAGCTCAACTAGCGCATTTCCGGAAAAGTGTGGCGCGGTTTTCCAATTTGAAATGCGCCCAATTATGAATCCGGACGTTTCCGGATGACACCCATGAACCATTTGATCTGGGAAACGCCCTGGATCCAGCCAGCAAAACGCGAAACCGCATTTTGCCATAAAACATAGTTTTTCGCATGATTGTCGCGATGGTTGGCGGCGAAGCGGCCAAATGGACCCCGCCGAAAGCTCTGCGTTCGACTTCGCATCATGCTCTCGCAAACGCGACAATTTTGACCGCCTGGTTTCGGCGCGCGGCATCATAGCTGATAGCGCGCAGCGGAAAACTCCCTTACCGTCTGCATCATGGATGCGATACGCCAGCGCCTTATTGAGTATTCGCTCTTTGCCGAGCTTGATCGCGAAACCTTGAATGCGATCGCTGCGCGCGGCGTCTGGCAGTCATTGGCTGGCGGTTGGGAGTTATTCCAGGAAGGCGTCACCTCGAACAATTTGCATTTTGTTTTGTCGGGGCGGTTGATTGTCGTCAGGCGCGGCGAAGAGGGCGACGAGGTGGTCGGTTATGTGCGCGCCGGCGAACCCGTGGGCGAGATGTCGCTGCTTTCAGGCGAAGCGCATTCGGCGTCCGTTTACGCGTTGCGCGATACCGAAATTCTGACGCTGTCGCGCGACGATGTCGAGGAATTGATTCATGATCATGGCGAGTTTGCCGGTGCGCTGGCGCGCTCTGTTTTAGTGCGGGCGCGCCATCCAAAAGCCAGTTTCCAACAATCGGCGCCGCGCATTTTCGCGCTGATCGGCTCATCGCCGTCAATAGATGTCAATGCCCGCGCGAAAGATCTCGCAACACGGATTTCGCGCTATGGCTTGAAAGTCGATTGGATGCCGGTGAGTGAAAACGCGCCCGACAGCCGCACATTCGACCTGACCGAAGAGGCGCATGACGTGTTGCTGCTGGCGGCGCGCGTCGATGACAGCTTTTGGTATCGCTTTGTTATTCGGCATGCGGACCGATTTTTGGTGCTGGCGCGCAGGGACGCCAAACCGCCGCGGCCCTTCCCGATGACGACGGAGGCGGGAGAACGGGTGCGAAAATTCCGCCTCGTTGACCTTGTGATGTATCACGAGGGCGTGCCGGCTTGCCCGGTGACCGAATGGATGGACGCCGTCGGCGCTGCACGCATCATCAATTGCCGCGGCGAGCCTTGCAGCGAGCGGCTTGCACGGATCATTAGCGGCAAATCGGTCGGGCTTGTTTTATCGGGCGGGGGAGCGCGCGCTTATGCGCATATCGGCGCCGTCATGGCGTTGCGCGAAGCGGGCGTGCCGATTGATTTTGTCTGCGGCGCTTCCATGGGGGCGGTGATTGCCGGTTGCATTGCGATAGGTTGGGACAATGAAGAAATAGAAATGCGGATCCGCGACGGCTTTGTGCGTTCCAATCCGCTGGGCGATCACGTCCTGCCGGTTGTTGCGCTCACGAAGGGCCACCGGGTCGAAGAACGGCTGGAAAAACATTTCGGTGAGGCGCTGATTGAAGAACTGGCAATTCCTTTTTTCTGCGTTTCTTCAGATATTTCCGAGGGCGCCTCGCGCGTCCACAGCCGCGGAAAATTACGTGATGCTTTGCGCGCCTCAATTGCGCTGCCCGGCATTTTGCCGCCGGTTATCGACGGCGATGCGTTGCTGGTTGACGGCGCGGTGATCAATAATTTTCCGACCGACATTATGGCGGGCGTCCATCGCGGCCTGACCATCGGCATTGATGTGGCGCGGCGCGGCGCCATTGACATCGAGGCGTTTCGCGATCCGCCGAGTTTTTTTGCATGGATTGCCCAGCACGGCGTCAAATCAGCGCCGCCGATCGTATCGCTTTTAATGCGCACGGCGACGGCGCGTCATGAACGGACGCTTAAAATACACCCCGCCGACATTATGATCGCGCCGCCGGTTCCTGGCGTTGAACTGCGCGACTGGGATGAATATGACGAGGCGGTCTCAAACGGTTACAATGTCACGCGATCGGTAATCGATGAAAACTGGGACTCGCTTGGCGGCATTGTCAAAGCCGCGCGTGAGGCGGCGCGGTAGTTGTTCTTCAGTTTAAGGCCATTGATTGGCGTTTTGCGCGAAATCGCTTCGCGCGATGCCGCATACGCAAATACCGTGTCCGGATTGATCAAGGTCAATAATCAATCCGGCAAAGCCGGTCATGATCGGTTGCGCTGTCGGCATTAAATCTGCGCTAGCGGCCAGGTATGCCTCGTTTAGATCAAAATTGGCCGTGGCTTTGTGATTATCGCGTGATCGGACCGGAAGTTTGGCGGCAAATCCGCCAAACGGTCCCCGTTGAAAGCTTTGCTTTCAACTCCTGATCACGCTCAGCTGGAGCTCCGAATGGGCGAGCATGATGTCAACGCCAGCGGAGGCGGCAAAGCGCGGCGGGCGTTTATGCGCAGCCTTCTTGACGATTTGCGCGCGCTGGAGCGCATGATCGAGGCCGGCAAAATTGAAACCGGGGTGCGGCGCATCGGCGCCGAACAGGAATTGTTTCTTGTTGACGAAACCGGCCGTCCTGCGCTCAGCGCCATGGAAATTTTAAAGACAGCAGATGATCCGCATTTTACGACGGAACTCGGCAAGTTTAACCTTGAAATTAATCTGAATCCGCTGGATTTTGCCGATGACTGTCTGAGCCGCCTTGAAACTGATCTGAAAGAGCTGGTTACAAAGGCGCGCGCGGCGGCCGCAAAACATGATGCGCAAATCGTTCTTACGGGCATTCTTCCCACTTTGCGAAAATCGGATCTGACGCTCGATAACATGACGCCGGATCCGCGATATTACGCGCTCAATGATTCCCTGACCGCCCTGCGCGGTCATGCCTATGACTTACATATCAAAGGGCTCGACGAATTATACGTGCAACATGATTCAGTGATGTTTGAAGCCTGTAATGCGAGTTTTCAAATTCACTATCAATGCGATGCGCAGGAATTTGCGAGTCTTTACAATATTTCGCAGGTCGCCACCGGCCCCGTGCTGGCCGCAGCCGCCAATTCGCCGCTGTTGTTTGGGCGTCAGCTTTGGCGTGAAACCCGGATTGCTTTATTTCAGCAGGCGATCGATACGCGCGGCGCGGTGGGTTTTCTGCGCGAACGCAGCCCGCGCGTTACGTTCGGCAGAGATTGGGTTCAAAATTCCGTGCTTGAACTCTTTCAGGAAGATATCACGCGCTTTCGAACGGTTGTAGCGAAAGATATCGGCGAGGCGTCAACAGCTGTTCTGGATCGCGGCGAAAATCCAAAACTGAAAGCCCTTTGCCTGCACAACAGCACGGTCTATCGCTGGAATAGGCCATGCTATGGCGTGACAAACGGACAACCGCATTTAAGAATTGAAAATCGCGTATTGCCGTCCGGCCCGTCGCTGGTCGATGAAGTTGCAAACGCCGCCTTTTGGTATGGGCTGATCAGTGCGCTGTCGCATCGATATGAAGACATCCGGGAGATGATTTCTTTTCAGGATGCAAAAATGAATTTTCACGCCGCCGCGCGATCAGGTCTGAACGCGTATTTTTATTGGCTCAATGGCGAAGCCTTGCCGGCGGCGACGCTCATTTGCGACAGGCTGTTGCCGCTGGCCCATGACGGGCTGACGCGCAAAGGCTTGAAAAGCGAGGATGCGGACCGCTATCTGAAAATCATTGAAACCCGCGTTGCATCAAATCGCACGGGCGCTGACTGGATTACTTCGTCATTTTCAGGGATGAGCGGCAAAGCCAATAATGCCGACAAGCTGACCGCCATCACGCGCTCAATGATTGAAAATCAAGCGACCGAAAAGCCGGTCGCCGAATGGAAAAATGCGGCGCTTACGGGGTCCGGCGCGGCGGCGGCGCAAAAGGGCCGCAGGCACGACTATGTCAAGGTTGAACAGATCATGACGACCGACCTCTTTACCGTCGGTGAGGAGGAAACAATTGACCTGGTCGTCAATATGATGGCCTGGCGCAAAATTCGCCATGTTCCCGTAGAAGATGAGCACCATCGCCTTGTGGGTCTTATTTCCTATCGATCGCTGTTTGACTTATTGGCCGGCGGCAAGCTCGGCAAGGATTCGCATCATACCGCCGGCGATGTAATGAAACGCAATCTGATCCGGGTTTCACCGGGCGCGACAATTACCGAAGCGATCGAGCTCATGCGCCAACACCGGGTTTCGTGCCTGCCGGTCGTCGAACAAGATCAGCTGATCGGCATTCTTTCCGAGCGCGATCTCATGAATCTTGCGGCGGAACTGCTCGAAGATCAGCTAAGAAAATAAGACGCCTGGCGTTACAAGCTGCGTGGCGTGTTTTCAAACGCCGCAATATGCGTGAACCGGCCGGACCATTCTTACGCATGTTGCCATTGCTTGACTATCGCTACACAGGCGGACGGACTCGTTATTATTGTCGCGGATTGTGCGGGACGTTCAAAGCGGAATTCAGGATCCGGCAAAAACGATCACCTGACAATCTGCACACCATATCAATGTGCAGATGAGCGCTGGCAACCGGAAATTGTTAATTTCGTCACCTGTCTCGCGCCCAAAATCGTCGTGAAACATGGCATTTTGGGTTCGCGCATTTGTTAACGCAATCGCGTGCATTGGCGGCGGCCGGGTCACAATCCGCAAACCAAGATTAAAAACATCCGTACACGACAATCATTTTAATTCGCGGCGATTTTACGCCATATGTTTACCATAAGTTGTATTGGCTGAATTTGTCGGCCTGGAGAAGCGTCATGCACCTGAACACATCGATCACCGCGCTGTTTCAATTTACCGGCGCCGGTAACGCCATCCTTCCGAAAGACGGTCCCAAGGCTGACCAGCCCCGGGAGCAAGAAGGATTTCGAAAGATTGCCGTTCACGGGCAACGCTCGCAAATGAGCCATCTCGATCAGCTCAACAAGCGCCTTGGGGAAATGTCGAACATGCTGATGCGTCTGCAGCAATCGACCCCGGCGCTGAAATCTGCATCCGCGGTGATGCTTGAGCGGGCAGGCGGGGCGACAAGCCAGTTTGCCTATTCGTTTTCGCAGGGTGAAAATGGCGTCGTGACGGAATCGTTCTCTTTTTCCATTCAGTTTAAGCCGCAAGGCGAGAGCAGTTACATCAAAGCCGAGGCGGCGCAGCCTGCGCAAACAGCGCCCACGCCTGCCGCAGTGAAAGCCGATACGGTGAGCACCGCGCCGGCAGGAGCGACTGACCCGGTCAATGCCGGTCTTGAAACAAAACCCGTCAGCACGTCGCCGGTCATCGATCCCGATGGGGTCCCGGAAGAGACCGCCGCGCCGGTAAGTTTTGACGAAAAGGTTGCGCAGCTGATTTCTTACTACTCTGTCTCGATTTCGGTTCCCACAGCCGGTGAGGCCGTTGCAGCGGCCCCGGGCGATAAAGCAGCCGCGGAAACTGCGGCGGCGGCCGACGATGAAGCAGGGGAACAGACAAAAGCGCCCGTGGAAGCTGAAAAGCGGGAGCGCAATCTGATCAATATAGACGCCGACCGCGTGCGGCGCGTTCGGACTGGGGACGGCGATGACAATCTCTTTATCAACGCCGATCGGGCGCGCCGCATCCGCACCGGCGGCGGTGACGATAATCTTTTGATCAACGCCGGCAGGGTCTCACGCGTCAATAGCGGGTCGGGCGATGATTTTGTTGATATTATCGGCGACAAAGTTTCGCGCATCAGGAGCGGCAGCGGCGACGATATTGTCAATATCGAAGCAGACCGCGTGCGCCGGGTTTCGACCGGCAGCGGCGACGACAATCTCACAATCAACGCAGATCATGCTTCGCGGATTTATACTGGCGAAGGCGATGACGCGCTGACGATCAATGCTGATACAATCAAACGGGTCAACACAGGCGCCGGCGATGACACGCTAAACCTCACCGCTGACAGCATTGGCCGCATCGATGCGGGCGCAGGCGACGACACAATCACGCTCGATGCCAAAGATGCGGCAATTTATTTCGGCCAGGGCGGCGGCGATGATGTGATTGATATTAAATCTGTCGGCGCATTGGCCGTCCATGTGGATGACAGGCTGGCGCTTTCCGGCGATGACATTACAATTTCCCGGGACGGCGTGTCAGTCACCCTGGAATTTGCTTCAGGTGAAAAGCTGACTCTCAACAATATTGAAAATGCAGATATGGTGTCACTGCGGGTCGGCGGTGAAACCCTCGATTTGCATATCAGCGAACCGACGATTGAACTGGATATGAGCGCCTGAGGCTGGAGCGTCTTTGAAAATTTCCTGATCTTCGCAATTGCTTCCTGTCGCGCGGCGGGTACAATCTTCTTCCGCTGCGCATTGCAACAGCATTCGGGGGCTCTTCATGACCGAACTATCCGCCGCGACAGGCGCCTTGTCGCCTGACGCCATGTTTTCTTTTGCAAGCTCGGCGGCAATGATCGGTTGGGTGATTTTGATCCTGGCGCCGCGCCGCTATGATCTGTTGTTCTTTATCCCGCAGTTTTTCATTCCCCTCGGGTTGGCGCTCTTATATGCGGGCCTGATATTTTCCCACATCTATACGGTGGGTGGCGGTTTCGGATCGATTGCCGACGTGCGCGCGCTGTTTGGCAAGGATGAAGTGCTGCTCGCCGGATGGGTGCATTATCTCGCCTTTGATCTTTTCATTGGCGCCTGGATCGCGCGGCAGGCGGATGCGCTCGGCGTTCCCCGCCTCATACAAACCGTGATCTTGTTGGCGACATTCATGTTCGGCCCGGTCGGTCTTGCGCTCTTTCTGTTGATGAAGGCCGGCTATCGAAAACAGGGAATGCGGGGAGGCGCAGCGACATGAGTTTTTTCGACGCACAGCGGCGTTCAGCGCCGATCTTACCTGGATTCGGCGATGACCATGTGACCCGCTCGCTCATCGCAGCCGTGCTTTTTCTGATTGCGTTCTTTATCGTGACGACGCCGGCCTGGCTGATGGATACGCGCACCATTGACGGCATCGGCGTGTGGCTGAAGCCGCAAAAATTTGCCCTTTCCCTCGCCTTGCATTTTTTGACGATTGCCGTCCTCGTTCAGCAAATGCCAAGGCAGGCGCGCGCGGGCCCGACGCTGACGATTTTCGCGAGTGCAGCGATATTCGCCATGCTGTTTGAGCAGGTTTACATCACCCTGCAGGCGGCGCGCGCCCGCAAGTCCCATTTCAACTTTGAAACCGACATTGAAAGTCTCCTTTATGCGTTGATGGGGCTCGGGGCGTTGCTGCTGGTTATTCTCGCAGCAGTGGCGGCGTTGCAGATCTGGCGGCGCGGCGATCAAGAAATGAAAGGCTACCGCCTGGGGTCAATTCTCGGATTGCTGATTGGCACCCTATCGACCCTTGCCTTTGCCGGATACATGTCCAATAGCGGCAGTCATTGGGTCGGCGAGCATCCGGGGGGCGGCGCGCAAATTCCGCTGTTTGGCTGGTCGCGTGAGGTGGGTGATTTACGGCCGGCGCATTTTATCGCCCTGCATATGATGCAAACCCTGCCGGCGCTTGGCTATGCTGTTGATCGCTTGGGCGGGCCGGCGCGCAGCGTCGTTATTGGCGCTGCGCTTTTGCAATTGGCGCTGGCGGCGGCGTTATTCATGCAGGCGCTTTCCGGCAATCCGTTCTGGCCGGGTTGAACGCAAGAAATTTAGATGATGTTGCGGCGGTCGCAGCGCTTGCGCTGTTACTCCATCTCTGCTTCGGTGAGAAGCGCGAGCAGCACGGCCTGAATCGCGAGATGGGCATCGACATTCTCCCAGGATTCATTTGGCGCATGGGCATTTTTCGAAACGCCGCCGCGGCTGATGGTGACCGCGGGAATGCCAAGCGAGATCGGGATATTGGCGTCGGTCGATGAGGCGACAAAACGCGGTTCGATGCCGAGATGTTGCAGGGCGCCGCGCACATTCGCCAAAAGACCGGCGTCAGGATCGCTGCGCCCGGGCGGTCTTTGCCCAACCGATTTAACCTCGACCGTCAGCCCGTCGCCTTCCAGACGGTTCTTGTTTTCTTTTTCAAGGGCGTTTTGCACGGCTTTTTGAAAAGCGGCATCGAGTTTTGCGAGCTTTTCGGGTTCCGCCGAGCGCATGTCTATTTCCATCCAGCTTGTAAACGGAATGGAATTGACCGAGGTGCCGCCGCCAATGCGGCCAACTGAAAAAGTCGCCTTGGGTCCGTCATCGGTGATGCGGCGCGCCGCTTTTGTAAAGCCGACTATGGTTTCCGACAGCGCCTGATGCGGGTGCGCGCGGCCAAAGGCGCCATAAGAATGACCGCCAGGTCCGGAAAAAGTGACGCGATAACGGTTTGATCCGACAGCTTCCGTTACGACGCGGTCATCAGAACCGCCGTCAATCGCGATGAAGCTGTCAATTTTCGGGCCGCCGTCGCGAAAAAGATGGCGCACGCCGCGCAGATCGCCAAGGCCTTCTTCACCTACGGAACCGACAAAAAGAATGTCGGCAGCAGTTTCGAACTTGTGCGCTTGCAATGCGTCCACAAGGCTGAGGAGGACCACAAGGCCGCGCGTATTATCGCCAATCCCCGGTGCGAAATAGGTGTTGCCTTCGCGGCGCACGGTCACATCTGTTCCTTCAGGAAAAACCGTATCGATATGCGCGACGACGGCGATGGTGCGCTCGCCTGTTTTACCTGGCCGCCGCGCAATCACATTGCCGCTTTCATCGGTCGAAACATCGTCAAGGCCCGCTGCTTTCAGCATCTCCACCAGCGCTGCTGCGCGTGCTTCTTCCATAAAGGGCGGCGCGGGAATTTCCGTCAGTGTTATCAGGCGATCAATATTCGTTTCATTCATGCCCTCGATGGTGGCAAACGCAGCCTTTACCTTCGGATCAACGGCGAGCGCATCGACGGGCGACGGTACCGCCTCCATGGTGGCGCTTACATCTGCGGCGGATGTGCCTGACCCTGTATTGTGCGCACAACCGCCGAGCGCCAGCGCCGCCGCCAGGCCTTTGGTCAATGCAGCGGCGGTGCGTTTGTTGAATGGTTGGCGCTTGATCATCATCTGGTCCCTGAAGTTTCAGGCGACGGTAATGGGTTCGGGCCGCCGCGACAATCGCCTTCGCCAGCGCTGATCCGCGTCATTCACATCTGATGAATGCGCTCTATAATGTGACGCCATGATGTCATCTGCGCCACTCAAACGCCTGCTGGTCCTGCTTGCCGTGAGCGGTCTTGCGGCCTGCGTCGAGGATAATGACGCCGGCGACAGCGCCGCTGCGTTTGATCCCGTGACAATGGATGCGCCGGATATTGATCCGGACCATCCGCCAACAACGATCGAGCTTACCTTTGACAGCGCCGGGGCGTCGCTTAACGGGCATTTCTATCTTGCGAATGGCGCCGGGCCGCACCCAACGGTCGTTTTGCTGCATGGGCTGCCCGGCAATGAAAAAAATCTTGATATCGCGCAAGCTGCGCGCCGCGCCGGGTTCAATGTTTTATTTTTTCACTATCGCGGCGCCTGGGGGAGTGAGGGCGATTATTCGTTCACGCATGTGGTTGAGGATGCGCTGGCGGCTGGAGATTTTGTCCGCAGCGAAAAAGCCATTGCGGAATATCGCGTCGATCCCGCGCGGGTGACTTATCTCGGCCATTCCATGGGCGGCTTTGCGGCGCTCAATGCGGGCGCGCGTGACAAGCAGGCGGTTTGCATTGGCGCGATGTCGCCGCCTGACATGAGCATCATCGCTGCCGCCTTTGCCGATGAAGCGGCGCGCGCCGGATTTGCCGCCTATATGGATTCGATTGGCGAACCGCAAAGCGAAATTGATAAAGAAATCAAATTTGGGCCTTTGCGCGGCATTGACGGCGCCTCCGCCACTGCCGAGATCATGGAAACGGGAAAGACAATGAGCAATCCCGGCCTCGCGCCGGAATTTGCCGGTCGTTCGGTTCTTCTTACGGCGGCCAAAGGCGATACAGCCGTGCCGCCCGATGTTTTTCATGACCCCCTTGCCGCCGCCTATGCCGCCGATCCGGCAATCAGTTTTACGCAAGAGATGTTTGAAAGCGACCACTCATATTCCTGGGAGCGCGTTGCGCTGACGCGTTTGATTGTCGGCTGGCTTGACGGGGAATGCCGATAAAAGCGCGGCGATCCTGTCTACAACCGGAAACGTTTGCGGCGATCGTCAATGAGCTGATCGTCGATCCGCAAAGTGAACCTGCGGCGTGGCGCGCGTTATCTACGAACGAAAAAGATAAGAGGAGCAACAACATGACACCAACGCTAAAAGGTTTTGATCACATTCACGTCTATGTATCCGCGTGGGATAGTGCTGAAAAATGGTATGGCGATGTCCTGGGGTTTACACGTGTTGAGGCGTTAATGCCCTGGGCGGTCAAAGACGGTCCGCTGACTCTTGAAGATCCGATTGGCAATATTCACCTCGCACTGTTTGAACGCGCGGACCATCAGGGCTCAACGGCGATCGCTTTCGGCGCCGACAGCGATCAGTTTCTGGCGTGGAAGACCCATCTTGAAGGCAAAGGGCTGAAATTGCGGATCACCGATCACAAGCTGGCTTATTCTTTGTATTTTTACGATCCCGACAACAATATGCACGAGATCACGACCTATGATCATGAAATCGTGCGGCAGGCGTTGAAATAGATTGGATTTAACAGGCGATTTTCTCGGCGCGGGCTGTATGTTGGGCCAATTCAGTTAAAGCCAGCGCAGCGCGCAATATTTGAACGCATTTGCGGGCTCGGCGGCGATTTATGGTGTTGCTTGGAGCTGACATTTTCTGATAGCTTTTCAGCCAATACATCAAGCGTCAGGGCGGATCGACAGAATGAACGGAGATGTTTTCTCGCAATCGCACCTTTCCGATGAAGACAAAGCCGCGATTCAAAAGGCGCTGGCCTATCCATTCGAAATCCCAAAAGAATCGTTTTTATATTTAGATGGCGTAAAGTATGAACTGGCTTCATTCTCGCCGGGCGACATCGCCGCAACAGTAATCATCAAAGATGGTCATCCGGTACGCATCGTCGATGTGAAAGATATTGATGTTGCGCCGCATCTGGACCGTCTCGGTTCGTTTGTCCCGATGATTGCCAGCGGCTCGAACGCGGCATTTGATCAATTGCAACGAAAATTGCCGGCTGACGAATATCAGGCATTCGTTCCCGTCGTGAAGGGACGTGTTGCGAATGCTTGCTCGGTTTATTCAGCACATTTTGCCCGAAGGTATTGTTCAATTCCCGCCACGCTTAGTTTCGTGAAAGGCGCGCAATCGGAATTATTTTGCGTTTTTGTGCCAGATCACCTTGTTGATCGAATGCATCAAACAGAACACATTGGCGTAAATTACGGATTCTATGAGCTCCAAAACATAGACTTCATTTTACCGGGCGCGGAGATTGTAGAAAAATTATACGCGTATCTTAGCTTGTGGGGCTGCCTTCAGATTGACGGTTCATCAATACGCTTACCGCAATTCAGCTATTCTGGTCCGGAGCTTCCGGCGCTCTTTGAGATCCAAATATTGAGTCGCGTCCGCTCCATTCTTGGTTATACTGGCGATCTCGAAGGGTTCCTGTTGTCGATGATACGCGATGAATCAGTTCGAGAGCAACGGATTGAAAGGTTGCAAAAAGAATATTCAATCCCGATCGATAGTGAATCGTTTCACCGATTAGCATAACATTATCCTGTGGGGGGCTAATGCGAAACTTATTTTCCTCGAGCCATGATGCGCCGAACACTTCAAATCGGGATGAGCGTCTGATTTGGAGCGATCAATTGAATGAGCGTAACTTGTGTTACGCGCGCGGCACTAGCGATCGTGATGCGGCTGGAAATTTTTACCTGCTGCGGATAAGCGATTCGTTAAAGAGCAAATTGAAAATCAAGAATTGGGCGGCAATTGTATTCGAGCACCCGCTGTCGCAACATACAAAGCTTTCGGGCGGTCATGAAAGGCCGGAAAATATTTCTGGTTATACGGTCGTGCACTGTAAGGTTGAAGGGCTTTCGCAAAGTCATTACGCGCAAAGCGTTGTTGGCGGATCTCGCCACGAAAGTGCGCAGAACTCGGTAGAAATCGATCAAACGCTTCGCAACGCCCTTGGTATTCCGTTCTGGATCGGAAGTGAAAACTCGAATATTCCTATTTATGTGTACCCGCTGCGGTACAATAACAGCCTCAAAAAGAGGCTGTCTGAATTTCTCGGCCAGCGATATCTCTATTACCGGGTGGCCAAAAGCGCAGTTCCCGATATCGAGAAGAATATCGCGAGAATAGAAAGCAGCTATTTCCCCTTGCTGGGCATGCCGGTTGGATATTCGATTGTTGCCGAGCGTCCAATAAAATCGAAATTGCGCAATGGTAAAATCGCGGAATTCACAATTTCGCGGCAGAAGATTAAAGCTTTCGCGGCGTCAAATGAGTTTTTGAAAAACCGATCTGTCTTGCAAAAAAACGATCCAATCAGATATTTTCCCGCAAATGAACATCTCTATAATCCCGACTATTTCAAATCCACTGGCCGATATTCGGGAAGCCCGCCCGCAGATGCTGCATTTGAACCTGATATTCCGACAATTTTCGTTGATCACCATTTTCGAAACTTTGATATCTCAAAAGGTGGTTTAAATGCGGGAATGACGGATCTGACAGCAGTCAGCGTTACCCGCGATACCGGTGAAATTTTTCTAAAGGAAATGACGGATTTCGGCGTCGCGTTTGCGGTGTCGCTTCTCCCATTAGCACAACTCGTATATTCTTTGACGACAAGCGCTTCAAACCAGGGCCGTTATTTCTTGCTGATATTAGGCATCTTATTGCCCGCCTTTTTTATCGGCTTGCTGGTGCTGCGCATTCGCCGTCAAGTTTTCTAGCGACAGACAGGCGAACAACAACCCTCGCTCGCGTGAATGCCCAATTGTTTCCTACGCATTTATGCGATTCATCAGAATTTAAGGGGTTGTCGCCGTCGTCTCTATTTTTGCGGGCGTCTCTCAGCAGCAAGGCATCATCAATATGCAAAATCCAATCACGCCGTTCGCGCCTTTGACGGCGCAAAACCATGATGCCGCGAAAAGGCGCGGCTGAAGGCCGTGCGATTTCCAAAACCCACCAGCCCGGCGATGTCAGTTGCGGTCATTTTTGTTTCCCGCAACAGGCGCAACGCTGCTTCCAGCCTGATTATCGTCAGATATTGCATCGGCGTTGTGGAAGTCAGCGCCTTGAAGACGCGTATGAGATGATATGGCGAAAGGCAGGCCTCTTTTGCAATCGCATCAAGATCGATGCGCGCATCGCGATAGGATTGCAGCATAAATTGCCGGGCGCGGTCGATGCGGCGGGCAAGTTCTTTTTGCGTTTCCGGTTTTGCCGTTTCAATTTTGCAGCTGGCTTTTTCCGCACTGTGTTCAGCATCGAGAAGCTTGCCATAGAGGAGGGCGGCTTTTTCGATATACCATTCACTCTTTGAATAGCCTGCACGGCAGTTTGCGACAATCTCGTTCATTAAGGTCTCGGTTACCGCATCGGGTCGCAGCATGCGGGTTGAGAGCCGCCTTGCGTCTTTGTCTCCATCATCAAGCAACGGCTTTGCGGCGGCGGCGGTCATCCAGCGCGGGAAGGTGATCATGTTTGAGTAAAACGTAATGTCGCGTCCGGCGGTATAGTTATAGCGCGCGCCGGCGGCGAGGGTGAGGGCGCCCGCAGGATTGATCGAAAGCTTCCCGCCGCGTTTCATCCAGTAATGTTCTTCGCCGCCAACAGACCAGGTGATCGACGAACACGCCCAGTTTTCGTCAAAGGCGTCGGATGATTCATAGATTTCACCGCGCATCAGGGTGGAATGGACAAGTCCTTCCGCCGACATGCGCCGGTAAAGACCGCTGAGGTCCTGATCCGCGCCGGGCGGCGTCGCATTGAGGAGGATCATTTTCGGTCCATGATGTTGCCCAGATTGCTAATTCCAGCCATCAGCCGTTTCTTACAATTTCCAAAGCCCGAAACTGCGCTATTTTCACGTACCGGGAACCGCGGGTCAATTCGCGATGTTGCGGCTTATCCCGCAAGACGCGTCGTTTATCGTGCAAATAAGTGAGCTGACATGTCCTTTACGCCAATTTCAAAGTCCCTGATTGTCGCCAGCGCGCTGGCATTATCCGCCTTTTTCTCGCCGGTGATGGCTGATGATCAGGAAGATGCAGACGCCTTGTTTGCGGCGCAGGAATGGCCGCAGGCTGCCGGCGCCTATGAAGCGTTGCTGTCCGCCGAGCCGGACAACGCCAATAACTGGTTCAATCTTGGTCACGCATTGCATCAAACCGAAGATTTTGCCGGCGCCCGCGATGCTTATCGCAAAGCGATTGATGCGGGCTATCAACCTGCCGCACGCGCAAGGCTGCGCCTGGCGCGTGTGCTGATGTCGCTTGGCAAAGAAAAAACCGCATTAAATGAACTCGAAGAAATCGCAAAAACCGGCGGCCCAAGCGGCAAATATCTTTTGACCGTGGCCGAGTTTGAGCCGCTCCTGGAAAATGCGCGTTTTCTCGCTGTCGTCAAAGCCCTGACCGCGTGCGCTGCGGATGAATATCGTCATTTCGATTTCTGGCTTGGGGAATGGGACGTGACATCGGCGGGCAACGCGCAACCTACGGCGGCGAGCCGAATTTCTTCAAAGCAGGACGGGTGCGTTGTGTTGGAAGAATATAGCGTCGGGACCGCTTTTACCGGCATGAGTATCAATTTTTATGATTCCGCCAAAGAGACCTGGCATCAGACCTGGATGTCGAATGCAGGCGGGTCTGTTTATCTGGAAGGGGCGCTCAATAAAGACGGCGCCATGGTGTTGTCAGATCAGGAATTGCCGATCAGCAAAGTCACCGGGACGATTAACCGGGTGACCTGGACGCCGAACAATGACGGCAGTGTCCGCCAGTTTTGGGAAAGCTCTACGGATGACGGTGAAACCTGGGCGGTGGCGTTTGACGGGCTGTACACAAAGAAGAGTGAGCAATGAAACATCTATTGAAAATGAGTTTTGGTTTGCTGGCTTTGGCGGCGTGCGATGCAAAGACGCAAACTGCGCCCACCGGCGATGATGAATTATCCTGGGCCGATGTTTTAGGCGCTGAAATCACCGATCAATATCGCGGCGATGACCATCGCGCATTTGATTTCTGGATCGGCGAATGGGAAGCGAATTGGCGTGCGCCGGTGGAAGGGGCATTTGAACATGAAGCGGAAGGCAGCTGGACCCGTCAACGTGTGTTTCCAATCCTCGGCGGCAAGGCATTGGTGGAACTTGCCTGGGCGCGGGACAATCCGGAAGAGCCAAGCCAGCGCGGTTTTTCCATTCGATATTATGATGAGGGCAATGAACGTTGGGTGATGGCCCAGAACTGGCCCAATGAAAATAACAATGGCGGCGCTTTTCTCGATCAGCTGGTCGGCCGCGATCACCTCGGGCGCCTGACCATGTATTCTGCTTCCAGTCGCCCTATGCCTGACGGCACATATGCATCAGAGCATCGGCGCTATAATTTTACCGATATCAGGCCCGGAAAAAGTTTTCGCTGGGACGGATCAAACACCGCTGACAAGGGCGCGACCTGGCGCACCTGGTATGTTGTTGATTTTCTGCGCAACCGCGATCCGGACGCTTACGGTCAAGCTGGAACTGCGTTTCCCGGTGTGCACAAAGATGTCCTTTGCGCCGAGGCGCCCCATGGCGCCTATGATGGCCTTCAGGGCGTCTGGCAGGGAACAGCGACGGGCCCAGAAGGCGCCGTGTCGCCGGTGCGGTTTTCCGCCGGCCTCCTGCTTGATGGTTGCGGCGTTGCCGCTGTCCTTGAAACAGACGCCGACCGGACGTTCATGACCTTCGCCCGTCACCCGCGCCTTCCATATTGGGTCAGCTTTCGTCTCGACGACCAGCCGGGAACCGGTCATGCCTATTTTGTTTCGGAAAATGCAGGGACGGGCGCCGTGTTTGAAGAATCGCCGTCCGCGAACATTCAGGACGGCGTCACGCCTTTTATTGTTAAAGAAACTTTCGACACAAGCACCGCATTGCGCCGCACTTTGTGGACGGTGATGAACGACAATGAAATCGCCTTTCAGGATGAAACGCGCGAAACCCCGGCGGGTGAATGGCGTCTGGCGGCGCAATATCACCTGATGCGGCAGTAAAATGGTTTGGCCGGTAAAATAAACAGATTGTGATCGTTGAAAGAAGGCGTGTTCCGCGTCCCATTTCTCTTTGCGGATGAAGGCTGCAATTGGAGCAATGACAAGTTGCAAGCGGCGCTTGAATATGCAGCTTCGCTGCGTTGAAGCCGTTCAGACCGAGAAACCTTCAAAGGAAAGCCAGCCGCCGACAATTAACAAAACAACAGCGCTGAAACCGAGCGGTAATTGTGATCGCGTAAATGACGCAGCAGCGGCCGACCCCATGGTCGGGGACAATATGCGCACCACGCCCTTGAACAGTGACAGCCATCCGATGATGGTGATGATTACACGCCAGTCGGCCGTCCAGATATTGTGATAGAGAACCATGACAATGCCGAGAATGAAGGCAAGGGCGCCTGAAAAATAATAAAGCTCCGCATTGCTAAGAAAATGCGTCGCCATCGCAGCATAATGTTTCCTGTTTAAGAGGACGCCGACGCCGATCAGGATAAACAGCGGGCCGATGATGCGCGCAAGTAAGACAGAAGTTTCCATAAGGCTGCTCTTTTAAGCGTTGCGTCTCCGAACGACCTAACTTTACGTATGATGCTTTTAATGGCGCCGCTTCTTCAGCATATGTTGACCGCTAAGCGCGCCGAAAAGAATAACCATACCGCAACCGATGATTAGAACCGGCGCCATCGGCCATGGAATCGCGAACAGTTCCCAAAAGCCGCCAACAAGAAACAAAAGGCCGACGACGACCCGAAAGCTTTCGATGTTCAGCTGCTCGTTCCACCTTAAAGCGGTTTCACCGAGGATAATCGCAGCAATACCGAGCAATCCCCATCCCCAGCCAATATTTAGTAGAACGGCGAGACCGATCCAGATAAAGCCGAGCGCCCAGGCAATGCCGTCGTATTTTTCGGAGAGTTCGAGGCGCTGGGCGAGAACCGAGTCGGAGCTTTTGTGCGATAGTTCCGCGGTCATGACTTGATTCTCCCTTTCGCCTCGACCAGCGCCCATGGAGCGTGGCACATTTTAGTCGGGCCGCATTTGACCTGCATCAAAGTGGAGAAAAGTAGCGTTATTAAATTCGAGAAAGCTGGCAGACCGCCCCACGGACGCAAGGCGTTAACGCTTTCTTAACAGGCGCGCATCGCCTTTTCCAAGCCCGCATTTGCAGCGTTCGGGAAAACGAAAGATCGGCATTTGCAGCGCACGACGGTGCGCGTGAATGCTATTGCGCCTGGAATGTCAGGAACGCGATAAAATCGGGATTTGCATATAGAAGTTCGGTGGCTTCTTTGATGACAGCGCTGCCGTTTGCGCCATTGGTAAAGATCACAACGCCCAAATTACGCTCCGGTACGAAGAAGCCAATCGTGCGTTCTCCCCAATCGCCGCCGCCCTGCATCACCACAGTTTCATTTTCATAGGTGAAAACCGCCCAACCCATGGCAAATCCGCCGCTTTTGGGGCACGCATCGGGACCCCATGGGCATCCCTCTGCAAACATATTTTCAGAAGTTCGTAAACGCCGATTGGCGATATCGGATGAAATTCCATCATTGTTCATCACACTGACGAGGAACTTCGCATAGTCCTCGATAGTGACGTGAACATCATCCGCCGCGCTCCATTGCATGCGTATATCCGGTTCACCGGGCTCGCCCTGCGGCCCCTGTGGAACGGCGACGCGCCCGTCGAACCAGTCTTGTTGGACATATGACGCATCGTTCATTCCGATCGGCTCAAAAACATAGGTGTTCGCAAGAGCGTCAAATGAACGGCCCATCTTCTTTTCAGCAAACCGCGCCACATAATTATAACCTTCACCGGAATAACCGGCTCGCGCCCCGGGCTCGAACTGGAACGCCAGTCTGTCATTGGCGGACGACCGCCAGTTTGGAAATCCAGTGCGATGCGTCAGGGCAATCTCAGGCGTCAGCTTCGCATGACGGGGATCATCCCTGATATCGGGATCTATCCAATAAGCTGACATGGGTTCGTCAAGAGACAACGCGCCTTGTGACGCTAACCGCAAAATGATTTCAGCCGAAATCGGTTTCGTCATTGAGGCGATGTTATAGAGCGTTTTTTCTGTGGCGGGAATTCCCGGGCTCTGCTGGCCGTGAACGCTGGTCCAGGAAACTAATCCGTCCTTGATATAAGCTATGGCGACGCTCGGCACGTCATATTGCGTTAACCAGCCTGCCGCTTCTTCATCGACCTGGCGCTGCGTATCAGTTTGTGCGATCTCCGCGAAGGCTTTTCCCATGGGAGCCGCGCAGGCGGCTAAACTTGCCAAAACAACCGCAAATATCTTGTTTTTCACCCTGTCCTCCATTTCACGAGACATTCATTAGATGGGCGGGGATGGGCAATTGGATGCAAAGAGCACGGAAATATTTTTTCCTGTGCCCCGCATCCAAACCGGGCGGCTCAGGCATCTAATAACTGTATCAATGCATGCTTGGAGGAGACGCGCTGTGGATGCTAATGCTTTCAATATTCTCGTGCCGATCACGCTGATTGTCGGCGTCATGTTTGTGATCGCTCTTGCCCAATATCTCAGCTATCGCAATCGCAAACGTGCGCTTGAAGCCGTCAAGCTCGCCCTCACGCGTGATGACATCATCGATCATAAGACGATCGAAGCGATCGCATGGCATCAGCCGCGCCGCTTTGCCGATTTGAGGCGAGGGTGTCTTTTTCTCGCCCTGGCGGTCGGCGGCGTTGCGTTTTCTTTCGCGATCGGAGATGCCGGCGCCCGTAATGTTCTTCGCGGCCTTACGGCGTTTCCGGCGGTGATTGGCGCTGTCTATCTCTTCTTTCACACCGTTACGTCACAAAGTGATTCATCCCGCTAGCGCGCGCGGGATCTGCTTTGATGAAAGAACTTTCCGACGAAAAACTCGTGATGCTCGTAAAAGTTACGCGGGATGCGGACGGCTTTACGAAGTTGGTCAGACGCCATCAATCGGGTCTCGTCGCTTTTCTCCAGCGCCTCGCGGGCGATGACATGAATATCGACGATATCGCTCAAACGGCGACCATTCGCGCCTTTCAAAAAATTGACCAGTTCCGGTCAGAATCAAGCTTCCGCACGTGGCTTTTTCAGATTGCCTATGTTGAATATTTGCAAGTCCTGCGGCTTCGCAAGGCGGTTGACCGTTTGAAGGTCAATGTCGCGGACCGGAATGTGAAGGCCGTCGAGATTGATGCTGGCGTAACGCTTGATTTGAAGCGCGGTCTTTCTCTTCTTTCGGTCGAAGAACGGTCCGCAATATTGCTGTGCGACGCGAATGGACTGTCTCACACAGAAGCCGCGCGTGCGATGAATGCGCCGCTTGGCACGACAAAAACATATTTAAAACGCGCGCGGGAAAAAATGCGCAAAGTGCTTGGTAGCGAACCGGAAAAAGAAACGGATGAAAAATGATGGAAGATCATGATGAAATAGCGCGGCGGCTGAAAGCAGACGCTGCGATGCTGGCCAAAAGGTTCGATCAGACAGGAGACCCGTCACAACGACGACCCCTATGGCGTCGGCTTCGTCAGAATTTGTGGTTCATTCAACAGCGCCGAAACATCGTTGTGACGGCTGTCGCGATACTGGGCGCCGTCGCATGCGCCTTATTTTTTATGGGGCGCATGCAAACTGTTGACGCTGGCGCAGCTGTGATCTTCGCCGCCTTTTCAGCGATCGTCATCGCTATGTTCCTATTCCTGCATGATAGCGACTACTGAGCCTGCTCTTGATAAATTTAGCCCGGCAGCGCCAAAAATTCCACGGTAAAGCCAGGCGAACTGATGAAACCATGCGCGAGGACAAGCGACCAGAGATTGCGTTTTCAGACTAGGAATAGTGCGCCGAATATGAGACCGATGACCCGTGCGTTCACGAACCCGGCAAGGCCCTGATAATAAAAAAGCACACAACGGACATGCGTGAAACTACAAAAGAACTACGTGGCGTGCTGATCGATTACAAGGCGACAGATTTCGTGGAAGAGATCAAACGCCTCGCCAGCGGTATCCGCGATCGCTTTCGGGGCATGGCGACGATCGTTCTCTATATGCTAGCATCGCTGTTTCGTCCGGGTAGACGAAAAATTGGCGTCTACAGCATTCAGCGTCGAATGTGGGCGCGACATGATGATTTTCGCACATATCTCACTATATTGTTCGCGCTTTTGAACGAACGAAAAATAAAACTTCTGATCGCAGCGCGTCTGCCATTGGCCGATGTGCGCAAAGCTCATGAAATGCTCGCGGATAGCGGCGTGAAGGGTAAACCCATCCTTTTGGGCGGTGGGCCCTTGGTCGATGAAGGTGATACTGTAATTTGCGGCGGTTAACGGCGCTGCAAAGTTCGGAGCAAAACGTAAGCGATGATTTGAAGTTACGCCTCCGAATTCATACTTTGTGAGTTGACATCAAACGCAACGCCGCCAAATCGAATTTCGCCGCTGTCACAGGAAAATCGGTCAACGGAATTTGCGGTGTAACGAATGAAATTCGGGTTTTCTGGCGCGAATAGATTGTTCAGTTCGAGGGGCAGCGATAAAAACAGACGGACTGCAAGCGCATTGTGGATTCGTATCAATTGGTCAAGACGCGGATAGCCAAGGCCAGCAAGGGCATGTTCAGGCGTATCTTCATCGGGGAGTTCAAACTCGCAATCGGCTTTGAGTTCTTCGCAATATTGCGCGAACCAGGGTGAGATGTGATCAATGAAATCCGGAGCCGCCATCACATAATCATATTGAACGCGTTCAAATGCCTTCCAGCGATGCAGCTGGCCGTAATTCATCGCCGGCGGTCCGATCAATCCATGCGATATGACATCGCCGTTGATCAAACATCTTATGGCAATTTCTTTTGTCATCTGCCGCCTATGGGTTGCATTTTGAATCCTTGACGCAGGCGGTCAAGGCGTTGCGCAATTTAGCGTCATAGGTTAGCGCCGCGCCGGTATAGAGGCCAGCGTCCATCAGCTTTTGAATCACTTGCACGCCGTGCGCCCGGGTTTGTTCGTCGGCGCCGGCAAGCCGCGAGAAGAACATATCATATGCCGTCATCGCATTTAGAACGTCCCGGCGAGCGTGATAGATAAAGGCAAGCTCCAGAAATGACTGTGTCGCCATTGAAGCAGGCGATCCTTCATCGGCGACTACCTTTCTATAATCGTAATAGGCCGCCTGTGGGTTTCCCGCAGCGCGCAACAGATTGGCGCGATGAAAAAAGAGAGGCGGGGCCGGATGAATTTCAATCGCCGATGATAAATCGTCAATGGCGGCGGCGTATTTGCGTTGATGCGTATGAATATATGCGCGCAGCTCATAAGCTTTCTCCAGTTCCGCTCCGGCAGGCAGCCCGAGCGCCAGGGCGCTTGTCAGGTCGCTATTTGCCTGGTCAAACTGTTCCAGAGCAAAATACGCCCTGGCGCGCGTATGATAAATTTGTGCGGCCTCGGCGATCTGCAACGCGCTGGTAAAATCTTCGATAGCGCCAGCGTTCTTTTGTAACTGCATGCGCACGCCGCCGCGCACCCAATAAAGCATATGCTCTTCTTCTTTTGGCGGCATTTGGGCCAGCGCGCGTGTGAATTCTGATTCCGCTTGTGCAAATTTGCCGGCGGAGAGATACGCCTGACCGCGCTTTGCATATTGGCCAGGTTGGGCTTCGTTTCTTTCAATGAACGCAGTATCGTCGCTGTCGGCGGCCTGCGCATATGCGGCGCCGGAAGAAAAGACCAACATTGCGACGGCGCCAATAACCGATCTGCGAAGAGACGATACGGTCATGAAGACTTTCCTCACTTGTTCGCGCCCTTTCGCCCCGCTGCAGAGGCAATTTACGAGATGCGCGACTGCGCCGGCTTTCGCCCCATCATCGTTGCATTGTACCGGCGTCGTGTGGTCTGGCCAAGGCGGATCAATCCTACGGCTATTCAGTTAACGCGTTTTTACCGGTAGTCGCGCTTCCTGACAGGTGATCGACATTATTGAACGTTATGCGGCCGGTTTCACCCTCCGTTAACGCTTGCCGCCGGGTAAAGACGCAGCGTAGGTTGCCGCAATTCATCCGTCACACCGGCAGGTTTGCATTGCCGCCGGCCAGGGGAAACATAACAATGGATTTCGGAAAATTGATCAGAGACCGCGGCGAACTGTCAGCAAGCCAGTTCGTCTCGATTGGCGTGCTTATTTTGGCGCTCGCTGGCGCCGGCTATTATTTCTGGTCGGCATCCAAGAAAGAAAGTCTGCAATATCCCGCGCAAGTCACAGTGGCGTCCCGGCCGGGCGCTGCCGTGCTGATCCCTTTCAGCCGCAAGCTTGCTGACAAAAGCAAAACCACGGCAACCATCATTTATGGCGATGTTAAAACCGATCCCGATCCATTGCCGGTGGGAATCTCGATTATCCGCTCCGGGTTTTATTTCCGGACAAAAGCTGCAGCCGGACATATGCTGGTCTGGACGCCAGCGGATGTTTCCGGTCAAACCCATTTTAACGCGTCGGCGTCAGACGGCGCAGGGCTTCAGTCGCAACATGCGCGGATCACCCTGCAGGTAAGGGGCGCGCCGATAGCGGCGGCGGAACCGAACCTGTCGGGAAACTGGTCCGATCCGGAGCGGCAATGGCAATTTGCCGCCGACGGATCGAAGCAATTAACGATCATCAATGGGGACGGCAGAAGCGCGCTCGACTATGATCTTTATCCGGACCAAAATGGGCGTTGGTTTTTGGTGGAAATTGACGCGGTTCAGCCGCGTTTGTACTGGATTGAAGCGGGCGGGGACGTCTTGAAGATTTCACCGCCCGGCGCGGCGTTTGAACCTGTCGCCGAGTTACGGCGCGCTGGCAACTGACAGCTGCGCCGCAACCGGCTCATTCGTGTCTTGGGCGAAACTGAATTCATGACGTGAAATAGCTTGCCGCAGACTTCTTCACCTGATTAAATTACCCAATGCGCGGGAATCTGCGCCCTTGTAAGGAGAGTACGGCCAATCGTGCGTAACCAAGGGGGCCTGAATTGAAGAGATTATTGCCAATCGGCATACTGATATTGGGGCTTGCGGGATTTGGCATATCTTCCTGGAATATCGCGCAGCGCGAACAACAAAATTATCCCGCGAAGATAAGAATTGAGTCGCGTCCTGGCGCCGCAATCATCGTGCCTTTCAGACGGCGTCTGGAACGGGCGCAGAAAAATATTTCAAGCGTCATTGACGGCGCCGCCTATACCGACCCCAATCCGCTGCCGGGCGGACTATCCGTTATTCACTCCGATATAATTTTTCTGACCAGCGGGGCGTCGGGCGACATTCTTATTTGGCTGCCGCCTGAAGCATTGGGCGAATTCAAATTTTCGATTACCGCATGGGCGGACGCCAGTATTGCGGGCGCCAACGCTGCAAGGCTCAATTCTGACAGTGCTGCAGTCACGTTGACGGTGGCGGGCGAACCTATTGCAGCGAGCGAACCGGATTTTGCAGGGGAGTGGTCCGATCAGGGGCGGCAATGGAGCTTTGCCGGCGACGGCGCCAAAAGATTGATAATCACCGGCGCCGACGGCGCTGCGACAATGCATTATAATCTCTATCCGGACCATAACGGGCGTTGGTTCTTGGCGGAAATAACCGAGATGAGCCCTAGTGTGTACTGGATCGAAGCGGACGGCGATCTTTTGAAAGTTTCATGGCCCGGAATTGAATTTGCCCCCTTCGCCGAATTACGCCGCAGCTAAGCTAAGCTAAGCGGCATTTCCTGAGTGGCGGAAGAAACGGTCATGCGCGCTGAAATTGATTGGGCGCGCTGAAATATGATCAGTGACGTCACGCGCTGCTGCCGAATCCTCGACCGGATTTTTTGTATTCCTGTCGTGGCGGGCTGAAAATATCGAGAATGCGCGCGCCATTCGCACCGGCGATAAAGCCGTGACTGACACCGCCAGGCGTGCGCCAGAAATCCCCTGGTTTAACGGGAAATCGCGCACCGTCCTGCACACGCACACCGTTGCCTTCGAGCAGTAGGCCCCATTGTTCCTCGGGATGGTCGTGGATTGTCCCTTCGGCGTTGGCGGCGAGATCGACAACTGACAACATGGCGTTATCGCCGGGAAAGACGCGCGCAGTGACGCCGCGCGCCAGTTCGCGCAAGATGCCCGCGTCATCAAGGTTGTGGAATTCCTTTGCTCTGTTCATGCCCGGCGCTCCTCATCGCTTATTGGTCAGCATCAATGCCAAAGATTTCAAATGTCGTCTCTCCGTTTGCGAGCCGTTTCTTTATCATTTCTTCGCGCCGCATCACGTCGATTGATCGTTCGGCGACAAGTTGCGCGAGGTCCCTCGGAATTATCGCGACGCCGTCTGCATCACCGGCGACATAATCGCCGGCGCGCACGGAGACGCCCGCACAATTGATTGCGACATCTATTTCTCCGCCTGGTGATTTTGTTGTCTGGGCCGGACAGGCGCCGAGACAAAAAACTGGAAAACGCAAAGCGCGGATGTCTTCCACATCGCGCACAGTTCCATCGATCACAAGGCCAGCGACGCCGCGATGCTGGCAGGACGTCGCCAATAATTCGCCAAAATGCCCGGAAGACTGATCACCGCCGGCGTCAACGACAATTACGTCGCCGGTTTTTGCATTATGTACGGCGCGATGGATGGCGGCGTTTTCCCCGGGTTCAATTTTGACGGTTTTTGCCGGCCCGAAAATTCTTATCTCCTTAAACAGCGGAGCGATGGCGCCATGCATCGCGCGAACCTCTTGATGCGCGCTGCACAGAACACTGGTTGGCGTGGTCGAAAGAATTGCGATGATATCGACGCTGTTGGTCATGCCGCCGCCTTGGCGTCAGCTTGATTGAGGAAATCGCCGAGCTGCGCCCACATTGCCCATGCATTGGCGTACATCGGAAAATGACCGCAGTTTTCGATCTCAGCCATTTGCACGCCATGTTCTCTCAATCGGGGCAGATAGGACAATGTCCGGTTGGCGTCGCCGAACATGAAACTCCGGGGGCAAGGCAGCGACAAAAATCTTTGCAAAAGATCTGCATTGTCAGACTGCTCAACGATCGATGAAAAAATCGGCGCCACGGCCTGTGTTCGCACCTTTTGTTCAAGCGTGAGCGCATAAAGGCGATGGGAGTATTTTTCCTGGTTGGCAATTCTGGTGATGAAGGCGTTGAAAAACGCCTCGTCAGTCTTCGCCGGGTTTTCGAGAATCTGCCGGCTCAGGAAACAATCCTCCGGCGTCAGGTTTCCTTCAATGCTCGTGAAGCTCGAAAGCCTGCCGCTGTTTTGCGATGCGTAGAGCAACCCGTAGAGGCCGCCCATGGAATGACCGACGAGGTGAAAATCAGTTAACTCGATATGCGCGATCAGATGGCGAAGCGTTTTCGCCATGAAGGGCATAGAGACCGCCGAAAGGTCAGCGCATGTGGAAGCGCCGCATCCGGGCGCGTCGAAGGCGATGATATCGCGGCCGTCAAATGCCCGCTGAAAGATGACGTCAGCAAAGTCTTCCTTGGTGGAGCCGAATCCATGAATGAATAAAATCGGTTTGCGCGGTCCTGATCTTCTCAACAGCGCAATCTCGCAAGCAATATCGTCAACGTTTAATCTAACGCGTTCCTCGTCCATCCGGTTTCTTTCCGCACCATGTAGCAGTCTTTCGTCTGCAGCGTAACAGGATCATCAGAAAAACTGACATAAATCAGTTGAATCATCTGCAAATATGCATAATACAGTCATTAGATAGTGAAAGAGGCATATGTCAATACGAATCGATGAAACTGATCGGGAAATTCTGCGCATTCTTCTGCGTGCGGCAACGACCCCCAAGGCTGAGATTGCGCGCCATGTGGGGATCGCGGCTTCCGCCGTGTCAGAGCGGATCAAAAGGCTGGAGGACGCCGGCGTCATTTGCGGTTATGAAACCCGCCTGGACCCGCGCCCGCTCGATATCCATACGCTTGCCTATATTTTTGTGGCGGAGCGAAAGCCGACGAAAGGTGTTGATACTGGAGCGCGGCTGGCTCAAGTGACCGGCGTTGAAGAGGTTCACAAAATCGCCGGTGATGATTGTTTCATGGTCAAAATCCGCACGGAAAACACCGATCAGCTTGGCGCGATCCTCGACACAGAGATCAACCCGATCCCGACCGTCGCAAGTACGCGAACAACCATTGTCTTGCGGACGGCCAAAGAAGAAATTGCGTTAGGCGGCGTGCCCGGGGTCGGACTTTGTAAATGATCGAGCAGAAGGATGCACCGCCGATGACGACGCCCACAATAAACTGGCCTGACCAATACCGCCCGGAAAATTGCGCCGTCCATGTGGCGAACGAACTGGCGATGGATGTGAGGCCGGCGGCGGTTTGGGATTGCCTCATCGAGGCGTCGCAATGGCCCCGATGGTATGAGAACGCAGCCAATGTCGTCATCGGAGATGCGGCCGACGGAAAATTGTATGATGGCGCCGATTTTCGCTGGAACACATTCGGCGTAACAATTGATTCAACGGTCGAAGAATTTGTCGCCAATGAGCGCATCGCCTGGAGCGCGACAGCCTTTGGTCTTGATGTTTATCACGCCTGGCTGATCGTCCCGACGCCGGAGGGCTGCAGGGTCCTTACCGAAGAAACGCAAAAAGGGTTTCTGGCGCGGCTTGGGCAATTGTTGCGGCCGGGCAGCATGCATAAATATCACCAGATCTGGCTTGAGCGCTTGCTCGACCGCGCCAAAGACCGAGCCTCATAAAGCGTCGGCCAAAAGACAGCGCCGCGCAAAAAGAGTGTGATGAATTTGAAGGTTTGACGGATGGATGCTGGTTGAACGCAGAGGATCGCCGATTGGCGCCCGTGATCGCGGCCGGATTTTAGCAACAGGCGCAATCGTGAAGGCTCATCCGCGATGCGCCTAAAAATTTAATCGTTTTGTTTACATATGATTTGCACTGAGCCGGGATAATGAAATTGCCGGCTAATTTCGCGCAACCGACAGGATTTTCACAATCGATGGTAATGACCCTTAAACTGCTTAAACGTGTAGATGACCTGGACGAGCCATTGGCCGAGATGCTGTTCGATAAAGAAAAGCTGACGATTGGCCGGGGCGAGGATCGCGATATCCGTATTGATGATCCGTCGCGGATCGTTTCAAAAAATCATTGCGAGATTTTTCGCCGGGGCGAAGCGGTATTGCTCCGCGACACAAGTTCCAACGGCGTTTGCGTTAACGATTCCGAAGATCCCATTGCGCGCGGGGAGACGATCTTAATCACCAGCGGCGACCGGCTCACGATCGGGGATTTTGTCCTCGAAGTCGGCTGCGATGGTTTACAACACCTCAAGGCGGCGGGGAATTTGAACAATGAAGCAGATGCGGATCGATTAGATGCGCCCATATTATCTGATGCGCCATGCGAGGGTCAGGACGTCAATGTCCCAACCGATTGGAACAAAAGCGGCGCAACTGAAAAACTGCCGGAAATAACGCCGGCGCCGGGCCAGAGCTCAGCCGACGGCAAAGATCTGTTGCTGGCGTTTCTTGAAGGCGCAGAATTGGACCCGCGCGCGCTTGCCGGCGAAGACCCGGCGAAAATTCTCTATGCCGGCGGCGTTATCTACAAGCAAACGGTCTTGAGCTTTTCAGATATTTTGAATGACAGATTGTATCTGAAAAACGAATTTGATCTCGAACGAACCATGATGGGAAAACAGCACAATAACCCGTTAAAATATTTCGGCGCCCAAGAAGCGGCAATCGCCCTTTTGGCGACGCCCCAGGACGGGTTTATTGAAAGTAAAAAAGTCATTGAGGAAGCCAGCCGCGATATTAAAAAACACCAGCTCGCTCTGGTCGCCGCGATGCGTGAGACGATCAAAGCGCTGGTCGCTTCGCTTAATCCAGCGACGATCCGGGCGCAGGCGGAAGAAGACGCTGGCGACAGCGCCGCTGAGGGCGACGTAGCGACCGCTGCCTGGCGGGATTTTGAACGCCTTTATGAAAATATTGTGCAGGATGGGTCAACGAACCGTAACAGCACGCTGAACAAGAAATTTCAAAAAGCCTATGAAAGCCATATTGAAATGCTCGACAATCTGCTTTGAGTAAAATCCTTGCGGGGAAGGTTTACTCAAGCGTTAACAATCACGGGACTGTCAACGACGGACTTTGTAGCGCCCGGGGAATGACGAAGCCAAGGCGCATGATTGATCACGGGACAAATCGGAAAAGTCTTGGCAAGCCATCGCTGCCAGCCGCATTTCGATCCGCGGCGCGCACGCACGCAGGCGCCGCCCGGGATACCAATCAGGATGCATTCATCAGCCGCAATGATCTGGGGCTTTGGGCTGTCGCCGACGGCATGGGCGGCCATGCGTCGGGCGAAGTCGCCAGCCGCATGCTGACAGAGGGAATGGAAGCAATTGGCGCCGACAGCGATCTTGGCCGCCTTGGCGCGCAGGTTCAGGCAAAAATCCAGGAAACCCATGACGCCATGACACGACGTGTCAGCGACGACGGCGCGTTGAACGCCATGGGCAGCACAATTGTCGTATTGTTGGGCGGTCAAAGCAAAATCGAATGCATTTGGGCCGGCGACAGCCGTATTTACCGCCATCGCGATGGGTGCATGACACGGCTGACCCGCGACCACAGCCTCGTGCAACAAATGATTGACAGCGGCGCCCTCGATGAGGAAACCGCAAAAAATCATCCGCAAAGAAACGTCATTACCAGGGCCGTGGGCGCTCAGAGCAGTCTCGCCCTGGACAGCCGGTCGGACAGTCTGGCCAGCGGCGATAAGTATCTTTTGTGTACGGATGGGCTGTACAATATGCTGTCGGACGATGAATTATCAACGCTGATATCCGCGGGACCGATTAATGAAGCCGCGGATTTGTTGATGGCGACGGCGCTTGCGCGCGGCGCGGGCGACAATGTTACGCTTATCCTCGTAGAAGTTGTTAACGGCGAAAAAGCACAGCGCAATGAATCCTAGAGAACACAAATTTTCCGGGGCGATGTGCGACGCCGAAATGGGCGGGCGCGGCAGGCGCAGTCTGTCTTTGTGGATATTGTTGGGGTTCGTCCTGTTCCTTGCATCATGCGCGTCGCTTCCGGGGCGCAAAGTTGGCGCTGGTGAATGTAAGCCGGACGAGAAAATTGCGCTCAAAGACCGCCTGGATCAGGCGATCGCTTATTTAAGCGCTGACGAGTTCTGTCACGCGCGCGCAGAAATTACTTATTACTTGCGTTTTAATCCGCGAAGCGCCACCGCAAAAAAACTTTTATTTGCATCAGATACCGATCCACAGGCCTATTGGGGCGATGCGTCCTTTGAATATATTGTGGCGCGGGGAGACACGCTGGCGGTTTTGTCTGAGACGCATCTGGGCGATATGCTGCTGTTTCCGATGCTCGCGCGTTACAACAACATAAGCGCCGAAGGGTTGCGCGCTGGCGCGACCATTCGCATTCCCGACTTGCCGAAAGTCAAAGGCGCGGCAACAGCGCCAATCCCGCCTGAACCAAGCGGGCCCTCCAAAGAGGACATTGAAAAGGCGCGCGCCCTTATCGCGGACGGTAACGCGCTTCAAGCGAACGGCAATTATGTCGCCGCCTATGACGCCTATTTCGGAGCGGCGTCTATTGGCGATACGGCATTGGACTCTGCGCGTTATATGAGAGAAGTTTCGGACGCCGCGGCTGATGTTTATCACCGCAAGGCCGTTGAAGCGATCCGCGACCAGCGTCCTGAGTTGGCGATTGTTTTCTGGACTCGGGCGCTCGAAATTGCGCCCGATCATCTTTACGCCCCGGCGGGATTAGAGCGCGCCGAAGCGATCGTCAGCAACATTGCAAGATTTCGGGAATAGGGGAGCGTTGCAGCGTCACGGGCGCGCATATCGCGCCGCCTTCGACGCAGATTTCTATCCCCTGGATTCTTCGCCGGCGGATTTGGTGCGTTTTGATTTGGCGTCTTGCGCCGGCATCGGCTGCGCGTCCGTTGCGGCGGGCGTTTCATCCATCTCTGTCAGAGTCTCTTCCGGAGCGACTTCGCGCATGGGCGAATCTGGAGCGCGTCTGTCTGTAACGGGCGGGGCGCCGCGCGCTATCGGTGAAAATATCGTGTCGTCGGCGTTTTCTGCAAAAGGCGGCGCGACGGCGTCAAAAGATGTCTCGACATCCTCGTCATTTACGGCTTCGCGATCATGAGCGGCTGCGCCCCGGCTTTCCTGGGGGCGAATGGCGATGATCTGTTCGGCAAGCATATTAAACGCATCATAGAGTTCGCCAACCTGATCTTTGCGTTTGTGAGAGATGCGTTCCGTGAGGCCGCCCCGGGAAATCTCTTTTAGCGCGGCCTGCACTTTTAACAGCGGGTTTGAGACGACGCCAATGAGATAATAGGCGGTCCAGGAAACCAGTGCCGTCGTAATCAACGCAATGATAAAAAGCATATTGAGCGACGATGTCAGAGCGCGTTCGAGATCGTTTCCGGAAAGACCGAGAGAAATTGTACCGACGCGCGTATCGGCATAATTGACCGGCGCGACGAATTTGAAAATCTTACGATGTTCGGGGTCGTTCGCCTCGATAATTTTGACATTTGCGTCGCCGGGCTCGAACAAAGCGGTCTCTTCCAGCGTCTGGCCAATGCGGCCGGGAAAATTCGACGCAATGATGACGCCGTCATGGCCGGCGACATGAAGATAAACGAAGGACCGTTCCTGCGTAATTGAATTAACGGTGATTTCCATGCGCCCGGTATCGCCAACGATAAGCGATTCCGCAATCTCTGAGGCGGCGAGTTTTGTCATTGACGCGCCGGAATCAATCGCAAGCTTGGTAAAGACTTCAGATTGCCGGTCGTGAAGATATAGCCCGAAAATAATCGTCACCGCCGCGGCAAGCGCCGCCATGCTCGCCGTCAACCGGTTGCGAATTGACTTTGGGGAGCGCTCGCTTGCGGTGCGCTCGAAAGCATCGAGCGCCAGCATTTGATCCACAAGATCGGCCTTCAGTGCGGCGCCGGTTTGATATCGGTCCGCCGGATCGCGCGCGAGCAGTTTTTGAATAATCGATTGAACGCCCTGGGGCGCATCTGGAACGAGTTCCCGGATTGGCCGTGGATCTGAGTTTGTAATCGCCAGCATCATTTGCCCGAAGGTCGGCGCCTGAAATGGTTTTTCGCCGGTCACCATCAGATAAAGGACAGCGCCCAGGGAAAAGATATCCGACCGGCCATCCAGCGGTTCGCCGAGGATCTGCTCCGGGCTCATATATTGCGGCGTCCCAAGCATGGCGCTGTCTTGCGTCTGTTCAAGATTGCCGCCGCTTTCGCGGCGCGCGATTCCAAAATCAGCGATCTTGATGGTTTCGCTATTCTCTAAAAGCAGGAGATTGGACGGTTTGATATCGCGATGGACGACGCCGACTTCGTGAGCGTAATCAAGCGCATCGGCGACTTGTGCGCCAATCGACAGCGTTGTGCGTAAGGAAAACGGACCGTTTTCGGCGATGACGGCATCCAGGGGTTCGCCGTCAACGAACTCCATAATGATATAGGGGGTCTCATCGATCTGACCCACATCATAGATGGTGACGATATTGGGATGGGAGAGAACGCCGGCCGCTTTTGATTCCTGGAGGAAGCGCGCCACATAATCCTGATCGGCGGCATGCTTTTTCTTCAGCGTTTTGATGGCGAGTGTGCGGCTGATCTCTGGATCAAACGCAAGGAAGACATCGGCAGTTGCGCCGCTGCCGAGCCATTCTTTTACCTCATGCCGGCCGATTTGTTTCAACGTGCGATCCCCATCATCCCGAGGGTTAATATTGGCTTAAGGGAAATTATTATCTTCCAAGGCGGTTAATAAAATAGCGACAAGTCCCGTTAAAACCCGTCGCTTGCATGGACAATTGAGGCGAAATTCGCCGCTGCCGGCCCCCCGATATTTCTCAAAGGCTCCTGACAGAATGCTGTCAGGAGGGGTATGTCATAGAGCGTCTGGTCTGACATTTATTGAGGAGCAAGCCATGACGACTGAAAACCCCAACCGCCTTGTCTGGGCGGAAATTCCTGTGACCGATATGGCGCGGGCGAAGAAATTTTACGAAACCGTGCTGGAAGCGCCGCTGACAGATATGGACGGACCCAATCCCATGGCGATGTTGCCCTATGCGGGCGGCCAGGGCGCGGCGGGCCATATCTATCCGGGAAAGCCCGCGCCAAAAGGCGAGGGAATTACCGCTCATCTGGCGGCGCCGGGCGAATTGAATGATGCGATGACCCGCGTCAGAAAAGGCGGCGGCGAGGTCGTTTCCGATGTGATTACAATTCCTGCGGGTTCTTTCTTTTACGCCATCGACACTGAAGGAAATTCCGTCGGGATTTTTAAGGCTTAATTCATGCGCCGGGCCGACCGCCTTTTTCAGATTGTGCAATATCTAAGAGGCGGTCGGCTCGTCACCGCCGCGATGCTTGCCGAACGATTGGAAGTTTCTGAACGGACGATTTATCGCGACATTGCCGATCTGCAGGCGACGGGAACGCCAATCGACGGCGAAGCGGGCGTCGGCTACATCCTGCGCAGCGGCTTTGATTTGCCGCCCTTGATGTTTACCCGCGATGAAATTGTCGCGCTGGTCGCCGGCGCGCGCATGATCAAGGCCTGGGGCGGCGTCACTATGGCGCGCGCCGCCGTCGAAGCGCTGGTCAAGATTGAAGCGGTGCTGCCCGAAGGCGAACGCGCACGCGTCGCAGACACCAAAGTATTTGCGCCGCCCATGGAAATGAGCGACGATTTGCGCAAATTGATCGACGTTGCGGAAGTTGCGATTGAGACGCGCGATGTTTTGTCCTTTGCCTATAGAGACGAAAAAGGCGCAGCGACAACGCGCGATGTTCAGCCTCTGGGCCTGTGGTTCTGGGGGAAGGTGTGGACGCTGATTGCCTGGTGCGAATTGCGCGATGATTTCAGAATGTTCCGCCTCGATCGCATGGCGGAGTTAATGCCTGCCGGACGGCGCTACACGCCTGCGCCGGAGCGTTCCCTCGCTGAGTGCTTAAGGCAATATGAAGCGCGGGATGGAAAGCGGGAATAAGTCAGTCCCTCATTGCCGTGTCCAATTGTTCCGAAAATGGGACGATCGGCGGAAATCGCGCTATGAATGGTGTTGCGTTTGGGCTCAATAGCGTCAGATATTGAGCGGTTGGCGCGCGGTTTCAGCTTTGCTTTTCCGTCGATGCGTAGAGATGTTATAAATGAGCGAGCAAACCAAACCGGCATTTGGCGGCCTTTTGTCCGCATTTGGCAAAGGATCGGGACAAAACGGCGGAAACGCTGCTTCGATGCAATGGCGACCAATTTTCTGGTTGTATGCGGCGATCATTCCCGCAGCGCTCTATGCGTTCGATGCGATCAAGATCACATTATATCACGTGGCGCGCGCGCCCAATGTGAACCTCGTGACGCAACTGGCGATCTTGCTGTTGTTTTACGGCATTTGGGTCTTCGCGCCCCGGCTTTCCTGGCTGGCGGTTGCGCGTCTTACCGGCGCAGACAGGGTCAATTGGGAGAAAATTATCATACGCTTGAGCGGGCTGGGTATCTTGTTGTCCGCGGCGCATCTGTTTTTGTTGACGATATTGCTCCTCGCGATGAATGCGACGGCGTCCTGGGCCTGGGAGCCCATCCATATACTTCACGCATTTGGTGAAACGTGGCTGGGCTATGCCGGATTGTGGCTCATCGCTTATGCGATCGCGGCGGCGGCGGTTTTGTTTGTTCTCAACGGCCGCCGCCGCCAGGCTGCGCCGCTCACGCGATATGAGGTGCGGGAAAACGGTAAAATGCTGTCTATTCCCCTTGCCGATATATATTGGGTCAAAGCATCGGGAAACTATGCGGAGCTGCATACAGCGCGCGGCGTCACACTGGTGCGCAAGACACTGTCGCAAATTGACAGGGAGTTTGGCGCCGGCGGTTTTTTTAGATCCCATCGCGGCGCCCTGGTCAATGGCCGGCATGTGCTTGCGATTAAACCGGAAAGCGATGGCAGCGGCTTTATCGTCCAGCTTTCAAATGAAGAAGCAGCGCCGCTCAGCCGGCGTAAACTGTCTGCATTGCGGGAAATGCTGAAATCCGTGGGCTAAAAGCAAATTTTGGCGAGCGCCGCCATTGCCTGCCTCAGCCATTTGACCGAATACCGAAACCATCCGCCCCGCAATTGTCGCCATTCACCCCTTGTGCGCTGGGGGCTGTGGGCGACCGCCATCACTATTTATCGACCAATGGTCACATAGGCGTTGCGCAACCAGCTGCATACACATGAAAGTTGCGAAGACGGCGGGATGGTTCGCCCTGCATTCATGAGCTTTTTTTCTCACTGTGCATCAATATAAAAGAGGACTGCCCCTGCGATGAAGAAACGGATAGATCAGCGAGCGCTTTTCAATTTTTTCCCGGTACTCATTTTGACCCTTGCGGCGTGCGGCGCCGATGTCACAACAGAGGCAAGCGCTCAGCCGGCATCCGGCGGCGGGGAGGCGCCCGCCGAGCGTGAAATTATCATACTGCCAGGAGATGCGCGGTTAGATGTTCCTGAATTTGAGCCTTACGAGGTCGAATATGCCAGCGCTTTCGGACGGTTTTTCAATCAGGTACGCAAATTTAAGGGCGATGACGGAAAAAAAATAAGCGTTTTGAATATTATTGAGATGCCGCAAGGCGTCATTGTCGATCACCGCACGATTGATGCGGATAGCCTGCGCATTGAAACATTTAACAGCCCGTATTTTGCCTGGGGACCGGAGTTTGTTTTTATGCGGGCCGAGGCGGACAGCTATAATCTGGTCCGTGTGCCGGTTGCCGGCGGTGCGCCAATTCATACAACGGGCGTGCTCGACAATAATGGGTATTTCGAGGGGCTGGGCTTTTCGCCGACCATGGCTGCAATATTGCCGCTTGCGGTCGGAACAAAATTCAAAATGCCGAAAGACGAGCCGCGTAAAGATGGCAGCGTCGCCTCCGTGCTCACGTCTTTTGAGGTAACGGGAAGAGAAAATCTCGAACTCCCATCCGGCGTGAGTTGTGAATGCTGGGTCATCCAGGAAAATTCGAAAGATGGAACGATCCACAAATACTGGATCAGCCGCGAGGCGCCGTTCCTGATCAGGCGCCATCGTGACGTTGGCGGGAAACGAGATTTCGTCTCCGGCGTGATCAGTTTCAACCCGCTCTGAATACCGCGCCTTCAATTACCGACAACATGGGTCCGCCAATTCCAGCAGCGCCGGATCGCCAAACAACAGGAATATCACCATGCAAGAAAAAATCAGACGCGAGCATTCAGCAAAGAACCTATTTCGCTACGCCGGCGTTCCAGTAATCTTATTATTTGCTTTGTCGGCCTGGGTGATGGCGCAGCAACCGGCGTCGGGTGATGCGACAACCGGGATTTCGAGCGCGCCGACGGCCCCGGCAGGCTCCGTTACGGAGGGCTCGGTCCTGCCTTCCAGTCTTGTTGCCTACGCGCACGCGCAAAATTATCTTCAGCCTGATTGGAAGCAGGACGACATCGTCTCACCGCTTTTGCCGTTAGCGCGTAAAGAAGGTTTAAATGACCACGAGCGATTTTTCCTTGCACAACTCAATTTCATGGCGTTTGAAGGCGACAAAGCGTACGACCAATTTGCAGAATTCACCGATCGGGATGATTGGTATGGCTGGATGGCGCGGATGCGCCATGCAACCATAGATGCGCGTTTTTATGAAAATTTCGAAAGATTAGAGCGCGGCGTAAAATATGAGCGCAAGAATTTCCAGTTTAAACCGGAATTTTCAGATATGCCTGGCTTCGGTGAACGGTCTTTGTGCGCTCATTGGGCTGAAACCGGCGAACATGATCGCGCAGTTGAACTCGCGCTGGCTACTATCGCGGCAACGCCAAAGGATGCGCCATACGGAACGCTCAGACTTGTCGCGGCTTGTTATTCTTCATTTGAACAGATCGGACGTGAGCGGGAGGCATTTGAATTGGCCGACAGTATCGTTGACGGTCTGAAGGCGCATTTAAAGCAACGCAGATCTGTCGAGGGTCAACATCCCGCCTATGATGCAACGCTGTTTGAAAACATTATCGATGATCGGTGGTATCACCGATCAGTGCGGGCGCCCTATAGCTACCAAAATCACAATTATCAACAGATGATCAAGGGGATTGAAAAGTTTCTCGCCTGCCGACGGGACAAAGTCATCGACGCCTGCGCTGGTTGAGCGTCACACAGAATGGATCGCGGATATTCCTTGATACATATAGCGGTCGTCAGTCTGGTTTAATAACGCGAAGAGAGATCAAATGATCATGCATATAAAAAGTGTTTTCACATTTGCCGGAACCGCTGTGGCCGGATTGTCCCTCTGTGTGGGCGCGTTGGCTGAAACAGCGCCGGGAATTGAGCGTTTTGAGGCATCGACGGGTCCTCAAATGGAAAATTTCGACCTGCTGGAGGGCATGTGGTCGGTTGAAAGTCACAGCCTCAAAAATCGTATGGCCGACGAGGAAGTCTGGCTGGAAAACCATATGGAGACGACCTATCGCATCCTGCTCGACGGGTTGGTCGCTATCAACGACACTTACGGGACGTTCAATGATCGTCCCATGCATGGCATCATGATGCGGGCTTATGATCCCGATAAAAATGAATGGCAGTTTCACTGGATGAGCAAAGCCTATCCGCATTTGACGGAGCAGGTGCGGGGGCGGTTTGAAAATGGCGTGGGCGTCTTTTACGGCGTTGAAACAAATCAGGGCAGGGAATTTCGCATGCGGTTCCGCTGGAAAATGATTGCCGACGATCACGCCTTTTGGGAGCAGGCTTATGAGGACCCGGAGACCGGCGCATGGCAGGTGAACTGGACGCTGGACCTGCGACGAAAGTATCAGGAATGAAACGGGCGCCGCTTTGCCTCTACTCACGCGCGCGTACCTATGGATGTTCGCCGCAGTGCAAAGCGCGGCAGGGAGAAAAGTGAGACGTATCATCCAGGCGCCGGACATCAAGTGTCAGTTTGACGACGGATCACCGCTCTTGTTGCGTTGTTGGTCGATCACCGTCGCGAAATCAGGCAGCAAACGGATTTTTTTACGCAAGGCTTCACGGCCGACGCGCAAATGCCGCGCCCAGACGGCGACGCTTGACGGGTCGAGCTTGACGGCGTTGCGCAATTCATCATCGGAGATGTCATCGACTTTTCGGATTTTCGTGGATTTCTCCATCAAATCATAGAGCGCTGTGCGTGAAATATTGAGTTTCTGTGCGGCGTCCTTAATCACCCAATCACTTTCATTAAGCGCTGCGATCAGTTCATCATCGCTCACAGATGATGAAACCCGGTATTGCGGTTTGGCAGGGTTCGGACGCAGTGATTTTTCGCCATGGTCTATCGGCGGCGCCTCATGGAGCCGCTCAAATGCGACCGGCTGGCCGAGCATAATCCTTTGCACCATATTGCGAAGCTCGCGTATATTGCCGGGCCAGTCATGGAGCGCCATTTTGCAGACGCTGTCCGTCGCCAGGGCATGGCGCGGGCTTTGTGGATCATTGCCGAACCCGTCGCGCAAAAACGCTTTGATCAGGATGCCGATATCAACGCGCCGCAAGCGCAGCGGCGGCAGGTCGATCGTAAAACTTTCAAGCCGCCTTAATAGCGGCTGGCTGAAAGAAGGCTCGCCTTCCTGCCATTCCAGCGACCGGTCCGTTGCGGCGACGATGCGGACATCGACTTTGCGCATTTTGTCATCGCCAACGCGTCGGATTTCGCCGGTTTCCAGCGCCCGCAGCAACATCGGTTGTACATCGCGGGGCGTATCACCGATTTCATCGAGGAATAAAAAACCGCCCTCAGCCTGTTCAAACAGGCCCTTTTTATCCTGTGATGCGCCGGTAAAGGCGCCGCGCTTTACGCCGAATAATTCAGCGGCGGCAAGCGCCGATGACAAGGTCGCCATGTTGACGGCAAGCAGCGGTCTGCCGGCGCGATCACTCATGCGATGGATCGCCTGGGCGACCAGTTCCTTGCCTGTACCGGTTTCGCCGCGAATTAGCGCTGGAACATTGACATTGGCGACGCAGCGGATCGCCTCTCTTGTACTGGCGATGGTTTTGCTAACGCCGGTGAGACCGAAATCTTCCGCCCCGGAAGTTTGCCGGGCCGGCGCGTTAAAGATGCAAAGAACGGCGCTGTTTGCCAGTGTAAGGATGATTTCTTCACCAAGCGCGTCAAAATGCGCTGTCGTGCGCTCCGTGATTTCGCGGCCGTTGATGGAGACCGACATGGGACTGTTGGGCGGCGTGAATGCAAACCCGGTTGGCGAAAGCCGTTCAATTATCAGCGGTGAGCGTGAAATATGTTGATCCTGTAAAGACGTCGCCGCCTTGTCGTCCTGCACGGCAAAAACCGGCGACAGTCTCGAAACAGCCGCCTTTCCGGATGCATCGAAGCGCAACGGCGCGGTCGCTCCGATCAGGTCGAAATTATTGTGCCAGATGACGCCCAGACTTAAGACGCTGGCGTTTGCGGCGATATTTTCTGCGCTGGCGCGAAGCGATTCCGCCAGCGTATCGAGTTCGCTCACATGGTCTTTTGTCATTGATGGGGAAACCTCGGCGTCTTTATTTTGCTGTGGCAGGCATTGCTAGGAACTCGTGCACAATATATAAGTCAATAGGGGGTTGATGGCAGCATTGCAAAATATCAGGCGATTAAACCTATTGCGTTTATTGCCGGTTTTGGAGGGGGAATGGCGGCGCCCGCCGGGCTTGTTGGCAAATATATTCTGTTGGGCGATATCGGTTCCGGCGCCCATGGTGTGGTCGTTCAGGCGCGCGATACAGTATTGGGCCGCACCGTCGCTTTGAAGTCGCTTAAATCCGGTGTGAGCCGGGCGGCGGACGGCGATGGGATCCTGCGGGAAGCCAAAACACTGGCGCAATTGCGCCATGCCAATGTCGTTACGCTCTATGAAATCATCGAGCAGGATGGCGAGACCTATCTCGTCATGGAATATGTGGACGGTGCGCCGCTGTCGGATCATCTTGACCGCGGTGCGTTTGAAATCGTCGATGCGCTTGCTATTGCTGACCAGCTTTTGGATGCGCTTGCCGCCGCGCATGCGCTTGGGATTGTGCATGGGGATATCAAGCCCGGCAATATTGTGTTGGATCAAGCGGGCGTGCCGCGCCTGATCGATTTTGGCCTTGCGAAAATTGATGGCCGCGAGGATGCGCTGGCGACAATATCGGCGGGGGGCGAGGCAACGACGTCGCTTCAAGGAACGCTGCCTTACATGGCGCCGGAGATTGTCATGGGCCGGGCGGGCGATGCGCGCGCCGATATTTTTTCACTCGGCGCTGTTCTTTATGAAATGCTTTGCGGAAAACGCGCCTTTGACGCCGAAAGCCAGGGCGCTGTCTTACAGCGCATTCTTAACGATGCGCCGGCGCCGTTGCGAAAATTAAGACCGGAAATTCCCGCGAGTGTGGAAGCAGTTGTCGCGCGGATGCTGGAAAAAGACGAGGACGCACGGTTTCAATCCATGGCGCAGGCGCGCGCGGGGTTTGCCGCCGCACGGGGCGAGGGCGGCGCGGCGGCGCTGGCCGTAATGCGGCTCAAACAATGGGCACGGGTCCTCTTGCGGCGGCGCGCTACGCCGCAATGGGCAAAAATCGTCGGCGCCGCAGCGGCGCTTGGGGTTGTCGCCTGGGCCGGGCTGGTTATTTCCCGCGATGTGGCGCCGCCGGTCAGCGTGCGGATGGAGCAGGGGATTGGTCTTGTCCGGCATTTTGAAAAGAAGGGCGCGGTCAAGGAAGCGCAGGACCTTTTCGGACGCATTCTTTCAGACGATCCTGACCATGCGGCGGCGTCGGCCGGCCTCGCCCTCGCCCTGATCCGCGAATATACCAGCATGGAAACCGATCCGGCGACTTTGCGCCGGGCGACCGCCTATGCCGACGCGTCGCTCAAGGCTGACCCGCATCTGGCGCTCGCCAATATCGCCGCCGCCTGGGCTGCGGAATTTAACAGCGACTTTACCCGCGCTCATGAACTTTACGATGCGGCGGAGATGCTTGATCCCGGTCATCCCCTGGCGCTGGAAGGCCGTGCGCGGACGCTCAAAAAGCAGGGCGATTATGACGGCGCGATTGCGGTTCTGGAAAAAGCGATTGAGACGCATCCGGAGGAACGGATTTTTTATGATGATTATGGAGGTCTGTTATCGCGCCAGGGCGAATATGCTGAAGCGGAAAAAATATTCAGAAAAGGCATTTCGATAGAATCGGATAGTGCTTTTTCCTATGCGAACCTTGCACAGGTGCTGCATATGCAGGGAAAAACCGCTGAGGCTATATCAATTATTCAAGATGGATTGAAGGTTGAGAAGAATCCAAAGCTCTACAATAATCTCGGCGTCTATCTGTTCTTTCAAGGGCGTTATGCGCAGGCCGCTACAGCATTTGAACGAACGCTTGAGTTTGAGGGTAACACACAGACTTATTTTTATTGGGCGAATTTGGCGGATGCTTATCGGTGGGTTCCGGAGAAAAGAGATGATGCGGAACTAGCCTATCGTCGCGCCGTTCAGTTAATCCAAACCGATATCACCAAGCGCCCAAAACATCCTGGACTAAATAGCCGTCTGGCGCTCTATGCGGCGAAGGGCGGCGACGCATCGCTGGCGAAATCATCCCTCGCCATTGCCGTAACACCGCCGGTTTCTCAACCGATTATCTTTTACCGCGCCGGCGTGACCAAGGAAATTCTCGGGGATCGGATTAGCGCCATCAATCTTTTGGAAAGGGCGATTGACGCCGGCTACGCCGTCAATGAAATCATCAATGATCCGGAACTGGCGAAGCTTCGTCAGGATCCGGCCTGGCAGCAACTTTTAGCACGCAAAGGAATCACCCATGGCTAAACGCATTTATCATCTCGATCTGATGTTCGACGTGGATCAGGTTACGAAGGCGCTGCACTATCATATTGACGGCCCCAAGGGCACGCCATTTCAACGGGAAGGTCGTCTCGCCGGCACATTTCATTTCAATGCAGGGGATGAGATTTTTGTGACGGTGAAGGCGACGGCGCAAAAAAAGGACAAAGCGCAGTTCACGGTCACCGATTTGACCCTGGCGTCGATCCCAACCCTGTCAGCGTCAAGCTCACCGAAAAACTTTCTCTCCCTGTTTGACCAGCATCGGGCGAGCATCCGCGTTGCCGATTGGGGTATTCCGGAACGCGGGGAAGACGATGACGACGTTAGAACCGAAATTACCGTTAAGGCGCTGCACCCGTTGGTCGTCTGTGCGCCCAACGGACAATGGGAAATTTCCGGCTATTTGTCGGTGCTGATCGAAAAACGCGGTCAGGACGGCGCCCCGCAACAAATTCCGCGCCTGTTTTATTTTGATCCAGAGGGCAGCACGGGCTCCGGAGGAGACATCGAAGAGTAATTTGTGAAAATTAAGTCGTCTTATTCAGCCAACTGACGGAAAGAGAAAAATGAAAATTCTTAATTGTAGTTCTGGTGTTGGCGCACCGAGATCGGAGGCGTAATTTGCACTACCTCCTTTCCCTTTCCTTTGACGCCGAAAATCCCGGTAAGCCTCTGGGTGTTGCGCTGTCGGGCGAAGTCGGCGGGCCGCCCCGGCAACATGAAGCGGGCGGCGGCGCCTGGTCGTTTCAGCACGGCGACGCACTGGCTATTGCGGTGAGCGCCTCGGCGCCTGTCGCCGCAAATGCGCAAATGAAAATCTCCAGCCTTGTTCTCGCCGCGACACGGCGCGGAAAAAAACCGGGCAAAAGGCTTTCGCCATTCAATAAATTTGACGCTTGTGCGGTGGTCCGGGAATGGGGTCTGCCGCAAATGATCAATCTTCGCGACATTGAAACCGTGACGACTATCCCCGCGCTGCATCCCTTGAAGATCACGGCGAAGAACGGACAATGGACCCTGGCCGGATCGCTTTCGATCTTGATTGCGCAGCAGAACGCCAAAGCGCGGCCGCGTTCCTACGCATTTGATCTCGGCATCGCCGCCGGCGCCTGAGAGCTTTACCTGCTTTTTGACTGTCCGACATGTCGCCGACATGTCGGACACCGCGCCGCCGCAGGCCTTTTTCTTCCTAACGCGTTGATTTTGCTTGTGTGCCAAATTGGCACGCTCCTTGCGAATGGTTAACGCGCGGTCACACCGATCGCGCAATGACAGTTTGAAGAAATCAAGGAGAATGCAGAATGCCAAGCTACACAGGTGAACAAACACAATTCAAATATTTCTATGACGCCCTGGTCAACAAGTTTCCCGGCCTGGCCAGTGCTGACGGATCATCCGTCTTTCAATTCGCAACCGTTCCCTATGCCGCAGAGTGGGTCGATGGAACGCTGGAAAGCATCTATAATTCTGCAAACATTACATCAGCGGGCGTAGGCGGTTTCTTAACGCCTGAGAGCGGTACGTTCTATAACGGGTACAGCACGCTGATCACGTCGTTAAAAGTACCGGACTCCACAAGCAATAAGGACTACATGCACGCTCAGACGATGGTCGCAAACGTCGCCAATGAACTTAATGTGATCTTGCTGAAGGCGCATTCCGCCTATTCGAACTGGAAGGCGCAAAATCAGAGTGAAAATGGCACTGTTGACAGCTTCGGCAAATGGTTGGCTTCGGTTGACGGCTTTCAATATAATTCGGAAATTTTGGCTAAACAGTCAGAATTGACCACGTTGCGTAATGAACTGGCGAAGATCACGAAAACAATGAATGGCGCCATTGGTAAGGCGCAGGCGGATCTGTCTTCGGATCAGATTGGCATTACGCCGCTTGGCGGTGAATCGGAGCAAGTGCCGCGGTTCGGAATTTCCGGAAATCTCTCCCAGGACAAAACAAACTGGGACAGCTACGACGCCGACACCTGGGATCTCGACATCACAATTAATTCAAAAACTGAGGTGAAAAGCGACTGGAAAATTCTTTATGACCAGTCGGTCGAGCAAAAATGTCTGACAACAAAAACGCGAAATAAGATCAACACGTCGAGGATCATTCAAGACAAGGCATTTTCGCTGAACTTTAAAGCGAAGGGCGCGGAATCCTATAATATTGTTCGCGGCAGCTGGTATTTCCCAACATTTGTCAATCCAAGCGTGGCGCTGGAGCCTAATATCCCCGGCGTCAACACCCAATCGGTGTTTGGCATACACGGGCCGATGCACCTGGTGCCCGAAGCGCTTGTCGTCCTTTACAAACCGTCAATGACGCTCACAACGACCACGGAAACCTATGAGCAATATATCGGCGCTCACGCAGACGCCGATGTCAACTGGCTTGATATTTTCGGATTCCGTTTCGATATCGGCCAGAACTCCGGCATCAAAAAAGTGTCGGGACCGAAAACAACGACGATTGAAATGCCCATACCGGGTGATTCAACGCCGCAGGTCTTTGGCGTCAATTCAAAAGTGGCATTCGCGCCCCCGAGTTAATCGGGATCGTTTTGTGTTGTCCATTTTCGGCTGCATCAAGAGCGGTCGAAAATGGCGGCGCGGCCGGAATAATCCCAACTCGAACTGGTAAATTACGGAGGATGAAATGCCTACAGGAACTGTAAGAATAAAAAACAATACGACATACACGCCAACGTTGGAAAACATCGCCCTCGCCAATTGCAATTGGCTCTATACGCAGGAGCTTCACGATGGCGATCCAATAGCAAATAACGGTCTGAAACAGGGAACTGTTGACATCGCGGGTATCGCGTTTGCTGACTATCGCATAGATCTGCATGTGCGCTTCTATGGGCCGCCGCCCGGCACACATGACGTCATATTGCAAATGGGGCGGGACGATAATGGCCAGATGGCCTTTGTCGGAACGGGTCCGGGAAGCACCGACCTGTTCGACGTCGATTGGGCTCACGTTCTCGGTGGCCCGACAGACGATATCTTCGTGATCACGATTAGTCCGAAATAATCGTTGGTGACCAGCGCGCCGTTAGCGGGCGAACCAATAGCGGCGCGCAGTTTCCCAATCAGAGGAGAAAACAATGACCTTTAAAATCCTGTCATGCGATGGCGGCGGCATTCGTGGACTAATCACCGCGTTGCTTATTCAAGATCTTGATAAAGACTATCAGGTGATCTCAAAAGCTGACGGTTATGCGGGCACGTCAACAGGCGGGTTGATCGCGCTGGCGCTGGCGAACGGCGTTGACATCAAAACGATTGTCAATCTCTACCAGAATGAAGGCGGCACGATCTTTGAACCGAATGGATGGTTCGGCGCCGCTGAGGACGTTCCTGACGCTAATGCGCATCCTGCGGAATTGACGGCGCTTGGATCGGGTCCGGGCTATTTTTCGACACAATATGTCAATGACGGATTGCGCAAAATTGCAGGGCAATTACTGGGCGGCGTTGCGCTGTCTGACGCAAAGAAACTTGTTGTCGTCAATAGCGCGCGACTTTGGGACAACGCAACCCATTCCTGGGAGCCATGCACTTTTTCAAACGCCAACAATAACCCGTATAAATCCATGCTGATGCAGGACGCCGCCGTCGCGACGTCAGCGGCGCCGACATATTTTCCGCCTTTCGCCGTCAACCCTTATGGATTCTTCGCCGATGGCGGCGTGTTTGCGAATAATCCTGCGGTCACCGCATTGAGTGAAGCCATCTCCGGCGGATTTGTCAGCAACCAGGCTGATCTGCGGCTGTTGTCGCTTGGCACCGGCCTTTCCCCGCAAGGCATTCCCCCAGCGGACATTCCAAAGCCACTTTCCTGGGGCGTTACGCACTGGATGTGGCCCCGCCAGTCCAAGTCAACGCCGGCCATGGCGCTTCTCGCCTTGACGATGGACGGCACCGCACAGATTGCCGACATCAATGCGGCAAAAATATTGCGTGGCAATTATTGCCGCGGCAATTATGCGCTCCCCGAACCATTCGAGCTGGATGGCTGGAAGAACGCAGCCAAGCTCGTGACCTGGACCGAAAGCTATATGAAAACACCAGCATGGGCCGGCGTTAAGAACTGGGTCGCGCAAAGCTGGACATGACATTGAAATTGTCAGGACAAAGGAGGAGAAAATGATTTGTTGGTTTTGCCAGGAGGACATTGTGATCAGCGCCTCAACCTGCTGGCCGGTGGAAACGCCGGGCGGGACCCAGAACGCCGCGACCCATAGCCAATGTATGAGCGGGATCATGAACACAATTCATGGCCACCCGCCGCAAAATATCAGAGGGCCGGGCGGCAATAACATCACCGGCTATACGCGCGGTAAGGCGCCGCAGCATGGCTGAGCCGTCATGTGACGGACCACTCGGGCGATAGCGTGCAGGGGGAGACCCGCACCGGCGCATTCTCCGCAACATCAATGCTTATTGGCGGAGAATGCGCTGTCAGTGCGGGCGGGTCCCATCAACCCTGCTTTTTAAAATACTCCGCTAACAACGCCGCATAAGGTTCCCGGTGGCTGATTATATAAGGCGCGATCTGGATCATCGTGGAATAGACCCCGTCATTGATGATCGCGCGGCCGGAATTTTTCCCCGTTTGGGCCGGCGCGGTGAGGTCGCGATATTGCAGCCAGAATGTCAGATGCGCGGCGAGGCGCGTTGCAAGCGCTGCCTGCTCGCCGGGGCCAAACGCAACAAGGCCCGCTTTTGCAAGCGACGTTAAGACCGCATCGACGGTTTCCTGTTTGAGCTTTAACAGGCGTGCAAAGCGCGGGCGCAAATTCGGACAGCGCTCCAATACCGATGCAAGGCCGTAATAGAAAAACCGGAAATCATTGATTTCTTCAAACAGGATATAAACGAAAACCCAATTGTCTTCGATGTCGAGGGCGCGCTTTATCGGCGCCGATAACACCTGACGCATTTCTTCTTCGAAATCGTCATAGAGCGCTTCGATAATCACTTCCTTGCCCTTGAAATGATAATAGAGATTGCCGGGGCTGATCCCCATCACTGCGGCGATGTCCACAGTTGAAACCTGGTGCTCGCCTTCCTGGTTAAAGAGAGCGAGGGCGGTTTTTAAAATCCGGTCTCTTGTTTTGACTTTGCCGGCCATTGCGGCGCGTTAATCCGCGATATTTTTAGAGGGCTTTTTGCCGGGTTTTTTCTTTTGCGGCTTTTTTGATTTCGCGAGCAGCGCATCGAGTTTGTCTTCGATCGCGTCAAGGCGGGCTTCGATGGCCTCGAACCGGTCACCATCATCGTCGTCGCCGAGTTTCAGGCGCGCCCGCATCTGTTTAATGCGCTCATCGATGGAAAAAGACGGCGCGGCGACCTGTTTGGCAAGCTCACGGCCGCGGGTCTCGACGGCGTCTTCGATTTCTTCGCCCTTGGCGACGAGTTCCTCAAAGACGCGGGATGTATCGCCGCCCATTTTCGCGAGCGATTCCTGCGCTTCGGTAAACGCCTTGCCATAGGCGCCGATGCCGGCGAGCCAGATTTTGCGGGCGGTGTCTGCTGGTGTTTTCGCCAAAGTGGAATCTCCTAATTCGGGAGCGTTTTCAGCAGTTGACAGCAAAGCTGTCAACGGGGGCCGTTTGTCGGCGTCTCCGACAAACTTGCGGTTGGGTGAGGCGCGTAAGCGCCGAACGCGACCAATATAAAATTACGCAAGCTGCATCGCAATCATGTCGTCCGGTTCGCGCGCCGCATCTTCCGCATCGAGAAAATCGGTCATCACCGACATAATTTCTGTCGCGCGCGACAACAGGAACAGATGCCCGCCGCCTTGGATCACGTGAATTTCTGCGTTGGGCAGCATGAATTTCAGCATATGGGCGTTGGCGACGGGAACGATTTTGTCCTTGTCGCCGGCGAGGATCAACGTCTTTTGTTTGATAAAGGGCAGAAACGGCAGGGCCGTCCATCCGGCCATGGCGGTCAGCTGCGCCAGATAGCCTCTGATCGTCGGCGGCCGCATATGTTCCGCAAAAAGATGCGCGCCGCCGGGCTCGTCCCCATAAAGCGTTTCAAAATGCTTGATCAGATAATCCTGATTGGTATAGCGCATGGGATGCGCCATTTTTGACAGCGCGCCGATGTCGCCCGGCACCATGATGACGCCCGGCGAGGTCGCTGCAAGAATGAGGCGGTTAGCGATTTTCTGATACTGAAACGTAAATTGCTGGGCCGCGCCGCCGCCCCAGGAAACCCCCATGACATCGACTTTGTCATAGCCGTTGCGTTTCAGGATTTGCCGCGCCGCATAAGCAACCCACCAGGGACGGTAAGGCGCGAGCGGGCGCGGCGAGCCGCCAATGCCCGGCAGGTCAAAACTAATGACATCGCGGTCGCTTAAGAGATCGCCAAGAGGTTGCGCGATCTCAAGATTGGCGCCGACGCCATTGAAAAAAAGCAGCGGCATTTTCCTGTCCGGCGCCGGTGAACGCCAGATCGCGGTGCGCAGCTTTTGCAGGCCGATCTTTTCGAAACTGATTTCCGGCAAGTGGTGTGCTTCGGTCACGTTGTTTCTTTCTTTACTGCTTACCAACGATCATTGGGAATGATCGTTGGGCGTTCAAATTATTTGCTACGCGCCGGTATTGCGAAAAACCGGTTTCCACTTTTTCGCCCGGCGCCGTTGTCGCCACGCAGGCTTCGCGCCAGTGAGGCGAGAATCGCCGAACGCGCGGCGCCATGCCGTAAATTACCCAAACACATATTCGCCGGGCGCTTTCATAATCGGCGGATGCGCTTTTGAGCCAAGCGATTTCGGCGCTGGTTTTTTCTCGCCGGCGCGCGCGCCAAGCCACTTTGTCCAGCGCGGCCACCAGGAGCCCTGCTGCTGTTTGGCGCCCTCAAGCCATTCGTCCGGATCATCCGGCAATTCGCTATTGGCGAAATAATTCGCCTTGGGATTGCCCGGCGGGTTCAAGAGCGCCTGAATGTGCCCGCTGTTCGACAGGTAAAATTCTGTTTTGCCGCCGAACAAATGCACATTCCTGTAACAGGCGCGCCACGGCGTGATGTGATCGGTGACCGCGGCGACCATAAAGCTGTCCTGCTTCACTTTCGTCAGGTCAAGCTTGTGATCCATGAAATCCACCTCGCCCGGTTCCGCAAAGCGCTTGTCGCCATAGATATCCATATAATCGGAATGAAGCTGCGCCGGCAGATTTGTCGAGTCATTATTCCAGTAGAGAATGTCAAAGGGCGGGGGATCGTTGCCCATCAGATAATTATTGACCACATAATTCCAGATCAGGTCGTTGGGACGCAGCCAGGCAAAAGAGCGTGACAGCTCGTCGCCTGCAAGAATGCCTTTCTTGCGTGAATGGCGCCGCGCCGCTTCGATCGCTTCATCAGTGACAAAGAGGCCGACTTCGCTGTCCTCCTTGCGGCCGTCAAGGACGCAAACCTGAAGTGTGAAAGAATTGACGAGATCTTTTTTGCTCGCCGCCAATTCGCTTAGATAAGAGGCGGTGGTGATGCCGCCGGAACAGGCGCCGGAGACATTGAGTTTTTTCTGTTTGGTGATTTTTAAAACCGCTTGCGATGCTTCGATCAGCGCGCTCACATAATGGGCGAGGCCCCAATGGGCGTGCTCTTTTTGCGGATTGCGCCAGCTGACCGCAAAAACCTGAAAGCCTTCCGCCAGCATAAAACGCACAATGCTTTTATCAGGACTGAGATCATTGGCGTAAAATTTGTTGATCTGCGGCGGCACCACCATCAGCGGAATTTCAAAAACTTCTTCGGTGGTTGGCTTATACTGGATGAGTTCCAGCATGTCGTTTTTGAAAACGACGGCGCCGGGCGTGTTGGCAAGGTTTTCACCGACCTTGAACGGGCGGCCGTCAACCTGGCTTGGCATGCCTTTGTTATGGCGAATGTCATTATAAGCATTGCCCAGTCCCTTGATCAGCGACAGGCCGCCGGTTTCATAGATGCGTTTGATCGCCGCCGGATTGCCAAGCAGCGTATTGGTGGGCGCCAGACTGTCGGCGACAATGTCGAGCACAAATTGCGCGCGTGTCTTGTCGGCTTCACTGACGCCGGAATCTTCAACCCAGCCATGAAGGCCTTTGCGCATGGCGAGATAGGATTGCAGGCCGTATTTGTAGAGAGGATTATATTTCCAGGTCGGGTCCTGAAAGCGGCGGTCTTTTTTATCGGGCGCCAATTCAGAATCGCCCTTCAATATTTCAAAAAGATCCTTGCCGTAATTGCCAAGATGTTTGGCGAGCGGCGCCGGCTGGCGCGCCGCATGGGTCATCACAACGCCCAGCGATTTAATGAGATCGCCCCGGCGCACGCCGATAATCGGGTTCAGGGCCGTTGGCGTCTCCGCGGCGCGATCGCCGATCTTGTCGGAATTTTTCGACATGCCGCCTCCCAAGACGTTGATTAATTTCGCGTTATTCGCTCTTCCGGACGGTAGTATTGGGTCTTTTCCCGGGCTTGGCAAATTCTCGCGTTGCGGTTGCGACGGGGTCTATGTTGCGCTGCAACACCAGCGCATCGCGCCGAAAAGTGTATGCGGTTTTCGGCAAGAGCGCTGCGCAAACAAATCTTGAGCCGGTTGCCGTATGATTGGGTCAAAAAAAACGGGGCGTTCTTCTCGAACGCCCCGCAGGATGCGCTTTTAACTCTTTTTTGTTTTAGGCAGCTTTGGATGTTGTCTTCGTTGTGCGTTTTGCAGCAGGCTTTTTCGTCAGTGCGGCAACTTTTTTGTTGAGCGCTTCGACTTCGGCTTCGAGTTCATCGACGCGGCCCGCTTTGGCAACGAAAGACGGAAAGAATTTACGAACGCGGGCAACGCTGTCGCCATAAACGCCGTTGGTGCGGGCGCGTACGTCTTCAGCAACGTCCTGGGCGTTGGCTTCGACCTTTTCGCCTTTGGCGATGAGGTCTTCGAAAATGCCGGCGGTCTTTTCTGTCAGCGGCTTCACGCGCTCATAAGCGGCGCCGTAAAGGCCGAGATAGGCAAGCCAGCCATTGCGCAGAATTTCTGCAGGCATGCGTTCAGTGGTTTCAGTCGTTTCAGTTTTCTTCGCCATGGGGATGGCTCCTTTCGGTGTTAGGGCGTCAGCGCGGGGTTCTTGGAGGGGGGATGCGCTTGACCCGGTGCTTGGTTCTTGAGTTGAAGATAGGGTGCAAAATTAGAATGCTCACCCAAATTTTTGCAGTGCAGCAAAAAAGTAGAAAGTGGCGGGAAATCAGGGAGTTAGGTTGTGCGCCCGGAACAATCCGGGGTCATAATCGGTTTTATTCCGAGTATCTCAGGATGCCGGCGGCGGCCATTCGATTTATTTGGCGCTGGTCTGAGATTGCCCGAGATCGCCGGGAGATCATCGGATCAAGTCCGAAGACATGGTCCGGCGATGGCAGTTTCACATTCTCGTATCTGCTGATTGCCGCCATGCCTTCCTAAGGCGCCGTCATTTGCATCAGCAACGCCAGCGCTTCACTTTCCGCTTCGGTCAGTTCAGCCGGCGGGCAGCGCGGATCGGTTTTTTGCAAAGCCCGGATCATCTCATTGTTGATCGGGATCGGATCGCAGCCATGATCAAGTTCGCACACCATATCCCATTCCGGGCGCGCCTGTGCGTGACATTCAAGACAATTGCCGCCAAAGCGATTGACGACATCTTCGTGACCCCGCACGCGAATGGCCGTTCCTTCTGCTGACAGGTCGAGTTCAAAAAATTCCCAGTCATTGGTGGATGCGCTGTAGCCTGCTTCGCGTTTCACCATCGCTTCGCCGGGAACCAGCTGGATGATTGAACCCGCCGGATAAACGGCGCCGGTTTCAGATTTTGCCGCTGTCAGCGTCGCATCAAGATCGCCATAAAGATTGCCTGCAAAAAAACGCCGCACCGGCGTCAGGTCGCGGATGCACTGAAAGCTGTCTTCATCAATTGCCTTGATTGCGGAGGTTTGTGGCCCTTCGCCGGAGCAGGCCGTCAGCAAGGCCGATGCGATGAGCGTCGCCAAGATGGCGGTTTTCGGGCCAGCGGATTTCAGGAACGGCATAGGGGTCTCCATTCTTTGCAGCTATTGTTGCAGCGCCGGAAGATACGCAAGAAGAACCGGTTTTCGGCATGATTACAGTCATGGGCATCGGGAACAACCGGGATCAGCAGCTTGTAGCGGCCAATGCCATATAGACCAGAACGCGCCCCAGGGCCGCACATGGAACAGTCGTCATTGCGGACTTGACCCACTGCTGTCCGGTTTAGGTTGGTGGACAGCAGTGGACTTGATCCGCAATCCACTTGCAAGCGCATCGCCTGATTTCTGGATTGCGGATCAAGTCCGCAATGACGGTGGTGAGTACTTCAATGTAGGCTGGCTCACCCCAACGTTCGCCGCAACGCCTCCGCCCAGCCGCCAAGGTTTTTCGCGCGGGTCTCCGCCGTCATCGCCGGTTGAAAGCGCGCATCAAGGCGCCAGCGCTCGGCGATCCGGTTGACCGATCGCAGATTCCAATCGCATATGGCCTGCGGGAGAGTGCGGATGCGCGGTCACTTCAAAATTGTCAGAGATCTAAATCTGCCCGCAGGAGATTTCGCAATTTTTGGCAGCGGCCCATTAATTATACGGGAACTGATTACAGGCTCGAACGACCTCGACATTATTTGCCGCGGCGCTGCCTGGGAGAAGGTTCAGTCGCTCGGCCAGGTAAAATACCTTCCGGAATATGATGTATCCATTGTGGCGATTGGCGGCGATGACATTACCTTTGGAAATCAATGGGGGATTGGAAATCCCGACATTGACGCGTTGATCGACGACGCTGAGATGATTGAAGACCTGCCATTCGTGCAGTTGCGTCATGTTATCGATTACAAATTATTGCGCGCCAGCCGAAAAGACTTAAGCCATATCGAAATTCTTGAAAAAGCGGGCTTTGGGGAGCTGGTTTCGAAAGCGCGTGAAGACGCAGATCGTTAGTCCTTCTCACCCCAGTGTCTTTCGTAACGCCTCCGCCCAGCCGCCAAGGTTTTTCGCGCGCATCTCCGCCGCCATGGCCGGCTGAAAGCGCGCATCGACGCGCCGGCTGAAAACGCCGCGCCGGTTTTATTCACCCCTTGAAAATATCTTTGGAAAATCGGGTTTGAACTCCAGTGATATTGCTCTCTTACTATATTCCCGCTATAATTACATCGGTTTTCCAAGTCTTCGGTATCTTGCGTATTCTTCCTGCAAATTGCACAGAATGGGGGAGCGATGAAGTTTACCGACCGTCCGGCAATACGCAGTTTGTGGGTGCTGGCCCAGGATCCCAGCATTTTCGACCGCGACGGCTTGCCGCTGATGACCCGCGTCGATGTTGTCAATGAATCCCTCGCGCCCGGGCCTAAAGGCGCGCGGCTTCACGTCGTCGATTACAATGCGACAACTGACCGGACCCTCGCTGCGCGAAAGCGCAATCATGAGATCGATATTGTCGATGAATCTCTTGAACGATTAAAGACGGAAAAGGGCGGCCTGGAACTCACGAAAACAGAAAAACGAAAAGCGCTGTCCGAACTCATCGGTCACCCGCATTTTCATACGCAAAATGTTTATGGGCTTGTCTCTTCGACGCTGCGTGAATTCGAACGGGCTCTGGGGCGGTCCGTCAAATGGAACTTTGCATCTGGCGGTCATCAACTCAAGATCGCGCCTCACGCCTTCGCCGACGCAAACGCTTTTTATTCCCCATCCGATGAAGCGCTCGCATTCGGCTATTTTCCCGCAGCGTCAAACCCGAAGAAGATCGTGTTTACGTGCCTTTCCCACGATATTGTCGTTCATGAAGCAACGCACGCGCTTCTCGACGGGCTGCGATCGCAATATATGCGCCCGTCATCGATCGATCAGGCGGCGTTTCACGAAGGTTTTTCCGATATCGTTGCGCTTCTGTCGGCTTTCAAATCAGAAGCGCTGATCGATCTTGCTGTGGGCGAGGGCCCGGCCGCGAACCTCGTCAAGACGGGCAACCTGACGCCGCAAAGCCTCAGAGAAACGGCGCTGACGGGACTTGCCGAAGAATTTGGCGCCGGGCTCGATCATGAGCAGATCGCCGGCCAGCGCGGCGACGCGCTTCGCCGTTCCGCCGATCTTGCGCCGGGAGAAGATCTCTACAACGATGAGAACTGGCGCGCCGAGCCCCATGATTTTGGCGAAGTGCTGGTCGCGCCGGTGATCAACGCCTTCATTGAAATCTGGTCGCGCCGTTCGGCGAAACTCGACCCGGTCAAAACGGGCTATGTGGATCGCGCCCGCGCCATCGAAGACGGCGCCAAGGCCGCAAGTCATTTGTTGCGCATGTCGATACGCGCGCTCGATTACCTCCCTCCGCTCAATATGACGTATCGGGACTTTTTGAGTGCGCTGTTGACCGCCGATACGGAAATCGAATCGGCTGATTCTTACGGATATCGCGATGCGTTGATTAAATCCTTTGCGGCCTATGGCATATTGCCGGCGTCGCGAGTGAAAAAAGACGGCTGCTGGGAAAAACCCAAATATGAAGACGATATTGTCTATGGCTTTTCCAGGCATAGTGAAATGTCTTATGACCGGGAATCGGTGTTCCGTTTCCTTTGGGAAAACCGGACGCCGCTGGAGCTTCACGAACAGGCCTACACGAAAATCATTTCCGTACGGCCTGTCAGTCGTGAAGGGCCTGATGGCCGTCTGCTTCGTGAAACCGTTGCAGAATATATGCAGCTTATGGACATCAACGCGAGCGAGCTAAAACTGCTCGGCATCGCCAAGCCGCGGGGTTTGTCCAGGGATGCGCCGGTTCGGCTGCTTGGCGGAGGAACGCTGGTGTTCAATGATTATGGAATGCTCAAATTTCATATCGGGTCGGGTGTTGCGAGCAAAAAACAAAAAGCGCGGCTTGAAATGCTTGAAAAGTTTAGCGAAGGCGACGGTGAGCGCGGCGCGCGCCACTTCGTCAACCGGCATTTTCATCGGGCAATGAGCGCGCGTCGCCGCGCGACAGAGTTGAAAGCATAATCATGCCGGCAAAACGCACAAACAAGCGAAAACCCCAAAAAGCGATCATCCGAACCTATCAGGCTGGGTTCGGCGATTGTTTCCTGTTGACGTTTCAATACCCGGATTTTGAACGACACGTTCTGATTGATTTTGGCAACACCAAAAGTCCAGAAGGCGAGGAGAAATTGCTGACCCGCATTGCGGAATCGATTGCCCAGCGAACCGGCGGCAAATTGCACGCAATTGTCGCCACCCATCGCCATCAGGATCACATCAAGGGCTTTGGACTAAAGAAAGCCGGTAAGATCATTCAGGATTTGAACCCGGATGTCGTCATCCAGCCATGGACGGAAGATCCCGATATTCCAATCGATGCGACAGGAACGCTGTCGGCGCGGCGGCGCAGCCTTGCCACCATGAATGCGATGACAGAGAAATTATTCGGCGAGGGGGAAATCGATAATCTCGCGCATCTTAAAAAAGCGTCGCCCCGTCGGTTCGATGAGCTTACGTTCATTGGCGAAGACAACATCACCAACAAAAAAGCCGTCGAGATGCTGATGGCCATGGGCAAGGCGGGGTCGGCCAAATATGTCCACGCGAAAAAGCCGCTTCGCATCAAGCGCATATTGCCCGGTGTCGATATTGACGTGTTGGGGCCGCCAACGGTCGATCAACACAGTGACGTCACCCGCATGACCTCATGGGACGAAGATGAGTTCTGGCCGCTGCAGGCTGCAGCCGCGGGGAGTGGCGCGGCCGGGCTTGATCCCTTTCCCGATGCGCCGGATGAAAAGTCAACATTTGACACGCGCTGGCTGGCGGGACGGTTACGCGGCATGCGTCTCGAGGCGCTGTTGCAAATCGTCCGCTCTCTCGACCGGGTGATGAATAACACCAGCCTGATATTGCTGTTCAGATCCGGCAGGAAATCGCTGCTGTTTCCGGGCGACGCGCAACTCGAAAACTGGCAATTTGCGCTTAACGACGCCGCGATCATGCGCAAACTTGCCAAGGTTGATGTTTATAAGGTCGGCCATCATGGCAGCACCAACGCGACGCCGCAGTCCCTTTGGGCCCAGTTCGACAAGACCGGCGGCAAAAGAAAACGCGGCCGGCTCACCTCTCTGCTTTCCACCCTGGAAGGCAAGCATCACCATGTGCCGCGTGAATCGCTGGTGGAAAAACTGGCGACGAAATCAAACCTTGTCTGGACAGAGGAATTTGAGGGCGCGCTGTTTCACGATACGGTTATTGATCTTTAGGTGTTGCGGGGGCTGCCAAGCTGAAGATCGTCGAATCAGGGCGGCGCGCATGGGGAGAACAATCACCCTGGCTTTCGGCGATCTCTTCAATGGGATCAAATATCCCGGGTTGGAGCACTAGCGCCTTGATTCCGTTCAAGCCGCCATCAGCGTGCTTTGAAAATCGAAAAAGACTTATCGCCGGTACATGCCTCGAAGGCCGCAACCGGTGGAATTGTTCATATCTGTAAGGCGCAGTAACCCCGTGGCTTGGTCATGGTCAAAACGGAACGCGTGCATTTCGCCATTGCCGAAATAGAGGTCCAGATGCTGCTCGGAATCTCCCGGGCGAATTCGCCAGGTCGGCGATGTCTAATGCGGGCTCGCAATCAATCCTCGTTCAATAAAATGCCGTGGCGCAAGGCGAATGCTTTAACGACGATCTTTCATTCGCTGTTGCTTTTATAAAGCGTGAAATAATTGCTGTCGCGCCAGCCCGCAATATGTTCGGCTGCCACATGGCGGATCGCTGGGGCGTCATCAATCGAGGCGTCGGCGGTTGTTTTGGCGTTGGCGCTTAGCGGCATCAAGAAAAAGCTAACGGTGGTTGCGAAGTTTCTCATGAAAATTTTCTCTGGCGCGCTGACTTATGCCGCATGCAGTTAGGGCTTGACGTTCCAGGTGTTCATTCGACATCTCCAGTCGCCGCCGGGTTGTTTTAGCCAGACTTTCGCCCATTTGCTCGCGCCGCGCGCCTTGTCGCCATCGGCGCCGGTAAATGTCGCTTCACATGTTCCCGTCGCCCACGCCATATCGCCAGATTTTGCAATCTCAACGTCCAGTTGTTGGCAGGCGATGTTCCAATGGGGGTCGGCAAATAGCGTCAGATAATATTGACGAATATCATCATGGGTATTGAGCGCTTTACTGTCCGGCGGAAGAAACAGCGCATCAGGAGCAAGAAAAGCAACCCAGCGATCGATGTCCTTGTCATTCGTGACAGCGACCCATTCATTGTAGGTTTGTGCGATCGCCTGTTCGTCTGCGGTCTGCGCTGTTGCGCTGCCACACATGGCGGAACTTAGCAGGAATACAATCATTGCTGTTTTCATAAAGCGCCTCCTTTGTTCAGGACCCAAAACCGTTTCGGATTATCTCTGCATCACTCACTCAGCGTCCGCTTTAACGCCGCCGCCCACCCGCTCAGATTTTTCGCGCGCATCTTCGCCGCCATGGCCGGCTGAAAGCGCGCATCGAGGCGCCAGCGCTCGGCGATTTCTTCGGTCGATTCAAAAATGCCAGCCTGTAATCCGGCAAGATAAGCGGCGCCGAGCGCGGTTGTTTCCATCACGCGCGGGCGTTCGATGGGAAGATCGAGAATGTCGGCGAGAAACTGCATCGCCCAGTCATTGGCGATCATGCCGCCATCGACGCGCAAACATTTCGGCGTCACGCCGTCGCGGGCCATCGCACTCATGAGATCCGCCGTCTGATAAACCACCGCTTCAAGAGCGGCGCGCGCAAGATGCGCGCGTCCGGCGGCGCGCGTCAGGCCATAGATCGCGCCGCGGGCATCGGGCGCCCAGTGCGGCGCGCCCAATCCGGTAAAGGCCGGGACAAGATAAACGCCTTCATTGCTGTCGATTGATTCCGCCAGCGCCGCGGTCTCGCCCGCGTCTTTGATGATCCCCAATTCATCGCGCAGCCACTGAATGGCGGCGCCGGCAATGAAAATCGATCCTTCAAGGGCGTAGGAAGTTTTGCCATTGAGGCGATAGGCGATGGTCGTCAGCAGTTTATTTTTCGACGCCAGCGCCTTGCCGCCCGTATGCGCCAGGACAAAACAGCCGGTGCCATAGGTGCTTTTGATATCGCCGGGATCAAAACACGCCTGGCCGATGGCCGCCGCCTGTTGGTCGCCGGCAACGCCAGATATGGGAATCGGCCGGCCAAAAATTTCAGGGTCGCTCATGCCGAAACCGGCGGCGCAATCCAGGACTTCCGGCAGGCACGCGCGCGGCACGCGGAAATGTTCCGTCAGCGTCGCATCCCAGATATTGTCATGAATATTATAAAGCGAGGTGCGGCTGGCGTTGGTCGCATCGGTCACGTGCGACGCGCCGCCGGTGAGTCGCCAGATCAAAAAACTGTCAACGGTTCCAAAACAAATCTCACCGGCTTCGGCGCGGGCCCTTGCGCCTTCCACATGATCCAGAATCCACGCGGCCTTCGATGCGGAAAAATAAGGATCGAGGACAAGGCCCGTGCGCGCGGCAATATCGGCTTCATGGCCTGCGTCGCGCAACGCTTTGCAAATATTCGCCGTGCGCCGGTCCTGCCAGACAATGGCGTTATGGACGGGCGCGCCGCTGGCGCGGTCCCACAATATCGTTGTCTCACGCTGATTGGTGATGCCGATACAGGCGATCTCGCCGCCGGTTTTTTCCGCCGCCGCATAGGCCTCGCGCGAAACGTCCAGCACCGTCCGCCAGATATCTTCCGGGTCATGCTCAACCCAGCCGTCCTTCGGGAAATGCTGGGCGAATTCGCGTTGCGCGACCGCGACAATCTTGCCGGCATGGTCAAAGACGATTGCGCGGCTTGACGTCGTGCCCTGGTCAATGGCGAGAATGCATGGATTTTCAATTTCAGTCATTTGAGTCTCTATGGCCTCGGACATTGTTATCTGATAACGCCGTTTGTAACTGAGCTTAACGTGAATTCGCCTTAATGAAAAATGCGCCAAACATCTATGTGGACGCCGACGCCTGCCCCGTAAAGGAAGAGGCGGTGAAAGTCGCCGACCGTCACGGCCTGACGATCCATTTTGTGTCAAACGCGCCCATGCGCCTGCCCATGGGGCTCGATGTGCGCCGGGTCATCGTTTCGGACGGTTTTGACGCCGCCGACGACTGGATAGCCGACGAGGCAGGCGCCAGCGATATTGTCGTCACCAGCGATATTCCGCTGGCGGAGCGTTGTCTGAAAGCCGGCGCGCAAGTGATCGGCGCGAGTGGCAAGCCCTTTACCGCCGATAATATCGGAACGGGCCTTGCGATGCGCGCGCTTTCGCGGGATTTGCGCGATATGGGCGAGATTTCCGGCGCCGGGCCTTCGTTCTCAAAAAAAGACCGCTCGCGGTTTCTGGAAGCGCTGGAAAATGCGGTGCGTAAGGCGGGGTGAGGAGTGACAAGACACACGCCCTAAGGCGGCGCCCGGTTCCGCAACGGCAAAGTCGCCGGACAAGCCGGACATGTGCCTGAAAGAAAATTCCGCGAGACCTGTATCAAACAAACCGCAGAAATGCTAGGATTTGCGTTTCATGCGTTCCATGCAAGAGCTGCATTTGTCGAGCGTCAATTTCGTGGGTTGAATGTACCCGCAATCAGGCTCTGTTTTTCCAGTACACAGCAAGACGCCCGTTTGGGACCAGGGGAGAATAAAACAATGCGTTTTCATAAACACGCGCTTATTGCGTTGATTTTTACCGGCGCGACCAGCGCACATGCGGAAGTTGACACAGCCGTTGCGGGGATCGGAATCGCCGGTTCAAATGATCACGCTTTTGCCTGGTATCAAGACGGATTCGCTGCATCGGGTTCACCCGGCAATCTGGACATTCACAGAACACCATACGCATATTCGCCCGCCGCAGGAAAACTGCATACAGACATTGTTGCAATGGCGATCTCGAATACGACGAACCACGTATTTGCCTGGTACGCCGACGGCACAGTCTCCGAAGGAACAAGTCGCGATCTCGACGCCTATCATGCGCCGCAAGCGTTCAGCCTGCCGCAACCATGGCAAACACCCGCCGACATCGTGGGCGTCAGCGTCAGCGGCGCCGGCAATGTAACGGCATGGTATAAAGATTGTACATATTCAGTTGGAACCCCAACCGGTCTGGGCGCCGAAAAGGCGCCCAGGCGATATGCGCTTGCGCGTGGTTACGGCGCCGACGACGTGCTCGATATGGCGACCTCCGGAAACAACGTGACTTACGTCTGGTACAAAAACGGTTTCATGTCGGCCGGAACGCCCGACAAGCTGGATGCTGCAATCGCGCATCAACCATACGCCCAGCATCTCACGCTGCGCTCGTCCTTTGGCGGTCCTTCGAGCGCTGTGGCTGCAGTAAAGAACACCTGTTCTTCGCCCGCCCGAGGTTCCGCCGGCCCTGCACGCGGCCGCATAGAATCAGGCGCCAGTGACGGGCCGATTGTGGCGGCGCCGGTTGACAAGGGAAATGCAAGCAGTTCGACAGGCGCCGTTATCGAAGCGGGCGCGGCGGATCGCGACCGGAATCTGGAGCGCACCGGCGGCGGCGTCAGCGCGGGACTGGATGATGACGACGATTTCTATCAGGAACCTTATTCGCAGGTGGAAAGCGGCCTGGCCGATGGCCAAACAATATTGACGGGAGTTGACGAAACGCCGGGACCGTCCGGCGTCTATTTTCCGACCATCGGCAACAAAGACCCTATGGTTGCGGCGGGGCGCAATTTCGTTTTGACCTCTCAGCAGGGCGACATTGAACTTTTTGACAAACAGGGCAAACGGCTGAGATTCGGCGCCGACTTCAGTCTGTCAGGGTACAGGCTTTTTGCAGATTTCGTCGAACCGACCGCAAGGCGCACCGTCAATGTCAACAGTTTTAACGGGCTGAACAACTGCAACGACGAAACGTTACCGCAAACGCGGAGCGGAGAACGTTTGTGCGTGGCCGAAGTTTATGATCTTCGCACCTATTTTGACGTCGAGGGCGACAGATTTATTGTTCTCGGCGCCATCCGCAATGTGTTGTGGACCGATATCTATCTCGACCCGGACCAACCCAAAAGAATCAAGGATAAAAAATGCAGATATGACAAATCAAAGGCAAAGGGCGACGAAGTAGACACCGACGAGAATTGCGACATGGCGAGGCGTCACATTGTCTTTGCAATTTCCCGCACCGAAGACCCTCGCGACGGATTCTATACCTATGTCATAAAAGACAACAACTACCGCGATTTTCCCTGGGCGACCCTTAGCGGCGACAATTTCGTTATCGCCCATAAGGGCGATACGATGCCGGACGGGCCTGTGGCCACCGTGTTTTCCCTGAAGGAACTGCGCGAAGGCAATGCGCGCCCCTCCTATTTCAACTTTCACAAGGGCGATGTGAACGGGCACAGACGTGTTTTGCTGCCGGATCATTATGGCGGCGGGCTGGACGGACACACGCTCCTTGTCGCCGGCCAACCAGGCCTGGTTAATATGAGAATATTTGCGTTCGCGGCGCCAACTGCGCGTTTTCAAAAACCGCCCGTGATCTCAACGCAACTGAACGTTCATATTCGCTTTCCCATCGCCTATCGGGACGGATATCTGCATTTCGTCAAGTCAGCCTATATCGATCCGGCGCCCGACTGCGACAAATGCCTTAATGTGTCTTATGTGCGCGCGCCGGTGTCTATTGTGAACAATAAAATTGTCACATCCAAAAATGCAAGCCAGGGCTTCCGCGTGGACCATTATTTCGGAAAATACAAATCCGGCGCGTCTCGCGACATCATTTATTCATATGAACGGCCGGCGCTGGCGGTGAACAAGAATGGCGACGTGCTGGTGAGTTACATACGCTACCCGATTAAAACGCCGCCGCCGGGCCTCAATACCCCCGATGCCGGCTATTCGATCTGGTATGCCGACGAGTCCATGCCTCGGAGCCCGGCCACATTGATAAAAGGTCAAGCGCCTTTGCCGCCTGAATTTGACGGCGACAATATTCCCGTCAGTCCGCTGGGCGCATTTCTCGATTATGCGACCGTGACTGTTGATCCGGTGGACGACGAAACTTTCTGGATCGCAAACGGCTATGTTGACAATATGCGCGCCTATCGAATGGTGCTTGGAAAGGTGGAGCCTTGAGGGCGCCGCCGGGACTTGCGCGATACGGGTGAAACCTCCGGCGCCGGGCCGTCATTTCCAAAAAGGACTGGTCGCGGTTTTTGCAAGCGCTTGAGCTGGCGGTGCGTAAGGCGAGGTGAGGACGCGCGCCTATCTGGTGCGATACGGATGTTTCTGAAAATGATGCAGTGCGAAAATCACGATAGGTGTGAACCCGCCGAATATACATGCGTTCGTTTCCGCCTTTGAATCCGCGGGGTAAATGCTGGACTGGTATTCGCCAGCCAAAAGGTCGGCTTGCAGCATTATTCTGGTCAGAAAACTTCCCCAAGGTCTCATGAAAGCTGACGCGGCGCCGATCAACCGGGTCTGCATCCTAGTCACGGTCGATATCAAATATATAGGCCGAACCCGAGTCATTGCCTTTGTCGTCATTGCGCGTGGCTCCGATCACGGCGGTGTCGCCAGACAGCGCGACGCTCCAACCGAAGACATCGTCAGCCGCGCCATCGGCGGCGGTAAGCTTGGTCTGATGGCTCCAGATATTGCCGGCGCGGGTGAATACATAGGCGGAACCGGAATTATCGCCGTTGTCGTCTTGAAACATGGCGCCAATCACAGCGGTGTCGCCGGCAAGGGCGACGCTGCGGCCAAACCTGTCATCGGCTGCGCCGTCAGGGGCGGTGAGTTTTGCCTGCTGGCGCCACGTCGTTCCTGTACGGATGAAGATATAGGCCGAACCCGCATCAACGCCCATGACGTCATCGTCATCCCGGCGCGCCGAGATTAAGGCGGTGTCGCCGGACAGAGCGACCCTGACGCCGAAAATATCGGTCTCTGCACCGTCCGCAGCGGTAAGTTTCGCCTGCTGGCGCCAGCCGCTTCCAGAGCGCGTGTAGACATACACCGCGCCCGCATTCAGGGCTTTTTCATCATTCAGGTCGGCCCCGACCAGGATGGTGTCACCGGAGAGGGCGACGTCGATGCCGAAGACGTCGCCCTCCGCGCCATCGGCGGCCGTGAGCTTGGCCTGCTGGCTCCATGCCGTCCCGGCGCGGGTGAACACATAGACCGAGCCCGAATCATCGCCCTTGTCGTCATCATGGGGGGCCCCGACCACGACGGTGTCGCCGGAGAGCGCAATGCTCTGGCCGAAGGCGTCGCCCGCTGCGGTGTCGGCGGCGGTGAGCTTGGCCTGCTGACTCCAGGCGCTTCCGGAGCGGATGAACACATAGGCGGAACCCGAATTATCGCCCTTGTCGTCGTCGCGAATGGCGCCGATCACCGCGGTATCGCCGGAAAGTGCAACGTTGCCGCCAAAGGTATCGTTCGCGGCGCCGTCGATGGCGGTGAGTTTGGCCTGCTGGCGCCATGTGTTTCCGGCGCGCGTGAATACATAGGCCGATCCCGCATCAACGCCCATCACGCCGTCATCATCTTTAAAGGCCCCAATCAATGCGGTGTCGCCCGAGAGGGCAACGCTGTAACCGAAGAAATCGTCGGGCGCCCCATCACCGGCGAGAAGCTTTTCCTGCTCGACCGGTGTCGCCGCACAAGCCGGAATAGCAATAAACAAAAACAGGCTGGCCAGGGCCAACAGGCAACGGTTTCCATTCGAATACAGACTAAAAAAACTTATCATATACCTGTCCTCGTAAGGGAGACTGAAGCGTTCCCGGAAAACAGGACAGCCTGCCAAAGTGTATCCGAACATAGATTCGAAGGCCAATAATGCCACATGACGGGCGCACGGATAAATACTTTCTGATCAAATATTATGAGGGTTGAATTTAATTTATCTCAATCACGTTTTGAGAAAACGGCTTTTGGTTTGGGTCATATGAACATACATGATTTTTGGTTGACCAGGAAAATGAAGGCGCCGCGCGAGAAAATCAACGCGTATCGCAAGCAGGCGCAGTTATGATCGCCGCTGCATCATCGCTCATTTGAGCTGAGCAACCGGTTTATGAGGCTGTCAATCCGTTCGTTGCAGGATGCTGGAACGTCCGGTTTTCGGCGCTTCGCCGCCTGTCCGGCCGGGCGTTCTTTCCAGGGATTAAACAGACAAAACGCTGCAGCAAACAAATACCCGCTCGTCCGAGCGCGAAGGCGGTCAAACAATAGCGTGTGCGCCGCCTCTTCTTGCCAAACCGCTGCGCATTACAGGACCCGCCGGACCCGGAAGAACAGTTATCAACGGGATTTGTCGCAACAGTATGATGAAACGAGGGCAGCCCTAATTTTTCTTTGTATCGATTTCGAGATTGGCGACAATCGTTTTGCCAACCGTAATCTGATAGGTGAATTTCTGGTCGTCCCGCTTTCCCGCGCGCAATAAATCGTAAACCGGGCTGCTGTTATCGTCAGCAACCGCAATGTCGCCGGGATAAGGCTCGCAAAATGTCTCTTTCCAATCGTCCTCATCAATCTGAATGACAGCATCGCTGCTGTTCGTATTTTTCCATTGAATACGATAGGGATGTATTCCGTGCCCCATCTTCACCGTCGTCGGTTTGACCAGCTTGTCGTGTTTTTTCCCTCGAATGTGGACCACCGCGATATCGGGTTTCTGATCGCTCATTTTTTCGGCTCCTCTGCGTTAAACCGCCCTGGGCTTTGATATTGCCACTTCAAATATAAATCACATATCCTTTTTACTATGCTGTCAGCGTTGTGATTAAACGTGCTGTTTTACGCATTATTGCTTGTTCCCGCTCTGGCGCCAACTCGAATTTACCGATCTATATATTGTGTTTTTTGCTCAACTGGGCGGCCCGGCCGCGAACAGCCGCCGGGCGGCGCTTGTTCCCGCGGCGCCGTCTTGTTGTGTCTCGCCAAATAAAGCTTGATCTTGTTCAGTAAATCTGGAAATCTTGCCGGTGACCCACACGCATGTGGGCGGGGCGTCGCTAACCCCGTTTTGAGATGCTTGCGGAACTTTGATCCCGCATTGACTTTTCGTTGCCTGCCGCCCCTCATATTTCGTCCGGGGCCGGACGGTGCGGTGCTGTCCAGGCGCGTCCGCGCGCTAAAAGCCGCGCCCCGTTGTGCAAGCATCGCGGTTTAGCGACGTCCGGATTCCCGAGGGGGCCTTCCCCAAGGCACGGAGACGTCAATGCCGGACACAGATGCGCCGCAAGCCGCGGCGCCGACGCTCGCGCGTTTCGCAATTCCCGAATGGCCGCCGCCGGTCTGTGAGGCGCGCCCCACAGAAGATCGCATACGCAGCGATGCGCAGAGCGGCGCCGGCGATAATTGCGTCGTCTATGACCGCGAAACGATCGATACGCTTGACACCCGCGCGGTCAACAACCTGACGCCGCCGCAACTCGCCTATGCAGCGGCGATGGTGAAAGACGGCGTCCGTCATTATATCTCCAACGCGCCGGAGGACATGACCTATGGCCTGATCGTCCATCGCGGTTGTGCGCTGCCGTTTACGGTGACGGACAAGGCCGAAACCGTGTTTCCGGTGTCGCCGAAAACCTGCTGGGTCGATTATGCGCGGCTTTTATACCGGAAAAGCGACGGGCGGGTGCGGGCGCCGGCCTCGGACTTTGTCCTCGGCGCCATCGGCAGGGCCGCAAGGTTTGAGCGGCTGATTACCCTCAATAACTGGTGGCTCACCAATAATCCGACGCCGCGCTTTTCAAGGGAAAATATGCGCGCCTTTATCGATTATTTCACGGCGGCTTATCCCGGCCATATGATCGTGGTGAAAAGCATTCCGGAAAGCGACCCCACGGACGTTGCGCCAATTTTGCGCGATCAAGGCTTTGATTTTGTAAAATTCCGCTTCATGCATTTCCGCTCGCCGCAATCGCCGCGCACAAAAAATTTCAGGGCCGATCAGAATCTTTTGAGAAAGACCAAACTCAAAACATATTATGCAAACCGGCTGACGCAGCTTCAGGCCGGGGAATGCGAACGGCTTTATCAATCGCTCTATATTGAAAAACACACGCAGATGAACACGGCGCTCAACCGGCGCTGGATGGATCTGTGCTGTAATTCGGGGTTTCTGGATTTTTTCATGATCGAGGATGAAGGCGCGATAAGGGGCTTTGTGGTTTCCTATGAAGACGCGCTCGGCGTTAATGTGGGGACCTGCGGTTATGACCTGGCGGCGCCCAAAAAAGCCGGCCTTTACCGGATGCTGGTGGCCTCGACGCTTCGCAAAGGGGAGGCGGAAGGGCTGACCGTTAATCTCAGCACCAGCGTGCCGCGCTTCAAGCACTTGCGCGGATGTCATCGCGTCATTGAATATGAAGCGGTCTATACGCGGCATTTATCGCCGGCAACGCGCATTTTGATGCGGGGCTTCGCCGGGGTCTATAATAATTGCCTCAAGAAAATGCGCTGTGCGTAATGTAAGCGCCTGCGTCCATCCTTCGAGGCTCGCGACGCTGCCGATGGCGCCTCAGCAACTGTGTCATGCATAGAACATTTTGCCGTCGCGTAACATGGCGTTGATGGTTTCAATGATGTGCCTGACGACAGCGATGGCGGCGAGTTTGTGTGGTTTTCCGGCTTGCCTCAAGCGGTCATAAAGGGCGCGCCA
>JAJFGF010000061.1 GCA_021776245.1 Hyphococcus sp. | reverse complement strand
CAAAGGCTGAATCACCGACCACTCAAAATCTGTCAAATCAAAACGCGCCATTCTTTCCTCCATCTCTGAAGAAAATGAATCACTGTTCGATTTCAAAGAAAATCCCCTTTATGGGTATGTGACCTAGACCAATCAAAAATGCATGCGATCAGTCGTTCTGCTCTTGGAGCCAAGTGTCCCCTTGAATTCCGCCGCATTTCAGCCGTGAAATGAACGCCAAATGACCTCGCCCAGAAGCGACGGTTATGTGTCGCCTATGCGTTTAAATGATGTGAGACAAAGGGCTGTGGGGCTTCTCGCTCACATTGGAGACAACGATAATGACCAATAAATTGATGTTGAGCCTGTTGGGCGCCGGTTTTGTCATGGGCATGACCGTTCCCGCATTCGCCCAAAGCGACCGAAGCCGCGGCGCTAACCAGAGTTCCGCAATCTCTTACGCACAGGATGCTGGCCGTTATGATCAGAACGCGCGAAGCGATCAACGCAGCCAGAATATTGATTATCGCAGTGATAGCCGGCGCGGCGGCAAAACACTGACGTTTAATACCCGCTACCGCGCAACGATTGTGCTGACCGAAGATACTGTACGCGGTCGAAAAAGATCACAAAATGTCTGCACCGTCAGCGTGCGCGGACCGCAATCGCGATTGGTGCCGAAACAAAGCCTTCGTCAGATTGCGCGCAACAATTGTTCGCGTCGCGCGTCGGTCCGTATAAACACCTAGCGCCTCTGCACTGTGTTAGGTCCTAAATAGCAGAAGCGCCGGTCCCAATTTTCGCCGGCGCTTCCCTTGCCCGCCCCGTCGCTCCGCATCTTGAAAGAGCAAGACATGATTAAACCCATCAAGCGTAAAAAAATCACAACGCCAATGCTGGTTGGCGCAGCGTTCGTCGTTGCGATCGGAGCGTTCGTCTTTCTGAGCACCCGAGACGCGCAGCCCGACTATCAAACCGCCGAAGTGACCCGCGGCGACATTGAAGTGACGATCTCCGCCGCTGGAAAAATTCAGCCAAAGAACTTTGTCGATGTCGGCGCGCAGGTTTCCGGTCAGTTGGACGCGTTTCTGGTTGAAGTCGGCGATCATGTCGAAAAAGGCGATCTCCTCGCCGAAATCGATGAAACCCTCGCCAAAACCAAAGTCGAAGCGGACCAGGCGCAACTGAAAGAACTACAGGCCTCATTTGCCCAGCAGGAAGCCTCGCTTGAACTGTCGAAGGCTAATTATGCCCGCGCCGACATGCTGTATAAGGCTGACGCTATTTCGCAGGCCGAATACCAGGCGGCTGTCGCTGACCGAAAAATCGCAATCGCGAGGCTGACCCAACTGGAGGCGCAGATCGAGCGCCAGAACTCAACTCTGGAAGCCGATCTCGCCACTCTGGAATTTACAAAAATCTACGCGCCGATGTCCGGCACAGTGGTGTCGCAATCCGCCGTCGAAGGTCAGACCTTGAACGCCAACCAGACGACGCCGACAATATTGCGCATCGCCGATTTGTCAGTGATGACTGTCGAGGCGGATGTTTCCGAAGCTGATGTGTTGCGCGTCAAACCCGGCCAAATGGCTTATTTTACAACGCTCCGCGGCGGTAAGGAACAGTGGCGCACATCGGTGCGTCAGGTTCTGCCGCAACCGGAAGTCCTGAATGATGTCGTGCTGTACAAGGTGTTGCTCGATATCGGCAATGACGAAGAAACGTTGAAACCGGAAATGACCGCACAGGTGTTTTTCATATCTGGAGCGGTGGAAGACGCGGTGATTGCGCCAATAGCCGCTTTGCGTGACGCGCGCCAGCGCGGCGGTCGCGGCGAAGCCCGAGGTGAAGAAACTGGCGCGAGTGATAGCCCGCGCAGACGTCAACAGGATCAGACAGGCGGCGTGATGGCGGCGCAGGCAAGCGAACCGGAAAACGTTCAGGAAGGAGACGCGCCCGCGCGCGATGGCCGCCGCGCGGCGATTCGTGAAGCGATGGCCGCGCATCCCGACGCGGAAAGCAAGATGGTTCTCGTTATAGTGGACGATCAGCCGGTGCCGCGTCCGGTGCTCGTTGGTATTGCAAGCCGCACTCAGGCGGAAATCCTTTATGGTCTCGAACCCGGCGATGTCGTTGTTACCGGCGAAGCACAACTAAACCGGACTGCGGCGCAAAACGACAGCAATGACCGCACGCAACGCCCGGCCGGCATAGGCCGGCGCGGTCCACGCTAGGGAGTGGCGAGCATGACCTCTCTCATTGAGCTTCGCAATGTCACCCGCGTTTATGGTCACGGCGAAGCGGAAGTGCGCGCCCTAGACGGCGTCAGCCTCACCATCGAAGCGGGCGAATTTGTCGCCATCGTCGGACAGTCCGGGTCCGGAAAATCGACGCTGATGAATATTATCGGCTGCCTCGACCGGCCGACTTCGGGCGCCTATTGGGTGCGCGGCGCAGATATCGCAACGCTCGACCCCGACGAACTGGCGGGGCTCCGGCGCGACACGTTCGGTTTTGTGTTTCAACGCTACAATCTTTTATCGACAATATCCGCAGCGGAGAATGTCGAAATTCCAGCGATCTATGCGGGCCATTCGCTTGATGCACGCAAGGCGCGTTCACACGAATTGCTCGATAAACTCGGGATCGGCGACCGCGGTCATCACCGGCCGAGTGAACTTTCAGGCGGCCAGCAACAACGGGTCGCCGTTGCGCGCGCATTGATGAATGACGCAGACGTCATTCTCGCCGATGAACCGACCGGCGCGCTCGATTCCGGGTCAAGCGCCGAGTTATTGACTCTGCTTGAAGAATTGCACACCGCCGGACGCACTATCATTTTGATTACACATGACAAGTCGGTCGCGGCGCGCGCGCGCCGCATGATTGAAATAACGGACGGCAAGATCGTATCCGACACCGGCGCCGCGGATGGCGCACGCGCGACGACGCCTTTTGAAAAACAGACTGATGCGCCGTCATTGTTGTCGCAGATGAGCGAAGCGGTGAAAATGGCGTTCCGTTCGCTACGCGCCAATCTCTTTCGCACGTCATTGACTCTGCTCGGCGTCGTCATCGGCGTATCGGCCGTTGTCGCAATGCTGGCGATTGGCGAGGGCAGCCAGAAACAGGTTGTGCAAAGTATCGAGACCATGGGCGCAAATTTGTTGTTCGTGCGACCTGGCGCGCCTGGCACCCGCATGCGCGGCTCGGCGATTGCCACGCTCACCATTGAAGACGGAGAACGGCTCGCCGAACTCGACAATATTATCGCCGCCGTACCGACCCGCTCGGGCAGCGAAACCCTGCGGGTTGAGGGCACTGATTACCAAACGTCTATTGATGGCGTTACCGCCGACTGGCCGCTGGCGCAAAGCTGGCCGTTGGATTATGGCGCCTTTTTTACTGACGACGACCAGATAAGACGTTCTGCCGTCGTGGTCCTTGGCGCAACTGTCGCGAACAACTTGTTTTCGAACCCGCAATCGGCGATCGGCGAGTATGTCTTTATTGGCGGCGCCCCTTTTGAAGTCGCCGGCGTTCTGTCTCCACGAGGAGCCACCGCATGGGGACAGGACATGGATGACATTGCGCTGGTGCCGCTGACGACCGGCCTGATGCGGCTATTTGGACAACAATATCTTTCCTCCATCACGCTGGCGGTTGAAGACACCAAGCGCATCAGTGAAACCGAAGCGGCGGCGCAAAGCCTTCTCCTCGCCCGTCACGGTACGGAAGATTTTCAGCTCCGCAACACGGCGTCGATCCTCGAATCCGTCGAAGAATCTCAGAACGCATTTGCTATTTTGCTTGGGTCCATCGCCGCCATCTCGCTGATTGTCGGCGGCATCGGCGTTATGAACATCATGCTGGTCAGCGTCAGTGAGCGTACCCGCGAGATCGGCGTTCGCATGGCGACCGGCGCGCGCCGTTCCGACATCATGATGCAGTTCAATACCGAGGCCTTGGTGGTCGGCGGGCTCGGCGGCGTGCTGGGCGTATTGATCGGGCTCGGTGTCGCTATGGGTCTGGGCATGACCGGCATGTCGATCGCCATCACCCCGGCGCCGGCGATGCTCGCCTTCGGTTCTGCACTGGCAATCGGATTATTGTTTGGTTTCATGCCAGCGCGCAAAGCCTCGCGGCTGGACCCCGTCATCGCCCTGGCCTCGGAGTAAAATTGATGAAACGCATTCTCCTTGTTACCACCGCCATAACGCTTACCGCCTGCGCCAGTGTTTCGCCGCCGGTCAGCGAACTGACCGAACTGCCGGCAGCATTTGATTATGCGGGCGATCTCGCGGGCGCCGAAAAACATCAAGCTGATTGGTGGCGCACATTCGGCAATCCCGAGTTGGAGGCCCTGACGCAGGAAGCGCTCGCCGCCAACCAGGATATCGCCGCCGGGCTTGCCGCCGTCAGATCCTCGCGCGCCTCGGTGCAAGTAGCGAACGCATCTTTGTTCCCGCAGCTGAGCGCCGGCGCATCGGCGTCGTCAAATACTGATGATGGTCTTGATGATGTCTCCGCGTCGGCAAGAGGGTCTGCATCCTATCAACTCGATCTCTTTGGTCAGAATCGTGCGGACCGCGCCGCCGCCACAGCGGCTTACGACTCGCAAGTTTTCGATCAGCGCGCGCTTGAACTGACCGTCGAGTCCGACGTCGCGTTCAACTACTTTTCTATCCTCGCATTGCGCCAGCGCCTCGGCGTGGCGCGGTCCAATCTCGAAATCTCCGAGCGGATCTTTGACATAGTCAAAGTTCGTTACGAGGCCGGCGCCGTTTCAAGTTTTGACCTGTCGAGCCAGGAAGCGGCGCTCGCCAACGCCCGCGCCCGCATTCCGCAACTGGAACAGCAACTTGTCAGTTTTGAAACGGCCCTCGCTATTTTGCTGGGCCGTACGCCGCAGGGCTATGGCGCGCCGGATGGCGAAATCCTCGCCATGGCGCCGCCGACGATTAATCCCGGCTTGCCATCAGAATTACTGTTACGGCGGCCCGACCTTTTAAGCGCTGAAGCGCAGCTGCGCGCCTCCAACGCCAATGTCGCCGCCGCGCGCGCTGCTTTCTTTCCGACAATCGATTTGAGCGCCGGGGTGAATGCTGGCCTGACCGGCGGCACAAGCGTTCTCGGCTCGCTCGCCTCATCCTTGTCGGCGCCGATCTTCAGCGGCGGTCGGCTTGAAGGCTCGCTGAAGGGTGCCGAAGCGCGAGTCGATCAGCAGATCGCCCGCTATCGCCAGGCGACCTTGAACGCCTTGCGCGATGTCGATGTCAGTCTGAAATCCCTGTCGTCGGCGGAAGAACGCGAGGAGCAATTGCAGATCGCTTATGAGGCTTCGCAGAAATCGTTAACTCTCGCGGAAATTCGTTATCGGACGGGCGCTGACGATCTGACCTCTCTTCTTAACGCACAATCCACATTCTTCAATGCGTCGGACACCTTAGCGCAAGGCCGACTTGACCGTTTGTCGGCGGCGATTGATCTCTATGTCGCCATTGGCGGCGGCTGGGACGGCGAAAGAATCAATTCGTAAGAACGCCGACCGGAATCCCGGGGAATACAAGGCAGTGTTTTGGCGAGGGACATTTTCTAACGTCTCCTTTTCCGGCAAATTTTGTAATTTTTAATGTCCCCTTTTGCGCGCATTGCCGACGTCCCGATGAACCCGCGCTTTGACGGCTTCTGGATAGGAGCAGACCTTCATCACAACGCCGAAACCATGCCCCAATCGCACGCCTCCCCGGCTCAGAGTCCCTAATTGAAATCACCGCGATTTCCAGCTACAGTGCCCCCCAGCGAACCGCAGCGCGCGCACTGGCCGTGAACAATGGCCCTCTACTGGTGTTTCAGCGCAAACCGGGGAGCGCCTTGGCGTCGAGTAAAACGACCGCTTTAGGGCGCTCTGACGCAACTTTTGGAAGTTGCTTTGGCGCCGGGAACACCGACGTTTTTGCGCTTTTTGTTGTGCGAGTTCGACACCGGCCATGAGCGTCAAAATGTCAGCCACACTGCTGCACGCTTACCGCCTTGCGTCATCTCCACAATGGCGATCCGAAAGGGTTTGACCATGTCAGCAATTCGTCCCTCCCGAAAACGCTCCATCACCAATATTCGCGCGCAAAAGGGCGGTCAGCCGATTATCTGCCTGACCGCCTATAATGCGATGATGGCGGAAATTCTCGACCCGCATGTGGACTTACTGCTGGTCGGCGATTCAGCGGGCACCGTGCTGCACGGCCATGATACAACGATACCCGTGACTGTCGAAGAGCTCATTTATCATGGACGCTCGGTCATGCGCGCCAATGTGAAAGCGCTGGTGGTTGTCGATGTTCCCTTCGGCAGTTTTGAAGCGAGCCCGGAACAGGCCCATGCAACGACAACCAGGATATTGAAAGAAACCGGCGCCGACGCTGTCAAAATCGAAGGCGGCATCGCCCAGGCGCCGACCATTGATTTTCTGACCAAACGCGGCGTGCCGGTCATGGCGCATATCGGATTACGGCCTCAGGCGGTGCGCGCGACCGGCGGTTACCGCATTGTCGGCAAAACGCCGGAGGAATGCGCAAATTTAAAACAGGACGCTGAAGCCGTCGCCGCAGCGGGCGCCTTTGCGGTGGTGCTGGAAGGCGTCGTCGAACCTTTGGCGGCGGAAATTACGGCGCTGATTGATATTCCAACCATCGGCATCGGCGCCTCGCGCCAATGCGATGGGCAAATTCTCGTCACCGAAGACATGCTCGGCATGTTCGACCGGACCCCGAAATTTGTCCGCAAATTTGCAAATCTCAAGCAGACTATTTCAGAGGCTGTTAAAGATTATACCGGCGAAGCCCGGGCGCGAAGTTTTCCGGGCGACGACGAAGTCTATCGCGGCGATAAGCGCGCGATCCCTTTTCCGGTTAAGCAGAGTCGGGAGGGCTGACCGCAATGTTATCGATCAGCCGGGTGCGGCCAATCCAGGCAGCAGCGAGCAATCGCGCCGGGCGATCCGGCTTGTCGATGGCTGTGAGCGTATCGGCGTCCACCATGTTGAGGTAATCGACCTTTGAAAATCCGGCCTTGAGGATTTGCGCCGCCGCCCAATCATGGATTTTGGACCAACCTGAACCAGCGTCGATAAATTTGTCCGCCGCCAGATTGATCGTTTCGAAAAGCACCGGCGCTGCGGCTCGCTCTGGTGATGTCAGATATTGATTACGCGACGACATGGCGAGGCCGTCTTCTTCGCGAATGATCGGCGCGCCGATAATTTCAACGGGAATGTCCAGATCACGCACCAACCGTTTGATGACTGTTAATTGCTGATAGTCCTTTTCACCAAACACCGCGACATCCGGCGCCAGGATCATCAACAGCTTTGTGACGATGGTTGCGACCCCGTCAAAAAACTGCGGGCGGGTTTTGGCGCAATGGCCTTCGCCGACGCCCGCAACGGAAATTTTTGTTGAAAAATCCTGCGCAAACAAATCAGCGCGTTCCGGCGCGAATACAAGATCGCATCCCCGCGCCTTTAACATCTCCAGGTCGCGATCCATATCGCGGGGGTAGGTGTCGAAGTCTTCGTTTGGACCAAATTGAAGCGGATTGACGAAAATCGTTGCGACAGTGCGGTCGCTCAATTTTTTCGCCGCAGCGATCAGCGACAGATGCCCCTGATGCAGGGCGCCCATGGTCGGGACGGCGCCAATGCGCTCTCCGGCGCGCCGCCAGTCTGCGAGCACGTCGCGAAGTTCCATTTTTGTCTTGCAGCGTATCATAATGCTCGCATGAAATTTGTTACGTAAAACCTATGCCCCAGATACTAAAGCGTTGGGGGAATTATTTGAAGCGCTTCGTCCAGCCTTGACGCAACATATTCCTCCTCCGCTTGCGGGGGAGGTGTCGCGCGTAGCGAGACGGAGGGGGGATTAATTCGGGCAAAGTGAGGCGCAGATCGATCGGCAAAGACGCTAGCCCCCTTCGTCATCCGGCAAACCGGATGACACCTCCCCCGTTTAATACGGGGGAGGAAAAGGTTGTAAATGCATTGAGCTTACTTTCCTCGCGCCGCCTGCATTACGCGGGAGCGTGTCAGCGTATTCTGGAAAAGGCGACAGCTTCGGACCCACGGCAGTCTGGATCCCGGTTTTCACCGGGATGAGTGGGCTGTGTGTGTTTCTTTGCCATTAACGAACCTAATGCAACAAATCCAATTCATGCCCATCAAGATTAATTCGCCCCCTCAAAGTCAGGCCAGGCCGCTGCCAGAAACGCTTCATAAAGGCCCTTGAGTGTTGGATCATCTTTGAGGCTTGCAAGGTTTCTTTCAACGGTAACCTTGTCGTGTCTGGCGATTGGGCCTGTCAGTGACGAAGCCGGGTTTTTGACAAATCCGTCGAGGATGCCGCCAAGATAGCTCGCCATAATCCTTTCAGGCGCCATGCCCGTATAGGCCGCAATTTCCTTTGCCGTTTCATTCCAGACAAAGCTCGACATATTGCCGCTCAATACGGCAAGCGCGTGATAGCGCGCCCGGTCTTTGTCGGCGATTTCAAAATGCGGGTTCGGCGCCTTCGGAAATATTTCCGCAAATGGGGCCCCGTTCAACGGACAGGCAAAGGCTATTTCCTTCATGGCGTCGATTGAGAGCGGCGATGCGGGAAAAGAATAAAGCGGATGAAATCCACAGAAGCCGTCAATGCTGACTGCGCCGGAAAAATGTATTGCCGGTTTAGCGCCAATTTCACCGCGCCATTCATCATGCCATGCGGGTAATTTGTCATCGGGAATTGCGGCGGCGATGACATCGGCCCCGGCAATCGCTTTTGAACATGCCGCGCGGTCGTTATTGGCGTCATCATGGGACAGGAGACGAACCTTATGTCCGAGATGCTTGAGATAGGTCGCCATATTCACGCCAACGCGCCCGCATCCAAAAATTACATAATCTGTCATCAGGCTCCTCTGGCGGCGATCCCGGATTTATCCATTGCCGAAACATGGACGATACAATTGGCAAATACGCTCGATATTTGGATAGAGACTTTTGAAAAGCCGCACAAATTCTGATAGCATTGTTTGCGTCGCTTACGAAAGTTGGGCAGCTGCGCCGTCTGTGCGCGCCATTTGAGAACTGAATGACCGCCAGCCATTTTGCGACCATCAAGCGACACGCCATCAATCCACACACCATTAATCCAAATAATGGCTGGTTCACGAGGTTCATTCTGGTCAGCATTTTCCTGTTGGCAAGTTCAACCGTTGCATATGCAGCAGGCGCATTGCGGGTTGGGGTCCAGCTGGAACCGCCCAATCTCGATCCGACCGCCGGGGCGGCCGCAGCGATTGACGAAATTGTCTACGCCAATGTCTTTGAGGGCCTTACCCGCATCACTGCAGACGGAAGCGTAGCGCCCGCCCTCGCCTCGTCATGGTCTGTGTCGGACGACGGTCAAATCTATGATTTTTTATTGCGCGAGGGCGTTACGTTTCACGACGGAACTTCATTTGATGCCGGCGATGTTGTCTTTACGCTCAATCGTGCGCGGGCGCCGAACGCCGCCAATGCGCAACGGGCGATCTTCGCGCTGATCGATGATGTCACCGCTGTCACGCCTTATCATGTGCGCATCACCCTGAAAGAACCCCTGGGCGCGCTGCCGGTCTATCTCGGCTGGGGCGATGCGGTGATTGTGGCGCCGGAAACCGCCCTGACAAATGCAAGTCGGCCGGTCGGAACAGGACCTTTCAAGTTTCGGCGCTGGCGCAAAGGCGCATCGGTTACGCTCACCCGCAACGAGACTTACTGGGGGGCGCGCCCGCCACTCGACCAGATTGAATTCATTTTCATTCCTGACCCGACGGCTGCATTCGCGGCCTTGATGGCCGGAGATGTCGATGGCTTTCCAAATTATCCCGCAGCGGAAAACCTCGCCTTGATTGAGCGCGATGCGCGCTTTCAAATCCTGTTCGGGACAAGCGAGGGCGAAACCATTCTCGCGATGAATAACGGCGCGCCTCCCTATGACGACATCCGCGTTCGACGCGCCCTCAGTCACGCTGTTAACAAACAGGATATCATCGATGCGGCGCTGTTTGGATGCGGGACGCCCATTGGCAGCCATTTTCCACCGCACCACCCGTCCTATGTGGACCTCGCGGATCGTTACGCATTTGATCCGGCGCGCGCCCGGCAACTGCTTACCGAGGCGGGATATCCAAACGGCTTTACAACGACGCTGACGCTGCCGCCGCCTGCCTATGCACGGCGCAGCGGCGAAGTGATCGCCGCCCAACTCGAAGCCGTCGGCATCCGTGTTCAGATCATCAATCTTGAATGGGCGCAATGGCTTGACCAGGTCTTTGCCAACAAGGCTTTTGACCTCACGGTCGTTTCCCACACCGAGCCGCTCGATATCGATATTTATGCGCGTGAGGATTATTATTTCCAGTATCGCAACGAAGCCTTCAATCAGCTCATTGCCGTGCTGCGCCGGGAAAGCGACCCGTTGCGCCGCGACCGGCTTTTCAAGCAGGCGCAATCCCTCATCGCCGATGACGCCGTGAATGTATTTCTGGCGCAGGCGCCAAAACTCGCTGTCTGGTCGCGCGATGTTTCAGGCGTGTGGTCAAACGCGCCTGTCCAGGCCAATGATTTGACAAAGGCCGATGTTGAAGGGCGAGCGTCTGCGCTGTCTGAAGAACCCGGAATCGGCAGCGGCAACGCTCTTGCGTTACTGTTTTTCGCCATTGCCGCCGCATTTTCCTATGCTGCGTTTTATGTCCGCGCCAGCCCGAGCTTTTTGATCGGCCGCGCCGCCTCCATGGTGTTATCGCTGGTTGCCGCTTCTTTAGTCATCTTTCTACTGATCGAAGCCGCGCCAGGCGATCCTGCCGCCTTCATGATGGGGCTTAATGCAGATTCTGCGTCGATTGCCGCATTGAAGGCTGAGCTGGGTCTCGATCAGCCCCTGCTCGCGCGATACTTCACATGGATCGGCGGTCTAATAACCGGCGATTTTGGCGTCAGCTACACCTATCGCGTGCCGGTCGGCGATCTCATTGAAGAGCGCCTATGGGTTTCCCTGCCCCTCGCCGTCATCGCCTTTGCGCTTTCCACCGCAATTGGCATCCCCGCAGGGGTCGCCGCAGCGGCGCTACGCCGACGCAACAGCGGCAAGGCGCTCATGGCCGCCGCGCAGGCCGGCGTTGCAATCCCCAATTTCTGGTTGGCGATTTTGCTGGTGATGATTTTCGCGGTCTCTTTACGCTGGTTTTCGGCCGGCGGTTTTCCCGGCTGGGACGCAGGCGCTGCACCGGCGTTGAAAGCCCTTTTCTTGCCGGCCATCGCCCTTGCCCTGCCTCAGGCTGCAATCCTGACGCAGATCATGCGCTCGGCCATGATCGAGACCATGGGTGAAGATTACATTCGGACGGCCCGCGCCAAAGGACTATCACAAAGAAGAATTCTCCGGCGCCATGCGCTGCGCAATGCAATGATCCCGGTGCTCACAATATTGGGACTGCAATTTGCCTTCCTGCTTGCGGGCGGCATTATCATCGAAAATGTATTTTACCTTCCGGGACTTGGCCGGCTTGTCTTTCAAAGCATCATTCAGCGTGATTTGATCGTTGTTGAAGGCATCGTCATGGTGCTGGTTTTTGCCGTTATCCTTGTCGCCTTCCTCATTGATATTGCCTATGCGATCGTTGATCCGCGTTTGCGTCATGGCGCAACCAGCCGATGAGCGTAAGGGCAACCACACCGGAGAATTGGTTTTCCCGGTCGCCGGGGCTGATCGCCGGGATTGGCGTCACAAGTCTGTTTGTTTTTGCAGCCTTAGTCTCTCTCATCTGGACCCCTTATGATGTCATGGCGCTCGATATCAGCGGTCGTTTTACACCGCCCGGCGCGGCCCATTGGATGGGAACCAATCATTTGGGGCGCGACGTCGCCTCAATGATCATGAGTGGCGCGCGCATATCAATCCTGGTCGCCTTATTCGCCGTTGGCATCGGCATGATCATCGGCGTTCCCATTGGTCTTGCGTCCGCCGCGATGCCGGGGCTTGCAGACGACGTGATTATGCGCGGCAGTGATCTGGTGTTTGCGTTTCCGGCGCTGATCCTCGCAATTCTCATTACGGCGGTGTTCGGGCCCGGCGCTGTCAACGCCATTATCGCGATCGGCATTTTCAATATTCCCGTCTTTGCGCGCCTTGCACGTGGCGCAGCCTTGCCGATCTGGAAAAAGGGTTACGTCTTGAGCGCCCGGACTGCCGGCAAATCGAGCGCCGAAATCTCCTTCGAACATATCCTGCCGAATATTTCGCATCTCTTGATCGTTCAGGGAACAATCCAGTTTTCCCTCGGCATTCTGGCAGAAGCGGGTTTGTCCTATGTGGGCCTTGGCGCTCAGCCGCCGCTGCCGAGCTGGGGCCGCATGCTGGCCGAGAGCCAGACCATGATCAGTTTCGCACCATGGCTTGCGCTGTTTCCCGGACTCGCCATTTTCATTTTTGTGCTCGGGCTTAATTTATTGGGCGATGGTTTACGTCGCCGCCTCGATCCCCACAATGAGCGGGCGGCATAAATGGAACCAGCGCTCATTATAAAAAAGCTCTCATTGAGGATTGGCGAAGACGCCATCCTGTCCGATGTGGATCTGACCCTGCAGCAGGGCGAAATAACCGGACTGGCAGGACGATCCGGCTCAGGCAAATCAATGACTGCGCTGGCAATTATGGCGCTGGCGCCGCAGCGCGCGGAAATATTCGGCGAAGTGCTGCTCAACGGCGAAAATCTGCTGGAAAAAAGTCAGGCTGAATGGCGTGAGATTCGCGGCAGCCGCATTGGCATGGTCTTTCAGGAACCGATGACGGCGCTCAACCCGTTGCAGACCATCGGCGCGCAAGTCGCGGAAGTGATTTTAATCCACAGCGATGCATCGAAAAAACAAGCCTTAAAGCGCGCCGATCAGACGCTGCGGCGTGTCGGGCTTGACCCAAACGAGATTTCTTCCGACCGATATCCTCACGAACTTTCCGGCGGACAGCGCCAGCGCGTTGTCATCGCAATCGCAATTGCGATGAATCCGGAAATTCTGATTTGCGACGAGCCGACCACTGCGCTTGACGTGACAACCCAGGCGGAAATCCTTGACCTCCTGCGCCGCCTGTCGCGCGACGACGGCATTGCTGTTTTGCTGATCACCCATGACCTCGCGGTCATTTCACAAATGGCGGACCGGATCGCGATCATCAAAAACGGACACATTGTCGAACAGGCAACGCCTGAGGCATTTTTTCAGGGCGGCCATAACGGCGCGGCTCAGGATTTGATCGCGGCGCCGCTAAAGCGTCCGAACAAGCCGCCGGGGAACGGCGAACAGGCGCGCGCAATTATCGAGGCAAGAATTGTAATTTGTGCGTATCACCAGCGCGGACAATCGATTTTTTCATCGCGGGCGCCGTTTCATGCAGTCGACGGCGTTTCCCTGAACATCCGTAAAGGTGAAAATATCGGTCTTGTTGGCGCTTCAGGCTGTGGGAAGTCGACATTGGCGCGCGCGCTCCTCGGATTGCAACCGGTGGCAAGCGGTGAAATACGCATCGACGGCGCAAGCTTTCCCGCCGTCGAAAAATCCGCCATGCGCGCGGCCCGGCGCAAAATTCAAATTGTATTCCAGGACCCCTATTCGAGCTTTAATCCTCGCCATAAGGTCGGAAAAATTATCGCCGAGCCGTTTCACCTGTTTGATCAGCCGCCGATAGAAGCAAAACAACGCAATCGGATTTCCGGCGTTCTGCAAAGCGTCGGCCTTGACCCCAGCGACGCAGGTAAATATCCCCATGAATTTTCCGGCGGCCAACGCCAGCGCATCGCAATTGCCCGGGCGCTGATCACCGATCCTGAAATTATTGTGCTCGACGAGGCAACCTCGGCGCTCGACATCACAGCGCGAAATCGCATTCTCGCCCTTTTACAATCTTTGTCAGAAAAACGCGGCGTTTCTTTCCTTTTTATCACCCACGACCTTGGCGTTATTCGCGATATCGCCGACCGGACGCTGGTGATGAAATCCGGTCGTATTGTCGAGGAAGGCGCAACGAAAGATATATTTGAAAATCCACGCCATCCCTATACCAAGATGTTAATCGCCGCAGCGCCAGTAATGAAATGGGCGGCAACACCGCAAGGCGGCGCTTCCGATACGCCCCGAGACCATGTAGATTGAAACGGTTTTAAAGGGAGTGCCATATGCTCAGTCCGGGCGCACTGAATTTGATTACCGATGTCAAAGGTCTGACTGTCGGCAACGCCACCGATGAAACGGCAAAGACCGGCGTCACGGTATTGCGCTGCGCACGCGCTTTCGTCAGCGCTGTTGATGTGCGCGGGGGCGCGCCCGGCGTTCGTGAAACCGATACGCTGGCGCCCGAAACCCTCGTCGGCCGCACTGACGCGATCGTTCTCACCGGCGGATCGGTTTTCGGCCTTGCCGCCGCCGACGGCGTCGCATCCGCGCTGTCGCAACAAAACATCGGTTTACGCATTGGCGTCAAAGGCCCCGCCATTCCGATTGTTCCCGCAGCTGTTTTGCATGATCTCGCCAATGACGGTGACAAGAATTGGGGCGATACGCCCCCTTATCGCGCCCTTGGCGTCGAGGCGGCGCAAAATGCGTCAGGCAATTTCAATCTTGGTTCCCTTGGCGCCGGGCGCGGCGCCATGGCCGGCGCACTTAAAGGCGGTCTTGGATCAGCGTCGCTTATTCTCGAGGACGGCGTTGCGGTCGGCGCCCTCGTTGCAGCTAACCCCGTCGGCTCCGTCGTTATGGCGGACGGCAAAACCTTTTATGCCTGGCCATGGGAATGCGACGGAGAATTTGGCGATCAATCGCCGCCAGAAAAAAAGGACGGCGCCGATCCGTTCCCGGCGCATTCGCGCCTTGGCAATCGCACGCAGGCCGGCGCGAACACCACAATTGCGATTGTCGCGACGAGCGCCGACCTCACCAATGTCGAGGCCAAGCGCGTCGCCATGATGGCCCATGACGGCATTGCGCGCGCGGTGCGCCCCGCTCATTCGCCATTTGACGGGGATATTGTGTTTGCCATCGCCACGGCTGCGGACGCAGCCCCCACCGATCCTCTGATGAGGGCCGGCGCCATTGCCCGGATCGGCGCTGCAGCAGGCGATTGTCTCGCACGGGCGATCGCGCGAGCTGTCTTTGAGGCGCGCAAATAAAATCGTTGTTAACCATGTTTCTGGCGACCTTGCGCGCATATCCCTAACCGGCCTGTTCCTTGAATAAACCATGTCGCGGGCATTCATCTCCCGTAAGAGCCGCTCCGGTCTCAATTGAATCCCGGAACGGCTCTGGGTTAATTTTGGACGCATTTCCTTCACGCGAACGGGGTCCCACGTCGCCTGGAAATGCTCGGGGACAGGCGGCGTCATGCGAGACCTCATTCTGGTTGGTTTTATCGGCTTCGCCCTCGCCGCGGCGATGCGCTATCCGTTTGTCGGCCTTCTGACATGGGCGTGGTTTACATTGATGACGCCGCATCAGGCCGCCTTTGGCGTGTATGGCATTCCGCTAAACCTGGTGATCGCCGGCGTAACGATCGCCTCCTATCTCGCCTCGGCGGAATTTACGAAATTCAAATTCGACAAAATAACCGGGCTGATCATCGCTTTTGCCGGCTGGTTAACACTCTCGCAATCATTCTCGCTCGACCCGGACAACTCCGCGATTTATTTCGACCGGTTTATCAAAACATTGCTGTTTATCCTTTTGTGCGCGCAAATGGCGCGCGACAAACTGCGCTTTAACGCGCTGGTTTGGACGCTTGTCGCCAGTATTGGTTTTTTTGCGGCCAAAGGCGCAGTTTTTACAATCATTACATTTGGCCAGTTTCGCGTGCAGGGATTGCCGCAAACCATTTTGGAAGACAACAATCACCTTGGCATTGCGATTGCGACCATACTGCCGCTGATATTGTATCTGCGCGGTGAAGCGTCGCGCCCCTGGCTCCGGCAGGCGCTGCTCGCCCTGTTTTGTCTTTCAATCGTCGCCGTCATCGGCACACATTCACGAGGCGCCTTTCTGGCGCTGGCGGCTTTTGGCGGGGTTTTCTGGATCCGCTCCAAACACAAAATGTCTATTCTCGCCGGGCTGACATTGTTGATGGTTCCAACCATTGCTTTTATGCCGGCCAAATGGACCGAGCGTATGACGACCATTAGCGAGGCGACGCAAGACGCTTCTTTCATGGGCCGCGTCGACGCCTGGGTCATCAATATGAAACTTGCCGAACAAAACCCGATCACAGGCGCCGGCCTGCGAAATTCCTACCAGAAAGAAATCGCCAAGACCGTCGATCCGAAACGCGCGGAAAGCGCAAAAGCCGCCCACAGCATCTATTTCGAAATCCTCGGCGGCGCCGGTTACATCGGGTTTTTATTATATATGAGTATGCTGGCGGCGGCGTTCATTACCGCCTGGCGCATCTATCTTGCCGGAAAAAAGACGCCAAATGATTTATGGAAATCGAACTTCGCCTTTTATGCGCAAATATCCATTGCGGTGTTTGCCATCGGCGGCGCATCGACATCGATGGAGATGTGGGACGGATATTTGATTGTAGTCGCGCTGATCGCGGCATTGAGTGGAATTGCCCCTGAACAATCGCGCAAACCCGGATACGCGCTGCACAGCGTCAGAAACCTGAAATTACCGCAGAAATATCGCGCCAAAAAACAATTTGCGAAAAATCCCGTCAGCGTGATTTAGAGCATTTCCGAGCGAAGTGGGAACCGGTTCGCGTGAAGGAAATGCGACCAAACAATAGCTTAGAGCCGGTCCGCGATTCAGTTAAGACCGGAACGGCTCTAGTCCGACGCCGCCAGCACCGCTGCGCCGCCAGCCGCCGATCCACTGGCGATCGACTGATTGGCGTTTGCCGCCGGCGCCAACTGTTCTTCATCCTTAAAAGCCCGATCAGGACAATCTTCGCCGACCTCAACTTGTATGGTTGAATTGCGGATTTTATATTTCTTGCCGAGAAATGCTTTAGCCGCTTCAAGCGCAGGCGCCGCATCTGCGGCGCTGTCGACGCAGGCATGCATGGTCAGCCGCGGCTGATCCGGCGTGATCTGTGAAATCCGGATATCGTGGACCTCTTTGATCAAGGGTGAGGCATCTATGATGCCCGCCGCCAGTTCCACAACGTTAATGCTCTGCGGCGCGCCTTCAAGCAGGATGAAACCAGTTTCCCGCACGAGGCGGATCGCCGACACGCCGATCAGCACAGCAACAAGAATCGACAGGATTGGATCAATCTGCAGCCATCCCGTCATACTGATAACGATCGCCGCGACGATCGCCGCGACAGAACCCAAAAGGTCGCCAATCACATGCAGCATCGCGCCGCGCATATTGAGGTCGCGTTCATCGCGCCGATGCAGGATAAAAAATGCGACAATATTGGCGACGAGGCCGGCGACAGCAACACCAAACATCAACGGCGCATTAACTTCGACAGGGTTAACGAAACGCTGCACCGCTTCTGAAACAATCCAGAACAGGAGAAACGCCAAGAATATCCCGTTTACAAAAGCAGCAAGAACCTGCGCACGGCGATAGCCATAATGCAGACGTGAATCCGGCGGGCGCACAGCGAAAAATTGGGCGCTGACCGCCAGCGCCAGCGCCAGCGCATCCGTCAGCATATGCGTCGCGTCAGCCAATAAGGCCAGTGATCCGGAAAGTACGCCGCCGACCACCTCAACGACCATGAACACAGATATGACCGCAAGCGCCCACAAGAGACGATTGGTGGTCATTTTATGTGTTTGTGCGTGTTGATGGTCGCAATCAACCATACGCCTGCCAGTCGGTTCTATTTTTCTAATACGCGTAGGGGTTTATACACAAGATTGACAGTAATCCGTCTCGTAACGCGAGGGCAAGGACCGGAGGCGCCATGTCACGGGAATTTCAACCATTTAGCCGATCCGGTTCGGTTTGTGTTCCAAAAAATAGTGACGTGATAACATTTTCATTGCTATCCTGTCTGCGATGGCCGAAGACCTCGCTTGCCGGGCGGGGGCGGCGGCAAAGAGGGGTAAGCTGGGTTTGTTTGGGGACCAGGAAATATTTTTTGGGCTGACTGCAAGCTTGCTCGCCGCCGCGATCAGCACCAGCGGCATTATCGTCATGACCATCTTTGGCGGCTGGGCGCAGCGCAACAGCGCTTATTTTTCTGCGTTTGCAGTTGGCCTGTTGACCGTCGCGGTGATGTTTCACTTGATCCCGGAAGCAATGAGCCTTTCGGATATGGCGCTCGGCTGGGTCGCGGCTGGTTTTGCGATAATGGTCGTGATCGGCATGATTGTTCAGGTCGCATTCAGGCGCCGCCCCGATGGCGCGGCGCTGACTTTTGGCTATGCATCAATTATTGCACTTTCCGCTCACTCATTATTGGACGGCGTAATTTATTCGGCGTCTTTTCAGGAGGACCCGTTCACCGGCTGGCTCGCAACCGGCGGCTTATTGTTCCATGAATTTCCGGAAGGCGTGATTGCCTATCTTTTGCTCATCGAGGCCGGTCTTAGCCGCATTCGAGCAATGGTGCTCGCATTTTTTGCTGCAGCAGTGACAACCGTCGCCGGCACGCTCGGGGCATATTTTGCTCTCGGTTTGATGGGCGGATTACCGATCCCCGCGATGCTGGGGGTCGCCGCCGGAGCTCTCATCTATGTTTTGATTGTTCACCTCGGGCCTCATGCGGCCCGCACACCCAATGATCGCGGCTATGAGATTGCGGCCCTTGGCGTGGTGATCGGCACGGCCGCAATCATCATGCAACAGTTGAGCGGCGTTTAGCGCCAAAAACCTAAGACCGGCATCCGGCAATACCTGCGGTCGGCGCAACGATGCTCCAGCCCGACGCATCGCGCACCTTAATTAGCCCGCGCTTGATGTAGGCGCCGCCGTCAAAGCCAAGACCAAAACGGCTGGTTATTTCGACCGCCACGCCGTCCTCGTTTTGAAATTGCTGATTTTCAAATACGCCGAAACCGCTGGCGCCGCTTTGATCGATGCGAATCAACGAAACCGTGCGCCCGCCGAGAACGATCTCGCCGGATTCACCAACGATAAAACGAAATATCGCCGCCGGACGCTGCGCCTCCAGAGTCCAGAGGATCATGCCGCATGATTTTTCCGGGATATTGGCCTGCTGGAGCGCGCCAAGGGCCTGGTCGCTCTCAGCCAAAGTTGCGGCCACAGGTTCTTCCGATTCCAGGGCGCCAGACGCGCTGCTGCCGCCCGTAAGGGTTTCACACCCGCCCAGCGTGACGATCAGCACCCCAATAACCATCCGTTTCATAGACATGATCCCGTTCCTCGGTGATTGTCGCCCTGCGCGCTCTTCTCAAATGTTTGATTCGTTTCGCTCATGACGGCCGCTCAAATACTAACACTTGTGCATTAACGGCGCCGTCGCCGGTATTTTGAATATCGGCAAAGGCGATAATAACGCCATATTGCGCCTCCAATTCAGCAAACCACCGGAATAACTGGTCGCCGCTCGCCAAATCCGGCTGGGTTTCAATTTGCCCATCCGTTTCCGTCCCTATCCGTATTAACTCGATGCCCGCCTCGGCGGCCGACACAGTGATTGCCTGACGCAGGGGAACAGTATGTTGCGGCGCCGGCGCTGTCGATCGGCCCGCAAGCGCCGCTGCAGATGCAACCAGCTCATAGCCGTCGCGTGCGCGCGCTACATCACGCCCCGCATCACTGCGCCATTGTGCAATCGGTCTGACCACAAGCATCGATACAAAAAGAACGCCTGCAAGACCTCCGGCAATCATGATGAGAAGTTGCTCGCGCCGCGATAAATCTGACCACCAGGCGCTCATGACATCGCCACCGTTAATTCGCCGACATATAAGCCGCCGGATCGCCGCACGCCGCCTGCCTCCGCGGCGACAACGCCACGGCCCGCAAGTAAATGTTTGAGATTTTCGAGGTCATTGATATCAGAAAAGCGCAGACTGATCGAGAACTCACCACGCGCCGCATTATAGCGGATGCGGTCAACCTGAATCTGGCCGTTTTCCTCAAGACTTTCTGCAAATCGCGTCGCCACGGAAAGAAACGCCGGCGCATTCGATTGCGACGCCAATATGGTGCGGGCGTTACTGCGCGGATCGACATTGGTTTGATCCGGGAACGCTGTTTGATGGAGCGAAGCGGTTTCCTGATTTAGTTTTGCCGCAAGACGCGAAAGGCGCGCGCCATCGGCAATCGCAACACCCGCTGACAATACGACAGACGCAGCGGCGAGAATTGCGGCGCGCCGCCAGACACCGGCCGCCGCCGCCCAGTCGCGGCGTTTTCGATAGTCGCCCTGCCTCAGATTTGGAACGCCTGCGGACGAAGCACCCTCGGCGTAAAGTTTAAACAGCGACGTGTCATCAACGCCGCCGCGCCAATCGATCGCCGGACCAGGAATATCGGGCCGCTCATTATTAGCATCCCCATAGGCGATGATTTCCTCGCTCGCCTCGCTCGCAATCAGTTGTTTTGTCAATTCGTCCGCCATCGGCCGTTCACTGGCAAAACCCTGCAACCCAACGGCGCCGGTAATCCGGGTGGGCTCATAAACCAGGACCGCCCGATCGGCGCGCGTCGGCAGCAAAGCAAAATCTGCCGTAATCAAATCCGGTGAAAGTTGCGCCCCGGCGAACGCGTCAGCCCAATTTTCCATTGAGGCCTTCTTGACCGCAAGCGCCATCCCGGCGCCGTCGTCGCGGCGAACCACGGCGATATGCAGGTTTTCCAAGCTCTCAGCCAGCTCATCTTCCAGAAGATAAGCCGCCGCAACACGAAACTTCGCTGCTGCACGGGGCGGCGCCGCCAGCGACCGCATTGCCGCCTGCTCGCCCGGCAGGATTGCAGTAACATGCCCGGACGCGGCGCGGCTGGCGAGGTCCGCGAGGTTGGCAACGGACTGCGCGATATCAGCTTTTTGAATCACGCCATCCGCCATAAAGGCCCATCGCACCGGGTCCGCCGGCGATTGCCCCAGAATGAGAATTAGGGTCTCGCTCACTCTTCCGCTCCAAACCGGCGCGCCCGAACCACGGGCTTTCCGCTGTCGTCAAACGCAATATCCGCCGTCAATTCAAATATCGCGCTATCATAAATAATCTCTGCACGCGCCGTCATATATTTCGAAGTAACGTCTATGCGCCCCTCGGGCGGCGCCTTCAAATCGAGGGCCTTTATGGCCGGCGCGTTGAAAAACGTCTCCGTATCCGCATATCCCCCGGACGGGCGTGCGGCGATGATATCCTGAGCCTGCAAAACAGTGACATTTTCGCCCAGACGCGCAGCAAGGATCGGCGCATGGCGCGGGTTGAGCATATTGATATTTAACGGCGCGGCGATAGTGACCGGCAGTGCGCAAAGATAAGGCTTCATCGTCCCATAGATGTCGCGGGTCACATCTTTCATCGCCCGCAGTTCAGAAATCGACGCAAGGATTTGATTGCCTGTCCTGTAGGGCGACGGCAGCACGGAATAATACTCATCTTCAGCGCCCTGTGGCAGGCGGCTGGAATCGGCGTCGATCCAGTCGGCAATGACATAGGCGAGGCGCTCACCCTCAAATTGTGATAACCCCAAATTACGTGCAAGCAGTGACAACTCTTTGACCGCGGGCGGCAGCGCGCCAACCGGACCGGCGGCGGCATCGCCAATCGCCGCAAGGCTGTTTACGTTGAAACAAGCCGTCGCATCCGTTAAAAACAAGCGCGCGCCGCCGCCGTCTTCGAAGGGCGCTTCCAGCGGTTCCAACGCCCACGGATCATCGAGAGACATTTTTCCATTACTGGCCTGCGAAACAGCTTCCAGCGCAGTAACCGCGAGGGCTTCGGCGCCGAATGCCAGCCACAGGCTTTCGTCGCGGGCGCGCGCATTCACCGACCGCGAGGCGGCAAGCGCCGTGCGCTCGGTTATCGACAGTGCGATAAAAGCCAGGGTCGCCACAAGCAGCAAAACGATCAGCAACGCGGCGCCGCGTTGACTGTCATTTTCGCCTTTCTCTGCTCTGGAACGAACTATCATGCGCCCAAATCACCTATCCAGAATAATTGCCGCAATGTTTCCGTCCCACCCTGTTCAAGGACGAGCGCCACCGCCCGCGGCGGGCGCTGTACGCCCCCCGAAACCGGCCACGCATCGGCCCAGTCAAGTTCTCCGCGAATCTCGCCAATCAAAAATTGCGCGCTCGCGCCCGTCAGGCCGTCGAATAAGACGCGTTCGACAAATTCGGCGTTTGGCGCCTCATCGAGATAGATCCGCGCCCGCCGGATTATCGCGCCGCCCTTGAAAACATAATCAACGTGCTGAAGGGCGCTGCGCGGCGCCGCCGCTCGCGCATTGAGCCAACCGCCGCGTGTGAATGAAACGAGTATCTTCTCGTCGTCTTCCGCGCGGCTGGCGAACGACGTCTGGCCGCCGGCAAAATATACTGGCGATCGCCCGCCGAATTCGTCGCGCACAGGCCGCGCCACGACCTGTGCGAGGTCCTCCTTGATCAGGATGCGCGCGATCTGAAGCTTTTTGAGCTGATCATCAGCGGCGCTCAACTGCTCGCGCGAATCCACGCCAAGGCGTAACGCATAAACGCTCGCCGATGCGATCAGCGCAAAAATCAACAGCGAAATGAGAACTTCAGGAAGCGTTACGCCTTTTTGTGATTCCGCGCGCATTAGCTAGCCCTCCGAAGGGTCGATATGCGGGCAATAACCTGATCGCTGTCGCCATCCTGGGCGTCTGCAAAAATCTGTATGTCGATCCGGAACAGATCCGACGCGCCGGTTTGCGTCACGACGCGCCGATAGCGCCAGTGGCGCGCGGCAACCTCCACATCGCCGGTCTCTTCGCCGGTTTCGACCGGTCCGGAATGCGCCAGCGCCTCCACCATCAAATTATCCGCCGCGATGGATGCGTATGTCCGGTCCTGCGCCGAGGCGGTAAAGCGTGTGTTCTGACCGATCAAAACAAGAATTGACGTTGTCACCAATCCCATGATGGCGAGCGCCACCAACGTTTCAACAAGCGTTACTCCGCGCTGGTTTTCAGCGATCATCATGGCGAACCACCTTCAAACCGCCTGTGCCGTCCAGCAGCAATGAAGCGCGTGCGCGCCGGGCCTGAAAATCAACCATTGCCGACGTCGTTTCTCCGGTTGGTGAGAAGAAAATATTCGGCGCCGCATTCGACGCATCGTCGTCCTCATCAATTTCCTGCAACGGCTCATTTCGACGCGGCGCGTCCGGCAATTCAAACGCAATGGCGACATCGGCGGGAAATACGCCATCGCGCAGCCGTCCACTATCAACCGGCTTCCAGTCGCCGCGGTCGTAGCGAAAAAAACGATATGCCGCTGGCGTCAATTCAAGCCCAATCAATGCGCCGGTCATCACCGCGTGCTCCGAAGCCAGACTGATGCGCGCAGCAAACCGGTCGGCTTCAACACCGGCCCTGCCCGCAGGCGGCGGCGCGTTTAAGGCGACGACACTTGCAGTCAGCGCAATAATCAACATGACGATCAACAGCTCAATAAGCGTCAAGCCGGATTGCGAATGTTGCGTATGTTTTAGTCGTCGATCCAATTTCCAACATCCGCATCAAGCCCCTCGCCGCCCGGTTCACCGTCGGCGCCAAGAGAATAAAGGTCGAAAGCGCCGCCCCGCTCGCCGGGAATGACGTAAACATAAGACGACCCCCAGGGATCAAGCGGGGCGCCGCCGCGCAAATAACCGCCCGGCCGATAGTTTTCCGGCTGCCGCACATCGCGCGGCACAGTCCTGAGCGCATCCAATCCTTGTTCTGATGTCGGATAGCGGGTCATGTCGAGCCGATATTGGTCGAGCGCTGTCTCAATGACGCCAATATCGATTTTCGCTTTGCGCACCCGCGCGCGATCCTGTTCAGGCAGGATATTGATGACAACGATCGCGGAAATAAGCGCGAGGATCGACAATACGACAAGCAGTTCGACAAGCGTGATTCCGCGCTGTCGGCGTCTTTGTATGGCCTGCTCAATTTTCGATTTTCTGTTCATTGGCTTCTCCAAATTTATCTTAGCCCGCCGCCAGCGTGTTCAGTCGCAGGATCGGCAACATAATTGACAAAACGATGACAAGAACAGCGCCGCCCATGCCAATAATAATTGCAGGTTCAAGAAGGCGCAGCGCAACCGTAGATGCTGTATCGAATTCATCTTCAAGCTGAACCGCCGCCTTGTCGAGCAGTTCCGGCAATGCGCCTGCGCGCTCTCCAGCCGCCACCATATGGATCAGCATTGGCGGCAATTCGCCCGCCCGCCTCAGTGACGACGCCAAAGACGCCCCCTCGCTGACCATCGTTACGGTAATATTCAAGCGCTCCTTGATATAGGCGTTGGAAATCGTGCGTTGCGCGCCGGTTATGCTGTCGAGAAGCGGTGCGCCGCCTGCAAAAAGCGTCGCCAGCGTCCGCGCAAACCGGGCGCCTTCAACGGCCCGAGAAAGCCGGCCGATGACCGGAAGGCGCAATAATTGCCGATCGTAAGCAAGTTTGACCGGCGGTTCCTTTAGTGCGCGCCATGCGCCAATGCCGAAAATGATGAATGCGACAAGCGCAAAAAGACCATAATTAACCACCCAATCGGAAATCCCAACCACCACGCGCGTCAAAAACGGCAACTGCGCGTCGAACGCGTTAAATTGCTCAATAATTTTCGGCACGACAAAGATCATCAGCGCGGTAACAACACTCATCGCGACGACCGCCAGCGCCGCCGGATAAATCAGCGACGCAATCGCTTTATTTTTCATCGCGCGGTTTTTTTCAAGCATCGTCGCAAGACGCTCAAGCACGCCGCCAAGATCGCCGGAGGTTTCGCCAGCCGCCACAACAGCACGGTAAAGCGGCGGAAAAGACCTGGAATCCTCCCCGAGCGCATCGGCAAAGCGCCAGCCTTCCATCACGCGTTCGCGCACCGCAAGAAAACGGGTCCGCGCGCCCGGCGCCTCCATTTGCAGGGCGATCGCATTCAGCGCCTCTTCGAGCGGCGTCGCCGCGCCGATCAGCGCAGCAAGCTGCCGTGTCGCCAGAACCAGCTGCGAGGTCGTCACGCGCGGCTCTTTTCTCAGAACGCCGCCTGCCGCACGGTCTCCGCGGGGCGTCGAGATATCCACCGGCGTCAGCTCAAGCCGCCGCAATTCACGGCGCGCCTGGCGCTGGCTGTCCGCCGACACAACGCCGCGTTTGGTTTTTCCGCCGGCGTCGAGCGCCTCATACTCAAAGGCCGGCATCGTCGTCCTCCTGCCGCACCACACGCATCACTTCCTCAATCGATGTTACACCGGCCAGGGCGTGCTTAAACCCGGATTGAGCGAGTGAATCAAATTTCGCAAACGCGTAATCCTCCAAATCATGTTCGCTGGCGTCGTCATGGATCAGGCGTTTCATTTTGCCGTCCACAACAATCAGTTCATAAACGCCGATGCGTCCTTCATAGCCGGAATGGCTGCAGCGCCCGCAGCCGGCGGCGCGATAAAACGTTACCGGCGCAGCGCCTGACGCGCCGGCAAGTCGGCGTTCCGCATCATCGGCGACATAAGGTTCCTTGCAGGACGGGCAAAGGCGTCGCACCAAACGCTGCGCCAGAACGGCCGCCACCGTCGATGACAATAAAAACGGTTCTACCCCCATATCGCGCAAGCGCGTGATCGCGCCGACCGCAGAATTAGTATGCACTGTCGATAAAACCAGATGCCCGGTGAGCGAGGCCTGCACTGCGATTTCCGCGGTCTCCACATCACGGATCTCACCGACCATCACAATGTCTGGATCCTGACGAAGGATGGCGCGCAGCCCGGTCGCAAAGGTCATACCGACCTTTGGATTGATCTGCGTCTGGCCGATGCCTTCAATAGCATATTCAACGGGATCCTCGACCGTCAAAATATTACGGCTGGGATCGTTGAGCAGCGTCAGGGCGCCATAAAGCGTTGTCGTTTTACCGGACCCCGTCGGACCCGTCACAAGGATAATGCCATTGGGCCGCGACAGCGTTTGCTTGAGCCGTTCGAGCGTTTCCTGGGGCATGCCGAGGCCGTCGAGATCAAGCCGCGCCTCGTCCTTATCTAGAATGCGCATCACGACCCGTTCGCCAAAACGCGCCGGAAGGGTTGAAACACGCACGTCAACTGTCTTGCCGCCCAGGGCAATCGAGATCCGCCCGTCCTGCGGCACGCGTTTTTCAGCGATATCCAGCCGCGCCATGACCTTGACGCGCGACGTGAGGACGGGCGTCAACCGGGCCGGCAGGGACAAAACTTCGCGCAACACGCCGTCAATCCGCAGGCGAACCGAAAGCGCTCTTTCATAAGGCTCCACATGGATGTCCGAGGCTTTGACTTTCACCGCCTCGGCGATCAGCGCGTTAATCAAACGGATAACCGGCGCGTCGTTCTCGCTGTCGAGAAGATCGGCGGTTTTCGGCAGGCCTTCCGCAAGTGATGCGAGATCGTCATCTCCCGCCAGATCAAGATCCGCAGTCGAAATGCCCTCTACTGAATAAATCTCTGACAGACGCCGTTCAAAAACGTCAGCCGGCATTTTATCGATCACAATCGGCGCGCCAACCGCGCGGCGCGCCTCAACCAGCGCCCATGGATCCGGCGAATTGCGCACGCCGATGACAATCGGACGCGCCTCAGCGTCGAGCACAATCACGCCGCGCTCCTTCGCAAACGCGTAAGCCAGTCTTGATGTCGCAGTGGCGCCGGTTTCACTCATTCCTTATCGGTCGATCCTGCCGTTGTCGCGTCCGGCCGGTCTATGCCGGTCACCTGATTAATCAACCGGTCAATATCAGCTACCGGTTCGCCGCTTCGTAAAATTTCACGGGCGCGCATGTAATCCAGCTTTTTGTATGTTGCCGCATTTGCGGTTTCTTTGTCACGAATGATCGTTGGACGAATAAACACCATCAGATTGCGCTGGTCTCTTGAACGAGAAGAACTCTTGAACAGATTGCCTAATCCCGGAATATCGCCCAGCAGCGGCACTTTTTCTTCGCTGATATTGCGTTGTTCGTCGATCAACCCGCCGATCACCAAAATTTCACCGCTGTCCACGAGCGCGGTCGTTGTAATGATGCTCTTGTTCGTAATAAGGTCCGATGAGCTCGCAATCACCGGCCCCGCAATACTGGATATTTCCTGTGTAATTTCCAGCGTCACGACGTCGCCATCGTTGATCTGCGGCGTGACCTCCAGAATAACGCCCACCTCTTCGCGATTGACGGTGCGGAACGTATTGGAGAGATTATCGCCAAGGGCCTCCCCAGTCGTAATCGGAATCTCCTGACCAACCTGCAGCCGCGCCGTCTGGTTGTTCAACGTAACGACCGACGGTGTTGAAAGAATATTGGACTCAGAATCGGTCTTCAATGCGGTCAGGATACCGCCAAAAATATTGCCGTCGCCAATTTCAACGCCGCCGCCAAACGCAAGCCCCTGCACGCCCAAAAGCGAATTTAGCGCCTGAGTTGCAAGAAGATTGGCCTGCGTATCGTCGCGGAATGCGCTTGGAAAATTTTCCCCATTGAGCAAAGCTGCGCCTGCAGCCGGCAACAGATTCGGCCCGGAAGAAAAATTCGTTGCAGAGAACGGAATGCCGCTATCGGTGTTGCCCGTCAGAAAATACTGAATACCGAGATCGCGCGCAAGATTGTCGGAAATATCGACGATTATCGCCTCAACCTGAACCTGTGGCCGCCGTACATCCAGCTCTCCGATCACATTTTGCAGCGTACGCTGAATATCTGCATCGCCATTAATAATTATCGAATTTGTCGGCTTGTGGAACGAAATCGTAGCGCGATCGCGTGTTGTTACGCCTTCGCCGCTGGGATTAGGCGCGCTGTTTGCAACCTCGGTTAGCAGCACCGCCATTTCCTCCGCATCAGCATGGCTAAGCGCAACAACAGTCAAATCCGATGTGTTCTCACCGAATTTGTCGAGCTCGGCAATTACCGATTCAATACGGCGCATCAGCGTCGGCTCAGCACGAACAAGCAACGAATTGCTGGCCTCCACTGGCACAACACTGACGGTCGATTTTGATGCGCCCTGATCTTCGGATATTTCTCGCGCCAAATCCGTTACAACGCGCGCCACATCACTTGCCCTGGCGTACTCAAGCGTAATTGTTCGAAAAATCGTCGGGTCTTTGTCAAGTTCCGACAACACCCGGCGCAAGCGGATCACATTGTCCGCCGTATCCACAAGAATGACTGCATTGCCGCTGCGCACAGGGCTGACGACGCCGTTATTGCCAATGATTTGCGCAAGATTTGCTGCGGCCTCACGCGCATCGACGTAACGCAGGCGAATAATCTGAGTGACAAGATCCGAACCGCGCCCGTCACCGCCAACAGGACCGGCGCTCCTCGCCGCTTCCTGCAGCGGAACAATACGAAATTTGCCCGCGCCAATCGGCGTGGCGACGAAATCATTAACCCGCAACATCGCCTGAAAAAGTTCCCACGCTTCATCTGCGCAGATACCGCCAGCGGGCGGCGATTTCACTGTGACGCGTCCCTGAACCGCCGGATCGAGCAGGAAGGTTCGTCCTGTGCGCACTGCAATTTCGTCAATTACTGCGCGGATATCGGCGTCTTCATAATTCAATTCTTCGCCGCAATTTTCCTGCGCACTCGCAACGCCCAGAAAAGCGATGGCCACAGAGAGCAGCACAACTAACTTACCCATGAACAAACTCCACATTAGTCAAAACCCAATTTATCCGTCGAAAAGACGATCAGTTTTTCCTTGCCGTCGCGTTCAACAATAATCCTCGCAGCATTGCTTTGCTGTAATTCTCTTAACAGGTTTCCGAGCGCCGCCGGATTGCTCGGCGCCGGCGTTCCATTAATTGAAATAAGCCGATCCCCATCCTTGAGACCCAGAGAAGCGAATGTCCGGCGGTCGCGAGATGCGTAAATCTCAAGCGCAAAATTACCGTTTGCATCCATCGCCGGCGCGAGCCGCAAAACCGACGCGAGTCGGCCCGTCACCGCCGGCGCCAGGTCGGATGATTGTAGATTCGGACGGCGCTGCGGCGGCCTTTGCGTTTCTAACTTGGTCTTTGATTCAAACCGCAGCGCTTCTCGAACGCCGCCACGATCAAGTGTTACGTGATCGCCATAAACCGCCGCCAAGCCTACGCCCTGGACGATCATATCGCCCACGGCGAATCGTTTCTCGGAACCATCAGGAATACGAATGGTCGCCGAACCGCCATCAGGACTGGTCCAAACCCCGGTTAGCGTCAAATCAAGCGTTGTTTCGGCGACCACAGGCGTCTCACTGATCGGCGTCGCCGCAAGCGTGGTTGCCGGAAACGGGCTTTTGACAACGAGCGTACCATTTTGCTGCGACGCCGGCGCCGCCGCGATGATGTTGTGTTCAGGCAACGACAGCGGCGCGAAGAACGACAAGAAAATCAGCGCCAGCAAAATGCCGAGAATGGCAATCAGAACGATTTCGACAAATCGCGACACAGTTCGAGCACTCAACACTCGACCGCCCAAAATAACACGCCCGCGCGCGCGGCTGGCGCCGAACGCACGCTGCAACAAATCTACAATATTCTGACGTCCTATTACGGCCAAAACCCACCACCAGCCCCGGTTTGAGGACCCGCGCCTCTACTTTTCCCCATGTACCCCATGCCTTAGCAAATCCATTTGGCGCCGCCCACAGGAATTGGCCCTGCCGTTACAAGAATTACGCCAATTTTAAAGGAACTACGTCGCTTTCAACCGTCAAGAGGCGCCCGGCGGCGAGGCAATGTATGCACTCGCCATATTTACCATATAATCTGTAATCATCTTGCACCCGCCCCTTTTGTGCCCAAGGTCGCTGTTCATCATCTTTCAAAACGAAATTCGCGCGATTTTCTGTCGCAAACGGCCGGATATCGAGCCGCCCTTTGGCGTCTTCTGCGTCCACACACGGCCGCAAAAAAACATCCGCTGGTGCAAATGTCGCAGAGAAGGGAGACCGCAGGCGCCGTCACATATTTGTCACGAGTTCGTAATGATGCGCACATTTTGCGCATGGAGATTGACTTTGTTAGGGTTTTCCCCATAATGTGACAGTTATATAACAATAACAGCCGCAGGTTTGGGAATCGGTAAGTACAGTAAGGTATTGATAAATGGCGATTTTTTCATCATATGCAGATATTGACGTCTCGGGGCGCAGGTCGTCACATTTCAGCAAAAAATCACGTGACATCGCCGCTTATACCGCTGTCGCATTGATCGCCACGGTCGTCGCGATCCCGGCTGCGATCGCCACAGCAGGCGAAGATAATGATGGCATTTTTACTGAATGTTTCTCAGCGTCCTGCGAGCAAAGCAAAACCTTCGCCCTGCTCAACAAGTAAGAAATCGGCTAAGCGGTACTGTGCTAGCCGGCCATCGCCGCCAGACGCGGCAACCCCAATGCCAGAATGACGGATATGACAAGGCCGAAAAACGCCTTGCCGGCGTCACTGAAGACGATTTGAAAAGTTGCGCCCCGCGATCTGATTTTGTCGATGCTCGCAATCATCACTTCGCGCCCCGCCATCAATCCAAGAAACACCCTGGTTGTTGACTTCGGAATGTCGTTCAATTCCTTGAAATAAAAGAGCAACGTCGCATAGGTGAAATCGACGATGGTTGCTGATCGGATATCAGTCACCGCAGATTTGGATTTCAAAATTTTCTGCACCGGGCCGCCGTCGGTCGCAAAGGTGATCGCGAGCAATGCGGCCATAACACCCATAGCGCCAAAGCCTTCAAGTAAGGACAATTCGCGCGGCAAGAAAACAAAGATATTAGCGAAATCCTGCATCAGCCAGACCGACCAAAGATAACCGGTCGACGTCCATTGCAGCACGACCCAAATCGGATTTTTTGCCTGATCGGCGGTGTTTTTGAAGAACCGCTCAAGCGTTGGGGTCAGTATCGCATATATTACAGCGCCAGCTGCGAACGCGACGCCATATCCAATTAGTGATTTCGTCAGCATGGATTGCAGACCTGCACCGGTCGCAAAGATCGTCAGCACCATAAATGATGTTGAAACCGGAACGCCAAACCGCGTAATGATCAGCAAGACCAGCGGCGGCAGCGTGTGGTACCATTGGACATCCATGGGCGGATATTTTGCGGTATTCGCCAGGCGGCCATATGAAGGATCCCCGCCATTTTGCACCCATCCATAGGCGAAGATATAAATTAAAATCGAGACTGCAAATGCATAAAGCGCAATCCAGTGAACATGCTTGTTGGAATTGATGAAGGTGCCAAGAGTCTGGAGCGCATCATTGGCGACGACTGCATATGCCGCAAACAGAAATCCAATGAACGCAAAAAAACTGATGTCAAAAGTCATCGTTCGAGTGGTCTCCGTCCGATCAACGCCCAAATAAATTACCTGGCGCACATTATCCAAGTCCAGCGCATCGCCCAGGCGCGAGGATCCCCGGCGCTTAAGCGCCGTACCTTCTGGATTGGGCGGGTAGTTCAGTTATATGACATCGCAATGACGGCTATATTTCATTTTGATGACAGGCTCGTTCAGCCGCACAGACAGGTCTGCGCACGAGGTGCGCGTATACATTTCCGGCATTTCGAGACGAATTCAATTTTGCCAGGGAACACAAAGTGATACCGTCGCGGCGGCACGTAAACCGGACCCGGTCCGGCGGATGACAAATCGCAGGCATGAGTAGAAATTGACCGCAATCATTCCGGCATTCGCAGCTTTTTTCGGGCTGATTATCGGAAGTTTCTTGAACGTCGTTATTCATCGCGGACCGGCCATGTGGCGGCTTGTGGATGACGATTCGCGCGAGGGAAACTTGGTATTTCCACGCTCTTATTGCCCCGCCTGCCATGCGCCCATCGCCAGGGCGCATCTTTTCCCAATCGCCTCTTATCTTGCCCTTGGCGGCAAATGCGCCTCTTGCGGCACCAAAATTCCAATCCGCTACCCTGTTGTTGAACTCCTCGGCGGTGCGGCGGCCCTTGGCGCCTATCTTTTATTTGGGTTTACGGTCGCGGCGCTTTTCGCCGCAATATTTTTTTGGATATTGATCGCCCTGGCCGTCATCGATTTTGAAACCGGCTTTTTGCCTGACGCGCTGACGCTGCCGCTGATTATCTTCGGAATCATTGCCAGCGCAGTAGGTTTTGTCGCGCCGATGACCGATGCGCTGATTGGCGCTGTCGCCGGTTTTCTGATTTTTCGGATTGTCGGAATGATATTTCATCGCCTACGCGGTATAGAGGGCCTCGGGCAAGGCGATGCAAAACTGCTCGCCGCCATCGGCGCCTGGCTTGGCTGGCAGGCGATTGCACCAATAGTGCTTGCCGCCGCGTTGATTGGACTTGCCGGCGCTTTGTCGATGCGTTTTACAGGAAAAGAAATAACCGGGGCAACGCCAATACCGTTTGGTCCGGCGCTGGCGATTTCCAGCGCCCTCATCCTGATCCTTGCCGGCATATTGCCCGAGGACAGTCTAATCCTGTCGCTTCGTCCTATTTTCCCCTGAATGCTGCTTTGCGTTTTTCGAACATTGCCGCCACGCCCTCAGGAAAATCCTCTGTCGTCATGGCATTGCGTTGCGCCATCGCCTCGAACCCAATTGCATTGCGCAATCCGCTTTCGCACGCCGATCGAAAAGTGCGTTTTGTGAGAGCCATGGCAATTGGCGCACGCTCGACAAGCGATTGCGCCCAATCAAGTGCATTTTCCAAAACGTCAGAAACCGGAACAACCCGATTCACCAGGCCCCAATCCAGCGCACGCTGCGCATCGATTTTCTCGGCTTCAATCGCGAGTTGATAGGCGCGCGCATAGCCAAGCTGCTGCGTCAGCAACCAAGACAGCCCGCCGTCGGGCACCAGACCGATATTCGCAAAGGCGCTCATGAGATAGGCGTCATCCGCCATGACTCGTAGATCGCAAGTCAGCGCCATCGTCATGCCGATCCCGGCAGCCGGACCATTGATCGCGGAAATTACCGGCTTTGGCATGGTCTGGATCGGCGTTAGAAACGATCCATATTCTGTATTCAGAATATCCTCGACATTATATTTTTCCTCCAGCACGCTGATATCCGCGCCAGCGCTGAAGGCGCGCCCCTCGCCGGTCACCACGACGACACGCGCTGCTTCGTCAGCAGACGCGCGCCGCGTTGCATCCATCATATCGAGACGCATTTGGGCGTCAAAAGCGTTTAGCTTTTTAGGGCGATTAAGCGTGATCAGGACAACTCCGTCCCGCGGCGATTCATAGTTGACGGACATCCTGCGCTCCAATCAAATCAAAACCTGCAATACCAGGCGCAGTTTCGCGCCTGCAAGCGGCGATTGCAAAAGTTCTTAGCAGCGACGCGCCGTTTTTTTGGCGAGTTCGGCCGCGCCCTCTGCCTAGTTAAATGCGGATTTTTCAATTAGTGCATAGAGTTTTGCAGCTTCCTTGTCGATATCATGGCCGTGTTCGACCCGCGCGCGCCCCTCGGCGCCTTTTGCGGCAAGCGCCTCAGGCGAGGCGACAAGCGCCGCACGCATCGCATCGACAAGCGCTTCATGTGATCCTGCCGGTATGATCCAGCCGCAGCCCTCATCAACCAATTCCGGTATGCCGGCAATATATGTTGAAATTACCGGCCGGCCGAGGGCGAGCGCTTCCATAATCACGACGGGCAGGCCTTCTGCATAACTCGGCAACAACAAAGCGCGATTAGCGGCGATGATTTCGCGGACTTTGTCATTCGCCATCCACCCCGTGATGGCGATCATGTCGTCAGCATCATGGCGCGTGATCGCCGACTCTACATCGCTGCGGCTTTCGCCATCGCCAATGAGAATAACTTTCAAATCCGGAAATTCACTGCGCAGCGCAACGACCGCCGCGGGAATTTGCGCCTGTCCTTTTTGCGGACAAAGCCGTCCAACGCAGACAAATGTCTGGTTTTCCACATTTACAGGGGGCGCCAGATTGAACTCACCGATTTCCAGAGCGCAATGAATGATGTGAATTTTACTGGCGTTTTCAAACGAACTGAAGCGGATGAGTTGCGATTTACAGAAATTCGAGATCGCCGCGATGAAAGATGCGTGTTTGATCTTTTCGGGAAAACTCAAGAGCGGCGCGTCACTAAGCTCATCCGGCCCATGCACCATCACGCTATATTCAGGTCCGCCCATGATCCGTGACAGCATGGCGACCGCGGTGGAATTGGTCAGAAAATGCACATGCACATGGTCAATCTTGTCCGCGGCCGCACGCTGGCGGAAATAGATTGCCTGAAGCAAATAGGCGCTATGGCGAACCAGGCCGCCCCGCGCATTCTTCAGCAGTGAAACCCAGGGGCCCAGCGCTTTTATCAAGCCGCCTGGATTGACGACAATCTCTCGAAAAAATGCAGCGACAAGTCTTAAAGTATTGCCAGACAGAAGATAATGCGTCCGCAAGGGCTCATCGATATCGGCTGGGTCAACAAGTTCCCCGTCCCATTGCCGCACAGCATAGCGCTTTACTTTTACTCCACGGCGCTCAAGCGCTTCGATTTCTCGCCGAATAAAGGTTGTCGACGTGATCGGGTAGGTGTTCATCAGATAGGCAAGATTCACAGGCGCGAGATCCGTTCGTCATGCTTGATAAGATTATAGCGCATTCACAAAAAGTGTATGCGGTTTTTTGGTTCGGATGCGCGACAAAACAATAATCTAGACCACTTTCGCTGATTCAGTGATTTGTGAAGGTGGTCCAGATGCGCGTCAACCGCACGCATTATGCCCTACTGAGGTGAACAAATTCCTGTTTCCAAACGATATAAATATTACGCCGCAGATCGAAAAGAGATGATTTTTGTCGGATTTTCCGGCGGCTCGCCGCGATTTGCGGCGTCCACATGCTCCATGCCATCGATCACCTTGCCCCAGGCAGTATATTGATTGTCAAGAAATGACGCATCGTCAAAGCAAATGAAAAATTGGCTGTCGGCGCTGTTGGGATCTTGCGCCCGCGCCATGGAACAAACACCACGCTGATGGCTGACATCGTTAAATTCTGCGTCGATCTTCTGGCCCGAGCCGCCGGTGCCGTCGCCGCGCGGACATCCGCCCTGCGCCATAAAGCCATCAATGACCCTGTGAAAGCTCAGCCCATCGTAAAATCCATCATCAGCAAGCTCTTTAATGCGCGCGACGTGATTAGGCGCGCTTTCAGATAGCGTCTCAATCGTGACATCGCCAGTTTCTAGCTTTAAAATCAGTTTATCGTTCATCGTTCAATTTCTCCATCGACTCGAACCGGCACTTTGATGTCGCAGATATCTTTGACATATCCGTGATCATTTAATTCACCGGATGCTTTGAGGTATCGCACAAAGGTTTCGCTGTCGGTCCGCATGACCGCTATATCCCTGCGTTCCGACACTGGCACCTCTGAACCCACACGCACACGAATAATCGGCGTCGGCCGGGTTGGCGGCTCACCGCGCGTGATCCGGCGCGAAGCTTCGAACCCGTCAATAATCCAACCCCACCCCGTATATCGACGATCAAGATTCAACCGCGAATCGCCGATCATCAAAAAGAATTGACTGTTTGCGCTGTTCGGATCGGATGCGCGCGCCATAGACATTACTCCCGGGCAATGCAGCGGCCACAACTCAACCTTGCGATCGGCTCTGAAGGCGCGAAGCGCTTCCGGCTGTGCCCCTGCCGGCATGCCGTCAATGAAGCCGATCCGCGGCGCTGTGCGGTCGCGCCCAATCTGAAAGAATTCTGATGTCTCAAGCGTATCGCGAGCGAATTCCGCTTGCAGATCTGGCTTATCCGACCCGCCTGTGCCATCGCCTTTCGGGTCGCCGCCCTGAGCCATAAACCCTTCAATGACGCGATGAAATTGAAGCCCGTCATAAAATCCTTCGCGGGTCAGTTCCTTGATGCGTTCAACATGAAGAGGCGCAAAATCCGGGCGCATCTCGATAATGATTGTTCCCGCCGGCAGATCCATATAGAGCAAATTTTCATGATCAACCGGACGCCAGATCTCGGCTGGCGCGCCCTCAAGTATCTCTGACGGCGAAAGCAAAGGAGCCTCATCCTGAGCGAAAACCACCGTTGTTCCAACGGCGAATGCCGCACCGACTATCAACGCAGCTTGGGGAAATTTTTTAAAACGCATACTGATTAAACTCCGTTAACCGCGAGGCGGCATTTTTTCAAATTGTGGAATGCCCTCTTTGGGCGGATCCCAAGGCGTCGCGGGGCGGATCCCAAGGCGTCGCGTTAGACGCATAGACAGAAACCTGAGGCGAAAATATGTCCGGATTATCAAGGCTTGCCGCGACAACAGCAATCCCGTCTGGATTATTAGCGGTTTTCGTGAAGAGCTGCGCGCCGCACAAGCATTCGCCTTTAAACTCCGCCATTTCATACTTCCTTTCAGGCTCGGCTACACAGACGCAACAATGTTCAAGCATAGCCGCGTCACTTTGTGAATTTACTGTCTCGCGAATTTTGCCTTCAACTGCATGGCCACATGCGAAGGTACAAAAGAATCGATGCCGCCGCCAAGCCGCGCAATTTCCTTAACGAGGCGCGACGCAATGGATTGATAACGCGCGTCCGCCATCAAAAAGACTGTCTCAATATCGTCATTCAGCGCCTGGTTCATACCAACCATTTGATATTCATATTCGAAATCGGAAACCGCGCGCAGGCCGCGAATGATGATATTTGCCTCAATCTCCTCAGCAAACTGCATCAGCAAGATTTCGAATGGGGCCACTTTAATGGGTACGCCGCTGGCCTTGGATATCCGCGCCATCTCCTGTTCGACCATCGTGACGCGCTCCTCAAGAGTAAAGAGCGGTCCTTTGTCGCGATTAATCGCAACACCAATAACCAATTCATCGACCAGCTTTACCGCCCGTTCGACAATATCCACATGCCCCATGGTTAAAGGGTCGAAAGTTCCGGGATAAAGCCCGATCAGTTTAGTCATCCCCTGCCGCCCTCTCTTTTGAAAGGCGCCGAAATATCGACTGATTCAATTGGCCCGCCGCGCCATAAGGGCATTGGCCTTGCGCCGGTAGAAACCTCAAATGCCGCTTTTGCCAGCAATCCGGTGGAATCCAGGACTGGAAGCGGCGATATGTCGGGTGTTATCAATAAAGGTATCTCGGTGCAAACGAGCGCAACGCCGTCACATCCGCGCACCCCCAGTCCCTCAATAATCGTAACAAAACGCGCTCTCGATTCATCCGTAAATTTGCCCTCTACGAGTTCATCGAAGATAATCCGGTTAATCTCTTCGCGCTCATCCTCGTCCGGAATTTCCATGCCCAGCCCATGAGCGTCAAAGGCGCGACGGTAAGCCGGTCCTTCCATGGTAAACCGCGTGCCGAGAACGCCCACACGCCGCATTTTTCTGTGGGCCGCTTGTTCGGCCACGATATCGGCGATGTTGAGGCCCGGTAGTGCGAATTCGGGGCCGGGACATTCCATCGCAATATGGCTTGTATTGTCGGGACACGCGAAGAACTCAGCGCCGGCCCGCGCCAGTCGATCGATTGACGCCGCATGCGTATCCCGGATTGGCGCATAGTTGCTGGTTTCCCACGCCTCCATGCTGTGTCCCAACGCTATGCAGTCAAGCGTTACATCGGGATGCATATGGGCGCCCATTTGCGCAAACCCTTGGCGACAAAACGACAAAAAACAAAGTGAAGCGCCTTCCGCGCTGTGAGCAAGAATTCCGAAGTGCTTGAGGCTTTTCATTCTTCGCCAGAGGCCTCTTCATCATCCTCCACGTCTTCAACGCGGCCGACAGAGACAACACGTTCGCCTGGACGGGTGCGGAAAATTGTTACGCCTTGCGTGTTTCGTCCGGCGACACGAATGTCGTTGACCGGCGTCCTGATCAATTGCCCGCCATCGGTAACAAGCATGATCTGATCGGTTTCCTCAATTGGAAACGAAGCAACCACAGGACCGTTTCGCTCTGTTGTCTGGATCGCGATAATGCCTTTACCGCCACGACCGGAAGTCCGGTATTCATAGGACGATGTGCGTTTTCCGTAACCATTTTCAGTTACTGTGAGGACGAATTGCTCCGCCGCGCCAAGTTCTGCAAGGCGTTGCGGGCTGATCGCAATATCAGGCGCATCGGACTCTTCTGGATCTTCGACATCCGCCTCGCCCGCCGCGCGACGCATCGCGGCGGCGTGTTTAAGATAGGCCCGCGCTTCTTCGGTAACCGTATTGACGTGATGCAGGACCGCCATCGAGATCACATGGTTGCTCTTATCTAACTTAATCCCGCGCACACCCGTCGATGTTCGTCCCGCAAACACGCGTACAGTATCGACAGGAAAGCGGATACACATGCCCGCCGCCGTCGTCAGCATAACGTCTTCATCCTCGCGGCAAATATCGACGCCGACAATGTTGTCGCCTTCTTCAAGTTTCATGGCGATCTTGCCGTTGCGATTAACGCGCTGAAAATCGGAGAGCTTGTTGCGGCGCACATTGCCGGATTTCGTCGCAAACATCACATGCAATTGTCCCCAAGCTTCTTCATCTTCAGGCAGCGGCAATATGTTTGTTACGCGTTCATCCTGGGCGAGCGGCAATATGTTTACAAACGCCTTGCCGCGGGAATGCGGCGCGCCTTCCGGCAAACGCCACAATTTCAGCTTGTAGGCCATGCCTGTCGAGGTAAAGACAAGGAGCGGCGTATGCGTATTGCCGACGAAAAGCTGGGAAACAAAGTCTTCATCCTTGAACTTCATGCCGGCGCGGCCTTTGCCGCCGCGTTTTTGCGCACGATAGACCGACAGCGCTGTTCGTTTGACGTAGCCGGAATGGGTCACCGTGACGACCATATCTTCCTGGGCGATCAAATCTTCATCTTCGACTTCGCCCTCGGCTTCCGCAATCTCGGTTCGCCGCGGCGTCGCAAATTCGTCTTTGACCGCAGCAAGCTCATCCTTGATGATCGTCATGACGCGATCGCGGCGGCGTAAGATGTCGAGATAATCGGCGATTTTGTCGGCCAGGCCTTTTAACTCACCGCCGATCTCATCGCGCCCGAGTGCTGTCAGGCGCTGCAAACGCAAATCGAGAATGGCTTTTGCCTGTTCCTCGGAAAGCTTGAGCGTATTGCCATCGGTCATCATGTGACGCGGATCGGCAACAAGCGCGACAAGCGGGGCCAGATCTTTCGCCGGCCAGTCGCGCTCCATCAACTGCGCTTTCGCCGTGGCTGGATCGGGCGACTTGCGAATGAGCGCAACGATCTCGTCAATATTTGCAACCGCAATCGCAAGACCAACCAATATATGCGCCCGGTCGCGCGCTTTATTGAGCTCAAATTTGGTGCGCCGCGTAACGACTTCCTCGCGAAACTCGATAAATGCGCTGAGTACGTCACGCAGGCTCATCTGTTGCGGCTGGCCGCCATTGAGCGCGAGCAGATTAACGCCAAAACTTTGCTGTAACTGCGAATGGCGATAGAGTTGGTTCAACACCACATCGCCTGCCGCATCGCGGCACAACTCGATCACGACGCGAATGCCGTGACGATTTGACTCGTCGCGAATATCCGCAATGCCTTCGATTTTCTTTTCACGCACCAATCCCGCGATGCGTTCGATCATCAATGACTTATTCACCTGAAAAGGAATTTCGGTGATGATGATCGCGTAGCGATCCTTGCGCACTTCTTCAATCGTCGCGCGGCCGCGCGTGACAACCGATCCGCGCCCCAATAGCAATGCCGCCTTTGCGCCGGCGCGTCCGAGAATAATCCCGCCGGTCGGATAATCAGGGCCGGGCACAATGCGTATCAGCTCCTCATCGGTGATCTCTGCGTTGTCGATCATAGCGACCGTCGCATCGACGATTTCGCCGAGATTATGCGGCGGGATATTCGTCGCCATGCCAACGGCGATGCCGCCGGCCCCATTCACCAGAAGATTTGGGTAGCGCGCCGGCAACACCATTGGTTCGTGTTCGGAGCCATCATAATTCGGCTGGAAATCGACCGTTGCTTTTTCAACATCTTCGAGCAGCGAGTGCGCAACCTTCTGCATCCGAACTTCCGTATAACGGTAAGCAGCAGGGGGATCGCCGTCGATCGACCCGAAATTACCCTGACCGTCGAGCAGCGGCAGGCGCATGGAAAAATCCTGCGCCATGCGGACCAATGCGTCATAGACCGACTGATCGCCATGAGGGTGGTATTTACCGATCACATCACCGACGACGCGGGCCGATTTTCTGTATTGCTTATTCCAGTGATTGCCATTTTCGAGCATTGACCACAGGACACGCCGGTGAACCGGTTTCAGACCATCGCGCGCATCGGGAATCGCGCGGCTGACGATCACACTCATGGCATAATCTAAATAAGACCGGCGCATTTCGTCTTCGATGGAAATTGAGGAAATGCTGGGGTCCTGAGACGGCGCTGCGCCGCCGTTTCCGTCATGTTCGTTATTGTCGTCCGCCACGCGGGAAACCCTTTGGAATCAAGTGAAAAAAGTAAAGCTCCGCTTAGCATTCGACCCCCGCAAAGCCAAGCATTTGGGCCGTTTTCGCGTCAGTTTATTCGCCGTTCCAGTTAGGCTAGGATCATCGTCGAAAACAACCTGGGGAAAACTGTGACCTCTGCCGCAAAACTGCTTGTAATATCTGGGATTTCCCTAAGCTTTCTCACGGCTTGCGGGAAAGACGCTGAAGACGCCGGATCGCGTGGCGCCGCCGAACCGATGCTCGAACCCCTGGCCCCGGCCGCCTGGGCTGACGCGGCGGCGGGATTTGTCGCCCCGGATGGATCGGACACAGGCTATGTTGTATTGACCAACGCCCCCGGCGCGGGCGTCTTGATGCGTGTTGATTTGAAGGGCCTGACCCAAGGCTGGCACGGCATTCATTTGCACAATGTTGGCGATTGCAGCGATGGCGGTGACGGCTTTAAAGCATCGGGCGGGCATGTGGATCCCGAAAATCGCGATCATGGGCTGTTAAATCCAAATGGACCCGAGCGCGCTGACCTTCCAAATATCTATGCTAACGCCGATGGCCGTGCGACAGCCGAAATTTTTAACAGCGCAGTTGCGCTTTATGCCAGCGAAGAAGCCGCCGCCGCCGCCGGCCCCTACCCGCTGATGGATGAAGACGGCTTTGCCATTGTCGTTCATGCAAATGCGGATGATCACGAAACACAGCCAATTGGCGGCGCCGGGCCGCGCGTCGCATGCGCTGCAATTGCCGGCACGGGATCGTCGTAAGTTGCATAAAGTGTGTTTTGGGGAAGTGTCATGAAGAGATTTAATCGCCGCGCCGTCATATTAGGAAGCAGCGCCTTCGCTGCTACGACAGTCTGCGGCGCCAGCCCTGTCGCTGTCGCTGAGGAAACGCCGCCGGGCACCTGGACGCCACTTGCGGATATGCCGTTTCCTGTGCAGGAAATTTATCCGGCGCCATTTTGGAAAGCGTCGGCGCCGGCCCTCAAGCCGAAGCCATTTAATATTCTCGTCAATGCCGGCGGCTTAACGGCCGACGGCCAATACAATGTCACCGACGTTGTCACCTATTATGATCCGCGTGATGATCGATGGCGCTATGGGGCGCCGCTTCCGGACGCCCGCCACCATCTGGCGCTGGTCAATAACAACGGATATTTATACGGTGTCGGCGGATTTGCGAGAAACGCAGGCGGCGGCTGGCAAATGCGCGCAAATTGCTGGCGCACGGGCGCCATAGACCAGCCCTGGACGCTGATGAGGCCCATGCCGCATCCTCAGGCCGAGACGGTTTGCGCATCGCTGAATGGTTTTATTCATGTCGCCGGCGGCCGCGCGCCGTCGGGCAGCGCCAATCGGAACTGGTCCGATCACATCGATACGGACGAGCATTGGGTTTACGATGCGGCCGCCAATCGCTGGTTTTCCGCAGCGCCGCTGCCAACGGCGCGTAACTCCGCCGCCGGCGCCGTTGTCAATAACGCGCTTTATGTCATCGGCGGGCGCACCGTCAGCGACGGCAACAGCGCAGTCGTCGAAGTTTACGACCCGCTGTCCGATCGCTGGGAACAGGGGCGCCCCATGCCCAAAGCGCAAGGCGGCCTTGCCGCAGCGGTTAGCCGCGGCAAAATCTATGTCTTTGGCGGCGAATTTTTCGCGCCCGGCGGCGGCGGGGTTTTTGCGGAAAGCTGGGAATATGACCCCGGCGCCGATCAATGGCGCGCCGTCGCCCCGATGCCGCGCAAACGCCACGGCCTTGGCGCTGTCGCCATCGACAATATCATTTATGTTCTCGGCGGCGCCGCCCGCGCCGGCGGCAATGATACAAGCGCCGCCCTCGACAGATTTGAGATATGATTGATGGCGGGCGCGGCGCGCAGGCGGTAAGGTGCGGGCAACGGTCCGTAAGCGGGCCGAGACAATGTCGCGCCGCTATTCAGATAAAAAAGCCTCGATTTCTCTTAACAGGCGCGGCCATTCCGGATCCGTTTCGGGCAACAGGTGATTGCGCGTATTGAGCGTCACAAAACGGGCGCCGGGAATGCCGCCAGCCAATTCGCGGCCAGCATTGTACGGCACACGTAAATCGCCGACGGAATGGATAACAAGGGTCGGCGCTTTCACCTCCCCGAGCCGATTCAATACATCAACCTCGCCGCAGGCCCGCAAAATTCGGGATGCATTTTCAGGCGTCGTTGTCATGCGCTGCAGTTCATTAAACCAGTTGTGATTCTCGATTGGCGCATCAGGCATAAAGAGCGATGAAAACAACTGGCGGAATGCAGGATCATCCTGCCCCCAACCGACATTCATCAGCGTGATCAAGGCTTCGGTTTGCTGTACGATCTTCGAACCGCGGCAATTCCAGCCCCGCGCATAGCCGCCAAAAAGAATGAGTTTCGAGACTTTTTCAGGGTGGCGGACGGCATATTCGACGCCGACGGCGCAACCCTGCGAAATGCTGATAAGATCAAACTGATCAACGCCCGCAGCGTCAACCACAACTTCAAGATCTTCCACCATTTTATCAAATGAAAAATCTTTGGTGTTCCAGTCCGATAATCCGTTACCGCGCGAATCATATCGGATCAGCCGCCTGCTGTCGGAAAAGGCTCGAAATATATGTCGCCAGACAGGGCTTTCCCAGTCAAATTCAAGATGATTGAGCCAGTTTGCGGTCTTCACCAGAGGCGGCCCCTCGCCGACGCTGGCGTAAGCAATTTGAGCGCCGTCACCGGCTTTGCAAAACCGGATTTCCTGATGCAACGGCGCCGATGAACGGGCGGCTGATGGCTGCGGTTTCGACTGTGAAGCCGCTTTGAGCTGGTCGAGATTTACGCCATCGATATCTTTGAGGATTGTTGCGCTTATCGCCTTTTGACGTTCCGCCTCCTTCATCCGCCCCGACTGCGCCAGCGCTGTAATTAATTCGCAGTGGAGCGTGCAGTCATAAGGCTCCAGTTGAACAAGTTTATTGAGCCGGTCCGCCCTTTCGCTGCGATCATCGTCAAGCTTGTCGACCAGTGACTTGAGTATTGCGCAATGCGCTTGTCGCGCGCGTTCCTGTTGCGCCAGACGCCAGGTTTCAAATTCCGGCTGCCCGGTGAGCTCGAGACCCTCCAGCAGCGCGCCGCAAAACCGGTCCGCCAGATCGGCAAGCTCTTTGCGGTCCCAAGCCGCCAATCCATTTGCGACTGCATGCTGAACATTCACGAAATCGATTTCGACGCCTTCATCATTAAAAGAAACCCGTTCACGGTCAGCGTCAATCCGCTCGACGCCCTCAACATTGACGATGCCGCGCAGTTTGCTCAGCGACCAGCGCAGCGATCCTCGCGGATCGTCCGGGACTTGCCATAAAAGCTCACACAGTTTCTCCCGTCGTTGCGGTCCGCCATTGAGGATCAGATACGCCAGCAGCGCCCGCGTTTTTTTCGATTGCGGCAGGACGACCGGCTTGCCGTCCCGCAAAACGGCAAGTTCGCCAATCAACCGAATTTCCAAAACCGTTCCCGCCATGCCGTGCCCCGGAGTTTTTACGACGGCGCCTTCAACGATAGGCGTGCAGTTTCGACGGCGCCTTCAACGCTCTCCTCAACGCCCGACTGAAACAATCCAATTATCGCACAATTGGCGCGAGGAAAAAACAGCATTTAACAGGAGAGAAAAATGAGCAATTTCATCGAATCGGCCATCGGCGTCGTCATCAGCATGCTGATCCTGACCGGCGTTTTCGTCGCAGTCGCGTCGCTTGTCTAGAGCCGCCGCAACACTAGGTCACATACCCATAAAGGGGATTTTCTTTGAAATCGAACAGTGATTCATTTTCTTCAGAGATGGAGGAAAGAATGGCGCGTTTTGATTTGACAGATTTTGAGTGGTCGGTGATTCAGCCTTTGCTGCCGAATAAGCCACGCGGCGTGGCGCGGGTAGATGATCGTCGAGTTTTAAA
>JAJFGF010000007.1 GCA_021776245.1 Hyphococcus sp. | reverse complement strand
TTTCCTCTTTGCAGACCCGGATCATGGCTCGCGAATAGGGCCCGTATGAACATCTCTGCAATGGCACCTGGTTCATAATCGCCGCGCCGTCGACGAGCCAGCCAATGGCGCCGATATCTGCCCAGCTAAGCGTTGGATAATTGAAGATCGAAGAATATTTCGCTTTGCCCGACAGCAATTGTTCCGTCATCTGATCACGGCTGATCCCGAGCGTTTCCGCCGCACAATAAAGATAGAGCCCATGGCCGGCTTCGTCCTGCACCTTCGCCAGCAGGATGGCTTTTCGCTCCAGCGTCGGCGCGCGCGTGATCCAGTTGCCTTCGGGCAGTTGCCCGACAATTTCCGAATGCGCATGCTGGGAAATCTGACGGATCAGCGTTTTGCGATAGCCTTCCGGCATCCAGTCTTTCGGCTCAATCTTGATATCGGCGTTGACGCGTTCCTGAAAGGCGCGCTCCTGCGGCTCCATCTCGTCCAGCGATTTCACGCCTTTGCCCGTGGATTTGACTTCCTGCGCGTACATTCAATATCTCCCGGCAAAGGTTTTCGGAAACGCCAAAAACCCGGATTCTTGGCTGAATCCGGCTTGGTTCATATGCATATTATAATAAACCGACCGACCGGTCAATGAATAAGGCGGGGCGGTGTGTATGGAAAGTGCGTGAATGCCCGATAGCGCAGATTTCTGCCGGAACCACCCACAATCTTTCACCAACTCGCTGCAGGCGAGTAAATCGAATGGGTCATGGGACCTGAACACATCGCGCGACGTTTCCCTCAGCGCGGTCAAATGAAAACGACAAAATGCCGGTTGAACTAAGCAAAATTTATCGGTCTATATCGGAATCTTAGCACCGATTAGGAAGAGTGTTTTTGTGTGGCACTTTCAGCCTGCCTAAGTAACATTCTTGCGCCGGCCAACTCGAAAGACAACTCACTTCCCTCACCGAAAAGAGCAGAATAGACGCGGGCGGCAAAAGGCAACTCAACCTTTTTTCCGGCTTTTATGGTATCCAATTCATCAGCAACGATATTCCAGTTCTTGTCCAAGTACTCCAATGATTCCACAAACAGTTCACTGTCGGCCTTTTCCGCAATGGACTCAATCGTAGCGCGATTATTTTTGAATGTTTCTATGGATTGTGAAAGCGCTTTGTCCTCTATGCTGTGGAGATGGTCTAAGTCTCTGCAGTTCAATATTGCCGATATATTGGCGCACGCGGCGATTGCCGCGTCAAAAGCTTCGGAAAATCTCGGAGCGAGAAATGGAAGGTCTATGTGTACCTTCCAGTTTTGCTCGAAATCAGTATCTGGCAATGCTCCGTGTGAGGCGGGCTGGACAGCCAAGGACGCTATTACTGTATCATGCAAAATCGGTACGATGCTAAACTGCCAATTGTTTTCGAGAATTTCCTGTCCCACCTCCAGGCAATCACCGATACACGCAGCATCCGCCTCAAAATCTTCGACATGCACGAGAATTGCGACCTCAACCGGTGGCCAATGGTGAGTGTCGCCTTCTTTAATCCGGCGCGTTTTGCATTCGGTTGTCCATCCAAGTTCCTGAAGTTTTTCCACTAATTTTTTGAGCAAGGCATTGAGGCGTGAATTCGCCCGGTAATCGCACAACCGAGATGCCGAAACTATAGCCCTGTTCCGCGCACCCTTCTTCGCGGCTTTCACGATATTTTCTACCGAGGTTGGTGTGCCGTCAGCAGCCATTTCGTGCAGGACTGCGGATAGCGCGCGCAAACGCACAGAAAGCGCCCTCAATTCCTTAATGGGCGGAGATGACGTAACCCGCCAAACCTCCGACTCCGTCTGCTTCATCGCTTGGTCAGCAAGATCACCCGCAACAATGGCGGCAATCTTTCCATTTTCCTCAGAAGGAATCCGCCCCAGGCGCGGCACAAGGTTGCCAAGAGTACCCACCAATAACGCACCAAGAGTGTCTTCTGTATCTCCTAATTGCGCAGGCGCATCCATCGATGAGGAAGGCGTTTCCGGTGAGACGTAAGCTAAGTCGTTCACTTTCGCGGTGACGTCGTTAATTTCTTCTGCCAAGTGTTCAGCATTGGTGATGCGTATTCCTGAAATCCATTTTTCCGTAAAGGAGTGAAATACCTTCTCTGTACGGCGTACGAGTCCGCTCATACCTTCAGTGTATGTAGTAAGATCAGCAATGGCAGCACGGGCAAGAAAAATCTGACGAAATGCAACATTCCATGCAACGCGCGCTTTCGCGACAATATTGCGCCTAGGCATGTTACTGGACCAGAGCTTGTGATCACCAACCACGAAAGGCTGACTCGTCGGACTAATCGCATCCGACGCGGCTGCATCTGATTGGGGAGACAGGGCAATTAGTATTTTGCAGATATTGCATACGGTTTCCTGTGGGTCGGATTGATACTGCTCGACAATATGGAGATAGTCGGAGCGCACCGTGCGGCCGTGTTCGCCATCGGATTGCACAACTGGACGAGTCACCCATGGCGTTTGCGCTTCAAACTTTTCAAAAAGCGTTTCTTCGCCGCCCAGGTTCGTAACGTAATCTTTTGCCAGTTCTGGGCTGATTAGATATGCCGTTGATAGAATATCTGCGAGGTCTTGGATTTTGACCGATTTACTTGTTGAAAAGTCGATGTCGACTTTTAGCGGAACCGGTTTGCTGCCTCCTATTGGAACGATACTGGATAGAAGCCGGTTGGCTTCTGGTAAACATTTGCAAGCCGGTGTGACGCACGTTTTGGGAAGCATGCCGACACAGGCAGCGCGAAAATCGCGTACCTCGCGGACCCTGAAAGCATAAACCGCGCTTCGCATTTTTTCCCAGTGCTCTAGCTCCGATACTTTCGGTACGCTCGTTTCCGGGTCAAAAAACATTGAAGCCAGAGACCAGTGAGCGATTTGTACGCCGAAGTCTTCAAGGACCTGTATGAAAGTTGCGACCTGTCTTTCCAGTGTTGCGAGCCCCAATCCTGTTAGGATCGCAATCCAGTGTTCGGCCCGGTCGTTTGATGCGAGCTGCTCAGCAAGTTTTGCTAGAATAGCAGTTTCATCGTTCTCATTCGAACCCACGAGAATAGAACGTACGATGCCCGGCATCGTTTCCGGCGTGGCCGCCAGCAAGCAGGTCCAGATAGAATTCATGTGAATATGAACAACTTCATCATGGACGGCTTTATTCAAGGCATCTGAACGCAGCGCGTGCAAACCGCCAAGGAACCCCGGTCGACTTTCGCGAACAAGATGTTCATTGATGAGGCGTCTCAGCGCTATTGCGCCGTTTGTGGCGTCGATTCCAAGTGCATTGAAAAGCCTTACGGCATCTACTTCGCCGCCGCGCGAACAAATCGCAGCGGTTCCGCGTAGGATCGCCAATTCGTCGTTTCGACTTTCACTCTCCCGCAGTCGCACCTGCTCTCCAATGACTTCAGCCAATCTCTGGCCTTGCGTCAGGATATGGACATACTCAAGCAATAATCCATCGGAGCGTTCGAACGGCTCGCGCCAGTGAGACCATTGGGTAAGATCGCTTGCCCGCAACTTCTTCCAGATATCTTCGGCAAGCATTTCACTAAGAGAAATCGTAACAAAATCCGTATCGGATCTGTTTGCGATTAGGTTTTCATCTTCACGCCGAATGGAACCGAGCAACAGAACGTCGGGCATGCCTCTTAGCTCCCGAACGAGTACATCCCATAAATCGCTGTTGACCGATGACAGATCATCCAGGGCCAGCGCGATGGGCGAGCCCTTCCTCGGCCGCCTGGAGCGGATAAACTGAACTACCGTATTTGCGTCAGCGCCAGTTGCATATGAAGAAACCTGAAACCACCTGGCTTCTTTGCAAAGCCTAAATGCGGACAACCACATGAGCGCTGATTTGCCCGCGCCGGAGGGAGCGGATATCAGAACGTGGCGCTTTGCCTTAAGGCCAAAAAGAACGGAATCTTCATCATCAGGGCGATCCAAAATCAACCCTGCCGCCAAGTGTCCGGGTTTGGCTTTGACGCCGAGATAGAAGCTTGGTTCCTCAATCGCTGCCGTGAAATCAACCGGTCTAAGAATGCCGGATATCAGTGCCTTGTCGATTGCTGAAGGGTCTTCCGCTTCAAGCCTTTCAATTATGCGTCTTTCAACTTCAGTAGTGGAAAGGCGGAGTCTTTTTTCAAATGGAAGGCTGGCATTTTGCGCCGACGCATCGGCCACAAATTTGTATAGATCGCTAGCGATGCCCTCAGCGATTATTTCGGCTGTGTTTAGCGTCTTACACAGCAACTCAACAAGCTCAATCTCCGGATTTCTGCAAACCGCAATGTCGGTCGCATTCCCGTCAAATAACCCGTCAACATGTCCGGTTTTTTTCGACGGGCACTCATTTTCCAGAACAATCGCGATAGAAATTGTGTTATCGGTTTTCGTGCTATCCGCTTTAGCTTTGACGCTCTTTCTAATGCCCCGGACTTCTGTTTCAGAGAATGTTCCGTCCTTGCGTGACTTGATCTGAAGCCACAACTCTTCTCCTGGCAGTTCAACAACGCAATCTTCCAGACCTTCTGGCACGAGCATGCCCGTGGGTGCCAAACCTGCCCATTGCCGGGCAAGAATTAGCGTAGAAATCAGGTGTTGATAATGAAATCCCCGGCTGGCCCAGGCACCGGATCGCGTCGATTTCCAACTTTGCAATATTTGTAAGCTATCATCTGACATCAATAATCTCGTTTATACTTTCCTTGTATTCGGAAAATTGAGTGATATTCCTTGATCAACTTAGTTGAAATGCAATTATAGTAAACTTTTTGGCCCTAAAGTGTAGCTCCCAAGTCTTGTCTGAGTTTTCCTAATTTGGATAACTCGGATCACCGACCGTAGGTCCGCTTTTGGAGCGCGTGCGGAATTACGATGGCGCACAGTTTAGATCAAAAACTGCACCAAGCCGGAAATAACGATTCATCCGGCACCATTTCTGATCCTGCACCGAGAGGGAAATTGGCGTCACGCGCCTCAAACCCTCTCCGACACAATCGCCATTCCCTGCCCGACGCCAATCCCCATAATGCACTTCGGAGTGGCGTTGGGGCCGGATATGATCCAAACAACGTGCTGTCGCGTAATGACAACGCCTTGTTCAGCCGACCGGTTTTGCGCGTAAAGAGTGCGAGAGCGCATTTATGGAGCCTGCCCCCGTGACTAAACGTCTTTCTCTTTGTATGTCCGCCATCTTGTTGAGCGCCAGCTGCGCAAACCAGCCGGTCAATCGCATCAGCAGCGAGCCGCTTGTCACAGTGAGCACCGTTGACCTCAATCGCTACCTTGGCCGCTGGTATGAAATCGCACGACTACCCAACAGCTTTGAGAAAAACTGTGAAGGCGTAACCGCGGATTATACCATGCGCAAAGACGGGTTAATCCGGGTCACGAACACTTGCAGAAAAGATTCGCCATCTGGCGCTATTGAAGTCGCCAATGGCCGCGCGCGGGTCGTTGACGCCGCGACAAACGCCAAACTTCAGGTGAGTTTTTTCGGTCCGTTCTGGGGCGATTACTGGATTCTCGATCTCGCCGAAGATTACTCTCTTTCTTTGGTGGGAGAACCGTCGGGCCGATATCTCTGGATATTATCGCGCACGCCAGCAATCAACGATCAGACAAAAAATGAAGCGCTCAGCAAGCTAACAGGGTTAGGGTATGATGTAAGCGCGCTCTATTTTCCGGCGCAACCGCCGACACCTGACATTCCGCTGAACTAGTCACCCACGCCAATCCCATGTGTTAACTGGCCAGTTTTGCCTGGCGTACAACAGCAATCCAAACAGCCCCTGGCGTCGTAACCAGTCACAGGACAATAAATTTAACGCGGGGCCATCATGGGCAATTCGTTCACAGCAAAACAGTTTCTCAAGACCTGCGAGCAAATCAAAGTTGGATCGCTGGAGGTCAAAACACCGGAAGGCGATATTCATAGTTTTGGCGAGGGAACGCCGCGCGCTGAAGTCATCATTCGTGACTGGGCAATGGCGCTGATCATCGCCGAGCGCGGCGATATCGGGCTCGGCGAGACCTATGTTCAGGGGATGTGGGATACGCCCGATCTGGAAATGTTTCTTACGCTGCTCCTGGAAAATGAAGATGTCAGCATACCTCTTTCCTCCGGGTCACAGCTGCAAAAACTGATCTTTCGATTCACTAATTCCTTTGTGCGGCGTAACAATCGCGCCGGCAGTCTTAAAAACATCCGCAATCATTACGATGTCGGCAATGACTTCTATGAATTATGGCTCGACCAAAGCATGACCTATTCCAGCGCCCTCTATGACGCGACAGGCCAGTCCCTGGAGGCAGCGCAGGAAAACAAATATTCCCGATTGCTGTCGCTTTTACCCAATGGCGCCGACGATCTGTTGGAGATCGGCTGCGGCTGGGGCGGCTTTGCGGAACAGGCAGCGGGGACAGGGCGATCCGTCACTGGCGTCACGGTTTCCAGCGCCCAACTGGAATATGCACAACAACGTCTTTGCGGGCGCGCCGATATCCAGCTGCAGGACTATCGCGATATTAAAGGGACCTATGATTCGATCGTCTCAATCGAGATGATCGAAGCTGTGGGCGAACAATATTGGCCGCAATATTTCCGCACGATCAAGCAACGCCTTGCGGAAGGCGGGACAGCCGCCCTGCAGGCAATTATCGTCGAAGATCATTCATTTGACCGCTACCGGCGCCAGTCGGATTTTATCCGGCAATATATTTTCCCCGGCGGGATGCTGGTCGCGCCAGGCGGCATTCGCGACTGCGCAGCGCAATGCGGGCTGGCCGTCAACAGCTTTTTTCGATTCGGGCAGGACTATGCGCGCACGCTGCGCGACTGGCTGAAGCGCTTTAACGACGTAGAACCGAAGATCCGCGCATTGGGCTATGATGATGAATTCATCAGAAGCTGGCGATATTATTTTGAATTTTGCGCGGCAGGCTTTGCCCATGGCAAGCACATCAATGTGGCGCATGTGGCTCTGTCACATAAATAACAGCGCGGGGCGGTGACTTTTTAGCCGCCTAATCTGGACAATATGCGCTTTCGTTTCAAGTCATGGTCTTGTCGCCGAGCCAGATGCTAAAAAATAATCTGCTGGCGCCGGGCGCTTCGAGCACACAGAATACCAAACAACCGGTCGCCACGATTATCCAATTCGCATCAGCGCGTTTCAAATTCCGATTATCGGCTGCAGAATTTTCATGATCGGATCGGTGAATTTCAGCCGGCCCTCATCGGCGACCAGTGAAATACAAGCCTCGCCATCATTATCGATAATGGGTTGATGTGTGCATGAGGCATCTTCCTGGTGCAGATCGCCGCGCACATAGGCCTGATCACCCACATGATAGCCGCCCTGAAGAATGAGCGTCCATTCTTCACCACGATGGGTGTGCATAGGCAGCTTCAAGCCCGGCTTTGCCTTCAAGAGATAAAGTCTCTCTTCGCCATCTTGCGTCAGCGGCGCGCGGGCGACACCCGGTCCTGCGTTTTTCCATTTGAGCGGCAGGCCCGCGCGGTCGAGAAAATCAAACAAGGGCGCCGGCGCCCATGGATCGTTTCCGGGCTTCTGCGCAGGGACGCCTGCATCCGCTTTTGCCGCCGCCGGATTATCCAGCGCCTTCATAACATTCGCCATGAAACTGTCGGAGAGGTTTTCGCCTTTTGCGGTCTCAAGGAAGGCGCCGCCAATCTGGTCAAGTTCGCCAAGGAATGCAGCAAGGCGCGGTTCGATCGCTGCCTGGCAGGCCAGCAGCAACCGCTTGGCGCGGGAAAGCCCGCCGGCCGCATAGGCTGCAAGCCATTCCTCATCGACGGTTTTATAAGGGGCAATAGCGTAGCTGGTCATTCGACGGCTCCACGAAAACTCTCAAGGCCTGCGCGCATTTTCTGCAGCGGCGCCCTGATCCGGCTCTTGACGGTGCCAAGCGCAAGACCGGTGCGTTCCGCGATCTGGCTGTGCGACAGGCCTTCAAAAAAGGCGAGTTGCAAAATCTGTTTGTGATCATTTGACAGCTGCGCCATTTCGCGCTGGATCGCTTTTGAAACTTCCGCGCGTTCATAATGGGCGTCCGCTGCGTCAACCGGCGCGTCCGCCAGTTCCGAGACAATCTCCGGTGACGTCGGTTGCAGCCGGTCATGTTTGCGCTTGTGATCGATCCATCTGTTGCGCACCATGCGATAGACCCAGGTGGAAAAACTGCCCCGCGTCGAATCGAATTGCGCGGCTCTCGTCCACACGACAACAATCACGTCCTGCACGATGTCTTCGGCCGTATGCGAACCTTCCCCATGTTTCATCAGCCAGGATTTGAGGCGCGGTCCGTAATGGCGCGCAAGCGTATCAAGGGCGCCGCGATCCTGATCGTCGCAAATGCGCCGCATCAGGTCTTTGTCTTCATCGCTGCGGCCCGGCAGCGCGGTCACAGAAGCCGGACCGGACGAACGGACCGGCCGCGACGGAATGTGCGTCGGTTCAGGCGCTGGGGCACGCATTGCCTCCTCCTTTGGAAGGCATACGGGCGAGGACGGTTGCTGGATGACCTCATCCGGTTGGTTCTGGCGAGCGTATAGGTCAAAAGCAACGGAGACGCGATGTGCCGCCCCAGTCCGCCCAACCGATTGATATTAAAGAGTTCCAGGACCGTTCCCGCGGTAATCCGGCGGGCACTCCCGCTGCAGGGCCAAAGATCGCTATCGTCGGCACGGGGATTTCCGGCCTTTCCGCCGCCTGGGCCCTGCATCAATCCTGCGATATCACCGTGTTTGAGCGCAACGACCGGATCGGCGGCCACACCAATACAGTCATGACCGCCATGCCCGAAGGCCCGGTCCCGGTCGATACCGGCTTTATTGTTTATAATGAGCCGAACTATCCGAATTTGACGGCGCTGTTTGATCTGCTCGGCGTCAGCTCCGTGCCGACGGAAATGCATTTTTCGGTCTCCGCCCGCGACCGCGATATTGAATATGCAAGCGGCGGATTGTCGGGCCTGTTTGCCGATCTGCGCAATCTCACGCGGCCGCGCTTTATTTCAATGGTCGCCGACATTTTGCGGTTCTACGCCCAGGCGCCGGCGCTGGCGCAATCGGACAATGATCTTTCCCTCGGGGAGTTTTTGCGGCTGAAGCGCTATGGCAAAAGTTTCATCAGCGATCATCTGTTGCCCATGGCGGCGGCGATCTGGTCCTGTCCGGTGGGAACGATATTAAATTTTCCCGCAAAGAGCCTGGCGCTATTTTTTGTCAATCACGGCCTCGTTGATCTCGGTACGCCGTTTATGTGGCGGTCGATCAAAGGCGGCAGCGCGTCTTACATTCCGCCGCTGACAGCGGGCTATGCTGATCGCATTCGCTTGAATGCGCGCGTGACGTCGGTACGGCGAACGGCGCACGGGGTTGAGATTGAAACCGGGGACGGCAAAACAGAAAATTTCGATCAGGTGATCCTGGCCTGTGACGCGCCGCGGTCCCGCGCGCTGTTAAAAGACGCGGACAAAAAAGAAGCGGCGATCCTTTCCGCTTTTAACACCCAGCCCAATCGAGCGGTTCTTCACACCGATCCGGCTTTGATGCCAAAGCGCCGCCGCGCCTGGGCGAGCTGGAACTATCTGTCGGAGGAAGCAGGCGAGGCAGACCTTGCAGTCACCTATTGGATGAATGAACTGCAGGCGCTTGAGACAAAGACCAATTGCTTTGTCACCCTGAACCCGGCGCGCGAGCCACAGCCCGAAACCGTGATTGCGGAATTTACCTACGACCATCCGGTGTTTGACGCCGCCGCGATGCGCGCGCAGGCGGACATCTGGTCGATCCAGGGTCGGCGCAAAGTGTGGTTTGCAGGCGCCTGGCTCGGTTATGGTTTTCATGAAGACGGATTGCAGTCGGGACTTGCAGTCGCCGAAGCGATCAGCGACTGGCGCCGTCCCTGGGCGTTTGATTATTCAAAAGAGCGGCTGGCGCGTCTGTTGCCGGAAACGGCGGCGGCATCTCCGGCCTCGGCGGCAAGGAAGGCGGCATGACCGCCGCTGCTTTTTATACAGGCCATGTGTCTCACCGGCGCAATTCATCGCCCGGCCACACATTGCGATACAGGCTCGCTTATGTGCTGGTCGATCTTGACCAGTTGCCGGAAGCCAACCGTCTGTCGCGCTATCTCGGGATCGGCCGCAGCGGGTTGATGTCGGTCGTCATGAAAGATCATGGGGACAGCCGCAGCAATCTTGCCGCATTTGTCCGCAATTTGTTGCGCAAGCATGAAGTCAAAGAACCAGCTGCGCGGATTGAGCTTTTAACGCTGCCGCGCATGTTCGGCTATGTGTTTAATCCGATCTCTGTCTATTTCATTTATGACAGGCGCGGCGAACTTCATCATGTGATCTATGAAGTGAACAACACTTTTGGCGAGCGCCAGTTCTATCTGTGTCCGACGCTTGAGGAACGCGGCGTTCATCGCCATTCAAGCGACAAGGCGATGTATGTGTCGCCGTTTATGAATGAGACCGGCTCTTATGATTTTTTTATGCGGCCGCCGGCGGAAAAAGCGGCGCTCGCCATCCATTACAAAGATGAGAACGGCGAGGAGGTTTTGCGCGCGCATCTGGCGTTGCGCCGGAAGCCGGTAACCGATGCGAGCGCACTCGGCATTCTGACGCAATTTCCATTGATGACTCTCGGCGTCATCGCCGGCATTCACTGGCATGCGGTCAAACTGCTGATCAAAGGCGCGCATTATCGTTTCCACAAGCCGCGCCCAGCGGCGGCGGCGGTCTCTTTGGGTCGTATGCCGTCGCGCCCTCTAACTGGCGCCCTTGAAAAAGAAGCCGCTTGATGGACGGGAATTTTCACATTGGCGACGCCAGGTCGTTCGACGCTGCACGCAACACGCCGGCGCCATCACACGCAATGCTGTTTGCAGAAAGAGCACTCGGCGGCCGCAAGATCTGGCGCGGCCAGGTGCGTGGGTTATTGGGGCTTCTTCGCCGTGGTTTTGACATTCAGTCCACAGGAAAAATTGACAGAGACGGGTTGGTCTTTGAAGAAGTGCTGTCGTTTGATGATGGCGAAACCCAAAAGCGCCGCTGGCGTATCAAAGAGGCGTCCCATGGATTGATGCTTGAGGCTGAAGGCGTTGCTCTTGCAAAGCCCGGCCTTGTCAAGAAAGACGCCTTGATTTTCGTCTATCGCCTGAATTTCGGTTTTCTGAAATTTCTTTATCGCGATGTGTTTTATTTGCGCGGCGATGGCAGCGTGAAAAATGAAGGCTTCGCATCATGGTGCGGCCTGCCGGTAATGAAGATTACGGCAAAAGCGTAATCTGCCAAAGAACGATCAGACCGGCCGCGTATCCGGCAACAGGCTTTTTGTCAGGTCAAAATATAAAGGCGCCGGAAGCATCGCCAGCGCTTTTAACAGCCATGCAAGGCGCAACAAATTGGATCAAGCGTAACGAAAAATGTTGATGTTCAAAAAAGAGCAGCGCCAAACTCATCCAACAATGCCGATCCTTCGTAAACTGGCTATGAAAAATCAAAACCCCGGAAGGAATCCCCAATGTCTTTGTTGAAAACATTTTCTGTTGCCGCCGCCGCCGCGATTATGCTGGTAGCGCCGGCAGTCGCTGAACATCATGGCGCGAAGAAGAATGCAAAAGCCGATATCGTTGACACAGCTGTTAGCGCCGGCTCTTTTACGACGCTTGTCGCTGCGGTTCAGGCGGCCGGGCTGGAAGCAACGCTGCGCAGCGATGGACCCTTTACTGTCTTTGCGCCAACCGACGAAGCTTTCGCCAAACTGCCTGAAGGCGCCGTTGCAGATCTCCTGAAGCCGGAAAACAAGGACAAGCTGGTTTCAATCCTCACCTATCACGTGCTCTCCGGCAAAGTGAAGTCGAAGGATATTGCCGGCAAGGAACTGTCGGTGGAAACCGTACAAGGATCAAACGTTTCTATCGATGCGCGCGACGGCGTCAAAGTTGACGGCGCGAATGTTGTCAAGGCCGACATCTACACCTCAAACGGTGTTATCCACGTGATCGACACCGTGATCATGCCCGGCAGCTAAACCCCGAAGCGCGCTAAGCACCTCCCCAAAATGCATCAGCGCGCGGTGAGAGCGGACCTGGAGCATGATACGAAAAAGTGGCCCCCGGTTTTTCACAAAATCATGCGACAAAAAACAAGGAGCAAAATGCTGATGTAAGTTATTTTGCATTTTGCTCCTAAAGGTCCGCTTTCACTTTTTTATTTAGATAAAGCGGCGGAGGTTATTATGGCGATCGGCGACATCATTGAAGTCAATGACTATTACCAGACGGACTATTATTACCGGCTGGAAGCGCCTGCCGGCAAAAACTTCGCCGACGGATTTACGCCGCACTTTACGCCAAAGGAAATGCTGAAGCTCGGGGTTTTTGAAGGCAAATATTGTAATGACTGCATCAATGAGTTGCCAAAAAGCTGGTTTACCGGCGCGAAGATTTCAGAGACGCCCGACCCGGCGTTGAACCATTTCGGCGTCAAAAGCCGCCAGCCGCTTTCTGTATGGCGCGACAAGGGCTGGATCTATGGACCTGATCCTCGCGGCTGGTTTCAATGGTACTGCCGCTATTATCTTGGCAGACGCATCGAAGACGTCGATGCAAAACAGATAAAACGCTGGCGTGCCTTTTCACGGCACGCGGGACAAATCCGCGCAAATTGCGAGCCGGGCGATCAGTTCTGCCGTCCGCGGCAACGTCAGGGCCTGCTGCAATGGTCCCATGATCCGTTTATTTAACATTTCGTCTTTGCGGAAGATCATTTCCGCCGCGGCGCTTCAAACTCTTTCAACGATACACGCAATACCCTGGCCGACGCCGATGCACATGGCGCAGAGGGCGTAACCGCCGCCGCGTTGTTGCAGTTCTTCGACGGCGGTCAGCACCAGACGCGTTCCGGACATGCCGAGAGGATGGCCGAGGGCAATGGCGCCGCCATTGGGATTGACGTGGTCCGCGTCATCGGCAAGGCCAAGCTGACGCATGCTGGCGAGCGCCTGCGATGCGAAGGCTTCATTGAGTTCAACGACGTCCATGTCGCCTATCGCAAGCCCTGCTTTTGCCAGCGCATTTTTTGACGCGGGCGCCGGGCCGATCCCCATAATGCGCGGGGGAACCCCGGCGACGGCGCCGCAGACAAATCGCGCGCGCGGGGTGAGTCCGTATTTTTTGACCGCTGCTTCCGAGGCGATAATCATCGCCGCCGCCCCGTCATTAACGCCCGATGCATTCCCCGCCGTGATCACGCCGTCTTTTTTGACAAAAGGCTTCAAGGCGCCGAGCTTTTCAAGCGATGTTTCCCGAGGATGTTCATCGCGGGCAACAATTATCGGCTCGCCCTTCCGCTGTGGAATTTCAACGGCAACAATTTCCACCGCCAGCCGTCCGTTGGCTTGCGCCGCCGCCGCGCGCGATTGAGAGCGCGCTGCAAAGGCGTCCTGATCTTCACGGCTCACATTGAATTCCGCCGCAACATTTTCGGCAGTTTCCGGCATGGAGTCGATGCCATACTGCTCTTTCATCAACCGGTTGACGAAACGCCAGCCGATGGTCGTATCGAACATGTCAGCGTTGCGCGAAAAAGCGGTGTCCGCCTTGCCCATGACAAAAGGCGCGCGCGACATCGATTCAACGCCGCCGGCGATCATCAGCTCCGCCTCGCCGGCCTTGATCGCCCGCGCGGCAATGGTGATCGCATCCATGCCGGAGCCGCAAAGGCGGTTGACGGTGGCGCCCGGCGCTTTTTCGCCAAGCCCCGCAAGCAACGCCGCCATGCGCGCCACATTGCGGTTGTCTTCACCGGCCTGATTGGCGCAGCCGAGAATAACATCGTCCACCGCTTCCCAGTCGATGCCTTCATTGCGGGTTTTCAGCGCGCGCAACGGGATCGCCGCAAGATCATCGGCGCGCACCGGCGCCAGAGCGCCGCCATAACGGCCGATTGGCGTTCTGACGCCGTCGCAAAGAAAAGCCTCAGCCATTGTTCAAGTCCTTTTCATCAATCATTTGTTCGATCTCATTCCTCGATTACCGGCCCGCCCGCTGTGCGCGACAATCCCTGAAATATGGCGACGGCGCATCCGTCTTCGCCGGTGACTTTTACGGTGTAAACGCCCGCGCGCCCTTCAACGCCGTCTTCGCGCGCTTCCGCCGTTAAAGTTTCACCGGCGCGTCCGGGCGACAAAAACGATATCGACGCCTGCTGTGCAAAAGTCGCGACATTGCGTGAATTGCACGCCCAGGCAAACGCCGTGTCCGCAAGCGCGAAGATCAAACCGCCATGGGCGGTTTTAAACCCGTTGAGCATATCATCGCGCACCACCATGGAACACCGCGCCCACCCGGCGCCGGCGTCAATCAGCGCCAAATCCCACGCCGCAGATGTGCCTTCGAGCTCATGCAGCTTGCGCGCGACAGCGCGCCCCAGCGCATCTTCCTCAGGCAACTTCGTCATTGAAAAAACGCCATGAAAAATCTATCGAATTGACCGACCGATCATTCAATTATATGAACCTCAACTGGAACGCAATTTCCAATTGAACACATGAAAATTGAGGGATCGACGATGGGTTATGAGACGATCATCCTGGATGTCGCTGACGGCGCTGCACGCCTGACATTGAACCGCCCCGACCGGTTGAACAGTTTTAATGTGGATATGCATCGCGAGATCCAATCAGCGCTCGACGAGATCGAAAATGACGCCTCGGTGCGCGCACTTTTGATCACGGGCGCCGGTCGCGGCTTTTGCGCAGGCCAGGACCTTTCCGATCGCGCTGTGGCGCCAGATACTGAAAATGCCGGCGACGGCGTTGATCTGGGCGAAAGCCTGGAGGAGCGGTATAATCCACTGATCCGGAGGCTGACGAAATTGCCGATGCCGGTCGTCTGTGCGGTAAACGGCGTCGCCGCCGGCGCCGGCGCCAATATCGCCCTTGCCGCCGACATTGTGATCGCTGCAAAAAGCGCAAAGTTTATTCAGTCTTTTGCCAATATCGGGCTGGTACCGGATTCCGGCGGCAGCTGGGTGTTGCCGCGCCTTGTCGGACAGGCGCGGGCTTTGGGTCTGGCGCTTACCGGCGAACCAATCCTTGCCGAGACCGCGGCTGCATGGGGATTGATCTGGAAAGCTGTCGATGACGACCAGCTTGGCGCCGAAGCTGACGCGCTTGTTGCAAAATTTGCAAGCGCGCCGACACGCGGGCTAGCGGAAATAAAACAGGCGATCCGAACAGCTGGTTCTCGCACACTCGATAAACAGCTCGACTTGGAGCGCGATCTGCAACGCTTGCTCGGGCGCACCGAAGATTACAAAGAAGGCGTTGACGCCTTTTTGAACAAACGAAAGCCGGTCTTTAAAGGCCGATAGATTTTGGCGTGCCGACTTTGCCGCCGATGAAGCCCCGGGAGAACCACATGTCCGCGATCATTTTAGAAAATTACGCTCTTGGCGAATGGAAAACCGGCGAAAGCGACCTTACCGAGATTCGCTCCGCCGTTACCGGTGAAACAGTCGCAACAACAAGCTCCAGCGGGCTCGATTTCAAGGCGATGACGGATTATGCGCGAAAAGTTGGCGGCCCGGCTTTACGCAAAATGACCTTTCAGGAGCGCGCGGCCATGGTGAAAGCGCTCGGCCTCATTGTCATGGAGAAGAAAGAGGAGCTTTACGCGCTCAACCATCATACAGGCGCGACGCGTAAGGATGGCTGGATCGATATTGAAGGCGGCGCCGGCACGTTCTTGTCCATCGCGTCAAAATCGAAACGTGAATTGCCGAACGATATTGTCATTCCCGACGGCGCGGTTGAGCAGATCTCGCGCCAGGGCACGTTTATGGCGCAACACGTCTATACGTCGCTGCGCGGCGTCGCCGTTCACATCAATGCGTATAATTTTCCCGTCTGGGGCATGATGGAAAAATTGGCGCCGACGCTGATCGCTGGCCTGCCGGCCATCGTAAAGCCGGCAACAGCGACCGCCTATCTTTGCGAAGCCGCGTTTCGCATCATGATTGAAAGCGGTCTTCTACCCAAAGGCGCCATACAGCTCATCGTTGGATCGACCGGCGACCTCCTCGATCATTTATCCGGTCAGGATGTGGTGTCGTTTACGGGCTCGGCGGCAACGGCGTCGAAACTCAAATCGCACCCGGCGATTATTCGCGAAAGCGTACGCTTTGTCGCCGAGCAGGATTCCCTGAACGCTTCGATGCTTGGCCCGGACGCAACCGCAGACAGCCCTGAATTTGACCTGTTCGTCAAAGAAGTCGTGCGCGAAATGACGGTCAAGGCCGGTCAGAAATGTACGGCGATCCGCCGCGCGCTGGTTCCGCTGGCCCTGCTTGACGCAGCGGAAAAGGCGATCTCGGCGCGGCTGGCAAAAACCTCGCTTGGCGATCCGGCGCTTGAGGAGGTGCGCATGGGCGCGCTGGTCTCTCAATCTCAGCGCGACGATGTGCGCGAAAAAATATCCGTGCTTGCGGGCGAAGCGGAAATTGTTTTTGGCGATCCGAAAACTGCCGAGATTATCGGCGACGATGCGCAAACAGGCGCTTTCATCTCGCCGATCCTGTTGCGCTGTGACAATCCCTGGACGGCGGTCGCCGTTCACGAGGTCGAAGCCTTCGGGCCTGTATCGACTTTGATGCCCTATAAGAATTTTGAAGACGCGATTGATTTATGCAATCGCGGCGGCGGTTCGCTGGTGATGTCGCTGTTCACCCGTGACCCGCAAGTTGCGCGTGAAGTCGTTGCGAACAGCGGCGCCTTTCACGGACGCATTGCCGTTATCAATCGCGACAATGCAAAAGAATCCACGGGCCATGGCTCGCCCCTCCCCGTACTCGTTCATGGCGGCCCCGGCCGCGCCGGCGGCGGCGAAGAGCTGGGCGGCGTGCGCGGCGTCAAACATTATATGCAGCGCACCGCCGTTCAGGGCTCTCCTGCGATATTGGCGGGCGTTACCGGCACGTGGTTCAAGGATGCGCCCGTCGATGCGTCCGATCCGCATCCCTTCCGTTACAGTTTCACTGATCTTGAAATCGGCAAGACGATCAACACCGAGGCGCGCACGATTACTCTTGACGACATTGAACAATTCGCGAGCTTTACCGGCGACAATTTCTACGCGCATATGGATGACGAAGCGGCGGCGGCTAATCCCTTCTTCCCCGGCCGCGTCGCTCACGGCTATCTGATCCTGTCATTTGCCGCCGGACTGTTTGTCGATCCCGCGCCGGGACCCGTGCTCGCCAATTACGGTCTCGACGAATTGCGTTTCCTGACGCCGGTATCGCCCGGCGATGCGATCAAGGTGCGTCTCACCGCCAAGTCGAAGAAAAAGCGCAATGATGAATATGGCGAAGTCAAATGGGACGTTCTGGTGACAAACCAGAATGATGAAGCGGTAGCGACCTATGAGCTTCTCACCATGAACGCGCATTAGACCCATGGCGGCGCCCGAATACGCACCATCGCTTGATGAAGGTGAAAATCTTTCGCGCGATGACTTGTCGGCGCTGCAGCTGAAAAGATTGCGCCTGACGCTCGAGCACGCCTGTCAACACACGCCGCATTATAAAGAGGCGTTTGACGCAGCGGGCGTTTCTCCCGATGACCTCAAGCGCCTCACCGATCTTTCGAAATTTCCCTTTACAACAAAGGCGGATTTGCGCGCCAATTATCCTTTTGGATTTTTTGCAACGCCAGCGGAAGAAATTGTTCGTGTCCATGCGTCGTCAGGCACCACCGGCAAGCCGACGGTTGTCGGCTATACCAAACGCGACATTGAAACATGGTCGGCGGTGGTGGCGCGCTCCATTCGCGCTGCGGGCGGTCGCCCGGGCATGAAAGTTCATATTGCCTATGGCTATGGACTTTTCACGGGCGGGCTTGGCGCCCATTACGGCGCCGAAGCGCTGGGCTGCATGGTGATCCCCATGGGCGGCGGCCAGACCGAAAAGCAGGTTCAACTGATTTGCGACTTTGAACCGGAGATTATCATGGTGACGCCGAGCTATATGCTGGCGATCCTCGACGAGTTTCACCGTCAGGGTATTGACCCGCGCCAGAGCTCTTTGAAGATCGGCATCTTCGGCGCCGAGCCCTGGTCCGAGGCGATGCGCAGTGAAATCGAAGCGGCGTTCGACATAGACGCTGTCGATATTTACGGTCTTTCCGAAGTGATCGGCCCGGGCGTCGCCAATGAATGCGTCGAAACCAAAGACGGTCTGACGATCTGGGAAGATCATTTTTATCCGGAGATCATCAACCCTGAAACCGGGGCTGTTCTACCCGACGGCGAACTGGGTGAACTTGTTTTGACGTCGCTTACGAAAGAGGCGATGCCGATCATTCGCTATCGGACGCGCGACCTGACACGACTTCTGCCCGGCACAGCCAGAACCATGCGGCGCATGGAGAGGATTTCAGGGCGCAGCGACGACATGCTGATCATCCGCGGCGTTAATGTGTTTCCATCGCAGATTGAGGAACAAATTCTTAAAGAGCGCGCGCTCTCCCCCCATTATATTCTGGAGGTGACGCGGCCTGATCGCATGGATGAAGTGAAAGTCGTCGTTGAATGCCGGGATTGCGTAACAGACGCTGAGCTCGATAACGCGGCGCGCGAATTAAGGCATCACATTAAAACCATGATCGGAATCTCGACTATGGTTGAAATTGTTAAACCCGGCGGCGTCGAACGCTCCCTCGGCAAAGCCAACCGTATTCGTGATCTCCGCCCCAACAAAGGCCAATAAAAATGATCAAACTGCTGGCGCTTTATAAAAAGCCCGAAGACGAAGCATCTTTCCTCAAACATTATGAGGAAGTGCATGTTCCGATCGTCAAAACCATCCCGGGCCTTGAAAAAGCGGTCATCAACAAGATCGTTGCTTCGCCCATGGGCGGCGAACCGGATTATTTTCTCATCGCAGAAATGCATTTTCCCGATCAGGCGACATTCGACGCAGCGATGGCGTCGCCGGAAAACCGCGCGGCGGGCAAAGATCTCATGTCTTTTGCAAAAGGCCTGGTGACGCTGCTGGTGGCGCAGGAATAAAATGGCGAGAACCCAGGCAGCAGATTACGACGCAAAGCGCGATGCTATCACAACGCACGCGGCAAAGCTGTTTGCGCAAAAGGGATTTGCCGGCGCGTCTATTTCCGAACTCGCCGAACGATGTGCTGTCTCAAAATCGCTGATCTATCATTATTATGCGTCGAAAGAAGCCATTCTTGTCGATGTCATGAATGACCATATTGATGATCTCTTGCGCGTTGTAAGCGCGCAAAAATCGAATGCGGAAACCGCGCGCGAACAATTTACCAGCCTGACCAGGGACCTGTTGCGCCATTATGTGGGCGCGGCTGATCAGCAAAAAGTCCTCTTATACGAGCTCGATTCGCTGCCGGCTGATTCAAAATCAGAAATCATTCAAAAACAGCGCAAGATCATTTCGAAAGTGGAAGACATTCTCTCGAAATCAAAACCGGCTCTTTTGAATAACCGAAAAATGCTGCGCACCAATGTCATGCTGTTTTTCGGCATGCTCAACTGGACCCATACATGGTTTAAACCGAAAGGCGCCGTTTCACGCGATGAACTCGCGGAGATGGCCGCTGAGGTGATCTTAAAGTCCGTTTGACTCCCTTTGAGCCGCTTGGGACGCATCGACGCACCAGGAATTTTTATTTCCGACAAAAGCAACAGTCCGCCAGCTGTCGCGCACGGGCCGCGGCGGCGGCCGGGATTTTAGGTGGCGCGCCGTCGCGCAGGTGTGGACGCGCGGCAAAGAAAAAAGATCATCGGGTGATTCCCTTTATTCGCCCGATGATTCAGGCGTTGCCGGCGCAATGGCGCGCCACGTGTTCCCGTTTCCTATTGTGCAACGGCCGGTGCTGCGCTCTTCTCGCGACGTCGAATTCGACTGGCGCGGTTACCACGACGAAACGCAACTCGACCCGGTTTTGCGAGCGCTGGCGCGTACTGCCGAGCTCGATGGATTCGGCGGTGAAAATTGCAGGCGTCTATCACACACACAGAAATCAGAAAAATAGCGGGTGAATCGGATGGCGGTGGATGCGATCGCGATCGAACCGGTCTCGGCGCGAAGTTCCCTGTTTTACGGGAAAATACAGGGAATTTTTGCGTTTTTGGCCATTACTTAAGCGAATGGACCGCAAATCACCGCGCAAATTCAGGCGCTTAGTGACGAATTCCCTACCAAAAATAACAGGGAATATTTTCAGCGGAACAGGGAAATTAGCGCGCGTATCAGGGAATCATTGTCGACTGCCGGGAGGTAGTGAATTTGACAGATGCGAGCTTTCGGATACGTAAGGTTTTAGGCCACTTGCGGAGATTAGCACGTATAATCTCCGCACTTTTTGCATAGATAAATCTTGCTTTTGCGGAGAAACTACGCCATAATCTCCGCATGAGGTGCGGAGAATGATCACTCAAATTCACGAGCAAAAGGATTGGCCAGCCCTCCGTTGGGACGTGGAAGCGCTTACCAAGCCGCTCGCCAACGTCAGTCGTCGCCAAGGGCGGCTTATAGGCCGTATGGAAGGGCTAGGCTTTAAGCTACGCGAAGAAGCTGTCCTTAGAACCCTTACCGAGGATGTCATCAAATCCAGTGAGATCGAGGGAGAAATCCTCGAGCCCGACCAAGTTCGCTCCTCCATCGCCCGGCGTCTTGGCATGAATATCGCCGGACTCACCGCATCAGAACGCCATGTCGACGGCGTCGTCGAAATGCTGATCGACGCAACACGAAACTATTCAGAAAAGCTCACTGACGAACGTTTATTCGGCTGGCATGCAGCTCTGTTCCCGACAGGCTATAGCGGAATGTCGAAAGTCACTGTCGGCGCATGGCGCAATGATGTGGATGGCCCAATGCAAGTTGTCTCCGGCCCGATCGGAAAACAACGCGTACATTTCACGGCACCAGAAGCAAAACGCCTGCCGAATGAAATGAAAGAATTCCTTGCCTGGTTTGAGAACAACGAGACCACAGACCAGATTGTGAAAGCCGCTATTGCACATTTCTGGTTTGTCACGATCCACCCGTTCGAGGACGGAAACGGTCGTATTGCGCGCGCAATTGCCGACATGGCCCTTGCACGAGCAGAAAACAGCGCACAGCGTTTCTATAGTATGTCGTCTCAAATACGCACAGAGCGCAACGCATACTACGAGATCCTGGAAGCGACGCAGAAAGGCAGCCTAGATATAACCGCTTGGCTGTCATGGTTCCTTAATTGCCTGGACAGAGCATTCGACAATGCAGAAACGCTTCTCGCCGGCGTTCTTGCGAAAGCCAAATTTTGGGAACGCCATAGAGACAAACCCCTCAACGAGCGGCAGCATAAAGTACTGAACCGCCTGCTGGATGGATTTGACGGCAAGCTCAACACATCAAAATGGGCAAAACTAACCAAAGTTTCGCAAGACACAGCGGCGCGTGATATCAACGATCTTATCGAAAAGCATATTTTGTGGAAAGACTCTGCAGGTGGGCGAAGCACCAGCTACTCGTTGATATTAGAAGATAAAACAGCCTCCCAAAGCAAGAAGAATCCTACCGGATAGAGTTTTTGGTAACCACAACTTTATGGGCGGCAGACCAGCGCCGATCAGGGAAATGTTATTGCCGGCCAGGTAACAAAAACACTCGGATAGAGTTTTTGGTAGACACCGCGCCAACCGGATCCGAACATTACCACGGTAAGCCGCCATTAAATCTTCCCACTTGATTGCGCGCTCTTTTAGATGCGCAGGCCATACTAAAAGATCAGAAGAACTGGGCCCCGAAATTTGTTAAGTTGTGGGCGGCAACGGGAAACAAAAGGCTGCCGGTTCGTTCCTTCAGAAACGCAAATACAAGGCCCGCAAGCCCGGTGACTAGGATCGGGACAATAAAGAAATAAATCCCGCCATCATTGACGCCCAATCCATGGATAAGTCCAAACAGAATGGATGTGAGAATGGCCCCTGCGCCGAGCTTCGCACCAAGCGCTGACCACTGAAAATCGAATGCCTAGTTCAACATCACAAACAACAGGCCCCGAAACATCAGCTCTTCACTCAGTCCCGGCATGGTGGCCTGAAATGCAAGCGACTCGAAATCAGTGTGCCCGCTGTCCCTACCAGAAACTAGATTCTCGCATATTCGTTGTGCAATCCGCCAAGGTGTTTGATTGACCTGATGACTCCGCCGTTTTGAATATGCCGTTTGTTTGGCGAATTCTTCTCCAATGACAGATGCGTTCGCGCGTTATTGTAATATTGCACATAGGCTCTCATTATTCTGCGGAGATGCGATTCGCTGAAGATGAGAATGTGATCGAGACATTCGCGCCTGATAGTCCCGTTAATCCGCTCTGAATATCCGTTCTGCCAAGGCGACCTCGGCGCAGTTGGACGATCCCTGATGCCAAAGTTGCGCAATCTTCTCTGTACAAGGCCGTTAAAGACCGGATCATTGTCGCGAATGAGATATTTAGGCGCATCATTCCAGGGAAACGCTTCGCTCAGCTGCCGCACAACCCACGCTGCCGTAGGCACTGTCGTCACGGCAACATAAATGATCCTGCGGCGGGAATGGCTAATGATGACAAGGCAATAAAGCAGTTTGAATCGGATCGTCGAAACGATGACAAAGTCCATCGAGGCAATGCCCTGCTTATTGTTCTCAAGGAAGGTTTTCCACGTTGGCCCGCCGCCATGCGGTTGGCGTTTCGCCATATATTTGGCGACGGTTGACTGCGAAACCGCGTAGCCCAGCAACAAGATTTCGCCGTGAATCCTTGGAGCGCCCCAAAGTGGGTTTTCCCTACTAACTCGCCGGATCAAATCACGTAGCTCGGCGTCAACTTTTGGCCTCCCGCCCCTGTCCCTACCGAAAACTCCATCCGCAGCGGATTCGCAGCAATTGGCGACTCATGATCGCTTGGGATTATGCTGGACGTCTTAAAGATAACTGCTCTTGGTTTTCGGGATCTTTTCCGGAGCCGCGCCGCCCTTGAGGCCGAAATTACATTGTTGCGGCATCAGCTTGCGATACTGCGGCGAAAGTCACCAAATCGGATCCGACTAACTAATATCGATCGCGTCACCGTCATCTTAATATACCGCATCTGGCCTGAACTGTTACGTGCGGTGCATGTCGTGCAGCCAGCAACGGTAATCCGCTGGCATCGAATGCGCTTCAAAGCGCTATGGCGTTGGAAATCGCGACCCCGCGGCGGACGTCCAAAGGTCACGAGAGAGATCCGTGATCTCATTCGGGAAATGAGCCGCGCCAACCCACTTTGGGGCGCGCCGCGCATTCATGGCGAGCTCAAAATGCTCGGGATCAATATCGCACAATCGACCGTCGCCAAATACATGATCAGACACCGCGGTCCGCCATCGCAATCATGGAGGACCTTTGTTCGTAATCATTGTCCGTCATCAAATAAAATGGAACAGATTTTGGTTTGAGTTACCGGAGTATCTGGCTCATCTGTTGTTTCAGTTTACGCCGCTGCTTCACGATGTTGCAAGCGGCGTTGTTCGAGTGTTTGCCTTTTTATCCTTTCTCTT
>JAJFGF010000060.1 GCA_021776245.1 Hyphococcus sp. | reverse complement strand
TTTAAAACTCGACGATCATCTACCCGCGCCACGCCGCGTGGCTTATTCGGCAGCAAAGGCTGAATCACCGACCACTCAAAATCTGTCAAATCAAAACGCGCCATTCTTTCCTCCATCTCTGAAGAAAATGAATCACTGTTCTATTTCAAAGAAAATCCCCTTTATGGGTATGTGACCTAGCCTTGAGTTTATATGCAGCGCTGACCAACAAACTAGCATATCGTAAATTTTGCCTGTGATGAAACCAAGCGATCTGCGCCAACATTGATTGTTGACATCAGACAATCCGCGGTACCATCGGAGCATGAAACCGTCCGTCGAGAAAGTCATAGCTAGCCGCCCCGCCATCCCGCGCACTGTCTGGGCGTTGGGGATCGTAAGCTTTCTGATGGATATTTCGTCGGAGATTATCCATTCGCTCTTGCCCCTGTTTCTTACAACAACCATGGGGGTCAGCGTTTCTATCGTTGGACTTATAGACGGAATTGGGGAATCGACAGCCGCTATCACCAAAGTTTTTTCCGGCTATATGTCAGACCGAACCGGTCGGCGAAAACCGCTCATTTTCTTCGGCTATGGTCTTGGCGCGATCAGCAAGCCGCTCTTTGCGTTGGCGACGGGGCCGGCATTGGTTCTTGTCGCGCGATTTGTAGACCGTATCGGCAAGGGGCTTCGCGGTGCGCCGAGAGATGCGCTTGTCGCCGATGTAACGCCGTTGGAAATTCGTGGGCGCGCCTTTGGATTGCGACAGGCGCTTGATACGGCGGGTGCGTTCGCCGGACCCTTGATCGCGATTTTGTTGATGGCCGCTTTTGCCAGCGACATTACTCTTGTATTTTGGATTGCTAGCGTCCCTGCGGTCCTCGCGGTGCTGTTTGTCGTGTTTGGAGTCGAGGATCGATCAACCGAAGCAACCGCAAAATCGACGCGCGCTCCTGTTGAACTGAATGTTCTCGGTCAGTTCGACCGCGCATTCTGGGGCGTTGTCGCAATAGGAGTCATTTTGACTCTGGCAAGATTCAGCGAAGCGTTTCTGATTCTGAAGGCGCACGCCGAAGACCTTCCGCTTGCACTTGCTCCGCTCGTACTTGTAGTCCTCAACATTGTATATGCAGTCGGCGCGTATCCGGCAGGCGTGCTCTCAGACAAGGTGAGCGCGCGAAGCCTGCTTTTATCGGGTATTTCGATCCTCATCGTCGCCGATTTGGCGCTTGCGTTCTTTGAGGGAATGGGCGGCGTATTCATCGGGATCGCGTTTTGGGGGCTGCATATGGCGCTCACTCAAGGATTGATGGCTAAACTAGTCGCTGACAATGCCCCGTTCAAACTGCGCGGCACGGCCTACGGCTTGTTCAATCTGGCAACGGGCGCGGCAATGCTTGTCGCGAGCGTGCTTGCGGGCGTTTTGTGGGATCAATTCGGTGCGTCCGCGACCTTTCTTGTCGGTGCGTCGTTCGCATCACTTGCTATCGTTGCTGTGCTGATAGCGCGCAGGGAAAGACCTGCGATTTAACACATTGGCGGCAGTGTTCATGGGTAAGCCTATCGATCTCTATTTCTTGATCGGATTCGAAATTGACCGTTCACTCCACCCGGGAAGAATGAAATCCAAGTGGCAGAGTGCAGCCGATAAAATTCGGCGATGGGCCCCAAACATTCATAAGGACAATAAAGGAATTTGAATTCAGGTTTTTGCCTGCGAGAAATCGCGTATGACCAAAATGAAACCGGCGATTCTGGATCGCACCGGTCGATAGCCGGAGGGGCATTTCCCTTTCAGCATGGATCTGCATAGCTGACCGGAAAGCTGTTGGAACAGGTTCTTTTTCACCGCGCCAAATTACTGTTCACGAATGTAATTACGTCAAGTTCGTATTGTTCAAGCACGCCCTCGCCGGCCCCTCGATAAGCCGTAAATGCAATAGCTTCGCCTCGACGTACTGTAACTTTCTCGAGCGGACCCTCAAATAATAGGTGGCCGGCGTTTTCATAAAATATAAATTTGATTGGGCGCGCTTTTTCCTGAAGCGATTTCACCCAGTCTTCTATTGATACAGGCGAATTTGGATAGGTTCTTTTCCATACATAATCCGTTTCGGACCGGCCCGCCCAATTATCCAGACGGCCGAACGGGATGATGGTGGGAATATTGTAATCGCCAAGCGTGAATCCCGTGGCGGCGGGCGCTTCCGAGATAATGCCTCTGATATCAATGTTCGCGAGTTCGGACCCGGCATACAAAACAACCCGGCCGCCATTTGAACCTCCATACAGAAAAATGTTGCGATTATCCCAATTGTCATTTTTTGCCGCATACTCAACGGCGCCCTTGAAAACGCCCCAAATCATATTTTGTTTGCCGCTGTTTGTAATTTTACGGGTGACGAAATTCCAATCGTCAAACCCATTCATCTCATATGAATCAAAGGATATGGTGGCGAACCCGTTTCTGCGAAACATCTCAACGCGGGCGCGATCATCCTCGCGATACCCGGCGCCGCCATGGGCGTACACGACGATGGGCGCCTTTTTGCCTCCGCCCGGGGTCCAAATCTCCACAGATGGATGGTTCGGATCAAACGCCGCAAACGGTCCAATCAGCGCAAAAAAACCTCTTGAACCAACCTCTCTAAGTTCCGGCGTATTTCTCGGCCCTTTCGTTCCGGTTTCCTGAGTCTTCGTTGGGCCTGTCAGTTCAGATTTCGATGCGCCCGGTGCGGCGCTGCAACCAGAGGCGAAAATAATAAAGATAAAAAGTAAAAACGCATTCAAACTTCGCATTCCGGCGCCCCTTGCTTGAATCGTGTTGCCCATGACAATAATCTCAGCCGCTATTGTGAATGCACGCGCGCCCAGCGGATGGACCGGAAAGGATGTTCCCGGCCTCGCCGGTGATGGCGGAACGGAAACCGGCTTCCGATTAGTGCATGATATTCCACAACATCCAGATAGCGCCCGAAGAAGATTGCTCATACATATACGAAGACGCCGCACTATAAGGTGCAGGCTCATTATTTCAATTCTGCGTGAAGGGCAGGTGATTTGCGCGGCGGGGCGCCCGCAACGCGATGACACGCTTGCGCTTTTAGCTGCCGCCGGAAGTTGGCAAACTGACGCCACCGGAACTTTCAGGGGGCATGCAAAAGCGCGTCAGCCTTGCCCGCCCTATCGCCTCCGATCCGCAAATTCTTTTTTTCGATGAACCGACGACCGGTCTTGAGCCAATCATGGCCGATGTCATCGGCAATCTGATTGTCGAACGCGTCAAGGCGCTCGGCGCAACCGCGATCTCAATTACCCACGACATGGCGTCGGCGCGCAAGATCGCTGATGAAATCGCCATGCTCTATCAGGGCCGCAACATCTGGCGCGGCAAACCCGATGAAATCGAAAATTCAAACAACCCCATGGTCGAGCAATTCGTCAACGGCCGCGCTGACGGCCCGATTACGATGTCGGCTGCGCGGAAGGGCTAAGGCGCCGGTTTAGCAGGGTATGTATTTCACGGGCGGCGCATCTCGACTAAAGACCAGTCCTACAATCTGTTTTGACGCAAAAGCGGATAAAAAGGTTATCGAAGATCGATTTCCGCTAAATCTTCAAACCGGACATTAAGCGCTCCAGCTTAAACGGCAATTATTCGCCCAAAGCAGATGGGGTGGATGGCTCCTGCTCCACCGGCGTCGATGCGCCATAGTGCAGTTGTCAATGATGACTGCGAACGAGAGGAGCCACCCACATGCAAGTTACCACAATCGGCCTCGATCTGGCCAAGAACATCTTTCAAGCGCACGGCGTGACTGCTGACGGCAAGGTCGCTTTCAACCGAGCGCTTCGGCGGGGTCAGGTTCTCGCTTTCTTTGCGAAGCTCAAGCCCTGCCTTGTTGGTATGGAGGCATGCGGCACGAGCCACTATTGGGGACGCGAGTTGACGAAGCTCGGGCACGAGGTCCGACTCATGCCGCCGATCTATGTGAAGCCCTATGTTAAACGCGGAAAGACGGATGCGGCCGACGCCGCAGCGATTTGTGAGGCGGTGACCCGCCCAACAATGCGCTTCGTACCGATTAAGACGCCCGAACAGCAGGCGCTGCTCAGCCAGCATCGCGCGCGCCAGCTAATGATCGGCCAACGAACTCAACTTTCAAATATGATCCGGGGGCTGATCGGAGAGTTCGGCTACATCGTTCCTAAAGGGCTCAATCACATCAGAACTTTCGCGGAAACTATGAAAACAAGTGATGCGCCGCGCCTGCCCGCCGCCGCTCGAGAAGTCATTGTCTCACTTTGCGAACAGCTTTTGGCGCTCGATCGAAGGATTGGGGTTTTGGAAAAGCAGATATTCGCAACGTCGAGGAAAGACGAGCGGGTCAAACTTCTGGAAACGATCCCCGGCATCGGTCCTGTCACTGCGTCAGCGATTGTTGCAACGGTTGGCACGCCTGATCAGTTTAAGACCGGTCGTGAGTTCGCCGCCTGGGTCGGCCTGACCCCGCTCAATAAATCGAGCGGCGGCAAAGAACGGCTCGGTCGGATATCAAAGATGGGAGATCGATATCTTCGACAGCTCCTTGTGGCGGGCATGACAGCGCGCGTGCGGGCGGCGCGAACACGTCCCGATCGTGTCGAGCCATGGCTTGCATCATTACTCGAACGAAAGCCTGTGCGTCTTGCGACTGTCGCTATGGCGAATAAAGCGGCCCGGATCATCTGGGCCGTGTTGACACGCGGCGAGCCGTACAAACAACCCGTCGCCGCATAGCCGGCGTTTGAACAGAAGGAAACACAAGCTTGCAAGGACGATGAGAAGTGATGGCGAACCGGGTCAGACCGGGGACCGAGACACCCCGACTAATGTCCAGGACATCAAATGTCCGAGAAGCAGAGTGGGACTCGATCCGCGGAATCCATCAAGGCCAGCGGCAACTGCGCCGCATCAACAGGCCGGACACAAGACTGTACCTGATTACCGCACCCCGAAACTTCAAAAAGTACTTGCACCGCAGGAGCCATCCACACAAGACATTTGGGGCTTTGTTTGCTAGAAATCGTCGCCATGATGTTGCCGCCCCACCTAAGCAAGGAATGAAAAGTCCATGAGAAGCAAAAAGAACGAAACGACGGATTCGCAACGGAAAGCGATCCGTGGGCGAATTATGGTTTGGCACCACATGCTAAAGAACGCAAATGGCAACTTGCATACAGCGCTTCATTTTATTGACAATCCGTCAGAGGGCACAGTTCACTCCAGTTATGCTGTAAATGCATGCGTAAACATCGCAGTAATGCGGTTCGGCACGATAACTCGAAAAGGGTACGGCTCACCGGGGCTCATAAACGCAAACAGTGGCAGGATGCGAAAATACTGGAAGAAGATACTAGAAATATCATTGTCGACTGAGGAACAAATTGCTTTTTCTGAAATCCAAGGGAAAATTGATGCTATACGCGACAACGCGCTCAGCCATTCTAATTCAGAGTTCTTGCAAGCAACAGATATGGGGCACATTGCTGGAGTAAGTATTGGTGGAAAAATTGGATGGACACGTGAAGAAATTGAGTTCTGGTGTACGTGTACGGATAAAATAATAACCGGTATCTATGTTGTTTGTGATGAAATTGAAAAGCAAGAAACCACAAAATATAAACCCTTTGCGGTTGCTGGTGAGATGGTCCGGGTCAATGACAGCGGCGAATCTGTGTAGAACTGCTTCTTATGCGGATTGAAAAAGCAAAATGCGTCCGAGCGCGCTAGAATTAAATTCGATACCTGAACGAATGAACTACCACCGCTCCACTCGATGGTGGGGGGCTAATTCTCCCAAACGCGGGCATTGAGTTATGTATCCGGATTGTCACGTGATTGACGTCTTGTTCTCTGGTGCGCCGACACGATAACAAGAAAACACAATCATTACACCGCCAATCACCAATTTAGCTCTCAATTCAGTCGTTCCGGGAATGGGTGAGTATGGCCGAATTGGGCTAATTGGTCTTGCCCCCCTTCAGTGGACAGTTTCCAAAGATTTGGCTGACCGCTTTTCAAAGTCAACCGGGCTGATGTTGCCAAGATAACCGTGGCGTCGTTTTCGATTATAGAACACTTCGATGTAGTCAAAGATATCCGTACG
>JAJFGF010000059.1 GCA_021776245.1 Hyphococcus sp. | reverse complement strand
AGTTTCAGTAGTGAGGCCGAAGACTCTTAACCAGAAGATGATAACAACAAAAACATTGCTCTACGCGATCACCTCAGACTTGACAGGGCAAGCCCCCCCCAACAATAAAAGCCCGGAGCAGATGGCGCGGCACGTAGAACGTTTGCTTATAGAACGGTCGGACGAGAAAAAGCGCGTATTGCTAGTAATCGAAGATGCGCAGAAAGTGGACGAAGACACTCTTTGCCAGCTTAAATCCCTCTTAGAACTGGAGGTCAACTTTAAACTGCTCATCGGTATTCTCCTCATCGGTCAACCCGAATTAGGACTACTGCTCAACGATAAATTAAATTACAAACTGCGGCAAGTATCGTGGAGATGTTCGATTCTGACAATACCGACTCTGAACGGAAATACCTACGACTATCTGCAACACAAGTTTGCCCGAGCTGGCGCGGATATTAAAACCATCATAGAAAAAGAAGCCGTTGAAGAGATACAACGAGCCTGGACAACTATAGAACAGCATGGCCACAAAAGGGTAAAAGTCAGCAGGTGTTTTCCGTTGACGATACAGCGCGCGGTTACATCTGCTATGAACTACGCCGCAAAAACGTCCGGGTCGAAAATCGTTCGCGCCGACGACGTTATCGGTGCTCTCAGATCGAGAGGATAACTGTTATGACACCGAAACCGGTTCGACTCACTGCCGACGCGGGAATGACAGATATCGAAGCGGCTGTTGTGAAGGTTTTAAACGAGCGCGTTGGTGAGGAACTTGGCCCGATATCCCAAGTTCTGTTGGCGACAAAGGTTGGTCTGCGGTTAGAGAGAACTCTCAACACACGCACAGCCCGTGACGCTGTTCGGAACTTACGCCTTACATACTGCGTGCCGATAGCGTCGTCGTACAAAGGGAAAGATGAAGGCGGCTATTTTATCCCGCAGACACGCGAAGAGTTTCAAGGATATATCGATACGTTGACCAACCACGGCAGTCATATGATGGAGCTGGTCTCGTCGGCCAATAAATCTCTCAAACGAACTTTCCCCTTCTCTGAACCTCTCCTGACGGAAGGAGAGTAACGATGCGGCTAACGAACCTGGGCGCGATCTACCTTAAGGACGGTTCTACCTCTACGCCGTATCTCCTTGCGGCGTGGAGACTCCGCGTCCAGGCTCGTCGTCGTAATCCGCTTATCAATTCCGTCGATGCGCTTTTAATCGAAGAGCGTGAACGCGACGCGGAAGCGAAAATCGATACCGGATTGAAAATACAGTTCCCCGATATATTTGGAGAATCAAAATGATCTGTTACCCGATGTATGTCGATCTGCACGGAGCGTTGTGGTGGGTTGGCAAAGAAAAACCCAAACAGAAATCATGGCGAATATATCACAGACCTGTCGGCGGAGAAGCCAGACGGAAGGATGTGATCTACACGAACGACCCATGTTACTTCAAGAAGAAAAAGAACGCTGTCGCATCCCTCGTCGAGTTTGCGGAAACGCATGGTATGCGCCCCTTTTGGGGATTTGCCAAACTCCCGGAGGGTATCGAATGATCTCAGCAAACGATCACACCTGGGGATTAATAGAAGAGCAGGCGCACTCAATATTGATGCGGTCAAAGCTCATTATCGCCTTGGGAGAATCCTATTTAAGCAAACCTGAACGGCGCACTACCCAGCGGCCGTTCGCCCCTTGCCACCGCCCTGCGCAACGGTCCCTCCCCGCCGTTGCGCAGGGCGCCATTAAAACAATATCAGGAGAAATATCATGAGCGGATTTTCTATCTCGGACACCAAAACCTGTAACCATTGCGGCGGAAATATTGTTGGCATTCTCCGGCCCTTTTGCCTCCAATGCTCCCGCCCGAAGAATCATCATTGCGACGAATGTCAATACGATAATACCCGCGAAAACAACGGCCATCCAAGTTGGGATGGTGACCACGATCATAATCCGACCGCCGCGTGAATATTATGTCGATGTATAAATGCCAAAAATGTTTTAAACGGTTCGACAATCCGCATTCTGTTGATTGCAAACACTGCGATGGATTCGGGAAAACAAACATCATGTCTCCGGTTGAGATATCAACGTGCAACCGCTGTAGCGGTTCTGGGGAATTGATAGCCTGCCCCAATTGTGAAACCCCTATTGAGAGCGATAATGGCAAACAGAATACCGCCGCATAGCGTAGACGTGGAGCGATCCATTCTCGGCGCGATCCTTCTCGACAACGAGGCAATGTCCCCCGCTGTCGAGATCGTCCGCGACGCAACTGTATTCTACGTTCCGAAACACCGGCACATATTCAATGCCATGCTGGCTCTATACGAATCAGCGGAACCGATAGATTTAATCACTGTTAAAGAATCGTTAAAAAGTAACGATGGCGCGGGTGATATAAATACCGAGTATCTGGCGGAACTGATGGATCACGCCGCCACGTCGGCGAACATCAGGTCACACGGAAAGATCGTAACGAATAAGTCTCTCCTGCGGAAGTTGATTTCCGTTTGCACTGAAGCTATCGCCCAGGCGTTTGAAGATACCGACGAGGCGATGGAGATTGTAGACAGCGCCGAGACGGCGATTCTATCTATCGCAGAGGAACAGATTCGCGGCGATATATTAAAGGCGCCACAACTCGTCAAGGCGGGCGTGGCCGCACTCGAACAGGCGTATCACCGCAAGATGATGGTAACCGGCATCCCGTCGGGATTTACCGATCTGGACGCGCTAACAGCCGGGTTCCAGCGCGGTGATCTCAATATCGTTGCCGGTCGGCCGTCGATGGGAAAAACGTCTCTTGCAATGAATATCGTTCAGAACGTTTGTAATCAAAACACCGGAGCCGTCGTGTTGGTATTCTCCCTCGAAATGTCGGCGGAACAATTGACAATGCGGATGATATCGTCCGAAGCGAATCTGGCAAGCGGGCAAATGAGAACCGGGTTTTTCGGAAAAGCCAAATGGTCGGAAATCCATCTGGCCGCAGGCAGAATGCACGACTGGTCGTTGCATGTGGATCCCACACCATCGTTATCCGCGCTGGAGATAAGAGCAAAATGTCGCCGCGTCTTATCAGAGAACAAGCGTCTTGATCTGGTCGTTATCGATTACCTCACACTGATGAAATCACACAGACAAGGCGACAACCGAGCGCAGGAAATCGGAGAGATAACCCGCGCATTGAAGCATATTGCAAAAGAGCTGAACGTGCCGATCATCCTGATCGCACAGCTATCGAGAAAAACCGACGACCGTGGCGGTGATCGCAAACCACAACTCTCTGATATGCGCGATTCCGGGAGAATCGAAGAGGATGCGGATGTTGTTTTTCTTGTCTATAGAGAAGAGTTTTATCGACCGGAGAAACCGGACACGCAGGGTACCGCAGAAATAATAGTGGCGAAAAACAGGAACGGCGCAACCGGCGTGGCCCGATTAATGTTCCGAAAAGAAATAACACGTTTTGAAAATCTAGCTATGGAGAACGCATTATGAGCAACATGAACGCTGGTATAATCAATGTCGAAAAGGGGCTTGCGCGATTGCGTGAGATCAAAAGTCAAAAGTTCAAAATCGAGGAGAAACTAGACGTGGCGCGTCGTGTCGCAAGCGAAAAGCTGACACCGCTCCTCGACGAGGAGGCGAGCATCCAAAAAGCCATCGAGGCCCACTGCAAAGCGCATAGAGACGGCATTTTCAAATCGGGCAAAAAATCTGCGCAGTATATCAATGGCGCTGTCGGTTTCAGGAAAAGCCCGCCCAGCCTGCGTATTACGAAACCTGCGGAATTCGCGGATCGCGCTGCCCTCATTCTCGGAACAGAAGCCGAACGATATCTCACGGTAAAAGTAAGCCCGGACAAAGAGGCTCTCAAAAAGCTTGACGATGCAAAATTGAAATCGCTGAAAATCAGACGAGTATCGAAAGAAGAGTTTTATATCGATCTCGATTCGATATCGAATAAAGATATCACGTCCGGTACCAGCGGGACGGAGGCCGCATAACAATGGGCGCCGTTAGAAAAGTCGGAGACCGGGCCGCCGACATCAGAAAAATATGGGGACTCGCCGGGAAAGCGGGGGTGAAAGATTACGTCCGAGATATCGCCGGGGAGGTTTGCGGAATAGCGTCTATCAGCGCATTAGACGCGCCTCAGCGCAGAAGTTTAATCCTCCATTTATCGTCCCGCATGGGCGGCCACGCGCCGCCACAACGCGCAAAGTGGCTGGCCTCCGCAGGTCAAGTCGCATTGATCCGAAAACTCCACTATCTACTGAAAGAAGCTGGCGAACTGGACAATCCGCCTGGGTTTATGAAATCCCAAACCGGGAGAGAGCGCCCCGAAAATCTCCCGACAAGATCAGGGAAAAGCAAGGTAGGAGCGTCGGGCTATATCGATCTGCTCAAGATGAAATGCAAAAGAGCCGGTTTGCCGGTTTATTGAAAAGGGGAGATAAGGAAATGGAGTGGCATATCGAATTCCTGCGAGGAATAGCGACGGGTATCGGATGGGCCGTCCTGATCGGGTGGGGATTATTCCTCGCGTGGTTGCCCTATCACGGTTACAGCGACGAGATTTCTGTTCGACATAGCTATTTCAAATTCGGTTTTTTCCGCGTCAATGTGTCAGACCCGGTTATCAGAAAAAACTACGATTTGCTTATGCGCAAGCAAAATAAACCTGGCCGCATCTGGGAAGGTGATAAATATATTGTGCATGTAATGCTCCCGATGTGGATCTGGGCAGTGGGCAGGAGGATCGGACTATATCGATCTGCTTAAGATGAAATGCAAAAGAGCCGGTTTGCCGGTTTATTGAAAAGGGGATATGGAAGTGAAATTAACAAGAGACGAGTTAACAAGCTCTATCGAAGCTATCAATCAAGCGGCCTCCGATTTTGAGGACACTGTTAGCGAATGGGGGTGTAATCAAGCCGGAGCCAGCGCGGCTATCGGTTTAATCTATCAAGCCAGGGATATCGTAATCAAAAACCTGAACGACGAGTTCGGACAGTAAGCGAGCCGGTTATGAAAATATTAGCCGCCGTTCTATATATAGCGATAGCCGCAGGCCCGGAATATCCGGGACCGTATGACGCTGATCTGGTCCGTATAATCGACGGCGACACCGTGGTGGTAACCGCGCGCATCTGGCCGGGAATCGCCGCAACGTACAGCGTCAGAATAGACGGTGTTAACACAGCAGAGAAGCGCAGGCCCGCTCCCGACTGTGAACGCGCCGCCGCCAAACTCGCAAAACAATTTACAGCGGACTGGCTGAACGGACGTAAGATTGTAGTCACAAATATCCACCTCGGCAAATACGCAGGCCGCGTCCTCGGCCAGATCGCAGACAAGCACACCGACGAACGCCTCTCCGACGCTCTCATCGCCTCTGGCCACGCCAGAGAATACCACGGCGGCAAACGCGCCCCGTGGTGCAAGGATTAAAATTGCACAATTTCATTTTCTAATTTTTCCCTGTTGACAAATAGGACCAATGGCCCTATAATTATAGTCAAGATGATTGATTGATTGATCGTCAAGCCAGCCCGGGGCGTTCCGGGTGCTCAAATCAGGAGGCTTCCATGAATATATACTCTACTTCAGACGGCGTAGGCAACCGTATTAAAGAAAACGCCACCATCCGCGCATATGAATCGGATGTGGCGGCCATCGCCGACCTTTTGAAAGGATACTCTCCTGACGAGTGGGATTACTCTACCGCCAGACTGGTAGCCGGGACATGGGGCGACTGCTGGATAAAGTCCTACGCGCCGCTTGAAGACATTTCCCATGAGCCTTTTTCTAAAGACGAACTCATCGTTATGAAAAGCGGGACACACCCCGGAGGCGACGGCTTATGGATTACGCCGTCACCCGATGTTTTCATTTTGAAAATCGACTCAAAAGAGGAGGTGGAGTAGAGATGTTGCCGTGGAAAGTGGATGTCGATAAAGGGGTTGTGACTCACAACCCCACCGGGCTGGTAGTGGAGTTCAAACCTGGTGACGGCGGTTTTGAAGGGCGACCGATAAACCCGGAAGTTCTGGATTTAAAAAAGATCGGTGGCGCGAAAGGAGCGGCGCAACTCATGAGAGAAGCGGGCGACGCTTGGAATGAACAGCAATTAATAATCGATTAATTGTCAAGCCGACCCGGGGCGTTTCGGGCTGTCAATTCAGGAGATTCAGTTCAGTACCGATGATTTTTCGCACATATGTTCGAACGCCCGCTACACAGCGGGCGTTCGACAAGACAACAACACCCTGGGCCACGGTCGCAGAACGCGCGATCAGAATCATTTTAGAGAGGGGCGTGGATGGGCGGTATCCGCCCGGATCGGAAGCGATTTTGACGTACCGGGACGAATTTAATAAAGCTCACAACTTGCTTGCCCTGCGGCTTGATAAGAGCGTTAACCCGGAGATAGAGATAAAGTTTCCGGACGAGGTGATGTGATGGAAAGATCGATGCTATTGCGGCAGGCGATTGAACACGCAGGGATCACCCAGGCTGATGTGGCAAAACTTTTGAGCGAAGCGACCGGCGACAGGACAGACCCGCGCACTGTGCGGCACTGGCTCCGGGGCGACCGCCGTTGTCCCGGCTGGGTGTTCTACGTCCTCGACCGTGAGCTGGCGGAGAACCCGAGCAACACCCCACTCAAGGGGTTTAAAAATAAATGATAAAAGTGAAGAAAAGAGGGGAGCGAAGATTCCACCTGGTGGAATCGTTCGCAGCATGGTCTAATTCCAGTACCAGTTTAGACTATCGGCAGAAGGTAGTTATCCCAAGTTCTCAATGCTTTTTATCCCACCCCCCTTCAGATATGGCCCGGTTTCGGCCAGATTTTCCGCCCTTTTTCGGCGAAGTGGTGCGACCATGGCGATGACACCTCAAAAGCGCAATAAATCTGACTCTAAACCTTATCGCTGTGGCCGAGCCACTTCGCTAACGAACCCCTGAGTCCGAC
>JAJFGF010000058.1 GCA_021776245.1 Hyphococcus sp. | reverse complement strand
ATCCATGGTCCGTATACGTGACTTAGGGCTTTGGTTATTGAAAGACATGATGCCTCCCAATATATTGGGTGAAATAGAAGACCGCAGTCAATGCAGGTGAATGTAATTGTCGCTTGCACATGGGAAACATATGAAGTTCTCAGAAAGATACGGTTATAAATCAGTCAAGGACATCATCCAGACTGATTCGATGGACGAGCCACTTCGAAATGGTTTGTGGAACCTTTTGAAGCTTTACTGCTGGGATAATGTGAACAGCGTCTATGGTTTGAGCCCGGGACAGTATTTGAATGGTAGCGGTAACGAAAAAATCAAATATTTATGCGAACGGCTATGGTTTAGCCATTTTAAAAAGCCACTTGACGAACTGAGCAATGATTGGGGTGAAGTACATAAAATTCTGAGGGAATATTTTTTTGGTTGTGAATGGGTTGAAGTATATGACTTTATTGAATTCGTGGCGGAAAATTATTCCTCACATGAATTCAGAGGAGATTTCACGAAGGTTTGCAACTGCGTGTTAGAAGAAGAAATGTCAGCTTATCGGTTTATAGATGGCGTCATTACAAGGATTACGGAAAAAGGGGAAATTGCGGAAATAGAAGAAGTATTGGAGACGTCACCTGACCCAGTACGTAAACATCTTCGTCGTTCACTTGAGTTAATGTCGGACAGAGAAAATCCCGATTATCGGAACTCGATCAAGGAATCAATTTCTGCTGTTGAAAGCTTTGTTAAAATTTCATTGAAGACCGATCAGGGGACCTTGGGGAATTTGATGGAAAGGTTTAAAAATGATTTTGGAGTTCCATCTACTTTGGTATCTGCAATCAACAAACTTTATGGCTATGCGTCGAATGAAGGTGGCATAAGACATGGCCTTGATGGAGATGAAACAACTGATTTCACCGATGCTAAATTTGTGCTGGTGGTGTGCTCGGCGTTTATCAATTTTGCCAAGGGAAAAATGCAAAACTAGGTAGCGGGGGTTGATGGTGCTTTTGCATGGCGGCCTTGCCGCCCCCTCACCCAGCTCCAGCTAAATTCGCTTTCGCTCACATAAGCCTTCGCATCCCTCTCCCCCTTGGGGGAGAGGGCAGCGTGAGGGGGCGATGTGATATTGAGCACTAGTGTCATCCCGGCGCGAAGGCCGGGAAACGTCTCGCGAATTAAGGACTCTCATGCCATTTTATGGCTTTGGATGCTAAAGTCATCACAGGAACGAAGCAGAGGAAAGCGGGAATGGCAACAGAGGTGGCATCCATTTGCTTCGACCTCGACGGCACGCTGACCGATCCAAGATCGGGGATCACCCGCTCAATTCGTTTTGCAATGGAGAAACTTGGGCGGGCCGTTCCCGATGAGGCTGAGCTGACATGGTGCATTGGCCCCCCCTTGCTGGGGAGCTTCGAAAAACTGCTCGGCAACAAACCGGAGGCGCGGGCGGCACTGATACTTTACCGCGAGCGGTTCAGCGATATCGGCCTCTATGAAAATGAGATCTATCCGGATGTGCGTGAAGCGCTTGGCGCGCTCAAAATCAGTGGCCGCCGCCTGTTCGTGGCGACGAGCAAACCGACAGTCTATGCAACGCGCATTATCGAGCATTTCAATCTGTCGGCGTATTTTGAGACTGTTTTTGGGTCTGAGCTTGATGGGACCCGTTCGGACAAGACGGATTTGCTCAGCTGGCTGCTCGAACAGAAGCGACTTGATCCGTCAGTCACATCGATGGTTGGCGATAGAGGCTATGACGTCATCGGCGCACGCAATAACGGCATGGACGCCATCGGCGTGCTTTATGGCTATGGCGCCAGATCAGAGCTCATTGAGGCGGGGGCGGCGCGCCTTTGTGCGCGCCCCGGCGATCTGCCGACCGTTCTGGGCTAGCTTTGTCTCCATAGCTGACAATGCGGCTTCCAACCGGGGATAAAGCGACAGAGAAAGCGCGGTTCATCCTATTGGGCTGGCATGCGCGCTCATTTTTCCGAAGACGCGCCAGGGCGTCGCATTTTTCGCGGGTGAGGCGGCGCAGACCGGCGCCTTCCGCCCCCAGCACCGCCTCATCACTGGGCGGTCTGTAGAATTTCTTGGAATTTTTCCGATGGAGAATAGATGGAGGTCTGCGCCTTCTTCTTTTTTTTCAGCAACCGCTCATCAAAAAGTCGTTCCAGATCTTTACGCGCGGTCAAGTAGCTGACGCGATGAAATTTTTCATGTTCCGCGATGGTAAAGGTGGATTTGGGATTTCTAATTGCCTCATTCAGAATTTGAATTTGGCGATGATTGAAAATCTGCCCCTCGCCTTTTCTGGATATTAGATTTTGCAATTGATTGAGCTCTTCGGCTTTTTTCGCCAGATAAAGTTGCACATCCTCGATGGCATTTTTGACAATGCCGAGTTGGTGAATGATGAAGTAGGTTAAATCCGCCCCGTCCGTTTCGGTGTGTAGATATGCCATGCCGTATTTTGTGGGCGCCTTTTTGATGACGCGCGATATCGATACGTACTCGAGAAGCCAGTAGTTCGAGCGCAGCACACTCCAATAGAATAGCGCTCTGGCCGTGCGCCCATTGCCATCGACAAAGGGGTGGTCATAACCCAGCATGAAATGAAGAATGATGGCCCTCAGAATGGGATGAACGAAGTGCTTGGCGTCGATTTGCTCGTTTGCGAAATCGCATAATCTCTCCAGCCGCTCCGGCAATTCGTGCGCCGGGGGCGGGGTGTGCAAAATCTGCTCTTCGTCGGTGACGGCGATATCGTCCTCGTCGGAACGAAAGGCGCCGGCCTTTGACGGATTGGTCAACGTGTTTTCCGTGATGGTCCGATGCAATTGCAAGACAAAGTCGGGCGTGAGAGGGACGTCGCAATTTTCCTTGATGAGTTGCATGGCAAAATAGTTGTTCAGCACCATGCGTTCGTCTTTGGTCCGCGGCGTTTCCTTTTCGCGAATGAGTTTTTTCGCGATTTCGCGCGTGGTGGCGGCCCCTTCTAAAACGGAACTGTTGAAGGGTTCCTCAACGAGCGAGCGCACCAAATAGCGCTCGCCCGTGTCGCGCTCGAGCTGCTTGGACGGCAGCGCGATTGATCCGCGCGCTTCGCTGTCGATAAAGTGCGCGAGGCGTCGGACGGCATCGGTTTCACAGAATCTGAAATTAACGCCGTTCTTGTCTAGAAAAGGCGTTGGTTGGCTTTTGGCCATGCGCGCCAACTTCGTGGCCGCCCAATGCTCTTCCGGCGTCAGCCCTTCGGGGGGCTTGCGGCGCTTTAGATCCTCCCAATGGAGATACCTGCCTTTTTCATCAGTGGGCGGGTACTCAAAAAGTAGTTTTCCGAGGTCCTTTGCATGCCTCATCAATTCCATCATGATTGGTCTATGGTTTGGCGGCGTTTCTGGGATTCGCATTGCAAGGGTTCTTTTTTATAGACTATAAAGACAAAGCGCTATTAGGGAAATAATGCCAAATAAATCAATTGCTTAGGTGTTTATAAGTGAGACGCCAATCGCTTGGCGCCGGGCCAAAGGGGTGGCCTCTTAAGGTTCGCTCTATCTTTATAATATATAAACAAGATTCTTTATAGTCTATAAATACAGCTGACTGAGGGCCCAAATTTCAACGCTGAGAGCATTTCCGAGCGAAGTGGACACCGGTTCGCGTGGAGGAAATGCGACCAAACATCTAGCAGCAGAAGGGGGCAGACGATATTCGGGTTTCAACCGGGATAACCCATCTGATGCGCGGGTCTTTGCGGTCGCCGGTTATCCCCGCTTTTAAGGTGTCCGCGCCAGTTCATAGAGCGCGACGGCGGCGGCGTTGGAGACGTTGAGGCTAGGCTGATTGGCGCTGGTGGGCAGGCGCACCAGGGCGTCGCATTTTTCGCGGCTCAGGCGGCGCAGGCCGGCGCCTTCCGCCCCCAGCACGAGCGCGATGGGGCCGGGGTCTTCACAGTGAGTGCTGAGCAGGCTGTCGCCT
>JAJFGF010000057.1 GCA_021776245.1 Hyphococcus sp. | reverse complement strand
TGTTGCCGCTGCCGCGCCCAGCCGGATCAGCCTTGTCGTAGCCAAGATGATCGCTCAGCTCAGCGCCCAGCGCCTTTTCGATCATGCGTTTCTTGAGCGCCTTGAAAATCCCGTCAGGGCCAAGCAAATCCTCAGGATTTTTGTAATCCTTCAACAGCTCATCAAGTACGGCGTCGGATATTTCGGGCGTCTTTGTCATATCGGGCATGCGTTTCTCCTTTAAGCTTAGCATGCCGGCGTTCACCATTTACACAAAAATCATGACACTCCCTTTGATTTAGCAGGGATAACAGCCAACGCGCCTTCATCGGCGATATCGCGTCTGATCGTCGCGCTGCCGTAAGCTTTATCCAGAACCATGTCCAATGGCGGTATCTCCCAATTGAGGGAAACATCCATCACCTGGCTGTCGTGAACATGACCGCCTGTGACTTCAAAACGCAACGGCCTGCCATTCTGGTCTACGGCCACGTGAATTTTGCTTGTGCGACCGCCCGGTGAGCGTCCAATACCTTCCGCCAGTTCCCCTTTTTTGAGCCCGACGCTGCGCGATGGGCTTTTACAATAGAAGCGTCGATGAAGATCACACTGTCTTCGCATTCTTCCGCAAGCGCATCGAATATGCCCTTCCAGACGCCACGCTCACCCCATCGATTATAGCGGTTATAAACGGTGATGTAGGGACCATATCGCTCAGGCAAGTCGCGCCACGGCGCGCCTGTGCGCAAAATGTAGAAGATGCCGTTCAAGACTGTGCGGTCATCTTTGCGCTTCGGGCCGCGGCCATCTTTCGGCAACAACGGTTCAATTAACGCCCATTCTTCATCCGATAAATCAAAACGCGCCATAACAGACTCCGTTTCGGGAATCCCTCAATCACGCTTTGCATAAACAAATCAATCAGATAAATTGCGTACAGACCCTAGAAGCGACCCGGGACAACGGTGACATCTCGTACCGGACACATGGGTAACACTTTTTGGCTTTTCACTGGAGGTGTTCATGCCGCGGGAGGAGTGTTCGGCAGCGGGAGAACGACTATCCATTCGATGAGCGCGACATTTTTGTTACTGCCTGCGGACACATCCGCATGCACCGGAAGAATATCAGCATCTTAAAAGCGCTCGCCGGACAGAGATCGGGATCGACGGAAGTCGATGACGGCATTTGGCTCACAAGCTTCATGCACCTTGATATCGGCTATATGGATCTGGAGCGGAGAACGTTGCGGACCATCGACAACCTGTTCGGCCCAAATCAAGCAGCGCGAGGTTGTCACCTATGTCTCAGGTACAATCTGTTACCTATGTCTCCGGGCCGGACTGGGCCGGACAAAAGAAGAATTGGTCGGAGCGGCGGGATTCGAACCCACGACCCCTTGACCCCCAGTCAAGTGCGCTACCAGGCTGCGCTACGCTCCGACCACGCGGGCGTTGCTCAAATAAAAAGCCCCGCCCGGGAAGGCGGGACTATAGGGATGGGTTTGGGACGCTGCAATGCGCACCGCCCGATAATTTGGCGGACGCTCAGTCGTCTTCGTCAAATGCGCCGCCGGCGTCATCCGGCGCAACCGCTTCGAGCGCCAGGGTCGCCTCATCGAGAGCGTCCTGCACCAGTTCCAGCCGGGCCAGCAGCGCTTTTAGTGCGCGCGTCACATCGGGCGCCAACGCTGGCGCGCCGGTCGCAGCCGCACCGGAATCTGACGGGGCGCGCTCCGCGCCATTTGCCGGGGGCGCAATAGCTTGCGCGCCGATCTCTTCAGCGATGACCGGACGGATATCGATCGCCTCGCCGGCGGCGGCGCGGCGGCCAAGCTCCGAGACGTAACGCACGCCTTCATCTTTGAAAATCTTTTGAACGCCCTTGGTGGTGTAGCGCTGATCGTAAAGCAACACGCGAACACCGCGCAAAAGATCGATATCGAGCGGTCTGTAATAGCGCCGCCCCCCGGCGCGGCGCATCGGCCGCACCTGGCCAAAAACCTCCTCCCAATGACGCAGTACATGCTGCGGCACGTCAAGTTCATTGGCGGCTTCGGAGATGGTGCGGAAGGCTTCGGCAGATTTTGCCACTATATGCGCCTGAGTTTTCTTCTTTATTCCGCGGCGTCGGGCCGTCGGTGACCTTCATTGATCTGATCTTTTAAGACATGCGACGCGCGAAAGGTAATAACGCGGCGCGGCGCAATCGGCACTTCTTCGCCGGTCTTCGGGTTGCGCCCCATGCGGAGTTTCTTGTCTCGAACAGAAAAGGTGCCAAAAGACGATATTTTCACGGTATCGCCGGCCTCTACCGCCGACGAAATTTCTTCAAGGATACGTTCGACAAATGCAGATGATTCGTTGCGTGAAATGCCCAGCGACCGGTAAACCGCATCGGTGAGATCTGCGCGCGTGACCGTATTTCCCGCCATAAGTGTCAAACCCCGCAATATTTCGTCCCAGGGGGAATAGGTTAATATTACCAGCGCGATTTGGTCAATAACCCATTGAAATATATTGCGTGTTTTTTAGACGCGCATGAGCGCCGCACCCCAGGTGAGACCGCCGCCCATGGCTTCCAGAAGAACCAGATCGCCTTTTTTAATTCGTCCATCGGCAACGCCGGCGCAATATGCGAGCGGAATTGAGGCGGCAGAGGTGTTTCCCTGGCCGGAGATTGTGGAAATCACCTGATCGGTACGCAAATCGAGCTTTTTCACGACGCCCTTGATAATTCGCTCATTGGCCTGATGGGGCACGAACCAGTCGATGTCCGTCACCTTGATGCCCGCTTCTTCAATCACCCGTTGCATGGCTTCGGAAATGCGCAGCACCGCCTCCCGAAACACTTTATTGCCCTGCATTCGGACATGCCCGGTCGTCTGGGTCGATGAAACGCCGCCGTCAACATGCAGGAGATCCACCTGCCGGCCGTCGCAGCGCAAATAGCTGTTCATCACGCCGCGCCCCGCAGCGGCGGCCGTATCTTGCGCTTCGAGAACAAAGGCGCCTGCGCCGTCGCCAAAAAGCACGCAAGTCGCACGGTCGGTCCAATCGAGGATGCGCGAGAATGTCTCGGCCCCGATTAAAAGCGCGCGTTTGTGCTGGCCTGATGTCAGAAACTTTTCGACCGTCGAAATCGCATAGACAAATCCGGTGCAGACCGCCTGAATATCAAAGGCGGCGCCGATACCGGCGCCGAGCTTGGCCTGGACGATGGCCGCGGTCGAAGGAAAGGTCAGGTCCGGCGTCGTTGTCGCAACGACAATAAGGTCAATATCTGAGGCCTCCATGCCCGCTGATTGGAGCGCCTCCTGCGCAGCCTTCACCGCTAGATCCGACGTGTATTCACCGTCGGCTGCGATATGGCGTTCGCGGATGCCGGTGCGCTCGCGGATCCACGCATCGCTCGTATCGACCGTTTTCGAAAGATCTTCATTAGTCAGGATTTTTTCCGGGAGATACGCACCGCACCCCCGGACAATTGCTGTTAAACTCATACTGCCGCCGCTTTGATTTCCTGTTCAGCATCGGCCGGCGCGGTAATCGATTCGCGGCGGCGCATGACGGTTTTAACCGTTTCAGCGACTTCGTCCCGGAAATTCTCACGCGCAAGGCTTGCCGCCATATTGACGGCGCTGGCGACGCCGCGCGCATTGGCGCCCCCATGGCTTTTGACGACAACGCCATTCACGCCAAGAAAGACGCCGCCATTATTCGATGACGGGTCAATGCGATCTTTAAGTTTGCGCAGTCCCGGGGCCATGAATAAAGCCCCAAATTTCGCATTGATCGTGCCCCGCAGGGCTTCCCGCACCCAGCCGCCCACAAGCCGCGCGGCCCCTTCAGCCGATTTCAGGGCGATATTGCCGGTAAAGCCGTCCGTTACAACGACATCGACAGTGCCCTTGGAAATGTCGTTGCCTTCGACAAAGCCCTTAAAGGCCATGTCCGGATCGGCTTCGCGTAAGACGCGCGCCGCCGTACGGATCAATTCATGCCCCTTCAAATCTTCGGCGCCGACATTTAACAATCCAACCGTCGGCTTTTTAACCCCGGTCAGCGCGCGATAAAATGCTTCGCCCATAATCGCGAACTGAACCAGCTGATTTTCATCGGCCTCAACATTGGCGCCAACGTCGAGCACAACCGTGCGGCCGCGCGGCGTCGGCCACAAGGCGGTCACCGCCGGCCGGTCAATGCCCTCAATCATCCTGAGCTGCGTGCGCGACAACGCCATCAGCGCGCCAGTATTGCCGCATGATACGACGGCCTGCGCCTGACCTTCCTTTACCGACGTCATGGCCCGCCACATCGACGTATCGTGACCGCGCCGGATGACATGGCTCGGTTTGTCGGTCATTGCGACAACATTATCCGTATGATGAATTTTTGAACCGCCAAGCCCTTTTGCCCGATCGATCAGCGGCCTCAGCTGGGCTTCATCGCCGAAAAACAAAAAATTCGCCGTCAGCCCCTTGGCGACCGCAAATGCGACGCCATCGACAACGGGCTCAGGCCCGGCGTCTCCGCCCATCGCATCAATCGCAAGGGTCAGTTCGGTATTGCGTCCCGCAGCGTGTTTCAATCCGATAGGCTCCCAGTTTGCGGCGAAGAATACAGCGACCGCACGGTCATGCAACGCACGATTAGATGATTCTACCGGGCTTGCCTGGTAAACGTAACCCTATTGTTTTTTTTGATCTTTTTCCAATATCGCCTGCAAATCCGAAAACGGCGAAACAGGTCCCGACCGGCCATATTGCTCGGCCAGGCTGGGCGCGCCCGGTTTTCGCGGGAACGGCGCCATTGCAAGACTCAGCTGCTGAACCAGAAGCTCCCCAACATCGAATATGTCCCCTTCATGCACCTCGGGCAGGAGCCAATCTTCACTGTCCTCATCGGCGGCGCCAGGATCCGATGGCGCCTGACGGATAAAACTGATCTCAAAATTCTCGTCGATTATCTCGGGCATGGGTTCAAGGCTCGCAACGCATTCCCGCACCAGCGACGCCTGAACAACGCCAGTCGCATTGATATCAGTTTTCGTGGCGGTCAGGCGTATTTCACCCTCAAGTTTTTCAACGCTGATAACCCCGAGGCGGACCGCGATCTTGCGGCATTCACCTTCATTGGCTGCGAGCCGAAAAACTTTGCCGGCACGACCCAGTGAAGTGAGATCAACCTCGACACTATATTCAGGCGCTATGTTTTCGTGGGTCATGACAATGTCTGCCGCTCTCATGATTCATGAGTTTGCGGAAACTGGACAATCCCGCCGACAATGCGCGCGACCGGCTGCTTTTCGATAAAAGCTGCGGCCAGGCGCACATAATCGGCCAGACGCCCCGCGGTTTCCGCGTCCTCGTCTTCAAATATGTTCCTGCCAAGCGCCTTCGCCAGATCGTCGTCGCCATTCGCTGAGGCCAAACCGTCTTCGTAAGCGGCGACACGCCCATAGAAATTCCCCGCAAGCGTGCGGATTTTCCGGCCGATAGACATATCGCCGACACCCAGCTCGCGCAGCGCGTCATCAAGGTTCTGGAACATCACGTCGAACAGCTTCTGGCCGACTTTTTTCGCCCCGGGATCGTCCTTTTTGAGGCGGCGCAGGATCAGATAGACATGGAGCGCCACCTGTTCAAACCGGCCCTCAACCGTATCCGGCGTGCCAAAAGTCGCATAAAGCGCCGGCATGCGCGCCTGCTCAACGGCGGCGGCGTAAAGGGCTTCGCCGGCCTCAAGCGCCGGGTCTTTTTTGAAAAATGACAATTTCACGCCGGAAGTCCTTTCCGCGGCCGGTTCAGGAATTGCCGCCCGCCGGGATCGCTGCTATCGAATGGGGAAATATTCGCCCTCTCCGCCGGGATCAAGCCCTGGCGCCGCCGGGCGCAAATCGGGGTCGCTTAATGGGGTCGCGTAACAGGATAAAGATATGATCAGAGTTTTTGTTTTCTTGATTTGCCTATTATCGCTTCAGGCCTGCGTTTCGGTGCGCACCAGCCATGGTTATGTCCTCGAACGCGACCAGACTGAACTAACCGCTGAATTAGGCTTTGACACCAAAGAAAGCGTCCTTGCGAAATTTGGCGAGCCTTCACTGATCGGCGCCTTCGACCGGGACGCCTGGTACTATTTGCATTCGATGGATACTGCGCGGGCTTTTTTCCGGCCGAAGACGCGAACCCGCGATGTCGTCGCTTTCTATTTTGACAGCGAGGGCGTGGTTGAAAATGTGCAGACGCTTGACCTTGCTGACGGCGAGCAAATCAAACTTGTGTCACGCGCCACGCCAACCCGCGGCAAAGAGCTGAACTTTTGGGAACAGCTTCTGGGCAATGTCGGCCAGCTTCCCGCCGCCATCGGGCAGGAAGGCCAAACGCCTGGTCAGTAGGGTCAGGCCAATAATATTTGAACAATAACGCCGGTTATTTTTTGAAGTGATCAAAACCGGATTTCGGCGCGGCAATCGCAGCGCCTGCGCTGTCTGTCAGCGTAACGCCGGCGCCGCGTGACAACGATCCGATTCGCGTTACTTCCGTACGCGATGCTTTGGCGGCGACACTGACCGATCTGCGCATCGACGGCGGGGCGGCAAAGAGCAGTTCGTAATCATCGCCAAACCCTGCAAGCGCTGAAATCGCGGCGTCAAACCTGTCCTGCGTCAAAACCCATTCGCGGGCGGCGCGCGACAATGGCAGGGCTGCAGCGTCAAGCGTTGCGCTCAAATCCGATGCGCGCGCAAGATGCCCGAGATCGGCAAGCAACCCGTCGGATACGTCAATTGCCGCTGTCGCCAGTCCCGCCAGCGCGGCGCCAAGACTGATCCGCGGCTCCGGCAGGTGATAGCGGCCCGCAAGCGATGCTTTATCAACGGTCGTAAATTTCATTTCCTTTTTGAGCGCGGCGAGTCCGAGCCCGGCGTCACCCACGGTTCCTGAAAGATAAAGGTCGTCGCCCGTCCCCGCGCCGGAACGCCTGGTGATCCCCTGCCTTGGCGGGTGGCCAAAAAACGTCGCAGAAAGCGTTAGCGGCGCACCCTTGGCGGCATGCCTTGTCGTGTCGCCGCCATATAGCGCCACGCGAAAAATTTGCTGATCCTCGCCAAGCCCGCGCGCAAAAAGCTCAATTTGTTCGCGCTTGATGTTCGCCGGCCAAACACAACCCAAAAAATATCCGACGGGCTTTGCCCCCTTTGCGGCAAGGTCCGAAAGATTGACGCGGATCAATTTGCGGGCAACGAGATCAAGCGGGTCTTTCGGCAAAAAATGAACGCCAGCGACGATAATATCCTTTGTCACGACAAACTGGTTTTGATCGAGCAGCGCCGCATCGTCTGCAAGGCCAAAGGCGCCGGGCGCCCCGGCGCTCAGCGGTGCAAATATTTCACGAATAATTTCAAACTCGCTCATCGGCGTCCGCCGCTATCAGACCTTGAGTTCATCGCTGCGCGCCTCGCGCGCCGCTGCGTCCAATACGCCATTGATAAACCCGGGTTCATCGCCCTCGAAAAATGCATTGGCGACATCAAGATATTCGTTGATCACCACCTTATAAGGAACGTCCGGCCGGCGGATCATCTCATAAAGAGCCGCGCGCAACAGCGCACGCGCGGTTGCGTCAAGCCGCGAGAGCTTCCAGCCCGCGGCAAGCTGGCGCTCAAGATAAGGGTCGAGACGGTTTTGCGTTTCGATGGCGCCGCGCAAGATGTCCGCAAAAAACTTTGCATCCGCGTCATGCATCTGTTCGCCGTCAATATTGCCGCCGAGCCGGTAATCCTGAAATTCCCTGATCGTCGCTTCGACCCCTTGTCCGGACGCTTCCATCTGGTAGAGCGCCTGCACGGCCGCAAGGCGCGCTGCAGATCGCGCCGGGGCGCCCTCGCCTTTAGACCCGCTTTTCACCGGTGTCATGCCCCGCGCCTCATTCACGCCCGCCGACGTCCGGCTCACCGCCGTCAAGCCCGCCGAGAAATTGTTCGAAATCCCGTGCTTCACGAAAATCCATATAAACCGAGGCGTAGCGCACATAAGCGACAGCATCGAGATGGGCGAGACCTTCCATCACCAGTTCGCCAATCCTTTTTGATTCAATTTCACTGTCACCGGTTGCTTCAAGCCGGCGTACAATCCCCGACGCCATCTGTTCGACGCGCTCTGGTTCAACGTTTCGTTTGCGCATCGCGGTGTTAATCGATCGCATCATCTTGTCGCGATCGAAGGGCGCTTTTTTGCCGGTGCTTTTGATGACAATCAGTTCGCGCAGCTGGACGCGCTCAAATGTCGTAAAGCGCCCGCCGCACGCGGAACATTCCCGGCGGCGGCGCACCGACGAACTGTCTTCGGCTGGACGCGAGTCCTTTACCTGAGTGTCTTCGCCGCCGCAGAAAGGACACCGCATATTTTATCCCTCATTCCTGTCCGGCATCACCGGGCGTAAATTGGAAAGCGGCCGGTCAGCGCCAGCACCCGCGCCGCCACAGCCTTTTCCGCAGTCTCGTTTGAGGCGCCGCCGGCCGCGAGGCCGTCAAGCACTTCCGCCATCATCGATCCGATATCGCGAAATTCGGCGACGCCGAAGCCGCGCGTGGTGCCGGCCGGCGAGCCGATCCTGACGCCGGACGTGACGGTGAATTTTTCCGGATCGGATGGAATGCCGTTTTTGTTACAGGTGATGCCCGCCCGTTCGAGGCTTTGTTCGGCTGCATTGCCCTTAACGCCTTTCGGGCGCAAATCGATCAACGCCAGATGCGTATCCGTCCCGCCGGAGATGACTGCGTAACCGCCCTCGACCAGCGCGGCCGCCAGGGCCTGCGCATTATCGATCACTGATCGGCAATAGAATTTAAACTCCGGCTCCAGCGCCTCGCCAAACGCCACCGCCTTGGCGGCGACCGTATGCATTAACGGGCCGCCCTGAATGCCGGGAAACAGCGCCGAGCGGATTTTCTTGGCGAGATCGGGATCATTAGCGACGACCAGCCCGCCGCGCGGACCACGCAATGTTTTGTGGGTTGTCGATGTCGCAACATGGGCGTGATCCAGCGGGTTTGGATAATGCCCGCCGGCGACGAGCCCGGCAAAATGCGCCATATCGACCATTAATGAAGCGCCGACAGTATCGGCTATCTCACGAAATTTTTTGAAATCAATAATCCGCGAATAGGCGCTGCCGCCAGCGATGATGACTTTCGGACGATGCTCATCGGCAAGGCGGGCGACTTCTTCATAGTCAATCAGATGGTCGTCATCGCGCACGCCATAGTGAATTGCGTTGAACCATTTACCGGATTGGTTGGCCTTGCCGCCATGGGTCAAATGCCCGCCCGACGCCAGATCCATCCCGAGAAAAGTATCGCCCGGCTTCATCAACGCCATGAACACCGCCTGATTGGCCTGGCTCCCGGAATGCGGCTGAACAATCGCCTCTTCGCAATTGAAAAGTTTCTTGGCTCTGGCGATTGCGAGTTCCTCGACTTCGTCAACGAATTCGCAGCCGCCATAATAGCGTCGGCCGGGATATCCTTCGGCGTATTTATTCGTGAGCACCGAGCCCTGCGCTTCGAGAACTGCGCGGGAAACAATATTTTCCGACGCGATCAACTCGATTTGCTGTTGCTGGCGTTCGAATTCACGGCCGATGCTGGAAAATATTTCAGGATCGCGCGAGGCCAGGTCCTCACTGAAAAAACCCTTGGGGCTGATGTACCCAGCACTGACGCTCATGGAGACTGCTCCTGATTTATCGGCGCTGCCCGCGCCTTTCCGGTTGGAATTTGTATAAAACGGCGATTCCCGGCGACATATACGCGCCGCTGCGGCAGGCGGCAATGTAGGGGCTTCACGCGTCGCGGCGGCGGAAATCCGGCGATATTGGCGATATCAAGCCCGGATGGGCGTCCGGCGCTATGGTGACAACAGACAAAAACCGCGCCGATACCGGTATGAGACAAGCCGCGACCTGCACGAATGACAGCACACGCAAAGCATCTGGTTCGCTATCGGCGCTGACGCGCATCTATCGGTTTTCGGCCTGTCGCCCGGGAAACGGTGAGGATTTATATCGAAGCGCATTTCACGCGGGAATGTCCGCGTAAAAATTTTGCGGAAATGCGCGGCTCAAGATCGGCTCTTTAAAGAATTATTCTGACTGACATCAAAGGCGAAAGCGAACCTGGTCGGCCCAGAACCGTTCCAGGCGTTGCAGCGCCTTATTGGTGTCGTCGATCAACTGTTGGTTCACGCCGCCAACCTGCTCGACAGAGGCCAGCTGACGTTGGAACAGGCCTTCCAGGCTGGCGCGAACATCCAGCCCCGACTGGGTCAGCGACACGCGCTTGGATCTGCGGTCAGTATTCGAGCGTTCGTCTCGAATATAACCCTTCTCAACCAGTTGCTTGAGATTATATGACACATTCGAGCCAAGATAATGTCCGCGCGAACGCAATTCGCCAGGCGTTAATTCTGAGTCTCCAATATTATAGAGCAATAACGCCTGAACCGAATTGATGTCCGTCTGACCGAGCCGTTCCAGCTCATCCTTAATGACATCTAAAAGCTGGCGATGAAGCCGCTCTACAAGATGAAGAAGCTGTAAATATCCCGATTCCAGTGCGTCTGGATCGGTGCTGACGGCGTTTTCCGCCTTACCGATGACTTCAGTTTGCATTACCCCGTTGACCGCCATAATTTAACTCACACTAATACCTATGACGTCACGTTACACATACAGGTCTAAAAACGCCGTTAAGCTCAAACGTTCAATTTGAAATCAAATTCTAAGAGGTGCAGTAATAGGGTTAAATGCAGCGGCAAATATTATAACAGAATATGAATAAAATCCCTCTCGCCGGTTTTCCGGCGCTAAGACTGCGGCGCCCGCGCCAATCGGCATGGTCGCGCCGCCTGTATGCAGAAAACAAGGTCTCGCCCGATGATTTCATCTGGGCGATTGTTTTAAAAGACGGCCAAGGCTTGCGCGAGCCCATCGCTGCGATGCCGGGTGTTTTCCGGCTATCGCCGGACGAAGCCGTCAAGGCGGCAAAGCTGGCCCAGTCTCTCGGAATTCCTGCGCTGGCGCTCTTTCCGTATACGGACGCGGATGGTCGTACGCCCGATGGTGAAGAGGCATTAAATCCTGACAACCTCATGTGCCGCGCAGCGCGCGCGATCAAGGACGCGGTCCCGGATATCGGACTGATGGCGGATGTCGCGCTCGATCCCTACACCGATCACGGTCATGATGGGCTGTTACGCCACGGCGAAATCGTCAATGACGAAACCGTCGATATTCTGGTTCAACAATCGATCATACAGGCCCGGGCCGGCTTTGACATCATCGCCCCCTCTGACATGATGGACGGGCGCGTGGCTGCGATCCGCGCCGGTCTCGACGCAGACGGTTTTCAAAACATCCAGATCATGGCCTATGCGGCGAAATACGCCTCTGCTTTTTACGGACCCTATCGCGAGGCAATTGGTTCGTCGGGCGTGTTGAAAGGCGACAAGCGCAGCTATCAAATGAACCCCGCCAACAGCGACGAAGCGTTGCGCGAAGTTGCGCTTGATCTCGCCGAAGGCGCCGACAGCGTCATGGTCAAACCGGGCCTTCCCTGTCTCGATATTGTGCGCCGCGTGAAAGACGCCTTTGGCGCGCCGACTTTCGCATTTCAGGTTTCCGGCGAATATGCAATGATCAGAGCCGCCGCCCAAAACGGCTGGCTCGACGGCGAGGCGGCGATGCTGGAAAGTTTAATGTCTTTCAAACGCGCCGGCGCGAATGGCGTGATAACCTATTTCGCAGCGGACGCCGCCAAAGCGTTAGACATTTAAAACAATCAGGCGGCGCACAAACGCGCTTGCGCATTTCCGGAGTAAAAAGCGAAGCTTTTTACGGGGAGCGTGCATCGCTTTCGCGATGAACTTCCGGTCAGAAATGCGCTAGAGCATTTCGCGTTCGAATAGAGTCGACAGGGATTCCCTGGGCTTGCGAAGTGTGATTCCTGCTTGTCAGGAGGTTCGCCATGCCAAAGAGCTATTCACTTGATCTTCGCACCCGCGTTCATGCGTTTGTCGAAG
>JAJFGF010000056.1 GCA_021776245.1 Hyphococcus sp. | reverse complement strand
CGCCCATGCCAGACCGACCAAAGCCGTCACTTTGCGATTGAGCAGCAGTCAATTTCCGACCATAAAAAAATCAGCGCGAATCTGAGACTTCTTTATCGGCGCGCTCGAACAGAATTGCTTGCGCACGGCGCGCTTGGACTTGGTCCGAAGACGTAAAGCCCTCCAACGCAGCCAGCATTTCATCGCATAGCCACCAATGTCGCTGAGCGTTTGACTGCAGGCGAGCCCAATCCAATTGCAGGCGGCTATTTCTCCGGAAACGACCGCGCGGGCATAGGCTTCCATGATCTTGCGATAGTGGATGATGGCGTCAGAAGCTGCTTTACTAGGGGCTGCGCCAATAAAACTGTTTACTCCCTCCATGACGGTCCGTTTCTTTCTTTTTGAAAAATTGAACCGCTATGAAAATAAGCAATATACCGAATACGGAAAAAATTACGCCGGCAGATAGATTCCCAGTTGAAAGCCGAAATTCGCCCAACCCGAATCCCAACTCCTGCAAAGGAACGCCAGCGCCAATCAGAACGAAATAACAGCCTGCGATCGTCATCGCGAGACCGACGATTATGATCAAGCCTCTCAAAAATTGCATGCTTTGATACCCCCAAAGTGGCTGGCTGCCGGATCGTAACACCTTGCGAGATTGCATAGCAAGATTGCGCAAATCGCGTACTTTTGGGTTCCGCCATCACGTTCCTCGACTTGCAATTGCGAGAAAATCAAAGAGATCGCCGGTGTCTTCTTTGTATTTTGGCGCGGCCACGCGGCTCCGGTCCGCTGCTGTCATGCCAAATCGAGCAAGTATCGCCATGAGGTCGCGCCGGTCGGCACTCGTAAACTTGTCGCCGCCTGGTGTCATCGAAGCGCGATAGCGCACTAAAAGATCAGCAAGCATTTCGATGGCAATGCGATCAGCCTTTGTCAGCACGCCTTCGGGCGCCAGCTCGACAATCTCCGCCCAGGCTGCACAGCGCGAGTCATCAAAATGACCCGGTGCCGCACCCAGTTCACGATCGACGTTCGGCTCCTCGCGCCGGCGCTGCGGGTTCTTTTCGAATGCGCCGCGCAGTTCCAGAATATTTGACGGAGTTCTATTGCGCGCCATGACTACTTTCTTCTCATTCCCAATAGCCACTTAATTCTCAAGATTCTAATTTCGTCAGAATATGCGACGAGCCCCGAATACATAGCTGTCCTATTCTTTGATACGGGTTGCTGCAAAATTAGATTGTTGCCGTCGACAATTTGTGGGTTGTTTGCAGCAAACAATGCTGGATGAATCTGACCAGCTCGTTCAATAGGCTGGCCTTGTCTGTCTATACTTATACCTTCAAGTGTAACGGCACCTTGGCGAACCGACGACACAATCATTTCAAAAACAGATTCTTTGATTTCTGGGCTCCAGTTTTTTTCTTCCGGGTTTTCAAATCCAACCTGCAAAAACGCTTCTTCATTTGAAAGAATCTTTCCGGTTGCGACAAAAACAATTGATTGCGCCAGCGTCCAACGTTCTTGCTTAGGCCCTAGACTTCTATGGAACGACCAAATCGCAAAAAGAAACAAGATCGATCCCAAAGACACTAAAGCTAGCCCAAGATTTTGCTGGTTGATCCGAGTAAGAATGAACCCCCCTGTCAAAATGGCAGATGTAAAAGAGAATAATGCCGTCGATGTTTGTTGCCAGAATCTTTTTTGTCTTTCACTCAATTTCATCTCCAAACATGAATTCTGTGGAAACATAAGTTTCATTTACCCGGTGGTCTACAGCGGAAGAACCTGAGCGATTTTTTTTGCCCAGCCCGCCGTCCACGGCGACTGTTTTTCGGGCATGGCACAGCTTGCACATCGGCTGAAGGTTTTGCCACGCGTTTGTGCCGCCTTTGCTTTTGGCAAGTATGTGGTCGACCTCGGTTGCTTGTGCCCCACATGCACAACTGGGGTACGCTTTGAGAAATTTCGCACGAATGATGCGCCACATTCGATCATAGCCGCGCTGCGACGCGCTTGGTCGCTGCGCTTCAGGTCGCACATACGGCCTACCGAATTGCGGTGGTTTGTAGATCGAATGGCGTTGGCCCGACATCAGTCTGTCCTCGCCTTGCAGTACGGCGCATTGTCCATCAACAACCGCGACGGATGCGCCTCGCTATTTCGGACTGCCTCCGGTGCCGAATTCAGCCGAACAATATCATTGCAATCACATTGCCCCTTTATCGTTTGATCGATTGAAGCTTCGGCATCGGTTGCCGGGCCACTTCGCGTTCGTTGTCCGTGGCGCGCTGCACTAGAGATTATTTCTCTCAGCGCTTCAACGTGTTCTGAGCCTCGATGCTTGGATGAATTGATTTGCTTTATCGGCTTTCCGCAGAGCGAAAGCCCTTCAGGATCATCTATTAAAGTTATATTCCGCTTAGTAGAATATATTCGGTCTCCTTTTTCGTTTGAGCTCAATGCGTTAGAAGCAAATTGGCGATCGTTTGGGTTACCGATCTCGGACTGATCAGTTACCGATTCAGGATCAATTCGTTGCGTCGGCGCGCGCGAGCTGCACCCGTTGGTCTCAGATGCGCTCCGTTCGCTGGCGCCGCATTCGGTAACGGATCGGTTACCGACACTGCGCGCATCATCAACAACAGCGAGAGGCTTTTTTGGCGCGAAGGACCGGCCGTTACCGCGAAAAGCAGCATGGTCTCGTTTGTCATAGACTACTCGGTAGACGCGAAGCCGACCATCTCCACTCTGCCCTTCAGCTTCGATGTAACCACCCTCTATCAATCGAACGATGCAGCGGGCGACTGACTTATCGGCAGCGCCAGTCAGCGCCGCCAATCGTTTGTGACTGGCAAAGCAACCACGGCGATTTTTGTTGAAGCCGTCATGGGCAGCAATTGTCGCCAAGAGCCTTAAATCCAGTCCCGAAAGCTGATGATCATGGATTGCGCGAGCGGGAATTCCCCCGAATCGCGGCTTACTTTCCTCAACGCTCATTTCCAGGCTCCCGTCCAATGAACGGGCCCAATGAAACGGGTTTGCAATATCGGCGAGAACGTTTTATCGATTTTGCAGCCGGTTTTACGAATGCCGGTTTCATCAATTACATCTGAAGGCCCGCCGATCACCGTCGGCGGGTTTTCTTTTGTGTCGTGTTTAGAGCCTGACACTGGCTCGCAATTGGCGCGCATCTTCTGCTAACTCCTTGTTTTTTGTGCGCGGAGTTGCGTCCAATTACTCCCATTATTCCTTGTTTTTGCGCGGTTTACCGTGCGTTGACATGGTAGAGGTCCCAGGTTCGAAACCCGGTGCGCCCACCAGCCTTCGCCAACAAGTTGGCTTCGGCTTGGCAAGCCAGCCAAAAAAATAAGCTTAATTCGACTCGCAACTTTTCCGCTCGGCGAAGGCTGTCCCGC
>JAJFGF010000055.1 GCA_021776245.1 Hyphococcus sp. | reverse complement strand
TCGTAAGCCGCTCCGGCGCCAAAAAGGTCGCCATCATTGCTGTCGCCCGAAAGCTTCTGACCCACCTAAATGCTATGATAAGAGACCAAAAACTTTGGGCCTGAAACACAGTTGCCGGCCTTCGCCGGAATGACCGGTGAGCCGTTGGCCCATAAGATAAGCGTGAATTCATACAGACTTCTTTCTCGCCTTTCACACCGTCACTTACAAGGGATGACATGACAGGCACCCGCCCCCCAAACCCCTCGCTTGCTTCCCACCCCCAAACCAGTGCGATTTCACGGGCTCCACCCGATCAGCCCGACACAGTAAAACTCTAGTAATTGCCGCGAACCCCCGATGCCCTCTATGATGACGCGTATGAAAACCGATCTTGATCATTTGCCGGGAGGCAAGCAGCGCGAGCTGGCGCGTGTCCTCGACATCATCCATGAGGAATTCGCCGACGCCATGGCGACCGTGCCGGTGAAATCGAAGCGGGCGGGGCGCATCCAGAAGATCGTGCTCTTTGGTTCCTATGCGCGGGGCGGCTGGGTGGATGAGCCGCACACCGCCAAGGGCTATCAGAGCGACTATGATCTCCTGATCGTGGTCAACAACCAGCGCATCGTTGAGTTTACCGAATACTGGTACAAGGCCGAGGACCGGCTGATGCGCGAACCGGCAATCAAGACCCCGGTGAATTTCATCGTCCACACCCTCGACGAGGTGAACAACAAGCTCAACCAGGGCCAGTATTTCTTTTCGGACATTATCCGGGAGGGTGTCGCTCTTTATGATCTGAAGGGCACGAAACCTTTTGTGACGCCGAAACCGCCGACGCCCCGGGAGGCATTGGAAGCAGCGCAGAAATATAACGAACAGTGGATACAGGGGGCTGCTCAATTTCTGCATTATTTTGATGACGCTAAAGGCCGTGGATGGAACAACAAAGCAGCATTCTTTCTGCATCAAGGCGTAGAAAGCCTCTACACCTGCCTGCTCCTTGTACTGACCAATTACAGCCCTTCGACCCATAATGTGAAATTCCTGCGCTCCTTCTGCGAAGGTCTCGATGCAAGGCTGATTGAGGCGTGGCCGCGGGAAACGAAATTCGACCGCCGCTGTTTCGAGCTTTTGAAACGCGCCTATGTGGAGGCGCGCTATTCGGAACATTACAAGATCACCGAAGAAGAACTGACCTGGCTCGGCAAATGCGCCGACGCCCTCAAGGCGCAGGTCGAGGTGGTGTGCGAGGAACGCCTCGCCAATCTGGCGAAAGAGGCGGGGGCGTAGGAACCGGTTCGCCCCCGCAACCGCAATTTTGCAACGGTTTATCAGTAATCAGCTGTAGCTTGACAGAAAATAGTGGTGCTTGCTCTCCAGCAATAAAAACAGTTATGGTGATTTCCTCATGCGTTTGGGGCAGTGTTTAGGGCGGGTGCTTGGGGATGAATTCGTTTCAGGAATATTTGCGTCTGAAGTTAAACGGTGAGAAATATTTTCGCACCTCGACAGGTTCAGTTGCCCCGACGGAATCCGTTGTCAATCAACGAGAGCGAACGCTCTTCGATTTTCTGCGCCCGAGCAGAATAGCCGCGACATTATCAATTGCAACGTCAATGGGTTTTGCAGGCTCTCTTATTTATCACTGGGGTTTCTTTTCAACCTTTGATCGATCTGCCCTGCTGCTGCTGACGCCAGGTGACTACACGACACTCGCTTTGCTCCTTATTGTTTCTATCTTCTTTTCATTTGCCATTATTGCGAGTTTTTTTGGGGCGTTGATCTATTTTGAATTTATGGTTCTGAACTGGATTGGTCAAAAAGTTTCGACCGCTCACGAACGTTTAATTTCAACGAATGGGTTTTTTGATGTTTTACTCTCAATAGCTTGGCGAGGAGTCGCCGTGGCAATTGGCATTATGTTCGCCTTCCGTATGCTGACAAATTTTCTCGCCTCACATACTATAAGTTACGTGCCGTTGTGGTGGCTGGCGTATGGAATAGTGTTTTTATTTTTCAGTGTTCTGATGCTCTTCGGCGCTAATCCTAAAGCAAGAGGCCTCAATTTACAAATAATCGGTGCGCTTTTGGTGGTTAGCGTGGTAGTCCCCCTTACGGCTTTCGGCGGGGCGATCAGTAGCTATTCAGGGTACGCTTCAGTTATTCGAACTGAAAGGGAAAATGAATGTATTGATTATGGAGAAAGTCTCAATCTGCGCAAAGAGTGTTTGGTTCGTCCGCTGGAGCGAGGCGTATTGTTTCGAGAAACGGGGGACGACGCGACATTCGGTACTGAAGACGACAGGATAGCTTTCAAAAGATATGATGGATCTCTGGCAGTGGAATTTGATGCGCCATATTCATCTAATCTTCACTGGGCTGATGTGGCTTTTCTGAAGAATTTATACGAAATCCCGATTATCAAAAATGAGACCCATCGGGCCCATCAAACGCGCTATGGGGAATGACAGAAGCGAAGACCGCTCCGTTAGGCTGGCGAAAGAGGCGGAGTAGGGCTTTGGCGTTAAGGCAGGCGTTGCGCCTCTATTCCTTCACCCGCAAATCAAGCGGATCGGCGTTGCCGCCGACTTCCTCCCGGCACGACTGCTCAATCATTTCCCAAGCGATGGCGACCGCCATATTGTCCTGCAGGCATTGGTCATAGGCCGCCTGTTGTTCGGCGGTCCAGGCGGTTTTACCTGTTTCGGTGATATGTGTTTCGGCAATGCTCACGCAACCAGCCGCGGCGAGGGCCGGTAGCAGTAAATATGTTTTGGTCATGGGTTTTCCTCCCGGTGGGGAGGATATCGCGCCGGGGGCGGGTGAGTCGAGGGAAACAATTGGACATCCTCTCCCCGCTCTTCCCGGCGAAAGCCGGCAACTGTGTTTCAGGCCCAAAGTTTTTGGTCTCTTATCATAGCATTTAGGTGGGTCAGAAGCTTTCGGGCGACAGCAATGATGGCGACCTTTTTGGCGCCGGAGCGGCTTACGATAGCCTCGTAA
>JAJFGF010000054.1 GCA_021776245.1 Hyphococcus sp. | reverse complement strand
CGCCCATGCCAGACCGACCAAAGCCGTCACTTTGCGATTGAGCAGCAGTCAATTTCCGACCATAAAAAAATCAGCGCGAATCTGAGACTTCTTTATCGGCGCGCTCGAACAGAATTGCTTGCGCACGGCGCGCTTGGACTTTTTCCGAAGACGTAAAGCCCTCCAACGCAGCCAGCATTTCATCGCATACCCACCGATGTCGCCTGAGGCCGGGTTTGTGGCCGGAATGAAAAGGCAGAACAAACCCAAGATAAAAGCCATAATGAATATATCGGCGTGAAACGTGATCAGCAGATCGCTTGCGCGGGCAAGGATAAACAGACAGTAGATTACGCCAACGCCAAGGAAAGATACGATCATCACCCCGTCAGTCCCCAGCCCCCGAAGAGACATGCGCTGGTCTGTCACGAAAATCCCCACTCTAATCTAATTATCTATTTGCTGTAGCCGACGCCGATGCCGGAGTTACTTACGGCGCATTTGTTCGCGAAGTTATGTAGTGTGAGTCGTCACCAGGAATTGATCAATGTCAATGCGAGACGTCGTGCGCCTTTCAATCGCTCCCGCTGCGACAATATTGACGAAGCAAGTGCGCGACTGTTTGAATTGGCGGCCAAGCGCCGCCATCGGCGGCTATCAGCAGAGCCAATTTGTCGCCTGCACGTCAATTTCGGGACGCCATTGAGCGAAATCAAAGCTCTCCGTTCCGAAATTGCGGAAGGTGCCGCCACAACAAATGGAGAGCGTCATGACCTTTCGATCAGATTTTGCGTTGCATTGCTTCGCACTTGCAGTCCTCCTAACCGCACCAGCCGGCGCGGTGGAAACTGGGCAGGGCGAAACCTATTCGAAATCCAGCACATGCGCTGCGTTTGATACGAGCCGGGAAATCACGGATTATTCTGCTCGACTGGTTGCCCGTGATGGCGGGTCAACGCGCTACGAAATTCAGATTCAGGCAGTGCACGCGAAGGGTATGGCGTCGCCAATCAGAAAAATTACGCTCAGCGACGGATCAACGCCGAATTTCGAATTGCTCGACGACAATTGTATCTGTGGAATGCGAATCAACGATGTTGAAGTAGAGTGCACACATATCACAAAATATACTGCGGATATCTCGCGTGAGACACTGGAAATGGCTTCTGATTCCGGGCTTGCGATGACATTCCTCCTCGACAATGGGCGTATCGTGGCGGGACCGCGCTTTGGCGCCGGAGAAATCAGAAAGACGGTTGCACGTGGTTAGCATTCTTTTCACGCCGTGCCGCGTTGCTGGCCAAACGGCGATAATGTTCTTTTAGACCAATCACTGCAACTTGAGGACACGCGCCGCCTTCGGTAGACAATATATACGGGCGCATAGGACACGCTACTGCCTTGTGCCGGCCCGCACTGCCCCAAATAAGCGGGGCGCCGAAAGGGTTTGATGCCAGGCACAGCATTATCCGGCTTTGACGGATCTCTTGAAGATGAAATCCTGAAGACGGTCGAAACGCCTATCGTTGTCCTGGATCGCGACGGCGCCATTGTTCGGTTTAACGCAGCGAGCGAGCGATTAACCGGATACAGCGCCGCCGACGCCCTTGGCCGAAAAATCTGGGAATTTTTGATTATTGATGAAGAGACCGAAGCCGTACGCAAGGTTTTTGAACAGACCTGCGGCGCGAGCACACCGACGCATTTTGTCAATTACTGGAAAACGAAAAATGGTGAGCGGCGGCTTATTAAGTGGTCGAACGAACGGCTCAACGATATTGAAGGGGAAGTCGCCTACATCCTTGCGACCGGCGTCGATATAACGGAATCGAGATCGCGCGAAAAAGCGCTTTCGGAGAGTAAGGCCTTTCTGCGCTCGATCATTGACGCATCGCCTGTGGCGGTGATCACAATCAATAGTGAAGGGCGCGTTCTGACGTTCAGCCATGAAGCCGAGCGCACCTTCGGCTACAAAGAGGCGGAGGTTCTCGGCGCCAACATAAAAGTTTTGATGCCCGAGCCGGACCGGTCAGCGCATGACGGATATATTCGCCGCCACATAGAAACCGGCGAAAGCCGCATCATCGGCAAGCCGCGTCAGATCGAAGCGCAGAAAAAGAATGGCGAGATTTTTCCGGCGGTCCTGCATGTGATGGAATTTGCCGACGGCAGTCCGATTTTCGTTGGCTTTGTCGAGGATTTGACCGACCAGAAAGCAACTGAGCGCCGGCTGAAGGAAACGCAAACGCAACTTCTGCATGCGGGACGCATCGGTGAATTGGGTGAAATGGCGACTTCGATCGCCCATGAGCTAAACCAGCCCCTCACGGCGTCTGCGAGTTTGGCGGGCGCTGTCGCCTTAATGCTCAAGAAAGTGGAGTTTTCAGGGCGCAATGAATCGATCGCGCTGCTTGACGACGTAGTCAGCGAAATTCGTCGCGCCAGCGAGATTATTCGCCAAATGCGGGATTTTGTGCGCAAGCGCAAAACCGCAAAAAGCCTTCATGACGTTAACCAGATTATTGAAGAGGCATGCACAATTGCGGTAATCGGCGCCGAAACTGAGGGAATCGAGGTCAAAACAGAATTCGACGAGAGCGTCGGCGCCGCACAACTCGACCGAACACAGATCCAGCAGGTAATCACAAACCTTATCCGCAATGCGATCGACGCCATGCGAACAAGCCCGAAAAAGGCGTTGACGATATCCACAGGGCGTCGAGATGGATTGATCGAGGTCAAAGTCATCGATACTGGTTCTGGCATATCTAATGACGTCAAAAATCGTCTTTTTGAGCCTTTTGTGACGAGCAAGGATGACGGACTTGGCGTTGGTCTCGCGATTTCAAAAACCATCATCGAAGCGCATCATGGCGAATTAACAATGCTAGACAACGAACCAACCGGAACTGTGTTCACGTTCAGATTACCGCCGGGGGGCCGACACGACCCAGAACATAGTTCATAAGCACGCAGTGTTCCTTGTGGATGACGATGTGGCAGTGCAGCGCGGCGTTGCCGCGCTGTTAACCGCTGCTGATTACGCCGTGACCATTTTCGATTCAGGAGACGATTTTCTGTCCAGGCTGGAAAGCCTCAATATCGATGGCGCCGCCGCGCTCGTCGATGTCTGCATGCCAGGCATACAAGGGCTTGATCTGCAGGAGAGATTAAACGCGCAGGGTGTTGAATTGCCAATTATTGTGATGACCGCCCATGGCGATGTGCCGATGGCGGTGCGCGCCATGCGGAACGGGGCTGTCGATTTTATTGAAAAACCGTTCACCGTTGAGGAAATCACAAATGCGCTGGAACGCGCGCATGCAATGTTGCGGCCAATTCCGAAATTGATACGCAGTGCATCCCAAGCGCTGCGCGACAAGCTTCAATCGCTCACGCCGCGCGAACACGAAGTTTTCCAGGAAATTGTGGGCGGTTCCACGAACAAGGAAATTGCACGCATTCTCGACCTCAGCCCCCGAACGGTCGAAGTGCACCGTCACAATATCATGCGCAAGATGGAAGCAAAAAGCCTTGCAGAACTAGTGCATATGGCTGTAGCGCTCGATATTTGACCTGCTAATATCTCCGGACTTCCAGTCAACGTCGCCGAACACCATGAAAGGCGCACAATGCCGCACGACGCCCACGACCTTGAACACACGCATACGACTGAAGCCATCGCCGCGCGCCTTTCAGAGCCGCCAAAGCCGAGCTATCTGCGCGATTGGGTGCTGGGCGGCATTGACGGCGCCATTACCACATTCGCCATTGTCGCCGGTGTCGCCGGCGCCGGGCTCTCGCATGGGATCATCATCATTCTCGGCGTCGCGAATCTTGTCGCCGACGGAATCTCAATGGCGGCGGGTAATTTTAGCGGCGTCAAGGCTGAAAATGACGACTATCGGCGATTGAGGGAAATGGAACAGCGACACATTGAACACACACCGGATGGCGAGCGCGAGGAGGTTCGCCAAATCTTTCAAAACAAAGGGTTTGAGGGCGACGATCTCGATCGCGCTGTCGAAATTATTACGTCAGATCAGCAAAGATGGATCGACTTTATGCTTGCGGAAGAATTTGGGGCGCCGCCTGTGGAGCGGCCAGCGAGAAATTCCGCATTCGTCACGTTCGGCGCTTTTGTGATTTGCGGCGCCGTGCCGCTCGCCCCCTATTTAGTTGGCGCACCGTTTAGTTTCACCATCGCAACAGTAGCAACCGCTGCGGTCTTCTTCGCAATCGGCTCGTTAAAATCCCGATGGTCGACCGTGCGGTGGTGGATGTCGGGATTCGAAACACTCGGGATCGGCCTTTTCGCCGCCGCCGCCGCTTATTTCATTGGCGATTTACTGAAATTTGTCGCCGCGCCTTAAGCTGCTCCAATACGTATTATTACTTAGCGGCGCGGCGTATGGCGGCGCAGGCGGCGCCCGCGCATAATGACACAAAAGCGTTGCGCACCGGGTTTCCGGGGCTTTCGTCCGGATATTCCTGTACTGCGCCAACCCGCCGGTGAGACCCGCCTTAGGTATTCGCCCCAGCTCCTCTTCAGCGCTTTGACGACTACTTTAACTTTAGTGGCGTCTTGGGCGGAATCCGAAAAAAAGGGGTATCAGCTTATGTTAGCCTTCCCGCATGCAATTGAATCTCATGACTTAAAGACACCGAACACATCCCGACCACAGCTGGAAATGGCCGGGTTAGCAGCGAGCGCCAATGTCAGGCGCTATAAGACCGGCGAAACGATTTTTGTAGAAGGCGATGCAGCGCCATTTTGCTATCAGGTCGTGACCGGCTTCGTTAAGGAATATAATACGCTTGAAGACGGCCGCCGCCAGGTTGCCGATTTTTACAGCGTCGGTGAACTTTTCGGCATCTCGGAACTTGACGAGCAACTGCACACGGCCGAGGCGATCAGCGATTGCGCCATTCGTTGTTATCCTCGTGATAATCTCCTTCGTGCCGTCGCCGTATCGCCCGAGCTGTCGCATCAATTTCTCGACACGCTGATGACGCGACTGCATCACGCGCGCGAGCGGATGATCATGCTTGGCCGCATGAGCGCCATGCAGCGCGTTGCAGCATTTCTCATACGTCTTTCGTCAGATCAGGGCCTGACGGACAATATCCGGCTCGCCATGAGTCGCCAGGATATAGCGGACCATCTGGGCCTGACTATTGAAACAGTTTGCCGCGCGCTTACGGAACTCAGAAAGAAAGATGTAATCATCATGCCTTCAGCGCGGGTGTTTTCCATACCCGATGCTGAAATTCTCGATCGTATCGCGCATGGAAGCGGCGCCGCACACTAGGGCGTTCCGAGATAAAGTGGTTCCCGGTTTATCGCTCCCGACCGCGAAGGCGGTCAAGATATTGGTTAGCGCGCCTTCGCGCGCGGGAAACGCCCCAGTTTTAACAATTAGCGCATTTCTGATCGGAAGTTCATTGCGGTAGCATGAAGGCTCCCCGTAAAAAGCGTCGCTTTTTACGCCGGAAATGCGCTAGAGCCTGATATTTTCCGCCAAACCAATAGCGCGCGCTTATGACAGTGCGTTGTTACAGGGCTCTCCGCGCGTTTTACGGAAAGTCCGGTTTTTCGCCTGTCCTGTTTAAGACGCGTTGATCTCAATTTTGCGTTGATTTTCTTTCGCTGCGGGCGATTTTGGCATATGAATCGTCAACACGCCTTTTTTGAAACGCGCTTCAATACCATCCTCGTCAACTTCACATGGCAGTGGTATCGCCCGACGAAAAGCGCCATAGGCGCGCTCCGCACGGTAATAGTTCTTCCGCTTTTTCTCGGATTCATGCTTACGTTCGCCGCTGATCAATAAAGCGCCATCCTGCAATGTCACATCTATGTCGCCATCCTCCATCCCTGGCAGATCGGCTTTTAGTTCAAGCGCGTCATCCGTTTCACTCAGATCAACCGAGGCGAGAAAATCAAAGTGCTTGTCAAGGTCCCGCGCCGTTGAAAATTGCGGCAGAAAATCTTCGAACATACGATCCATTTCTTCATGCATCTGTTCAAATGGGCTGAGCGCGGCCGATTTCGTCGCGCCCCGCCGGCGATGCCTGAAGGGAACCAAATCATTTAATCCCATTGCAAACTCCTTTTTGTATAGTGGGGCATAATCGCGGTATCGGCCAAAGGATAAGCAGCCCCGTATTCAATGAAATTGATCGGCGTCAAACAGCATTGATGATCGCCAGGAAAAATCTGCAGTTAGTTTGCATATTTCTTCTCCTGGCGCCGGCGTCAGTGGGCCAGCAATACCGGGAGATCTGAATGGCGGAGCATATGCCGGGTAAACCCTCCCAGGATCGTTTCCCGCCAGCGATTATGGGAATAGGCGCCGAGCACAAGAAGGTCGGCGTCTCTGTCGCGCGCCGCTTCGTAAAATACATTTTCTGCTTTTTCCTTGACGCGCGAAACTTCGTCAAAGGTGGCGTTAACGTTATGCATGCGCAGGAACGCGGCCGCGCTTTCAGCATCCGGCGCCGCTAATCTTGACTTGTCAACGGTCAAGACAATGACCTTGCGCGCCAGCTGCAATATCGGCAGCGCTGCATTGATCGCTCTTGCAGCTTCCAGCCCGCCATCCCAACCGACAACGACCGTATCTGGAAAGCGTCGCATGCCTTCATTTGGAATGATCAATACCGGCCGGGCGGATTGAAAAAGCAGCTCTTCTGCAAGGCCAGTTTCCGATAATGAAGCGTCTTTGCCCGACCCCTGCAAAACTGTGAGGTCGGCGACGCGAGCGGAAAGGGCAAAATCATAAGGCAGGTTGCCCTCCTCATCCCGCCACGACGCGCTCGCTGCTTTGTTTTCGGCGTGTTCCTCAGGCAAAATAACACGCACTGAATGTTCATTGCAGGCCGCCAGAAATTCTGCCTTTAATGCTTCACTGTGGCGGTTTTGCTCCTTGACGAATTCGTCGGAGTTTTCGCGGATATAGGCCACAGCCAATGGCTCATATCCGGACGGCGCCGCCAGCGTCGGTCGCTGTCTGATATGCTGGGCAGCCACATGAGCGTTCAATTTTTCCGCCAATATGATCGCCGGCTCCAATGCATCCGTCGCGGCGCCCTCAGTCTGCATCGGCACGAGGATGGTTTTGATCGCCATATTGCTGCTCCCTGGTTTTGAGAAATCTCGGCAATTAACGCATTGCGCACATTGACGCGGATCAAGATAGCGCAGCGGCATTGACCCAGATAGCTTTCAGGATGCGAATATCCGGTTGCATCGCAGGAATTGCCTGGCGGCGGTCCGGGTGGGCGTGACGTGGTTGATTTTGCGGGGCAGCATTCAACCCGCATAACTCCCGTCCGCAGCCAGGCGCCCAAAGAGTAAGTCTAACCGGAGGCGGCGCATTGATCCGGATCAAACAGGCGCCGGTTCATGCTTGCTCGTAGAGACAGCTTTAAGCACCTCTCCGGTTAAGGATTCTGGCGCATGCACGGCGACATCTTCGACGCTTAACATGCCGACCACTTCCCGTTTATCATTCATCACAGGAAGGCGCCGGACTTGATTGGCTTCCATGATGCGAACAGCATCGTCAAGCTGCTCATTTTCCGCGCACCAAAAACACTCATCTGACATGATATCGCGGACCGCAACGGTCGCCGGGTCTTTATTGTCGCCGACCGCCCTTATTACAATATCCCGATCCGTGAGCATGCCAATGAGCTTACCGTCCTCAACGACAGGCAGGGCGCCAATATTTTGCGTGCGCATCTTTTTGGCTGCGTGGGACAGCTTTTCCTCCGGTTCAGCAATTCGGATACCTGCGGTCATGGCGTCGCGTACTCGCATCAGATTCCTCCTTTTAACTCATCCCGCCGCCCATATTGGCGATCCAAAGGCTCGAAAGCGCGTCGCTGGGCGGACGGTAAAGATATCGGCAAAAGCTCAACTGAGATCATTGAGCTGCATCAACTTCCCCTGCCGAATATTCATTTGGCCTTTGCAGCGATTCAAGAAGGATCAAATGAGATAACCCGGTCGGCCTTTGCGATGCGCAAATTGTGAGTAACAGCGTTCTTCGCTTGCGACACGCTCCGCTAATCGCGGATTGCCGTTGTATCACCAGCGTTCAAGGCGTCTTTGAAAATACTCATAAAGCTCTTGATCGGGCATGTTTGTTAAGTCCTTGTCGAATACGCCAATAAACTTTGCAATAATATCCGTCGAAAGGCGTTTTCGTATCTCTCCGAGTACGGCAGGCGGGGCTGCGAGGACCAACTGATCAAATTCTTCGCGCACAGAATTTATGAATTCGATCCGCGCTTTTGCGAATGCGCTCTCGGCTGCGTCGTGCTTGGAGCGTTTTACGATTGAATAACGAGCGCCGTCGCCAATGGTATGGCCCCGACCCGGCCGCTCCTTCTCAATATCACGCGCGGGCAATCGTGCATCATCGTCACGCCATTCCTTTTTCAGGTTCCATGGCTCACGAAATCCGAAACTTTCAAATAAGCGGGCTTTTGCGCCATCAGCGACAAAAAACCATGTCCTTCTCTTTGGTATCAACATGACCCGCGACCGACCTGCAAAAACCCCGAGGAAAGCATGCCCGTTTTTAGTGATAGCAAATTGATGTGCGTCAACAAACTCAACCGGACGACAAGACATGATCCGACACGCGCGCCCAAAAACACCGGACGTAAAATGATAAACCGAAAAAGCATTTGCCTCCTGCAAGGCCATCCTCACGCCGAACCGAACCATCTTTGCCATGCGCTGGCGCACGCTTATGAAGAAGGCGCATTTGAAGCGGGATTAAATGTCGAAAGGATCACCCTGGCGACAATGGATATTCCGTTTCTTCATAACCCTGATGATTTCGACGATCCGCCGCCGCAACAAATCCTTGACGCACAAAAGGCGATTAAAGCCGCCGATCATCTGGTTACGATTTATCCGCTTTGGCTTGGAACAATGCCGGCTCTGGTCAAGGCATTCTTCGAACATATATCGCGGCATGATTTTGCCGTTGCGCAGTCCGAAAGCGGCGGCTGGCCGCGCAAAATGCTGACAGGGAAATCTGCGCGCGTTATCGTAACCATGGGCATGCCAAGCGCCGCCTACAGAATATTTTTCGGCGCCCATGGCGTAAAAGGCTTTGAAAAGAGCATTCTGGCCATGTCCGGGTTCAAGCCGATTCGCGACACGCTTGTCGGCGCGGTTGATATTTTGAGCCCGGACCAGATAGAACGCCTGCTAACGCGTATGCGCTCCTATGGCGCCCGCGCAGAATGAACCGCCACGATGAAACTTCTCAATTGCAAACAACATCGCGAACCCTGGGGAGCCCGGCCGGCCGATGAGCGATACCGCAAATCTCAATATGATCTACGCCCTCGCCGTGTCTTTGGCGCTTGGCCTCGTCATTGGCGTCGAGCGGGAATGGCGCGAACGCGCCTATGAGGGAGCCGTTCGGCCCGCAGGCGTTCGGACTTTTGGCCTGATCAGTCTCAGCGGCGGCATTACCGGTGTCCTCAACGAGCAGTTTCCCGGCGTGCTTGCCGCAGGCCTGGCAGTCGTCATTTTTGTGATGACGGTCGCTTACTGGCGACGATCCCATGATGATAAATTCATGGGCGTTACAACTATTTTTGCAGGTTTTGCCGCATATGGCTGCGGCGGACTGGCGGCCGCGGGCTTTTTTGTGCCGGCGACGGCGGCCGCCGTCTCTGTTGCCGTAATCCTGGGCGCCAAAGAACGCCTGCATCGATTTGTGAGCCTGCTCGATCAAAAGGAAATCTTCGCAGCACTGCAATTCCTTCTGATCGCGGCGGTGATCTGGCCACTCGCGCCAAACCGAAATTTCGGACCCTATGACGCCGTTAATCCTTTTGAGATCTGGTTGATGGTTGTGTTGATCAGCGGCCTATCCTTCGCAGGCTATATCAGCGTCCGGGTCTTTCGCGCGAGCCGCGGGATTTTGGGCGCTGCAATTCTCGGCGGTTTCGTTTCATCAACGGCGGTCACACTTTCATTTGCGCGGATGAGCCGACGTCAGCCCGAATATGAAAGCGCATTTGCCGCCGCTGTTGTCATCGCCGCAACGATTATGATGGCTCGGGTCGCGATTATCACAGCCATCATCTGGCCGCCATTACTTCCGTATATCGGTGTTCCGGTCGGCGCAATGATGATTACCGGCGTCCTTTTGTCTACACTGCGCGTGAAACAACAAAGTAAGGAGATGGCCGAAACGCCAAGCGTCACAAACCCGCTGGAACTGGCGCCGGCATTATTTTTTGCCGGTTTACTATCGATCATCATGCTGGCTTCACGCTGGCTTGAGGCGGTATTCGGACCGGAAGGCGTATATGCCGTCGCTTTTGCATCCGGGCTCGCAGATGTTGATGCACTGACCTTGTCAATCAGCCGTTTCGCCCGGGGCGGGCTCGACCTGCACGTGGCGGCAATCGCGATAATTACGGCTGCAATCACAAATACGCTGGTCAAAATTGGCTTAACAGCCATCGCCGGCAGCCCTACAATGACCCGGCAAGTGTCGCGGGCATTGATTATCATCGTTGCCGTCGGCGCAACCGTCGCAGCCATTCCACTCACTGGTAATTAGCACGGTTCCGAATTACTGGCGCTGCGCGACTCACGCCGGATGCTGTCCCGTTAGCGTATTGAAGGAGCATCATGGCGCCAGGGCGAAAATTCACACCCGGCTCAAACCGGCCAAAGGGCGATGATGAATCCGCCATGGCTGGTCTATCGCCTCGCGGGCCGCGTCTCGCGTTGCTGATCATGGGCGCCCTGACGCTCGCCGCAGTAATTATTGTCGTTATCAACCTTGGCGAAATCGGCGCCTTTGCAAAACATGCAACCCGGGCGCAACCATCATGGCTCGTTCTGGCCGCAGCGTCTCAAATCGCAACCTATCTATGCATTGCTTTTGTATGGCGGCTGGTGCTGGTGCGCATCTATCAAGCCAAGTCCATATTAAACCTTTTTCCTTTGGCGATTGCCAAGCTTTTTGCCGATCAGGCGCTGCCTTCCGGCGGCGTTTCCGGCGCCCTGTTCTTTTTTCACGCCCTCGGCCAGCGAGGTGTGCCGCGCCAGCAGGCCTTTGCAACATTTGCCTTCACAACAGTTGGTTTTTTTGCAGCGTTCCTGTTTGCCACGATCATCAGCCTGATATCATTGTCAATTGTGGGCGGGGGCGTGACCGCTCTGGCGATCGGCGCAGCGCTATTCTTTCTTGTGATTCTATTGCTCGTTACATTGATGACGTTGATCACCAATTTTTATCCCATCTTCATGCGTGATTGGTTTTTGCGCATTCCAGGCATGAATGACGCAATCAAGCTTTCGTCAACGGCGATCAAACAAATAATGTCGGGCCCGGGATTAGTGGTAAAAGCGACAGCGATTCAGTTTTTTGTTCGCCTGCTTGACGGGCTCACTTTGTTTGTCGTCTTCATGGCGATCGGTCAACCAGCCTTATATGGAATTTGTTTTGTCGGCGTTGTGATTGCATCCCTCACGGCGACGCTTGGCCCAATACCGATGGGGCTGGGAACTTTCGAGGCGGGCATGGTCGCTTCGCTGGCAGTTTTTGGGATACCGGTCGAAGCGGCTCTAACCGCAACACTTCTGTATCGCGGGCTATCGCTCTGGCTGCCGTTAATTCCGGGGTTTTTTATCATTCAAAGAGAATTCTTGCGCATGCGATCAGAGCCAGATTCTTATCAAGACCAGTAAGCGCCACTGCATGCCGCATTTGTTTTGCAGATTTTCTGCGCGTTTGATTCATATCAATTTTCTCTTTATCGCAATCGTCTATTGTTCCAATGCCGTGCTGAGGAGCGGAAATGAAGACGCGGCGCCGCGAGATGTCAGTGCTGACATGGAACGGTGGTGTTATGGATCATAGAAGCGATGAGCCGGTGCGACGGAGCCCGATGGCGGTTGCCGCAAGCGCGTTGATGGGAAACCTGAGCGTGGAGCGACACCGTCACGGGCTTTTTTGTTTTCCACCACCTCTTTGGCGCCTGCGCGTAACATGCAAAATAACATAATGTTCGAAAACCGGCGCGAGGCCGGGCGGGCGCTGGCTCAGACACTATTGGACTATGCCGGTCAAGATCCGGTGATTTATGCGCTGCCGCGCGGCGGCGCGCCGGTTGCCGCAGAAATCGCACAGCGGCTTGCAGCGCCGCTTGATCTCATTCTTGTGCGCAAGCTGGGCGCACCCCGCCAACCGGAACTGGCGATCGGCGCGGTCGTTGACGACGGTGCGCCGACCTTCATTCTTCATGATGACATTATCCGTCAATTGGGCGTCAGCGAAAATTATGTCATGGTCGCAAAAAGCGAAGCACTGTCGGAAATCGAAAGGCGTCGCCAAATCTACTTCAAAGACCGTCCTTCCGTTTCGCCAAAAAACAAAACGGTCATCATTGTCGATGACGGGCTCGCCACGGGCGCATCCATGGAAGCTGCAATAAAAGCCGTGCGTCAGGCTGGTCCCAAGCACATCATTGTCGCGGTTCCAGTGGCGCCAATTGATACACTTGCCCGCCTTGAAACGCTCTCCGATGAAATCGTCTGCCTGGCGACGCCAGAGCCTTTTTTATCTGTCGGAAGTTATTATCAATCTTTCCCGCAACTAAGCGACGATGACGTCATCGGGTGCCTCAAAGATTGCGACAGGGAAAGCATGAAACGCAAAAACCGGACCGCATAGCGGCGGCAAATGGGGGCCATAAGATTGACCCATATCAAACCCGCAAAGATCAGCAATGTGTAAAATTGTGCGGCCAGCGTGACGCGCCTTTACAGGGACGCGCCGATTGTACGCAGATCGGACGGATAATTCTTATGACTGTTAATCGTCGTTTCACCCATCGGATCTTGTTCCTTCTCGTGCTCGCGATAGTTTTGCTGTTCGCGGCAGGCGCGCTTCTTGCCCAGATTGAAACCCGCACAGGCGATCATGTTGATGCGAGCGACATATTTCCCGATATGGCTTTCTTCGCCGGCGGTAATTTGAATGTCACCGCCAAGTCAACCGACGATATTTTCGCGGCGGGGCGAGACGTAACGATCAATGAGGCGCAGGCTGATCATATGATCATCGCAGGCGGCGACATCTTAATGACCGAAGTCGCCTTTCATGACCTTATTGCAGCCGGCGGCGATATAAATTTTGTCAGCGGGACAGTCGCTGACGATGTGGTTGCAGCTGGCGGCGATCTGGACCTGCGTCCGGAATTTTATATCGCCGGTTCTGCAGTTCTAAGCGGCGGCGACGTCGACATAGAGGCGCCGATTGGCGGTGAACTGCGCGCCGCCGCCGGCCGGCTCCGCCTCAACGCCGGCGTCGACGGCGACGCGCATCTTGTCGGTGAGACGGTTGAGGTCGGCCCAAATGCTCGAATTGGGGGCGATCTGCGCCACCGCGCTGAGAAAATCGAGATCTCACCGGAAGCTATCGTTGCTGGCGAGATCATCAAACTCGAATCGCCAACGCCGCCCGACATGGAAAAATGGGGCGTTGCCGCCGCAGCGGCAATTGCAATTTTTGCCCTCGCATTTCTGATCGGCATGGGCCTTCTTGTCGTTGTGATTGCGCTGGCGCTGCCCAGCCTGATGAACAGCGCCGCAGCGATGATCGGTGAAAAACCCCTCTCAACACTGGGCATTGGCTTTTTGATCACGGCCGCTGCGCCGGTTATCATCGCATTGCTATTTGCAACAGTGTTCGGCGTGCCTCTCGCCATGCTGATCGGCGTTACCTATCTCGCAGCGGCGCCCCTGGCGATCGCTGCTTTCGCATATTTCCTTGGCATGCAAGGACGCCGGGCGATAAGCAGCGATGACGGCAATCCCGGCATGGGCGCCCGGATCGCCTGGTCGGCGGTGGCCGCCGGCGCCCTGGTGATCATTGGGCTCATTCCGTTAATTGGCGCGCTGGTCTGGCTGTTCGCCTATGTCTTCGGCATGGGCGCAGTCATGACACGCGGAGGCAAGGCGCTGGCGCTTCATGCCTGATACGTTGACTGCAGACGGGCGATTTCTTTTCGTAACGCGTCGGCCAGTAGCGGCGCAGCGCTGATCGCATTTGTTTCGTGAGGAACAGTGTCGGTGCTTCTCAAGCGAAAAAGCCCGGCCTCCTTTAACTGGATCAGGTCGTCGCTTGAGCAGAGCGCGTGAACGGCGAGCGCCTCGATCCGCGCTGCGCCTTTTTGCTTGAGGACGAGCGTCGCCGCAGCAAGCGTAGCGCCCGAAGATACAATATCATCGACTAAATAAACCTCTCTGCCTTCGACTGTTGTTGCATCATCATACACGACTTCCACATCGCGATCACCGCGCCGTTGCTTTGTCATAATGACAAACGGCGCCTGAGCTGCTTCAGCGACCGCCTTGGTCCAGGCGCGGGCTTCCTGATCTGGACCAACCAACAGGATGTTTTTCGATCCCTTGCTGTTATCGACAAGAGCCGCCAGCAACGGCGCCGCTGACAATGCGATCGCTTTTATATCAGGAAACACCGCGCTGAAATCCGCAACGCGATGCAAATGCGGCTCGACGGTCACGATTTCGTCAATCCATGGCGACAGGATTTTCGCCAGCACCTGTTGCGACACTGCTTCGCCGTCGTGAAATGCTTTGTCCTGACGCATATAACAAAGATAGGGCGCCGCAAGAATGATTTTTTCAGCGCCGAGATCGCGCAAGGCGGAGGCCGCAAAAATCAGCGGGATCAGTTTTTCATCCGGCCGATCAAGCGAAGCGTAGAGGACCGTGACGCGTCCCGCCTGCATTACACGTACTTTACTTTCGCGATCAGGAAATCTTTGTAGCTTGATCGGCGCCGCAGCCACATTCATTTCATTTGAAAGGCGTTCGGCGCCTTGCCGGTCTTGCTGCATGGCCGCGATCAGAACATCCTTCACTGCGCGCCCCTCGCTGACCCGCCTTGCGCATCAATCCGCACGCCTGCATCCTCCGCCGCCATCGCGGCGGCGAAATCAAAATCGGACTTGAACGAGGCGTGAATTCGATAAAGCGGCTCACCTGCTTCCACCCTGTCGCTAATCTTCTTGAAAAGATCGACGCCAGCGCCCTTGTCCAGTGGCGCGCCGGCAAGGCGCGCGATGCGGCCGAGGCGATAGCAATCCATCGCCACAACGAAGCCGGATCGCGGCGCCGGAAAATCCATAGTCAGCGCGCCAAGAACGCTTTCGGAGGGCGGCGGTCCCTGCGCGTCGATTATCTTTTCCATCTTTGTCAGCGCCGCGCCTGAATCCAACAGCTCTTCGGCTCTTGCGCGTCCTGCGCCGCCGCGTAAGTCAGGATCAAAATCGAGCACTCTGCCAGCCAGAAACAGGGCCCGCGCGCGCAAATCCCCGGGCGCATCAGGTTGGTTGCGCAACACCGCCATCACATCGCGCGCTTCAAGAACCGGTCCTATACCGCGGCCCACGGGCTGAGCGCCGTCTGTCACGACGATATCGAGATGCAGACCCAGCTGATCGCCAATAAATTCAATTAATTTTCGCAGGCGAACAGCTTCTCCCCGGCTTCGCACTTTCGCAGTCGGCCCGACAGGAATATCGATCAATAAATGCGTGGCGCCGGCGGCAATTTTTTTCGATAAAATCGACGCTACCATTTGTTCACGGATATCAATCCGCAAAGGCCGTTCGACAGAGATCAAAATATCATCCGCTGGTGATAAATTTGCGCGCCCGCCCCAGACGAGACAGGCTTTTTCATTTTCAACGACGGCGCGCATTTCTTCGGTGGTGAGGTCAACCCTGGCCAATGCTTCCATCGTATCGGCAGTGCCTGCGGGCGACGTAATGGCGCGAGATGAAGTTTTCGGCATGCAAAGCCCATGCGCAGCGACGATCGGCGTAACGATCATTGACGTTCGGTTGCCGGGAATGCCGCCGATACAATGTTTGTCGGCCACGATGGGCAAATCCCAATCAAGCTTTGACCCAGCATCGGCCATCGCCCGCGTCAGCGCGAGCGCTTCGCCTGTCGACATGAAGCTTCCGGACGATATTAAAAACGCCGCAATTTCCATAGGCGAATAGCGAAATGCCGCGATATCGGAAATGATCGCCTTGATTTCGGCGGATGTCATTTCAGAGCCGTTGATTTTCCTGCGAACGGCTTCAAGGCTCGCAGGCGGCGGCGCCTGAGCGATACGCACCCTGGCGTTTTCCGGCGCACCGAGCCTGCGGAAAGCAGGCGCCCCCAAACCCAACTCTTCCGGCGCTATGATGTCAGCGTCATCGCATATGACCAGGGTAGCAAGAATGGTCTTCGAGTCGCTGATCACTTCAATTTTTTTTAGCGTTGTAAACTCTTCGGCGCGATAGGCCGTGCAACAACGCGAAAGGAATGCTGTATTTTCCGGCGCGGTGTCCAACGCAACTTTTTTGACTTTGAGCATTGTCTTTGGCCGGTCAGTTGCCCGCATCCATAATGCGCGTTTTTGCCATTTTTGGCTAAATCGTCACATGCGCATTGAGGCAGGTCAAAAAACATGCCCGGGGTTGTCCCGATCACTCTGCAGCGGCGCCGCGTGCGCGTAAGTAATCCTGATTATTCCGTAAAATTGTCGATTTTGTTGCGCGGCGCTGACTTATCAAGAATGAATTGACGTAACGCGATTGCGCTGTCTTCTAGGCCCTGTCGGTGCCGGTCAATAGGATTGGTCGCATGTATCTCAACGCCGGTCATATCACTTAGCCCCTGCCGATTGAGCTCCTTTGCCGCAAGGTCGTCCGCATAGCCCTCAAGGCTCACGGTGCGACGCGCAGTTTCGAGCTCCGAGCCAAACGCTACCGCCTGAATCACGAATACCTGAATTGATGTCGCCAGATTGCCGCGCGGCATTCCATAATCGGAAATTTCATAGCGACTGATATAGGCCGCGCCGGAAGGATCGATGCCCGCGCGGGCAAACGCATAGCGATGGTTAAATGCACGTACTGTTTGAGGATTCGCGTTGCCGTCGAAGACCGACAACATATTAAGGCCAATACAGTCGGAAGTGCCGTCAACACGGCAGGCCGCAGGCGCCAGGATGAAATTTAAGACGCCGCCTGCATTGGCGATGATATAGTTCTGGCCCCTGTCATTTTTTTGCGCCTGCCAGGCAACGCCCAGCTCGCTGAGAACCGGTCCAACAGAGCCAGGATCAAAATTTTCGATCGCGCTTTTTGGATTCGCGACTTTTTGCTGGGCGTATGCGCCCGAAAGCGCAGCGATTCCGGTGCAAAGTACTGCTATTGTCTTTTTCATAACCCCTCGCCTTCCCCATATTCGATGGCGCATTTGGACGACCGCTCGCCCAGCGTCATTCTACGGCAAAAACCATCGCGCCGCCAGCCGAGGGTTTTTGGTGACTTTGCCGCCGCGCCGTGGTTTACGCGGGGGCTTATGACTGATCTGCGAGAAAATACCATGCCATCCAGCGCCCCTGCAGGCCTCGATGCACGCCGTGCGGCGCTTGATATCCTGGAACTTGTCCGGGAGGGACAGGCGTTTGACGAGGCGCTTGGCGCCTGCCGGTCTTTTGACCAACTGACCGGCCCGGACCGCGGTTTCGCCCGCGCCCTGGCGACGGCCGTTTTGCGGCGGCGCGGGTCGCTGGACCATATTGTCGGCGCCTATATCGACCGGCCGCTGCCGAAAAAAGCAGTGCGCGTCATGGATATTTTGCGCCTGGCCGCCGCCCAGACTCTATTTTTAGAAACCCCGGCCCATGCCGCCGTATCCACGGCCGTTTCTCTCGCCAGCGAGCGCCGCGAGAATGCTGGCTACGCCAAGCTCATCAATGCGGTGGCGCGCAAGATCAGCGACAAGGGCGCAGCAACGCTTGCAAAGCTACCGGCGCGCACCGACACGCCAGCCTGGTTGTGGCGCGCCTGGGAGCGCAATTATGGCCCGCAAATAACGCGCGCCATCGCCGAAGCCCATCACCGCGAACCGCCGCTTGATTTGACATTAAAGCGCCCTGAGGACGCTGAACAATGGCGCGACCGTCTTGATGCAGAATTATTGCCGATGGGATCGCTCAGACTGAATCGCGTCAGCGACGTCACCGCGCTCGATGGATTTGATGAGGGCGCCTGGTGGGTGCAGGACGCAGCCGCCAGCCTGCCGGTTAGATTACTTGGCGATATAGGCGGCAAACGTGTTTTTGATTTATGCGCGGCGCCTGGCGGCAAAACACTACAGCTTGCGGCGCGAGGCGGCATCGTGACAGCGGTCGATAAAGCAGGCGTGAGATTGCGGCGCGTGACAGAAAACCTTGAGCGCACCGGCCTTCACGCCGAGACGATTGCCGAAGACCTGTTGCAATGGCGCCCGTCCGAAAACGCCGATGCGATCCTCCTTGATGCGCCCTGTTCGGCGACCGGTACGATCCGGCGCCACCCGGACATCCCGTGGTCGAAATCGGAAACCGACGTCGCTTCCCTGGCCACGCTGCAGGCAAAAATGATCGATCACGCGATCACACTTTTGAAACCAGACGGCGTTTTTGTTTATTGCGTCTGCTCCCTGCAGCGGGCGGAGGGTGAAAATCAGGCGCGCGAAGCCCTCGCCCGCCATCCGGCGCTGTCCCGGCGTCCTGTGACGGCCGAGGAAATCGGCGGTCTCAGTGAGGCAATCACCCGGGACGGCGATCTGCGCACTCTGCCTTCAATGCTCGCCCCCTCCGGCGGCATGGATGGTTTTTTCGCGGCGCGTTTTCAGATTGCCGCATAGAAGGCGGCTGTTTCCTGGAATGGTTAATGAAATCATGCATGAGAGGGCCCGCCAGGGACAGGTAAAAAACCGCGAATTCATTGGTTTCTCCCCCTTGATCGGAAGCACGCAGACCCCGATATTACCTACACCCAATTGCTGGCCTTTTTTAGCCCCGGCAAGCGAACGCGCAAAGGACTGATTTTATGAACGAACCACGCAGACAATTTGGCGGCTCTGTTGCCGACGCCGGCGGCGTCGCCATCGATCAGGGCCTGCGCCAATATATGCTCGGCGTTTACAATTACATGGCTCTCGCTGTTGCCGGCACCGGACTAGTGTCGATGTATCTCGCGAGCAACGAAGCGCTTATGTATCAAATCGCCGCCACGCCCCTAAAATGGCTAGCGTTTGGCGGCATTGTGGTGATCGGCATGTTTGTCGCGCCAAGAGTGATATTTTCCGGTTCAAAGATAGCCGCACATGCTGTGTTTTGGCTTTACGCGGCCTTATGGGGCCTGCTTATCGCGCCAATGCTGTTCTACTTCCAGCAATCGGGCGCGGCTGCGGATATTTATCGCGCATTCTTTATTTCAGCGTCCATTTTTGGCGCAACGAGCCTTTACGGCTACACCACCAAAAGGGACCTAACCAGTTGGGCGAGTATCCTGAGCATCACGGGAATTGTCTTACTTGTTGCACTCATCGTTCAAACATTGTTTTTTGGTGCCAGTATTGCCAGTCTATTCATTTCGTCGGCCGTTGTTGTCTTTATTTCGGCGGTTACGATGTATGAAACGCAAATGATCAAGTCTATGTATCGTGAAGGTAGCGCGACAAATGACCGGGCAGCGATCTTCGGCGCATTTGCTCTTTATGGCTCATTCGTCACGCTCTTTGTTCATGTCCTAAATATTCTCGGATTCATGCGTGACTAGCGTTATTTGAATTTTCCGGAAAAACCCCTGCTTTTTAGCGGGGGTTTTTTCTGCCGCCAAACCAACCCTGACAGGAGCGTGACCATTTGTCAGGGAACGCGATTTGCCCTCCCTACAGCTGCCCGGTAATATCCCTGTCATGAGTGTTAAAGATTGTTTCGATCTTGCCATCAGCGGCGCCAATGCGGAGGCCGCGCGCGGTTATAACCGCTATGTCACTGAGTTTTTGAGTTACGGCGCTAATCTGCGTGAGCTTTTTGAGATCGCCGATGAAAACCCCGGCGCGCCGCTTTTAAACGCCCATGCAGCAGCGCTCCATATGGCGTTTGAAGGAGCAGAAGGCTGGGATTTCGCGGCGCCCTATCTCAAGCGGATGCGCGATCACGCCAATTCAGCAAATGACCGCGAGCAGCTTTTTTGCGCGGCCGCCGGCGCCTGGGCGTTAAAGGATTTTGCCGGCGCACTCACCTTTCTCGACGAGTTGACCGTACGCTGGCCCGCAGATCTCTGCGCCATTAAATGGGGCCAATATCACGCGTTTAATCTCGGCGATCACGCAGCGCTTTTGCGCTTTGGGCAGCGCGCCGCCATTGTCCATGAGGGTGCGCCTTATGCCCATGGCATGATCGCATTTGCCCTGGAGCAAAATCACCGCTTGCGGGAAGCCGAGCAGGAAGGCCTTCACGCTGCGGAAATCGCGATTGACGATGCCTGGGCGCATCATGCAGTCGCCCATGTCATGGTCACCGAAGGTCGCGCCAAAGAAGGCGCCCGCTGGCTGGACCATTGCGCACACACATGGGAGAAAAAAGGAACATTTATTCGCGACCACAATTGGTGGCACGCGGCGTTGTTCCGGTTGGCGCTTGGCAAACATGACGAAGCGCTTGCAATTTACGATGCGCGGCTTTGGGGCGAATGGCCGGAATTTCCGCAGGAACAGATCGGCGCGGTTTCCATGCTATGGCGCCTGGAATTGCGCGGCGCAGATGTCGGGAACCGCTGGGCGCCGGTCGTCGAACAAGCGCGCCTGCGCGCAGGCGAACATCTCCTTCCGTTCCACGATCTACACTATATTTATGCACTGGCGCGCGCCGGCAATGACGGCGAAGCAGAACAGTTTCTGGCGTCGATGCGCCGCCATGCAGATCAATTGGACGGCGACGCTGGTTTGATCTGGGGCGGTGTTTGCGTGCCGGCTGCTGAATGTCTCGTTGACTTTATCGCCGGAAATTATGACAGCACTGCTGCAAAGCTTGTACCGGTTTTGCCGAAATTACAGAAAATCGGCGGCAGCCACGCCCAGCGTCATGTTTTTGTTGAGACCTATGAATCATGCGTAACCGCTGAGGACGAGCCAGTCACACTGTTGCGGTAACCGGCAGGCTCATGGCGCCAGTTTCAATTTTTGCCGATCAAAGAAACGCAATATATGGCCGAGGTCATGGCCGCGTTTCAAGATCGCTCCAGTCATTGAGACAATGACAAACGCGCCATGCCTGCGCGCCAGTTTTGGCCGTTTTTCGATCCGGTATAACGGCATCTCCGAGGCCCGCCTGAAAATGGAAAACACGGCAGCGTCGCTAAGGCAATCAATGGCGTAATCGCGCCAATCGTCGGCAGCGACAAAATAGCCGTAAACGCCGAGAATGCGGGTCAATTCGGAGCGCGTGAACGATACAGGTTCAGCGCTGGGTTTTCGGGCCGGCGATAATGGTCTCGAACGCATTAGGCCAAGTTTCGCCCGGACCAGGCGCGGTGGCAAGTCCCAGGCTCCTCACAATACAGCCAATCGGCGAGCGCTATCCTTAAAATAGCCTTAATTGATCCCTCTCCGCGCCTGAATTGGCCTCCATGGTGATTGCGTCGGACGGGTGAGTCGGCAGGGCTTTCCGGTTTTAACCATCGCCCCCAGCCCCCGGGAGATCAGGCTTTCATCGCCCGTCCGGCCCTTTTTCAGCTGCGCCACACACCTTGACCCTTGTGGCCAACCGCCAGACACATGCGGCGCCCACAGCTCAAGGCCATGCTGATGTACGCCGTTATCAATCTCGCTTTGCCGGTTTTCGCAATCATCGCCGCCGGCGTCCTTGCCGGCCGTTTTCAATTGATGACCGGCGCCGAGGCCCAGGCGCTTAATAAATTTGTTTTTCGATTCGCCATGCCTGCAGCGTTGTTTGGCTTAACTGCGGGAACTGCGCCGCCGGGACCAGAGGATTTTTCTCTTGCGCTTTCTTATGGAATTGCCGCGTTTACGGCGATCTTCGGCGCATATTTGCTATCGCAATTGCTCTTTCCCCTGACAAAAGAAGAGGCTGGCGCCCATGCGCTTTCATCAACGCTTGGCAACGCAGTGTTTCTAGGCCTGCCGATCGCGTTGACGATCGAAGGCTGGGGGCGGCCCTTTGTCGTATTGATGCTGGTTGAAGGAATTTTCATTATCGCCATTGGCGCAGCGCTGATGACGCCGCGCGACAGCGCCATGGCGCTTTCAAATCGCGCGGTAAAATTTGTCACCGATCCGTTTCGCAATCCGTTGGTTGCTGCAGCGGCAGCCGGTTTTGCGTACTCAGCTTCTGGATTTTCGTTGGCCGGCCCATTTGAATTATTTTTCAATATTCTCGGGCGGGCCGCCGGCCCGACAGCGCTATTTTCGCTTGGGTTGTTTTTAGCAACCCATCAATTTCCTGCAATCGGCGCAGTCGCCGGACGCGTCGCCTCTATCGCGGCAATTAAAATGCTTGCCCTGCCGATGATCGCCCTTGGCATCGCCCATTTCCTGGGGCTTGGCGATCCCGCTTATCGCGGAGCGCTGGCGCTTTTTGTGTTTGTACCCTCAGGCGTCGCTTCGTTTATTATCGCGAGCCAGTATGGCGTTTATCAAACGGAAACTGCAGCAGCCGTCAGCGTCACGACTTTGCTGTCGATCCTGACAATATCGGGCGTCTTGATTGCTTTCACCTAAAGATGACGCGCCAAGGTCTTTTTAACGGCATCGATAAGATCTTCGCGCTTTGCCGAAAATTGCGCCGGCTGGTCCTCACGCCATTGCGTATTGTCTTCGATTTTTTTCGACAGTTCAGCGCCAAGGACGAGGTCTTTTATCGTTACCTCGCCTTTGGCGCGCTCGTCTTCGCCTTGAATAATTGCAACCGGCGCAGCGCGTTTGTCCGCATATTTAAGCTGCTTGGCGAAATTCGAGCCGCCGAGATAAACTTCCGCGCGCAAGCCTCCAGCGCGCAGTTCGGCCGCCATTTTTTGATAGGCCGCCATTTGATCTTTTTCGAGAGCAAGCACGACAATTGGCCCGCTTGGCGATGCCTGTTCCGGATTTCTTAATGCAAGCGCCGCCAGGAGGCGTGAGACGCCAACGGAAATACCGACCGACGGAACCTTTACCCCTTTGAAGCGCTCCACAAGCCCGTCATAGCGCCCGCCGCCGCCGACCGACCCCAAGCGCACCGGGCGGCCCTTTTCATCCGTCGCCGTAAATGTGAGGTCCGCTTCGAACACAGGCCCGGTGTAATATTCCAGGCCGCGAATGATCGAACAATCGATGGCGACTGAGTTTTTGTAATCGTCAGGAATTTGCCGTGATATCTCAATTAATTCATCAATGCCTGACTTTCCGCTTTCGGTCTCGCTCAGTATCGCCGACAGATTGCCGAGGGTCGCCGGGCCGTCGCCGGCGACCGTCGAGGTTAGAAATGAAATGACCGCATCGATATTTGAATCGGACAGTTTCACGCCTTCGGTGAAATCGCCGCTTTCATCTTTTCGGCCCGGACCTAGAAGCAGGCGAACGCCAGCCTCGCCAAGCCGATCGAATTTGTCCATGCTCCGCATGACATTAAGACGCGTTTGATCGCCTTCCAGATTTGCCAGCCCGAGTTTTTCAAATAAACCGTCGACAATCTTCCGGTTGCTGACGCGGATGGCAAAATCGCTTTTTGAAACACCCGCAGCTTCGATCACCTCGGCAAAAAGAACGCACATTTCCGCGTCCGCATAGGGCGCGGGAGCGCCAACTGTGTCAGCGTCGCATTGCGTAAACTGCCGGAACCGCCCTGGTCCCGGTTTTTCATTGCGCCAGACCGGGCCGACCTGATAGCGGCGAAAGGGTTTCGGCAGGCCGTCATAATTTTCTGCAACGAAGCGAGCGAGCGGCGCCGTTAAATCATAGCGCAGGCTTATCCATTGCTGATCATCATCCTGCAGCGAAAACACGCCCGCATTGGGCCGATCTACGTCCGGCAAAAATTTTCCGAGCGCATCGGTATATTCAAATGCCGGCGTTTCCAGCGGATCAAAGCCATGGGCCTCATAAACCACGCTGATGCGCGCGAGCATCTCGCGCTCAGCGCCAAGTTCGTCACCGAGACGATCTCTAAAGCCGCGCGGCACGCGCGCCTTTGGCCGGAATGTTTTTTGTTTTTTCACCATGACATTTTCACTTTGCTGGAACGCATCTAGCCGATGCCGCGAAAGGGAGCAATGGAGCGTCGTTAAAGGCGCGTCAGCCCATAAACAGCAGCGGCAACCATCATCGTTGCAAACAGGATGCGCAATGGGCGCCCACGCACCGGATCGGCGGCGATGGGCCTCAATCCGGCGCCCGCCATGAGCCAGGCCGTGTCAATGATGACCACCAAAACAAAGCTGATCGTAGCTGTGAGGCCAGCCGATACAAGCGGCTGTGTATGCGCGATGGGAAACGCTGCAAAAATCGCGGTGAATGCAGCATATGCTTTTGGATTGAGGATGTTGAGCAGAAAGCCGTCTGTGAATGAAGGCGCTGTTTTTTCCGCCCCGCCGGCGAATGCTGCAACGCCAGCAACGCGCCACGCAACATAAATAATATAGCCGAGCGCCAGCAACTGCACGGCAACGCGCAGCTTTGGCGACGCGGACAACAGCGCGGACGCGCCAAATCCTGTGAGCACCATGACAACAGCAATGGCCACAAGAATGCCGAACAGGAAGTTCGCGCCTTTGCGCGGCCCGAAGGCTGCGCCGACGCCGGCCAGCGCCAGCGGTCCCGGACCAGGCGATCCGAGCAGCGCAAAAACCGCCAGGCAAAGGGCAACAATGTCAGCGAGCAACGCGCGTCACTCCGGCGTCGGCCAATCTACCGGATCAACACGCAGGATAAAAATTTGTTCAAGCGGAACGTCTTCGTCAAACGGGCCGGCTTCACCCGTTGCAACCTCGCCAATGGCGTCGGCGACATCAATACCGTCGACGACACGGCCAAAAACCGCATAGCCGTAAATCGGTCCGAGATCGGTAACGCGATGGTCAAACCTTACATTGTCGCGAAGATTAATGAACCATTGTGATTGGGCGCTATCAGGATCATCGCCGCGCGCCATTGCGATCGTCCCGCGGGTGTTTTTCAGGCCATTATCGCCTTCATAGGCGATCGGATCGCGCATAACGCGCTCGGTATAAAGCCTTGAATAACCCCCGCCCTGAATAACATATCCTTTGACCACGCGATGAAAAAGCGTCCGGTCATAATGCCCGGAAGTTGCGTAGTCGAGAAAATTCGCGGCCGTCGCCGGCGCCTGTTCAGGATATAATTCAACAATGATGTCGCCCATCGAAGTCTGGATTTTTGCATGCGTTGCAGCTTGCGCATGCCCCGATGGCGCCACGGCGAGCAGCACGGCGAAGGCAATGATCATGTTACGTAGAAAATGCATATGCTGCCTTATCTGTTTTGGCGGCGAATAGCGTTAATACGATTTAAGAGCCCGTTGGTCGACGCGTCGTGGCCGCTCGCCTCGGGTTTTTCTTCGCCTTCTACGCCAAGCGCGGGAAGGATCGAACTTGCCAAAGCTTTGCCTAGCTCGACGCCCCACTGATCAAAGGAATTGACACCCCAAATGACACCCTGACAAAAGATCTTGTGCTCATAGGCGGCTATCAGCGCGCCAAGCGTTTCCGGTGTTAATTTTTCCATCAGGATTGAATTGCTTGGCCGGTCGCCCGGAAAAACCTTATGCGGCGCAAGCGTATCTATTTCCAATTTCGCTTTACCCTCCGCGGCCAGCTCTGCGCGAACCTCGTCGATGGTTTTGCCGCACATCAGAGCTTCGGTTTGCGCCAGAAAATTGGCGAGCAGTTTTTCGTGATGATCGCCGAGCGCTGATTGGCTGATCGCCGGCGCAATAAAATCAGATGAGATGAACTCGGTCCCCTGATGCAGCAGCTGATAAAATGCGTGCTGCCCATTGGTTCCCGGTTCGCCAAAGATTATCGGCCCGGTCGAACAGGAGACAGGCTGACCGTCAATCGCAGCGCCCTTGCCATTTGATTCCATGTCCGCTTGCTGCAGATAGGCGGGCAGGCGCCAAAGATGCTGATCATACGGCAGTATCGCATGAGCGGCGGCGCCCATGAAATTGCGGTTCCAGACGCCGGTCAGCGCCATTATTACTGGCAGGTTCTGGCGCAGCGGCGCGTCTCGAAAATGCTCATCCATCGCGTGAGCGCCGCGCAGCAGCTTTTCGAAATTATCAAAACCAACCGCAAGTGAGATCGACAGGCCAATCGCCGACCACAGGGAATACCGCCCGCCGACCCAATCCCAAAACTCAAACATGTTATTCTTATCGATGCCGAACGATTTAACGGCGCTGGCATTCGTCGACAGGGCGACAAAATGTTTTGCAACATCATCTTCCTTGCCGCCATGGTTTAGGAACCATTCCCTTGCGCTTTGCGCATTCGTCATCGTTTCCTGAGTTGTGAACGTTTTCGACGCAATCACGAAAAGCGTTCTGGCAGGATCGATTTGCGCCAGTGTGTCGAATAAATGCTGGCCATCAACGTTGGAAACAAAAAAAGTCCGCCGACCGTCGATCCAATAAGGCCGCAGGGCCTCGACGACCATATGCGGCCCCAGATCGGAGCCGCCGATACCGATATTGACCACCGTATCGAGGGACGCGCCGGAAAACCCCTTATGCGCGCCGCTGACGATCCTGGCCGTAAAATCCTTCATCTTTTCAAGTTCATGGCGCACAAGCTGCGAAATATTTTCATCGTCAACATGATAAGCGCGCATGGAAAAATCACGCAGCGCCGCGTGAAGGACGGCGCGATTTTCGGTCACATTGATGCGTTCGCCGGCAAACATGCGTCGCCGCATTTCTTCAAGACCTGAGGCGCCGGCAAGGGCGGTCAAATGTTCGACGACGTCTTCGGTGATCTTGTTTTTTGAGTAATCGAGAAAAAGCCCAGCCGCCTCGAGAGAAAAGCGGTCAAAACGACCCGGATCGCCGGCAAAGAGCGCACGCATGGACGTTTTTTCGAGCGCCGCCGCGTCCGCGGTCAGATCTCTCCATTCTGCCGTTTGCGATATTTCCGTCATCGACCCTCGCGCTTCTTGGCTTCCCGAAGGTTGATAGGGATTTTAATCGTTATCCTCAACGCGTTTTAAGGATGAACTGTTATTCACCAATCCATGACAAACAAACTCTCTAAAGGCTTTGCAATGCGCCGGGCCCTCTCAAGCCTCGCAGCGATCGCCGCCATATCTGCTATTTTCGGCGCGAAAGCACTGGAAAGCGAGCACGTCACTGGCTCTCTGAGCGCCGATCTCGCGGTCGCCGACAGTACCGGCCCCGCGCCTTACACGCGATAAGAAAATTGGCATGGCGCTTATGGCGCGGTGTTTATTGTCCCGAAATCGCCGTCATGACCGATTTCCGGGTCAACGGCAAAGGCATGATCTGCGCCGTCCCGCTGGCGGGATAATAGACATAGAGCGGCACGCCGCTGGCGCCAAAAGACTGCAACGCCGCAGTAATTTCCGGGTCGCGCACTGTCCAGTCTGCAATCATCAGGACGACGCCGTTACGGTCGAAGGCGCGCGCCAGATCACGGTTCGAAAATACCCGCATCTTGTCAAACTGGCAGGTCACGCACCAGGCGGCTGTGAAATCGATAAAAACCGGGACCTCTGCTGCACGATAATCGTCCAGCGCCGCGGCGCTAAAGGGTTCCGATGTAACAGCGCCATAGACGTCGCCGTCTCCAGCGATCGTTGTTTGGTTCGCTTCCAGGCGCATTAACGGCGCCAGGGCCGCGAGCACGAAGAACGCCGAGAACGCCCTCAGGATCAGCGCCCGCACTCCATCACCTTTGCTAATCTCAAATAGCCATGCGCTGAACGCCAGGAAAACCGCGCCGGACAACACAAATGCCAGCCCCGAAGCGTCAGACTGCTGTGAAAAGACCCATAGAAAATACGCCGCAGCAGCAAACACCGGAAAGGCAAGCGCCTGTTTAAGGACCTTCATCCATGGGCCCGGGCGCGGCAATAACCGACCGAGGCCCGGCGAAAGCGACAGAGTGAGGTAGGGCGCCGCAAGTCCAAAGGCCAGCGCCGCAAAAATAGCCAAGCCAATGATTGCAGGCTGCAAAAGCGCTGCGCCCAATGGGGCGCTCAGGAGGGGGCCAATACAGGGAGCTGCGACCACCACCGTGAGTGCGCCGGTAAAAAAGGCGCCGAGCCCTCCATGGCGGCCGGCGAGCGATTGCCCGGTTCCGGCAAAGCGCTCTCCTACGATATAAACGCCGGAAAGGTTCAGGCCGACAAGCAACAGAACATATGCGGACAGGGCGACCACCACAGGCGATTGCAGATGAAAACCCCAGCCAAGCTGGGCGCCGCCCGCACGCAGCGCCAATAAAAGCCCGCCGATCAATAAGAAGGTCGAAAGAACGCCCGCAGTGTAAAGAAGTCCATGCAGGCGGACTGCGGCCCGGTCTTCACCTGCTGATTGCATCAGAGAGGCGGCCTTAACAAAAAGAATTGGAAAAACACATGGCATGAGATTGAGGATCATCCCGCCTGCAAACGCCAAAACCAACAGCAACGGAATATTGGCATCAGCGGCAGCGACGCGCGCCGCAACATCCGAAGAAGGTTTTACAACGGGCTCTGGCACATCTGCATTTATTGCAGCGCCATGACGCACGCCGCTCCCATCCAAATAGGTCAGAACGCCGTAAAGCGCATCTTCAGCATAACCATCCAGATAACCGGGTTTCATCGAAATCGACATGACGCCATCAGCAATCGTCGCACGCTGTTTGCCTGCAGGCTCGATCAGTCCTTCCGGCTCCGGAAAAAAGAAGACGCTGTCGCCCGCCAATCCGTCAATTACCGGAAAATCGAGGACATAAGACCCGTTGCGTGTCGCCAGCGTCGCCCCCGCGTCAAATGGCGCAGGCAAGGCGCCGCGCGCCGCATCGAAAATTGCCGGCCGTGTTTTCCTGTGCTGCGACGCATCAATAACAGGCGCCGTAAATTCAAAATGACCGTCCTCGGGAACGCAAATATCCTCGCAAGCCTGCCAGGTCGCATCGATGGCGATGCTGATTGTCTCACCGACGACGAGGTTTTCAGGCGCTGCAACCGGGATCAGAAATACTGGCGTTCCTTCATGGGCAAAGCTCGCCAAGGGACCAACCGGAATAAATTCAGGAACGGGATGAAGAATGTCACCGGCCGCAAAGCCTTGCGGCAGCGCCCAGTTCAAATCCAGCGGCAGACCCGCATCGCCTGGATTTGTCCAGAATACATGCCAGCCCTCGCGCACCTCTTGGCGGATTGCGAACCAGGTCGTTTCGCCAGCAACAAAACCGTTTGTCTCCGGAATAATTTCTGTTGTCGTATAGTCATTATCGACGCGGGTTTGCGCTGCCGCCGCGCCAATAGCGCCCGCGGATAAAATAGCAGCCAATGATAATACTGTGCGCGATAAGAACATGTGCGCTTGTTACCGAAGTAATCCATGCGCGCCAATGAATAACATGGGCATTTCTCTACCGCTCTTTAAAACGTGAAATAGACCGACTGCGTAAAAAACGCCGCCGGCCCTGAATTCGCTGTCGTAATCGTCAGTTTATAGCCTGATTGAGTATTTGCGTTTCCGTTAGGCCAAAACGCTTTGCGCGCCGCTGCAGCAACATGCGCCAATTCCCGAGAGACATCATCATTGCATAAAGGATCGGCAGCATGCCGGATTTGCGCAACTCAAGAATCTGCTCATCGCCGAGCGCATTCAGTTTCTCTTCGTCAATGCCAAAATATTGGGCAAACGCTTGAGGCTCTGTGGCGCCTTGGGGCGTATATTGCGCGGTCTGACCGTGAATAAGTTCATAGGGCGTGAGCCGTTTGGTAAACTCGTCGGTCATCAAACGATCGCGTTCATAAGTCTTGCAGAACTCGATTGCAGCCTGAGTGTTTGAAGCCGGTTCTTCATTTTCAAATAACGGCGCCTCGCCGCCCGGCGCCAAACCTTCAAAAGCCGCATCAATAACGATCGCCATTCGTTCGCCGCTCGCCTCGGCTGCAATGCCAAAAGGATATCGGCGCACATAACCCGGCACATAGCGATTTTCCTCCCAATCGCCATTGTCATCGACAAACAAATTAACGTCATCAACGAGCCCCATGATCGCCAGCGGAATCGGTTGTTCCGCGGACATAAAGACAATTGGATAGTCTTTCATCGCCGCCGGGATTTCGCTGATTGTGATAGGGATCGCTCGCACATTTGCGCAAAACTGGTAGCGTTTTGCCGGCGCGCTGAGAGCAAGTTCGCCATGTTGTTCTTTGGTCATGAGTTCCGGGCGCTCAAACAGGAATAATTTCCCGCTTACCTGCGGACCGCTTTGTGTCTCGCTCATATTCAGCCTTTCCTATAAAACTGGCCCATCAATACTGGTATCGGGCGCTGTCTCGCCGCCAGCCCGCGCCGACGCGCTATTTGCGCGGACGCTTAGCAAAAAGCCCGCCACTGTCCAAGCCTATCGTGACCGCAGATGGCTGATTGTCACGCGTCAAATCGCGCGCCGAGAACAAATCGGGCGGCAAGATTTGGGTTTTCCATCGGCGCAAGATGGCTGACGCCCCCTGCCAGCGCCACGGCAGCGTCAAAACGGGCAAATCGACGCCGCGCAGCGCCGGGCGCCGTTGTCGACGAATGATTGGCCGCCAGAACCGAAACTGGCGCGGGTGCGTCGGCAACCGCGGCCCAGAACGGATTGGCCTGTGCGGCAAAGGTCGCGGCCTCCCATTGCGGCGAGCAGGACAGGCCCACGCCGGCGGCGACTTCACAAAGCCCGTCTTCGAGGTAGTCGGAGAGAACCCCGTCGGCCCAGGCTGCAAACAGTTTCTTGCGGGCATAAGACGCTTCAGCGGCAGCGCGATCAGGCCAGGCCGCCCGGCGCCGGGCGGCTTGCCGCACCATTGGGAAACGCTGGGCGTAGAAAGACCAGATCGGCAGTTTTGCCGCCAGGGCGAGCAACGGCGGCATCGCGACCGGCTCAATGAGTTTCAATGCGGCGATATCGGTGCGACCGCGCGCAGCCATGGTCGCCGTAACGGCGCCCATGGAATGGCCCGCAAGCGTCCAGTTTATTCTGTTGTGAAAGTTGAGAAACTCGGAAATGTCGCGCGCAAAGATGATCCAGGATCGTAAACGATCAGGATCGGCGGCCAGCCTGGTGCGTCCGTGCCCACGTAAATCGACCGCAAATATATCAAAATCCGCACTCAATGCGCGCAGCATCTGTTTGTATACGGATGCGCAAAATCCCGTTGCGTGGCAAAACAGCAATGGCGGCTTGCCAGCATTGCGCCAACGCCAACCGGCGATCACGCCGCCATCAATAGGTGTCGTCATCCTGATCGGCGCGTCGCGCGCCGCATCGCCCTTTGTCATGGCGCCAATCTGACGACGCGATGAAAGAAATCAATGGCCATCTACAGCCAGCTCGTAAAGCGCCTTCATATGCAAAACATCATCATTTGTGCGGTGACGGTGCGGTGCAATTTTCGACGCCTTCGCAACGAGACCCTCAAGCGCCTCCGGTGCAACATCGCGCAGGGCCTCGCTAAAATCTGTCAGGGCAAATGTCTTTTTGACGCCGCCTGATTCAAACAGGCGATAGAGCCAAAACCCATCCCAATCGGGCGCGTCTGAGTAAACTGTAAAACCTGTCAAAGCAGCGTTGAGCGCCGCACAAACCGTGTTGGGCGTATCGCCCTCAAGATCCAGGACTTTCCGCGTCACGCCGTGCAGCGCTTCAGCCTCTTCGTCCCATGCCTCCATCGCCCAATCGGCCGCCGGTTTGATAAGAAATGATTGCGGCTTACGGCCCGGAAAGCACCAGCCGACTTCAATCGGCCAGGACCTTGCGCCAAGCCCCGAGGCCTCCAGATCAATAAATGCGATCTCTTTCAAAGAAAGCTGCTCCACGAAAAATCAACCCCGACATACAAGGGTAAAAGTATCGCTTGTTTGCGTCCGTGCGGCAAAACAATTATCGATGGCGCTTCATTTCATTCTACAGGCCCCGTAAAATAGATTTGTGCCGCACATTATCACCATCAAGACGCCCGGACGGGCGCTCGTCGATATCACGACCAAAATTGAAAGCTTGCTTTCTTCAAGCACCATAACAGACGGCGTTGCGCATCTTTTTGTGCAACACACATCAGCGTCACTGGTGATTCAGGAAAACGCGGATCCAGACGTTCTACGCGACCTTATTGCCTATTTTGATCGAATAGCGCCGGAAGACGGACCTTATCGGCATAACGCTGAAGGGCCCGACGATATGCCTGCGCATATCAAGTCGGCGCTAACTTCGACAGCGTTAACCATCCCATTCTCGGACCGGCGTTTGCTTCTCGGAACATGGCAGGGAATTTATCTTTTCGAGCATCGCAGCGCCGCGCATCAGCGACGCATTGCAGTGAGTTTCATCGGCGAGGCGTAATCTGGAAATCAGGCCTTGGGCTTATAAACGCCGCTGACAGGATCGCGCTCGTAATCAATGACGATTTTTGCTCGCTGTCCGGCAGCGCGCTTTTTCGCTTCGGACAGAACAGTGCGAAATTCGCGGGACTGTCTGTCTATAAAACGGTATAGGGCAACTGCGCCCGCTGCTGCTGCGACTGTCGCAACCAGTGTCGTAACTGCGCCCATCGTTTTCTCCTCCGTTTGTCTCGACGCCGTTCAAAGTCCAAATCGGGACCACATTGCCCGGCGCTCAACCGCATCCAGGATTGTATCTGCATCAATCAGCGGCGCTGCGGGAAATGCCTGCGCATCGCCACCGGATAACAACCGTTTTAACAGCGAGCCGCTTTCCGACGATATCCGCTTTATTCTAACATCTTTTCCATAGCGTACGCGCAAAAAATCGCCGAGCTGAGCGGTTCCGTCGATAAGCCCCTTTTCCTGCGCTTTCGGGCCGGTCCAGATCGCGCCGGAGAAAATATCTGCATCTTCCTTTAATTTTCCGGATCGCCGGCTTTTTACCATATCGATAAATTGCACGTGGAGATCGTCGAGCGTTTCCTGAAGCCGCGCGACATCTTCCGCGTCTTCCGGCTTGAACGGGTCCAGCATCGCCTTGTTGTCGCCAGCGGTGTGAACCCGCCTTTCGACGCCGAGGCGGCTGAGCGCCTCAGGAAAGCCAAATCCGCCGGCGATAACGCCAATCGATCCTATAATTGAGCTGTCGTCAGCATAGATTTCATCGCCGGCGATCGCCAGAATATATCCGCCCGAAGCGCCCACATCTTCGACGAAGGCGAGAACCGGAACGCCCTTTTCCTTGGCGCAGCGGCGGATCGCGCCATAGATCAGGCGCGATTGAACCGGCGAGCCGCCTGGAGAATTAATCGCCAGAGCGACTGCGCTAAGTCCGCCGGGCTTGAATGCAGCGTCAATAGACTTCTCAAGACGCTGCAGCGATAGCCCTTTGCGGCCCGGCCCCGCGCCGCCGATCACACCGGAAAGCTCGATCACAGTCACGAGAGGGTCTTTGCCGCCGAAAAAGGGCAAAGCGCGCCAAATTGCTTTTATTTTGTCGGAAAAATTCGCCATCGCGTGCAGTTAGGCGGTATAATTGGTTTATTCAATCGCAATGCCTTGAATTTGATTAATATTACCGACCCGCATTGCCGCTAAAGGTCGCGCCCGCACGTGCTTGACCAAAACGCGGGCAATGCCCAATCTGATATGCGTGGGGACGACAACTGAAAGGCGTTCAAATTGGGTCTGGCGGCGACTACCAGCGAGATTACGGCCTCAAAAAAGGCGCCGGATTTTCTTGGCGCCGTCGCGACATTGCGGGCGCTGACGGCGACCGGTCTTGACGGCGTTAACCAGGAGATTCTTGCATGCATGCAGTCTCCGGTCGCGATGATCCCCGATCTTGCGGGACATCTTATCAACGCGGGCGGCAAACGCATTCGCCCGATGCTGACGATCGCAGCGGCGCGGCTTTTTGATTATGACGGCGACCATCATGTGAAATTGGCGGCGGCGGTCGAGCTGATCCATGGGGCGACGCTTCTGCATGATGATGTGGTCGATGCTTCCGCGTTGCGGCGCGGCGCACAAACTGCAAATATTATTTGGGGCAACAAGGAAAGCGTGCTGGTTGGCGATTTTATTTTTTCACGCGCTTTTGAATTAATGGTCGCGGCGAAAGACCTGCGCGTGCTTCAGGTATTGTCGCGCGCTTCGGGGGTCATTGCCGAAGGCGAAGTGCTGCAGCTGACAACCCAGAAAAACATTGCGGCGACAATCGATATGTATTTGGCCGTCGTTGAGGCGAAAACCGCCGCCCTGTTCGCCGCCGCGACGCAGTCCGGCGCGCTGATCGCCGGATGCACGCCAGCCGAAGAGGACGCGCTGCGCGGTTATGGCAGAAATCTTGGCATCGCCTATCAACTCATCGACGACGCGCTTGATTATGATGGTTTTGAATCTGACCTTGGTAAATCCATTGGCGACGATTTCCGCGAGGGGAAAATGACGCTCCCGCTGGTTTACGCGGTCGCACGGGCCAAACCGAGCGAAAAGCCGTTTTGGCGGCGGGTTATTTCAGACAGCTGTCAGAAAGACGGCGATCTGGAAAAGGCCTGCGTCCTGATGGAGCGCGATGACGCGATCGCCGATACGATTACTTGCGCCAGGCGCTACGCCGCTCACGCCCTTAATGACCTCTCAAAAGCGCCTGAAAATGAATTTTCCGCAGCGCTCGCTGATCTGGTCGAAACATCTGTATCAAGAGCGTTCTAATTCAGGTTTCTGAAACCTAAGGCGCCGGCTCAGTTGCGGCAGAGGGCGTCTGCGCGCTATCTTCTTTCTCGGAAAACAATCCCTCACGGTGGGCAATTGCATGAATTTTCGATGCGCCTATGGCAAAAAAAGTACACAGTATTGCAGGTGCGATCCATTGAAAGGCCGGCGCAAGCGTCAACATCAATATTGCGGCCGCCGTCGAAAGCGCCGTCAACGTCATATAGATCACAGCCACGCGAATATGCGATGCACCGGTTCTGATTAACAGCTGGTATAAATGTTCGCGGTGTGCGGAGAGAATATTTTGCTTCCGCATAATCCTGCTTGAAAGCGTCCAGAATACATCGAAAAGGAGTGGTAGAAATATAACCGGCACAATCAGCGCGCTGATCCGACCATCCGAAGCGTTCGTCGCTATCACCGCAAGCGCCGCTATGAGAAAGCTCACCGCCTGGCTTCCATTGTCGCCCATAAAAAGCGCGCCTCGGTACAAATTGGACGGCATGAAACCCATAGCAGCAACCGCCAGCAGAAAACTCGCTATCGCCGCAAATGGTGCGCCGGCAAAACTGGCGATGACGCAAAATCCGCAAAGCCCGACGACTGCGCTGCCAGCGGCAAGGCCATTGGCTCCATCCATAAAATTGAACGCATTCATAAAGGCGACGATCCACAGGATCGTTATTATAATCCCTGCGAAGCCAAGCATTATTTCGCCGAAAAATGGCGCCGGCGCCGATTGAAGCGGGGTAAAAGCGGCAACGAACAACGCGGCAATCGCAACCTGTCCAATCAATTTCCAGGACGGCGGCAAATGAATACGGTCATCGGCAAAACCAAGGGCAAGGGCGAGAAATGCAACGCCGCTTAGAAGTGTTGCCTGGCTTGCCGTGTCTGGAATGCCGGAAAAAGATCCGACAACAAACATCCCCGCCAGCCAGCCGCCGATGATTGCAAAGCCGCCAGCCTTTGACGTGACGCGTTGATGACTGGACCGATGGTTCGGGTGATCCGGGAGATTATCGGAACGCGAAGCAAAGCGACTGCCCGTCAAGGAAACCAGAAATACAATCCAGACAGCAACGGCTGTTATCAATGGCCCATCAAATGAATTTGTCATCTTGTTGCACTTTTATCTGCACTGGAACGGCGCGGCTGTTGTCAGCTTGCCTGTTAGCCTAGATCATCGGGCAAATAAAAGGAATCGCCCGATGATCTAGATTCTTTGCCGCGCGCCGGCCCGCGCGCGAAGGCGCGCTGACTAAGATTTTGACCGCATTCGCGGTCGCGGGACGCGAAGGCGCGCTGACTAAGATTTTGACCGCATTCGCGGCCCGCGCGCGAAGGCGCGCTGATTAAGGTTTTGACCGCATTCGCGGTCGCGGGACGCGAAGGCGCGCTGACTAAGATTTTGACCGCATTCGCGGTCGCGGGACGCGAAGGCGCGCTGACTAAGATTTTGACCGCATTCGCGGTCGCGGGACGCGAAGGCGCGCTGACTAAGATTTTGACCGCATTCGCGGTCGCGGGACGCGAAAAACCGGAACGCACTTTTTCGCCGCCGCTATATGCAAATCGGCGACGCCAACGCCCACCAACCCCTTGCACTGGCGCGGCCCGCAGCAGCTGCAGCAGCTGCGGCTGAAGCGAATAACGCAAAACACGTCGCGCCGCTCCCCGACAGGCGCGCAATCAAGGCGCCGGGCTCATCGGCGAGGAATTCGATCACATCGTCTATTTCCGGCGCCTGATTTCTGGCGATTGGCTCCAGATCGTTTCGCGTCGATCTCAAGCTCGCCGCCAGCCTTTCATAATCACTGACTTCAACCATGGTCGCTGCTGGAAGCGCCGGCGCAGGATGAACATTGTCAAATGCCTGAAAGATTGCGCCAGTCGCCATGTCGATGCCAGGATTGACGAGACAAACCCACAGGGGCGGCAATGACGGGCCCGGCCTTATTTGCTCGCCGGCGCCAGATACATAAATAGGCGCGGCGCCAAGGCATGCCGGAACATCAGCGCCAAGCCCAAATGCAAGATCGAAAAGCGCTTCGTCGGACAAATCGGGCCGCCACAATCTCATCAGCGCGCGCAACGCTGCGGCGGCGTCCGCAGACCCGCCGCCAACGCCGGACGCAACCGGAAGATTTTTTTGCAGCGAGAGCGCCGCACCCTCATGAATGCCGGTTTTTTCTCTCAGCATCGACGCCGCGCGCCAGACGAGATTTTTCTCCTGCGGCAAACCGGACAATGCCCCGGCAAATGGGCCTTCAATTTTAAGCGACAATTCCGTCGCTGCCGAAACGCTAACGCGATCGCCCTCCCCGGCAAAAACAAACAGGCTTGACAGTTCATGAAGCCCGTCATGACGCAACGGGCCGACATGAAGATAGAGGTTTATTTTAGCAGGCGCCTTTTCAACAATCATTGGGTAGCGTCGTTATCTGCGTCCGGCAGTCCCTCAACCAACTTATGTTTAATTGCCGTTTCAAGATCATCAGCAGGATCAAGTTCAAGCACACGGCGCCATTGATAGCGCGCTTCAATGTTGCGTCCCAGACGCCAATAAACGTCGCCCAGGTGGTCGGTAATGGTCGGATCGCCCGGCTCAATCGATGCGGCTTGTTCAAGATGGCCGACAGCTTCGTCGTAATCGCCGAGCTGATAACGCGCCCAACCAAGGCTGTCGATAATGGCGCCGGAGTTTGGCTGCAACGCCACCGCTTTTTCAATCAGCTCGAATGCCTCTTCGAGATTAATACCGCGCTCAGCCCATGAATATCCCAAATAGTTGAGCGCCGCCGGTTGCTCTGGCGCGATCACGACTGCGCGCCTTAGATCCGCCTCTGCGCGTTCCCAATCGTCAATCTCAAGCAGCGAGGCCGCTCGCGCTAAATAAAATCGCCACACATCTTCGTCAGGATCTGCCGGCAAATCATCGATATGGTCGTCCAGAACTTTGATGGCGTCACCATGGCGGCCATCCGAGGCGTAGAGACTTGCAAGCGCCAGACGCGCTTCCGCCGCCTCTCCGCCGCGGCGCGCCGCCTTTCGCAAAACCCCAATAGCTTCGTCGTCACGGCCCTGCGCCACAAGACCGTTTGCAATTTCGATTTGCGCAAGCTCGTGGTAGGGCGACGACGCAGGAATGCGCGAGAGTAATTTGATCGCCGCATCGTTATTGCCGTAGAGATTTTGTATTGACCCGGCAAAGCGCAACGCTTCATCAAGGGTTGGATCAAGATAAAGCGCAACTTGCGTGAGAGCGAGCGGCAAATTGTAATTCGCGGCGCCAACCCTGAAGCCGGCGCGTTCAGCGGCATTTCTCTGCGTGACCGCCTGTTCTAAAATTGCCGCGCCAAGCGAATAAAACACAATAGCGACGCCCTTGGTCGGGCTAGTGTCGGCAAATGCATTATTCCCTGCGCCCGCGTCGATCCGCGCGAGCCCTTGACGCGCGATCTCTCTGCCGGGACCCGGATCGCGCGCCAGCAATTCATAATATTCGCGCGCAGCCGTTATGTCGTCGGCGCGCTCAAGAAACGCGCCATAAGCGGTTCGCCCAATTGGCCCGCCAAATGTCATCACCGAAAGCTGGTGCGCCGAGCGGGCATCGTCATCGCGGCCTGCCTTTTCCGCCAACAATCCCTGATGCAGCGGATTGAAGCCGCGAAAGGTTTCATCCGTTGTTTTGTCCAAAAGCTCATAAGCGGCGTCGGGGCCTTCTATGCCCGCGAGCGCCCATGCATCAATAATGATCGACGGCGCAGTGAGATAGCCCTTTTCAATGCCGCCATTTAAATGGCGGCGCGCCTTTGCATATTTTTCAGCTTTGATCGCCTGCGCAGCGAGGACAACGCGCGAAAGGCCGTCATCGCCGCTCGCTTCGTCCTTGGCGAGTTTTTCAGCAAGCGACATTGCCTTATCAACGCGGCCCGACGCGAGTTGGAAGAAAAATGCATCGCGCAATATCTGTTTGGCGCCCGGCGCCTCCGATTGAGCGCCTGTGAAGGCGGCGGCTGCCGCGTCAACATTATTTTCGCGCGCCGCCAGACGGCCGGAAAGATAGTCGCCGATAAGCGTTTCTTCTTGCTCATAATGAACACAACCGGAAGCGAGCATCGCCGCCCCGGCAAACGCACATGATAAAATTTTAACGCGCAACAAAATGGCGCTCCTTACATGTTCGGGTAATTTGGCCCGCCGCCGCCTTCGGGGGTTGTCCAGACAATGTTTTGCGACGGGTCCTTGATATCGCATGTTTTGCAATGAACACAGTTTTGCGCATTAATCTGAAATTTCGGATTTGCGCCGCCGTCATCAGTAATCACCTCGTAAACGCCCGCCGGACAAAAACGCTGCGCGGGTTCCGCATAGACCGGCAGATTAACGTCGATCGGGATTGACGGATCCTTAAGTTTCAAATGCACGGGCTGATCTTCTTCGTGATTTGTCGCGGAAAACGCCACATTTGTAAGGCGGTCGAAAGTAACGACCCCATCGGCCTTGGGATAATCAATAGCCTCATGTTTTTCCGCCGGCTCGGTCGCCTGCGCATCCGTCTTGTCATGATGCAGCGTGCCAAACAGCGAAAACCCGGGGACAATCGAATTTGTCCACAAATCGAGACCGGATAGGGCGATACCGCCAATCAATGTGCCGAATTTCGTCCAAAGCGGCTTGGCATTGCGCGACTTCTTCAGTTCGGCCTTGACGCTGGAAGCGTCATAGGCGCTTGCATAGGCGGTGAGCTCATCTCCTTCGCGGCCGGCGATAATTGCCTCAATCGCCGCTTCGGCCGCCATCATTCCGGTCAGCATCGCATTGTGATTTCCCTTAATGCGCGGAACGTTGACGAAACCCGCCGAACAGCCAATCAACGCGCCGCCAGGAAAAATAAGCTTGGGAACGGATTGATACCCGCCCTCGGTGATTGCCCGCGAACCATAGGCAAGGCGTTTTCCGCCCTTAAGAAGCGCCGCGACTTCGGGATGGGTTTTGAATTTCTGAAATTCTCCATAAGGGTAAAGATAGGGATTTTTGTAATTCAAATGGACCACAAAGCCGAGAGCAATTGTGTTGTCATTATAGTGGTAACAAAACGAGCCGCCGCCCGTATCATCTTCAAGCGGCCAGCCGAATGTGTGTTGCACATGGCCCGGCCGGCTTTTCTCCGGCGTAATTTCCCAGATTTCCTTTAATCCGATGCCATATTTTTGCGGGTCGCTTTGCGCCTCAAGATCATATTTTGTAATGAGTTGCTGGGCGAGCGAACCTCGTACGCCCTCGGCGATCAAGACATATTTGCCGATAAGCTCCATGCCCGGTTCATAACCGTCCTTGGGCTGACCATCTTTGCCAATACCCATCTCGCCGACAACGACGCCGCGGACGCTTCCATCATCGCGAAAGAGAAGTTGCGATGCGGCCATACCCGGGTAAATGTCGACGCCCAGACCCTCAGCCTGTTCGGCCAGCCAGCGGCAAACATTGCCCATGGAAACAATGTAGCAACCATGGTTTTTGATCATCGGCGGCATTGCAAAAACCGGCAGCGGCGCCGAACCCGATGCGCCCATCAGTTTAAAACTCTCAGAAACAACAGGGGTCTCAATTGGCGCGCCCATTTGCCGCCAGTCAGGCAACAGCTGATCCAGCCCACTCGGATCCAGGACTGCGCCCGAAAGAATATGCGCCCCAACCTCCGAGCCCTTTTCGACAACCACCACGTTGACGTCATTGCCTTTTTCACCGGCTAGCTGTTTCAGGCGGATCGCCGCCGAAAGGCCAGCCGGGCCCGCGCCGACAATCACGATATCAAAATTCATGGATTCCCGTTCGGGCGTTTCATTGACCATAATCGTCGCTTTCTTTCTCAGGTCTGTCAGACAAGCCGCGTTTCTGGCAAAAATCTCGACAAAAAGCCATGTTGACCGGCGCCCTGTGCTGGAGAAGCAGCTCTAATGATAAATTTTGCCCTGATTACAGCTTGTGCATTTTGCGTATGCGGCCTCCTGCTGGCTGAATTTTACAGCCTCCAGCGATTGAAATGGGTCACGAAACCCTCCGCCTCGATATTTTTTGTGTTGTTGGCCTATGCTGCTGGCGCCGCAGAAACCGGGTATGGACAACTCATCCTTGCCGGGCTGGTCTTCTGTCTCGCCGGAGATGTTTTATTAATTCCCACATGCGGAAAAAGTTTTCTCACTGGCATGGCGGCTTTCGCATTGGGCCATGCCGCCTATATCGCCGCTTTTGTAACCAGCGCCCAAGCGATCTCGGGACTTTCCGTATTCGCATTTGTGGGTATGGCCATTGTCGCGGCGGCGCTCCTTTGGCGGCTGTGGCCGCATCTTGCCGCCTTCAGATGGCCGGTGGCGGGATATGCCGTTATCATCGCCCTGATGGTCGCGGCCAGTTTTAGCGCGGCGCCAGATGGGCGGGAATCAACGTTTTGGCCGGCGGCCGCCGGGGCTGTGCTATTTGCGATTTCGGATCTTGCCGTAGCGCGCGATCAGTTTGTTGAGCGGAATTTTTTCAACAGGCTATGGGGACTGCCGCTTTACTATCTTGCCCAAGTGATGATCGCGTCTTCTGTTTAGGGTTCCAATCCTGATAGAATAGCCGCTGTCATGGAGATTTCTAACAAAGACGCAGCTAGAGCGCTATTGCGCTGGTACACCGAAATGGGCGTCGATGAGGCCGTCGCTGCACAGCCCGCAGATTTTCATAGCTGGGGTGGGGACAAGCCTGCGCCGCTGACAAAGCCGCGCGCCGCGCCGAAACCCGTCAGCGAGACCGCAACGCCGGTCTTTAATAGTCAAACACCCACGATCCCCGCTGATGAAGCGATCGCGGCGGCAAAAACCATCGCTGCGGCCTGCGATAGTTTTGCGGCGCTCGACCAGGCTGTTGCGGAATTTGACGGGTGCCCGCTAAAGGCTGGCGCGCGCAATACAGTCTTCGCAGACGGCGTCCCCGACGCCGATCTTTTGGTCATCGGCGAAGCGCCGGGGCGCGATGAGGACCGCATTGGAAAGCCATTTGTCGGTCGCGCCGGTCAATTGTTGGATAAAATGCTTGCCGCTATTGGCCATTCACGAACAGAAAATGTCCTGATCTCCAATGTCGTTTATTGGCGGCCGCCCGGCAATCGCGCGCCAACGCCGATTGAGACGTCAATTTGCCGGCCTTTTGTTGATCGTCTGATTGATATCACGAAGCCAAAAGTCCTGCTGCTTGCCGGCGGCGCGCCAACACAAGCCCTGCTCGGACTTACCGGCATCATGCGCGCACGGGGCGTATGGCGCGAGATTATCACCAGCGACGGCGGGTCTATTCCGGTTATGCCAATTTTTCATCCGGCTTTCCTGTTGCGCCAACCCGCAAACAAACGCCTAGCCTGGCATGACCTGCTCGCAGTGCAGGCGCGGTTAAGAGAGGGTTAACCGTCGTTACGATATTGTTACCGGTAATATGGCTGTGTAACGGGGTTGCTAACTTTTCACACATGGACGCCGGGCATAATTGCTGGATAATGCAGCAACAGGCTGGCCCCGACCTAAAGATCAGGTTTTGATGATGAGTATTTATCGCGCTTCAGCGCTTGTGCTTTTGTTGAGTTGCGCGGTTGTGACATCACCGCCGGCTGCCGCCGAAGAGACGGCGCAACATACTGATTCTATTCATGTTTTGAGCGATCAAGATGCGGCTCTTTACCGCGAAATCTTTGATCTGCAGGAGACTGGACGGTGGTCGGCGGCGGACGCAAAAATTGACGCTCTCGGCGACGACATCCTGCTCGGCTATGTACAATTTCAACGCTATATGCATCCCACAGCCTATCGCTCAAGCTACGCCGAATTGAAGCGGTGGATGGCCTATTACGCAGATCATCCGCACGCAAACAAAGTTTACCGTCTGGCGATGAAACGCCGCCCGCGCAATGCGTCGCCGCCGGTGCGTCCGATTTCACGCAAATGGCGCTCAGCGACGGAAAAGGAACTGCACCCTGACCTCATCGCCGATTATCAAAAAACCAGCAAACCGCGCCTGCGGCGGATTGAAGGCCGCGTAAGATTTCTCGCAAACGAGAACCGCGCCATGCGGGCGCGCACGGAAATTGACGGCCATTTGAAACGCGGCGTAATCACGGAACGCCAACATGATCGTATGCAATCATGGATTGCGGCGAGCTTCTATTATCAAGGCTATGTGGACACGGCCGAAAAACTCGCCGGCGAAGCAGCGGCGCGTCACGGCGAAAGCGCTGTACTCGCTCATTGGATCAGCGGGTTAATTGCTTTTCGAAAAGGGGATGCCGCGACCGCCCATAACCATTTCACCAAGATGTCGGCAGTTCCCTATCAGGAGGACGGCCTTCGATCGGCCGCGGGTTTTTGGGCCGCGCGTACAGCGCTCGCCACCGGCGCAGCCGCCGACATCGCGCCAAATCTTGAAATTGCCGCCGCCTTTCCATTCACCTTTTACGGCCAGCTCGCGCTGGCGCAGCTCGGGCGAGACCATGACTATCAATGGGAAACGCCGACGATAACGACTGCGAAGTTTGAATCTCTGGCCGCCGAGAAACCTGGCGTGAAGCGCGCTGTCGCGCTGGCCAAGGCTGGACGCAGAATCGATGCCGATCTGGAATTGCGTTGGGCGAATGGCGACCTGCCGCCCGAAATGGCCGACGATATTCTCGCGGTGGCCGCCCTTTTTGATTTTCCTGCAGCGCAAATCGACATTGCGCTGGCAAGCGACGGCAAGCATCACGCAGCTTCCTTATTTCCCGTGCCGGCCTATGTGCCGGAAGACGGCTTTAAGATCGACCGGGCGCTCCTATACGCGCTGATGCGCCAGGAATCGAAATTCAAAACCGATGCAACGAGCCGTGTTGGCGCGCGCGGGCTGATGCAACTAATGCCCCGAACGGCAAGTTATATCGCAAAGGATCGTTCCTTGCGCCAACAGCGCGGCCGCGATCGTCTTTACGACCCCGCATTCAACATGAAACTTGGCCAGTCTTATATACGTTACCTTATGGACAATGCCGTTGAAGGCGATCTTTTCCATCTCGCAGCCGCCTATAATGGCGGGCCGGGCAATTTACGCCGCTGGAAACGTAAAATGGACATTGACGATCCATTGCTCTTTATCGAGACTATTCCTAACAGGGAAAGCCGCGACTTTGTTGAAACCGTGCTGACGAATTTCTGGATCTATCGCGCACGCCTCGGCCAGACCGCGCCATCGCGCGCCAAAGTCGCCGCCGGGGAATTGCCGCTCTATGAAGCGCTCGATCAGATCGCCGGCAATTAAAATAACAGCCGCCGCTATTTTGCGCGCTTAAAGCGCCGACCGAAAGGGTGGACACCGGCTTTTCGCCCGGCGCTTTAGTTGATGTGCGAAAATGCCACTACCGGCTAACTTGGGAGCTTATCCCTCAAGACCCATAACCTGCATGACGGCAGGGCCAATAATAACAGCGAAGAGCACTGGCAGGAAAAAGCCGATCATTGGCACAGTCAATTTCGGCGGCAGCGCTGCTGCTTTCTTTTCGGCTTCCTGCATGCGCATTTCGCGGCTTTCCGTAGCCATAACGCGCAAGGACTGCCCCAGCGGCGTACCATATTTCTCGGACTGCACCAGCGCCGTCACAACGCCCTTGACGCTGTCCAGGCCGGTGCGTTCGGAAAGATTAGCATAGGCCTGTTTGCGCTCCTGCAAATAGGACAGTTCCGCTGTCGTCAACCCTAATTCTTCTGCAAGTTCGGGACAATTGCTGCCGACTTCCTCGCCAACCTTCTGGAACGCGCCTTCGATGGACATCCCGGATTCAACGCAAATCAAAAGCAAGTCCAGCGCATCGGGCCAAGCCATTTGTATCGCCTGCTGACGCTTCGATACCGCGTTGGAGATATAGATATTCGGCAGATAAAAACCGACAAAAAAGCCGGCAAGGGTGGCCAGCAATTTTCCGAAGCTGTCGAGGCCAAATCCCTCAAGTAGATAGACGTAGATCGCAACCATAATGCCGACGACAAAGGGAAGGCCGATCCGCGCCGCCATAAAGACGAACAACGCCCGTTGAGCGCGGTGACCAGCCATCATCAGCTTTTTGCGCGCACTATCGGCGTCAAACATTTCCAGCAGCTTCAGGTTTTCAACCAGCTCCTTCAGCATCCCTTGTGACGACGTTCGCAATTTCGGGCTGCCCTTGCGCGCAAGTGATTCACGCTGTTCCTGGCGCAAACCTTCGCGATAGGAAGAGACAGATTTCATTCGCTCTTTGAGCTTATCTTTAACAAGAAAAGGCTCAAGCACGGTATAGATCGTACCGATTGCGGCAAGCGAGACGAGCAACGATATTTGAAAGCTGCGGTCCGTTACGGCGTTAATAATCGCGTCCATGATATGCGCCCTAGACCTTAATCTGCGTCATTTTTTTCATGACAAGTATGCCGGTCAGCATCCAAAGGCCGGCGCCGATCAGAATGAAGTTTCCGGGGCGGGTCGTGAAAAGCGGCTCCAGATAGTCCGGCGAGGACAATTGGACCGAGCCCATCACCAGGAAGGGCAGCGAACCAATAATATAAGCCGACGCTTTTGCCTCCGAGGACAGAGCCTTGATTTTCCCTTCCATCAGCTTGCGCGATCGCAATACGCCTGAGAGATTACCCAGCGCCTCAGCGAGATTGCCGCCGGTTTTTTGCTGGATCAGCAAAACAATGCCAAAAAAGTTTACTTCCTGAAGCGGCATACGTTCATACATCCGTTCAAGCGCCTGCTCCATCGTCATGCCGACCCGCATGCCTTCCACAAGCATGTGAAATTCATCGCATACCGGACGCTGTGCTTCGCGCGCAATGATCTTGAGGCATTCATTGACCGGCAAACCGGTTTTAACACCGCGCACAATGACATCGATCGCAGTTGAAAATTCTGCAACGAATTTCTTCTGACGGCGGCCGCGCAGAAAATTGATGATCCATCGTGGAAACCCCATACCGCCAACGACAAGCAAAAGACCAGTAATCCAGGTTTGCTGCCCAGATATCAATCCGACCAGCCCGAAGAACAGGCCCATGATCAAAGATCCGATGTAGAAATGTTGTGTTGTGATCGGCAAGCCAGCCTGTTCCAATTGCTGGTCCAGCGTAACGCGCCGTTTCTTCTTGAGATTTTTAGTCTTAGCGTCGAGATGCTCCAGCGATGCCGTTAGTTTTTTGCGGCGCTGTTTGTTTTGCGCTTCAGTGTTTGCTGTATTGACAGTGCGTACGCGCTTTTCTTTAAGCGCAGACAAACGCTTCTTTGCTTTGTCCTGCGGCGTCGGCGCAATAAAGGCGAATGCCAGCGCGCCAAAGCACAATACGCCGAGAATTACTGCAATGAGGATCTTTTGATCCATGGGTGCTTACTCCGAGGCGGCGTCTAATGCGCCCGCCAGTTCTGCTTCTTTTCCATAATATCTGGCGCGATCCCAAAACGCCGGGCGCGCAATACCGGTTGACTTGTGCCGGCCGACGATAGCGCCGGTATCATCTTCGCCTTCCATATCGTAGATGAAGAGATCCTGCGTAATAATCGTATCGCCTTCAGTACCCAAAACTTCCGTCACATGGGTAATGCGCCTTGAACCATCGCGCAGACGCGCCGCCTGAATAACAACGTCAATGGAACCAACAATCATTTCACGGATTGTTTTTGAGGGGAGATTATAGCCGCCCATGGTGATCATTGACTCAATCCGTTGAAGCGCTTCGCGCGGACTGTTGGCGTGTAAAGTGCCCATGGAGCCGTCATGGCCGGTGTTCATCGCCTGCAACAAGTCGAAAGCTTCAGGTCCCCTGACCTCGCCAACGATGATGCGTTCAGGGCGCATCCGCAGACAGTTCTTGACGAGATCGCGCATCGTCACCTCGCCTTGCCCCTCAAGGTTCGGCGGGCGTGTTTCAAGCCGCACCACATGCGGTTGCTGCAACTGAAGCTCTGCGGCGTCTTCGCAGGTGATGATCCGCTCGTCCTGCTCAATGAACCCCGTCATACAGTTCAACAGCGTCGTTTTCCCGGAGCCCGTACCGCCCGAGATCAGCGTGTTGATGCGGCAATGGCCGACAATTTCGAGCACCTTGGCGCCTTCAGGAGATATTGAACTGAAGTTCACCAGATCCTGAATGGTCAGCTTGTCTTTCTTAAACTTACGAATGGTAAGCGCAGCGCCGTCGATCGCCAGCGGTGGCGCAATAACGTTTACTCGTGAGCCGTCAGGCAAACGCGCGTCGCAGATCGGGCTGGCTTCATCTACGCGGCGGCCAACCTGGCTCACAATGCGCTGGCAGATATTCATGAGCTGAGCATTGTCGCGGAAACGCACATTTGTCAGCTGAATTTTGCCGCCAACTTCGATAAATACATGGCTTGCGCCATTGACCATGATATCGGCGATGTCATCTCGTGCGAGCAACGGCTCAAGCGGCCCATATCCCAGGACATCGTTGCATATGTCCTGCAACAGCGATTCCTGCTCGGCAATCGACATCTGGACATTTTTGATCGAGATGATCTCGTTGACGATGTCACGTATTTCTTCGGCGGCCGACTCGGTATCCAGCTGAGCCAATTGCGACAAATCGATCGTGTCGATCAGCGCATTGAAAATCGTGGTCTTTGTCTGGAAATACTGATCGCTGCGTCCGCCAATTTCCACGGCCTGCACATTTTCCTGTGCTGGCTCAGCCGGCTTGGCGACGCGCAGCGGCGCCGCCGGCTTCGCCTTTGGCTTGGCGGCCGGTTTCGCAGCCGGCTTCGGCGCTGGTTTTGCCGCTACCGGCGCTGGCGGCGGCGGCGACGCCGCCGCTCCAGCTGGACCTGTCCTACGTCCAAACATTGCAACTTACCGTTTCTTTTTAAACATGCCGACAAGGCTGAATTTCGGACGACCGATATTCGCTTCATTGCGGCCAAGGAGCTGAGAGGCTAATTCGCGAAGCGCGACCGCGGTTTTCGTCCGCGGTCCCACGTCAACAATCGGCGCGGCGTTTGTCGCGGCGGCGCCAAAGAGCTGTGGTTCCCAGGCAATCACCTGCGCGGGCTTGATACCGACATGTTCTTCGAATTGATCCGGCTGCACCGCTGACAACTTAGCGTCAACCTGGTTCAGAACGAGCGTAGGCGGCGAATCATTGGGGCGGGCGCTGCTCAAGATATCGACCAGCTGCTTGGTGTTTCGGAACGACGCCAAATCCGGCGTCGCGGTGACAACAATCTCGTCGGCTGTTGTCAAGATACGCTTTGACCAGCTTGTCCACACGTGGGGAACATCGACGATAACCGTCGGCGCGGAAGCACGCACGGTGTCCAGAACTGTTTCAAAAGCCTGATCATCGATATCAAACTCACGATCAAGAAGGCTCGGCGCGGTAAACAGGCTCAAATGCTCAGTATGCTTTTGCAGCAATCGGTCTAACAAAACGTCATCAAGACGTTCCGGAGCCGTTAACGCTTCAACGAGGCCGGCCGACGCTTCCTGATCAAAATCAAGGCTGGCCGTGCCGAACGGTAAATCGAGATCGAGAATTACAGTGTCGCTTTGAAATTCTTCCGAAGTGCACCAACCGATATTGTGCGCGATCGACGAGGACCCAACGCCGCCGCGCGATCCAACAAACGCTATTGTTCTTCCAATCGGCGGTGCAGCCGGATCAACATAGAGATCGGCTATGGTTTTGATTATCTGTAGAGGCGATTGGGGACGAACAATATATTCGCTTACGCCCTGCCGAATCAATTCACGATACAGGATGATGTCATTGACATGCCCGATAATCACAACCTTAGTCGAAGGATCACAAACCTCCGCAAGCTCTCCCAGCTGCGCAAAGATCTCAGCGCCGTTGGCAAGTGATTCCAGAATAATAAGATTTGGCGTTGACGCAGACTGAAACTGATCGATTGCTTTATTCAGGCCGCCCATGTGAATCGTAAGATGCGCCTTTGACAAGCGGCGATCAACGGAAGCTTTCTCCAGCAGTGCTGTCGTTAGCGGCGTTTCGCAAAATGCGTGAATTGAAATTCTCGGCACCGGACGGTGATCGACATCAATTTCACCAATTTCGGTCATTTCATTGCCGTAGGAGCCCTCGTCCATGGCGACGCCGGCTGCCGCAACTAGCGCACCGGCCGTCTCGGAAGCTTCAGGCGGCACAGGCTTTTCGACCGCAGCGTCCGAATCTTCCAACCCGGTTTTGTCTTCTACCGAAAATTCGAACTCGCCGGCGTCAACGCCAATCTCATCGTCAAATGAGGCGTCAATATCGTCGCTCAGAAATTCTTCGGCGGACAGTTCAGCATCTTCAAAGTCCGCAGCCGCAATTTCTTCACCGCCAAAACCCACATTGTCCAACTCTTCGTCAGCGAATTCTTCTTCGCTGAGCGCCGCTAGCTCTTCCTCAGACAATTCTTCCTCAAGCCATGAATCGTCATCAGCAAAAGCATCAAGATCGCTATCGAAATCGTCGTCCTCGTCCGTTGAGTCGAAGGTAGGTCCGCCATCCGCGCCAAGGCTGGCTGCGCCTTCGGCGACCCCTTCCTCGTCTTCATCTTTTTGATAAACTGTTTCAGCAGCGTTCTTCATCATATTCTCCCTGCGCATCCCCAACTTTTACGCATCTGGTCTCTAGTTTCCGGTTCCTGCGTCAATCGTATTATCTACGTCAGACGCTGTAACTTCGCCGGCCCGATAAAGCTCAATAGCGCGCACGACCGCGTCTCCGTCACGCGGATCAACATCAGCTGGAGCAATCAGCTCGTGTGGATCAGCAATCATCGCTGCATAATTGTTCATCGTTGCGCATCCCATATTAGGCGATCGCAAATTTCGATAGTCGGCCGAGCGAACGCCTTTCCAAATACCGCATTCGCTGGGCGTAGCCACATAATGCGTATACGAAATAATTAATTTCGCATCGTCAGCAGCGGCGCCCGTTCGATATGTCGCACCGCTCAACGCAGACCAGGGAACACCTGCATCGTTGAGGGCTTTGCGGATATCCGCAGCCATTTCTTGTCCATCGATGTCGCCGCCGGTGCCGGACGGCGCCGTGATAGTAAGCGGCCCATGGCCGTTGAGCATGTAGGCGTCCGCAAATGCCCGCAGACGTGCATGATCAACATCAGAGAGATCGCTTGCGGAAGGATCGCCGTCGACTGTTAGTGTAACGGTCTGGCTATCCACCGAAATCGGATGCGCTTGCTGAATGCTCGTTGCGTGCTGCGGACCGTTGAATGGGCTCGCACAGGAGGTTGCGGCCAGCAAAACTGTGGAAAGAAGCGCGCTTTTTGATACTTTTCCGTACATGACTACTTTCCTTTTAATCCAGGATGAAACCCATAGGACCTTGCAGCGACGCTTCTCTGACGCCGGCGCCTGCTAGGCCGTAGGTGCTAAATAATTTACCCATCAAGATCGTATCGAGATCGCTTGCCGGCGCGAAACCCTCAGCAGGATCGAGAAGGTTTGACTCATGCGTTGGAGAAACGAGATATGGCGTGACGATAATCACCAATTCTGTTTCGCTATTTGTGTAATCGCGACTGCGAAACAACTGGCCAAGAACCGGCACGTCTTTCATCCCCGGCACGCCCTCGATTGTCTGGCGCATGTCTTCTTGTAACAGGCCCGCCATTACGAGGCTGCCGCCGCTCGGCAGCTCGACAACCGTGTCGGCGCGCCGCACAGCAAGACCCGGTATCGATAATCCCGCTGTCGTAACCAAATTTCCATTGCCATCGACCGTCGTGATGCCCGGCGCAAAGAATGCATTGTCGTTGGTTATTTCACTGACTTCGGTCGAGATCTTCAAATTGATCCGTCCTTTACTCAGCACGAGAGGCGAAAACCCAAGCCCGACGCCAAACTCTTTAAACTCGATCGAAATAACGCCATTATCCTGACCGACCGGGACGGGAAACTCGCCGCCGGCAAGGAACTTTGCAGACTCGCCTGAAACGGCGGTGAGGTTCGGCTCTGCAAGTATCCGGATCAAGCCGTTCGTTTCCAACGCTTGAAACTGCGCATCAAGCTCGGATATGTCGCCAATTGGATTGCGGTTAAATGCAGTGGGTACGGTGGTGTTCGCTGCATCGACGACGGCGCCGCCATTTGCAAACCCGCCAGTAGCGAGTGCAACAGCAAAATTACTCAATTGAACAGTGCCGCTTGTAGAAACGCCAAGCTGTTTTATCATCTGACGTTGCATTTCGACAATTCGAACCTTGAGCATGACCTGCTCGCGTTCGCGTACAGACAACATATTTACAACGCCCTCGGGGTCGCCAATGAATCGTCCCGCCAATTCTGTTGCATTGGCTGCTTCGACTGGCGATTGAACTGCCCCCCGCAGAAGGATGTTGTTGTTTACGGCCTCGACTTCTATGCGACTGCCAGGCATGGCTCGGCGCATTAGAGCGCTCAACGCATCAACGTCGCGCTCAACACGAATTTCAAGATTCAAAATCTGCCGGCCCTGCGCATCAAAGAAAAACGCGTTTGTTTGACCCACTTGCAAGCCGAGCAAGTAAACGCGACGCGGCGAACGGACGACAGCATCAACGACTGTTGGCTGGGACACCAGCACATCAGCGGCGGCATGGGGCAACTCTACAATCGCAGCCTTGTTCAAAGGCAAAACAATGCTCTTCGAGACTGCGCTGTCGCCGCCCGTATCAATTCTAACCGGTTGCGATCCGCGTTGCGCGAGCGCTGGTGATGTGGAAACCGATAGCGCAAGTGCGCCAATGCACGCCGCGACCAGGAGATTTCCGGTCAAGGCGCCGGCAGTCCTGATGGCGTTGGCTGGTTGTGTCATCTCAAACCCCTGATCGAATTTCAAACTAAGACCGGCCATATCTGACCACCGTGACGCCTGAAGGACGTGTGATGTCTGCCTGGACATCACCCTCTGGCTTAAAAATGCTTCGCAGGACCAGGCTTAGCGCGCCACTGGAACGGGCGGTCATGAAGGATTCCGCATCGCCCGGAGCAAGCTCAATTGTAACATTTGATCCAGCAATATTTGCCGCTTCCGAGTTCTCCGAATAGATCGCATTTACCGCAAGAACGCGGACACTCTGAAATAATAGCCGTGTCCGGTTCGCGCCACGCCCGTCAGTAGTGAGCATGACGTCAACCTCATCACCCGGCAGAATAAAGCCGCCTGAAGAAGTTTCTGGCGTCACACGTAGAGTTACGGCGCGATAACCCGGAGCGATAATTGCGGCCATCAAGCCGCCAGAATCCGCTTTAACAAGTTTCGCATTAACAATTGGCTCGCCGGCGACAATCAGCGAGCGCGCAACGGCTTCCGTCAACTCGTCGCGCGCCTCTGGATTTTCATCGGTAATAAAGCTCGGCTGAACCGCTTTCTTGGGCCAGGAAATCCAGTTTGTATCCTCAAGCGTAATGCGCTCGCCACGCTGAATATCGTGCGACGAAATGAGAACACGAACAGTTTGTTCCCTTATGGGTTCAACTGTGCGTTCCGCGATGTCAGTTGCGGTATTTGCCTGCACAAGAAAAAATGCGCCGACGCCAGCCACTAACGCGACACCCAGGATTATCATACGGCTTGTATTCATCTTGAACCTACCTGACTCTTACTATCGGCGCGACGTAAAAACCGCAGCCTCTATCGTGCTCGAAACTCCTCAAAACTCTGTTAACCGACTTTGTTAACCGCCAAAGACCAATTGGAAGAATGGCGTTTGCGAAAAGCTAAGAAGTGCGCCTGATGCAATCGCAACGGCGTAAGGCAAATCGCTCTTGCGTTCATGCAGCCGAATAAGCCAGGGCGCATGTGCGTAAACTGGCAATAAGGGCGACCGGCGAAACATTGTCATGACAATGGCTAAAACTAATCCGGCTATTGCAGTATTAAACAAAAACAGCCCAAGCCCGCCAAGCCCGACCCAAGGCGCCGTCGCGGCAAACAGCTTTGCATCGCCGCCGCCGACGAATTTTCCAGCAAACATGGCAAAACCAAAAACCAACGCCGCTGCGCCAATCAAAAACCCTTCAAGTATGATGTTGGGCGCGGCGCCCACAGCCAGACCAGCGACCGGGTAGGCCGCAATCAGAACAATGGAAATCCAGTTCGGTATCTTAAATTCGTAAACGTCGTTTGCCGCGGCCATCAGCAATGCGGCGGGAAGTACGGATAAGATCAGATATGCAATCACGCGGCGTTCTCCACTCAGCAAACGAGGGAGAGAGTAAGACGGCGGCCCTTAACGATCCGTTAGACATAAACAAAAAAGGAGACCTTTCGGTCTCCTTTCCCGTATCGAATTCAAGCTTACGCTGAATAAAAGCCTATTCTTTAAGGCCTTTGTCAATGGTGTCGAACGTACCGCTGAGCGTCGTACCGACAGCGCGAACGCCCGCGATAATCGCAACAGCGATAAGGGCGGCGATCAAGCCATATTCGATGGCCGTTGCGCCTTCTTCGTCTGATTTAAATCGTTCAATTAGAGCTTTCATTTGTCGACTCCTGCTTACTCTTCACTTGCACCGCTGAAGAAACTTCTCCTCAACTCGTTGCATCATGGCGTTCATCTGTAAATAAAACGTGAACGATAGGTAAGTTTTTAGTCCGTATACAAATATATGGTAAACGCCTGTTTACCATATACTTGCCAGCTTTTCCAAGTCGTTCATATTAATGACAATCAAGCCCGGATAGTCGCGCAGGGCGATTTTATCCTGAATAAGCGTCGCCACAGCCTCAGCTGCGATCGCCTCATCAACGCCCGCGCGGTGAGCCAATTCGCGATGTTTTGGCATTTTCGGAATACGCCACTGCCCTGTGACTTCGTCGCGCTCGACAAAGTCTAACAAAGCGGCAAACACCTGTTTCTCGGAAGGCTGTTCCACCGCCGGCGACTTAAAGCGCATCGCGGATAAACTGTTTGCGAAATAGTTGGCGATATTGCGCATCAGAGACGGTCGACCGTTGGCCAGCGTTCTAAAGGGATCGGCTTCAACAGCGATAAGATCTACGTCCGCTTCCGCGGTAACGGCCAGTTTTTGGCAAAGATCAGACCCGCTTTCAATGAGCGCGAACTCAAGGCCAAAAATCGATTTTGGACCGAACTCCTCTATCATCATGGCGCCCGTATCGCCGTCAATCAGGGTAACCCGCAACCGGCCCGACATAACAATGAAAAACTCGCCGCCGTCATACTGGCCCAGGGAATAGACCGTTTGCCCGGCGCTGTATTGGCGCTTGTCGGCATTTTCATACAGGCTGCCGCGTACGGCTGGCGACAGGTCTTGAAATGGCGGCATGGTTGAAAGCGCTTCGGCGAAATCATCCGCTGGCGCAGCATTTTTAACAGGCGTGGCAGACATGGCGTTCTCCGGCAGCGGATAGCTGGGTATCACTTACCGCTTAAAGCCCGGTAAAATTTGGCGTTTAATTATCCGTGCTTTGCGTTAATGCGCAGCGCTTCCTTAAACCTTCATTGACTCATCGGCATTAGTGTGAACATCGAAAATTCAGAGGAACGTCCAATGCGTACGACTTTCTCCGCGATCGCGGTTTTCTTTATCATGGCGCAAAGCGCTTCGGCTGGTCAGATATGGCTGACCATGGATCAAGTCCGGCCTTACAAGCTGGAAAACCCGGCGCAGAAGATTGTGATCGGCAATCCGTCAATTGCCGATGTCACGGTTGAGGACAGTCAGCATCTTTTGATGTTCGGCAAGGCGCCTGGCCTTACAAATATTTATATCTTCAATGAAGATGGCGAAACGACCGAAAATCTTGTTGTACGGGTTCGCTCGCCCAGCACCGATATGCTTACGGTTCATCGCGGCGTAGCGCGTACAACCTATAACTGCACAACAAATTGCGAAACGACGATCACAGTCGGCGACGACCCGGCTGCCTTCCAAGGCGTTTCAGATCAGGTTCTGAACAAATTCACTCAGGCAGCGGGCGCGGCCTCAGCCGCAGGTGATGAAGAAAACGAATAAAAGAGAACCGACAACTCGTTCGTATAAAAGGCCCCGTCAAGCGCGGGGTCTTTTTATATCTCCGGCAGGACTGCCTCAAAATTATATATCCTCGGTCTTTCTTGCTGGCGAAGATTTAACCTGCACCAACTGTCGATTTCCCTCGCTGTCTGTTCATTTGGCGGCGCTTCTTTTTTTAAAACGAGATGCGCGATCAACCGGTTGACGCCATCGCCGCTGCGGCCGACGGCAATCTTGCAATCCGCAATCTTCGGATGACGCCGGAGCATCTTTGCAACCTCATCCGGAAACACATTGACGGCGCCGATCTGCGCGGCGCCGTCACGCCGTCCGCCAAGGCAAAAACTCCGTGCTGCAGTCCAGTCAAGAACGTCCATTGCCGGCGTTCGCTTTGTGCTGAGATCCGGCGCAATACGCACCAAATCATCATCATCACGCCGCCAATGATCGAACAGAACAAAAGGCTCGCTTGGCGCATCACGCCACCCGATCAACCCGGTCTCCGTCGACCCATAAAGCTCCCGCAGAACGCCAAAACCGCTTTTTCGCATCTCCGCAGCGAGATCGCCGGTCATTGGCTCACCGAACGAAACAGCCATTGTATTGTCCGGCGCCTTGAGGTTTTCCCGCATCATATACCGCCACAATGTCGGCGTCGCGACCAGGACATCGCCGAAAAGAAGACTGTTCGATAAAACCTCCGGCGTCATGCTGCGCGCATCAACAGCGTCAATATTGAGCAGGTTTGGCGTTAGCACAGTCAGTTCAAAACCAAGCAGACTGTGGGGCGCGACAAATGACAGCAGACGGCGTCGACCATAGAGCAGACTCGCTGCAGCGCCAGCATCCTGATAAATTTCCGCGGCGGCGTGCGCGTGCTCAGCGCCGCGATCATCGCGTGCAGCTGACTTAAATGAAAAATTGATGAGGCGATCTGATATGACTTTAAAAATTTCACGCGCCCAATCCGAAATCCGTTGCGCCTGATGATTAGTCAAAAAATCGCCGTCAAGGCCAAAAGTCTCCGCAGCCCGGCGCGCGCACGCATCCTTTTCTTCTTTGCTCATGGCAATGCCGCCGGCGCCTAGCAAACTATCCTCTGACCAGGAAGCGATCGTCACGAAATCGAAATGGCGATTGAAACGCCGCGATAACTCGTCGGCCGCAGCGCCGCCGATGACACTTGAAATTTGAGTTTCTGTTATAAGAAAGGATTTCAAATTTGATCCGCCCGCCGCTTGAGATCTTCATTCAAGACATCTTCATACCACGATTGCAGGATGCGCAAAGACTTACTCGCCAACGCCGGCAGCAATGCGTTGGCGCCCATTATAAAGGCGGGCCTGACGCCGAGAAGGCTATTAGTGATGAAGAGCCCGCCGCTCGAAAGTGCATTGCGCTCAATCGCGCCTTCTTCGATCACCATGCCTGATCCCGCGCCGCCAAGCAAAATGCCGCGCACAATACCACCCAAAGCGCCCTCCCCCAGCGCCGGCGTTACCGCCGCGCTGTCGCTGACAATCTCAAAAATATTACCGGCCGAGACGCAGGCGACGCGGCCCGCATTATTCAACATTACCGCATCATCACATTTCTTAGCGGCGGCTTCGTCCCGCGCCATGACATTGTCAATATAGTTTAGCGTTTTATGGCGGGATGACAGGCTTGCCTCGCTGCGCGTATAGCTGCTCACGGCAAGCCTCAGCGGCGACGGATCGCTCGAAGCGTGAAATTTTGAGACGGTCGCGAGCAGAGTGGGTGTCGGCGGCGTATTGGCGGAAATTAATAAACCTCGCGCACCGGTTCCGCGCGACAGAGTAAGGCGGACAGCCGCCATCCCCTGATCAAGGCTGTTTCGCCGAACCAACTCCAAAACAACGCCGAGGAATGATTCATCAATTTCAGCGTGCAAACGGAGCGCCGTCATTGAAGCGCGCAAACGATTGAGGTGCGCGTCGAAAAACGCTGGAATACCCTTCACAACGAGGATGGTCTCGAAAACACCGTCGCCGAGTAAAAATCCGCGATCGGCGATATCTATTGCATGAGGCTTTGTCGAGAATTCACCGTTGAGCCAGAAAATCATGGGCTGCCTTCTTTATTGCAATAGCTAAGGAAATTCATAACTATCTTTCGGCCTTCTGGTGTCAGCAAGGATTCCGGGTGGAATTGCACGCCAAACCAGGGGCGGATGTGATGAGCGACCCCCATCACCTCCGCCTCTTCGCTCCATGCGGTTTCCTCAAGCGGCGAGTTAGCGCCCAGCGTTGCGATCAATGAATGATAGCGCCCGCCAGGCGTCGGCGACGCAATATCGCGAAAAATTCCCGTTTTACAATGTCGAATAGCGCTTGCTTCACCATGCAGCGGCCTGACGGCGCGGCGGGTTTCGCCGCCAAATGCTTCAATGAGGCATTGATGTCCGAGACAAACGCCAAGCAGCGGCGTGTCACGCGGCAAATCGCAGATCAGCGCTGTTGACAGGCCAGCATTGACCGGGCGGCCAGGGCCAGGCGAAATGATTACGCCTGCAGGCGCCAGAGACAGGCAGTCGCCAACCGTGACCACATCATTACGAACAATGACAGCTTCATGGCCGCATTCGCGGACATAGCGGGCGAGATTGTGGACAAAAGAATCGTAATTGTCGACGATCAAAATCACAACAACTCCTGCGGCGATTTTCCGATCGCTTCCAATGCTGCGGATGCTTTGGTAATGGTCTCGTGGTACTCTTTATGAGGGTCCGATCGCAATGTAATCCCGCCGCCTACGGGAATAGTAAGAGAGCGCTTATCTTGCGCGACAATCATCGTTCTGATGGCAACGGAAAACTCTGCGCTGCCCCGATCATCAACATACCCGATTGCGCCACAATAAGGGCCGCGCCCGATTTCTTCAATTTTTGCAATGGCGTTCATCGCCTCAATCTTGGGCGCGCCGGTGACTGAACCGCACGGAAATAGTGCTTCAAAAATCTCCGCGAATGACACGCCGGGTCTCAATTCCCCGCTGATGCGCGATACAAGGTGATGAACATTTACAAGGCTCAACAACGCGCAGATATCTTCTTCATGAATAGATCCGTCGCTGCAAATCCTGGATAAATCATTACGCATAAGATCAGCGATCATGATATTTTCAGCGCGATCTTTCCGATCGGTCAGCAATTCATTCGCCAGCGCCCGATCGAGCGCTGGCGTCGCACCGCGAGGGCGGGTTCCTTTGACCGGCTCGGCTACAATGTGACGCTCGCATGGCGTATTGGAGGAAACGCAGAAGAATCGCTCCGGTGAATTGGAAAGAATCGCCCCTTCCGGCAATTGCAGGAGCGCGCCAAAGAACGCATCGCTGGCGCCTGCAAGACGGCGAAACAATCCGAAAGCGTCAATTTCACGGTCAGCGAATGTTCTGATCTGGTGAGCGATGTTCGCCTGATAATAATTCCCATTGAGGATGTCCTCAATGACGCTGCGGACGCCTGCCTCATAACGCAGCGGTGTAAAATTGGAAGTTAGCGCGCTAAACACAGCGGATGCGTCTGGCGTCGGTACATGCTTGCCCAGCGCCTCACGCAGGCGCCGGCATGCGTTTTCATTACGGCCCGTTATAAACGCGCACTTTGTTCGTCGTGAAAACAAAGCGGCGGCGTCATAAGCGCCAAACGCCATATCAGGCAGCGCAAATGGCGACATTGGCATATCCAGCGCCGCCTCTGTGTGACGCGCCGCCTCATACCCCATAAAACCCACAAGCCCCGATGTGAACGGCAAATCTTCGTCTCGCCTGGCCACATTAATCGATCGTTCGCTGATGCATTCCTGTAATCGGTGAAATGGATCGCTCCGATCGCCCCCATCGACGCCGCCGGCAAGGCTGTCGGGAAATGCGACGATGATCGACCATTCCGCAGCGCTGGATTGATCGCCCCCATGCAGGAGATGCGCATGAGGCTCGCCAGCCAGTGGCGCGAATGCCTCATAAGGGCTTCGCCAGTCGATGTCCCAAACAATCATGCGCTAGACCTAGCGCCGGGTGGGAACGAAGAAAAGCACCGGGGCCTGATCGACGCTGGCAGAAGCAGGCAAATCGCCGTAACGGCATTCTACGCACGCACCGGAGGAAACTATGTCGGAGACTGAAGACGGCAAGGGCGTCGCCAGGACATTTTATGGCCTCGCGATCACGGTCCTGATCGGATTGATCGCCTATGTAGGACGGGGCGTCCTGATCCCTCTGGTGGTCGCAGGGTTTTTGTGTTTCCTGATATTCACCCTGAAAGAGAACGTCCGCCGGACCCCGTTTATCGGCAAGTTTCTGCCCAACTGGCTCGGCTACATGGTTGCGTTTGCGCTGATTGGCGCCGGTGTCGTGATCTTTGTGGAAATTATTAAGTCAAATGTCGAAACCCTGCTCAAAGAATGGCCAAGTTATGAGGCGAGCTTGCGTGAAGTCATCAGTGAAGGGCTCGCATTTGTCCGAACGATCGATTTCCTGCCGCCTGAACTGATCGGCGGCGTCGAACAGATTCAAGTAGCGGCGATCAATCTTATTCGCCCGCTTTTGTCACAGGCCGCCGGAAGCCTGCGCGGGCTGACATCTAACTTTATGACGTTCATTACTGTGTTTTTGTATCTCGTCTTTATACTGATCGAGCGTGGTCGTCTCTTCAACAAGATCAGCCTATTGGGCGCTGACCGGCATGGGCGACGGGTTATTAAAGAAACGATAGGCGATATCGGCGTGATGGTGCGTCAATATATTACCGTAAAAACAGTATCGAACCTCGTCACTGCAACGATCAGCTATGGGATCATGCTGGTGATCGGCATTCAATTCGCCGGATTTTGGGCGCTCTTGATCTTTGTTTTAAATTACATACCGATCTTTGGCGCAGTATCGGCCATCACCCTGCCGGTCTTGTTGGCGCTGGTGCAGCCAGACGGCGGCGGCATTCGCATGTCGCTCCTGGCGCTGGTCAGTCTCGTGGGCGCCGAGCAGGTGATGAGCAATGGCATTGAACCGCGCATTATCGGTCGCACGCTAAATCTAAGTCCGCTCGTGATTTTGTTTTCTCTGGGCGTCTGGGGCTCGTTGTGGGGTTTTGCCGGGCTTCTTCTCAGCGTACCGATTACAGTGACCGTGATGATCATCCTGACGCAATTCCACTCGACGCGGCCGATCGCTATTATGCTGTCCGACAATGGAAAAATCGCCGAGATAAAACATCCGCCGCTTGAAAGGGGCTGATTTCTCTAGCGCATTTCCGAAAAAGTGTGACGCGGTTTTTCGATAAGAAATGCGCTAAAGTATGAATCTTGGGCGTTTCCGGACGATAAACCGGGAACCACTTTATCTCGGAAACGCCCTAGGCCGGTTTATCGAAAAGACTTGAAAGCACCTGCGCGATGGCGGCGGCCTCTTCACCGCGCCCGGATCCTTTCCGCCAGGCAATGCCAATTTTTCGATTGGGCTTTGGATCTGCAAAAGGCACGGCGGCGAGACCTGCATGTTTCGCGAGCCCTTCGCGCACAGCCATTTCCGGCAGCAACGTTGCGCCAAGCCCCAATCGCACCATCTGGGTAAGCGTGAACAGACTGGTCCCGCTGTATGACGCCGCGGCCTGGCGATCGACAAGCGCACACGCGTCAATCGCATGCTCACGCAGACAATGACCATCTTCCAAAAGAAGCAGCTCACATTCTTTCAGCTCTTCTTTCTTGACTGTTATTTTGCGCGCAAACGGGTGATCGCGCGCACAGACAAACCAGAACGGATCGTTGGCGATTTCAATCATGTCGATGCCGGGAATGTCGTAGGGAAAAGCCATTAGCGCAGCGTCGAGAAGGCCCGCCGCTAGCCGGTCAGCAATCGCTGGCGTCAAATCTTCGCGTATATAAAGTTGAAGTTGCGGATAAGACTTGTGCAGCGCTGTTGTGGCGCGTGGCAACAGGAACGGCGAAATAGTTGGAATCACGCCGAGATGGAGCTCCCCTTCCAACGGCCTCCGGTCGGTCACCGCGAGGACCAAATCTTCCGCCAATGCGATCAGTGTTGTCGCGCGCGCCGCGACATCCTCGCCGGCAGGCGTCAATGCAAAACTTCGCGTTGAGCGATCCACCAATTGTTTTTGCAGAAGCGCTTCAAGCTCCTTGATGGCGGAGGAAAGCGTCGATTGTGAAACAAAACTATCTTCGGCCGCCTTTGAAAACGACTCCCGGCGCACCAACGCCAGGAAGAATTGTAGCTGACGCAATGTCGGCAGCACGGTCATATGAGGCGGCCTCCTTTAATCGATATAATCAATATATTATAGATTTACCATCTCCACATTCAATACAATCTCTCTTCACGCGCTTCTGCTGTTCGCGCAAACTTCATGAAAATAATAACAATTTCAGCGTATTAGACCTATTTCCCTGAGAACCAGTGCTGAGCCTTTAACTGTTCAGACAGGATGCTAATTCGGGTTTTAAATTTCTCGGCGATGGCGAATACCGGCAATAGGCTGACTTCGGTGTCCGCTTTTGGACGGCATGAAACACCATCTGTTTCTTTTCCAGGGAATTTTAACGCCGCCCCGCCCACGGCAATCACTGAAAAAGGCTGGCAAATTGACTGCATTCACAAATAGCCGGCGCCAGCCGATCGCCATGCCTGTTTACGCCGCCAAGCGGTCAGCGTTGGGCGCCGCACCGGCCGCTGGGTTCTGGACGGGCTGCTGATCGATAAGCTATGTGCATGCATGTTCAGACCGCCGCGAGACGCTTTAGTAGGCTTCCTGCGGGCTACGAAATAGCGGCGTTGGAACGCCATTATCATTTAGGCTTGAGGAACAAACATGCCGAACGGCCTACTGGATCAAGCGTCAGCCGCCCGCCTCAACGGCGATGACCAAGCGGCCATTGAAATGTGCCGCCAACTTCTGGCGGCGGATCCGGACAATGCCGACGCGATGAGTTTGCTTGGGGTCAGTCTTGCCGAAATTGGCCAACTCGACGAAGCGCGCCGATTGATTATGTCAGCGCTTAACACTGCGCCAGGCAACTGGCGGTTTCTTCTCAATCAATCGATCCTGCAGGAATGCGAGGGCGATCTCGCCGCTGCGCTTCAAACTGCGGAACAAGCCGGAGTAAATACGCCGGATAAATTCGAGGTCTGGGGTCGAGTTGGCGATCTTAGCGGCAAACAAGGTAATTTTACCCGTGCTGCGGAAGCGCTGACAAAAGCACTTTCCATCAACCCTGATCACGCGGCGCTTGCGTTACGCGCGGCCGGCGCCTGCTTTGAGATTGGGGATTATCAGAACGCCAGCGACGCACTCGACAATTTTGAAAGATTCGCTCCGGGTCATCCACATGCGCTACGCTTGCGCACGCATATCGCGCGCCAAACGAGTAACTGGGACGGGCTTATTGAATCCGCATCAGCGTGGCTAAAAGCATCGCCAGATGAAGAGGCAGCGCGCGTTGCGCTCGCCTTCGCTTATGCGCAGCCGGGATTTTTTGCGCGCGCGGTTGAAGCCTACAAACCATTGGCAGACGCAACGCCCCAAAAAGCCGATCATCTTGCAACACTGGGCCGGTATTTGTTAAGCGCGCGCGACCTTGACGGCGCTGAGGATTATTTTCTGCGCGCGCTAAACCTTGAGCCCGATCATTCGGAAGCCAAGGCCGGCTTGTCGCGGCTCATGACTTTTCTTGGCCGTTTCGAGGAAGCGGCGGAACTTTCCCGTGAAGCGCTCAAAGCAGACCCGCAAAATGTGGAGGCGTATGGTCAGCTTGCTTCAGCCACAGGCGGCCGCCTTTCCGACGACGAAATCGAGCGTCTACAAATGCTTGGGCGCCACGAAGATTTGCAATTTGAGCACCGGGCGCTTTGTTGGTTTACCGCCGGCGACGGCTTTCATCGGCGCAAAATTCCAGATGCGGCATTTGGCGCATGGGCGGAGGCGTGCCGTTTAAAAATGTTGCTCGCGGAGACTGACGCCGATGCGCGTTATGATCCGGCCAGTCATGAAAAATCTGTCGATCGCTTGATCCGCGTATTTGACTATGACCCGCCGGTGAGCGACGCTGAGCGCGCAAGGCGGCCAGCGCCGATTTTTATCGTCGGCATGCCGCGTTCCGGCACCACGCTTCTTGAGAGCGCGCTGGCGGCGCACAACGATATAGCCTGCGCCGGCGAGCTGCCGGTCATGCCTTTTGCCCAACGGGAATTTGATGCATGGGCGGACCAAGCCGGCTGGCATGGAGGCGAGATTCCGCAGGATATTATTGACGCCATTCGCCAGAAATATTTTGATCAATATCGCGAATATGGCGTCAATAACGCACCCTTTATTACCGACAAACAACCAAACAATTTTCTGGTCGTTGGACTTATCCGGCACGTTTTTCCCGAAGCGCGGATCATCCATATCAGACGAAATCCCATGGAAACCGGGTTTTCGATCTTCAGGCGCAATTTCACCCGTCCCTGGCAATTCGCAAATTCGCTTCCCTATATCGGCCATTATTACGGCCAGCATTCGCGCATCGCCGCCCACTGGTCGAAAATACTGGGCCCAAAAATGGCGTTTATTCAGTATGAGGATTTGGTCGTCAATTTTGAAACAGAACTACGGCGTTTGGTTGATTTTTGTGACCTCAAGTGGGACGCAAATTGCCTTGAATATTACAAAGAAGAGCGCGCCGTGATCACTTTTAGCGCAGCCCAGGTTCGAAAGCCCCCATCGGCGGAACATTTAAACTCGACCAAGCCTTATTTACAGTTTCTGACGCCGCTCAAAACCTCACTGGAGCAAGCCGGCGTCGATCTGGAAACAGGAGCGCTGGTTTCCAAATCCGGCAGTTGAGCCTGCAGCAGGGTCAAAACGCACAATAATAGAAATAACAGGCAGCCAAATTTCACGGTCGCCGGGCGCTAAGCCGCCAGGCCGAAGGCGCCGAAACGCTATCCATGACCACGGGCGCGGGGTCGTCGACCTCAAGACCGTTAGCTTTCCAGCGCTCTACGATCTCGCCGATCTGCACCGGGTCAAGGGCTGCGCCGGTCATGGATTGCATTCGGTCCCGGTACATCGAGATTTCTGCTGCATTTGCATCGATCCAGCCAAGCGCCTCACGGGGATCAAAAGCGGCGCGGCGCGCCGCGAGCCGGTTCAAATCCGCCACCAGCCTCGTCAACAGCCGTCTGCCTGCGGAGGCCGGGCTTTCATCTGCAACGCCGCGCAGGATTTGTAACGCTACACTCAGCTTTTGCGGCGCCTGCGGGTCGCCAAGCTGGACAAATAGACCGCGCGCAAAACCGAAGACTTCACTCGACAGGATCGTATCGGCCAGGCGAAGATTCTCGCTGCATTCGACCTCAATTGCCCCGGCGCGGTAATGGGAAAGGCACATAATCTTGCCCCGCGGCGCGATCAGCCCACCGGCGTCAATAATTGCGCCCACGCCGGCATATTCGAGCCCGAACTGACTGACTGCGATATCGATGGAAGCGGACCGAAAGGGCAACGCCAAAGCGTCGGCAACAACGCCGTTTGCGCAGACGCCGGAAGATTGAAATTTTGAAGAAAACTGACGGGCCGCAGAAATCGAATAATCCACACCGAATGAGCAAAGTTCTTTTTGCAGCGGGGCCGCAAGAGCCGAAAACGCGATGTCTGTGACAACACCGGCGCCGCAGGCTAGATCCAGAAACAAAAGAGCGCTGGCGCGGCTATCATGTTCTGCGTTGATTTGATCAAAAAAAGCCCGCCAGACGGACTGGAAAGCCTCGCTTTTTGCCACGCCAGTGACTGCCGCATCCCGCGCATCATGCGTGGCGCCTGCGCCGTCCCAGTAATTTTCCCAATGACTGGAAGAAGCCATCGAAGAACGTGAGGGCGAACCTGATTTCGTAACCATGCGGCGATACCTACGCAATTTCCGCACAAAAGAAAACGGCGGGCCGAAGCCCGCCGTTCCCAATCTTTGTATCGATGCGTTTCGCTTAGAAGCGGAGCGACGCACCGAAGAACAGTTGCCGGCCGAACGGCGTGTAGGTCGCCGGCCATGTGTTGCCCTGCTCAGACGCAGTCGAACCAAGCGCCGGCGCATCTTTACCGGTGATGTTCTTTACGCCAACGGTCAGGTCAAGATTTTCATTGACCGCATATTGCGTTGTCACATCGATATAGTTGGTAAAGCCAACATTGTCGGAGAGATCGCCAATGAACACTTGCGTCGCATCATCAGCCATTACTCCGCCGATAGCGCGCCAGCGTAAGCTGGTGGTCAACGGACCTTGAGTATAGCCGATTTGAGCTGTGTGCTTATATTCCGGCGTTGGTTCGCCGCACTCAAGACCATATTCACCCGCACAGGTTACGATTGGCGCCGTAGCCGAACTTTGGGTGTCTGCCTTCAGTGTGTACGTACCGTAGTACTGGATGGACGCCGAGCCATTCATTACGTCGAATGAATAGGAGATATTGGCGTCAATACCGCGTGCTTTGATGCTCGCTGCGTTGACCGTACCAAGCCGTGGTGAGGTCGCAGGCGAGCCGCCGAGTTCACCGGTAGCCGGATCACGAGCAGCTGCAAGAATCGCACATTGGCTGGCGATGCTTGGAGACAAGTGGCACTCATTAAGAACAGTTTGCAACGAGATCGTCGTAATTGCGTTCTTGATGTCCACATCCCAGAAATCGACCTGCAACGAGAGACCGTCTACAACCTCTGGCTGCCACACCATGCCGATGGTCAGCGTGTCGCCGGTCTCCTGGAAGAGGTTCGGGTTGCCGCCGCCAAGGACCTGGATCTGGCCGTTCGATTGGAAGCCACCCCCAACATTGGCTGCAGGAACACCTGTCGCCGTACATGTTGCGACAAGCGTCGCCGGTGAGAAGCTACCGAATGCGCCGCCGGAACAAGGATCCTGAGCGCCCGGGAAGCCGTTCGAGAACGCCGAGAACAGCTCGCCAATATTTGGCGCGCGAACCGCACGCTGGAACTGCGCCCGGAAACGAACTTCCGGAATCGGCGACCAGTCGCCGCCAACAGCAAAGGTGTGAACACCGCCAACATTCGTGACCGAGTAATCAGAATAACGGTAAGCCCCATTAATCACAAAGCTGTCGAAGAACGGCTTGCCGGTAATAACCGGGATCTGAACTTCGCCGAAGGCTTCATAGACGTCATAGCGACCGCCGACTGGAAGCGAAGCGTTGAAGCCCCGAACATCCGGGCCGAGAACCGAGTCAGGAACTGAACGCGCAAATAGCTCGCGATATTCAGCGCCGACAACGAGAGCAACCCCGGATTCAGCCCAAGGCATCCGAAGGCCGTCGAGATCGCCCGAAAGCGTGCCGACCCACTGGGTCTGCTCAATTTCGTCAATCTGTGCGCCGGTGCGTGTGATAAACGCTGCACCCGCTGCCGAGACGCCGCCGACACCGCCGAAGATATCGACGTAAGGCGCTGTACAACCACTTAAAACAGCTGTTGGGCCAGTGTCGCAAAGAACCGCAGCTTGAACGGCAGCAGTCGAGATGTTGCCGGTTTGGATTTGCGATACCGTCGAACGTGAGAAATTGAGGAACGTGTCGTAAGACCACGTGTCATTCAGATCGCCGCGAAGACCGGTGAGGATCTGGAAGCCAGTGGTGTCACGCAACGAATTCCGCGTGCCCAGCTCTTCAAAACGCTTGTGGAAGCGAATGTTTGCAGTTGTACCGCCTGAATAAGAACCAGGGTCACCAGTAATGATTGGCAGCAACGCCGCCGGAATGGCTGGGTTGTCAATGTTAATCACAACCGGAATAGCGCCCGTCGGTGTCGGCGCCAGCTGGCTATCGACAACGGTTTCAGAGAACACACCACGCATATACAGTTCGATGTGATCATTGATCTCATAGGACGCCATGGCTGTGATGTTGTAGCGTTCCTGCGGCAACTGCAGATAGTTGGCCGGAGCGTAGTTATAGAGGTCAGTTACGCCGCCAGCTCCGCCAAAGCGAAGGCCGCGAATGTCGCCTGCTGCGCCCGAACCGCCATTATTCCAGAAGCCAAAGCAGCTGTTAGCATTGCCGGCTCCGCAAAGCGGGTCGATGACTGACGGATCAGCGATATTGAAGTTCGACGACGTGGCGCCGCGGAAACGAACGCCCGGAATGTTAGACGAACCGCCAAGGATAAAGCCATTAGCCGTGTTGCCTGCGCCTGGATCGAAGAACGTTTCTGCTGACAAGGTGCGATCACCCTGAAACAGCGCTTCGCGATTTGTGTATGAAGCAAACACAACCGCATTACCGCGACCGTCCGCGAAATTACCACCTGCGGTAAGTGCAACATTGGTCTGGTTGCCATCCCAGCCAGCCGCTGACAACTCATGAGAAACATCAAGCTGAATGCCTTCGAAGTCTTTCTTCAGGATGAAGTTGACAACACCGGCAACAGCATCTGAGCCGTAAACCGCTGACGCGCCGCCCGTAACAACGTCGATCCGTTCAACCAGCGCCGACGGAATGTTGTTAAGGTCGACAACGAAGCTTGGGCCAAGACCCACGAAACGTGCGCCATCAACCAAAACCAGCGTACGACCGGTACCGAGGCCGCGCAAAGAAACCCGTGCAGAACCATCGCCTGGGTTGTTAGAGGTCTGGTCGAATGATGGAATCACCTGTGGCAGCGTGTTGAGGAACTGCTCTGAGTTGACCGTGTTGGTCAAAACAAGCTGTTCGGAACTAACCGTGGTGACAGGGCTAGGCGCATTCAAATCTGCACGTTGAATACGTGTACCAGATACGACGATCGTATCATCGGCATCGCCCGATTGGGCAAAGGCCGGCATCGCTGCAACAGCTGCGGCGCCGGATAGCATTGTGGTGCGTAGGAAACGCCCAGCAAGACGCTTTCTTGACATTATGATTATCCCTCCGAGTTAAACACAAAGCACGACGGCCCAGACCCGAGAAGGCAGGACAACCGCGTATTTCGCCCCCCCGAGAAAAGGGCACGATGATCGCCAGCGGCGAGCCGACGGCTGGCAGCAAGCTATGGCCGCGATGACAATAAGGTCAACAAGCAACCGAGCCGGCGGCGCACTCTCGGGGTGAGTGTGGCAATATCACAACAAATATGCTTAACGGGGACTTAACGGGCGGGCGGCGCTGGAGCGAGGTCAAAAGGGGCGGTTATGCGCGGGCTCTGAGACGCGAAATTTTCGACGCCGTGCCAGATATAGGAAGGGAAAAACACCACGGCGCCTTCCTCCGGTTTGACCCATCGCTCAGCCGGCAGTTTGACGCCATCAACGCCCGACGCCCCAAGTCTCAAAAACCCGGCTTTGTCGCCGCCGTCCTGGTTAAGGCCGGCGACTTCCTGAGGGATCCGAACATAGTAGGAGGCGCTGATCCAGCCTTCGGGATGGATATGATCCACATGCCCGCCACCGGATGAAAGCACCACCGACCAGGCCCCGGCGCAGTCCAGCGCCATGGATTTTTGCGCCAGAAACGGATGATCGGGGTCGTCGGGCAAGCCCGCGACATAGGTTCTTGCAGTTTCTAAAAGCTGCCGCTTGAGCGCCTGAATTACCGGATTTGGTTCGTCCCAAAGCCGCCCGAAAGATTGAGTGCCGCCATAAAGCGTCTGATCCAGCGGCTGCTGCCTTGTTGCATGGAGCGGCACAATCGCTGCCGCCAGCGCATCATTGAAGGCGGCAAGGTTCGCAAAGCCCGCTGGCGGCTCAATCATGATTTTGCGGGTGAAACGGTCATAATCATATAACCGCCGGTATTCCTCGTCTCCTGACAAACGCATAGCGATCGTTTTGAGTGCGATATGTTTTTGCAGGTGCTCGCGCGGAGGCTCCGTTCGAAGAAGATCCAGGGCCCGTTCAACATCGCCGCCGACAAGAAGCGTTTCCGCAAGCTCGTGAAGCGTTTCAAAATCGTCCGGCGCCAGCCGAAAAGAGGCCTCCAAAGACGTTGTAGCCGCGTCAACATTGCTTTCATGACGGCGCACACGGCCAATAATCCGGTGCCCGACCGAACAGCGTGCGTCAACTGCAATAGCTTGGGTCGCGGCCTGCTCAGCCACCGCCAACTGCCCGGCGCGCATTGCAAGCTCGCCCTTTAAGGTCAACAGATAAGCATGCGGCTCCGCCGCAATCGCCTGTTCAAGAGGCTCGAGAAAGCGGCCGGATTCTCCCATTTCCCACAGCAGACGAGCGTAATCCCGATGAATATTCACGCGCGCTGGCGCCGCGCGCAGAGCCGCCTGATAGGCGCTTTCCGCCTCGGCCATGAGGCCCGCCTGGCGCAGCGTGTTGGCGAGCTGGTATTGAGTTTCCGGGTCTTCAGGGGCCAGCGCCGCGGCGCGCCGATGATCGGCAAGCGCCTCATCGATACGACCAATAGAACGCAAGGCAGCGCCCCGGTTAACGAGCGCAAAAACCATATCGGGCCGCGCCGCAAGCGCGCTGGAAAACGCGGCGACCGCTTCTTCACGACGATTGGCGTCAGTCAAAAGTAGACCGAGATTATTCAATGTGCCAGCGTCATTGGGTTCCGCGACAAGCGCCCTTCGAAAGGCATCCTCAGCTTTGTCAATCTCGCCTGTTTGGCGACAGGCGCCGCCGAGGCCAGCCCAACCATTTGCAAAATTGGGATTGGCCGCAACTGATGCTGTATAGGCTTCGATGGCCTCATCAATGCGTTCCACCGCCCGCAATGCGTTCCCCTTATTGGCGAGGATCGCGTGGCGCTGAGGATGACGCGCCGCCGCGGCGTCAAAAAACGGCAGGGCCTCTTCAATGCGCTGGAGCCTGCCCAGCGCCAAGGCTTTCAGATGCAGCGCTTCCGGATGATTCGGCGCATGCTTCAACGCGGCTTCGCTGGACGCCAACGCTTCAAGGAACCGGCCACGCTGGAATTGAGCCGCCGCATCCTGAAGTATATTCATGACCCCGCTATTCATGAGGATTATGTTCCTGCTATGCCTTCCAATGCCTATCATGTTGACGGGCCAGAAGGCACCGTGTGTAATTGGCGCAAGTTACAGGCGCCAGCGCCTTAAGGGGTTATCATGATTGAGTTTTTTCGGACAGCAAGGGTTCCAGTTGTGATCCTCGCGGCAATATGTGGCAGCAGCCTTTCCGGCGCCGCCGCACAGCCGTCGGAAACCGAAGCCGTCGACGCTGCGATCGCCTGCCGCGACATAACAGATGATTTGCAACGGTTGGCCTGCCTTGACGCCGCGACCGAGACGCTGGTGGTGACGCGCATCGTACGCGAGGAGGCGATTGCAGAAAAGAAACGCGACGAACGCACATTTTTTGGCCTCGGCAAGCGCAAGGACAAGGATGATTATGATCCGCTCGTCGCCCAAACCCCGGAAGAATTTGGCGGCGAATATTTGCCGGAAAACATCAAAAAACGGGACGAAAAACGATTAAAGCAAATTACCGTCAAAATTGCTGAGTTTCGCGTCAATCCGTATGGCAAAGTCACGGTGACCCTCGAAAATGGCCAGGTCTGGCGTCAGCTTAATTCCGACAATAAAACGCTGCATTTTTCCAAAAAAGAAAAGCTCTACACAGCAAAAGTCAAACGCTCGACATTCGGCAATTATTTGATGACGGTGAAGGAAATGGGCCGTACAATCCGTGTACGACGCATCGAATGATTTCCGTGAATTAAGAGTGCTCCATGCCTGCTCATAGCGAATGTGCTTTTGATGTAGCGCCAGGCTTGGCGATGCGCTGCCGGAGATATTCCGGAGGCGATAAAAACCCGGTTATCTGCATCCCCGGACTGACGCGCAACGCGTCCGATTTCGCGGACCTCGCGCCAAAAATAGCTGCTATAGGGCGCGATGTGACGGCTGTGAGCCTCAGGGGGCGGGGCAAATCGGATTATGATCCCGATTACCTGAATTATCACCCCCTCACCTATCGCGACGACATATTGCTTGCGCTCGACAAAATGAATGTGCGTGCAGCGATTTTCGTCGGAACGTCGCTTGGCGGCATCGTTACCATGCTGGCAAACGAAAGCGCGCCTGAAAGGGTTAAGGCGGCAATTATCAACGATGTCGGCCCGGATCTCGCCCCCGAAGGCCTTGCCCGCATCGCATCCTATGTGGGCAAAAGCGCAGGCTCCGCCGAAACCATAGAAGAAGCGGCCATGCGCATCCGCGCCATTAATGAGGTCGCGTTTCCCGACGCAACAGATGATGATTGGATTGTCTTTGCACAGCGCACCTTTCACCAGACAGAAGACGGGAAATGGGCGCTCGACTATGATCCAAATATCGCACGGGGCCTCGCAGAAAACGGGCCTGCGCCAGACTTGTGGCCGGCCTTTGAAAGCCTGAAATCGACCCCCACATTGATCATACGCGGGGCGATCAGTGATCTTCTTTCGGCGGAAATTGTTGAACGAATGCGCAAGGTCCATCCCCACTTCGACTATATCGAGGTCCCGCGCATCGGCCATGCGCCAATGATGACAGAACCGGCGGCGTGGGGCGCGCTGGAAACTTTTCTGAGCAAAATCGACTAATTACTAGATTCCATGAATGCCGCATTCGGTTTTCGCAGCGCCGCGCCAGCGCCCGGCGCGAACATCCTCGCCTGCCGCAACAGGGTGCGTACACGGCCAACAGCCGATCGACGGATAGCCCTGCGCAACAAGCGGATGCGCCGGCAGATCCTGCGCCTCAGCATAAGCGGCAATGTCGTCTTTTGACCAGCGGGTCAGCGGGTTCACTTTGATGTGGGCGGCGGCCGCTTCAAATGCCGGCAGCTGCAGCCGGCCGCCGCCGTGAAATTGCTTGCGGCCAGTGATCCAGGCGTCAAAGCCGGCTAGCGCACCGGATAAAGGCTCAACCTTGCGCAATGTACAGCAAGCGTCGGCATCACGTTTCCACAAATCGCCGTCGGGATCATTCATGACTGTCGTTTCGGCGGACGGCCTGATATCGCGGACATCGCTAAGACCGAAACGGTCCGCCATTTTCTTCCGATAGCTGATAGTCTGCGCAAAATGCTTGCCAGTCTCCAGAAAAATCACCGGCGTCGCAGGATCAATTTCAGCAACAAGATGCAGGAGCGCGGCGGACTCCGCGCCGAAAGAAGAGACCAGCGCGATCTGCTGCGGAAACTCCGTCTTGATCGCATGCTCGAGAATCTCACGCGCCTCGCAATCATTAAACCGCATGGCGAGACGGCGCGCGCGCACATCGAGCGCATCTCTTTCATCAGACGCAATATTGTGCGCGGCGCGCGCCGCAACAGAAATTGTCATCAGATAATTCCTCAGGCCGCCCTGGCGTGGGCAAGACGCTGGCGCCAGATTGGCGCAACACTGTCGGCCGCAGGCTGATAAGCGAACGTAAATTCACGCAGCGCTGCATCAGCGGCGCCTACATCCCCGAATTCAAAAGCGTTAAAACCGCATCGCACCATGAATAAAAGCTGATCGCGCAAGACACCGCCGCGCGCCCTTATTTCACCGGAATATTCCATGCGCTCGCGGATGAGCCGCGCTTGAGAATAGGCCCGACCATCTTTAAATTGCGGGAAATCCAATATGACGACATCAAACCCGCTAACGTCCTTTTTGATATCGGCAACGGAGGCGTCGTTGGGGATGACCAGCGCCGTCGCGTCGGCATGGGCTTGCGGATTATTGCGCCATTCATCGAGCGAGACCTCTTGCGAGGGCTCTTCGAGCGCCGGGGAAATGCGGCCGCGGCCATGTGATGATAATTTAAGCAGCTGCATAGAGCGCCTCCTTGAACGGATCGGCGCCTATACGTCTGTAGACGTCTAAAAACCGCTCTCCGTCATTGCGTTCACTTTTGTAAAATTGGACAAGCTTTTCGACCGCATCGACGACGTCGCCGGATGACAGGCCGCGACCGACGATCTCGCCAATCGACGCATCTTCGCCCGCCGAACCGCCAAGCGTCACCTGATAAAATTCTTCGCCTTTTTTATCGACGCCGAGAATGCCGATATGACCCACATGATGGTGGCCGCAGGCATTGATGCAGCCAGAGATTTTGATTTTTAATTCGCCAAGCGATTCCTGTTCATCAAGGTCGGCAAGGCGCTCTGATATGCGTTGGGCAATCGGGATTGATCGCGTATTGGCAAGCGTACAGTAATCCAGCCCCGGGCAGGCAATAATGTCACTGACCAGGCCAATATTTGCGGTGGCGAGACCTGCGGCTTTAAGCACCCGCCAGACCTTGAAAAGATCTTCCTTACGGACATGCGGCAGCACCAGATTTTGTTCATGGGTCGCGCGAATTTCATCAAAAGAAAATTGGTCAGCAAGATCGGCGACAGCTTCCATCTGCGCAGCGGAAATATCGCCCGGAATGCCGCCAATGGGCTTCAGCGAAATATTGGCTATCGCGTAACCCGGAATTTTGTGTGCAACCGTATTAACGCGCAGCCAGCGATCAAACTCGCCGTTTCCGTCGCGCTGTGCATTGAGCGCAACGCTTTCACCCGGCAACTTCTCGAACGCTGGAGCCTCAAAGTAGGCATGGATGCGTTCAATTTCCTCGCGCAGCAGATCAATGCCTGAACTTCTGATCTGCGCCCATTCCTCCTCAACCAGCCCTCGAAAGCGCTCAGCGCCTTCGGCATTTACCAGAATTTTGATGCGCGCCTTGTATAAATTATCACGGCGGCCTTCGAGATTATAAACGCGCAGGATCGCTTCCAGGTAAGAAAGCAGATGCTCCTTGGGCAGAAAGTCACGGATCGTGTGCCCGACATACGGGGTGCGGCCAAGCCCGCCGCCTACGATGACTTCGAAGCCGGTGTCGCCACCTGCGTTCTTGTGAAGCCGCAGGCCGATATCATGGACTCGAACCGCTGCGCGATCATTGTCCGACGCCGTTACGGCAATCTTGAATTTACGCGGCAGAAAAGAAAATTCCGGATGAAAGGTCGACCACTGACGAATGATTTCGCACCATGGGCGCGGGTCTTCGACTTCATCAGCCGCCGCGCCTGCATATTGATCCGACGTGACATTGCGAATGCAATTGCCGGACGTCTGAATGGCGTGCATTTCGACTTCCGCAAGATCGTCGAGCAAATCCGGCACATCGACCAGCGCCGGCCAGTTATACTGAATGTTCTGGCGCGTCGTAAAATGACCGTAGCCTTTATCATATTTGCGCGCTGCGTGTGCGAGACGGCGCATTTGACGCGATGAGAATGTGCCATAGGGGATCGCCACGCGCAGCATATAGGCGTGAAGCTGCAGATAGAGCCCATTCATCAGTCGCAACGGCTTGAATTCTTCTTCCGACAGTTCACCGGAGAGGCGTCGCGCCACCTGGCCGCGAAACTGCGCGGCGCGTTCGGCGACCATGGTCGCGTCAAATTCATCATAACGATACATCAGGCGGCCTCCGCCGATTCCAGCGCTAGATCGCGTTCAACGCGCGCAATCCAGCGCCGCACCGCAGGAAATTCAGCGAGGTCAAATCCGCCCTCATGAGCGACGCGGGTATAGGCGACAAGAGCGATGTCGGCGACAGTCAGCGCCGCACCGGCAAGATAGGGCGCGGCGCCAAGCGCCAATTCCATTTGGCCGAGGGCGCGGCGGCCTTTTGCCATTAACTGCGGATCGATCTCGTCTTCAGTCTTGCCAAGAAAAGCTTTTTGAAAACGGCGCACCGCGACGGAAGGCTCGTGGGTATACTGCTCCCAAAAAAGCCATTCATTGACCTTTGCGCGCTCAAAAAGATCTGTGGGCAGGAGCGCACTGTCAGCAAGCCCTGCGAGATAGGTGATGATTGCGTTGGATTGCGACAGCGCACGGCCATCCGGCAGAATGACAGCCGGGACCTGACCGCTCGGATTGAGCGTCAGAAACTCTTCGGTTCGCGTCGAGCCCAAGAGAACATCAATTTCCATCCAGTCATAATCGACGCCCAAATGATCGGCTGTCCATTTAACCTTGAGGCAGTTCCCGCTGCGGCAATCGCCGTAGATTTTAAGCTTACTCATGCGCATTGCTCCGCCTGAAGCCCGAGGTCGAGCCGCACCGTCGGCCCGGCCTTGCGGATTGTTTCGCGAAGCGTTTCACGGCCAGTAATTGCGCCGTCTTGATCAATCGACACGAGGTAGGCGTCGGTGATTTCTTCAATGCGCGTCTGCGCTGCGACGAGAACATCTTTGGCGTCACTATCTTCAAATCGGGCCGCACCGCTAAGTTGCGGCGTCCATTGATCATCATCGCCAAGATAAACAACGGCGCCGTCTTGCAGGCTGTTTGCTGTCACGATTTTCATGCGGCGTTCCTCTCCTGTTGTGCGAGATCCCCGAGCGCTTCGCTGTCGGCCAGCCCAGCGACTTCGCCAATAATGAGCAGCGCCGGACCCTTGATCCCATGGGTCTCGATCACATTCTCAAGCTCGCGAAGAATCCCTTTGGCGACAATCTGGTCGTCACGCGTGCCGTTTTCGATCACCGCAACAGGCGTATCGCCGGCCCGGCCACGGGATAGGAGATTTGACGCAATAGGTCCGGCTTTGCCAACGCCCATATAAACAACCAGCGTGTTTTTAAGCGCCGCCAGCGCAGCCCAATCAAGGTCAGGATCGGTATCGCCCTTGGCGTGACCGGTAACGAAAGTGACGGATTGCGCATAATCACGATGGGTAAGCGCCATCCCGGCAGCAGCCGCGCAACCCGTAGCCGCGGTAATGCCAGGTGTGACATAGGCGGCGACGCCGGCGGCGCGCAGCGCCTGCAGCTCTTCCCCGCCGCGCCCAAAAACAAAAGGATCGCCGCCTTTCAGACGAACAACATTTTTGCCGGCACGGGCGAATGCAATCATTCGCGCTTCGATCTCTTCCTGAGGAACTGCGTGATCGGCTTTTGCCTTGCCGACATAGAACCGGTCTGCATCGCGGCGCGCGAGGGACAGGATTTCATCGCCGACCAGACGATCATAAAGGATGACGTCGGCGCCTTGGATCAATCGGAATGCCTTTAGCGTTAACAGTTCAGGATCGCCCGGCCCGGCGCCGACAATATGTACAACGCCTTGTTCGGCGATCTCCTGCGGTCGGTTGATGGCTTCAAGCATCGCCTCATGCGCGCCCGTTTCGTCGCCAGCAAGAACACGCGCCGCAATCGGCCCGTCGAAAAACTTTTCCCAGAACGCGCGGCGGTCTTGCTGGCTGAATTGAGATTTTACGGCATCCCGATAAACCGCGGCAAAGCCGGCAAGGGCGTCAGCGCGCGCCGGCAACAGCGCTTCGATGTCGGCGCGCAATTTGCGCCCCAACACCGGTGCTGCGCCACCTGTTGAAATAGCGACAGTGATCGCGCCGCGATCGACAATCGAAGGCGTTGTGAAATCACATAGCGCGGGCCGGTCGACAACATTCACCAGCGCGTCAGCCTGGCGGCCGATCGCGGCGAGGCGCCCTGCCTCATCGTGATTTTCGATCGTGATGAACGCCAGCATTGCGCCGGCGAAATCCTCCCGCACAGGCGCCCGTTCGATCAACTCCGCCTGACCTTCAAGTTCGGCGCGTGTCGCCGTCGCGAACGCGGAGGCAAGAAGTATCGGGCGGCCGCCAGCTGCGATCAGTAATCTCGCCTTGCGTAAAGCTGCGGCGCCGCCGCCGACAATGACAGTCCTGCGGTCTATGAGATCAAGAAATAGCGGAAATCGGTTCATTATTAGATTTTCTAACGAAGATTAGTTTTTCTGATAGTAATATTCTGGAATTTCAAGCTAGGAAATCGTATGGCAGCGCTCAAACGATAAAAATTACCCGTTCTATTAGGGAACCTAAGGGATAGAGCGGAATTGCCGGGTTTCTTTTATAGTTTAGATTTTCTTCTTGATTGATCGCAGGAACGTGATATGCGTTTGTCATCCAATCATATAGTAATGCTTACTCTGTTTAAGGCCTGAATTTACGGGAGAGAGCCTAAAATGAAGAGATTACCACCCCTGAATGCTTTGCGCGTCTTCGAAGCCGCCGCCAGACACTTAAGTTTCACTAAAGCAGCGGAAGAGCTGCATGTGACCCCCGGCGCGGTCAGCCAGCAAATCAAGGCATTGGAGGATTTTTTGCAAACGCCGGTTTTCCGGCGCCAGAAGCGCGCGCTGCTGCTAACCGACGAGGCGCAAGCCAGCCTGCCTGTCCTGCGCGAAGGTTTCGACAAGCTGTCCGAGGCCGGAAATATTCTCTCCGCCAAAGCGGACAGCGGACGCCTCACAGTCTCAGTTGCGCCGTCGCTGGCTTCGAAATGGCTGGTGCCGCGGCTCGACCGTTTTCAGGCGGCCCATCCTGATATCGATGTCTGGGTTTCGGCGGATATGGAAGTCGTCGATTTTGCCGTTGAAGATGTCGATCTCGCCATTCGTTATGGGATCGGCCGGTATCAGGGCCTCGTGGTCGAGCATCTGATGGCGGAGAAAATTGTTCCCGTTTGCAGCCCGCAGCTTTTAACCAGCGACCATCCATTGAAAACACCCGAGGATCTCGTTCATCACACGCTGCTCCATGATTCCAGCCCCGACAAGGACGAAAGCTGTCCGACCTGGCCGATGTGGCTGAAGGCGGCCGGCGTCTGCCACAAACAGGGCGAGCGCGGCTTGAAATTCAATCAGTCGAGCCTGGTGATTGAGGCGGCCGTCGCTGGGAAAGGCGTCGCGCTCGCCAAATCGGCGTTAGCGCTTGCCGACCTTGAAGCGGCGCGGCTTGTCATTCCATTTGATTTAACAACGCCTACGGACTTTTCTTATTCGATCGTTCATCCGCCATCGAAATCATCCTCGCCCGCCGTAAAAGCTTTTGCGGCCTGGCTCAAAGAAGAAGCCGCGCTCACCGTTGACGCATCTGAAGCCCAGGAAGCGGCGGCGGCTTAAAAAAGTGCGCCCGCGCTGGCGGGGGAGACCAGCGGCGGGCGCCGCTTGGCGGACATTGAGGGGAGAGAGATTGTCCGCCTTTCATGAGATACAAATGGTCATTGCGATGGTTGTTTCAAGGCCGATAAATTTACGTAATGGTTAGATCGCGCAGGCGTTACTATGCGTTGCCTGGATAATTTTGTCGCACCGCCTTCAGGCAGAAGCGATTTGATCAAGGCAGTCGCACACGGCTTCAAACACCAGCATTGTCGATGCGTGCCGTTGCGGATAATCGCGAATTGGCGCCAACATCGACAACTCATGCCAGCGCGCGCCGGATGGCGTCGCAGCGCCCTCCTTCAGCATCGCGCGCGTCTCTTCGCGCAGCCGGTAAAGCTCTTCAACACTCGCGCCGACAATATTTCGCGCAACAATTGACGCCGACGCCTGCCCGAGGGCGCAGGCGCGCACCGCCATGGCAAATTCGGAGACAACCCCGTCTTTCAGCGAAAGATCGACATCGACTTCTGATCCGCAAACGCGGCTGACCTTTGATGCCGACGCCTGCGGCGCGTCAAGACGCGCCGCCGCCGGGATTGCCGCTGCGGCGTCAAGAATGCCGCTGGAATAAAGCACACTGATCATGAAGCCTATGTGGCGCCTCTTTGGGAGCGCGTCCACAAAAAGTGGCCGCGGTTTTTGGCTTCGGACGCGCGACCGGCAAAGAATCGAGACTGCGTTTGCGTTTCGAAGAATTGGGAATGCAGTCCAGCGCATTTTCGGAGTTAAGAACGAAGCATTTAACGGGGAGCGTTCATCGCTTCCGCGATGAACTTCCGACCAGAAATGCGCTAATCTTCATAACTGGGGCGTTTTCCGCGCGCGAAGGCGCGCTAACCAATATCTTGACCGCTTTCGCGGTCGGGAGCGATAAACCGGACACACTTTATCTCGGAAACGCCCTAAGCCAAATCAAACAGCAGGATTTCGCTGTCTGCCAGCGCCTTGAATGCCAGCTTTTCTTCACCATCAATTTTGGCGCCGTCGCCAGCTTGCATAATCGAGCCTTCGGGCAGTTCGACGCCGCCTTTGGCGATCTGCAGCCAGCCATAACGGCCTTTAGCGAAAGCATGGGTCAAATCTTCGCCCTCTTTCACGATCGACGCATATAGATCGGAGTCCTGATTGATCTTGATCGAGCCGTCGCGGCCGTCTCCGGAGGCGACCAGCGCCAGCGCGCCTTTGCGGGCATCGCAGATTTTCTTTTCAGCATAGCGGGGCTGATGGCCCCTCGCATCGGGTAACAACCAGATCTGATAGAGATGTACGGGATTTTCGTCTGACGCATTAAATTCACTATGCGTTACGCCTGTACCGGCACTCATATATTGCACGACGCCAGGCGTAATAACCCCACTGCCGCCCGTTGAGTCTTTGTGCGCCAGCGCACCCTCAAGCACATAGGTAATAATTTCCATGTCCTGGTGGGGGTGCGTCGGAAAACCCGCGCCCGGATTGATCCGATCTTCGTTCATCACCCGCAAGGCGCGATAGCCCATATGGTCCGGGTGATGGTAATTGCCGAAAGAAAAACTGTGTTTGGCGTCAAGCCAGCCATGATTTGCATGGCCGCGATCGACGCCCTTACGGATCGTAATCATCTCATGCCTCGTATTTTAAGGAAAAGCGTTTCATAAAATATGGCCCGCCAATGCCGGTTTTAAAGAGGCGATGACCGTGCACCGTTCACGAATACGCGACTAACAAATGGGTTCAAACAAATCCACGAAACGGCAGCGTCGGCGGACGTTGCAGCCAGTTAGTTTCCGGCCACACGCAAGCGCCGTCGATAATGTGGATTGTATAAGCATGACGCGAACGAGGCGATGTATTTGCAGCGCTTAGATGCGGGGCCCTCCCGTGAAAAATCACGAGATCGCCCACTTTCGCGCAAGCCGGCACAGCTGAATCATCCGACAAAGGCGTTTCATCAATTATTTTGGTTGCAAGCTTCCCATCTGCGCCGCGGCGATTCAGGCGCCGCAACGGACCTTTGTGAGCGCCAGGGACAAAATGCATGCAGCCATTTTCAAGGTCTGCATCATCAATCGCAAACCAGAATCCGATACAGCTTTCCGGCTCTGTGAAGAGATAAGTCGAATCCTGATGACATACGACTTCGCCGCCGACGCCGGGCGGCTTAAAGATATACATAGACTGCACCAGTTGAGGCGCTTGAAAGCCGAGCCGCGCGGCAATCTCAGCAAGCGCAGGATTCCGCGAAAACTGATCGAACACCGGATCAAGATCATGCATCGCGTGACCGAGCTTGTTCAGCGAATCGATCTTTGACCGTTTCAGAGCGCCGGTCGAGTCAAACGCGTCCTCCTCGAAAAAAAATCGAGTGGCGCCGCCGGAACTAATGAAGTAATCATCATCAAGCTGGGCATTTGATTTTGTTGAAAAGACGCTGCGCACCAAACCGGAATCAAAAGCATCGACAAGCTCAATTGTCCGCTCTCGCAGCTTTTCACAGGCTTCCGGTGTTGCGAACCTGCGCAGAATGATAACGCCGGCATCGTCAAAGGCAGCGATCATTTCATTAGTCAGCCGCCCTTCTTCAGGTGTCGCGAATTCCGGCAGGCCGCTCATGCGCGCCGCCATGTGACGCCGTCCGGGCCATCTTCGATAACAATCCCTTTGGCCGCCAGATCGTCACGGATGCGATCAGAGGCGGCAAAGTCTTTTGCCTTCCGCGCGGCAGCGCGCTCGGCGAGCAAATTGTCAATTTCCTTGGCGGTTGGGCCTTCTTCGTCCGCAGCCATAAACCAGTCGTTTGGCGCAACATTGAAAAAGCCCATCAGGCGGCCAGCGTTGCGCAATTGCGCGATCGCCTTTTCCCGCGCGGCGCCGTCCATCTGGCTGGCAATATCACGTAATTCATGCAGACCCGCGATAGCTTCCGGCGTATTGAGATCGTCTTCAAGCGCCAGCACAATACTTTCAGGAGCGGCGCCCGCCCCGGTTGAAAAACCAATCTCGCCCAAAAGCCGGTAAAACTTGTCAAGCTGACGCTTTGATTGCGCAAGCAACTCGTCGGTCCATTCCAGAGGCTGGCGGTAGTGAGCCGATAACAGCGCCCAACGGATCGTCTCACCCTGCCACTTCTTCAACAGATCATGAGCGAGGACGACATTGCCGAGAGACTTCGCCATTTTTTCGGCGCCCATCCGCAGAAAGCCGTTATGCATCCAGTAGCGCGCAAGCGGCGCACCATCATGGGCGCAAGCGCTCTGCGCAATCTCGTTTTCATGATGGGGAAAGCGTAAATCCTGGCCACCGCCGTGAATGTCGATGGTGCGGCCAAGCTGCGCCTCGATCATCACAGAGCATTCAAGATGCCAGCCCGGGCGGCCGCGCCCCCAGGGGCTGTCCCAGCCAGGCTCATCAGGTTTTGATGGTTTCCATAAAACAAAATCGGCGGGGTTTTTCTTATAGGGCGCAACCTCTACACGCGCGCCCGCGATCATGTCATCGCGTTTAGCGCCGGAGAGCTTTCCATAATCGGCGAAGCTGTCGATTGAAAAAAGAACATGGCCCTCACCTTCATAGGCGGCGGCGCTCGCGATGAGTTTTTCCATCATCGCTATCATCTCCGCGATATGATCCGTCGCAGCTGGTTCATTCGTCGGCGGCAAAGCGCCAAGCGCCGCCATGTCATTTCGGTAAATTGCCGTAAATTTTTCTGTAATCGCGTCAATCGGCTCACCGTTCTCCTTCGACGCCTTGATAATCTTGTCGTCTATGTCTGTAATATTGCGGGCGTAAACCACATGATCCACGCCGTAGCGATGGCGCAAGACGCGAAAAAGAAGATCAAAAGCAACGGCGGCGCGCGCATTGCCGATATGTGCATAGCTATAGACCGTGGGCCCGCACACATAGAGTGTCACGCGCTCAGGATCGGTGGGTTCAAAACTGCGCTTTTCGCGGCGCATGGTGTCATAGATCTTCAGGGCCATCGCTCGGTTCTATTCAATTTCGATGTGTTTGCTAGCGGCCAGCGCCGTTGCGCGCAATGGAGTGCAGTGACATGAGTGCAATTGCGCGATTGCCCGCCGCTGCTATGGTCCGGCTTATGACCGAATACTCCATTTTTGCCGATCGCAGCACGCTTGACGCCGCGATCGAAGAAACCGCCGAATTCGCGCCGAAATTTGACGCTGACGGCCTCATCCCGGTCGCCGTCACTGATGCTGGCGCCGGTCGGCTGCTTATGCTCGCCTATATGAGCGCCGAAGCGCTTTCAAAAACCATTGACACCGGCGAGGCCTGGTACTGGTCCCGCACGCGCCGGAAATTATGGCGCAAGGGCGAGACTTCCGGCAACACACAAGCCGTCCGGGAGATTCGCACCGACTGCGATCAAGACGCCATTGAGCTTGTTGTGGATCAGACCGGCCCCGCCTGTCACACACATCGGCAATCATGCTTTTATCGCAGCGTTGTGAAAGGCGAGAATGGCGTTGCGCTGAAGGTCCGCAAATAGTTCTCAATCAATATCTGCGAGCCCGCGGTCGATAAGCGCGGCTGCGGCCGCGCGTGCTTCCCGCGCCACATCTTTCGGTCCGTGCAGATGCGCCAGAACAATCGCGCCTTCCTTTATAAGGAGAAGCTGCTGGGCCAGGGCCTTTGGGGATTGCGCGCCGGCTTTTTCAGCAAGCATGCGAAAATAATCCAGCAACAGCCGTTTATGTTCCGCAGCGATTGCATGAATCGGGTGGCTGCGATCCTGATATTCCGAGGACGCCTTAATGAACATGCAACTCTTAAAGCCAGGCTCCTCGAACCATTCGGCAAGGGCATCAAAAATTGCCAGTAACTGATCCCTTGGCGCTTCTGCGAGAGCCTCCACGCGTCGCATCAACCAGTTACGAAACTGCTCGTCGCGCAAGCGAAGGGTCGCCAAAATCAGCTCTTCCTTGCTGCGGAAGTGCTTGTACATCGCGGTTTTGGAAACGCCGGTTTCCTTTGCCAGCTTGTCCATACCGATGGCGTGGAAGCCGCCCCGATAGAACGCCTGCAGTGATTTTTGCACAAGATCATCGCGTTTGGAGGCGCTCATCGGTGGATTCCTATAAGAACAGTAACAGTTCTGTTAATATAGCAGTAGCATGAGAATTGCAAGAAATTTATAATTTTCTCATAGATTACCGCATGTTACCCTCAATCACAGCAGCTGCGCGTCAGAAATCTTGCGACTCTTTTTCAAATTATCATTGACAGATTGGTTATCCTTTTTTATCTACATGTTTACCGATCGGTAAACGTATTCGGCCGGACCTGAAGCAACACAAAACCCGGGCCGCTCAAATCGGCCCAGCCTCACCTGGCGAAGGAGAGAGACATGAATGATGCATTCCCGGAAAGATTTTATTTGCGCCCCACAGATGCAGCGGCTTTGTTTGCAAGCGTTGCGACGATATTGGTGATTTTCGCGAGCATTTTTGCGACGCTGCTCGTTTTTGCGCCCTCGGCGAAAGCCGCCACAGGCATTGAAGCCGCGACAACAAATGCAGCGACCGTACACTACCGCACCGTCGTCATTGACGGTGTTGAAATCGCCTATCGCGAAGCAGGCAAACCAGAAAACCCAACCGTTCTTTTGTTACATGGTTTTCCCACATCCTCACAGATGTTTCGCAATCTGATCCCGAAATTAGCTGAACGCTATCATGTGCTGGCGCCCGACTATCCCGGCTATGGCGCAAGCGAAATGCCCGCGCGCGAGAAATTTGAATATGGCTTTACCAATTTCGCCAACATCATCGAAGGTTTTGTCGAAGCGAAAGGTGTTTCGTCATACGCGCTTTATCTGATGGATTACGGCGCACCAGTCGGCTACCGCCTCTATGCAAAAACCCCTGAGGCGGTTACGGCCTTCATCATCCAGAACGGCAACGCCTATGAAGAGGGCCTGCGCGAATTCTGGGATCCGATCAAAGCTTATTGGAACGAACCAAACGAGGCCAATCGCGATGCGCTGCGCGGCCTTCTCACGATTGACGCCACCAAATGGCAATACACCCATGGCGTCGGCAATGTTGAAAAAATCAGCCCTGACACCTGGCACACGGATCAGTATCTTCTCGACCGCCCGGGCAATAATGAAATCCAGCTTGATATGTTTTTGAGCTACAAAACCAATGTTGCCGAATATTCCGCCTGGCAGGCGCTGTTTCGAAAAACGCAAACCCCGGCGCTGATCGTCTGGGGCCGGAACGACCACATCTTCCCCGCCGATGGCGCTTACCCCTACAAGCGAGACCTTAAAGATCTCGAGTTTCATTTGATCGACACCGGTCACTTCGCGCTGGAAGAATATGGCGACGCGATTGCTGCGAAAATGCTCGATTTCCTCGATCGCAAAGTCGCGCGCAATTAATCCATACGCAATATCCGGCGGCGGAATCGGACGTTTCCGCCGCCAACAACTGAGCCGGAGATCAACAATGATCCAGAAACTTATTCCCCCCTTCACCGAAGAGACTGCCCGCGCGAAAGTTCAGGCCGCCGAAGACGCCTGGAATACGCCTGATCCCGAGCGCGTGGCGCTGGCCTATAGCGAAAACAGCGAATGGCGCAATCGCGACACATTCCTTAATGGCCGCGAAGAGATCAAAGCTTTTCTGCGCAAAAAATGGGCGAAAGAAAAAGGCTATAAGCTCAAAAAAGAATATTGGGCGCATACGGATAACCGCATCGCCGTGCGCTTTGAATATGAATCCCATGACGATAGCGGTCAATGGTATCGGAGCTATGGCAATGAAATGTGGGAGTTCGACGATGACGGCCTGATGCGCAAACGCTTCGCCAGCATCAATGATGCAGCAATCAAAGAATCGGAGCGTCGATTATAATGCAAAATCATTGAATTGCCATCGGAGATTGCAACTCTCAACGGACAATTTTCCTACGCGCAGGTGAGTTTTAGGCGTCGCGCACAATGCTTTTCGGTCTTTGACGAAACTCGGATTTGAATTCACGCTATCGAGATTTTTGCAATCGTTTTAATTCATGCACAAGCGTGCGCCCGCGATGCATTTAGGTCAAACAACCTAAATGAGCGTTGTCTGGGACGCACCCTGATTATATTGCCGATTCCGCATTGCAATCAATCAAGGCTCTCCTTTAAGATGCGCCACGTATAAATTTCGCATGTGGAACCGCCATGAACACACTCGCCGATTCGTTCGTTGAAATTATTCAAAACGTCGAAGAGGCTGAGAACCGAAATGGGCTGTCCGTCCAGCTAGAGCATGTAATGCTCACTTATGGATTTGACGCCCTGGCATATTATGTCGTGAAGCGCAATTTCCGTGTGCTGAGCACCGCCGACGGCGAACGGATTAATTCCTCGCCGGGACTGGCGCGGAAACTGTTCCGACCGGATCAGGCGATTACTTTTGACCCGATCGTCGCCGAGGCCGTCAGTCGGCTTGAGCCGTTTCACTGGTTCGACGGCGAGACACATCCTGAAATATCCGAACAACAGAGGCAGATTTTTCGCCATTTACGCGAGGATGGATTTGAAGACGGCCTCACGGTTCCTGTCGCCTCTCAACCCGGGGATGTGGCGGTTTTCAACTTTAGCAAGCGTGGAACTTTGTTCCCATTGGCAAATATTGAGCTTCAGCTCCTCGGCTTCGTCTGTCAAACCATTCACAAGCGTTTTGAGGCGCTGCATGTGGACGAACCGAAACCCGACCTGTCGCCCAGGGAAAAAGAGGTCATGTCGCTTGTCGCTTTGGGACTGAGCAACGGTGAAATCGCAAATAAGCTTTCCGTTTCTTCCCATACAATCGATACATTAATGCGCCGAAGCTTTCTTAAACTCGGGGTAAACAATCGCATCCAGGCGACAATTTCGCTGGTTTTAAGCGGCGCCGTCGTCGCCAGCCTTTAATCAATTGCACATCTGTCGCGCAGCTACGTGACAGTAATTTTCCTCCAGTCCCCCTAGACAGTGCGGCCGATCAAGTTAGCAGCGATTGAAGCGTAGGATCACATGACTGAGTATAGAATTATTAACGAAGGCCAATGTGCGGCTGAAATAGCAGATGAACTGCCGCAAATCGAGCGCCTTTACCAAAGATGGGCATTGATTGAGCAGCGGATAGAGGCTTCTAACGGCGCCGGTCATATAAATGACGACGCTAATAGTGTTTCGGACAATTTGTTGGATGCCCAGACCGTCATCATGGACCTTGTCGCCCTGACGCCCGCCAGGTCGAAAACGGATCTGCTCTATAAAATGGCTCTGTGGCGGCGGGATACGCCCGATATCAGTCCCGGCGATGACCATATAGCGCGAAACGATAAAATTGCTTATTCTGTTTTCCGCGATCTGGTGGCAATGACGGGTGAGACCTCAGTCTTACAGCCCGAAGATACTCAATAATTGCGCGAATCGAAAAAGAGCGTTTAGAGGTCTTGTTTCCAGATCCTCCGGCGCCGAGCCGTTCATTTTTCCGCGACCGATAAAATGACGCTATGGAACGTGAATTTGTGGGCAAACCGTTCCCATTTTACGCCCCTACCCCATCCCCTCAACGCCGTCGCTGGATCCGTGTTTCTTCTTATCAAGAAAGTTGGAGTAAAGCGTCAGGGAAATCCAGGCGCCGTGAAACAGGACTCCGGTCAAAAAAATCACGACGCCTGAAATCGGCCCTACCGCCATGCGCGTAAGGAGCTCGTCAATAGTTTGCAGCGGTAATGGATGGATAATGATCTTGCCGTAATACGCAACAGCCTGAAAACCGAAGATCCACATGTAGTTTCGCCGGAGACGCCGGCCCATCGCGCGCCAAAAACCGATGTGATATTGCGGACGCAGATAATCCTTCGCCAGAACATCCTGCCATTCGCCCGGGTCGGGCTTGGCCGATCTCAGCAACAGCGGCGCATAGAATTTGGTTTCGATCCAACGCGCCCGCGCGCGCCAGACATTGAAATAACGATAGCGCCGCGCCTCCAATATAAGAAACATCGAAATCAATATGCCGACCAGTAAGAGCGGCAGGGGCGACGCATTGGGGTCAGCGAAGCTGATCGACAGGGCAATGCCAAGCGTCACAACGGACCAATTGGTCGTCGTGTCAAGGCGCGTCCGCCAGATCGTCGAGCGATAGACCTCGCCGCGATATAAATGCGCAAGGGCGCCGATGGCGGCGTTATCAAATTCGTTGCCGGTGCCGCCCGGAGGCGATTGCCAGTCTTTCCAGTTTTCATTCACAGGAAGCATTCTCGGCGCATTTGCCGCTTGCTGGCAAGGCGGTCGACATCCCGCGCCCGAGACGTTAGGCGCTCACTCAAGGAGTTTTCATGGCCGCCGCTGACGATCCGTCCCGAAAAGAAGCAAAAATTTCCTACCGGGAGATCTTAAAGCTTGCCTGGCCGGCTTCTGTCGCTGCATCAGTGACCCCGCTCCTCGGCGCGGTCGATGTCTGGGCCCTGGCGCAATCGGCCCGGCCTCTTGATATTGCCGCTGTCGGACTTGGCGCCGTGATTTTCTCCCTTGCCTATTGGACCTTCGGTTTCATCCGAATGAGCGTCGCCGGACTGACAGCACAAGCTTCAGGCGCCGAAGACGAGCCGGAAGCGCGGGCGTCGCTCGCGCGCGGCGCCGTTATTGGCGGCGCGATCGGGCTGGCGCTCGTCCTGCTGCAATGGCCGATCGGCTGGCTTTCCTTTCGGCTCCTCTCTGTCGGGTCCGAAGCCAGTGCGCAAACGCTTGCCGCAGGACTTTCCTATTTCGACATCCGGATCTGGGGGGCGCCCTTCGCACTTGCGTCCTACGCCGCCTTTGGCTGGCTGACGGCCAGGGGGCGTACGGACTATCTGATGGCGGTCAGTATTTTTATGACCGGGCTCAACATCCTTTTGGATTACTGGTTTGTCGTCGGACTCGGCTGGGGCGCTGCGGGCGTCGCCGCCGGCACCTTGATTGCCGAGCTCGCCGGATTTTTCATGTCAGTTTTCTTTGTCATTCTTGTTCTGAACGATCACGGCGGCGTCAAATCCCATTGGCATGTGGATCATTTCTGGGCGGCGGATCGGATCAGGCGGACATTGTCGGTTAATCGCGATATTTTTATCCGCACGCTGTTGCTCGCTTTTTGTTTTGCGTGGTTTGTGCAGCGCGGCGGCGCCTTTGGCGACGTGACGCTGGCGGCAAACCAGACCCTCTTGCAGCTTTTCCTGTTTACAGGCCTTGCCCTTGACGGCACGGCGATCGCTGCGGAAACCCTTGTGGGCCGGGCGATGGGCGCACGCGATCCGGCGCGCGGCGCCGTCCGCTATCACTCGGCCGTGCGGCGCACCTTTATCCTTGCCATCGCCGCGTCAGTCATTTTTTCTGTTTTTTACTGGGTGTTTGGCGACGCGCTAATTGCACTCTTAAATCCGGAAGGACCCATCCGTGCGACTACAAAAATATACATGCCATGGGTCATCATCAGTCCACTGATTGTTGTCATCGGCTTTCAACTGGACGGTGTTTTCATTGGTGCGACACGGGCGGAAGAAATGCGCGATTCGATGATTATCTCGACATTCGTTTTTATTCCGGCCTCACTCATGCTGGCGGCGCGTTTCGATAATCACGGGCTATGGGCCGCGTTTTCACTTTATTTTCTTTTGCGCGCTGCAACGCTGGGCCTTTACATACCGCGCCTTAAGACCGCCTTTGGCGATCACGCGTGACCGGCGCCGACCGCCTCGGCGATGGTTTCAAACCCGTCAGCGTCAAGAAATCCAGGTAAATCCTGTAAAATACGAAATGGCAGGCTTGGCCCTTCATAGATAAGGGCGGTGTATAGCTGGACCAGCGCGGCGCCGGCGAGGATTTTTTCATAAGCGTCTCGTGCGGACGAAACACCGCCAACGCCAACCAACGGAACATCATCTCGAAGCGCTGCGTAAAACTCACGTAACAAAGCCGTTGACCGCGCAAAGAGCGGCTTACCTGAAAGGCCGCCCGGCTCATCCGTCCCGCCGCTGCGCAACGTCGCCGGGCGCTTGATTGTTGTATTCGAGATTATCAACCCGTCTAAGGCTAACGCTTTAGCGACATCGGCAATATCCGCCTTGTCTTCATCGGTGAGGTCCGGCGCAATTTTTAAAAATACCGGTGTTTCGGGCGCCTTATCGCCGCGTGCTGTCAGAACCCGCTCCATGAGATCGGTCAGCGCCGCCTTGTCCTGAAGGGCGCGCAGGCCCGGCGTATTCGGCGAGGAAATATTCACCGTAAAAAAATCAACAAGTCCTGCAAGCGCCGTAACGCCGGTCACATAATCCTGCGTGCGATCGTCACTATCTTTGTTGGCGCCAAGATTGACGCCAACAACGCCGGTTTTTGGCCTCGCCCGAAGACGACCCGCAATGACATCAAGCCCGTCATTGTTGAAACCATAACGATTGATGACCGCCGCATCGGCGCGCAGGCGAAAGACGCGTGGCTTTTCGTTGCCTGATTGTGGACGCGGCGTCACTGCGCCCACTTCGACAAAGCCAAATCCAAGATCCAGCATCGCATCAGGCGCCTCGGCGTTTTTGTCAAAACCGGCAGCAAGCCCAAGAGGGTTTGAAAAATGGAGCCCGGCGACATCGGTCGCGAGGCGCGGGTTTTTGATGCGCGGCTTCGGACCGTTGCCGCGCTTTAGCAGACGCAGCGTTAAATGATGCGCGGTTTCCGCATCAAACGCCGCCATCGCCCTGGATCCGAGATCAGCAAGAAAAAGCGGCGTCCTCATACGTTTTCGCCAAAATCAAACCCCTCATCTGTGGGGTTGAGCCTGATCGCGCGCTTAATATGTTCGGTGCGCAACGCCCCATAAAGATGCGGAAATTTTTCGCCGCGTTTCGGCGCAAGTTCAAACTTTACCTGATCTGCGATTTCATCGAGAGAAATTTCCAGCGCCAAAAGATCCGTCGCGCCGGCAAAGTGGAGCCGCGCCGTCTCCAGCGCCTGATCAAAGGTCGATAGATGCATGTAGCCATCTTGCTCATCGATATCGCGGGTCGGGGCGATGCCGGTTTCTCGCGCGATGAACCATTCCTGCGCCGTGGCGAGGCGATAGATGAATTTTTGGGTTTCCATCATGGTCTCGCCTTATAGGGCGCGGCTTCTGTCGGCAAGTTCGCTGGACAAAACCGCCCAATCGCCGGTTAATCATGCCTCATGAAACCTGTTCGTATTCTTTTGGGTCTTGCCTTCGCTGCAGGCGCCGGGCTCGCCGCTATTGCCGGAGGGCTGGCGGATCCGATCGTCTGGACGATCGCTATTACAGCGCTTACCGCTTTCTGGTGGGTCACCGAAGCCCTGCCAATTCCGGCGACATCAATCGTGCCATTCGCACTTTTTCCGCTCGCAGGCGTTCTCGATCAGCGCGAGGCGGCGGCGGCGCTTGGCAGTTACGTCATCGTTCTCCTGATGGCGTCTTTTATGCTGTCAAAGGCGCTGGAAAAATCCGGGGTCCACGAGCGCCTTGCGCTCTATATGATCAATCTCGTCGGCGCATCGGGGCGACGCCTGGTCATCGGGTTTATGATCGCCGCCGCAATTTTGTCGATGTGGATTTCAAATACCGCCACCACATTGATGCTGGCGACGATGGCGCTCGCAATCCTGGCGCGCTCGGATGATCCAAAACTTGGGCCCCCGCTGTTGCTCGGTATCGCCTATGCCGCGTCGCTCGGCGGGACGGCGACGCTGATTGGTACGCCGCCCAATCTGATTTTCGCCGACGCTTATTTCAAGGCAACCGGCGTGGAATTTTCTTTTACGCGCTGGATGTCAATTGGAATTCCTATTGTCGCCATTGGCGTTCCCGTCATTGCTTTGTGGCTGACACGGTCCATGGGCGGGGTCAAAACACCGGAATTACGCGATCCGGGCCCCTGGCGCATTGATGAACGCCGTACCCTGATGGTCTTTGGTTTGGCGATTATCATGTGGATCACCCGGGCCGAACCTTTCGGCGGCTGGACCGGCGCATTAGGCATCGCCGGAGCCGGCGATTCGACGGTGGCAATTCTCGCCGTCATCATCATGTTTCTCGTTCCCGACGGCAAAAAGGGCGCACTTCTCGATTGGAAAACCGCCAGCGACATTCCCTGGGGCATGCTTTTGCTGTTCGCCGGCGGTATTTGCATCGCCACCGCTTTCCGCGCGAGCGGTCTTGATGTTTTGATTGGCGCATCCCTTGGCGGGCTTGCGGGCGCGCCCGTGTTTTTGATGATGCTGGGCTTATGTCTTTCTGTCACCTTTCTGACTGAAATGACATCGAACACTGCGACGGCAAATCTTTTGATGCCGCTTCTTGCCGCCGTCGCCGCTGGCGCCGGGGTCAAACCGGAACTGTTGATGATCCCGGCGGTGATTTCATGCTCCTGCGCCTTCATGTTGCCGGTGGCGACCGCGCCTAACGCCATCATCTATGGTACCGGGAGAGTATCCATCGCCCGCATGGCCCGCGAAGGCGCGGTTCTCAATGTGATCGTTGCATTTGTTGTTGCGAGCGTTTGCTGGGTGATACTGCGCTAACGAATTCGAGATCTTGATGGAAAAAGCACTCCGCGCCGGCGTCGCCTATTTCATCATCATTTTTGCTCTAGGCTTTATCCTCGGTACGTTTCGCGTGCTGATACTCGTACAGTTTATCAGCGAAATATCTGCTGTGCTGCTGGAAACACCGCTTATGCTCGGCGCGTCGTGGTTCATATGCCGCGCCCTGATCCGAAAATTCGACGTCATTCCAACAATGCTCGCGCGCCTCGCAATGGGCGGCAGCGCGTTTACGCTGTTGATGATTGCGGAACAGCTGCTGGGCGTTTTTGTGTTTGGCCGGAATCTGGAAGAATTACTGTTTCACTACCAAACTGTCGCCGGCGCCATCGGACTGGGTGGGCAGGTCGTGTTTGGGTCTTTTTCGGTTGTGCAACTGCTGGTCGCAAGGCGCCATTGATCAGTTAGGCGTTCACCCCATCCACTGTCATGTGTCTCGCTCGCGCAGCATGTTCGATTGCTGCGGCGCCGTCATCGGGGATATCGAGCGCGTTGCGGATCAGCTCGAGCACGCGAATTTCCGTCATGTCCAGATTTTCATCGGCGGTAACGACATCGACAACGGCCGCATAAGCGGTCTCGCCGAGATGGCCCGGCAGGGCCGCGGCGGCCGCTTCCAGCACCTTATGCAAGCCGCCTTCCGACGCCATGAGCTCGCCGCAGGCGCCCGCGGTTTCCACCAGGCGCTGTTCGTCATTGTCCGAAAACATCGGAAACGACCGCACGACGCGGCCAATGGTGCGCAGCTCTTCATCCTTGATCGCGCCGTCAGACGCAGATGTGAGGACCATTAGGTAAATCACCGCTTCCTGTGCGGTGATGCTGGCGACGCTTTCGGCCATTAAGTTTCTCCTTCCCGAGATTTGCCCGGAAGCTAGCGGCGGCTGACCGCATCCGCAAGCAGGGCGAGAGGCGACAAAATGTAAACTTGGATATAGCGTTTCTGGGAAGGTCGGCGCCGCGCAGATAGACCAATGGACCATGCGCGGCATGGTGGCTTATCGCAGAGATCATGGCTTTATTCGGCATCGCCAGCGGACCGGACAAAACCAAGGACCAAAAACAAAAAGGGAGCAGCCGAAGCTACTCCCTTTCGTCCGCTCTCGCGGCCTATCGAAGGACACCCCAATCCAGTGAGAATTCGAATGCTCTCCGACGCTGCGATTAAATACCTGCTTTACAGCCTGCATTTTACGCCGCTAGACCTTTCGGGCGCGTCTTCCAGACCATGACCGTCGCCATTTTCTTTCCGCCGCGTCCTCCAGATCCGCGTCATCTCTTTCCGGTTCCAGCTTGCGCGTTCCCCGACCTTCAATGCCGCGCGCCGATTTACAGCTAGCCCGCTGCTCACGGCGATCCCGGTTCCTTATTGACGGCTGCTCTTTCAAGCGCCCGCATAAGGCCGAACCGCTCAGATCCGTCAGATATGCGTCAAACTTACCTTTGTTTGACCCTGCCGATTTGCGTCCAAGCGCCGCCGCCGGCCAGCATATCACTTCGTTTGCTCGTAAAACCCGCCTCTAGGCAAGCGCGACGAATTTCCGTTAGAGCCGCAAAGTATGATCAGGATACCAACTTTTCTGCGTTCGTCGAATCAAAGTTTTCCACATTGTTTCGCATTTCAACTTGTGGAAAATATAAAGCAAAAAAAATCAATATCTTGTCAGCTTTTTCTAAAAATGACGGAGAGATTGTTCGCGGGCATCTCCACAATGTCGACACGGGTCAGCGCATCTTTCTGCGCAAGCGGCGCAATATCACGCTCAAGATCACGTACGCCCCAATTTGCATTCCGCGCTTTCAGGCTTGCGTCAAAGGCTTCATTGGAGGCCGCCGTGTGAACGCCGTCACGTGAGAAAGGACCGTAAAGAAAAAGCCTTCCACCCGGCGCCAGCAAACGGCCGGCGCCAGCGAACAATCCTGCAGTGGCGGCAAAGGGCGCAATGTGGATCATGTTGAGCGACACCAGCCCGTCAAACGGCGCAGCCTCTTCGACGCCCCAGACCGCCGCCGTCACATCGATGGAATGCGGGCCAGTAAGGTTGTGCAGTTTCGTTTCCGCAATCCAGGCCGCGATCGACGCTCGCGACGCCGGGTCAGGATCACCTGTGTGCCAGGTTGTGTCTGGCAAAGCCCTGGCAAGGTGAACGCCGTGTTCGCCGGTGCCGCCGCCAATTTCGAGAATTTTCCCGGCGCGCGGCATGAGTTTCAAAAAGACATCACGAATAGGATCGCGATTGCGCGCTGCCGAAGGAGAATAAAGGCGTTCACCTGATTTTTCACGAGGCTCTAGCGCGATGTCGCGCGGCGGTTCAGTTTTTTCGGTCATTGGAGAGATGATTTACCCGGAACAGCTGGCCCCGCCAAGGACGCAGAATTTTGCGCAATGGGGGTGGTTGAGCTTCACAGGCCCCAAAGCCTCACGCAATGTGGCGCCCATTTCAAAGCGGGCGTCATACGGCAGCAGGGTGCAGGAGAGCACCACGGGCGCCGCCGCGCCTTTACGTTTCACAACCATCCGCGACGACGCGCACATGACGCCGCCGGGATCCTTGCCGAGAAGCCCCCAGCAGTCAGTAGAAATTTCCGGCACATCTGCAGCCACATCCATTTCCGGGAACAAAATGAGGTCCATTGGGTTTTGCGCATCAAGAGGGACCGCCGCCCCGGCAAACAGGGCGGCAAATCCGCCGCGCATCGCCGCTTCGCCCTCGTCCCATAAATCCCGGGTCGCGACGGAAATCTGAAACCCGTGATCCGCCAGCCAACGAAACCCCTCCATGGCGCTGGCAAAACTGCCGACCCTGCGCTCATGGTCATGGCGCGCCGGGTCAAAGTGGTCGAGACTGACGCGCAGTTTGATGCGCGGCCCGAAGCGGCTGTGGAGTTTAAGCAATCCGTCCTTAACGCGAGGACGCATCATTGGGCGCATCGCGTTGGTAAGGATCAATATTTCAAAACCGCAGCCCAGCGCGGCTTCCGCCATAGCGATCATTTCGGGGTTTAAAAATGGCTCGCCGCCGGTAAAGCCGATTTCGCGCACGCCCATCCTGGCGGCCTCGTCAAGAAAGGACGCGATGTCCGCGAGCGTCAGGTAGACAAGCCGGTCATTTTGCGGTGAGGATTCAATATAACAGTGAGCGCATTCGATATTGCACAGTGTGCCGGTGTTGATCCAAAGCGTTTCAAGTTTCTTAAGCGCGACCTGCGCGCGCGCGGCGCCGGAAGCAGTGAGGTCCGGATGCTCAAATTTGCCAAGCACATGAGGAAATCCATCGCCATGCGCCGCCTCTCCATCCGCCATCAAAATTGCCCTGTCTGAAATTATCGCCGCAGCATGCGCGAAAACGCCCGCCGGCGGCAACCGGCGGGCGTTTCCCATTTGATCAATTTGCGGTCAAATACAGGTGATTTACTGGTCCTCAATCGGCGCCAGCGGCGCACCGTATATAGCGTCATCTTCATATTCAGCGGGTTCGCTGACCGGCAAACCCGTCACCGGATCGATTACCGGCTGCACCGGCGCGATATTCATCGGTTCATTGCGGTGCGCGAGCGCCCAGGTTGCGTTTTGCAACAGCGCCGATTGCGGACGGGCGACCTTACCGCGAAAAATGATATCAGACGGGCTGACGTCGGCGCCGTAATATTCGCGGTTCCAGCTATGGCGCACTTTGAGGATTGCGCCTTCCAGGCTGATTCCGCCATAAAGACCGCGCGAGCGCGAAAAGGCGAGCACGTCAACTGTCTGCGCTTTGGCGCCGCCGCCAATGGGTCCGGCCGCCAAAGACAAATCACCGCCAAGTTTTACATTTGTCGATAAAAGCTGCTCCATGCCGCGCTTGGTCATCACCAGCAAGATCGTTTCCGAAGCTTCGCCGCCGATCTGCAACCCGAATGAGATCGATCCGATGGTAAAAAAGGTCGGCTCCGACCAGCTTCCGTCATCATTGCGCACAACCATCACCGCATTGCCGCCGGAAGCGCCAAAAACAAATCCACCGCGGTAGGATCTTGGAATGATCACCATTGCCTTGGCATTATCGGCCGTATCCCATAGCGGCTCATAGGCGCTGTCATTGGCGAAATAACTCACCGTGTCAGCCGCTTTAACAATCAGACCTTCGGCTTTTTCGCGCTTGGATTTGGCTTGCGCCGGGGCAAGCGCCAACATGAAGAGCGCCGCTGCAACGCCCAGAATTCCTATCAGCCGTGTCAACATTGCGGCCTCCTTTCCATATCCCCGCCACGGCGCGCCGCGCGCCCGGCCGGGGTAAACCTTCTACAAGGTCAACATAATGTGCTTCGCCGTGACGATAAGATGGCGATATCGCCCGGCCATCATGAACTCTTGGTGAGATTTGCCCGCGCCGTCGAGGGTTTTTCGGGTGCGAAATGGGGGATTATCAGCCCGCTTGACCTTTTTGCCGCCCGGCGCGACATTTTTAGGCGCGCGGGTGTAGCTCAATGGCAGAGCAGAAGCTTCCCAAGCTTACGACGAGAGTTCGATTCTCTTCACCCGCTCCAGATTTTTGAAATGGCGCCGCCGAATTTCTCTCACAGGTCCCGCAAGCGCCGCCGGCAGAATTTCCTTCTGCGGCCCTTCGGCCGCGGGGTCTCTTCACCCGCTCCAGCTTCTCAAAAATTATCCTTGCGCCGGCGGGTTTCCGCAAAAACATCAACGGCGCCGGCGCCCGACATGCCGATGGCGGCTTTCAGCGCCTCATCCTCGGCGCGCAAAAACGGATTGGTCGCAAGTTCCGCCGCGACGGTCGTCGGCACCGTCGGCGTTCCGGACGCGCGTAACTGATCGATCTCGCGGACGCGCGATTTCAGATCATCATTATGCGGATCGACCGTTAAGGCGAAGGACGCGTTCGCCTGCGTATATTCATGCGCGCAATAAAGCCTGGTCTGCGGCGGCAGCACCGCAATTTTGGAAAGCGACGCCCACATTTGCGCCGGCGTTCCTTCAAACAGCCGGCCGCAGCCCATGGCGAAAATCGTATCGCCGACAAACGCCGCTTCATCTTCTGCAAAATAATAGATGATGTGACCGGAAGTATGGCCGGGCGTATCAAAGACTTTGGCTGCCGATTGACCAAACTTGACGATGTCGCCGTCGCCCACCGCGCGATCAAGCCCTGGAATGCGGTCGGCCTCTGCCCCCGGGCCGATAATTTCACATTGCCATTTCTCTTTCAGCGCAAGATTGCCGCCCGCGTGATCCCAGTGATGGTGCGTATTTAGAATATGCGTCAACCGCCAGCCGGCGTCCGCCAATACGTCGTTAATAGCGTTGACATCCGGCGTATCGATCGCCGCGACCGCACCGGTTGCTTCGTCGCGGATCAGATAGCCGTAATTATCAGAAAGGCAGGGAATTTGTCGTATTTCAAGCGGCAAGGGTTTAAGTCCTCAGGTAGCGGTGTTGATTGACGGCCTACGCAGCGCCCGAGCATAACGAGGCGCGATAACCGCGTAAAACAGCTTTTGCCCGATCAGGTGACCAATGCGCACGGACATTCTTGATTTTCACGATTTTTACAGGTCGCCGCTTGGGGTAGAGGCGCGCAATTTCATCGCCGAAAGACTGGTTGAGGCCTGGGGCGACGGCGCCAGACTGTCGGTCGCCGGCTTCGGCTACGCCAATCCCTATCTTGAGCTTTTTTCCGCCGCGACAAGGCGCATCGCCCTGGCGCCTGGCGCCCAGGGCGTCATCCACTGGCCGTCAACGGACAAAAACTCTGCAAGCCTCGTCAGCGAAGGCGCATGGCCGCTGCCCGACGCGTGCCTTGATCGCGTGCTGATTGTTCACGGACTGGAAGAGGCGCCGGAGCCGCACCGCCTGATGCGGGAGATCTGGCGCGTTCTGGCCGACAACGGCCAAGTGATCATCATCGCCTCTCATCGGCGCGGATTGTGGTCAATGATCGATTCAACGCCCTTTGCCGCCGGCCGGCCCTATCTGAAGCGCCAGCTCAACGCCCTCCTACAGGGGGCGATGTTTCGCGCCAGAGCCTGGAACTCGGCGTTGTTTTTCCCGCCTTTCGGTACGCGGGTTTTGTTGCGCACCGCCAAAGCCTGGGAGCGCGCAGGCGCCCGCGTGTGGCCCGGCTTTAGCGGCATCCTGATGGTCGAAGCTTCAAAAGAAATGCTCGCCCCAATCGGCCTTGTGCGCAGGGCAGGCGTTGCGATTGCGCGCCCGGCAGCAGCAGCGCCCCTGCCGGCGCGCATGGATAAACCTGCTTCCGGGTTGCTCGCTGACACACCGGACGGCTATATCCCGCGCAAACCTAGCGAGGGATAAATATTATGACCGCCCCAACACCGCGTCCCGGCATTCTCGACATCAGGCCCTATGTTGCTGGCGGATCTTCTGCACCCGGCGCCGAAAAAATCTATAAAATGTCGTCGAATGAATCCGCGCTTGGGGCCAGCCCGAAAGCGATTGAAGCCTATCAGGCGGCGTCGGAAATTTTGCACCTCTATCCCGATGGCGGCGCGCATAGGCTGCGCAAAAAAATCGCAGAAACCTTTGATCTCGACGCCAGCCGTATCGTGTGCGGATCGGGATCGGATGAAATCCTGCAGCTTTTGACCAAGGCCTATGTGGGCGAAGGCGAAAACATTATTCAAACTGAACATGGTTTTCTGGTTTATGCTTTGGCCGCAAAATCCTGCGGCGGCGAACCCCGCTTTGCAAAGGAAACGCGCCTGACGACCGATGTCGATGCTATTATTGAGTTGGTTGACGACCAAACGCGCATCGTTTTTGTCGCCAATCCGAACAATCCAACCGGCACCTATATTCCTGACATCGAAATCCGCCGCCTGCGCGAAGAATTGCGCGACGATGTTTTGCTGGTAATTGATGCTGCCTATGCTGAATACATGGAAGAGCCGGATTATGACGCCGGCGCCGCGCTGGTAGATGAATTAAACAACACCGTCATGACGCGGACTTTTTCAAAGATCTACGGACTTGGCGGCATACGCCTCGGCTGGGGCTATTGTCCGGCGGCAATCGCCGATGTGCTCAACCGTATTCGCGGGCCGTTTAACGTCAACGCCGCCGCCCTTGCCGCCGGCGCCGCAGCGCTGGGCGACAATGAATTTGTCGACAAAAACCGCGCCCATAATCGCGAACAACGTGACTGGCTGGCGCAACAGCTCGGTGGGCTGGGCCTCGATTTTGTGCCCAGCTTTGGAAATTTTATTTTGGTGAAGTTCCCAGCTGCACCCGGGCTCAACGCTGACGATATTCAGGCCTATCTGAAAACCGGCGGCGTGATCGTACGGGAGATGGGTCCCTATAATCTCGGGGAATATTTACGCATTTCCATTGGCGAAAAAGAAGGCAACCGCAAATTGATCGAAATGCTGGAAAAGAAGTTTCGCTAGGGCGCTAAGCCGGCGCCTCTTCCAGATTTACCTCGTGGCCCCACAAAGTCTCAATATGCGTGAGCACTGCGTCTTTTGTCTTGTCCGTCAATAACCGGCCATTTTGCACGTCATGGCGGAGATGCAATATGCGATCGCCGTCAAGATTGGCGCCGGTGACCTGAATATTCGGCTCGTGAACGCCTATGTCGTACATCGCTGCAAGGCGATCACGCACTCGGCGATACCCCGCCTCGTCATGAATGGCTGAGACTTCCACATGGGTCTCTTTGGCGTTGTCAGCGATAGCGAACATGTGAAGGCTGCGCATCAGCTTTGGCGACAGATATTGAAGGATGAAACTCTCATCGCGGTAATTTGCCCAGGCGTTTTTTAAAACGTCGCGCCAGGCGCCGGTCCCCGCGATTTCCGGAAACCACTCACGGTCCTCATCTTTTGGATCTTCGCAAATGCGCTTTATGTCTTCCATCATGGCGAAGCCAAGCGCATATGGATTGATGCCTGAATAGCGCGGATCGTCGAATTCGGGCTGAAAAACCACCGATGAATGCGAGTGCAAAAACTCCATGATCGCGCCTTCGCCGATTTGGCCGCGATCATAAAGTTCGTTCATAATGTAATGATGGACAAAGGTGGCGCAGCCCTCATTCATGACTTTCGTTTGTTTTTGCGGGTAGAAATATTGCGAGACATTCCTGACGATGCGTACAAGCTCGCGCTGCCATGGCCGCAAGACAGGGCTTGCTTTTTCAATAAAATAAAGAATGTTCTCTTCAGGAAGCTTGATGTTTCGGACCTCAGCCTGGCGCTCTTCTTTTTCCTCATCATCTTCATCGATATTTGGCAGCGTGCGCCAAAGATCATTAAAAGTCATTTCTTCATGCTTTGCGCGGGCGGCGAGCTTGGCCATGCGGTCCGCTTCAGATAATCGCGGCGGACGATTATAGCGAAAAACACCCTGATCCATAAGCGCGTGAGCCGCATCGAGGATCGCTTCCACTTCCTCAAAACCATATTCATCTTCGCACTTTGTGATGTATTTCTTGGCGAAGTCGAGATAAGGCAAAATCCCGTCGGCGTCGGTCCACTGACGGAAAAGATAATTATTTTTGAAAAAGTGATTATGGCCGAACGAAGCATGCGCCATCACCAGCGCCTGCATGGTCATGGAGTTTTCTTCCATGAGATAGGCAATGCACGGGTTTGAATTGATGACGATCTCATAGGCGAGACCCTGATAGCCCTTTTGATAAAGCGTTTGATCGCGGGCGAAATGCTTGCCGAAAGACCAGTGATTATACATCAACGGCATGCCGTGACTGGAATAGGCGTCGAGCATTTGCTCCGATGAGATAATCTCGATCTGGTTCGGATAAATGTCGAGCTTTAGATCGTTCAGCGCGATATCGGATATCGCCGCGAGCGTGCGGTCCAGTGTTTCAAAATTCCAATCGGAATCTGAAAAGACGAGCTCGGGATCCGCCGCAACCGGTGTCATTACGCAGCCCGCCTTTTGTCTTTGGCGAAGAGCTCGCGAAAGACAGGAAAAATATCCGACGGCGTTGCAATGCGGGTCTGGGCGAAATTCGGCCAGGCCGGTGCGAACGTCCGATAGGCGCGCCAAAGTTCCGCGCCGGAATCCGCGTCAGAGAAAACCTCCAACTCACGCTCATCAAGAATTTCGATATAGGCGTAATATTGCGAAATCGGCATCACCGCTTCGTTGAGAATTTCAACGCAGCGCTTGGCGTCGCCGCTTTGCGTGAACCCGTCCGAGGCCTGCGCCACATAGATATTCCAGTCGCTTGCCCGGTAACGCTTTTGCACTTCGAGCATTTTATCGAGCGCTGTCGACACCACTGTGCCGCCGGACTGACGCGAATAGAAAAAGGTCTCTTCGTCCACTTCTTCGGCGTGATGGGTATGGCGGATAAAGACAACGTCAACTTTTTCATAGCGCCGCTTCAAGAATAAATAGAGCAACATATAAAAGCGCTTGGCGAGATCTTTTTCGCGCTCACCCATGCTGCCCGACACATCCATCAGACAGAACATCACAGCGGCTGTCGTTTCCACTGGCGTCGGTTCAAAGGCGTTATAACGCACGTCGAGAGGATCGATAAACGGCGCCCAGCGGCGGCGCGCCTCCATATCCTCAAGCTTGGCGATGATATCCTTGATCTCGGCGATTTGTTCCGCGCCCGGCTGTGCAATGCGTTCGAGCTGGAACAATCGCTCTTTCAGATCGTTCATTTCGCGCGTTGACGGTCTATGCAGGGCAAGACGGCGGCCATGGGCGTTGCGCATGGTGCGGATCAGATTCATATTTGTCGGCGATCCTGACACCGTGACGCCAGCACGCTTAAAGGCCGTCGATTTGATTTCTTTTAATGATCGCTTGACGAGATTAGGCAGCTCCAGATCTTCAAAAAAAATATCGAGAAATTCGTCCTGCGTCAGGGTGAACTGAAAATTGTCCTCACCGTCGCCGCTGTCGCTCGCATCCTTGCCCTTGCCTTTTCCCGCGCCTTTCGGGGGTTTTTTGATGCGATCGCCTTTGCCGAATTCCTTGTTGCCGGGATGGACAATCTCGCGGGAGCCTTTTTGCGGATCAAGACGAAAACGCGGTTCCGCTGTTGACTTTGAGGGGATCGATATCTTTTCGCCCTTGTCGATTTCTTTCATGGACCGATCACGAAGAGACTTGTTGACCGCATCCTTGATTTGCGCGCGGGCGCGCTTGAGAAAGCGCTGGCGATTGCCAAGCGACTTTCCTTTTGGGTTTTTGCGACGGTCTATAAAATGAGACAGGGTCATGCGGGGGCCGCCACCGTCCTATCCCGCTTTATTGACGCGCATATACCACTCAACCAGGCGGCGAACCTGACGGGCCGTATAGCCGCGCGCAACCATGCGAGACACAAAGTTCTCGTGCTTTTGTTCGGTATCCGTATCCTTTTTGGAATCGAACGAAATCACTGGCAACAGATCCTCAACTTGCGTGAACATGCGTTTTTCAATGACATTCCGCAGTTTTTCATAGGAAGACCAAAGTGGGTTTTTCCCGTCATTATTGGCGCGCGCGCGCAGCGCAAATTTCACAACCTCATTGCGGAAGTCTTTGGGGTTGGCGATGCCCGCAGGTTTTTCAATTTTCGAGAGCTCTGCATCAAGGGTCGCCCGGTCCAGCAATTGCCCCGTATCGGCGTCCTTAAAATCCTGATCTTCGATCCAGGCGTCAGCATAAGCGATGTAGCGGTCAAAAAGATTTTGACCGTACTCGCCGTAGCTTTCGAGATAGGCCTTTTGAATTTCCTTGCCGATAAAGTCCGCGTAGCGCTGGGACAGATCCGACTTGATGAAATCGAGATATTGTTTTTCGGTTTCATCAGCGAATTGCTCGCGCTTGATCGAGTTTTCAAGCACATACATCAGATGGACCGGATCGGCTGCGACTTCATCGGTGTCAAAGTTAAATGTTTCCGACAGCACCTTATAGGCAAATCGCGTCGAGATGCCGTCCATCCCTTCATCGATGCCGGCGGCTTCACGATACTCCTGATGAGATTTCGCCTTCGGATCGGTGTCTTTCAGTTTTTCGCCGTCATAGACGCGTAATTTTGAATAGAGATTGGAATTTTCATGGGCGCGCAGCCGTGTCAGTACGGAAAAGCGCGACAACAGATCGAGTGTTTCCGGCGCGCAGGCGACGTCCGAAAGCTCGGAGCTCGCTAACAGCTTTTCATAGATCTGCCGTTCTTCGGTGACACGCAGGCAATAAGGAACCTTGATGACGCTGATGCGATCAAGGAAAGCTTCATTGTTTTTGTTGCTGCGAAAGAGCTGCCATTCACTTTCGTTTGAATGCGCAAGGATGGTGCCTGTGAAAGGGATTGGCCCCAAAGCTTCGGTGCCGATATAATTTTGTTCCTGGGTTGCTGTCAGCAAGGGATGCAGCACCTTGATCGGCGCTTTAAACATCTCAACAAATTCCAGGAGACCCTGGTTTGACCGGCAAAGGCCGCCGGAATAGGAGTAGGCGTCGCTGTCATCCTGGCTGAAATGCTCCAGCTTTCTGATGTCGACCTTGCCGACGAGCGCCGAGATGTCCTGATTGTTTTCGTCGCCCGGCTCAGTTTTGCTGATCCCGATCTGCCGCAGTTTAGACGGAAAGAGGCGCACAACTTCGAATTTTGAAATGTCGCCGCCAAATTCATCAAGGCGTTTGACCGCCCATGGCGACATCAAACCGTCAAGGCGGCGCTGCTCAATGCCGTATTTGTCTTCGAGGAGTGATTTCAGTTCATCTGACTGGAAGATACCCAGCGGGCTTTCAAAGACCGGCGAGATTTCGTTCCCGGCTTTCAGAACATAGATGGGGTGCGTTTCCATCAGATCTTTCAGCCGTTCGGCGAGAGATGATTTGCCGCCGCCAACCGGGCCAAGAAGATAGAGAATCTGGCGTTTTTCTTCGAGCCCCTGACCAGCATGACGGAAATAGGAAACGATCCGCTCGATCGTATCTTCCATGCCGTAAAAACCCTTGAAAGCTTTATATTGACGTATCGTGCGGTTAAAAAAGATACGCGACAGGCGCGGGTCTTTCGACGTGTCAATCATTTCCGGTTCGCCAATGGCCTCAATCATGCGCTCGGCGGCACTCGCGTAGAGCATCGGATTATCGCGCGCTGCGAGCAGATAATCGCGGAGCGACATCGCTTCCTGCTTTACCCGCTGATAGCTCTCCGAAAATACGTCAAATACGTCGAGTGTTTCCTCAGTCATGATCGCCACGCTCACTTGTTACACCGCCCGAAAGGGCTGGTTCACCATCAGTTTGAGACAAAAAAAGCGCTGGTCCCGTTGACCCAGCGCCCCGCTCGCCTTCCTTGCCATATTCATCGCCGTTCCAGGCTCTCCGAATTTCGCTTCTGCAGCCATTTTACCCAATAAAGCACTATCATTGATGTAGGTTGCACATGCGTCGACGCAAGACCGGCGCGCCCGCGCCCTGTTCGCTTCTTCGTGACATTGATGCGTCATTTTTGTCGCTCGCAATCTGTCTTCGCCGAATATCGCTTCGTTACCTGTCCCTACTCATCCCTCTCCCCGACGATTCCCCGTCCCCGGCGCCCATACACAGCGCGCAAACAAAGTTAATGCCGGGGCCTTAATATTGTGTCACTGCCACAATGACATTGATGAAAAAATATAACAGAATTGCGGCGACAGCGCGACAACGAAATTAATCCGGACTCGGCCCAATTGTCACCATTATTGCGATAAGCGTCTGACAAGGCGACGCTATTTTGTGACAAAAGTTTTTTTGCCCGGACACTTAACGCAATTGTTATTGAACGTTTCTGCTATCGATTTAGAATCGATAGTGATTCGTTTTGCCGGAATATATTTTGGCGCTCACCTTGAGTGACTGCTAGGCGTTACCGCGCGTCAATGTGCGTTAATAATTTAATAACCGCTGGTGAATGAGGAACCGATTGAATGCTGCAAACAACCGACGTGGGCGCGCTCGACAGTCTGATCAATCTCGCCGCGGCGCCGGGCGCTTTCAATGCCGCCATCATGGCGCAGCCCGTTTGGCTACAGGCCTGGGTCGCCTGGATGGCAACGATTAACGTGATTGGTGGATTTTTATTCCTCAGGCGGGCCGAAGCAAAATGGATATTGCTGGCAATGCTCGGCAATATTATTTTGATGAATTTGTTGTTCGCGCAGTTCGGTTATCAGCGTATCCTCGGCCTTGCCCATATGGTCTTTTGGACACCGCTGCTGATCTATCTGTGGCGCCGACAAGCACGGTGGGATTTCTCGGCTCTGTCCGGAATATGGCTTTGGGTGCTGTTTACGACAAATTTGATTTCACTGATTATCGACTATGCCGATGTCGCCCGCTATCTGTTGGGTGAACGAATCTGACTGGCCGCAATCAACTGGCGTCAATATTCAGCTTTAAGCCAAATTTCTAGCACCAAGGAATGTCATGCCGTTATTTCCGTCCCTTCCGGAAACGCCCCATCTTGCCGATGTGTTCAAAGCGTTTCCCGGCCACATAAAGCCGCTCTTACTTTATCACGACGCGCTCCTTCGCGGCGACAGCCCCTTAAGCGTCGCAGAGCGCGAGATGATCGCCGCTTATGTCTCGGGCCTCAATGCCTGCAACTTTTGTTTCGGCGCCCACAAAATAATGGCCCGCGCATTTGGCGTCGAGGAGACGGTCATTGACGCGCTCATCGACGATGTAGATTCCGCGCCCGTCGATGACAGGCTGAAACCGATCTTGAAATATGTTGCGAAACTAAAAGACCTGCCGCCGCGGTTGAGAGACGCGGACGCGCAGGCGGTTTATGATGCTGGGTGGTCGGAATGCGCCCTCTTTGACGCTGTTCAAGTAGCGGCGCTGTTTAATTTCATGAATCGAATTATTGAGGGAACCGGCGTTGCATTCGACTACGCCGATAACCCGCCTTCAGATAATGAAATTGAAATGCGCAGGACCCGCACTTATTCGGAATTTGGGAAATCGATCGGTATTGACTAATTTTTCAGGAGCTGCGCCTGCCGCCGAACATGCAGGAAAACAAATGCACTCGAAAGCGCGGCGAAAAAACACCAGACAGAAGCCGCAGTCTCATAAAAGACCATTTGAGTGATAACGGAGCTGAACAACACAGCGCCGCCAAAGGCCATCACATAACGATGGCGCGCAATTAAAAACGGCGCGGTCGTAGTAACCAGATAAAGACCCGAAAGGCGCGCTTCGAATTCATGGTCCGTTGCATAGCGCAAGCTGTGGCCGACCATCGTCACGACGTAATCGTGCTGGACAAGAATGAGCGCCATCACCCCGGAAACAAAGACGCCCGCGGCGAGCAGTATCCATAATGCCCAACGCCGGCGCATGCCGCGTTCGAAAAGCAGGACCGACAAAGGCGTAAAAGTCGGCCAAAAAATTTGCGCCAGGAAAAGGTAGCCCACGACCAGCGTCCCCGGCGGCGCAGCGTCTCCGTCAAGCGAAAGCCAGATAAGCCCTTCAATCGCCTGATGTGCTGCAAAGATAAGCGGAATAAGTGCGAAAGCGAGCCGCCGCTTTTCAGGTTTTTGCGCCAATGTTGCGGCGCCGATGGCGCCAATGACAGCAGCGGCGGTAAAACTGGCGGCGGCGGAAAAGCACATATGTGCAGGCTACGCCCTCGCAAGCGCCTCGTCGATCAGTTTTGCAGTTGCCGCAGCGCCGAAAATCCGCGTGAACGCCCCCATACGCGGGCCGTCAGATTGTCCGAACACCACTTCATAGAGCCCCTTGAACCAGTCGCGAATATTTTCGTAATTCTGCGCCTTGCCCGCATCGAACACGGCGGTCTGATAATCATTTTCCTCCAGGCCGTCACCGAGCTCTTTCAGGCGGGCCGACAGCATTTCCAGAGCGGCGCGTTCGCCGGCGTCGGGCGCCCGGAATTTTTTGTGCGGCTTAATGAAATCATCAAAATAGCGCCCGGCAAAAGCAATCATCGCGTCGGTTGCTGCAAGCTCCGCTTCGCTGGCGTCGGGGCGATATTTTTTGACAAACCCCCGCAACACATTCGGGTCTGCGGAACCGGACGCACTGACAAGATTGAGCAATAGCGCAAAACTCACTGGCGGCGCATCAACGGGCGGCTTTCCCTGATGCACATGCCAGACCGGATTATCGAGCGCTTTTTCACCTTCCTGATCGCGATATTTTTGAACCCATGTCCAATATTCGTCAACGGTTTTGGGGATCACATCGAAATAAAGCTTCTTTGCCTTTTTCGGGGCCTGATACCCATAAAACGCAAGACTTTCCGGCGAGGCGTAAGTCAGCCATTCATCAATCGAGATGCCATTGCCTTTGGATTTGGATATTTTCTTGCCGTGCTCGTCGAGAAACAGCTGAAAGTTAAAACCTTCCGGCGGTTCGCCGCCGAGAGCCCGCACGATGCGCGAAGAAAGTTTGGTCGACTCGGTTAGATCCTCACCGGCCATCTCATAATCAACGCCGAGTGCAAACCATCGCATTCCCCAATCAACTTTCCACTGAAGCTTGCACCCGCCTGAAAGAATATTGTGCACAAATGGCTTGCCAATCGGCATTCCGGCCTGATCAAAGCTCTGGAGCAACACTTGTCCGTCGCCGACTCCTTTATCGACAATTCGCGCGCAGTGTATGACTTGCGCTCTCTCCGATGATTTTCCGAGTCCGTCGTGGTTTCCAATAGGCAGTATTGGTGAATAAGTATGTTGTCGTTCCACTCCCAAAGTAGGCAAAACGATTGCCCGAATCTCATCATATTTTTTCAAAATCAATTTAATTGCGTCATCAAATTGACCTGATTTGTATTTCTGCGCGGCCGAAATGAATTCATATTCGAATCCAAAACTATCTAAAAAGTTCCGAAGCTTTTTATTATTATGAGCCGCAAAACTTTCGCAGCACCCGAATGGGTCAGGAATATCTGAAACCGGAGTGCCAAAACGAATCCATCCTCCGTTCGGATTTCCCTCCTCACAGTATTGCGCCAGCATCTCCCTATTGGGAATATTGTCAGGAACCTTTCTGAGCCCGTCCATATCGTCGGAAAAACAAATCAGTTTGGTCTCCCGGCCGGTCAAAAGCTCGAACGCCCGGCGCACCATCGTCGTGCGCGCCACTTCCTGAAAGGTGCCGATATGAGGAAGCCCCGACGGACCGTATCCTGTCTCAAATATCACGGGATCCTTTTTTTTTACCCGCTCCATGCGCCTGATCAGCCGCCGCGCCTCCTGAAAAGGCCAGGACTTCGCTGCGTCCGCGTCATTGGCGGTAAATGTTTTTGTCTCAATGGCGGTCATGGGCGGGCGTTCCGGTTTTTTCATAAAGCCGCGCGGGTTGTGACCCCATATCACAGTGCGGTCAATGACGGCGCCCGCATCTTTCTATACTGGCGCAGAGCGAAAATGTTTCGACAATTTGAGGCCCTGGCCCTGATAATTTGATTTAAGACCGGCGCCGTATAGACGGTCCGGACGCGCCGCCATACGTTCGTAAACAAGGCGCGCCACGAGCTGACCGTCTTCCAGCACAAAGGGTGCGTCATGGCTTCGAACTTCCAGGACAGCGCGGCTGCCATTGGACTCGCCGTCGGACCAGCCAAAACCAGGGTCGAAAAAACCAGCATAATGGACACGAAATTCACCTAGCCCCGGATTGATCGGCGTCATCTCCGCGGCATAGTCCGGGGGAATGACCAGCGCCTCCTTGGAGGCGAGGATATAAAACTCGTCAGGATCAAGAATGATAAATCCGGATTTTTGCGGACCCAGCGGTTCAAAAAAATCATTGGCGTCGAGCGCATCGACCTTGTCGACATCAACCAATCCGGAATGGCGGCGCGCGCGCCAGCCAATCACATCGTCCGCGCCCTTCAGACAAACACTGAGGCCGAGCCCTCCATCGATATCCGCCGCCAAATCCGCAGCGCCGGCAACCAGCGGCGTTTCGCTATGAAGCGCCTTTAGCGCCACGTCATTGACGCGGTAATCGCCGCGCTTCAGGCGTAGCTGATTTAGGCTTGAGCCCGCACGCACAAAAATCGAGAAGGTCCGGGGGCTGATTTCCGCATAAAGCGGCCCCTTATATCCCGCAGGAATTTCGTCAAACGCCGCGCCAAAATCGGTGACGAGCCGGACAAAGACATCAATGCGTCCGGTTGAGCTTTTCGGATTCGCGGCGCCGATAATATTGGTCGGCAAGTCGAGGTGTTCGCATAACTCAACAAGGTAAACGCAGCCGCGTTCCAGCACGGCGCCGTCGTCAAGATTGAACGCCTGCATCGTGAGGCCGTCCTCAAGCCGCGCAGCGACGCTGCGCGCTTTTGAAGGCAAGAATGAAGCGCGCACGCGCCATGCCCGGGATCCAAGGCCGAGATCCAGGCTCGCCGGTTGCAAACGCGACAGCGACGCACCTTTAATTACGCCTTCATTGATCAGCGTCGCGATCATTTCAGCGGATAAAACGCCATCATGTTTGTTGAGCTTATTCATCACGAGCTCCGTTTGCATTGGCTGGCGGCGATGCGCAAGACCTCGCGCGGGAAAAGGCTTGTCTGCGCGAATTCCTCTGCCGCTTTTCCCCAACGCATAGAATTTTACCTGCTGGCTGGTCTTTGACGCCGACGCGGCGTAAAATCAAAATGATTACTGACAGTCCAATCCTTTTTCAGGAGCGCCCCATGGCACGCGAGCAAAACAAAAGCGGACAAAGAAGACGCGGCCACCGTACCTCTAGGCGGAGTAAGACGATGTATGAAAGCGTAACGCAAGGCATTCGCGTCAGCGTCAGCCCGAGCTATCTTGAAGATCAGTCCGATCCGGACGAACCACGCTATGTCTGGGCCTATACGGTGCGTATCGACAATGAATCAGGCGAAGCCGTGCGCCTGCGCACGCGCCATTGGCAGATTACCGATGCCCGGGGCGTGACTGACGAGGTTGCAGGCGATGGCGTTGTCGGCGAACAACCGATCATCCGTCCGGGCGAGGGATTTGAATATACGTCCGGCGCGCCGCTTTCCACGCCATCGGGATTAATGGTCGGAAAATATAGTATGGAGACCCCGGACGGCGGCAGTTTCGATGTTGAGATTCCGGCGTTCTCTCTCGACAGCCCGCATGAACTGCGTCAAATCCACTAGCGCATTTCCGGATAAAGTGTGGAGCGGTTTTCCCATCAGAAATGCGCCAAACTTATTTGCTGGGGCGTTTCCCGCGCGCGAAGGCGCGCTAACCAAAATCTTGACCGCCTTCGCGGTCGGGAACGATAAATCGGAGACCACGTTATCTCGGAAACGCCCTAGCGGCAATATCGTCATTGGAAAAGGGCGGCGTTCCCATAGCGCTGCAATCAAACGATGTTCACCCTTCGCCCCGTTGTTCTTGTAACCGGCGCGCTTGTCGCGGTCCTCGGCCTTACCATGCTGATCCCGATGCTCGCCGATCTATCCTCGGCGGATGACGTGCATCGCGCCGATTGGGCGAGCTTTGCGATCGGCGCCATTGCTTCGGTTTTTATCGGCGGCGGCGCCGCAGCCGCCAGCTGGGGACCGATTGAATCGCTCAATGTGCGGCAGGGGTTTTTGCTGACGGGGGCAAGCTGGCTGGCCCTGGTTCTGTTTGCTGCGATTCCCTTGTCCATGGGCGGCTTGCAACTTTCCTATGTGGACGCTTTTTTTGAGGCGATGTCCGGCATAACAACCACTGGATCGACTGTCGTTTCCGGTCTCGATGACGCGCCGCCTGGCGCGCTTTTGTGGCGTTCCATGCTGCAATGGTTCGGCGGCGTCGGCATCATTATCATGGCCTTTGCCGTGCTGCCGGCGCTGAAAGTCGGCGGCATGCAGATTTTCAAAAGTGAAGCGTGGGACACGACGGAAAAATTCATCGCCAATGCAGCGCAATATTCAGTCGCGCTGACGATGATCTATGTTTTCTTCACCACCTTGTGTTTTTTGTGCTTGTGGGCGTTTGGCATGCCGGCCTGGCACGCACTTAATCATGCGATGACAACCGTCGCAACAGGCGGCTTTTCAACCAAGGACGCCTCACTGCAGGCATTTCTGACTGTGGGCCGCGCGCCGCTGGACATGGTCGTCACGATCTTCATGATCATCGGCAGTCTTCCATTCGGAATTTTCCTCGCCGCTTTTTTGCGCGGCGCCTGGCGGCGCCTATTCACCGACAGTCAAATCCGGTTCTTCATCGCGATTGTTGCCAGCCTTACGATTGTCATGATGTTTCGGGTGCTGACATTGTTTGATGATGTCACCCTTTTCACGGCCTTTCGCCTTGCCCTGTTTAATGTCGTCTCTGTGCTCACGGGCACCGGCTATGCAACGACAGACTACAATGCATGGGGGCCTTTCGCGATCGGGTTTTTCTTTTGTATAATGTTTATCGGCGGCTGCGCCGGATCAACATCCTGCGGCATGAAAGTCTTTCGATTTCAAGTCGCGCTGGCCGCGCTGACTGTCTATGTGCGCCGCCTTGCGCATCCCAATGGCGTTTTCGTTGCGCGTTACAATCATCGCCCGTTGACAGATGACGTTTTTGTTTCCGTCTTGAGTTTTTTCTTTGTTTATTTCGCATCTTTTGCCACGCTTGCCGTTTTGTTATCGGGCTTTGGCCTCGACACGTTGACCGCGCTTTCAGCCGCCGGCAGCGCAATCGCCAATGTCGGCCCGGGCCTTGGCGACATTATCGGACCGGCTGGTAATTTTGGCTCGCTCCCCGATCCGGTCAAACTATTGCTGGCGGCGGGCATGCTGCTTGGGCGGCTCGAATTGTTTACCATCCTTGTGCTATTTTCTCCCTCATTTTGGAGAAATTAGAACACTCAAGCGTTGCAGGTAACGCACTGAGCGCCCGCAAATGTTGTATTTTCGAGACTTCGTGCGCCTTGACTTGGCCGGGCGCAAATAGGACTCTGGCGGCGGGGAATTTGGGGATTTCGCATGTCGGGCGAGGGTTACTACACAAGGCTTGCGGCGGTTCTATTCACGGCGGCGCTGATTGGCGCAGTGATCCTGAAGCCGAATGCTGGCAGACACTATGTCGAAAAAGTTGTCGCGGTTGCCGCCGCTGCTGACGGCGCCCCCATGGCGACTCGCGCCTGCGCCATTGGCGAACCGGCGTTGACCGGTCCTTTCGCGCCATTTGAAGATGTCTTGAGCGTGTCGCCTCTCGGCGGCGTAACCGCACCCGGAGAAATCCTGCCGGCGCCCTATATCCGCATCAATATGCGCCGCGGCGAAACCGCTTTTGAGCGCCGTGCGACGAACGCGCTTGCGCCAGCCAAGGCGGACATTATCGCACTCGAGCGCAAGATTAACCGCGACCCCTATGGCCGCGCCATGGCGCAAAGCTGGACAGTTCATTTCAAATCCTGCGAGAAGATTTCATTTTACTATGGCCGCCTCAACAATATCAGCGACGATATTCTGCGGCGCGCAGGCGGTCTTGCTGCATTCACAGAATTGGGCGGCCCTGATCATATCGCCGCAGAAGTTCGTATTCGCGTACATGCGGGCGACGTCATCGGCGACGCCGATGGGTTCGATGTCGGCCTGCACGATCTTGGCGCAACGCCCGCCGCGATGGCGCGTCCGGAACGATATAGGTCCAATCCTTATGCCCGCGCGGCAGTGTTTGACGCAGCGCCGTCGCTTATCAGGACCATCGCGCCGGAAACCGGGCGCGCGCGCTGCGCCATCGAATACCTCCCCAAGGACGACCAGACCAAATGGATCAGTAAACTCGGCGACAGCTGGGGCATCCGTCGCGCCAAGGGAGAAAATGCGTGCCGCGCGGCGCTTATTGATACGCCGGACGCCGTGCAAGGCGCATGGTTTACCGACGCAGCCCATAACGCTGCGACGACAAAAGTCAGCGCCATCGCACTTGCCGCCGACGCCATCGATCCTGATCGGCTGATTTTCGCGTTGCATGGCCGCCTGCCGTCCTTGACGCCTGCGCTCATCAGCATGGCGCCGATGATGGACGCGGAACGCAAGGCGGCGACAAAGGATTTCCTTTCCTTCAAAAAGGGCGAAGGTCGTATCAACGCGCCGTTCAACAAAACACGGGACGATGAGTTTTATTGCTATGAAGGCTTGCGTGCGAATTTTGTTGGCCCCCGGATCAATGGCGTGATTTTGCTGAAGCCTCAGCGCAATGGCGATGATCTTGGCTTCCTGAAAATTGAAGCGCGCGGCGATGTTCTTTCCTGCATTGACTTGGAAGAGCCCTGGGCGTTTACCGGCAATGAGACCGCCTTTTACCGCTAAGTAAATTTGCTGATTGCCTTCACGCCGGTTGCGTACTAACCCAAATCTGTCAATCACCGCTGGAGGTTTCAATGCGCTGCATTGCTGTTCGCATTCTTGTTATCGCATTGTTCGCCGCTGCCGCCTGTACGCCCCAACAGCGCGGTGCGCCTGGGGCCGGCGCTCCGGCCTATGATTTGGTGATCACCAACGGTCTTATCTATGACGGCGCCGGCGGCGCGTCATTTAGCGGCGACATCGCCATCAAAGGCGATCGTATCGCCGCCATCGGCGATCTTGACGACGCCCGCAGCGCCGTCGTGATCGATGCTGACGGCATGGCTGTCGCGCCGGGCTTCATCAATATGTTGAGCTGGGCGCCGGTAACGCTCCTCGAAGACGGTCGCGGGCTTTCCGACATTAAACAGGGCGTGACGCTGGAGGTTTTTGGCGAAGGCTGGTCCATGGGACCGTGGAATGATGCGATGAAGGCTGAAGCGGTCGCACGCCAGGCGGACATCAAATATGACATCGAATGGACCTCACTGGCTGAGTTTCTCGATCATCTGGAGGCCCGCGGCGTCTCGCCAAATGTTGCTTCTTTTGTCGGCGCCACAACGATCCGGATTCATGAGCTCGGCGAGGAAGATCGCCCGCCTGATTCTGAGGAACTTGCGCGGATGCAGGCGCTTGTCGGTCAAGCCATGAAAGAGGGCGCGCTCGGCGTTGGCTCGTCACTCATTTACGCGCCGGCTTTTTATGCGGATACGGATGAGCTGATTGCCCTGGTTGATACCGCCGAAGATTTTGGCGGCTCATATATCACGCATATGCGCTCGGAAGGCGGCCGGTTGCTGGAAGCAGTAGATGAAGTCTTGGAAATTGCCGAAGCCACTGGAGCCGGCGCCGAAATCTATCACCTTAAGGCCGCGGGAGAGGAAAATTGGACAAAGCTCGATGACGTCATCGCCAAGGTAAATGCGGCGCGCGCCGCGGGCGTCGATATTCGCGCCAATATGTACACCTATACGGCAGGCGCGACGGGACTGGATGCGGCAATGCCTCCCTGGGTGCAGGAAGGCGGACATGACGCCTGGGTCACGCGCCTCAAAGACCCGGCTGTTCGCGAAAAGCTGTTGTCAGAAATAGAAACGCCGACGGATGAATGGGAAAATCTCTACCTCGCCGCTGGCGGCGCCGACAATGTATTGTTCATCGGTTTCAAAAATCCCGCACTCAAGCCTTTGATCGGCAAAACACTGGCGGAGGTCGCTGCTTCACGCGGGACCAGCCCGGCGGAAACAATGATCGATCTCGTGATCGAAGACGACAGCCGTGTTGACACAGTTTATTTTCTGATGTCGGACGAAAATGTCGCGAAAAAGGCCGCCTTGCCGTGGATGAGTTTTGGGTCCGATGAGGGCGCCTATGCCCCGGAGGGCGTTTTCATGCTGTCTGGCGCCCACCCTCGCGCCTATGGAACCTTCGCCCGCGTGCTCGGCAAATATGCCCGCGATGAAGGTCTGATGCCGCTCGAAGAGGCCGTTCGCCGCCTCACGTCTTTTCCTGCCGGAAATCTCAAAATACGCGATCGCGGCAAGCTGGAAGAGGGCTATTTTGCGGATATCGTCATCTTTGATCCGAACGATATTAACGACAACGCAACCTATGCCGAACCCCACCAGCTGGCGACCGGCGTTATCCATGTTTTTGTCAATGGTCAGCAGGTCTTGAAAGACAGCGAACACACTGGCGCAAAACCCGGCCGCGTTGTCCGCGGACCAGGCTGGACCGGCTGGGACAATAATTAATTCGCCCGCGAATCTGATTCCAATTGGCGGCGCAGATCTTTTGCGAACATGGTTCGTGTAAACCTGCCCATGCCTTGGGGGTGTTCGCCAAAGGTTTTGAGCCGCGACAATATCAGCGACTTTGTGCGCGGATCGATGCTGGTTTGAAAATCCTTTTCGGCTTTTAGCGAGTGCGCCGATAATGGCGTTGCATAATCCGCCTGGCGCCATGCATCGACATCGTACAATGTTGACCAAACCGGCGTCGCTTCCAGACTGTTGGCGAAAGGCGCGTGCAACATAACGCTGCGGAAATAGTCGCTTACGCAGTGAACCATTTCTGGCCCATCGGCAGTTTCCTTTTCTTCAACCAGGGACATCAATGTCGTCTCAAGGAAATCGAGCGCCTCTGGCAATACGAAAAACCGTCCGATCATGGAATATTTGCTTAACAAGTTGCCGCCAAGCTCGCCGCTCATCAGCCGGTCATAATTTGCCTCTGCCGCTGCGATGCATTCTTCGCGGGTATCGTAAAGTTCTTCCTTGTTTTCGCGAATATATTCTTCGATTGCGTTTCGGAAAGCTTCCGGGGCTTCGCCCAAAAGCTCTTGCATCCGTTGCACGACCTGGAATGGCCTGGCGCCAAACTCGCGCGCTAATTTAAAAGCCTCCTCAAAATTATCTTCATAGTAATAGATCGTCAGCAGAAGATGGAAAACACGCGTATCGATGTAATCGTCGAACGAGAAGTCCGGCGTTTCGACGACCATCTCCTCAGTCTCTACCACTCGTTCGGCATCTGTATATTCGCCGAGACAACGAGCGACAATGCGGAATCGGGTCTTGAAACCGAATCGCTCGCGCTGATCCGGGTCGGAAAGCGGCGCGCCGTGCAACAACATGAGCTGATGAGCGGACACCCGGCTAACCCCGGTTTCGATGAGCTTATCCACCGCCTCAAAAAAAGTCTTTTTGGACTCCCCCGGCATGCATAAAATCAGCTCTCCGTAGGATTGCATGCCCTGGCTATGAAGTTCCTTTTGAATATCTGCGTAGGTGTCTAGACTGATATTTTGCCGGCGGATATTTTTCAGAACAACCGGGTTAAGCGACTGCACCGCCGACGTCATTGGCAAGCGGCCTTTCGCCTTGCGCATCACGCGGATGATCCGGTCGCCTTTATTTTTGCCTGTCGTCGTACGGATATATTTCGGCCAATCATGGACATCCATTAAATGCCCAAGATAGTCGGCGACTTCCTCATCTTGTTCATACATACCAAAATTATCGTCGGCGAAACATAGCGGCCCATCCGGGGGAATGCGCGCAACGATATAATCGAGATCAGCCTTGATGTTTTCAAACGAATGCCGGAACGCTTTTGAATTTGATCGCGGCGAAGAATTACAGAATTGACAAGTAAATGGACACCCTCGTGCAATTTGCATCAGCGCAAAGTAACCAGTCCTGAAGAACTTATCCATCATGCCGCTGATATAGGGTGACGGAATTTCATCGAGGTCGCGGATACGCTCCAACTCGCCGCCGACAACAAAATCGCCGCCCTTGGGACTAATCCACTGGCTGCCGGGAACCGCCTCATCCATCACGCCCTCAACAGATGCGCCGACGTCGATAAAACGCTGAATGAGATTGCGAAATGCCTGCTCGCCCTCATAGACCGGCCCGCGCACATGGACGTCGATCTCAGGCATGGTGCGCATCCAGCTTTCTTGTTCATCAACCGTCAACGGAAAATTGGGGCCGCCCATCAATGTCAGCATCGCCGGATTTTTCGCTTTCGCGTAGCGCGCGAACATTGTTGAGAGGCGGTGATTCCAGGAATAGCTCGAGACGCCGAGAACATCTGGCGGCGTAGCGTCAATCGCTTCCTTTAATTCCTCCGGTTCCCGAAAAATTGAAAACGCCATTGGCGCATTGATGTTGGCCTGTGCGTATGAGGCCAAATTCGCAATGCCAAGCGGATACACGTCCGATGTCGCAGTGATGACGTTGTGACCAAGATCTGCTAAATAAATTCGCATCTAATCCCCCCAGGACGTTTCCCGCTCAGCGGCATTTCACCAGAAAATTTGCGATTGTGGAAGCCTCTCGCATTAACCATCATTTTCTCGCCGCCCATTGTTTTTTGCGGCCTAAGCTCCGCTATTTGCGCCAATTTAAACGTCGCAAGCCAGTCTATAGTGCAACAAGCAAAAGGCGGGCCGTCAGCGGTCAGGTCCCGGGGACGCCCCTCAAGGCCACAAAGTTGACGGAAAAACTTCCCGGGAACGCCTCCGCATGGCGCCGCTCCCGCCGCAATGCGGGTCAAAAAACGATCATCAATCATTGTGTGAGAGAGATCGTTATGTCCGCAATCTTGTTTTCAAAACATTCAAATTTCATTGTCAAAAATATCGATCGCATGTTGGTCGCCGCTCTGCTGGTGGCTGTGCTTTCGATTTCTTCAGCAAAAGCTGAAGACGAGCCCCGTCTCGTGAGCCTTGGCGAGGCGACAACGGGTGCGCTCCTTTTCAGGTCAACAGAACCTGATCGCTTTATTGAGGCGCCGCGCCTTGCGACCGATGTCGCCATTTCAGTGTCTGGCCCAATCGCGCGCACGCGCGTTACGCAGCGATTTGAAAATACCAGCGATCTTTGGGTCGAGGGCGTTTACGTCTTTCCGTTGCCTGATGAATCTGCCGTTGACACGTTAAAAATGCAGGTCGGCGATCGCTCTATTGAAGGCAAGATTGAAGAAAAGAAAAAAGCCAAAGAAATCTATGAAGCCGCAAAGCGCGCCGGCAAAAAAGCAAGTCTTTTGGAGCAGGAACGTCCGAATATATTCACCAATTCTGTGGCCAATATCGACCCGGCGAAACAATCGTCGTTCAGATTGAATATCAGGAAACCGTTAAGCTTGATGACAACCAATTCTCGCTGCGGTTTCCGATGGTCGTCGCGCCGCGATTTAATCCTCCGGCGATTATCCATCAAGTTGGCTTTGACGCCAGCGATGGTTGGGGCGCTGTCGATCCGGTTCCCGATCGCACGCGCATCGAACCGCCTGTGCTTCACCCCGATGCCGGGCCGGTCAATCCTGTAACACTTAGCGTCGATCTCGATGCCGGGTTTCCCCTTGGCGATATTATGTCGAGCTACCATCAGATCTCCATCAACCATCGAGACGAGCGCCATGCCGCACTCGTGCTCAGCGAAGACACAACACCGGCAAACCGCGATTTCGAACTCGTCTGGCGACCGAAAAACGGCGCTGCGCCAAGCGCCGCAATTTTCAAGGAGACCATCGCAGGTAATCCCTTTTTTCTGTTGATGATTACCCCTCCCTCTTATGAAATCGAAAAAAAGCCGACGCCCCGAGAAATCATATTCGTTATCGACACCTCCGGATCGATGGGCGGGGAATCTATTCGTCAGGCCCGCGATAGCCTGGCGATGGCGCTAAAGCGCCTGCAGCCAGGCGATGCTTTCAATATTATTCGATTTAGCGACCAGACGGATCAGCTGTTTCCTGCATCGCAGCCGGTAAATGCGGAAACGATTGGAAACGCGCTCCATTATGTGAACGCACTTGACGCAAGTGGCGGCACGATGATGCTGCCCGCGCTTAAAGCCGCGCTGACGGATCACGGCGCGTCACAACAATATTTGCGACAAGTCGTCTTTCTGACCGACGGCGCCATCGGCAATGAGCAGCAGCTGTTTGACACCATTGCCGCGATGCGCGGCGATGCGCGCATTTTCACGGTCGGCATCGGGTCGGCGCCAAACTCATATTTCATGTCGCGCGCCGCAGAGCTCGGTCAGGGAACCTTTACGCATATCGGCGCCGTCACCGAAGTCGCCGAGCGCATGAACGCCATGTTTGAAAAACTTGAGTCGCCCGCTATCACAAATTTGCGCCTGCGGTGGCCTGACGGCGCCCAGGTGGAGACATGGCCGTCGCCAATACCTGATCTTTATAAGGGCGAAACGCTGGTGGTCGCTGCCCGCGCAGACAGAGGCGAGGGCACGCTGCAAATTTCCGGCGCCGACGGCGAAACGCCATGGAAAGTCGCCTTACCGCTTGAAGGCGCGGCAAACCGCAAGGGCATTTCCAAACTTTGGGCGCGCAAGAAGATCGCTTCGCTTGAACTTTCGCGAGCGCGCGCCGGCGCTGATCGCGCAGCGCTCGACAATAACATTCTTGACGTCGCCCTCGCCCACGATCTCATCAGCCGCCTAACGAGCCTTGTCGCCGTTGACGTCACGCCGTCACGGCCAGGTGGCGAAAATATAGCCCGCACGGACATTCCCCTGAATCTGCCCCATGGCTGGGACTTCGAAAAAGTCTTTGGCAACGAAACAAAGCCGCGACAGCGCGAAGCGCTTGCATCGCCTTTGCTTCAAGCCCGCGTGACCGAGGCCGACGCAACAGCCCCGGCAGGACAGGGACGATCGGGGGTCGCTTTACCGCAGGGCGCAACGCTCGCCGATGTAAAAATTATGCGTGGGGTTCTTTTCCTTACGCTCGCCTTTCTGATTCTCATTTTCACCCTTCGTCCGCAAGCTGCGTATTGGTTTGCGGATGTAAAACGCGACGCCCGTTGATCCCCGGGGCGGCGCGATTAAATGGCGCAAGTCTGCGGCCTTCTCCCCGCAGGCTTGCGCTTATTTTTTGTACGCTGATTTTGGCGCTCACAGGATTGTTCGACAGTTTCGGCGGCGCCCGCATCAAAGCCAAGGCGCTGGTGGCGCAGCTGCTTTTGGAAAAGGCCTGGGAACGAACGCTCGACGGCGAGACGCAAACGAAACCCTGGCCCTGGGCCGATATCTGGCCGGTCCTCAAGATAGAAGCGCCGCGCCTTCGTCAAACCGCGATCGCGCTGTCCGGCGTCAGCGGCCAGGCGATGGCGTTTGGGCCTGGATTAATGCCGCAAACGCCGACGCCGGGCGAGCCGGGCATGTCGATTATCGCAGCCCATCGCGACACGCATTTTAAATTCCTCAAAAATATTACGATCGGCGACGACATTTTGGTCACCAAGCCTGACGGAAACACTCTGCGCTTCACGATTACCGAAACCCGCATCGTCAACGCCAATCAATCTGGTCTTTATGCTGACGGTGAAACACCGCAAATAGCGCTGGTGACGTGCTGGCCGTTTAACGCATTAACGCCAGGCGACGAGCGATTTGTGGCGATTGCGACCCTGTCCCACTAAGCGGCGCAGCCTTAATGGTCGCTCAAAAATCGACGGCCCGGCCTTTACGCTCCCAATCGCCATAGCGCGTGGGCTCTTCGCCTTTGGGACCGCCGATTTCGGTTGGACGCTGGTTTTCGGCCGCGTCGCGGCGGCGCTGATCCGCTTCTTTCAGGGCGCGAATCGCCGCCGGAGGCAGATTTTTCCGCCTTTCAGCCTCGGATTCCGGTATTTCGCTGTCTGTCATCAATGCCGCGATATTGAAGGAGAAATTCAAACATCACATATAGAGGACAGCGCCATCAACTGCAAAGGACCGCCATTTCATGAACACGCTTCGCACCGGCATGTTACTCGCCGCCCTCACCGCCCTTTTTATGGGTGTCGGCTATATGCTTGGCGGCGGCGCAGGAATGGCCATCGCTTTCCTGTTTGCAGCGGGAACCAATCTTTTCGCCTATTGGAATTCCGACAAGATGGTCCTCAAAATGTATCGCGCGCAGGAAGTCGATAACACCCACGCATCCGGCGCCGTACGACGCTATGCGCAGATGACCCAGGAGCTGGCCCGAAACGCAAATTTGCCTGAGCCAAAAATCTACATCATCGAAAATGATCAACCGAACGCCTTCGCTACAGGGCGCAATCCGGAAAATGCAGCTGTTGCGGCGACAACAGGACTTTTGCGTATCCTGAGTGAAAAAGAACTTGCCGGCGTCATGGCGCACGAGCTTGCCCATGTGAAAAATCGCGACACGCTGACCATGACGGTCACCGCAACAATTGCCGGAGCGATAACCATGCTCGCAAATTTTGCGCTGTTTTTCCGCGGCAATCGCGGCGCCGGCGGACTTCTTGGCGCGCTTGCCATTATGATTCTGGCGCCCATGGCGGCGGCGCTCGTACAGATGGCGATCAGCCGCGGGCGCGAATATGAAGCCGACCGCATGGGCGCAGAAATATGCGGCCACGGCGACTGGCTGGCCTCGGCGCTTGCGAAAATTTCCCAAGGCGCCGCCCGCATCCCAAATGAAACGGCGGAACGCCATCCGGAAACGGGTCAAATGATGATCATCAATCCATTGTCCGGCAAAGGCCGCGACAGTCTTTTCTCAACCCACCCGGCGACCCAGAATCGGATCGACCGGCTATTGGAAATGAGCGGCCATGCGCGTCATGTGATCGATCCAGACGGCCCCTCGCCCTTTGAAGGCAAACAGCGTGGGCCGTGGGGCTAAAAAGGCGGCCAAGCTCATTCAGTGAACATGTCAAAAAGATCGGGCGCCAGCGCGCCTTCAATCTTCAACAATTTTCGCTTTATTTCCGTACCGCCAGGCGCAGAAAAGCCTGTCATGGCGCCGCCGGCGCCAACAATACGATGGCATGGCACGACGATTGGAAACGGATTGCGCCCCAAAGATTGCCCGACGCGTCGCGACAGGGAGACATCGCCAAGCGCGCGCGCCAGATCGCCATAGGTTTTCGTTTCGCCCGGCTTGATATCGAGAGACAAAGCGTAGACAGCCTGATCGAATTCAGAAATTTCTGTTAGATCGAGTTTCGCATCGGCAAGGTCAACCGCTTCGCCGTCAAACAGCGCCCTGACGTCGGCGATGATTTTCCCGATATTTTCTGAAGGCGCAGAGGCTTCTTTTGCCTTGGGCGCGCGGCGGCGAAGGCGCGATTTGGTTTTTTCATCATCCGCTTCCGGAAAGCTGACAGCGACAAGACCGGCTTCGCGCCAGGCAAGGCCGCAGCGCCCAAGCGCAGTGTCAAAAAGCGTAATGAACGATGTTTCCATAATTGGGTTTCTAGCACAACACGCCTGCGGGCGCCGCCCGATTTTTGCGATTGACCGGTCAGGTGTTGTTCAGCTTTAGCGCCGCCGCACCTGATGTTTATTAAGTCCTAAAACCAGCGATTTGCGCATCGTGACAAACCTTTCGCTGATTATTGACGGGCTGTGCCAGGTCGCTGACCGCCAGTCGCCGGATGCGATTACCGACATGCTGATCGTCTATCTGCCAGAAAAGGCGCGCGGCCCATTCGCGCCGGCGCCCGCTGTCCGCGCATAAATCATGGCCCGCGACGCACAAAAAGGTCGAGCCGGCGCCTGGCTGATCACCTGCGCTGACTTAATGACAATCCTCGTTTGTTTTTTGTTTTGATTATTTCCTATTCGATTCAGGATCTGGCGAAAATGGAAGTTGTCGCCGGCTCCTTGCGTGACGCATTTGGCGTTACCGAAAAGCAGCGCTATGCAGGCGACGTGAGATTGGAGGGCACACCGGAAAAGCGCCAGGCGGGAAATATTCGCCCGACACCAATGCCGAGCGCCAATGGCGTCACAGATACGCTCACGGCGCGTCCCGGCGCCGGCGACCAGAGCCGCGACGGATCTTTCGTTAATCAAAACTCCGATGATCGACGCCGGCTGCATGACGCGAAAGATGCACTGCGCCATCCTGACTCATCCGCTGTTAAAAGATTCTGCCGACGCAATTACTATCAACCTGATCGATAACGGCATGCAGGTCATTCTCGTCGATCAGGCGGGCGCGCCAATGTTCGATCTTGGCGCTGTTGAACCAAATGCGCGCGCGCAAATCCTGTTGCGAGAAATTGCCGCCATTCTCAACCCTTTGCCAAATCGGATCGTCATAGAATGTCACGCTGACGCCACCGGCGCCGGGTCTTATTCATCTTTCGATCTGACAGCTGCGCGCCAACGCCGCACCGCCCTATCCTGAGGATCCTTACGCGGACTCCAACCGGCGCATTGAAATCGTACTCGAGCCTGCGGCGCCGCTTTTGCCGCCGGATCGCTCAATATAATAAGGTCGTTTTGGAAAAGGCGCATGACAGCCGCGTTGACGCTGGCGTCTTTGGGGGGATTAAGATGAATTTCGAAACCATGCTTTTGCGGCGGCGTTTTTGCTGCTGGCAATTCTTACTCAGCCGCAAACCGAGGCAACGCTGGCCGACAAGACCAAAATCGAAGAAAACACCGAAACCATTGCCACGGTCATTGCATCCAAAGACGATGATGCTTCAGCGCCGACAGAACTAAATATTGATGTAGAGGCCGCGAAAACCGAATTAACGGGCGCCCAAAATGACTGGAGCGCGTCCACGAAAAGTGTAGACGGTTTTTGGGTTTGCACGCGCGACAACCCATAAAACCAGAGGACGTTGCGATTCGAAGAATCGTAAACGCACTCTAGCGCCCGGTTAATGCGCTTCGTCCCAATTCACGCCCGCACGGGCTTCGACCTCCAGCGGCACACTCAATGTCACTGCCGGCGCCGGCGCGCCGATCATGACCTTCGAGACAATTTTGCAGGTTTTTTCCGCCTCTTCCCTGGGGCACTCAAAGACCAGCTCATCATGCACCTGCAACAGCATGCGCGCTTTCAGACGTGCTTTTTTTAACGCATCAGGCATTTGCATCATGGCGCGACGGATAACATCGGCGGCGGCTCCCTGAATCGGCGCATTGATTGCCTGGCGCTCGGAATAGCCGCGCATCGCCGGATTTTTATCGTTGATGCCGCTCACATAGGTGCGGCGGCCAAAGATCGTCTCCACATATCCATTCGATTTCGCGAATAATATCGTGTCATCCATATAGCGGCGAATGCCGGGAAATTTTTCAAAATAACTGGAGATGTAATCTTTCGCTTCGCCGCGCGAAATGCCGAGCTGATTGGCAAGGCCAAAAGCCGATATTCCGTAAATAATCCCGAAATTAATGGCTTTCGCGCGGCGGCGCACCATCGGATCCATGCCCTCCACCGAAACATCAAACATTTCCGATGCAGTAAGGGCATGAATGTCTATGCCATCGGCAAACGCCTGTTTCATGGTTTCCAAATCGGCGATATGCGCCAGCAATCTGAGTTCGATCTGACTGTAATCTGCAGAAATGAGTACGGCGCCTTTTTCGGGGATAAACGCCTTTCTGATTTTGCGCCCGTCTTCGGTTCGTATTGGGATGTTCTGGAGATTGGGATCGGTCGAGGCAAGCCGCCCTGTAGTGGTCGCCGCAAGCGCGTAAGACGTGTGCACCCTGCCGGTCTCGGGATTGATGTCGCCCTGCAAAGCATCCGTATAAGTGCTTTTGAGTTTCGCAAGACCGCGCCACTCGAGGATTGCGCGCGGCAATTCGTGGCCCTCCGCCGCCAGTTCCTCAAGCACGTCAGCTTTTGTCGACCAGGCTCCCTTGGCTGTCTTTTGCCCGCCCGGGAGCGACAGCTTGTCAAATAGAATTTCCGATATCTGCTTGGGCGAACCCAGATTGAAATCCTCGCCGGCGAGCCTATGCGCGTCCGCCTCGGATGCCGCCATACGCTGCGCAAAATCACCGGAAAGGCGCGACAATACCGTTGGATCGATCTTGACGCCTTGGCGCTCCATCATCGTTATGACCGGCGCCAGCGGCCGCTCCAGTGTTTCATAAACGGTCGCTTTACCCTCCGCCGCGAGACGCGGTTTCAGCGCTTCATAGAGCCGCAAAGTAATGTCTGCGTCCTCGGCTGCGTATTTCGCCGCATCCTTAATCGGCACCTGGTCAAATGTTTTTGCATGCTTGCCTTTGCCGGCGACCTCGGAAAATTTGATCGTGTCATAGTCAAGATGCCGCTTGGCAAGTTCATCCATGCCATGACCGCCCTTGCCGCAATCGAGCGCATAGGAAATCAGCATCGTGTCGTCATAAGGCGCGACACCCACATCATATCGCGACAGCACCAGCGCATCATATTTGAGATTTTGCCCGACTTTGAGGACGCTTGGATCTTCGAGCAGCGGTTTTAAAAGCTTCAGCGCCTTTTGAAGATTGAGCTGTTTGGCGACGTCTTCATCTTCCAGCGCCAGGCCGTCAGCCCCATGGCCGAGGGGAATGTAACAGGCGCGCCCGGCATGGGTCGCAAGCGACACGCCAACGAGATTAGCGCGTATGGCGTTAAGACTGTCGGTCTCCGTATCAATGGCGACAACACCGCGCTCGCGCGCTTCGCTTATCCATTTCTTCAGCGCTGTTTCATCAAAAATCGTTTCATATACTATCTTGTCAGCACTCTGCGGCGTTGGCGCGACAGCGCCGATCTCGCCTCCATCGCCTAAATCCGACTGCACGCGCCGGGTCAAGGTCGAAAATTCCATTTCTTTGAGAAAAGCAAGCAGCAATTCCCGATCAATCGGCCGTATCGAAAATTCCTCGATAGACGCTTCCACAGGCACATCCGTTTTCAACGTTACCAGTTTTTTTGAAATGCGCGCCTGATCTGCAAATTTGATCAGATTCTCGCGGCGCTTGTTCTGTTTGATTTCTCCCGCCCGCGCCAGCAGCGTATCAAGGTCGCCATATTCCTCGATCAATTGTGCGGCGGTCTTGACGCCAATGCCCGGCACGCCCGGCACATTGTCCGAGGAGTCACCGGCCAGCGCCTGAACGTCGATGACATTTTCCGGCGGCAAGCCGAATTTTTCGATCACCTGGTCGCGGAAAATTTTTTTATTTTTCATTGTATCGAGCATTGATACGTGATCGGTGACGAGCTGCATCAGATCCTTGTCTGACGAAATAATCACAACTTCGCCGCCGTCGGCTTCAGCCTGGCGTGCATAGGTCGCAATCAGATCGTCCGCCTCAAACCCGTCCATCTCAATGCAGGGAACGTTGAACGCTCGGGTCGCATCGCGCACCAGCGCAAATTGGGGACGCAAATCTTCCGGCGGCTCCGGGCGATTTGCTTTATATTCCGGATAAAGATCATTACGAAAAGTTTTCGACGAATAATCAAAGATCACTGCAAAATGCGTTGGATCATGCTCGTCGGCCATATCGGTCAGCAACTTATAAAGCATATTGCAAAAACCGGAGACGGCGCCGATTGGCATCCCGTCGGATTTGCGCGTCAAAGGCGGCAACGCGTGATAGGCGCGAAATATATAAGCGGATCCATCAACCAGATAGAGCCGGATGGGGTCTTTGGTCTTTGCAGCCATCTTGCAGAACCTTCAATCAAACGCGCTCCCTGCATAGGAGACGCAGCGCGAAAGTTCTAGGGATTTACCGCCGTGGAAAGCCAATGAGAGAGGGCTTCGACGGGCTTGTTGTACGGCCTGGGGAAAACCTGCGCGGCCAATAAGCATGCGGCGCCCGCGCGCCGGACGAATTTCAGGATGCGATTTGTCCGGACATAGACGCAAATTGCGCGCTGGTATCCGGCAATATTTCATATTTGCGCGTCCCGGCGCAAAATCGCTCATCAAATTTCAATTCTGGCTAATCTTTTTTTCAGGATCGCCGAGACGGCAATAGCGCACGCGCTCAGATAAAGCCCACAAGACAACATCAAGGAGCACGCATGGGAAAGCCAGCCTTCATCGCCCGGCAAGCCTCATATCCGAAGGGCTTTCTCGGCTGGATCGTCGCACAGATCATGAGCCGTGAAACCGGTTGGGAAAACCAACAGGCGATTGACCTGCTTGAACTGCAACCCGGGCAATCTGTTCTCGATGTGGGCTGCGGTCATGGCGCGTCACTACCGTCTCTGGCGCAACGGATCGGACACGGGCGCGTTGCCGGGATTGACCCTTCACCGGTAATGATCGGCGTCGCCCAAAAGAAAGCGCGAGGCGAAGTAATCGAAGTAACCCGGTCTGAAGCCTCCGACATGCCATTTAACGATGGCGTATTCGACGCGGCGATAAGCGTTCACACGATCTATTTTTGGGACAACCCGGTTCAGGAGTTGCGCGAGATCCGTCGCGTGGTCGCACCCGATGGACGCTTTGTTCTCGGCTTCAGGTCCACGGCGGACGAACGTTTCATCGCTGACTCGCCGCAATCTGTTTATCACATCCGGTCATTGGACGAAGTCGAAAAGCTGGTTCGAGATGCTGGATGGGAGATCGAGGACAAGGTGCATGACCGGGCGCGCGGCGCACTGTTTCATTGGTTTATCTGCCGGCCGAGCCTGAATTAGGCTCGGGTTCGAGCTATGAATTAGGGGCAGGATTTTTACGCGGTGCGATGGCTCAACAAACTAGGGTAGTCGCAATACGCCCAGTAAGCCGCCAGCAACCATGCCGCTAAAAATCAGGGCCAGTATTGCCGGATCTGGAGCCATCCGGGTCGACTCTTGGACCGTCCAATCGACAGAAAAGAAAATATTGAGCCAGCCGACCAAGCTTGTCGCCGCGACAACCCCGCCCAGGACAAACCAAATTTTCACATTCGGCTTTATCCCAATTAACTCTGGCAGCCCCAGCAACAAGATAGCTGCAGGCGCTGCCATCACAAAAATCATTACCGGGAAAAAATGTATCGGCGTTGAAGGTGAGCCTGAAAAAAGCTGAGCACCTTCACTGTAATAGCCGAAAATATTTATAGCCCAAAATAACGTATGCAGAAGGAGCCCGGAGACGATTGCCGAAATTGTATAGTCCGAGATCCAGAGGGCAGCGCCTATGACACGCTGCCAAAACAATTACTCCGCGGCCAGACGTTGCTGTGGTATTTGCAGCACGGCGTCTTCCGCCTTGCGAATGAATTTTGCGATCTTGGGCTGAATTTCCGTGCGCCAGCGCGAGCCATTGAAGACGCCATAATGACCGACGCTTGGTTGTACGTAGTCGAGCTGCAAACTTGCCGGGATATTGACGCATAAATCATGGGCGGCCTGGGTCTGGCCGATGCCCGAGATATCGTCATTTTCACCCTCGACTGTCATCAGGGCGATATCGGTAATCGCCGCTGGTTTTACAAGGCTGCCGCGATGCATGAATTTCCCTTCTGCGAGGGAGTGCTCCTGGAACACCTCGCGAATGGTCTGCAGGTAAAACTCTTCGGTCAGATCGAGAACGGAAAGATATTCATCATAGAAACTGCGATGCCTGTCGGCATTGTCGCCATCGCCCTCAACGAGATGCTGAAAATAATCGTAATGCGCGTTGAGATGCCGATCCGAATTCATCGACAAAAATGAAGAGAGCTGCACAAAACCTGGATAGACCCGCCGCATCACGCCCGGATAAGGCGCCGGCGTGGTGAAGATCATGTTGTTTTCAAACCAGGCGTAGTCGCGCTCCTGTGACAACACATTTGGCAGTGTCGGCGACAGACGGGTGTCGATCGGGCTGCCCATTATCGTCATTGACGCAGGGCGGTGAGGATCATTGTTTTCAGCCATAATCGCAGCGGCGGCGAGCAGCGCCGGACCGGGCTGGCAGACCGCCATCGTGTGCACTCGTGTCGACGAAGATGAGCGGCCAATCATCCGCATAAAGTCGATCAAATAATCAACATAATCATTGAGATCGAAACGGCCCCGCGACACCGGCACATCACGCGCATCGGCCCAGTCGGTAATATAAACATCATGATCGGGCAGCATGGCCTCGACGGTGCCGCGCAGAAGCGTCGCAAAATGCCCGGACATCGGGGCGATAATCAAAACCTTTGGATCAGGCGTTGCATGGCCGCGGACGTTTTCCAGCGCAGCTTCATCACGCTTGAAATGCAAAAGCGTTGCGAAATCTTTTTTGTCGGCCGCCTCGATAGTGATCGGAACACGCATGCCGTTGATCGTCGTTTCGTCAATGCCCCATTCCGGCTTCGGGTAGCGGCGCAGAGCATGCTCGAAGACATCAAGAGCCGCCGCAGCGGATCGTGCAGCCCAACTATTTGCAATCGGATTAAAGGGAGATCGCCAAAATCGCGCACCGACACCGGCGGCGATGCGCGCCGGGGTTACTGCCGCGTAAGCCATCTCATAAGCTGAATAAAGCATATTGTTTTGCCGCCCCGACGCTACTAACCACATTGCTGCATAGCACAAAAAGTGCAGGATTCCTTAAAGGCAAATTTCCTTTTAGGATCGGGACTATGGGCCTTATTTGCGGCTTAGATCAATGAACGATGACGGCAATGCAATGTTTTTCCAGAATTACCGTTAACCATGCTAGGCGTTGATTTTATTGGATAAACGGTCGGCATGCTCAATAATCGTTAATACTGCGGCGCAGCACAGCCGCCAGTTCCTGAGGGCTTAGCCCGCCAAGCATGGCAATTCGCGGCTGACCCGTGCGGTCCGCCACATAAAAGAACCGGCCATGGTTCATCGTATATTCGAGAGCGCTGTCCGGGAGCAGCTCTTTCTGCGCATAAAGCTTGTAGCCATTGCGCGCGGCTTCCGCTGCCTCCGGCGAGCCTGTCAGGCCAATGATGCGATCATCAAAGGCAAAATATGCAGCCAGTGCTTCAGGCGTATCCCGCTCAGGATCAACAGAAATGAATATCGGCGCCACTTCGTCGGCCATATCGCCAAGCTCATTGAGGGCGGCGCTCATCACGCCCACATCGCCCGGGCAAACGTCCGGACAGTGGGTAAAGCCGAAATAGACAAGCATCAGTTTGCCTGCAAAATCCTCGTCGCTGACAGGGTCGCCATTTTCACCCACCAGCGCGAAATCGCCGGTAAACTGGTCTGACAGCTCGATAACCAGATCAGTCGGAACGGGCGATGCCGATTGCTGACCGCAGGCGGCAAGGGCAAAGACCATGGCAGCGGCAAAAGTCACAAAAACGAGTTTCATACCTATCCTAGCGTCGATTGGGGCCAGCGCTCCTCTACCACCTTCCATTGGCGAGCGCACTCGCGGTAAAAGCGCGCAATGCCGCATGCCCTTGCCGACAGCCAGGCCGCACTGAACGCTCTTCGCGAGCCCGTGCGCCTGCGCACCCTGACAACGCTCAGATGGCTCGCGGCCGCCGGCCAGACGGTGGCGATTATTTCAGTGCATTTCGGCCTTGGTTTTCCAACGCCATTGGGCCTTTGCCTTGGCGCGATCGCCGCCAGCGCGTGGCTTAATTTATTCACAATATTGCGATTTTCACCGCAACGGTTCTTGAGCGATCGCGAGGCCGCCGCATTTATCGCATTTGATATTGTGCAGTTGAGTGCGCTTTTGTTTTTCACCGGCGGTCTGCAAAACCCGTTCTCGGTGCTGATCATTGCACCAGTTACGATTGCCGCCAGCGTATTGCCGGCACGGCTGACCACCCTGATCGCGGCGCTCGCATTCGCCAGCATAAGTCTCTTGGCGTTGTTTAATCTGCCTTTGCCTTGGGTTCCCGGCGAAACACTAGCCCTGGCGCCGGTTTACAAAGCCGGCGTTTGGGTGGCGTTGTCATTTTCTGTTGCGTTCTTTGCCGCCTATGCGCATCGTATTGCGGTTGAATCAGCACAGATGCGCAGCGCCCTTGCCGCCACGCAGCTGGTGCTCGCGCGCGAAGAGCGCATGGCCGCGCTTGGCGGGCTCGCGGCCGCCGCCGCACATGAACTTGGAACGCCGCTCGCCACCATTCAGCTCACCGCCAAGGAAATGCAGCGCGAACTGACTGATAGTCCAGAAATGAAAGAAGACGCCGCCTTGCTGGTGAGTCAGGCGGAGCGATGCCGGGATATATTGGGGCGCCTGTCGCAGCATGGCGATACGGGCGATGCCGTCCACGACCGGTTGAGCGTTGACGCGCTGTTGAAGGAAGCAGCAGCGCCATTTCTTGATTTGCCCGGCGGCCCCCAATTCCGGATCGAGACAATCAGCGCCGATGGCGCCCCCGAACCGATACTTCAGCGCCGGCCGGAGATTATTTTCGGCTTGCGCAATTTCATCGAGAATGCGGCGGACTTTGCCGAGCGCGAAGTGCTTTTCAACGCGGAATGGGCCTCGGACTCGTTGCGTATTTCCGTTCATGATGACGGGCCGGGATTTTCGCCAGAAATCCTGACCCGATTGGGCGAGCCTTATGTCAGCGGGCGGACAGGCAGCCGCGCGGGCGCCAGACGCAAAGACGGGATGGGTCTTGGCTTTTTCATCGCCAAGACCCTTTTGGAAGGAACCGGCGCACGGGTTGAATTTGACAACCGCCAATGGGGCGACGAACCGCGCCAGACCGGCGCCAGCATAATTTCGATTTGGCCGCTTTCTGTACTTTCAGCGCAGCCAATCGCTTGATAATGCGAGTCAAAAAGAGCATTTAGGCCCGGAACATCAAAGAAGTAATCTCGCTGGATGGCGCTAATGACGAGGCTCGACGATGCGCGAACGAATGATCGTTCGTTGCCTGAAGATACGACCCTGTTAATCGTTGACGATGACGAACCGTTCCGCACGCGCCTGGGTCGCGCAATGGAAAAGCGCGGCTTTCAACCCATCCTGGCGGCGGGGGTCGCCGACGCCCGCAAGATCGTCAAGGAAATTGCGCCGGCTTTTGCCGTTGTTGATCTGCGGCTTGAGGATGGCGACGGGCTGCAGGTCGTCGACCAGATCAATGAGAAGCGCGAGGACTGCCGCGTCGTTATGCTGACTGGATACGGCAATATTGCGACAGCTGTCGCAGCGGTAAAAGCCGGCGCGATCGATTATCTGTCAAAACCCGCCGACGCTGACGATGTGGAAAAGGCGCTCCTGGCAAAACCCGGTGAACGACCGGACCCGCCGGAAAATCCGATGTCTGCCGACCGCGTCCGCTGGGAGCACATTCAGCGCGTATACGAGCTTTGCGATCACAATGTATCGGAAACCGCACGCCGCCTGGGCATGCATCGCCGCACGCTGCAGCGGATTTTGGCCAAACGCGCGCCGCGGTAACAATCCCACAGATAGCGCTAAACTGTTGCGTGTTGGCGACGAAGTGAAGCAATGTTGCTTGACCTGGTGTCACGCACCGCCGAGTTTAGCTGTTTGCCGTTCGCGGTCCCAACCACGCCCGGAGATTTTTCATGCGTCATCTGTTGTCTTTCACCGCCGCCGCAATCTTACTGAATAATTCTGCTTTCGCTGCAGAGATTGACCTGCCCTATGAGCAGTTCAAGCTGGACAATGGACTGACTGTCGTCGTTCATGAAGACCGCAAGGCGCCGCTTGTCGCTGTCTCGATCTGGTACCATGTGGGCTCCAAGGACGAACCTCAGGGAAAGACCGGGTTCGCGCATTTGTTTGAACATTTGATGTTCAATGGTTCTGAAAATTATGACGGCGAATGGTTCGAACCGCTGGAAGATGTCGGCGCAACTGATCTCAATGGCACGACCTGGTTCGATCGCACGAATTATTTTCAGACCGTCCCGGTAACTGCGCTTGAGCGGGTCTTATGGATGGAATCGGACCGCATGGGCCATTTGCTTGGCGCCGTCACCGAAGAAAAGCTCAAAAATCAGCGCGGCGTCGTTCAAAATGAAAAACGCCAGGGTGACAATCAGCCTTATGGCCGTGCGGAATATTCGGTTTTGGCGGGCCTTTTGCCTGCGGGCCACCCCTATAGCCACTCAACAATCGGATCGATGGACGACCTCGATGCGGCCTCGCTTGATGACGTGAAGGCGTGGTTCAAGGAATATTACGGCGCCGCGAACACCGTATTGGTGATCGCCGGAGACATTGACGCGGCGACGGCGAGACCATTGGTTGAAAAATATTTCGGCGACGTCGAGGCCGGACCGCCGCTGACGCAAACAAAGGCCAATGCGCCGAAACTTGATGTCAATAAAGTTGAAATCATGCTCGACCAGGTTCCGCAGCCGCGCATAGACCGTAATTGGTCAGCGCCGGGAAGAACAACTCGCGACGCCGTTTTCCTGCAGCTCGCTGCAGAAGTTCTCGGCGGCGGTAAAACATCGCGGCTCTATAGAAAACTTGTTGACGACTTGCAGCTTGCAACTTCCGCAACCGCCAATCTTCAGGCCCAGGAGCTGATGAGCTTTTATTCTGTCACCGTCGACGCCAAAAAAGAAGCTGACCTTGATCAAGTGCAGCGTGAAATGGAGGCGGTGATCGATGCGTTTCTCGCGAAAGGACCGACAGCGGCGGAACTAAATCGGGCCAGAACCGGCATCAAAGCCGGCATTGTACGCGGCCTGGAAAAAGTCGGCGGGTTCGGCGGCAAGGCTGTGACCCTGGCCGAGGGAGCCCTTTACGCGGACGATCCCGGGTTTATCACGACCCAACTTGACTGGCTTGACGCCGCAGCGCCAAAAGACGTGCTTCGCGTCGCGCGCGAGGTGATGTCTGCCGGATATTATCAGCTAAACATCCTTCCTTATCCTGAATATTCGACAGCCGAGACGACAATTGATCGTTCAACCGGCCTGCCGGCAGTGACCACATCGCCGGATCTTACGTTTCCGGCGATTGAAACAGCCGCGCTGTCAAATGGCATGAAAGTCGTGCTGGCCGAACGTCATGCTGTGCCGGTGATCGAAATATCCGCGCAATTTGACGCTGGCTATGCGGCGGACGCCGTAAGCGGCGGCAAGCTTGGCGGCGCTTCCTTTACAGGGGCCATGCTTGACGAAGGAACAGCGCGACGCTCAGCATTAGAGATCGCCGAGGAGCTCGAATCTCTGGGCGCCACGCTTGGCGCTGGTTCAACGCTCGATACGACCGGCTTGGCGATGTCCGCGCTTAAGGAAAATCTGCGTCCCTCAATGGACATCATGGCGGATGTTTTGCGTAACCCGGCATTTGACAGCAAAGAGATGGAAAAATTGCGCGCTCGCTGGCTCGCAGCCATTGAGCAGGAAAAAGCCAACCCCGTACAACTTGCCTTGCGCATGCTGCCGCCGGAAATCTACGGCGCCGGACATGCCTATGGCGTGCCGTTCACCGGCTCGGGCACGACGGCGTCGATCAAATCGCTGACCCGCGATGATCTGGTCGCGTTCCACCAAACCTGGCTGCGCCCTGACAACGCAACGATCTTTGTTGTCGGCGATACGTCGCTTGAAGAGATTATGCCGGAACTAGAACGCGCCTTTGGCGCCTGGCGCACGCCAACCGGCGACATTCCGGTCAAGAATATCGCTACAGTTGAGCGTCCCGACAAAGGCAAGGTGATCATTTTTGACAAGCCCGGCTCACCGCAATCGCTGATCCTTGCCGGTCATGTTGCGCCGCCGACAAACGCGCCAAATGCAATCGCCATTAACGCCATGAACGACATTCTCGGCGGCCAGTTCACGGCTCGCGTGAACATGAATTTACGCGAAGACAAAGGTTGGGCCTATGGCGCCTACACTTTCTTTCAAGGCGCCCGCGGACAGCGGCCCTATTTGGTCTACGCACCGGTGCAAACCGACAAGACAATCGATTCCATCAGGGAACTGATCAAAGAGCTCAATGACTACAAGACGACGCGGCCCGCAACGCCCGGCGAACTGCAGCGCGTCATTTTATCAAGCACGCGGTCATTGCCGGGCGCGTTTGAAACCTCTGACGATGTTTTGGGGAGCCTTGTTTCGAGCGCCCGTTACGGCCGGCCTTGGAATTACCCGGCGACCCTTAAAGGCAAATATGAGGCCCTCAACGGCAGCGATATTAGCGCGGCCGCCGAAGAAGTGGTTCATCCCGAAAGCCTGATCTGGGTCATTGTCGGTGATCGCGAGAAAATCGAAATCGGCCTTCAGGGTCTAAACCTTGGCCCGGTCGAGGTGCGCCAGCTCGATTAGACGCACCGCGTCGGACCTCCGACATTTATGTCGCAACCAAAACGCCTCCCTTCCCAGGGAGGCGTTTTTCTTAAGGCAATCAAGATGTTATGAGAATTCGCGCAGTCTGGGCGGAGACTTTTGAACCCGCACGCTGTGGCGAGCCCGAGACACCGGCGGCAAAACCCTCAAATGATTAACCAACGCGCTTTCAACCGGCCCTGTTTTTGAATTAAGGTCCCATGCTGTGGGGTCTTTTTTGTAAGGGGGTTATATGGCGCGTTCGCTCGTAAGGTCGGCAAAATTCACCCGGCCGGGCCGCTACATCCTCAACATGTTGTTGTTTCTGATCGCTGTTGGCGCTGGTGTTTTTTATCTTTCTCCGTGGAGCCCGCAGCCAACGCCGTTGTTGTTGGACGCCTTTAACGCCAATCAGGCGCTGAACGGTCTCATCCTCGGCGTTTTGGCCATCGGGATTGTTTTTAATCTCCGGCTGGCCGGCGTGATCTCTCCGGCGGTGCGCTGGGTTGAAGCTTTCATGGAAATTGTCGATCCCGGTCGGTCGCGTCTGCCCCGTGCGCCGATTTTGATCAGCGCGATGGCCAAGCTCCTGCTTGACGCGGATAAGCGCAATGGCCGTCTGTCGCCGGAATCAAGCCGCGCCATTCTCGATTCTATCGGTACAAGGATGGATGAAGGCCGCGAGATGGGCCGCTATATGATGAACCTTCTGGTCTTTCTCGGGCTCCTCGGAACCTTTTGGGGACTGCTTCAGACAGTCGATGCAGTTGCCGATACGATTAACGGGCTGGCCTCGACGAATGGCGACGCCGAAGACGCAATTTCACAATTGATCGCCAATCTGCGCGAGCCGCTTTCCGGCATGGGCACGGCTTTTTCGTCTTCACTGTTTGGTCTTGGCGGCAGCTTGATCGTTGGCTTTCTCGACCTTCAAGCAGGTCAGGCGCAAAACCGTTTTTACACCGATCTTGAAGACTGGCTTGCGGGTATGACCGGAACGGTGAGCGCCGGTAAAGACGGCGCAAGCTATACCGGTAATATTGCAGATGGCGATGTGATCGGCGCTATTCAGGCGCTTGAAACCGCTTTGGCCGCCAATACGGAAACCCAGATCAATGCGCAGGCCGGACAAACATCAGAACTTAGAGACGAAATTCGGGCGCTTAATCGTACACTGATCCGCTTCGGCGGCGGAGAGTAGCGATGGCGCGCCGCCGCAGCCGGAGCGAGGCCAATATATGGCCGGGATTTGTTGACGGATTGTCGACACTGCTCCTGGTGCTGATGTTTGTGTTGTCCATTTTCGTCGTTGCCCAATTTTATCTCGGCGATAAACTCGCCAGCGTGAAAGACGAGCTCGCATCGAAAGACGACGAGCTGGCGCGTCTCATTGCCCAGATCAACTCGCTCAATGATCAGTTGGGACTTGCCGTCGCCGAGCGTGACCGTCTGCAGACGCAAGCATTGGCGCTGGAAGATACAATCGCGAAAAAGGATCAAGAGCTGGTCGCGCTTGGCGCCACATTGGCGACAAGCCAGGCGGCGGTCGCCGCTTCCGCTGAAGAACTTGAAGCTGAAAAAGCGCTGAGTGAGGAACAAAAAAGCGAAATCGCCACACTGAATGCGCAGATCGCCGCTTTACGCCGGCAACTTGCAAGCCTGCAGGAAGCATTGGATGCGTCGGAAGCGAAAGATCGTGAGCAACAGGCGCAGATCGAAAACCTGTCCCAGCGCCTCAATGCTGCACTCGCTCGCAAAGTCCAGGAGCTGCAGGAAGTGCGCTCACGATTTTTCGAAGCGTTGCGCGAAGCGCTCGGCGATCGCACCGATATCAAGGTCGTAGGCGATCGATTTATTTTCGAAAGCGATATTTTATTCGGATCATGTTCGGCGACCCTTGCGGACGCGGGCATGATCGAACTCAACAAACTGGCCGCCGCGCTGATCGACATTCAAGGCGACATCCCGACCGGAATCGACTGGGTTTTACGCGTGGACGGCCATGCGGACCCATCGCCGCTCGGGCCGTCATGCCGCGCATTATTTGATTCCAATCTCGATCTTTCCGCACAACGTGCAATTGCTGTCGTCCAATATCTGGCCGGACGCGGCGTTTCCGGACGGCGCCTGTTGGCCACGGGATCTGGATCAACATCGCCAATAGTGGCCGGTTTTTCGGCAAGCGCGCTCGCACAGAACCGGCGCATTGAGTTTAAGCTGACTGAACGATAATCGCCGCGAGAACGGGGGACGAAGCATGAAGAAATTTTTATTCGGAAGCATTGGGCTGTCGCTCGCCCTCACCGTCTACGCCTATGCGCAAACCCGCAGCGCCGAAGACGGCGAAGCTTTACAGCAAAGCCTTCGGGAAAAAGCGGTACGCATCCCCGCGCGCCGAACCGCGGCCGCCGCCAGCAAAGAGGACCAATCAACCGCGGCGCGCCCATTGCCGCGCCAACCGAATTGGGCGGAGGTGCGCGCTGATCTTGAGCGCACTGCCGGTGAAGACGCACAACAACAGACGTCTCAGCAAACGCTTTCCAGAGTGCAGACGCAGCCGGTCGCGCCGCTGCCGGGACTACGCGCACTGGCGGCAAACCGCCTCGCCAATGTAGAACGCGTGGAAGTCGACCGGGTTCTGATTCCTCTATTGCTACCCGCCCATCCGGATATTCGCGACAAGCTTAAAGTCTACGGCATGGAAAATGTTTATACGGCAACGGCGGCGGTCGATGAGAATGCAAGCCTGTCGATTACGGGTACGTGCAACAGGGTAGTCGGCGGTGATCCGCGTGTCGTTGAGTTTCGCAAACGCCTTGCCGCAAGGCCGCGGCGCTTAACAGGCACCAGCGCTGAATATCACATTAGCCGCAATGATTATGGCGTCGATTTGAGTTTTTCAAAATTTGGCTGCGGCTATGTGATGAATATTGAATGCGGCAACCCGGCGGATGATCAACGATGCGCTGCTGACGCCTATGTTACGGCGCTCGCGGAATCGATGATTCTCGCCAACCCGGAACGGGCAGGGGGCGAATAATGAGCGCAACCAAATATATTCTCCTGGCCTCGGCGGTGGCTATGTTAGCTGCGTCCTGTGACTTATTCGATGAGGACGACATCACCCCGGACGACACAGCGCCGGACGAAACGCCCGCCGACGATCCCGACCCGGAGGCGCCAGAGGCGGAAGATGATGCATTTCTGACCGATGACGGCGGCCGCATTTTCAGCTATGTGCCTGCGGGCGATCTATTACCGGCGTCAGGCCCCGGGCATGCGGACACGACAATCTATCGGCCTGACATTGGTTTTCCGCTGGAAGATGCGGCATTTTTAAACAGCCAGGTTTATCGCTATGGCGGCAGCCAGGGGTCGATCAACGGAATGGATGGCGGCCAATGCGATGCGTCCAATTATGATTACCCGTGGCAGGATACGTTCTGCGAGTCGCGTTCGCGAAACCAGATCATGTGCCCTGATGGCGGCCACGAAGGCGTTGACATTCGCGCGGCCTCCTGCATTTCGGAAACCGGCGCTTCCCATTGGGCGGTCGCCGTCGAAGACGGGCGCATCATTGCGCCATCAAGCTCGCGCTATACCATAAGACTGCAGTCCGATGACGGTACGCTTTATCGTTATATGCATTTGAAGATGGACGCTCTGGCGGTCAGCGACGGCGAATTTGTTTCAAAAGGCCAACGCATTGGCAAAGTGTCAAACGACTTTTTTAACGCCTCGGGTGAACGCGTGCCGACGACTTTTCATCTGCATTTTGAAATGTATCAGAATTACGCGCCCGATGAGGAGACTGCCCCGATTTTTGATCAGGTGAGCCCCTATATGACGCTCGTGAACGCCTATGAGAAGAAACTGCGGGACGCGGAATAAGAGTCGCCAAAACCTATTTGCCGGCGCGGTTTTTCGACTTGGCGGAAAAAAGCAAACTCATCGCGCCCAGAAGAATAATCCCGGCGACGTAGAAAATGGTTTCCTTGCCCAATCCGTCATAAAGCGCACCGCCAGCTACCGGCCCCAATGTGGCGCCAGCGCCGGCCGCAAGGGCGGCAATTCCAAAGGTCGTTCCTGCTGCATTCGGACCTGAAATATCGGCAAGCCACGCATTTTTGGTAAGATCGACCAGGACGCTTCCAATCGAGGCGCCGGTAAAAGCAGCGATGATCCAGATAAATCCATTCACATGCGGCACCAACAAATAAAGAAAGCCGGCCATGGCAAAGCCGATGCCCATTGCGGCGGGCCGGCTTAACCAGTTTGTGACGCCGCCAAGCCACACCGGCATCACCGCATAGGCAAGCCCCACCGGAAGAAAGGCAAATGCGAGAATAACGAGTTCAAGGTCGAATCTCCCGCGCAGATAAATCAGGTAATAGGGCTGAACGACGGCGCCGGCGAATGCAGCGAGGAATATGACAAGCAACAGGCCGAATTGCTTTCTTGGAAATCTGAACTTCAAGTCCGAACGTTCTTGCTTTTCGGCGCTCAACGTCTCGGGGATGACCCGTACAGCAAAAATTACCGCCAAGAACGCAACGAGAGCAAAAGTTGCAAATGAATAGACCCACGCATGAAGCGGGATTATCCCAACTAATGTAAAACCAATTGTAGCGCCGAGCATGCCGCCGCGGGTCTGGCTTGCGATGTTTCCACCCATCGCCGCGCCGCGACCGTCGGACCTGGTCAAATCGGCTGTAATCGTATCCGTTGTGATTGAGAGAACGGAAAACCCAAACCCCTGAACAAGCCGCGCTATATACAATGTTTCTACATCGCTGCTGAACGCATAAAGAGCATTGGCGCAAAAATAGAGCGCCATCGCTGCGATGAAAAACAATCTGCGGCCAAAGTGATCAAGCCCGAAACCGACAATCGGACGAATTACAAAAACAGACGCGGTGAAAATGCTGTAGAGGACGCCAATTTCAATGCCGGATGCGCCGAGATCTTCCGCGCGCAATGGCAAGGCAAAAGTAATGAACACCATCGGCATAGAGATTAAAAATAAGCTCCGCCGAACGAGATTTAGTGGGTTTTTCAAAATTCGCCTTTACATTTATCCCGATTCATAACCGGCCGGCTGATCAACCGCCAAACGCGACTTCATTCATGATCCGTCCGGGAAGGAAAGCAAACGCACCGGCGATGACCAAGCCGCCGATAAATATCCCCCTAAAAGGCCGGCTGTGATTTTTGAGGCTGGAGCCGCCGCGCAGCAAAAAAAAGCTTCCCTGGGCAACGCCCCAAAAGGTCAAAATTGTAAAAATGTGAATGAAGCTGAACCACTGGGTGATCGGCAGACCGGGAAAGAGCGACGGCCGCACAAAAATGCTGGAAACTGCAATCGTCGTCATCAGCAACAACCACGCGACCCCAAGCGTTTTGTGCGGCAGCGTTCCCTTTGGCGCGACAAGCTGAACAACGCCAAGGAAAAATGCGGTGATGGCGCCGAATGCGTGGATCTGGATGACCAATGGCGCCTCAAGCAGGGGTTGCAGCGACATATCATTCCTCCGACAGCTTACGCCCAGGCAGCGCTCCGGCAGGCGGACCGCCATGCTTCATCAGCACACGCCAGGACCTCGGCATCTGTGCTTTGTTTTTCAAAGTTATTTGATTATTTTTGCTTTGGCAAGGAAAAAACGAGCCAAACGCCAATCAGGGCTGCTGCGGCGGCAAACCAGGTCAGGGCGTAATCGAGATGGCGATTGCTGAAATCGAGGCGTGTCGTCCCGCCTTTAGGCCAGTCGACGCCGTCAACAGCAAAACTGTCAACATAATAGGGTTGCGCTTCGATCTTTGCGGCGGCGGCAAATTTCAATGGATCGCGCACAAGCCACAACCCGTCTGCAGGCTTGGTCGAGGGAATAATCCATGACGCGGGCGGTGACGGTTTTTCCCGATTGCGAAACAGGCCAGTCACTTCAATTTCCATCGGCGCATCAGCGCCGCAAAAACACTCCCAGTCGGAAACGCCGTTTGCAACAAATCCTTGATTAACGAAAACCAGATCGCCGCTCAGCGTTTGCAGCGGCGCAAAGACGAACACGCCAGACCGGCCTCCATTGGATCCAAAAACCCGTTGTTCGCTCTCCGAGCGAAAGGAACCCGTCAGCCGAACCGGCGTATATTCCATATTTTCACCGGCATCAGCGCGCGCCGCCGCCTCCTCAAATGCTATGGGATTGGCACCCTGACTGACCTCGACTTTGGCAATCAGGTCCTGCTTCCATGCGAGCCGCTTGAGTTGCCAATTGCCAAGGCTAAGCAAAAAAACGAATGCAATCCCCACAACAATCGTCAGTATGGGGTGAAATTGAAATCTTCTGTTCGCGAACATGGGGTTACTCTTCAAGCCTGCCCTCTTCGGCGTTATTTGCATATTGCAGCGCGATCAGCGTTGCTTTCAGGGGGCGCAACAACCCCACAATTACAACAGCGGACAGCCCAGCGCTGATCAAAAACGCCAGCCAGACCGGCGCAAACCAGACAAAGCGCGCGACAAAAGCGACGGCGACAGCGACAAACCCAACAATAAAAATAACAAAAACCGCCGGCCCGTCTGCGGGATCGGCCTTTGCATAATCCAGCGCGCAGACGGCGCATGTTTTTCGCAGTCCAAGGAAACCTTCAAACAAGGCGCCCTGTCCGCAGCGGGGACATTTGCCGCCAAGGCCGGCCGCATAAGGCGATACAGGGGGATAATCGGTCAATCGACGGCATTCGGCGCTGGGGTAAACTCCAGCGCGATTCCCTCGTCGCTTTGCACCTCTCCGCGGTGATAGGCCTTCGCCGAAACGGTCACACCCTTCAAGGTATTTACGGTGCAAGTTTCAAAATCCTCATCATCCGATTCGAGATCGCCATCTTCTATTAATTGCGCACGCATCTCTTCTGGCAGATCTGCACACAACATCATCGTCAAACGAAAACGCTGACTATTGCCGGCGCCGTAATAATAAAGATACGCATCGTCACTATCTTCAAGAAGCTGCACAGCGAACCCACGCCGTCCGATACGACGCACGCGCATATCGATCGGTTCTTCGCCGTCCTTGTCGAGGCGGTATAGACCGGTATCGTCATGGGAAATGCTAAACTGTTCGCAGTCGGCGCCGTCTTCCTCGTCGCCCACAGGGCACATGACGTAAGCGCCCGGATCAATCGGCGTCGCATGGCCGTTTGAGGCGTCAAGAAGGGGATCTTCGGAAACAAGACACCCAGAAAGCGCGAGCATGCAGGCAACGGCGGTAATTTTTCTTAACGCGGACAGAGAGCGCATGAAGCGGCCCTCCTCTTTTTTGTTCAAGGGGCTCTAGCCTACGACAAAAGCCCCTGATTGCCGAGCACATATACGAAAGAGAAGAGAAACAGCCAGACAACGTCGACAAAGTGCCAATACCAGGCGGCCGCTTCAAAGCCGAAATGCCGCTCGGCGGTGAACTGTCCGGCTATGGCGCGAAACAGGCAAACGGTGAGGAATATCGTCCCAATGATCACATGCAGACCGTGAAAACCCGTCGCCATAAAAAATGACGCGCCATAAATCCCGCCGCCGGAAAATTTAAACATATCGAGCGACAGCGCTTCATAATACTCAATTGCCTGAAAACTGGTGAAAATCACCCCGAGGATGATTGTTGCAATAAGCCCCTGAATAAGACCCTTTTGATCGCCATGCTGAACCGCGTGATGCGCCCAAGTGACTGTCGTGCCGGACAGCAAAAGGATCAGCGTATTGAGGAGCGGCAGCGCCCAGGGACTTAACGGTTCCACGCCAACCGGCGGCCAAACAGCGCCTGTCGCATGGGCCCGGCCGTCATTGCCAATGAACGCGGGATCGCCGGACAGGTTCAGCATCTGCGAGCCGTCCGCGAGCAAAACCGGATCACCGGCGCCCGGAAACAACGCCGCGCCAAAAAACGCCCAGAACCACGCCGCAAAAAACATCACTTCCGAAGCGATAAACAGAACCATGCCATAGCGAAGGCCAAGGCGGATCACCAAGGCGGTATTCTCACCGGTGAGGCTTTCCTTGATCACGTCGCGCCACCAGCCGGCCATGGTCAAAAGGACGCCGCTCAAACCCAGGAAGAAAAGCCAATTGCCTGTAAGAGACACGAACGGCGCCCCAACAGGGCCTAATACCAAACCATTCCCGTTGCCGCTGGAACTCATCCAGGTGACGCCGCCGATCATCATCGCCGCCGCAGCAATGGAGCCGATCAGCGGCCAAGGGCTGGGGTTTACCAGATGATAATCGTGTTTGACGTCTGCGCCGGCCATGCTTTGCCCTTATTTTTCAAATGTCATCAGAATTTGAGGGCTTTCTATACTGCCGTGACGCCAAATTCCAAGCGCCGGAAGCCGTTGCGCCCGCGCTATTCAGCCGCAGCTTTTGAACGACGACGCCTCATTTGCCGCCCGCAAGGCTCGCTGCTTCCGGCGCGTCGTCCCAGGCGAAGAAAGTATAGGCTAGCGTAATTGTCTGGACGTCATCGAGATTTTTATCGTCGGCAATCGCTGGATCTACAAAAAAGGTGACTGGCATTGAGACTTTCTCACCCGGCTGGAGGGTCTGTTCGGTAAAACAAAAACACTCAATCTTGCGAAAATAGATCCCGGCTTTTGCCGGTGAGACATTAAATGTCGCGCGTCCGGTCACCGGTATGTTGGCGAGGTTTTCGGCTTCATAAAAAGCAAGACTGGTCTCACCAATATGCAGCGTTTGTGCGACTTGCTCGGGTTTGAATCGCCATAAAAGATCCTGATTTACCGTCGCGTCAAAGCGTACGGTAATTTGACGCGACAGGGTTCTGTTTGCTTCAATTTCAGCGCGTTGCGTTGTGCCGCCCCAGCCGGTGACCTGGCAAAATGCGCGATAGGCAGGCACAGCAGCAAAAGACAAAGCCGCCATCGTAACGACGGCGCCGGAAATAAGGATGGCAGTTTTGCGGTTATGGGAGGCGCGATTCTTCATGCGATTGCCGCTGTAATAATCACTGCGCGCCCGCGCTGCCAAGGCGCAAAATTGTCACAGCAAAAACGAGAACAATAAAGACGCCGAGACTGAAGGCGATGGCGAGATTGCGGCGGTCGCGCTGTTTCTTTTCGTCTGGCGACAGTGCAGCGAGCTTCGGCGCCGGCGCCTTCGTTTCCTGCGCATCAGGCATAGAGAATCACCAGGCGCTCAACCAATATGGTCGCGAACAGGGCGAACAGATAAAAAATGGAAAAGCCAAATAATTTTTTTGCGGGGCTATGATCTTCCTGATCGGCGCGCAACACCTTCCACGAAAGCCAGATAAAAACCGCACCTAACGCAACCGCCATTACCAGATAATAGGCGCTCGTCATACCGATCAAGAAAGGCGCCGCGCCAGCGGCGGCGAGGATCAGCGCATAGGCAAATATTTGACGGCGCGTCGATGCTTCGCCTTTAACGACGGGCATCATCGGAATGCCGGCGCGCTCATAATCGCCGCGCTTATAAAGCGCCAGCGCCCAGAAATGCGGCGGCGTCCATAAAAAAATGATTGCAAACAGCACCCATGCTTCGAGCGGCGCCGCGCCTGAAACCGCCGCCCAGCCGACCACGGGCGGCAAGGCGCCCGCTGCGCCGCCGATCACAATATTTTGCGGCGTCAGACGTTTCAGCCACATGGAATAAACGACCACATAGAAAAATATGGTGAACGCAAGAAGGCCTGCAGCAAGATAGTTCGACGCCAGAGCCAATAGCGCAACCGACAGCACTGAAAGAAATCCGCCAAAAGCCGCCGCTTCCGCGCGCGGCACCCGGCCCGACGGTATCGGTCGTTTGGCGGTGCGCGTCATGATGGCGTCGATGTCAGCGTCCCACCACATATTCAGCGCTCCGGAAGCGCCGGCGCCGACTGCAATCGACAATAGCGCGACGGTGCCCAACAACGGGTGCAGCGTACCCGGCGCGGCGATCATGCCGACAAAAGCTGTGAAAATGACAAGCGACATCACGCGCGGCTTTAACAGCGCAAAATAGTCCTGTGGGCCAGCAAGCGTGGACGAATCTGTTTGCACTGCGGTTTCGCTCATGGGACGGGTTATGCCCGAAACGAAAGCTCAGGGAAATAGAGCCGCCGCAAAAGAAAAGCACCCGGCGAAAACAGGTCCTTTTGACAGCGCTCTAACCGCGGCCAAACACGGTTCTCATGCCAAAAATGATCAGAATCATCAGCATAAACGAGATGAAATAGGCAAGCAGAACACCAGCCGACATATTCATAAATACGCCCCAGCTGGATTCAAGCTGGGCGACCAGTTCGCCGCCGTTGACGCCATCGCCTTGTGGCCGTGCACCGCGATAAACGCCACGCAAATAGCCGCCAATAGCGAACATAGTCAGGGCCAACAACGTCATCGACCCAATTTGGGTCCCCCGGCGCATCGCGAAAGACGCAATGAGAACAGACCCGAAGGCGATCACCAAGCCGATCCAATCGCTGCTCAAAAATGTCGTCCGAATGATCCCCAACACATCATTTAAGATCATCTCAAGCATTCGCCCCTCCACTGAAATAGCGGCTCTCACCGAAATCGAAGCAACACATAGAAAAGCGAGGGCTGGCGTATGCCGACCCAATCGCCAGAATGATTTTTGACTTCTGTTCTAGCCTCTGAACAACAATGATCGACCGAGGAACAAAACGCCAAGCGCTACGGCGAAGGTCACCAGATAACCAATCATCGTCGTGCCGGACATCGCTTCAATCGCCGTCCAGCCCGCTTCAATCTGGCCGGTCCAGGTTGCGGGATCGGACGGCGCCGTGCTGGTCGCGCCATTATAGCCGACCCAGACAAGCCCCAACAACAACATCGCCAGCACGCTGCTGCAAAGGATTTGACCAAGATTGCGCATTGCAAACAGCGCGATCACAATCGCCCCGACGACCATCGCCAAACCGGTCCAGTCACCGCCGAGAAAAATCGATTCGGCCACGCTCATAATATCTGAAAGAATAACGTTCATTTCACCGCCCCTCGTCACTTTGTTAACGTTCCCTAACCATAGGTTAACGATATTTTTTTTGCGAGGTCACGCTGCACTGCAGCATATTGAGCGCATTCGCAAAAAGCATGCGCTGTTTTTTTGGGTTCGAATGCGCGAATAAATAAAAATCGTAACCCCGTTTGCCGATTTAATGATTTGCGAGCCTGGTTCGCACAAAAAAAACCCGCCGGGGATCCGGCGGGTTTTTGAGCAGAATATTGCGCATTGAGCGTCGTTAGAACGCTTTGGCGTCGCCCTTATCAAAGCGCGGCAGCTCATTGAACTGGTGGAATGGCGGCGGTGACGGCAGCGTCCATTCAAGGGTCGTAGCGCCTTCTCCCCATGGATTGGCCGGCGCCTTGCGGCGATAGACGAAAAAGGCGTCGAACATGCATATGGCGAATACCGCCATACCGAGCATCGTAACGCCGTAGCCAATCGTCGATACATAATTCCACTGCGCGAAGACAGCGGGATAATCAACGTAACGACGCGGCATGCCCTGAAGACCCAGGAAATGCTGTGGGAAGAAGATGAGATTGACGCCGACAAACATGACCCAGAAGTGCAGGGCCCCCAGCCATTCGCGATATTGCCAGCCCGTCATTTTTGAAAACCAATAATACCAGCCTGCAAAAATTGCGAAGACCGCGCCGAGTGACAACACATAGTGAAAATGTGCAACGACGTAATAGGTGTCGTGCATATAGTGATCAACGCCGGCATTCGCGAGAACGACACCCGTAACGCCCCCGATCGTAAATAGGAAAATGAATCCAATCGCCCAAAGCATCGGCGCTTTGAAGTCAATTGATCCTCCCCACATCGTTGCAATCCAGGAAAAAACCTTAATACCGGTAGGCACGGCAATGACCATGGTGGCGGCAACGAAATACGCTTTCATGTTCACACTCAGACCCACCGTATACATATGGTGCGCCCAGACGATGAAGCCGACAAAACCGATGGCGATCATGGCGTAGGCCATGCCGAGATAGCCGAAAATTGGCTTTTTCGAAAATGTTGAAACGATATGGCTGATGATGCCGAAACCAGGAAGAATTAAGATGTAGACCTCCGGATGGCCAAAGAACCAGAAAAGATGCTGGTATAAAATCGGATCTCCGCCGCCACTCGCATCAAAAAACGACGTGCCGAAATTCCGGTCTGTCAAAAGCATCGTGATCGCGCCGGCAAGCACAGGCAGCGACAGGACGAGCAGGAACGCCGTCACCAGCACCGACCAGGCAAAGAGCGGCATTTTGTGCAGGGTCATGCCGGGTGCGCGCATATTGAAGATCGTTGTAATGAAATTGATTGCCCCGAGGATCGACGACGCCCCGGCCAGATGAATCGAGAGGATCAATAGATCCATCGCCGGTCCGGGATTTGCTGAAACTGATGTTGATAACGGCGGATACAAAACCCATCCGCCGCCAAAACCCAGTTGCCCGTTGGCCCCAACCGCAAACAACGACAGCGTCGCCAAAATGCCGGACGCGACATAGAGCCAGAAAGAAATATTATTCATCCGCGGAAACGCCATATCCGGCGCGCCGATCATGATCGGCACGAACCAGTTGCCAAAACCGCCGATCATTGCGGGCATCACCATGAAGAAAATCATGATGAGCCCGTGATAGGTAATCAGAACATTGTAGAAATTATATGCGGCCTCGGCGTTGTCGCCGGTAAAATAGGTCAGGAAAGTCACGCCGGGCTCAGCGAGTTCCAGCCGAACAAGCCCAGACATAGCGCCGCCAACGATGCCGGCGAGTATAGCGAATATCAGATAGAGCGTGCCGATATCTTTGTGGTTTGTGGAAAAAAACCAACGCACAAAAAATGATGGCGTGTGGTCGGCGTGATCGCCTGACCCATGTGCGGCGTGTGCGTCTGCCATAGTCTGTTAGCCCTTTTTATTATTCTGCCGCCGCGCCGGCGATAACGCCTTGCGCGACCTTTACATTGTTAGTTTCAAACATCGGCCCCATACCCGCGAGCGCGCGCTGACTGTCTATCCAGGCCTCGAATACGGGGCGCGAAACAACTTCGACAGCAATCGGCATAAAAGCGTGCCTGATGCCGCAAATCTCGGAGCACTGGCCATAAAAGACGCCCTCGCGATCGGCTTTGAACCAGGTTTCATTGACGCGGCCGGGGACGGCGTCAATTTTGATCGCAAAAGCGGGCAACGCCCACGCATGAATAACGTCGCTGCCCGTCACCGTCAGCCGAATAGTCTCACCCACCGGCACAACCACTCGATTGTCGACTTCGAGCCGATATAGTTCCGGTGTCGTATCTTCTTCGACTGCCATATTTGAGACAAAGTCAAAATCGCCAAAATCAGGATAAGCGTAATTCCAATACCATCGAACGCCCGTGACTTTCAGCGTCATGGTCGGCGCCAGCGTAACGTCGCCACGTTGATCGACCGACCGGCCGCCGCGCAAGATGACGCGTGCGCCCGCCGCAGGCGGCGCATTCATAGACACCAGAATTTCCGGCTCGCCAAAACCTGTTGCAACATAATCTATGCGGTTTTTCATAAGCTGGGCGCCCGAACCGTCATCCACCAGCACCTGCAATTGTTTCGGACGGTGAACCATGCGGCTCGCCGGGAAATCATTTGCGAATACAAAATCCTGCGTTCGTCCGTCGCCGCGCATGACGCTTTGTTTTCCGTCCGGCGTGACTCCTTCTGTGAAAAGGAGGTCAAATGATGGAAGTGCGATGATCAACAGAATCATAATCGGCACGCCGGTCCACAAGACTTCGACCAGCGTGTTGTGACTAAATTTTCGAGGATTTGGATTAGCTTTCGAATTGTACCGGACGATCACCCAAACAAGAAGCGCCAGAACGAACAGGCAGATCACCGATATGATCGGCAACAAGATCATATTATGAAAAAACTGCACTTGTTCCGCAGTTGCAGAATTTGGCGGCTGCATCGTAACGCCGCCAGGGGTCGTTTGAGCGTTGGCCAGTAGAAACGGCGCGCAAACGGCCCAAACGCCAATTCCCATCCAAAGAGGGGCCACTGCGCCATATAAGTTCTTCATGGTTAAATCCTGCGTCGTCGCGCCGTTCATTCGGCACCGATGACCTTTCGGCTGGTTGGAGCGGTCGATACGCCCTAGACCGGCCCCGGGTCAATTAATCTCGGCGCCTTATTAGATGCGGTGGCCGCTGCCGTCATCGCATTGAAAATGGAAAAATGGTCGCAGTTGCTCAATCCCGATCCAATTTCAATTCCGGCGTTTTTTCACGTCTATTTGTTACACAGGGACCGAATATGCGGTAAGAGTGATATTATATGGGCCAGTCCTTGATCGTTTTTGGCTTGCTTTTTCTTGCCGGCGGCGTTTCCGGCGCGCGCGCGACTGATGAAGAAATCGGCGCCAAAACCGTTATCGGCCCGAAAATACCACTCTACCATCGATGTTTTGAAAATGCCCGCGATGGAGATATCGACCCTGGCGCGCTCGACCCGTGCAACCGGTCTTTGACGGAAGAGGAACTGACGCCCCGAAAATCAGCGATTGCTCATGCCAATCGCGGCGTCGTGCAATTCAATCTCGGCGATTATGAGGCCGCAGTCGCTGACTTCAGCGCAGCGCTCAGACTTGGCATTCACGTCCGGGCGAAAATTTACGTGAATCGAGGCTTGTCTCATGAAGCTTTACGTTATGATGCGTTAGCACGCGCCGATTATCAGGCCGCCCTGGCGGTTAACCCTGATAATGCAATTGCTGCGCGGCGGCTCGAAGAACTCAAAAAACCGCTCTATGACCGCTCAAGCCTGCCGCGAAAAATCACTGCGGAACTACCGTCGCCAGCCCTGGAATTTTGAGCCTTGGCGCACTGCCTCGCGATAGTCATTTTGATCGCCTTGCGTGCGGCGCACTGGGCCTCTAAATCATATAAATGAGCGAATCATTTTTCTTTTCCCGCACCGATCTTGACCGCAATCAGGCCCAGGGCGTTCTTGATAACGCCCTTAATGGCGCCGATGATGGCGAACTTTATTTCGAATATGCGCAATCGGAGGCTTTTGTCTTCGACGACAATCGTTTGAAAATAGCCAGCTTTAACATTGATCAGGGCTTTGGCCTGCGCGCCGTTTGCGGCGAATCGACAGGTTTTGCACACGCCTCGGAGCTCTCGGTCGACGCACTCAAGCGCGCCGGCAGCGCTATTCAGGCCGTCAAATCCGGGCGCGGCGGCGTCATGGCGGCTGGCCCAGGCCGCACCAACGCCAAGCTTTACCCGGATGAAAATCCGCTTGGGGATATGACATTCGAGGCGAAAACCAAGCTATTGGCGGATATCAACGATTATGCGCGCGGAAAAGACGATCGCGTGCGTCAGGTCTCAGCCTCGCTTTCCGGAGAATGGTCCGCCGTCGAAATTCTGCGCCCCGACGGCGCAGTCGTTCGTGATTTCCGCCCTCTTGTGCGGCTCAACGTATCGGTTACCGCCGGGGAAGACGACCGGCAGGAAACCGGAAGCTATGGCGGCGGCGGCCGTGAAGGATATGCGCGTTTTGTTTCGCCGGACGCCTGGCAGGGGCAGGTCGACGAAGCCTTGCGTCAGGCGTTGATTAATCTTGAAGCCGAAGCCGCGCCCGCCGGTGAAATGGAAGTGGTGCTTGGTCCCGGCTGGACCGGCATTCTCCTCCATGAAGCGGTCGGCCATGGACTTGAGGGCGATTTTAACCGCAAGAAAACCTCAACTTTTGCCGGGCGAATCGGAGAAAGGGTCGCCGCGCCCGGCGTCACCGTGATCGATGACGGCACGCTTCCGGGACGGCGCGGATCATTAACCGTTGACGATGAAGGCACGCCAACCTCGCGCACGACGCTGATCGAGGACGGCATTCTAAAAGGCTATTTACAGGACCGGCTGAATGCACGCCTTATGGGCGTTGCGCCCACAGGCAACGGAAGGCGCGAAAGCTTCGCCTGTCAACCAATGCCGCGCATGACCAATACATTTATGCTTGGCGGCGAACATGACCCTCAAGAAATTCTCGCCAGCGTCAAAGACGGCATTTACGCCGTAAATTTCTCTGGCGGACAGGTCGATATCACATCGGGTAAATTCGTCTTTAACTGTACCGAAGCCTACCGGGTCAGAAATGGGAAAGTCGGCGCGCCGCTCAAAAACGTCGCGCTGATTGGCGACGGCCCGACCGCGCTGACAAAAGTTTCAATGATCGGCAATGATTTTGCGCTTGATCCCGGCATCGGCGTCTGCGGCAAGGGTGGACAGGGCGTGCCCGTAGGCGTTGGCCAGCCAACCATAAAAATTGACGGCCTGACGGTTGGCGGCGCTGCGGCCTAACACGCACCTGTGTTTCGATGGCCTAACTGGGCGATATGGCGACAAACGGCGTTGCTCTTTGTTGTATACGCCGTCATGTCACTAACCTTTGGCTTTGCGACCGGGATCTTTGAATACCGGCTCGCCAATGATCCGCACACATTGCTTCGCGCAGGCGCGATTACGCTGATCATTCCCTCTCTGTTTGAAGAACTCTTGTTCCGCGGCCCGCTTGTCGCTTTGCAGACGCGGCTTCATGCCAGCGCCATGACCGTCGTCGCGCTTGGATCATTAGCTTTGTTTGTGCTTTGGCATCCATTTAATGCAGCTTTTATGGTCACCGAGGCGCAATCACTGTTCTTCAACTGGAGATTTCTTGCCGTCGCCTTATTTCTTGGAACTGCAACGACAATTGCAGCATTACGGGCTGGGTCGATCTGGCCCGCTGTCGCAATACATTGGGCGGCGGTCATGTCGTGGAAAACGTTCTTTAGCGGACCTGATTTTTTCTAATTCAACAATCGCGGGCCCCTCCAGGCGAACCCAGCAGGTTTTTTACGCTCGTAAAAATGACTCCTTGATCAAGTCGAAACCGGTTGTCTCCGCGCCCGCATATCCGCAAACTCTTTTTATGGCTGGTTTTGTCACTCGCTTTGCACCCTCGCCGACTGGCTTATTGCATTTGGGCCACGCCTTTTCAGCGCTGGCCGCATTTGAGGCGGCGAAAGCAGCTGATGGGCGCCTCCTTCTGCGTATTGAAGATATCGATCAAGCCCGGTGTAAGCCGGAATTCGAAAAGGCGATTTATGAGGACCTCGCCTGGCTGGGAATATCCTGGGAGGGTCCGGCGCGCCGTCAGTCGGAACATTTTAATGAATATAAAGCGGTGCTGGCCATCCTGCGCGAAAAAGGCGTCGTTTATCGCTGTTTTAAAACCCGCAAAGAGATCGCTGAAGAAATTGCCCGGGCGCCGCATTTTTCCCCTGACGGACCGGACGGCGCTTCATATGTCGGCGCGCCGCTGGCGGCATTGGAAGAGCGCTCATTGCTGGCCGACGGCAAATCCTATGCCTGGCGCTTGTCGATCAGCGCCGCCCGCGATCATTTAGGCGGCGCGTTTGAAGAACTGGCGTTCACAGAAGAAGGCGCAGGACCCAATGGCGAGACCGGGCGCCTCAAGGCGATGCCGGAAATTTTCGGCGACCCTGTTATTGCGCGCAAAGATTTTGGCACAAGCTATCATCTCGCTTCTGTCCATGACGATGCCCGTGCCGGCGTCACCCATGTTATTCGCGGTCAGGATCTTTTTCATGCAGCGCATTTGCATGTGTTGGTATACGCCCTGCTGGATTTTCCGGCGCCAGTTTACCGCTGCCACAAACTTATTACTGACAAGACCGGCAAGCGCCTCGCCAAGCGTGACGAGTCGGTCAAGCTAAGAGCCTTGCGGGAAAGCGGGAGCACTCGAGAGGATATTCTTTCGAAACTTGGGTTTTCAGGGACCTGAGTTTTCCATTCTCATTATTCGGTAATGCCCGGTCATTTTCCAGGAGAACAAAACATCCTCAAGTTCCGGCCCGGCCCCAATATTGTGCACAACCATTGGCCGGCCGGACGGCGCAATGCGGTCCGTCACAATACCGATATGCGGCAACCAGCCAGCATCGCCCTTCAGATTCCATGCAACAATATCGCCCGGCGCATAGGCAGCCGGATCATCACTCAGCAAAACCTTTGCGCCGCTGCGCGTGAAATATGTTTCCAGATTGGGAACGCGCCGGTGATCAATATTACTGTCAGGGCGCGAAAGCCCCCAATGATTTGGGTAAGCGCTAAACGCGCTTTTCATATCCTCATGCACGCGCTCCTGTAGATCGACATCAAGCACGCGCAAGACCCGTATGACGACATCGGCGCATACCCCCCGGTCCGGCGCAACGTCGCCGCCGGGATAAGCGATGCGCATATAGGCTGCATCATAGGTGACCCGGTGCGTTGTCCGCTCAATGGCGGCGGCTGAAAGGCGTGCGCCAAAATCCGCGCCTTGACCATGAGCGCCGCCGCCGGGGGTAACGAGCAAGACAAGAGCAGCGGCGACAGTTCGGGCGTTCATTTTCCTATTCAATCCTTGCAATGAGGCGAGGAAATGACCGGATGCGCAGGCCTATCAGGCGAATTGAGGAAAATTTGCGGCGAAACGCTGGTGAAAGGCACACACGGAAACCCTATATCTATTGGGCAGAAGGAGAACGCCCATGTATCCGGACCACCCGCTAAATGACGAACGCGACATCACGCCGACGGCGCTGATTTTGAATATTTTATGGCTTGCACTCGGCGGCGCTCTGGCGGCGCTCGGCTGGTTCATTGCGGCCCTGATTATGGTAGTAACCATTATCGGCATTCCATTTGCACGCGCCGCATTTGACAACGGCGTTTATACGCTGTGGCCGTTTGGCGCAAAGCCGATTGCGAGAGATCGTCTTTATGGAGAAGATATCGGAACCAGCCCGATTGGTTTTCTTGGCAATATTATCTGGTTTATTCTTGCTGGCTGGTGGTTGGCGCTCGGCCATCTAATCGCCGCAGCGGGCCTCGCCATTACCATTATCGGCATTCCCTTCGCCTGGGCGCATTTAAAGCTTGCGGGCTTTGCCCTGTGGCCCATCGGGCGAACCATCGTTCATAGCGACACGCGCACCGGCGCCTATTGATCGGGCGCCTGATCGTCCAACGGCAGGGTTTGCAATTTTGCTGTGCGCTGAAATGCAAGCATTGCTGGCAATCGCGGCAATGCCTGCTACGCAGCCCTTGCAGCATCGGCCGCATCTTCCCGCAGAATTTTTCGCACTTTCTTCATTGCGGCGTCTGCGCCCAATGCAATTTCGTTTTCTGTTAACGTGATTTCCTGTTGAACGGCGCTGGCATCGGCGGTGGGGTCATTTTTGCTTTCCGGCGCAGGACGCTTTTTTGCAGCGGCGTCATCAATACGCGCCAGGCGCAGCAGAATTGCACGAAGCTCCGCCTCAAGCGAACGTCCGTTTTTCGCCGCGCGGATGCGCAATTGCCGGTGAACCGGCTCCGGTACTTTGCGGATTGTGATTGATTTCATTTTGACCTCCGCGCCGCTAAGCGTACTGAACAAATTGCGTTGCTGCGACTGCAGGCGTCGCTGCTAGTGGCAGCCTATCCAGCAATACATAAATATCGCGTTAAATTGTCCACAACTTCGCGGCGGCCCCGGCCATGGCGGCGTTTTCGTCAGGTTACCGCCCTCACAAAGAGTTTGGTGCCTTCGCTGCGCATAATTTCAACTTGCGCATTTTTGGCGATGTTCTCGCCTGTTTCGCTTTCCGCGAGCCACAGCGTATCGCCGAGGCGCACCTTACCGGCGCCATTTTCAAATGTTGTATCCACCGTCGCCCGCCGGCCGATTTTTTGTGCGCCGCGCTCATTCAAAGTGAGATGGTCTGCCTGCGTCCTAGTCAGCCAGGGCTTGATATGAGGCGGGGCGAAAATCGAAAGCGCAATGGTAAATCCGGCAAACAGAATAAGCTGCAGCTGCCAGGCGTCGCCAAGCGGCCAGACGTCAAACAAACCAACCAGCACAGCCGATATCGCCGGCCATAGAAAGTAAGTCGTTCCGGTCATCAACTCGATGGCAAGAAGCGCAATCGCAAACACCCACCAATACCAGAATGGCATTGAACTAAGGAACTCGATAAAACCTTCCATGTGCATCTCCTATGGCCGAAATAATAACAATGCAGAGGGCAGCGCGATAGCGCTGCCCGGTACCTTGTTAAGTGCGCGGAACAGAACCCGATTGCGATTTGCTTTGATTGACGGCCTGTTGGGCAAGGGCGCCAATACCGCCGAGGGTGCCGACAAGCGCAGTCATTTCGGCTGGCATGATCAGCGTTTTTTGTTGCGGCGACGTCGCGAGCTTTTCAAAGGCTTTCACATAATCCTGTGCGATGAAGTAATTGATCGCTTGCACATCACCTTTGGCGATGGCTTCGGAGACCATAGCGGTTGCTTTGGCTTCCGCCTCGGCTTCCCGTTCGCGCGCCTCTGCGTCGCGAAACGCCGCCTCTTTGCGGCCTTCGGACTCCAGGATTGCAGCTTGCTTTGAGCCTTCCGCTTTCAAAACCGCAGACTGCTTTTCACCTTCTGCGGTGAGGATTTCTGCACGCTTTAACCGTTCCGCTTTCATCTGGCGCGCCATAGCTTCTGTAATATCGGCAGGCGGTTCCAAATCTTTAATCTCAACACGCGTCACTTTCACGCCCCAGGGCTGGGTCGCCGCATCAATCACACGCAGCAAACGCTCATTGATGTCGTCGCGATTGGACAAAACCTCATCGAGGTCGAGCGAACCAATCACGGTACGGACATTGGTCATGGAGAGGTTTGAAATTGCACGCGTCAAATTATGCACTTCATAGGCGGCGGACGCCGCATCCATGATCTGGATAAATGCAACCGCATCGGTCGTGACCTGGGCGTTATCTCGGGTGATGACCTCCTGGGCGGGAATATCAAAAACCTGTTCCATCATGTTCATGCGGCGACCGACACGGTCGATAAACGGCGTGATGAAATGCAGGCCCGGCTTGATCGTCCGTGTGTAACGACCGAACCGCTCAATCGTGAACTCGTAACCTTGTCCGACGACCTTGACCGCCGAAAACATGATGAAAATCGCCAGCATGGCGAGAACCGCAGCAAATAGCTCAAAACCCATGAATCGCCTCCCTTTTTTGTGTCTGTCCCCTTGAGATCGTGATTTGCGGCCCGCGGCGCCAGTCTTGAAATTTCGATTTTTCTCACTAGGTGATTGAAATCACGTTGTTTTTTCTCAAAATCGAACAGAAAAAGCCGATCGAGGCGTTCGCGCAACGCCTGGACGACAAAGTGTTCGTTAACCAAACGATCCCCCTACCGACTCGGTTAACTCCGGGTTAAAATACCTAAATGGGTGTGTTGTGGAATCTCGGCCGGGCCGCAGGGGTCGCCGCCGGCGTGGTGGTGTTTAACCTTGCCTCGGCCTATGCGGAGATTCCGGCCGCCGTAAACACCGGCAAATCCTGGAAAGTCTACAAAGATCATTGGAGCGCTGGTGACGAAGCCGGCTATGGAGAGTTCGTACAGGGGATCGGCCGGTCGAATTGCGGTTCTCTTGAGGCATGCCTGAAAAGCGACGCCAATCCCTATCGCACCAATAGCGATCCTACATTGCGCGGCGACTGCGCGGATATGGCGTATGTCCTGCGCGCCTATTACGCCTGGAAAAACGGGCTGCCGTTTTCTTTTCAAAATGTGATGCGCACTGCGGACGGCTCACGCGACGATCTTCGTTATTCAACAAGCGGCAATATTGTCGCTCACCGGCGTTCGATCAGGAATGGCGTTCGCGACGCCCATAGTTTTTTACGCAGTATTGGCGGCGAAGTTTCAACAGCGATGTTTCGCACCCATCCGGAATCGGGCGGCGGACGATCATTTGACGATTTCTACCCGGTCGAAATATCGCGCGATGCAATCACGCCAGGCGTTATCGCCTATGACATCTATGGGCATGTGGGCATTGTCTATGACGTACTCGAAGACGGGCGTATTCTGGTCGTCGCCTCACATCCCGATGAGACCGTTACACGCTCCACTTATGGCGCCAATTTCATGCGATCAAAGCCGGCGCTCGGCGCGGGCTTGAAGGCCTGGCGGCCGATCTATGTGGACGGCGCCGAAAGGGCGAAAGACGGTTCGTTGCATGGGGGCATATTGCGCGCCGCCTACAATAAAGGTTTGCCGCAATACTCGCTGGAACAATATTTTGGCAATGCGCCGCATCCATCGGGCGTCTGGCATTTTGGCGAATTTACTTTTCGTAACCGCACCTTGAAATATTACGATTATGTACGACGAAAACTCGCGGCGCCCGGGTTTTCCTATCATCCGGTCGACGAATTGCGTCATGGCATGCAAACGATCTGCGGAGCGCTGCGCTCGCGCAAGGTCGCGGTCGATAAAGCGGTCCGGTCGCGGGTGCATTTGAAGCCGCACCCAAAGAGGCTGCCGCAAAATATTTTCGGGACCTATGGCGAATGGGAAGAGTATTCAACACCGTCGCGCGACGCGCGTCTGAAAGTGAGTTTCATTGAACTGCGACGCGACATGCAGCGGCTCGTTGAAGATGTCGAAGCTGGCGCGCCGGGCGTTCATTATGACGGCGAAGATCTCCCGGGAGATTTGATGGCCGCCTACAACATGGAAAAGAACGCCTGCACATTTACCTATTGGCGTTCGGACAAAACACGCGTCCGGCTTAATTTCGCGCATGCGATGGAGCGCTTGTTCGACCTTTCCTTCGATCCATATCACTGCCCGGAACGGCGCTGGGGCGCGAGCGGCGCCGAATTGGAAGCTTGCTCGGACGATTTGGTAAAAGACCGCTGGTACAATGCACAGCGCTTCCTGCGGTACCAGGCGGAGCGCACTTATGATGTGCGCATGGATTTCGCTCTGGATGAGCTGCAACCGCCCATGCTCGCCAGACCGGAAGACGGCGGTCTCGGTGTCGAGGCGCCAGCTGACGCTGATCTTCGAGGCTATCTTGCCCGCCTCAAAGGCGTTCTGGTCGCTTCATCAGAAGACGAACCCGATATCGCATCCGTTTCAGCTAAAGGCGGCGATGGCCGTCAAACCAACTCAGCGCCCTCCCGCTGAGGGCGGCCCGCCGACGCCTGCGGCCAACGCGCGTGAAGCAATGACAGGAAAGCTTTCGTGTGATATTGGCCGATGAAAAGGCCTTCTTTATGAGCGGATTTGTTTTCTTTCTGATTCCCATTGCGCTTGCCGCGGTCGTGATCATCCTCGGGCTTGGAATCTATTCCCTTGCCAGGGGCGGCGCTTTCGCCAAGGAAAACGCCAACAGGCTGATGCGCCTGCGGGTCGCCGCGCAAGCCATAGCCGTTGGTCTGATGATGCTATTCCTGTGGCTTGCCGGCAAAGGCGGCGGCTAATTTAGAACCGCTTTCTAATCCCTCGCGCCCGGCGCCATAGTGCATTGAAAGCCTCTGGCCGTCTCGTTATGGTCCGCGCGAATTTTATCGGGCTCAAACATGGGTCCATTTCGCCGCGCCGCGCTCGCTGGGCCGCGCAAGGAGCCGTCAATGAAAGTCCTCGTGCCTGTCAAACGCGTGATCGATTACAATGTGAAGGTCCGCGTCAAATCGGATCAGACCGGTGTCGATCTCGCTAACGTCAAAATGTCCATGAATCCGTTTGACGAGATCGCCGTTGAAGAGGCGATCCGCCTGAAAGAAGCAGGCGTCGCAACGGAAATCGTCGCTATCTCCATCGGGCCGGAAAAAGCCCAGGACCAGATCCGTCAGGCCTTGGCGATGGGCGCCGATCGCGGCATCCTGATCAAGACCGATCAAGAGGTTGAGCCTCTCGGCGTCGCCAAGCTTTTAAAAGCCGTCGCTGCCGAAGAGGGCCCGGAGCTTATCATTCTCGGCAAACAGGCGATCGACGATGATTCAAATCAGACCGGGCAAATGCTCGCAGCGCTTCTCGGTTGGGCGCAAGGGACATTTGCATCGAAGCTGGAGAAAAAAGACGGGACCTTGAACGTCACGCGTGAAATCGACGGCGGCCTGCAGACGATTGCTCTGAAATTACCGGCGATTGTCACCACCGATCTTCGCCTGAACGAACCGCGTTATGCGTCGCTGCCAAATATCATGAAGGCCAAGAAAAAACCGCTAGACGTAAAAGAGCCCGGAGACTTCGGCGTTGATATCGCCCCCCGCCTTGAAACGCTGAAAGTCGCCGAGCCGCCGAAACGCGAAGCCGGCGTCAAAGTGGAAACCGTCGCCGAACTTGTCGATAAACTCAAAAACGAAGCGGGAGTGCTCTCATGAGTGTTTTGGTAATTGCCGATCATCACAATGCAGCGTTGAGCGATTCCACGCACAAAACCGTTACGGCGGCACAGGCGATCGGCGGCGACGTCGATATTCTTGTGGCGGGTGAAAATGCCGGCGGCGTGGCGCAAGCCGCAGCAAAGATCGCCGGCGTTCGCAAAGTGCTTCACGCAGATGACGCCCAATACGCCAATCGCCTCGCGGAAAATTTCGCCGCGCTGATCGTGTCAGTTGCGGGAAATTACGATGCGATCCTCAAATCAGCAGATACGACGGGCAAAAATGTGATGCCGCGCGTCGCGGCCCTGCTCGATGTGATGCAGATCTCGGAAATTGTCGCCGTCGAAGCGCCTGACACATTTGTGCGACCGATCTATGCGGGCAACGCCATGCAGACGGTGAAGTCCAGCGACGCCAAGAAGATCATCACCGTGCGCGCTACCGGGTTCAAAGCGGCGGAAGACGGCGGCGCTGCAAGCGTTGAAACTGTCAGCGCTGCACACAATCCCGGCCTTTCTGAATTTGTCGGCGAGGAGCTCACCAAATCAGAACGTCCAGAGCTAAGCGGCGCAAAGATTGTTATTTCCGGCGGCCGCGCGCTCGGTTCCTATGAGAATTTCGAACAATATATTTTCCCGATCGCCGACAAGCTCGGCGCAGCGGTCGGTGCTTCGCGCGCTGCGGTCGATGCCGGTTATGTGCCAAATGATTATCAAGTCGGCCAGACCGGCAAGGTCGTGGCGCCGGAGCTTTACATTGCTGTCGGCATTTCCGGCGCGATCCAGCACCTGGCGGGTATGAAAGATTCGAAAGTCATTGTCGCTATCAACAAGGACGAAGAAGCGCCGATCTTTCAGGTTGCTGATTACGGCCTCGTCGCGGACCTCTTCAAGGCGCTGCCGGAATTGAATGAAGCGCTTTGATCTCGCCAATAGCGCCGGGCGAAAAAGTGGCTACCGGTTTTTCGCAAAACCCGGCGCGCAGCCTATAATTTAGATCATCGGTCGATTCCATCTAATCGCCCGATGATCTAGGCGCTGAAAAATACTATTAAGGCCCGCCACAGCGGGCCTTTTTTTACGAATAACCAACAGCGCAAGAACCGGGTCGTTTTAACTCCAGCCCGCCGCAATAAGCGTTCCAGTAGAAAAGGAACGATCTCATGTCATTTATTATTTCCGGTCTTCCCGTTGAACAGTTCAGGCCGCTTTTCGGGCTTCCTGATGACGACCTTAAAAAACGCGGCGTTATCCGAAAAACGGCCGACGCCAAACCGGGCTACCCTTGCCGCATAACGCTTGAGGACGCTGCGCCCGGGGAAACTGTTTTGTTGTTCAATTACGAAAGCCACAAAGCACAGACGCCCTATCGATCATCCTATGCGATCTATGTGCGAGAAGACGCAAAACAGACGCGCACCGTCGCAAACGACCTGCCGCCGGCGCTCAGGGGGCGCCCCGTTGCGCTCAGGATCTTTGACAAGGACGGCATGCTGATCGGCGCTGATCTTGACCTTTCCGGCGCGCTGGCATTCAAAATAGACCAGGCGTTTAAGAATCCCGACGCCGCCTATATCCACGCCCATAACGCCATGCATGGCTGTTTCGCCGCGGAGATCACGCGCGCGTCATAATCGTCATCCGCCGCACTCTAGGCTTGCCTCCACATCATGTTGCGGTGCAGTATTCGCGCCCGCATTGAGGAGCGAGCTATGGCGGACATCAAAACGATTGGCGTGATTGGCGCTGGCCAGATGGGAAACGGCATCGCGCATGTCTTTGCGCTTAACGGCTATGATGTTTTGTTGAACGACATTGACGGTGAGCGCATCACCGCGGCGCTTGGCGTCATTGAGGGTAATCTTGGCCGCCAGGTAGCAAAGGCCATGATCAAAAGCGATGCTGCGAAAACGGCATTGGCCCGGATTAATCCCGCTGGCGATTTCCCGGCGCTTGCTGATTGCGATCTCGTTGTCGAAGCGGCGATCGAAAATCAGGCTGTTAAAAAAGAGATTTTTGGAACACTTTCAAAAACGCTCAACAAAGACGCCATCATGGCATCCAATACGTCATCCATTTCGATCACCGGTCTGGCGTCCTCAACGGACCGGCCAGAAAAATTTATCGGTCTGCATTTCATGAATCCGGCGCCGGTGATGAAACTCGTTGAAGTGATCCGAGGCATCGCAACGTCAAAGGAAACTTTTGAAACGACAAAGACGCTGGTCCAAAGCCTTGGCAAAACCATGGCGGTGTCGGAAGATTTTCCGGCCTTTATTGTCAATCGCGTGCTGATGCCGATGATCAATGAAGCGATTTATACGCTTTATGAGGGCGTCGGTTCGGTGGAATCGATCGACACAGGCCTCAAGCTTGGCGCCAACCACCCGATGGGGCCCTTGGAACTCGCCGATTTTATCGGCCTCGACACCTGCCTCGCAATTATGCAGGTGCTTTACGAGGGCCTTGCCGACACCAAATACCGCCCCTGCCCGCTGCTTGTAAAATATGTCGAGGCGGGCTGGCTCGGCAAAAAAACCGGTCGCGGCTTCTATGATTATTCCGGCGCGGCGCCAACGCCGACGCGATAGGGTTGCATTCCAGATTACGCTCAACAAATCGGAGGCTTCAAATGGCAGTTGCACGGATCACTGAAATTATCAGCGGGTCGCGCAAGAGTTTTCAGGACGCGATTGAGACAGGCATAGAGCGCGCAAACAAGACGCTCAAAAATGTCGAGGGCGCCTGGGTTAAGGATCAATCGTTAATCCTTGAAAATGGCAAGATCAAAGAATATCGCGTGATCCTCAAACTCACATTTATTCTCAACGACTAAAATAAACTTAAACGAAAAACGGCCGCCCATGGGGCGGCCGTATTCCGTTTATTGTGTTGCGCGCTTTATTCGTTGTGCGTCACGTCCAGTTCAAGAACATCCGGCAGCGTTTGTGGCGCGCGGTTTCCAGTCGATTCGAGCGTTGTAAAAGCCACGGGCTCAGCGGGTTTTGCGCTGATTTCCAGCGCGCCGCCTTTTGCGATAAAATCGGCGAGCGCATTGACGTAATTGGAGATGCGTGGATTCATTTGCGCAGCCTGCGCCCCGGATAGCCGGATCATCGCCGGCGCCGACAGCCGCAGATCCTCGCCGGAACCGCCCATTTGCAGGGCAGCCAGGGCGAAAATCGCATCAAGCGCTTTGTCGTCCGTAATATTGAATGAGAAACTCTTGAACGCGCCATGGGTCGAAACAACATCGCTCTCGCCTTCCGCCATAGCGGCGCCCATTTCGTCTAAATCAAGACCAGCAAATCCGAGCGCAATGGAAAGATCCGCCAGACCATCCATATTCACGACATAGTCAAAATCTGCGGCCCCATTGTCGGCGTTCCAGACCCACTCGATATATCCATCGCCTTTGACGTCATCGAGGCCGTGCTCTCTGATAGTCGCAAGCATCGCTTCTTCTGTATCCGGCACATAAGCGGTGAAATCATAGATGGCGCCTTTTGAATCAGCACGAATTTTTGAGGGAACCAGCCAGGTAAATTCTGCGGCGCTGACGGTTGCTTCTTTGATGATTGCCGCCCGTTTGCCGGCAATAAATGTTTCCATATCCGCAGCTGTCACAGTTCCCAGATCGATCAGATCTTCAGCCGTTAACGGCGGTTCTTCGCCTCTCAGGGCAAAAGAGAGGAGCCCTGAAAAGTCAATACCGCGCCAGGCGAAGGATTTCATCTTCACACGCTGGTTTTCGGGGGCGATGAATGCGCCCAAAGGGCCGTTTAACAAAAATCCCGCCTGGGGGCCCATCGACTGCAGCATCATCGCGCGCGATGCATCTGTCTGCGTCATTTCATATTCAAAATCATTCGCAATTATGGTGTTGAGCTTGCCGCCGCCGATACCTACAAACCGCAGGTCAGGCGCCGCAAAGCTGATTGCGCCGGCCTCATCGCCTTCGGCAATTACAGATATGTCTTTGAAATAGAGGCCTGCGACGTTCACTGAGTTTATATAACCCGCAGGCATATTACCAATGCCGTAGGGACGCAGACCGCCCTGGCGAATTTGCAGCTGATCGACTTCAATGCCGCCAATTTTAATCTCTGGCGCCGCCTCGTCATCGAATCCCTCGGTCGTGACATTCAGCAAACGCACTTTTTGAATAACCGTCTCGAAAGGGCCGTTTGCTGCTGATAAGTCTCCAAATGTGAGCCTTCGCGCCAGCTCGGCGGAATTTTCTGTTTCCGCGCCCTCCGCATTATCTCCAGCGGAACTGATACGTTCAATCGCATCCATATCGACGCCGTAAAACTCCGCCCGCTCAACCGTTACGCCCTCACCGTCATTGGCGTCGGCAAAACGCAAATTATTGACCACGGTCGCGCCGAGTTTCTTGTCAAATTCGGCGCTTTCATAAGTCGGCCGCGATTTTTTGGGCATCAATGCAAAAAAAACATCGACATCAAGGGGCGCTGCTTCTTTCAGACGAAAATCTTTGTCGAGCGGCGAGGCGGCGTTGGCCTTTGCAGCCTGCGCGCTTGTTTCCGAACGGGGGCCCTCAGCCTTGTCTTTCTGGCCGCAGGAAATCAGCGAAAGTGCGGCAAGGCCAGCGAGCAATACGCCCGCAGCGTTCGGCTTGAACAATGTCATGAATATTTCTCCCTCGACAATAGATAGAAAGGCGCTGCGCCCGGTAAATCCAATCGCCCAGTCCTATGCGTTTCCCACATGCGTTAGCAAGTCATCATTGCCGGGCGGACCGCATCATTCGCAGCGCCTCGGCGCTCGCCCAATCCGCTTCGCCGACTAGACGGCCGATCTCGCGACCATTCGCGTCATAAAGAATGCTGATCGGGAGTATGTTGGCGCCGCCAATCGCACTCGCCAGCCGAAGGTTCGGATCGGCATAAAGTTTCAGATGTTTAATCTCAAGACGGTCAAGATAGGTCTGCGCCGCCTCGGGTCCTCGCGGATCGGCGGCGATCGCCACCACCTGGAAATTATCGCCGCCCAGCAATCCCTCAAGCGCATCAAGCGAAGGCAGTTCTTTCAGGCACGGCAAACACCATGTCGCCCAGAAATTGACCAAAACCGTTTTGCCGCGAAAGTCCGCGAGCGTAACGTTTTCTCCGCCATGTTGAAACGCGACCGTCGGCGCCCCTCGCGGCAGGTAGGCATATTCAAAATCCGCCATCTCCCCGCGTAATAGAGCGCGGTCGTGACTAAGCGCTGAAGGCGCCTCGCCGGAACGCGGCTGGACGCTGGCGGCAATAATAACGTAGAGGAGAAGCACTGCGCCTAGGCCGCCCCAGATCAGCAGCCAAAAGCGTGGTTGTTTAATGACTTCCAAAGCAAACTCCCGACACGTCAGATATTAGGCCATGGCAGACAAGACCAAAGATCAAGAAAACCAAATGTGGGGCGGGCGATTTTCCCGTGGGCCCGCTGCGATCATGGAAGAGATTAACGCTTCTATCGATATCGACAAGAGGCTTTGGCGTGAGGACATCGCTGGATCGAAGGCGCATGCCGCCATGCTTGCCGGGGCCGGAATTATTTCAACAGATGACGCCAAGACGATTATTGCCGGACTTGATCAGATTGCCGGCGAGATCGAACGCGGGGAGTTCAAGTTTTCTGCCGCTCTTGAAGATATTCATATGAATATCGAGGCGCGCCTGAAGGTAATTATCGGCGAAACGGCGGGGCGGTTGCACACAGCGCGTTCACGCAATGATCAGGTTGCAACGGATTTCAGACTGTGGGTTCGCGGCGCGTGTGATGAATTGGAACAAGCCCTTAAAGCACTGATGCGCGCGCTGGCGAAAAAAGCCGAAACCCATGCGAATTTCGTAATGCCCGGTTTTACACATCTGCAAATCGCACAGCCGATCACATTCGGCCATCATCTGCTTGCTTATGTGGAAATGTTCGCCCGCGACGCCAGCCGTTTTGCCGATGCGCAAAAACGAATGAACGAATGTCCGCTTGGCGCAGCAGCGCTTGCCGGCACCTCGTTTCCGATTGACCGCAATGCGACCGCGCAAGCGCTCGGCTTTGATCGACCATCTGCGAATTCGCTCGATGCTGTATCATCCCGCGACTTTGCTATTGAGACGCTGTCGGCTGCCGCAATTACAGGAATTCACCTTTCACGGCTTGCCGAAGAAATCGTCTTTTGGACATCGTCGCAATTTGGTTTTGTCCGCCTGTCCGACGCCTATTCGACCGGTTCATCGATCATGCCGCAAAAACGAAATCCCGATGCGGCGGAACTTGTGCGAGCCAAAACTGGCAGGATCGTCGCCGCCCTCAATAATCTGCTGATCGTCATGAAAGGCCTGCCGCTCGCTTATTCCAAGGATATGCAGGAAGACAAGGCGGCGACCTTTGACGCCATTGACGCGCTTGCCTTATCGCTTGCGGCGATGACTGGCATGATCAGCGATCTAACAGCGGATCACGCCCGTATGCTCAGCGCCGCAGGGGAAGGTTATTCGACCGCTACGGATCTCGCCGACTGGCTTGTGCGCGTTTTAAATATCCCGTTTCGCGACGCCCATCATATCACTGGCGCCATTGTCGCCATTGCGGAAAACAAAAACCTGGCGCTCGATGAATTGCCGCTCGCCGACATGCAGCGTGTTGAACCCCGCATCACTCAGGATATCTTTGACGTGTTGTCAGCGACGGCTTCAGCGGCGTCACGCACTTCGTATGGCGGCGCAGCGCCCGACAACGTTAAGGCTCAGGCCAGCCGCTGGTTGAAAGAACTGGACAGGGAGATTTAAGATGCGTGCTCTGATTATTGTGATGACGCTGATATTTGCAGTTTCCGCATGCGGCAAGAAAGCCCCTCTGCGGCCGCCGGAAGAACCAGAAACCTTGATGGCCCCGCGCTAAAACATTGCATCACTTTTCTTACAATGATGGCCGGCTGTTTGCGGAAGATGTCGGTATTGAAGCGCTTGCCGGTGAATTCGGCACGCCGTTTTATGTTTACTCCGAAGCAACCCTGCGGCGGCATTTTCGTGTTTTTGCGGACGCCTTTGCCGGCGCCGACGTCCTCGTCGCCTATTCGGTAAAAGCAAATCCCAATATTGCCGTCCTGTCAACGCTCGCCAGCGAGGGCGCAGGCGCTGATGTTGTCTCCGGCGGCGAGTTACAACGCGCGCTTCGCGCCGGAATCGCACCGGACAAGATTGTTTTTTCGGGTATCGGCAAGACCCGAGACGAAATGACGGCGGCGCTTGAGGCAGGCATTTATCAGTTCAATGTTGAGTCTGGGCCGGAACTTCTCGCGCTTGGCGAAATCGCCGCTGCTTTGAAAAAAACAGCGCCAGTTGCGTTGCGAATCAATCCGGATATTGCTGCCGGCGGTCACGAGAAAATATCGACCGGCAAAGCTGAGAACAAATTTGGCGTCCCCTGGTCCCAGGCGCGCGGGCTTTATTTGGCTGCCCGCGAAATGCCCGGTATTGAGGTTAAAGGCGTTGATGTTCACATCGGATCGCAGATTGCCGACCTTGCGCCTTTCGAGGCGGCGTTCAAAAAAGTTGCAACACTGATTGCCGATCTTCGGGCTGACGGAAGCACAATTGACCGCCTTGACCTCGGCGGCGGGCTGGGCATCCCTTATGGTGAAGGGGCGACACCTCCACATCCCGACGCCTATGCGCAAATGATTAAACGCGTGACAAAGCCTTTGGGCGTTCAACTTATCTTTGAACCGGGGCGGATGATCGCCGGGAATGCGGGCATTTTGGTCTCGCGCGTTTTGTATGTGAAAGAAGGTGACGAGCGCCGCTTCCTGATCATTGACGCGGCAATGAATGATTTGATCCGACCGGCGCTCTATGACGCCTATCATGACATCATTCCGGTCATAAAGCATGCCGATCGGGACAGCGCCATTTTTGATGTGGTCGGTCCAATTTGCGAAACCAGCGACCGATTTGCGCAAGCGCGCCGATTACCGGAACTGAAGGCCGGCGAGCTTGTGGCGGTGATGTCAGCCGGCGCCTATGGCGCCTCGCAAACCTCAGAATATAACTCGCGGCCGCTTATCCCTGAAATACTGGTCAGCGGCGCCCGCCACGCCATTATCCGTAGACGTCCCTGTTTTGAAGATATGATCAGCTATGAGCAAATGCCTGACTGGCTCAGCTGAATCATCGCACCGAAAAGTGTGCGCGGCTTTTGGCAAACCGCGATGCGCAAAAATAAACCCAGAGCATGATGTAAAAATGTGGACCCCGGTTTTTCGAAAACATCATGCGAAAACAAAACCCTAAAGCAAAATGCCGATTCAGGTAATTCGCATTTTTCTTTAGAACACGCCGGAAATCAGGAAATTATTGTAGACAATCCATATGTTGCCAAGAGTTGCAATCGTGAAAAAGCCCAGAACGATCCTGTGCGGAAACCACAATACCATAAAACTGATGACGCCCTGCAACGCCAGTTTGGCGATCACCCAGCCTTCACCCGCATGGTCCATCAAGGCGCGCAGGAATGGATTGCCCTCAACGCCTGCGCCGGATGAAATCGCGATGATCGTCGAGGCGATATCGGTCACGCCGACCAGATTGTAGATGATAACCGCAATCAACGCGGCGCGCCGGTAAAATGCGGAGGCGCGCGCCTCCTCAGCATCTTCGGAAAGTTTGCGGCGGCGTTTTGCCGAAGCGAGCGACCAAACCAAACTGATTCTCCCAGTTGTTAACCCAAATGACCCCGCAGCGCGCCAATGTGAACGCCCCATAAGATAAAGCGGCGGCGGGCGAAGTCGACGGACACCTTCCAGCGCGGTATGGTGCAAGAAGTATGACGACTGAGTTGACACAAAAGCGCCAGGCGGCAAAGCGTATTCCCGGCGGTGCGTCTATATTGGCGGCCCGTCTTGTCCTGTTCTGGGAACAATTCTGGCCGGCCGTGCTTCCCGCGCTGGCTATTCCCTTTACCCTGATCGTGATCAGCCTTTTCGGCCTGTGGCGGTTTTCACCCGCCTGGCTTCACTGGGCGGCGCTTGCGCTTTCAGGCGCCGCACTGGCCACCGTCTTGTGGCGTGACCTTGGGCCGGTGCGGTTTCCGACGCGACGCCAGGCGCAAGCCCGCCTTGAAGAGGACGGGCATGTCACACATGCGCCACTGCAAGCTCTCGACGACGCGCCTTTTGAAAAAGCCCAAGCCGCTTCGCCCTTATGGCGCGCCCATCTCGCTGTCAGCGCCGAACGGGCGCGCCAGGCTAAATTTAAGGGCGCCAGACCCACCGCTGATGATCGCGATCCTTACGCATTGCGATTCACGGCGGTCGGCCTTCTTGCGGTTGCGCTTGTGGCCGCCGGCGGTGATTGGCGCAGCCGCCTTGCACTCGGCCTCAACCCCGGCGCTGGCGCGCTTGGCGGCGTGATTGTCGCCGATCTTTGGATCGAACCGCCCGCCTATACCCGCAAAGCGCCGATTTATCTGTTGCGCGCCGGCGGCGAGACCGATGGCGTCAACGAGCAAATCAATGCGCCGCAAGGTTCGGTACTCGTCGCACAGGTCAATGGCCGCGGACGGCCGCATCTCGGCTTTACGACAACTGGCGGCGAAGAAACCAAGGCTGAATTCAATCGCAAGGCCGGTGCCGCCCGCGCAGAAATTACCCTCTCTGATAGCGGACATTTGCGCCTGCGGCTTAAAGGCAAAGAAGCGCATTGGCCGATTGGCGTGCTCTCCGACACAGCGCCGGCTGTCAGTTTCATTGAAGGGCCAGATGAAACTGACGATGCGCGCCTCGTCTTTACGGTCGCTGTTGACGACGATTACGGGATCACTGCTGCGCAATTCGTCATGCGTCTCGATCCCGCTCAGGAGCGTCCGCTCGATGCGCCAGCGCTCAATGACGGCGCCCTCGCAGAAGCGCGCATCATTGGACTCGATGAGATCGCGGGCGCCGGCGGCGAACGCGCCGCGACGCTTGATCTCCAGGCAGACCCCTGGGCCGGACTTGACGTTCTGGCGCGTGTTATCGTCGCCGACGGCGCCGGGCAATCCGGCGAAACTGAAGAAATTGCCGTGACCTTGCCGGCGCGGTCATTTTTTAATCCCCTCGCCCGCGCAGTCCTTGAACAACGCCAGACCCTTGCGATCGCCGCTGACGACTGGCGCCGCGCCGGGCGATCATTTGACGCGCTCACGCTCGCGCCCGAATTTTTCTTTGACGATATGACCGACTATCTTCTTTTGCGGACCGCATTCTGGCGGGTTATGCGGCAAAATGGCGACACTTATGACGACGCCGTTGAGAAATTCTGGCCGCTTGCGCTGCAACTCGAGGACGAAGCGCTTGAGCTTGCGCGTCAACGCCTGGAGGCGGCGGAAGAAGCTTTGCGCAAAGCGCTCGAATCCGGCGCCAGCGACGATGAAATCGCGCGCCTTGTCGAAGAATTGCGTCAGGCGATGAATGATTATTTGACCGCGCTCGCGCAATCCGGTCAGCGTATGGAGCAAGGGCAGTCGCAAAACGCGCAGCAACTCGAACAATCGGATCTCGATGAGATGCTCGACGCTATTCGCGATCTCGCACAATCGGGCGCCGCTAACGCCGCCCGCCAGATGCTTTCGGATCTCGAAAACATGCTCAACAATTTACGTCTGTCACAGGGCGGCCAGGGAAGCGGCAATGGCGAGGGCGCCGGCGGCGAAGGAGACAGCGGAGCCGCCGGCAAAGCGGGTGAGATGATCGGCCGTCAGCGCGAACTCGCAGATCAATCCTTTGAACAGGGCCGGACGCCTGGGGCTACCGGCAATGGCCTTGCCGGAGAAGAACGCGGCCTTGGCGGCGATCTTGACGCGCTGATTGATGAACTCGAGGGTGGAAGCGGCGCCGATCCGGAAGGCGAAGCAGCCCGCAAGCTTGGACAAGCGCGCAGTGATATGCGGGAAGCCGAACAGGCCCTTCGCGCCGATGATTTTGGCGCCGCCACCAGCGCCATGGAACGCGCCATTGAAAACTTGCGCGACGGCGCTGAAGATCTCGCCCGCGAACAGATGCGCCAGGCGCAACGCGGCCGCAATCAAGACGGCCGCGGCGGACGCACCGACCCGCTCGGCCGTCCCGACGGCCGCGCATCCGCCGAAGGCGTAGAAGTGCCCGGCGAATCCGATGCCGGGCGCACCCGCGCGGTGATCGAAGAACTACGGCGACGGCTCGGCGAACAGGGTCGCAGCGAAGAGGAAATTGATTACCTCGAACGCCTGCTCGAGCGGTTCTGAGATTTGGATAGAAAAAGGTTGATGCGCAACATCACAATGGTGGTCGGAAATCCTGCGCAAACCGCCAAGCCCAATTCGCAATGAGCGTTTTCAGATATCGTGTAAAACGCGTATAGGAGTGCAAATCGATCACCGCACGCGAGGCGATGCATGACCCGGCATTCTTCCGAAACGAACAAGCCATCCCGACGCATTCTGCTGAAATCGCTCACCGGCGCCGGATTTGCCGCCGCACTCGGCGCACCGATCCCTTTTGTGGGGCGAATGGCTGAGGGGCTTATCCCTGTCGCACTGGCCCAGGGGACAGGGGGACTCAGCGTTCAAAAGCCCGGCCTGACGGTTCTCAATGATCGGCCGGTGAATATGGAAGCGCCGCCGCATCTGCTTGACGACGCGGTAACGCCTGCAGCGCGCATGTTTGTTCGCAATAACGGCCTGCCGCCGGCGTCAACGAATGTCGACACCTGGAGACTTGTGGTCGACGGCGAGGTTAAAACGCCGCTTGATCTTTCCATCGCCGAACTAAAATCACAATTTGAAACTGCAACGCTGCAGCTGCAAATTGAATGCGCCGGCAATGGGCGCCGTTTTATGAAGCCCGCCGCACGCGGAAACCAGTGGTCATTCGGCGCAATCAGTTGCGCCGCATGGACCGGCGTGCGCTTGCGTGATGTTCTGGAACGCGCGGGCCTGAAGGAAAGCGCTCTTTATACGGCACATTATGGCGCCGACACGCATCTTTCCGGAGATCCTGAAAAACAGCCAATTTCTCGAGGCGTTCCTGTCGCAAAAGCGATTGAGCCGCACACGCTTATCGCTTTTGCCGTCAATAGCGACGATATGCCGTCGCTTAACGGGCACCCCCTGCGTCTTGTGGCGCCAGGCTGGCCGGGCTCGTGTTCGCAAAAATGGCTTACCCGCATTGAATTACGCGACCGCGTCCATGACGGCGCGAAAATGACCGGGCAATCCTATCGCGTGCCCGCCTTTCCCGTGCGCCCAGGCGCAAGTGTCGCCGATGAAGATATGCAAATCATCGAATCCTTGCCGGTGAAATCGCTGATCACGGCGCCGCAGACCGGCGTCCGCGTCAATGCCGGCGATGCGTTCGAAGTGCGCGGTCACGCCTGGGCGGGCGATCTTGATGTCGTCGCCCTTGATGTCTCGATTGATTTTGGCGCGAGCTGGTCCGCGGCAGATCTTTCCGCGCCGGCTAATAAATATGCGTGGCAGCGCTGGCGCGCAGAAATCCGCCTGCCTGAGGCCGGTTATTATGAAATTTGGGCGCGCGCCCGCGACATACAGGGCCGTATGCAACCGGCCACGACGCCCGGCTGGAATCCGCGCGGCTATCTCAACAATATGCAGCACCGGATAGCGGTGTTTGCCTTGTGACCGGAAACGCCGACTTTTTGCGCCGTGCACTGACGCTTGTTGCTATGTTTGCTGCGGTGCTGGGACTAACGAGGTTGTTTGACTCATCGTCATCGACCGAAGAGCGCGCCAGCGCGGCAAAGCCCGCCGAACGCATTGCGGCGATGGCTGACGGCTGGACGGGTAAAATCGCTTATGGCCCACCCTACGCCGCCCTCACGCCCTTAACCGCCGGCGCGGCTGTCGTGGATATCAGTTTTGATCCGACTGATGATTATTGGGGCTTACCGCGCAGCGACGATGTTGATCTTGTCGCCGCTTATTGCGGCGTCTGTCATTCCCTTGCGATTGTCATGCAGCAACGCCAATCCGAAGACGGTTGGAATTATCTCCTCAACTGGATGACCGAAAAACAGGGTATGGCGGCGCTCGCGGGTGATGATCGCGCGGCGATCCTCGCCTATCTCACGCGCGAATTTGGCGATAATTAGGCGTCGACGCCGCTTACCTGCGAGATTGTCAGCCAGCTGCGACCATCTGCATCAAAATACCGCTAAGCCATGCGCCATAGGTGCCGAGTATGTAGCCCAGGACCGCGAGCAAGACGCCAACCGGCGCAAGGGCTGGATGGAACGCCGCCGCCAGCACCGGCGCTGACGCGGCGCCGCCAATATTGGCTTTGCTGCCGATGGCGAGAAAGAAATAGGGCGCCCGTATAATGTACCCAACCACAAGCAGGATCGCGATGTGAATGATCATCCAGATCGCGCCGACCATGAAGAGCCCGGGATATTGGCCAATGGCCAGGATATCCATTTTCAGACCGATCGTCGCCACCAGCACAAAGATAAATATGGAGCCGATTTTAGAAGCGCCAGCACCCTCATATTCCCTGAGCCTTGTGAAGGACAGACCGACGCCAATGGCGGTCGCGATGACAATCAGCCAGAAAAAACCGGAGGTCAGACTAAATCGGTTAAGGCCCGGCGCATTTTCCTGAATAAACGGCGCGATAATGTCAGCAAGCCCGTGCGCAAGCGCAGTCGCGCCAAAACCAATGCCCAAAATAATCATCAAGTCCGCTGTCGACGGCACGCGCGTTATCGAAAGGCTGTAATGTTCCATTTTGTCACGCAGGCGATCAACGGCCGACGAATCCGCCCTGAAAAACTTATTGATCGCTGCCTGCTTACCAATACCAATCAGCAAAAATGCCATCCAAACCTCAGCGACAATGACGTCGATCGTAATCATCACAGAATATAATTGGTCAGAGGGACCGAATATTTCGTACATCGCCGCCTGGTTGGCGCCGCCGCCTATCCAGCTGCCGGCAATCGTCGTCATGCCGCGCCACACCGCATCCGGCCCGGCGCCGCCGACAAGCTCGGGCGCAAATGTTGACGTGATGAGAATGGCGAGCGGCCCGCCGATGATGACGCCAATCGTGCCCGCCAGAAACATCGCAACAGGTTTCCAGCCGAGACGTATAATCTCACGCAGATCGACGCTGAGCGTGAGCAGCACCAGACAGGCGGGCAACAGATAGCGCGACGCAACGAAATAGAGCTGCGAATGTTCGCCGTCTACAATGTTAAAAGTGGTCAAGAGCGACGGTATAAAATAGCACAGCAACAGCATCGGCACGATACTGTAAAATCTCTTCAGCTTTGGATTGGCGCTTGCAGATGTCTGGAAGATGCCCGCCAAAATCAGCATCAATATCCCGAAAACAACCGCATCATTCGTGATCAGGGCCTGAGATTCGCTCATGGTCGCTTTTTCTCCAGAATCGAATGTGAAAATGCGGACAAAGGATGCTGTCCGAATCGGAGGGGGTAAGTCAGCGTGCGTTACAACAGGATAATGGCGACATATCCATGATGTAAAGGATACTGCCGTCTCACGGGAGGACGCTGTCGTTCCAGGCGTTAAAACGCTTTGATCACGCGGCGCCAATAAGCGGCAATCCGCGGCGGCGACCGCCATCGTCCATGCCGTAGCCGATCAGGAAATCGTCAGCGCCCGCCTCAAACCCGATATAATCACAGATCAAATCATCCGCATGACCGGTGAGTTTTTTTACCAGCACACAAGTCTTAGCCGCCGCAGCGCCGCGATCCTCGACCATGCCTTTGCCGAAATGCAGCGAGCGGCCGGTGTCAAGCACATCGTCAACCAGCAGCACGGTTTTGCCTTCAATATCGACGGAGAAATCTTTCAAAAGCGTGACAACGCCGGAGGAAGCGCGCGTGCCGGCATAAGAAGAGAGCTGCACGAAATCTACATAAGGGTCAGCGCCATATTTATGCAGCGCCCTGACGAGGTCCGCGGCAAAAATAAAGGCGCCGGTTAAGACAGGCGCCAACAAAAAGTCCTTGGGCAGATCATCGGCCATTTGGCGCGCCATCTCGTCGATACGATTTGCGATGGCGGCTTCGTCAAATAAGGTGCGCATGGCGGGCGGGCTCCGGCTAGGGCCCGCATCATAACGGGCGGCTTATTCGCGGCCCGACAGGAATTCGCTGACCGGGCTTTTTGTCGGCGCAAAGGAAAGCGCCACCTCGGCAACGCCGTCGGGCGCTGGGGCGCGGGTTATAAAATCAATCGTCGCGCCTTCCAATACCTCAGTTTCTTCTGGGGAAAACGTCCATCGGGACAAAAGCTTGCCGCGCGGGCCGAGCGCTTCAGCCTGTAACAAGGGCGCAGCGACAGACGCGTCGCCCATATTCTTCAATTTGCCGCTGATCTCGATTGTCGGACCGGCTGTCGACATGGCCAGACGATGTTCAACATTTTCAATAGTCAGCCCAAAGGGGTTCGCCTCAATGCCTATGATGGCATAGGCGTCAGCTGTTTTCGGGGCCATTTTCACGATTTCATCGCGATAAGCGACGACGCCATAGGCGGCGCCGGCAACAGCGGCGAGCCAAATCGTCCAGCCGAAAGCGCGAAACGGCGTCAAACGGTTTTTGCGGCGGCTTTCGGCGCGGCGGCGGGTCTTTTTCAGAGCGCGGGCAAGCGCCTTCGGGGTCACCTGCAGCGCGGTAAAGAATTCATCGTCAAATTCTTCTGGATCAAATGGGCTCACATCGGCGAGTCGGGCGATCTCGGAACCACCCTCGCGGCGATTTGCGGTCTCGGTTGATTCTGATTTCAGATGATCGGCCGCGCGGCGGCCGAATCCACGCCGGCGGTCGCCGCTGGTCTTGCCTCCACCGTCAACCGCAGCCTCCGGCGCCGGGGCGCGATCGGCCTCAGGCTGCGATGTCGCGGCGCTGTCATCAACATCTTCCCAATCTGCATCAACGACGTCTTCCGGCGCGTTCCGCATTTCCCGGTCGTCGTGGTGATCATGTCGCTCTCGATTTTCGCGCTCTTTTCGGCTTTGGTGCTTGATGAAGGGCGGCGCCCGGTCATCAAGATCGTCGCGACTGCCGCTGCCGCCTCTCTCAACATCGTCATCGCGGCCCCTGCTGCGGCCGAAGCGGCGCGCGGCAAATCCAAATCCGTGAAAACCGCCGCGATCTTCCTCTGCTTCAACATTTCCGTCGTCAGCGTCCACGCCTTTTACCGAACCGGTTTTCCCCATCGGCGGCGAATCAAACAGCGAATCCTCTTCATCATCATCGAAATTGTCATCTGCGAAAGAATTGCCGCCGTCCTCGCGCCGATCTTCATGGACCTGTCTCGTTCGCTCATTGCGACCCGGCGGCGCCTCAAAATGGCCTTCAGTAGGAGGCCCGCCTCTTTTAGGCTTGCCCCGGTCGGGGCGCTGGGGCGCGCGTTTGGCGGGCGTCAGCTCCTCAATAGGGTCAACATCGATGGGCTCTGGCGCTGGAACAAACCAGGCTTCGCCGCAGGCGGTGCAGCGCACAGACCGGCCGGTCGATGAAAAACGCTCGTCATCGACGTCATATCGCGTGGCGCATTCAGGACAGGTAATTATCATGTGCGGGCAGAATCACTTTCTTGTTCTGACTGCCGGGCTTCTGCGCGGCGCTGGGCGGCGAACGGCTCGAAGGGAAAGATGGCGTGATCGTAGAGTTCAAAAATGCCGGCCTGTCCTATGGCGAAGGCGCGGAAACCCTGAGCGATCTCAATATGACGCTCGGCGAGGGTGAATTTCGATTCCTGACGGGTCCGTCGGGCGCTGGCAAAACCTCGCTGTTGAAAATGATCTACCTCGCCCATCGACCGACGCGGGGTGAGTTTTCCCTGTTTGGCGAAGACGCCATGCAAGCGCCGCGCGAAGCGCTCCCGGCCCTGCGCCGGCGCATTGGCGTCGTCTTTCAGGAGTTCAGACTGCTCGATCATCTCACGGCTTTCGAAAACGTCGCGCTTCCAATGAAGGTCGCGGGCATTAACCAAAATCAATATCGTGAAGACGTAAGCGAACTCTTAAATTGGGTTGACCTGGGCAACCGAATGGACGCCAAACCAGCGACGCTTTCGGGCGGAGAAAAACAACGCGTCGCGCTGGCGCGGGCGCTTGTTTCGAAACCGGACCTGATCCTCGCCGATGAGCCGACCGGCAATGTCGATCCGGCGATGAGCGAACGGATTATGAAATTGTTCATAGAGCTGAACAAATTGGGCGCCGCAGTAATCGTCGCCACTCATGATCTGCATATGGTGCAATCGCTTGGCAAACCGGTGTTACGCATTTCCGACGGAAAGCTTTCGCGTGCAGCCGGATCGGGGGGCGCCGCATGAGCCGCAAAAACGCAAAAGACAATGGCGACGAATTTGAAGCCGATGAAAAATCAAGGCGAAGATCGTTGCGCCGCCGCAGAAGCCAGCCACTTTTGCCCGAGGCCGGCGCCGGCGGTGCGCCTTTAACAGCGGTGATCGCAGTGATTTCGTTTCTGGCAGTACTGGCGATGGCGGCGGTTTTGATCATTAACGCCGCGGCGCACGACTGGACCGCGTCATTGCGGTCGGAAATTACAGTTCAGGTGAAGGGCGCAAATGCTGCCGACGTCGATGCAGGCGCGGCAGCGGCGATGCGCATTCTTAACGAGACAGACGGAGTGCTCAACGCCGTCCTGCGCAGCCAGGAAGAATCCGCCGCACTTTTAGAACCATGGCTCGGCCAGGCAAATGTCAGCGCATTTTTGAATGTGCCTGCGATCATCGAGGTCACGGTAACACCCGCACTGCGCGGCGATCTGGAATTATTGCGCAACCGAATTGCCGCCGCGGCGCCCGGCGTTACGCTCGACGATCACGCAAGCTGGCACGGCCGCCTGGCGACAGCTGCTCGATCTGGCCAGGCGCTCGCCTTTACAGTTTTTCTTCTGGTGATGGGCGCCGCCTGCGCTATTTCGATATTCGCTGCGCGCGCCGGCCTTGCCGCCAATCACGAAATCGTTTCTGTTTTGCATCTTGTCGGCGCCACCGATGATTTCATCGCAAGGCAAGTGCAACGCCGATTTTTTCTGCTTGGCCTGCGCGGCGCCGTCGCCGGACTGGCCGCAGCGCTGGTCGCGTTGATATTTGCCGGTGTTATCGCACGCACCGATGTCGGGACGGATAGTTTTTTGCCGCAGTTCACGCTTGGCGGCTGGATGATTTTGTGGCTTGCGACGGTGCCGCTGGTCACCTGTTTGGTTACGGCGCTGAGTGCGCGCCTCACGGTGCTAAAAGCCCTGCGGGAACAATATTGATTTTGTACGGCGCGCCGCTTCGTGATTCCGGGCGACTGGACCCCCATGGGCGTGATCGGGTATCATCCAAACTGGCGACACTAGGAACTGGAACTGCCGTGAAACGTCTGATTATGGGGGTCAGTATCATCGCGATCTTATGGGCCATCGGTTTTATGTCCTTTATCGGGCAATTGCCTGCACCTGCCTCTGGACCGCCCGGAAAAAGCGACGGCATTGTCGTCTATACCGGAGGACCGGACCGGATCACCGCCGGAATGGAGATTTTTTCCAATGGTCTTGGCGACCGGCTGCTCATTTCGGGCGTGCATCAAGACACCTCGCGCGAGAGATTGGCGACAATGTGGGCCGGCGCGCCGGCGCTGTTCGACTGCTGCGTCGATCTCGGCCGTGAAGCGCTCACAACAGAGGGTAATGCAGCGGAAGTCGGCGCCTGGTTGCGCGACCATGATTATAAGAGCCTCATTCTCGTAACGTCGGAATATCACATGCCGCGCGCTCTTGTTTCCACCCGGGCGCGGTTACCCGGCGCGGAGATCACGCCCTATGCAGTGGCGTCCGGTTATCTCGACAGCCATGGCCGCCCGGCGACATTTCACGCCTGGGGCAAGCTATCCGGCGAATATTCGAAATACCTCCTGGCGCAATTAAAAGCGCTTTTTTCACAATTTGGAAATTGAGCACATGCTGACGGGCCTGCGTTCGTTCGCGTTCATGGCCTTTATGGTTTTGACAACATTTGTTCTTGCTCTGATCAGTATTCCCTTGTTGGTGTTTTGGCGCGGCGCAGCACGCCGCATCGCAAAACTCTGGACACGCACCATCTTGTCCGGCCTGAAATTAATCACCGGAATCTCACATCGGATAGAAGGCGCCGACCAAATCCCCCAGGGCGGCGCGTTAGTCGCCGCCAATCATCAGTCAATGTGGGAAACCGTTGCGCTTTACGACATATTGCCTCGTCCCGTCGTGATTTTGAGAAAAGAGCTGGCGCGCATTCCAATCTACGGCTGGTGGGCAAAACCGTCGGGTAATATTGTGGTTGACCGCGAGGGCGGCGCGACGGCGCTGCGCGCCATGCGGGCGGCGGCAAAGGAAAAAATAGCCGCGGGCGAACAAGTCATCGTCTTTCCCGAGGGAACGCGTATTGCGCCGGGCGCCACGGCCAAATTTCATCCCGGCGTCGCCGGAATTTACGGCGCTGCGGATGCGCCCTGTACGCCGGTCGCCCATAATAGCGGCCAGTTCTGGCGATTTCCGGGCATGATGAAAATTCCAGGAGAAATTACCCTGCGGTTCTTGCCGCCAATTGAGCCGGGCCTCGACCGCCGGGCGTTTCTCAACACGGTAAAAACCCGGATCGAGCGCGCCAGACCTGACCTGCAGGGCGATCGCCAGGAGCGTCAGGAATGCTCCGATGACTGATCAGTCAAAGTCAATTTCGCGTCGCTGGCTTTATATTCCTTTCGCCGTCGCCGGTGTAATTTTCTTTGCCTATTATTTGCTATGGCGCATCGGCGCCGGTGAAATGGAAAAATCTGTTGTCCAGTGGATCGCAGATCAACGCGCAATGGGCATAGAAATAACCTGTGATGCGATCACCCGCGATGGTTTTCCGTTCTTTCTGCGCGTCCATATCGATCAACCAAGGATCGCCGCGCCGGAGGCTGGACGGTGGCGTGGCGAACGGCTCTCTATTGACGCCCTTCCTTATGATTTGACGCGCGTGATTTTTTCGCCGACGGGCGCACAGGAACTCTATGTCGAAGGTTACGGCGACTGGCGCATCAACGCCGGCGACATCAAAGCCAGTATCGCCAGCGACAAAAACAGGGGATGGGTTTTTTCTGTTACTATCGGCAACGCCAAGGCGCGAAGCTTGTCCGACGGCGCCAACGCCGCCATCGACAGCCTGATATTTGATCTGGCGCCCGATATTGCCGCGCCGACAACGCTTGCTTTAACCCTTGCGGCCGCCGGCCTCAAAATTAACGCATCCGATACAGCTTTTCATCTCGCAGAACTCAATACCGTATTAAACCTCACCCGAACTGATCTGCTTTCCGGTCCCGACCCGATATCGCAATGGCGTAACGCCGGGGGCGCGCTCGTAGTCGGCGGCCTGACAGCAGAAATTGAGGAAACGAGATTTTCCGTTTCGGGCGAGATCGGCCTTGACGCCGCCGATTATCCGGCGGGCCGTCTTCAGGCTGAAATTGCCAATCCCGCAGGACTCGCCGAATGGCTCGGGGCGGCGGGCGCCCTGTCCCCGGAAGAAGCGACAAGCGCCGGGGCCGGACTGACGCTTTTGGCGATTGCCGGCGGCGGCAAAATCAGCGCGCCGATCGATTTCAGCAATGGCGCCGCCGAGATCGCAGGCGTCAAGCTCGCGAATTTACCGCCTGCGCAATAGAGCACAAACAGGACATCCGCCGATGAACATAAAATTTGCCGCAATCCTGATTACACTCTTCGCCGCTGCTGCTTGTAACAACAATGCCGAAGACGGCCGTGTCACTATCGCGCCGGAAAAAACCTTTCAAATGATCAGCGGCTGGGAATTCACTGCGCGCATCTGGGAAATGGACAAGAAAAATAACGCTTATAGCGGCGCCTGGCTCAACTATCGCGACGACATTATCAATGGTCTTGTGGAAACTGCGGGCCTCAATCGCATCAGGCTGGAAATTCGCAGCGGCGTTGAAAATCCAGTGGATTATTGCAGTCAATTTTTTGCAGGCGAGTTATCTTACCTTGATTACAAAGCGCATTTTTATGAAAAAATAAACGACAATGACGACCCGGGCGAGGCAAACCCCGCGGGCTTTCAATGGGCCTGCCTTGATTATTATGTGGAAAACTTGCTCACGCCGATGAGGGAAGCCTTGGAGGCGCGTGGCGAAGAGCTTTATGTTGTTTTTACCTATGTGGATTTCAAACGCCCGGCGCTTGCAAGCGATCTTTCACATGCAGCGGCGCCGGAAGAATATGCAGAGCTGATCGACAACGCCTTTATCTATTTGAAGGAAAAACACGGCCTGACGCCCGATGCTTTCGAGATTATTCTTGAGCCGGACAACACCGCTGACTGGCGCGGCAAAGAGATCGCGGCGGGATTGCTCAGCGTCGATCGACGTCTGGCGAAATCCGGTTTTACGCCGGATTACATTGCACCATCGACATCGCGCACATTCCGAGCACTCCCATATTTTGACGACTTTGCACATAATAAAGAAGCGCTAAGCAAGCTTTCGGCGCTCACCTACCATCGTTACGACCCGAAAAGAGCCCGGCGTAATCTCCCGAAAATTCGCGCCCGCGCGGAGCACAACGATCTTGAGACCGCCATGCTTGAGCTTACATACGGTACGATTGACGTGCTGATAGAAGATCTCACACTCGCCAATGTCGCCGCCTGGCAGCAATATGGCGTACCGTTCAAGCCAATTTCACCCGATGCGTCAGGCGCTGACTGGGGGAAACTGGAGCTTACCAATAATTTCGCGCCATTGGCGCTGGTATTTAGAAATGTGCGCCGAGGGGCGGTGAGGATCGGCGCGGCGACAACCGATCCCTCCCTCCGCGCCGTGGCCTTTCGCAACGCCGATGGACGCAACGCAATTTTTGTTTTGCAGAAAGAAAAAGACGAGGAGGGTCGCAGCGACATCACTATTGATGGCACCCCAGCAGCGGATTATCGACTGATTTTCGCTGACCCGTTTGAAACAACCGATCTCGGATCAATCACAATTGGCGCGGACAGCTCAGCGACCATCACAGCGCCGGGCGCGGGGCTTTTGGCGCTGGTTGAGATATCCGAGAGCCCGGGCAATGCTGGCGCGCCCTGATCCGAAAACCAGAGCGCACTTCGTCGACGAGCGCACGTCAGGAACGCCGACCCGATGCCGCATGGACCCTGTCGAGCTGCGGATGATTGATTTCGGTCACAAGCTCTCGAACGATTTCATCAATGCATCGCTTGCGTTCCGGTGCGTGCGTGACAAGGCGAAAGCCGCCATATTCCTCGCCGCATAGTTTATTCGCCGTATCTTGAATGCGGCTATAGATCCTTTCAGCGCCGCTTAAGGTTGAAAGCTCCGCTGTCGCATAGCGAAACTCCCGGTCTTGCGCATAGGCGGCATTGATCGACATAAAGGTCAAAGTCGCAACGCCTGCCAGTATTACTATCATTTTTGGGGTCATGGTTCTGATCTCCTGTTCGGCGCGCCGGGTTGGCTGCGCGCTGACAGAAGATGAGGCTTGGCTGGCGTCTTCGGAATCGAGAAAAACGCGAGGGTCTCATGAGAAAAATTCGCGGCAATATTGCGATCCCGGATTTACGCGCCTTTTGCGGTCTCGCATTTCAACCACTCAATGACATCGCGCACGATCTTGCGACGCTCGGCGTTTGGCGTATGTGCAATATGATAGGTCTGATCCCAATCAACCGCCGTCTCCGAAAACAACACCATCCGGCCGTCTGCAAGATGTTCGCGGATCAGGATTTCCGGCAGCAGCGCCAGACCCTGACCGGCAATTACCGCCGCAATGACGACAACAAAATCTTCAATGATAAAAACGTTTTTGGCGTCTTTGAGATCAATGTCGGCCGCCTCAGCCCATGTGCGCCACTCATTGTTTGAAAAGACCTGAATGCGGCGTGTCGAAGAAACCAGTGAAGCCAGATCAACGCCCCCCGCGCGGGCAAGCAGCGCCGGAGCGCAAACCGGCGCCAAAACGCCTTTTGCCAGCTCCGTTGACACCAGCCCCTCCCACCCACCCGGTCCATAGCGAACGGACAGATCGACTTCTTCGCGCGCCAGATCGATCAACCGATCCGACGTCAGGATCTCCAGTTCGATATGCGGCAGCTGTTCCTCAAAAGCATCGAGTCGGGGAATCAGAAATTGCACAGCGAAGGACGCAAGCGTTGATATGCGGCAAATGTTGGATCGCGGCGGACGGCGGGAAAAGCGGCCAAAAGCCTCTCCGAGAAGCGCAAAAGCAGGAGATATCCCCTCATTGAGCGCGCGTCCCTCATTCGTTAAAGAAAGCCCGCCGGGAAGCCGCTCGAATAGACGGGTCCCGATAATATCTTCGAGCATGAGGACTTGCTTGCTGATCGCACCTTGCGTGACGCCAAGCTCCTCTGCAGCGCGTGAAAAATTGAGGTGTCGTGCGGCAGCCTCAAAAGCGCGAACGGCATTTAACGGCGGAAGGGATGTAGGCATAACGGACTTATAGCACACACGTCACAAAACGCAGGCATGCACCTCCGGGCGCAATAGGGAATTTGTGACTGCGCCTTAACCGTAGAGTGCGCTGAGCGGCTGGTCTTCCGCATGAGACTGAACCAGATGCGCGAATTCATCGAGATAAATCGCGCCGGCCGCGGTTTTCTGCACGAGGACAATGCGCTTGTCATTTGGGTCCCGCACCCGTTTGACAAAATCGAGAATCGAAAGCGCATCAAGGGCGCGCGAAATTGCCGGTTTTGGCACATTCAGATCGCGCGCCATCGCACGCACCGTGTGCGGGCCCGGGTTGAGGTAAACGGTGAGAAGGATCGACCATTGGCGCATTGACAAATCTGGGCCGTCAGCGCGCACTGCGTCGCACATCACTTCCCGCCAGCCCGTTAAAATGTCTGTTGACGCCATCGTCCGGCCCAACGCCCCGCTTATGCACGGGCGAGCGCCCGACATGGGCGTCGCTCAGTGGCAATTCTTGCATCTGTTTGCCGGCAGAGGGCAAGAGGCTCAAATCGGATAGCGCTTCGCCAGCGTTTCAAATAATGCGCGAATCGCCTGCGCTTCACCGCCCACCGGCCGGCCTGGCGCGGCCTGGGGCCGCCAGGCATAGATGTCAAAATGCATCCATCGCCCGCCCTCAGGGATAAATTTCTTTAAAAACAACGCCGCTGTCACCGACCCGGCAAAAGCGCCGCTGGAAATATGATTTACATCGGCAATGGTCGAAGACAGCATAGCCTCATAGCCGCGCCACAGGGGCATCCGCCAGACTGGGTCGCGTACCGCCGCCGCCGCCTCCTCAAACGCCGAAACCAGCGCTTCGTCATCGCAATAATATGGGGCGAGCTCAGGGCCCACCGCGACGCGCGCAGCGCCGGTTAGCGTCGCCAGGCTAATCATCAGATCGGGCGTTTCCTCGCCCCCAAGCGCCAGGGCATCTGCGAGAACCAGGCGCCCTTCTGCATCGGTATTGCCAATCTCGACGGTCAGCCCTTTGCGGCTTGGAAGAATGTCGCCGGGACGAAAGGCGTTTCCGGCGACGGCGTTTTCGACAGCCGGAATGAGCACCCGCAGCCGCACCTTTAGTCCCGCACTCATGATCATTTGCGCCAGCGCCAGGGCATGGGCGCCGCCGCCCATATCCTTTTTCATCAACGCCATGCCGCCCGCAGCTTTCATATTAAGGCCGCCAGAGTCAAAACAAACGCCCTTGCCGACAAGGGTCAGCTTTGGCGCATCCACTGGCCCCCAGCGCAGATCGATCAGCCGCGGCGTAGCCGCAGCGGCGCGGCCAACCGCATGGACCATCGGAAAATTTTCCGTTAGCAGATCATCGCCGATGATCGATGAGACTTCAGCGCCATAGGTTTCCGCGATTTCCCGCGCCGCTTGTTCGAGCGCCTCGGGCGTCATATCCCCGGCCGGCGTGTTAACGAGGTCCTTCACCAAAGCTGCAGCGGCGGCGGCGCGGCGCGCAGCGGCAATATCCGCCGACACAGGTGCAATCAAACGCGCCTGAGCCGGTTTTTGCGATTTGTACCGATCAAAACGATAGCCGCCTAATTGCCAGCCAAAACAGGCGAGTGTCGCCGCCGCGGGCGCCAGCGCATCGGCGAGACTATAATTTCCATCGGGAAGTTTATCGGCGGCGGCTGCATAAATGAATGCGTCCATTCCATCGCCGAGCCCCAAAAGAACGCCATTTTCATTGGCGAGCAATGCGCCCGCCTCACCGTTGAAACCGTTCACGCGCGCTAGCGCTTTTAGATCTGACGGCGCATCAGATCCGTCAACCTCGCTCTCTCTCACACAATAGATCTTGTGCGCGGCATTCGCCGCGCTTTCTTCATATTCTCTTAACAGGTCGTCTCGCATGAATAATCCGTTAACTTACCAAGTTGGTTGCACATTAAGCATACGGTTAAGCCTTTATTGAATTCCTTTGGTGATGATGCGCAAGACATTCGCTCACTCACCGAGGCACCAATATGGTTTTCCGTTCACTTCCATTGACCGCGAAATTCGTCGGTATCGCAGCGGCGGCTATTATGCTCCCAGCTTGCGCCACAATGCAAAATACAAAATCAGCAGCGGGTATCGGCGATGATCAATATCGCGAAGCCATTGGAGTTTACTCAAGCGCAGCAGCCGATGACGGCATGGATCCGATCGCCGCAGCGGCGTTCTGGGGAACGCGCTATAACACTGATCAGTCGAACCCGGAAATAGCGGTGAATTTTTCCAGGGCGTTGCGCAAAATCGGATCGACCGATGAAGCGGTTACCGTCATGCAGAAGAGCGCGGCGCAACATGAAGACAATGCCGGTGTCAGCCTCGAATATGGCAAAGTCCTGGTAGAAAGCGGCCGCGCCTTTGAAGCGGTGCGCTATTTGGAAACGGCATCCTCCAAAGACCCTTCCGACTGGCGCGCCCTTTCCGCCTATGGCGTGGCGCTGGACCAGATCGGCGAACACAAGGAAGCGCGCAAGAAATATGAGCGCGCCCTGACGCTGGCGCCGCATTCAGTGACTGTCATGAACAATAAAGGCCTTTCCTTCGCTATGGACGGCAATCTCGCTGTGGCCCGCAATGTTTTGCGTGAGGCCGCCGCAAAAGCGGGCGGTGACGCGCGCGTCCGGCAAAACCTTGCGCTCGTGCTGGCGCTTTCTGGCGACATGATCGGCGCTGAGCGCCTGGCCCGTTCCGACCTCCCGCCGATCGTCGCCGATAACAATATAGACGTTTACCGTCAGCTCATGAATCAGCCGGCCTATTGGAGCGAATACGCCGCCAGCAGCGCGGAAACCCCGGCCTTTGACGGCGCGCCGCTGGCGCCTGTCAGCCCGACACAAAAGCCGCGCCTGCAGGAAGAACCCAAGCAGGAAGAAGAAAAAAGCAACGGCGCGCCAATCGCCCTGATCGAAGCCGCACCGCTGACCAACGCCTCTGCCACCGCGGCGCCGCAAGGCCCTGAAAGCGACGACAAAGACTGAGGTCAAAATTTCAGTAGCGTACCTCGTTGCGTATCAAACCGCCCCGGTCCGAGATCCGGGGCGGTTTTTTTGTTTCTCGTTCCCTTAGTCAGCCCCAAGACCGATCAGCACGCTCGTCTCTTGCGTAGTTTGATCGGGCCTCCGGCCAAATTCCGATAATACAGCACTCAACTTCGCGCATGTTTGTCTTCGTCCAGCGTCTGTCGTTTCGCATTCAACTCGCCGTCCGAGATGCTGATCAAGATGATCGGGCAAGTTCCGCAATTTTCATGACCGACCTTAGATTACGAGCCGTCATCTGAACCGGCACATACCGCTCGATTTTTGCCGCAAGCTTTGAACGACCGATTCCGTCCGGCGCAAATAGATAAAAAGCGCGATCGGTCAGCGTAAAATCTTCGCCGCCTTTCCTAAACGCCTCCAGGGCGCCGAGATCCGCGCCTGCAACCGGCTTGGCGAGAAAAAAGATGTGCACGCTTTTCGGATCGTCATCACTCTGCCTGTATGGATTGTCGGCGAGCACCGCATCCAATGCTTCGGCGGGCAAAGCAAATATGCAGGGGCGGAACCCGAATTTTTTTTCGATTGCCTCGCCGACCTGCGTTTCGATCACGCTGGCGTTGCGTTCCCGCGATTGGAAAATGCAATTGCCGCTTTGAATATATGTGCGAACGTTCTTGCAGCCGAGGCCAGTAACAAGGTCGCGCAATTCTTTCATCGGCAGAATATTGTTCCCGCCGACATTTACGCCCCGCAACAATGCGATCCAAACCTTCATGGATGGCTTATAGCGTACAAGCCGCGTGGTAGAAATCCGGCAACCGCAAAGCTTGCCGCCGCCCTCTTTGGTCCATTCACCCGATCATGTATATTGCCATGCAGGCGAGGCGCGGGGCGCGGCGCCATATTCATCTTGGGGGCGTTAAGCCGGCATAAATCAGGCGTACTAAAATCAATGAAAACACAAATACTACTGCGCAAGATCCATCATTGGGGATCTCTTTTCATCATGCTGCAAATGGGCCTTATCATCGGCGCCGGACTGCTGCTGCAGTTGAAAAAGGAAATTGACTGGGTGCAGCCGCCGACACTTAACGGCTCGGCCCCCGCCGCTGTTCCGGCGCAGTCGGTGGAGGATTTGTTAGCAGCGGCGCAAAGCGCGAGCGAACTGGAATTAACGGACTGGCGCGATATCTCCCGCGTTGATTTCAAGCCCGGCAAAGGCATTGTGAAATTTGTCGCCGCCAATAATTGGGAAGCCCAGATTGACACCGCCACCGGCGAGGTCCTGCAAATCGCATATCGCCGCTCCGATATTATCGAGAGCCTGCATGACGGTTCGTTTTTTGCCGATTGGGTAAAGCTTTATGTTTTCTTTCCCAGCGCATTGATCCTGCTCACGCTGTGGGGAACGGGCGTTTACCTGTTTTTCCTGCCCCATGTGAAGCAATGGAGAAAGGCGAACCGAAAGGCCAGACAGACGGCCGAACAGGAGAGCCGCAAGTGATTTTATCACGTACAGAAATAGGCTAAGAAACAAAAAACTGAAAATCGCCGCCGCTAAAAACTGCCAAAGACAATTTCCAAAAACTGATTGATGGGGTGTGAAATGCGCTTGTTTTCCATATTTGCCGCTTTGCTGATGCTGGCGGCGCCTGCCTGTTCCCAAAGCAATGCCGAAGAAGAAGATGAAGGTCCGCTGTCGAGCGCGACATTCGAGGGTATGGCGCTGCGCAATATTGGACCAGCGCTGATGGCCGGGCGCATCGCCGATATTGCGATTGTGCCCGATGATCCCGCGACATGGTATATCGCTGTTGGATCGGGCGGCGTCTGGAAAACCACCAATGCCGGCACAACCTGGGATCCGGTCTTTGACGATCAGGCGTCCTACTCCATCGGCGCCATTGGGCTCGATCCAACCAATCCGAATACGGTCTGGGTCGGCGCCGGCGAGAATGTCGGCGGCCGCCATGTGGGTTTTGGCGACGGCATTTACCGCTCGAAAGACGGCGGCGCGAGCTGGGAAAATCTCGGGCTCGAAAATTCCGACCATATTTCAAAAATTATTGTGCATCCGGACGATCCGAATATTGTCTGGGTCGCGGCGCAGGGACCGCTCTGGTCAAGCGGCGGCGATCGCGGTCTTTTTAAAACTGCAGATGGCGGCGCGACCTGGAACAATGTTCTTTCCGCCGGAGAATGGACCGGCGTCACCGATGTCATTATCGACCCGCGCGATCCGAACCGGCTCTATGCAGCCACATGGCAGCATCACCGCACCGTCGCCGCTTATATTGGCGGCGGACCAGAATCCGGGCTGCACATGTCGGAAGACGGTGGTGAAACCTGGACTGCGCTCGAAAACGGGCTGCCCGAAGGCAAGAAAGGCAAAATCGGCCTCGCTATTTCGCCAATGAATCCAGACATTGTTTACGCCGCTATTGAACTTGATCGGCGCACAGGCGGTGTCTGGAGGTCAGGTGATCGCGGCGCCTCATGGGAAAAAATGTCTGAGGCGGTCGGCGGCGGCACGGGCCCCCATTACTATACCGAGCTTTATGCAAGTCCGCATCGGCTGGAGCGCATCTACCTTGTCAGCAACACATCACAGGTTTCCGAAGATGGCGGCAAAACCTGGCGGCCAATCAATAATGAATACAAACATGTGGATGATCATGCGATTGCATTTCGCCCGGACGATCCCGATTACATTATGGTCGGCTCCGATGGCGGGCTTTACGAAAGCTATGACAATGAAAAATCCTGGCGGTTTATCAACAACCTTCCGGTGACGCAGTTTTACAAAGTCGCCGTTGACGACACCGAGCCGTTTTACCTTGTCTATGGCGGAACCCAGGACAACAACTCACAAGGCGGTCCGTCGCGTACAGACAATCGTCACGGGATCCGGAATTCCGATTGGTTTATTACGCTTTTCGCTGATGGTCACCAATCCGCCATCGAGCCCGGCAATCCGGATATTATGTATGCAGAGTGGCAGGAGGGAAATCTCGTTCGCGTCGATCGCACCACGGGCGAGCTGGTGCATATCCAGCCCCAGGCTGCGCCTGGAGACGCGGTTGAACGGTTTAACTGGGACGCGCCGATTTATGTCAGCGCCCATGATCCCAAACGGCTTTATTTCGCCTCATACCGTTTGTGGCGGTCCGACGACCGCGGCGACAGCTGGCGCGCGCTGTCCGGCGATCTGACCCGTGACGAGGACCGCATGCAGCTGCCGGTGATGGGCCGCAAGTGGTCCTGGGATGCGGGTTGGGACATGCTCGCCATGTCGCAATATAACACCATCACATCGATCGGCGAATCGCCGCTGGATGAAAACATTCTTTATGTCGGGACCGATGACGGAATTATTCAAACCACAAATGACGGCGGCGCCAATTGGACGCGCATTAATGTGGGAAGCCTGCCGGGCGTTCCCGCCACCGCCTTTGTCAACGACATAAGAGCAGATCTCTTTGATGCAAACACTGTCTATGTCGCCCTCGATAATCACAAATATGGCGATTACACGCCCTATCTTCTGAAGAGCGTCAATCGCGGCCAGTCATGGACCTCAATCGTCGGTGATCTTCCTGACCGGCATCTCGTCTGGCGCACAGTTCAGGATCACGTGAACCCGCAACTGATGTTCGCGGCGACAGAATTCGGATTATTTTTTACTGTCGACGGGGGCGGCCGCTGGGTCGAACTCACCGGCGGCGCGCCGACAATTTCATTCCGTGACGTGACGATCCAGCGCCGCGAAGAAGATGTTGTCGCCGCCACTTTTGGCCGCGGATTCTTCGTTCTCGATGACTATACGCCGCTGCGCCATATCACCGAAGCGGCGCTGGAAGAAGAAGCCCTGCTCTTTCCCGGGAGGCGCGCCTGGTGGTACATGGAACGCCACCCCCTGGCATTCACCAAAGGCGGCGCGCAAGGTCACGCCTATTACCAGGCGCCTAATCCGCCCTTTGGCGCCAACTTTACCTATTACCTCAAAGAGGATTTGAAATCGCTGGCGGAAACCCGTCAGGAGGCGGAGAAAGAAAAACTCGACGCCTGGGACGACACGCCGTTTGTTGGCTTTGACGCCGCAGAAGAAGAACGCCGCGAAGTTGAACCGGAAATCTGGCTCACGGTGCGCGACAGCGCCGGCAATGTTGTGCGGAGAATTAATGGTCCCGTCAAAAAAGGCATTCATCGCGTTGCCTGGGATCTGCGCTATCCGGCGATGTCACCGGTCGGCGATGAGCCGGGCTATCCATTTGAGGAAGTCACCGGTTATTTTGCGGCGCCTGGAACATATACCGTCGCGCTCTCCAAACGCGTGCGTGGCGTCACGACGGAGCTTGTAGGCCCTCGGGAATTTGTCGTTGAGCGGATGCGCGAAGGCGTTCTTGCCGGCGCCGATCCTGCGGCGGCCGTCGCCTTTTGGGACCGGCTGGCGAAACTCGAGCGCGGCGCCAGCGCGGCAAACCGCACAACGGAAGCACTTGAGACGCGAATCGACAACTTGAAAACTGCGCTCAGCCGCACCCGCGCCGCGCCGGATGCCCTTGACGATCAATGGCAGGCAATCCGTACTGAATGGCATGATATTGTGGAAGCATTGAACGGCAATCAGGCAATGGCGGAAATTGGACAGGAGCCACCCGCCACGATCCTCTCTCGTATCGGCAAGGTTGAGGTCGGGACATCGCAGTCAACCTATGGGCCAACGCCGACGCATATAGCATCGCTGGAAATCGCCGAAACGGATTTCGAAACAGTCCGTGTGCGGCTTAACACATTGCAGCAAACAACGATTCCCGCCCTTGAGGCCGCGCTGATCGAGGCAGGCGCGCCATGGGCGCCCGGCGGTTTGATCCCGGCGCAGTAAAGAAAGCGCTTTCCGAAACGCAAGGGCGGCGCTTCATGCGCCGCCTTGCGCCTGCCGGCTTTGACTACCAACATTGCGCATTTGGAATGTTGTTTTTGTGATGCATATTTTTCCAGCGACGATTCCGCTTTCAGGAGTCTCTGCAGGCATGCCAATCCTTTTTTATGAGCTCCTGGCCGTATATTGGTTTTTGCTTTTCGACGCCAATATCCATCGAATGGATAACAGAACTGCAACCCGATCTCAGAGCAATCGGGGTTTTTGTGAGGAGAGAGGCGGCGCGCGCCTCTCCCTTCCCCGCCCGGTCGCAAAATCCGGCGGCGCGGTTTAGGATCGGCCAATGATTCTGCTATTCAAACGGCCCCTATGCTGAACCGCCTGCGCTCTATCGGTCCAGGCGCGCTCACCGCCGCCGCCTTTATCGGGCCCGGCACTGTAACAACAGCGACGGTGGCGGGCGCCACCCACGGCTATGCGCTGGTCTGGGCGCTGGTCTTTGCAACCATTGCCGCGATCATCCTCCAGGAGATGGCGGCGCGTCTCGGCGTCGCGGGGCGGCTTGGCCTTGGCGAGGCGATCACCAAAGCCGCAACGAAGCCGGCGCTGAAATGGGCGGCGGGGGGTCTCATCATCGCGGCGCTCTTTGTCGGCAACGCCGCCTATGAAGGCGGCAATATTGCCGGCGCGGTGCTGGGCGTTGAGGCGGCGCTCCCGGAAAAGGCGCCGCGCGCCCTGATCGCCGGCGCTATCGCCCTATTTGCCGGCGGCATTCTTTTGTTTGGCGGCTATCGCGTCATTGAAAAATTTCTGATCGGCGCCGTCCTGTTGATGAGCCTCGCCTTTGCCGCAGCGCTTGTCATGGTCGGACCCGATTGGGGCGCGCTGTTAAAAGGCGCAACGATTCCGTCGATCCCTCTTGGCGGCTTGCCGCTGGTCATCGGTCTGATCGGTACAACGATCGTTCCCTATAATCTTTTTTTGCATGCAGCGGCGGCGCGGCGGCGCTGGTCCGATGTATCAAGCCTTGGCGATGCGCGCTTTGACACCAGGCTTTCCATCGGCGTCGGCGGCGTTGTCTCAATCCTTGTTCTGTCAACCGCCGCCGCCAGCTTGTTTTCAACCGGCATCACAGTCGCCAATGCCAGCGACATGGCGCGCCAGCTTGAACCGGCCTTCGGCGCCGGCGCGACCTGGCTGCTCGCTGCAGGGCTGTTCGCCGCCGGGCTTTCTTCAGCAATTACCGCGCCGCTCGCGACGGGCTTTGCCGCCGCGGAACTCTTTGGTTTTGAAAGCGATCCGAAAGCCCTAAAATTCCGCGTGGTCGCCGGCGCCGTCCTTGTCATCGGCGCCATTGTCGCCATGACTGGCGCGAAACCAGTTGAAATCATTCTTTTTGCGCAAATCGCCAATGGATTACTGCTGCCATTGATTGCCGTCTTTTTGATTGTCGCGGCGAACAGTAAAGCCATTCTCGGCGCATACACGAACGGGCCGCTCGCTAATGCCGCCGGCGGCATTGTCGTCTTGATTACCGCGGGGCTCGGGCTGCGCGCAATCCTTAGAGCATTGGGCGTTATTTGAATGGCCCGCTTCATCGACCTCAACGCTGACATGGGCGAATATGCGAGCGACATGCAGCGCGATATTGAAGCTGCGTTGATGCCGCTCGTTTCTTCATGCTCAATCGCCTGCGGCGGCCATGCGGGCGACATCGATACAATGCGCGCCACTGCACGGCTGGCGAAACAACATGGCGTCAGCATCGGTGCGCATCCGTCTTATCCGGACCGGAAAGGATTTGGCCGGCGCAGCCTTTCCTATGACCCGGTCAAGTTAATGCACAATCTCACAGCGCAGATCGCGGATCTGCAGTCTGTTCTCGATACTGAAGAAATGCCAATGCGCCACGTGAAGCCGCATGGCGCCCTTTACAATGACGCCGTCAAAGATGAAGCGCTTGCCAAGATTTTTGTCGATGCAGCCAGGAAAGCGGGAAACAGCATCGTCATTGTCGGCCCGCCTGGATCAATGCTTGAAGAGGCTGCAAACGCAGCGAAATTGGCTTTCGCCGCAGAAGGTTTTGTTGACCGCCTCTATCAGTCGACCGGCGCCCTGACGCCGCGCGGCGCGGCGGGCGCAATCATCGAAGACATATCGGCGCGCGCGCGCCAGGCGCTGGCGATTGCCCGCGGCGAGACGCTGCAACTTGCTGACGGAACGCTGCAGCTTGCGGTTCAAACCCTGTGCATTCATTCCGACCGCCCCGGCGCCGACGAGACGGCAATGGCGGCGCGCGCCGCCCTTGATGCGGACGGATTTGAAATCAGGGCGTTCAAATGACCGGCAGGCCACAATCCGGGCCCTGCTTCGAGATCAGGTCATTTGGCGAAAATGGCTGGATGGCGCAGATTACAGACTTGGGCGACATTGTCGCGACTGCGCTTTATGCAAATGCAATTGCAAAATCTCTGCGCATGAATTTTCAGCTTGCGGCCGGCATCATTGACGCCGTCGCTGGCATTGACAGCGTCACACTGCGGTTTAATCCGGCGGCGATAAATGCAAAGCAAGCGCATCAGGCCCTCGCTGATGCGATCGGCGCAACGCCGTTCGATCAGACGGTGAGCGCTGTAAAACCCATTGAAATTCCGGTCTGTTATGGCGGAGAACATGGGCCGGACTTCGATGATCTTTGTACTTATCTTGGCCTGACGCCGGCACAATTGATCAGCGCTCATACATCGGGCGCTTACCGTGTTCTGACGCTCGGCTTCGCACCGGGCTTTGCCTATCTTGGCCCGCTTGATCCGGCGCTCGCGGCGCCGCGACTTGATACGCCGCGACAACGTGTGGAAGCCGGCGCGGTCGGGGTTGCCGGCCCCTTCACCGGTGTTTATCCCCTCGCCTCACCCGGCGGCTGGCGCATAATCGGGCGCACACCAGCACGTCTGTTTGATCCGAAAGCGCCTTCGCCTTTTTTGTTTGAACCGGGCGCCGAGGTGCGGTTCGTTCCCATTGAGGCTTCGGCATTTTCGTCACACAGGCGATTTGCGCCGTGACCGCCATCGCCGAAATATTATCGCCCGGACTGTTTACGAGCGTACAGGACAGCGGGCGCGCAGGCTTAAGGCATTTGGGCGTGCCGCAATCCGGCGCAGCGGACAGGCTTTCACTCGCCTGCGCCAACGCCGCGCTCGGCAATCCTCTCGGCGCGAGCGCGCTGGAAGCAACGCTAACTGGCCCGACACTGAAATTTGAATGCGATGTCTCGTTTTGTATCGCTGGCGCAGACATGAGCGCCGCGCTCAACGACAAAACGATCCCGCTTTATCAGCCGATTGAGGCCGGGAAAGGCAATATTCTTACACTTTCCGCCGCGAAGATTGGCGCGCGCAGTTATATCGCTTTTCGCGGCGGCGTCGCGGGCGAGAATTTCCTTGGCAGTTTTTCAACCTACTCGCCCGCCGCGCTGGGCGGCATCGAAGGTCGCGCTCTGAAAAAAGGCGATCATCTTGCGGGCGCAGGCCTGAAAGCGCTTTCTGCGCAGGCCATCCCCCGATCCTTGCGGCCACAATTCACCCACGATTTTATTCTGCGCGCCAGCCTTGGTCCCGATGCTGCGATGATTAAGCCCGCAAACCTTGAGAAGTTTTTTGCGTCCGCCTGGAGCGTTGACCGGCGTGCCGGGCGCATGGGCGCGAGACTTACCGGCGCCGATATCGCACTTGCCGATGCGCACCCCATGAACAGCAGCGCAGTTTTTCCCGGGACGGTGCAATGCCCGCCTGACGGCGCCCCATTTTTGTTGCTGGCCGACGCACAAACACTTGGCGGCTATCCGCGCATCGCGCAATTAATCGCCGCCGACCTGCCGCTGGCCGGACAAATCCGCCCCGGTGATCGGGTATGGTTTCGAAAGGTAAGCGCCGAGGCGGCCTGCGATATTACCCTGCAAAAGCAAGCGCTGATCGGCGCCAGCCTGCCGGCGTTTTCATTTTACTAGAGCATTTCCGAGCGGTTGAAAGCGACGCTTTCAACGGGAACCGGTTCGCGTGAAGGGTGAGATTGGATAAATCGAACGCGACCAAACAATAACTTGGAGCCGGTCCGCGATTCAGTTAAAACCGGAACGGCTCTAAAGCGCATTCACAAAAAGTGTATGCGGTTCGGTTCTATTCGAACCTCACCTGGGTTCGAATGCGCGATAAACAAGAATCAAGACCAGTTTTGCCAATTCATGGGCTCTCAGAACTGGTCGAAGGCGGCTCCGGGATATGCGCCGGCTGCGACGCCGCCTTGATTTCGTCGAACCACCGCAGGCGCATTCTGATGATTACGCCGCCCATTGCGATCAAAATAAAAAGTCCGGGCAACCCGCCGAGATTGGACAGCATCCGCACGCCGTCGATACCGGTCGTTGATGTCATCACCCACGCCACCGCCCCCATGAGCGCGCCCCAGAAAATTTTCAGCGCCAGTGCGGTATGTCCATGCTGGCCGCCAGGTGCATTTTGTTTGAGACAAACGCCAGTGATCGAATGCGTGTTGGAATCCATCGCCGTCACAAAAGAAACAAATGTGAGGATAACGAATGCAACCGCAACCAATCCGGCCAGCGGCAACGCCTCGAACAGCGTATAGATCACCGATTCCGGCCCCTTATCGTTTAACGCGGCGGTCAGGGCGCCGCCGGTCTGCGCATCGATTTCAATGGCGGCGCCGCCAAATATTGTCATCCACAAAGCGCCGAACGCAGCAGGACCTGCAAGGTTGAACAACAAAAATTCCCGCACGGTATAGCCGATGGAAATTCGCCCCAGAAACATTGCCGTTATCGGCGCCCATGCAAGCCAATTAGCGAAGTAAAAAACTGTCCAGTCACGCGTCCATTGATCGCCGGCGCGGGGGCCAAACGCCAGGCTTGTAGGCACAAAATTCACAACGAAATCCACAAGACTCACGGCGCCGAGCTTTAGAATTTCGCCGGTCGGTCCCGCCGCAAAGACAAAAATCGCCAGCACGAAAAAGAACTTAATGTTAAAGTCCGAGAGCAGCTTGATGCCGCGCCGTATGCCGCTGATGGATGAGACGACAAAGATCAATACAATAGCAACGACAATCGTAAACCGTAAAATAGCGCTGTCCGTAATTCCGGCGGCAAGCTCAAGCCCGCCCGCAACCGTCATCACACCGACGCCCAAACTCGCCGCCACGCCAGCGACCAGCGCATAAAGTCCGACAGCGTCGATTACATCGCCGGCTTTTCCAAGCGCCGCACGGCCAAAAAGAATCGATAATGGTCCGCTTAAGGAATAAGGCCGTCCAAGATTATAATGCGCAAGAGCGAAGGCGAGCGCCGGCACCGTGTAAATTGCATAAGGCGTTATTGTCCAATGCATGAACATAGACGACAGGGCAAATCGCGCTGCGCCGTCGGAACGGGCGTCAACGCCGGCAAACGCGGGCGGCTTGTTGACATGAAACATCGGTTCCGCCGCGCCCCAGAATAGTATGCCGATCGCAATCGTCGTGCACAACGTAATCGCAAACCAATTCCACCGGCTGAGGATCGGTTTTGCGTTCGGGCCGCCAATCCGCACGCGGCCCAGGGGTGAAAAAAACACCCACGCGACCAACAGTACTGCAGCAAAAGACGAGAATGAGAAAAGCCAGTCAAAACGGCTTAAAACCCAATTATTCGCTGTCGTGACGGAAGCGTGAAAAAGATCAAAATCGATGAGGCTGAACGCAAGCGCCGCCAGCAGGAAAACAACCGGCGGCCAGAAAACCAGGGGACGCGTGTGTTTCAGTGTGCTTAAAATAATGCCGAACCTCCGGGAATTTCACAGGAAAGCCATAGCCTATTCGCCAGATGAGCCCAAATTAACGCGCTCGCCCGCTTGACAGGACCCCGCCGGGAGGGCGCCATAGCTGGTGCGGGGCCGCCATACGGCGGACAAAAACGGCATCGGGGAGATTTCATCGTGAATTGGCGAATTTTGATCCAGAGCGCAGGCGCCATTGCGGCGGGCCTTGTACTTCTTGCTTGCGCTTCGGCGCAGTCGGCCGCGGTTGAAAACTCACCAACAATAATTGCGATTGGCGATCTCCACGGCGATTATGAAGCCTATGAAAGCATTATGAACGAGGCTGGGCTAATTAACCGCAACGGGCGCTGGACTGGCGGGGATACAATTTTCGTTCAGACCGGCGATGTGCCGGATCGCGGCCCGGACTCATTAAAAATCATTCGTCATCTGCAAAAACTGAAACGTCAGGCGTCGCGCAAAGGCGGCAAAGTCATTACGCTTGTCGGTAATCATGAAGCGATGAATATGACCGGCGATCTGCGCTATGTGCATCCCGGCGAATATGAAGCGTTTAAAAATCGCAATTCGCGGCGGGTGCGTGACAATCTATACAACGCCAATCGCGAGACGATCGAAGCGGCCTATCTTGAACAGGACCCGGCGCTGCCCAGCAATGAAATCAAAGCGCAATGGGAGGCGCAGACGCCGCTCGGCATGATCGAACATCAACAAGCATGGCGCGCCGGCGGCGAGGTTGGGGCCTGGGTCGCTGCAAATCCGGCTGTCGTGATCATCGGCGACAGCCTGTTTGTTCATGGCGGGATCAGCGAAAAATATGCCGGACATACAATTGACGATCTAAACCGGATGATTGCCGATGCGCTGATCGCGCGCGATGTGGACCCCACAAGCATTATCAATGGTGAGGCGGGGCCTTTGTGGTATCGCGGGCTCATTCGCCGAGAGGAGATTGTCGAAGCGCCGGCTGGCGACGATATAGAAACGCCGGCAGAGGACGAGAGTGCAGCGACGGCGTTATCCATTGAAGAGGAAATCGTTTTTGTGCTGGGCGCTTATGGCGTTAAACGCATCATCGTCGGTCACACGCCTTCGTTGACCGGCATTGCCGCTGCATATGGCGGCAAACTAATCCAGATCGACACTGGCATCGCCGCCTATTATGGCGGCGCCCGATCGTTTTTGAGGATCGAGAACGGCGTTATCTATGCGCATGACAATGGCGCGGTTACAATCATTGGGAGCAAGCCATGAGCGGTGCTGGAAAAAGGGCGATGGCCCGCGGAATTTTCGGCGTGTTCGGATTTATCGCCGCGTTTTGTGCAACCCAGGCCATTGCGAAAGAAGCAAAACCATTATTTTCCGATGACACAATAATCAATATTCAGCTGACTGCGCCCTTCCGCGACCTGATCAAAAAAGCGCCCGATTCAACCGATCCTCATGCCGCAACGCTGACGCTTATTGGTGATGCTGACGGCGCGGGTGAAAAACATGCGCTCGCTCTTTCTGCGCGTGGCAATTCAAGGCGCGATACGGTGGTTTGTAAATTTCCACCCCTGCGCATTGTCTTCAATGAAAAACCTGCCGATGGAGCTCTGTTCAAGGGACAGAAGCGGCTGAAGTTGGTCACCCATTGCCGGAAATCACGGAATTATCAGCAATATTATCTGCTCGAATACGCTGCCTACAAATTTCTCAACGTCTTAACGCCCCAGAGCCTGCGGGTGCGTCTGGCGAATATCGACTATATCGAAGCGGACAGCGGTAAACTTCTCTACTCGCGAACAGGGTTTTTTATTGAAGACGCAGACGATGCGGCAAAGCGCAATGGCGTCAAGGAAATCGATGTACCGGGCGTCACTGTTGCGCAGCTCGACACAAACGCTGCGGCGCGTTTTGCGCTGTTTCAATATATGATCGGCAATCTTGACTGGTCGATGTATAGCAGTCTTGCTGGTGACGATTGCTGTCACAACGCCAAACTGATTGGCGACAGATCAATACCGCTGAATAACCTTGTTCCGGTTCCCTATGATTTCGATTATTCCGGCATCGTCGATGCGCCCTACGCCGTCCCGCCGGAAGATATCAGCGTGCGCTCGGTGCGCACGCGGCGCTATCGCGGGTTTTGCGCCCACAATGCTGAAGTTCGCGCCGGCGCGGCGATGTTCGTTGAAAATCGTGAGGCGATTTATGGCGTTTTGGATGGCATCCCGGGCCTTGACGCCAGCAAGAAAAACAAAACCGTGCGCTATCTCGACAGTTTCTTTCTCAACATTTCCGACGAGGAACGGTTTGAAAAACAGTTGCTCGATAAATGCCGGTCTTAGAGCGGATCATTATTCGCTTTCATAAACCGTCAACGCGCCCGCTGTCCGCATCGTACCCTCATCGGCGATGACCAGTTCGCCTGACGGCATGATGGCCACGCCCTCAGCCTGGGGATGGGCCGCCCGCGGCAGCGATTTCTTCGACAAAATTGTTCCGTCCTGACGCAGATTCAAGAGCAGTTGGTTGCGCGCGGAAAGGACGACCAGACTGCTGTTCTGCCTGCGCCATTCGATTGCCGATGGCCTGAAATTTTCTCGCTCTTTGCCCGTCAATAATCCTGATAGTGGAATGCTAGTCCAAGGCGCGACGACGGGCAGCCGGTCAACCAGGCTCCATTTGAATATCACAAGGCGCCCCTTGAGGGCCGTTTGGCGCGCGGTTTTACAGATGAGCAAAAATTCCGCGGGCTCAGGTCCCTGCGCTATTCCCTCGATTTCGCAAAACTCTCCGGCGCCGGTGTCAAATATATTGTATCGCACACGGTCGCGATGCGCGCCAATGATCGCTTCGTAAACGAGACCTGAGCTTGTGACGAGATAAATGCGCCCGTCAAAGACCGCAATGCCTTCAAAGTCCGCCCGCGTCGTCGGTTCGCCCAGCGCAAATGCTGAGATTATTTCTCCGCTGGAAAGCGCAACTTCATAAACGATGCCGTGCTCGTCATTATGGGCGTAGACGGAATGATCAGACGCGACAGCAAGACCCGATATTTCTGTCAGGCCTCGAGCCAATTGGAAATAACCGCTGCGGTCACCGAGCTTTAAGGGAGCTTGTTGCGCCGCCGCGCCAGCGCCGGACGCATAAATCACAGCGAGCGCCAACCCAATCCACCGGCTCATTTGCTCTCGACCGGCGTACGCTCATTCTCAGCGTCTTCATCAGAATGCGTCTTGTGGTGTGTTTTTCGCATATACCGATGGGCGCCCTTTCGCGCGCCAAAATCGGTGACCCACAAAACCAGAAAGCAAAAGTTAAACGCCATCGACATGATGGCGGCGATTTCCATGGCCCCAATCCCTGCGGCCAACCCAATGCCAATCGCCAATAGAATGTATAATGCATCTCCCGAGCTTTTCAGCGTATTGCGAAAACGAACCCCGCCGACAATTCCGGCGAGACTGAATGCCAGCGCCAGTGAATTATGCACAATTATGACAATGCTGGTCACAGCGATGGGCAGGAGCATGATCGTTTCGACGAGCGATTGGTCATATTCGTCTCGATTACGGATTGCCATATAGGTCCACGATACCGGCAGTACAGTCATGATTGCGCCGGTCACAGCGATTAATAACCAAATCAGACTGTCGCCAAGATTGGATACCCGCGTCGCGCCGATTTCTATTGATTCGAAGGGATCGCCGCCTGGCCCGCTCAACAAAGTTTCAGCGCCGCCGATCGGCAAAAACTCTTCAATGCCTGGAAACAGCTTGACGCCCGCGAACACGACAGCGGTTACAGAAAAATAGTATATCGCAAGACGGAAAAAGAGATGAACGGCCCGCATAATTCCCCGCATGTCGCCGTCAGATTTGGCGAATCCAGTGCCTGAGCATAGGCCGAAGCGGGATCAAGCGCAAAGGGTGCGGCTACAGGCTGCAACAGGGACGGCGACGCTAAAATTCAGCTTTGACGCCGGCAAAAAACCGACGGCCTATCGGGTCATAATGTTCAAAGTAAAACCCGTTCGGCGCTTCAGCGATAGCTGGTACTTCTCGATTGAAAAGGTTTTCAACCCCGGCGTAAACGATTGCATGGTCACCGGCCCGCCACTGCATCGCCATATCCACATAGGTCACGGCGGGCGCATGAAATGCAGGGTCGTGAACTCCAAGCACGCTCACTGCTGCGCCGCGGCGGCGCACCGTCCACACGGTCTTGAGGGCGTCCGCGCCCAAGCTCGCCGTTGCGTGTATTTGATGGCGCGGGTACCCGATAAGTTCCTCACTGACGATATCCGCGTCATCCAACAGCTCTTGAGAGCGAACGCGGTGAATATATGTATAAAGAACATCCAGCGCGAACATATCAGCCAACGGAATTCCGTCAAATTCCGCCAGATATTGAAGGCGCGCATCCAACCCGCTCGTCAGCAACATACCGCTGTTGATAAGCGTCGATTCAACTTCAAGGATCTGCCGGGTCACCGGGTCGCGCTGGATGAACCGGTTTCCGGTCACAGGATTAAATCCACAAAGAAAATCCTTAAGGCCAGCACTATTAAAACACTGCATCAGCGTATGTCCGACGCCAACTGTCGTTGCGGTGTCAGTGACGCGGTGGCGCCGCCAATCGGCGCTCAGCGTCAAAATACCGGGCGTGGACGGAATGAGCGCGTGAATGTCCGTGCTTAAGCCGAACAGACGCGAACTGACGCGCTCTTCCTGCAGGGTCGGATTACCCATGGATTCCGCAAAAGTCAGCGCATCATCCTGAACGAAGCCGGCGCCAACGCCTAACGGTCCGGGGGAGGCGCAATTTACTGCAACTTCGCCGGAAAGCGCGCCAAAACTTGTATCGCATGGATCAAAAAAGAACTGGTTTAGATTTGGCCCGGCGGAAAACTGTTCCATGACGTTTGGCGCGCGTCCACCGTGAAATAGATGGGCGTAAAATTCGACGCCATCAATCGGCGACCAGCGCGAATTGCCGCTAAAACTCGAAAATTCGCCGACACCCTGTCTGATGGTAAGTCGATAGGCGGCGCCAATTTCAAAAAATCGCGTCCATGGCGCATCGACCACCACTGGAAATATGCCGTTAATATAGGCTTCGGTAAGCGCAATTTTCCCGGCAGAGCCCGGTATTACAAATTCACCGAGCACAGCGTCCGAAGACAAAGAAACATCTTCCAGGCGCTCGCGTCTGTGTTCTAACCCCGCAGTGATGAAACCCTGCTTGTCTCCATTGTCATAAATGGGACCGCTGAATTTCACCTGCGCAATCTGTTCCCGTGTCTTAATCACGCGCAAACGCGGGTCGGCGCGAATAAAATCCGCTTGTTCAGGTGAAATGGATACGCCCGCAAAGATGTTTATCGGCGAACAACCGGAAACGAACGCACAAGCGCCTGCATCAAGCGCTGTTGTCAGGCGGGCGTCATCTACGATGCCGGTGGCTGTATCAGATGTTCTGTTGCTGCCAAATTGATAGGAAATGTCATAGCGCCAATCGCCGCCCAACGAACCTTCAAGGCCGCCGACAACCTGAAATGTTTGCCGGTCGATCTGCCGCCGACGTGGGCCGAGTTCGACAAAACGGCGGTCCAGTAAAAACCCTGAAATGGGGCCGCCCGCCAAAGTTTCCGCTGTGGAAAGTAAGCCAGCAGGCGCCATGGGGTGGTTCGCCGGTACAAATATGCCGTCGCCATAAGCAGTATTCCGCCCACGAAACAAACCGACCGGCGACGGGGCAATCTGCCCCGCAACTTCTGTATTCGCGAAATGCACTTCCGCATAGACGTTATGAGACGGTGAAATTTCATAGCCGCCATTACCATAACCAATCAGGCGCTCAATTTTCGGCAATGCGGAAAAGTCCGTTAGCCAATTATATAGCTGATCAAGCCGACCCTGATAGGGTTCGAAACCTGAGCCGTCAGATGCAAAGACTTGCCGTTCCGAACCGCTAAAAAACACAACATCGCCCGGCTGCGTGACGACGCCCGAAAGCCGTCCATTAGGGGTAAAACTGCTGCCGCCAAATCCCGGCGCGAAGACGGCGCCCGCACCCGGTCCGCTCTGAATGCCGTGTGACGCAAATCCATATGGTAAAGTAAGGCTTTGCCGCTGCTGCGCCAACAGCGACGGTTCGGACGCATAAGTTACTCCCAAAGCGATGCGACCGCGATCATCATCAAATTGTTTCCCGCCGAGCAACGAAACCGAATATTCTTCTGCGTCGCCGAGTTCTGAAACGCCGCCATCCGCGGTAATGGCTATTCCATCTATTTCTTCGCGTGTAACAATGTTGACCGCGCCGGCGACGGCCTCCATGCCAATTGCTGCGCCGGCCCCTTGATTGACCACTTCAATCCGATCAACGAAAGGCGCAGGAATCGAATTGAGATCAACGCCAAGAACCGATCCATTGCCGCCGCTGGTGCGGATGTAACGCCGGCCATTCACCAACACGAGCGTTCGCTCCGGCCCAAGCCCGCGCAAATCCGCAAGATTGAGCCCGCCCGACGAAAGCAGCAAAGCAGTATTTGCTGACGACACCGACGTGACGGTCGCCGGCAATTCAAAAATTGGTTCGGCAATGTTCAATGCGCCGTTAAGGCGCATCTGTTCGCCGTCAAGCGTATAAAGCGCCCGCGTTCCGGCAAAATGGCTGGGCGTACGATAGCTTGCAGTCACAATAATTTCGTCCCGCAGCGTTCGCCGTGCATTGTCATCACGTTCTATTTTTGCAGCGGGTTCAGATTGTGCGCCGGCCCCCGCACGATCTACGACAATGACCCATGTCCTGTCATTTACTTCCTGGTAAAAAAGGCCGGCATCCGCCAACAAAATCGACATGGCTTCCTCAGCCGCAAATACGCCAGACAGGGCCGGCGCCTGACGGCCGCCAACGAGCCGGTTGTCGAAAATGACGGAAATGCCCGACTGCGCCGAAAATGCTGTCAACGCCTCAGCAAGATCGCCCGCCGCAAGATGGATCTCTATCGCACCGCCGTTCGGCTCAGCTGACGCATCGCCATCAATCGCCCACAGAAAAATCGCCGCCGGCGCCGCAAATATCAACGCGCGAAGAAAGTAACATATGTCGACACGGCGATTAGCCATTCGGCAGCAGGAGAATTTGGCCGTTGGGGTTTTTCTCTGCGCGAAGGGAAAGCGCGATTTCCAAGGCCTCTATCGTTATTGCCTGATCTTTCAGATCAAAACCGCCGGTCACCGGAATATTGCCGAGACTGTCGTCGCCGAGCAGGAATTGCGCAGTGTAATAGCGGTTCAAATCAGCGATCACCGCTGACAATGGCTGGTTTTCGTAGATTGCTTTTCCGCGCAGCCACGACGTAACTGCATCCGGATTAAATGTGCGGACATCCTTTTTGTTGCTGTCAGGTATAAATATTGTTTCCTGACCGGCTATAAGCGTCACGGCTGCGTCAGCCGCGCGGTGAACGCTTTCTTTCACGGCATTGACTTCGACAACACCCGACAAAACCGAAACGATCGTACTTTCTCCCATCGCCTTTACATTGAAACGCGTTCCCAGGACTCTCGCTTCCGCCGTCGCCGATGAAACAACGAATGGCCGCTCAGCATCTCGCGTGACGTCAAACAGCGCTTCGCCGCGGGCCAGCGAAACAGAACGTTCCTCATTTGAAAAATTCACTTCAAGAACGCTATCGGTATTCAGCGAAACAGCGCTGCCGTCTTTCAATGTGAAAACGGCCGTTTCGCCCCGCGCCGTCGCATAGCGCTCCGGCGTCGGCTGCGAATTTGTCATTGCGCCAAAAAACAACGCCGCAGCCGCGATCGACGCGGCCATAGCCGGCGCCGCGACAAGCCACGACCAACGAGAAGATCGTTCATGCGCGAAGACTTCCAATTCGCGTTCTAACGCAGCCGCAGCCGCGACGTCATGGGCCTCGGATGCAAGTTCCGTTATTTCAACATAACTATCAAAGGCTTGCCGGTGACGCGGGTCCGCCTCCAACCATCCCGCAAGAGCTGTTTTTTCCTCTGGCTTCATCACACCGGAAAGCGTGCGCGCCGCCCAACGCGCAGCACGATCGTCGATTGGCTGACTAATATTCCCCTTCACGATTCAGTCCCTTCACTCTTTGGTTGTTTCAACTTTTCCGCCGCCGGTCCGGTATTGGCGGAAAAGTCACTATTTTCTCTCCCTTGGTTCGTTCAGCGTTCAGCACGTTGCGCAGCTGCTTCAGCGCTTCGATCATATATTTTTCGATGCTGCTTTCCGAAACGCCCATCGTTTTTGCAATTTCTTTGTAACTGAGGCCGTCAAATCGATTCATCATAAACGCCTGCCGGGGGCGCTCAGGCAGCGCGTGTATCGCGTTTAATATCAACGCAACGTCTTCCCTCAGGCTGGCGTGTGTTTCCGGCGAAGGCGCTGTAGAAGCGACATTATGGAGCGCGTCTTTTTCAGCAGATTCACTGGGTGTGACATGGCGTTGATAAAATCGATTTCGCCGTTTGATTTCATTCAGCGCGAGATTTCCAGCCGCCTTGAATATCAGCGCCCTCGGATTTTCAACAGTGGATGTTTCGGCAAAAGCCCAGACGCGCATAAACACGCTTTGCGCGACATCGCGCGCCGCATCAGAGTCTCCGAGCTTTTTAGTTAACCATCGGATCAACAGTTTTTCATCGCGGCGGATGGCTTCTTCGATGAGATCGCGTTGTTCAGGCGCCATAAACGCCTGCCCCGACGACAACGCACGGGCGACCGGTACGGCCACGCCAATGCTGGTGTTGTTGTTTTGTGACGTACCCGATCACAACCTTGCCCTGTTACCCTGACAGGCGAATGACGCCTGCCGTCTGGCAAGACCACTGCAATTTTCGCGCAGTGCTGCTCACCCGATCACACTTAAGACAACAGAACCCGTCAAAACGTCATTTCGTCGAAAATATCGCCAAAATCGATTGAGGAACATGCCTCGACGGTTGTCTACTGTCTGAACGCGCGGGCTACTCCTCCGAGGGCCACCGTGTTTGTACCCGAGAGCCAGGGAGCATGGCAGTGCTTCCTGGCATTCTCGAGCCAGACCTTAAGCGCAAGAGCCGCGGTCTCGCAAGGAAAATGAGCTTAGCTGGAACGCGGTGAAATCGCCGGGGCAGGTCTAGGCTCCAATATGTTGCATTCCCGCAACACCCTCAATCTCCATGCAAAAACGACCTGAGGACCATGGCCGCCTCCGCTGTCTCAACACACTGGCGGACTGGGCCGGGAGGGGCGCGTTTTTCTGTGCGTTCGGTATCGCAGGTTCGCTAGCGTCAACATTAAAAAAAGAGGGATATCCTTATGTTAGATACAAACAATTCGCGTCTAAAGGGCCGGCTTCTCAGCGCATCGATGCTGTCAGGCTTGGCCGCGCTCAGCGCCATCCCGGCGCAGGCGCAGGACGGCGATGCGGATGACACAATCGTTGTCACCGGTTCGCGCATTAGCCGCGCCGATCTGAACGCTCCAAGCCCGGTCACGACGGTCAGTTCAGAACAATTGGTTTTGACGAATACCGTTAACTCCGAGCAATTCCTTAACACCCTGCCGCAAGTAGTTCCGTCGTTTGACCAGACTTCGAACAATCCAGGCGACGGCTCAGCACGGGTTTCCTTGCGCGGCCTCGGTACAAACCGGACACTGGTCCTCGTCGACGGCGCACGCTTTGTTGGTCTTGGTCCGACCTTTGTTGTCGACCTCAACAACATTCCCTCAGCTTTGGTTGAGCGCATCGATGTTGTGACCGGCGGCGCTTCAGCGGTTTACGGTTCCGACGCGGTCGCAGGTGTTGTCAACTTCATCCTCAAGAAAGACTTTGAAGGGATTCAGCTCGATGCGTCCCACGAACTGTCTGCCGCAGGCTGGGACGGCAATCAGACCAATGTTGCGCTTACCGCAGGCGGCAATTTTGCCGACGGCCGCGGCAATGCGGTCGTCTTTGCGTCCTATACCAATCGCGAAGCGCTGTTCAATGGAGATCGCGCATTCTCAAGCGATACGCTGGTTGATCCGGGTGTCGGCAATGAGGCGGGCGGCTTCAGCACAGGCGGCTCCGGCAACATTCCTCAAGGCCTGATCGTCAGTCTGGCGTCAAATAATTTTGGCCTGTCGAATTTTGACGCTGCAGGCAATCAGTTGGCGTCCACGAATACCAACTTTGCGCCGAATTTCTTTTTTGAAAACTTCGATCCGGCATGCGGCGCGGGCAATGCCAATAGCTGTTCCGGTGTTCGCGTAACGGGGCCTGGTTCCTTGCGCGGCGTTCGTTTCGGGCTCGCTCCGAATAACGACGCGTATAATTATGCGCCGACGAACTACCTGCAACTACCGCAGGAGCGCTATAATATCACCGCCCTCGCCACCTATGAGATCAATGATCACATTGAGGCCTATATGCGCGGCGTGTTCTCAGAGACGATTGTCGACAGCCAGCTTGCGCCAACGCCTGCCGGCCTGACGCTGACTGTTAATCTCGACAATCCGGCGCTGGTAGCTCAGCCGACCTTGCTGCAGATGATCTCCGGTTCAACGGCGAACAATGGCAATGGCACGGCGACAGTCTTTATCACCAAGCGTTATGAAGAAGTCGGTTCGCGCAACTCGCTCCGCGACACCACCGGCTTCCAAATTCTCACCGGTATTCGCGGCGATCTGAATGAACAATGGTCCTACGACACATTCTTGAACTTCGCACGTTCGACCGTTGCCCAAATCCAGACCGGCAATATATCTCGGTCAGCGGTTCAGGCTGGCATACTCTGCGACGGCGGCCCGACCGCAGTCGCGAGTGGTTGCACAGCGCCTTATGTCGATCTATTCGGCGGACAGGGCGGGATTTCGGCCGCAGGCGCGACGTTTGTTGGTCGGACCGGCGCCATTTTCTCGGAAATCGAGCAAACGCAGTGGGTCGGCACGCTTTCAGGCGATCTCGACGGCCTTCGGATGCCTTGGGCTGAATCCGGGGTTGCCCTCGTTGTCGGCGCAGAATATCGCGACCTCGTCGCTAACAACGTACCTGACTCGGTGCTCGGACCTGATGTACGCGGTTTTAACGCCTCGCTTCCGGTTGGCGGGCGTTATGACGTCTATGAAGCTTTCGGCGAAGTACAGATCCCGGTCGTTACCGGCAAGCCATTCTTCGACAGCTTCGTGATCAACGGCGCTTACCGTTATTCCGATTATTCGGTGACGAATGTCGGCGGTGTTCACACCTTTGCGGTTGGCGGCGACTGGTCGCCAATTGAAGAAGTTCGCTTCCGGGCGCAGTTCCAGCGTGCGGTCAGGGCGCCGAATATTGGTGAGCTGTTCGCAGCGGCCACCAACGGCTTCCCGACGGCCTCTGACCCCTGCTCCGGCGGCATCAACGGCAGCTTCTCACCGGCCACGATCATCTCGACCTGTGTCGCGGCGGGCGTGCCGGCAGCCTCTGTGGGCACGAATATCCAGTCGAACGGTCAGGTGCAGATTCTGTCCGGCGGCAATCCCAACCTGACCCAGGAAACTGGCGATACGTTGACAATCGGCATGGTCTGGCAGCCGTCGGCAATCGACGGCCTCACCCTGCAGGTTGATTATTACGATATCGAAATCAAGAACGCGATTACGGTCATTCCCGTTCAAACCCTTCTGAACGAATGCCATATCTCCAACATTGCAGCCTCATGCGCGCTGCTTGCTGGCGGTCGTAATGCAGGCGGAGCGTTTGGTCGCGCGCAACCATTCGTCGCCAGTGTCGGTACGGTTAACGCCGCGGTTGTCGAAGCAAGCGGTATTGACGTCAATGCAAACTACTCGTTCGACGCGTTGAACGGTACGTTTACGGCGCAGTATTATGGCAACTACACGCTTAGCTCTGGCTTCACACCGTCGGCGAGCTCAGCGCCGATTGTTTGTGAGGGAACGTTCGGCGGCTCCTGTGCCGAACCAACGCCGGAATACAAGCACACGGTCCAGATTGGGTATATCCAGGGACCGCTGACTACAAGCTTGCGCTGGCGTGCGCTGGCAGGCGTAGATGCTCACACGTCGGCCGGCACGGTTTCCGGCCTCTCGGATGATATCGGATTCTTCAACTATCTCGATGTCACGACGCAATATGCAGTCAATGAAAATCTCGACCTGACCGTCGGTGTGCGTAACATCACCGGTAAGGACGCGCCGTTGCTCGGCTCGACCGTCAATGAACAGGCCAATACCTGGCCGGCGACCTATACGCCGTTCGGCCGGCAGCTGTTCTTCGGCGCGTCGCTACGATTCTAAGCGACGCCGCCTATACGCTAAGTGGAAACGGCGGGCTTCGGCCCGCCGTTTTCTTTTATGCGAAAGTCAAGAATGTGGAGAGCGGTTTATGCGCTCTCTACGTCGTCCCACTCGATGGCTTCTGTTACCCAACGTTGAACAACTTCATCAAGCACCGGTTTGTTGATTGGCTTTGGGCGGAAGTGACATATTTTTCAACTTCCTGGGCCCGCAAGTTCTGCCGGGCGCCATAAAAATAAACAGCGAATGCCATAAATGCGATGACGCCGACGCCCGCAGCGAACGCTGTAACCATCGATCTGGATTGAGAATCTGTTAACGCAGAATCAGACTGCGGCGCTACGCCAGTCGCCATGATAATCCCCATGCTTGCACTCACTGCGCGAAACGAATTTCGTCCCTCACCGCACAGTTTTAAAACCTGGCTCGAAATACACGCACAAAATTAACAACCCCTAAGCCGGCAGCTCATCAGCCCCCGGAGCTATAATGGCGCCCCTAATAATTGGTGCGTCGCACAATGCTTTGCGGAAGCCCCGGCGGCGGATGTTTTGCGTATTGTGCAGACAGCGCAACTATCAACAGGCTGACATTTTACGGGAAAATTAACCATGAGCGGCTATCGCTAATCACGGGGGATCTGCAGCACTGATTATGTGAGGGAAGCATCGTGCAGAACGCCCAGGTTTCGACAAAGAAAACAATCCGCTCCGGCGCACAACTGATGGCGACCGCGCTTACGGCGGGAACATGCGCCGTAGTGCTCATATTTCTCATATTTGCGATTTATTATGACGTCGCGCAACGCGGCCTGCGCAAACAAGAAATTGAAAATTATTTGACGACCATCGGCGGCGCCACAGCGTGGGGCGTCGACACCTGGTTGACTGAGCGCGTGCTTCTTGCGGAAGGAATAGCACACACTCTCGCCGAGCCGAATCCCGCGGTCAAACCCGTGAACATTTTGGCCAATCCTGTTTACGAAGAAACGTTTCTTTGGACCTATTACGGAGAAATCGACAGCACCTATCATATATGGCCGCTGGATGACGAGCTGCCGGATGATTATGACCCGCGAACACGGCCGTGGTATCACGCTGCACAGGCGGCCGGCGCCAGCACGTTGACCGAACCTTATTTCGATATTTCAACTGGCGTTGAAACAATTACCGTTGCCTCGCCTGTTACAAGGGAAGATCAATTAATTGGGGTCGTTGGCGCTGATTTCTCAACCCAGACCTTGAGCGATGTTTTGCAGGAAACTGATTTGGGTGGTCTTGGTTTTGTATTCCTGGCCACAGGCAGCGGCAAAATCATCGCACACCCAAACCGTCAATTGGTGTCATCAGCGATCGACGATGTATATTTGCAGGAAGTTCCGCGCATTAACAACTCCATTCAATACCTCAAAGAGGACGACGGAACGCAAATTGTGACGTTCATAAAAATCCCGTCACTGACATCGCTTGACTGGTATCTTGGCGTTACGATCGATCAGAAAAAGGCCTATGCGGGTCTCCATGATTTCAGGCTGTCCGCCGCTATTGCAATGGTCGCTGCGGCATTGCTGATGATCGCGGTGCTTGGCTTTGTCATTCACCGTCTACTCGTGATACCGTTGACCGGAGCGCGGCGCGCCGCTGATGCGGCCAATGCGGCAAAATCTGAGTTCCTGGCAAATATGAGCCACGAAATCAGGACGCCGATGAATGGCGTGATGGGCATGGCGGAGCTCCTGTCGCGGACGGAGCTAAACACAAAACAAAAAAACTTCGCCGATATCATCTTGAAGTCCGGCAACGCCTTAATCACGATCATCAACGACGTATTGGATTTTTCAAAAATAGATTCCGGCCAGCTTACGCTGGATTTGCAGCCATTTAATTTGAAGGCGGTCGTCGAGGACGTCGCCAGTCTGGTTGCTACGAAAATCGATGAAAAAAACCTGGAGCTCATCGTCCGGTTCCATCCGAATATGCCTGAAGAATATGTCGGCGATGACGGCCGCATTCGCCAGATTTTGATGAATTTGGTTGGCAATGCCGTGAAATTCACTGATGCGGGGCATATTCTGATCAATGTCTCAGGCAGCCAGAATGGTGACGAAGCAGAGCTAAGCATTCGCGTTGAAGATACCGGCATCGGCATTCCCACAAATCAGCTTGAAGCTGTGTTCGACAAATTTAACCAGATCGACAATTCCGCCACCCGAAAATTTGAGGGTACGGGACTTGGCCTCGCTATCTGTCAGATGCTGGTTCAGAAAATGGATGGCGACATTGGTGTTGAAAGCGACCTGGGATCGGGATCGACGTTCTGGTTCAAGATCATTTTGCCGGTCCATAAATCGGGAGCGCGCAAGCTCCGCTTGCCTAAAGACATTACGGGATCACGGGTCCTGATCGTCGACGACAACCAGGTGAATCGGGAAATACTCATCGAACAACTGGACAGCTGGGGCATGCAGTCTGTGGCTTGCTCGTCCGCCAGTAATGGACTGGCGGCCCTCGCTGAATCTATCAGAATCGAGACACCATTCGATCTCATCATCATGGATTATCAAATGCCCGTAATGGACGGATTTGAAGCAACGCGGCGTATTCGCGCCGAAAAGGAATTCAAAGATATCCCGATGATCATGCTGACCTCGGTCTGCAATGAAGCGGAAACGTCCGATTACCGCCGTATCGGCATCCAGGCGCATCTCCTTAAGCCCGCCCGTTCGTCGCAACTATTCGAAACGATCGTCGATGTAATTTCTGATGCACAAGTTGCAAAACTGAAGACTGTGATAGAACCGCAATCTCATATCATGACGGAAAGGCCCCGGCGTGCGGCAAGCACGACGACGACATCAACAACAATAAACAAAAATAAAATTCTTGTCGCCGAAGACAATGACGTCAATCAATGCGTCATCAGCGAGATTCTAGATAGTCTTGGTTATGATTACCGCATCGCCGAAGATGGTAAGGTCGCTGTTGATCTCTTCATGGATTATCGGCCAGACGTTATATTGATGGACGTTTCCATGCCGGTAATGAACGGCATGGAAGCAACTTCGGAGATTAGAAAACGAGACGCCGAAAACGAGACACATACAATTATCGTCGGCCTCACCGCGAACGCCCTGAAAGGAGACCGGGAAAAATGTCTCAACGCGGGCATGGATGACTATGTCGCCAAGCCGGTCGATATTGACCAGCTTGAGGCCTGTATCGACAAATGGATAAGGCAGACGAAAAACGAAGCTGTTAAAGCGGCGAGCTGATCCAAGGGAGCTATTGGAACACGGCGGGCGAAATCATGACACAAGGAATAGAATCCACACGCCCAGGCAAGGAGCGCGTGATTCTGATTGCCGAAGATAATATCGTCAATCGGCTTGTGCTAACCGGGCTTCTTGATCAAATGAAATGTGAATTTGTTTACGCCGAAAACGGCGCGGTCGCCGTGGAACGATTCAAGACCGCGCAAATTGATCTCATCCTGATGGATATCAATATGCCGATCATGGACGGAATTGAAGCAACGAAAAAAATCCGGGCGCTTGAAAACGCGGCCATGGCGCCGCGTACGCCGATTATCGCGGTAACCGCTCATGATGACGCCGAAACCAAACAGGACTGCAATGCCGCTGGTATGGACGCATTCGTTCCAAAACCTGTACGCCCGGATCTGTTGATCTGCGCCCTCTCAAAATGGGTGTGACAAAGAGCCATTTTGGGCGCAGTCGGCAATTGGCTTTTTGGCAGGGCACAACAGGACTCAACTTTCAAAGCGCAGCTGACCGCCTTGCCAGCGCTTGTCGCCCCGTTTAAGCTGGTGCGTTATGAATCATGACCAAATAAAATTACTTGGCGCCGCCGGCCTGCGCGCAACGCAGCCGCGCGTCAGCATCGCCAGGTTACTTTTTGGCGACGGCAAAGACAGGCATGTGACAGCTGAATGGGTGGCGGAGCAACTCGACGCCGCCGATGAAAACATTGTCCTGGCGAGTGTCTATAATACGCTGAACGCCTTTGTGGCGGCAGGCCTGTTGCGGGAAGTCCATGGGGCGGAACGCGGTGTCGCCATTTTCGACACCAACACGACGCCGCATCATCATTTCTACAATGAAAAGACGAAGAAACTGACAGACATTCCTGCTGAGGCAGTCAAGGTTTTGAAATTGCCGGCGGCGCCAAAGGGCGCCAAAACTGTGGGTTGCGACGTCATTATTCGGGTGCGTTAAGCCCAACCTGCCGCCATTGATTTAGAACTGTTCCAAACAATTGACATCGCTCCGCGACGGCGTATTTTACCGCTGAAATTTTGATTTTATCTGTCGCCCCAAAACAGGAGAGCATCCATGTCATTGAAGGGATCGAAAACCGAAGAAAATCTCAAAGCGGCTTTTGCCGGCGAGAGCCAGGCCAATCGGCGCTATCTTTATTTCGCGCAAAAGGCCGACATCGAAGGCCATAATGATGTCGCCGCCGTTTTTAGATCAACTGCGGAAGGTGAGACAGGCCATGCTCATGGCCATCTCGAATTCCTCGAAGAGGTCGGCGATCCGGCGACGGGCGAACCGATCGGCGATACGGTCGCAAACCTGAAATCTGCAATTGCAGGCGAAACCCATGAATATACGGATATGTATCCCGGCATGGCGCGCACCGCCCGTGATGAAGGCTTTGATGAAATCGCTGACTGGTTTGAAACCCTCGCCAAGGCGGAAAAATCCCATGCGGGCAAGTTTCAAAGAACCCTCGACGAAGTCGCAAGCTGATCTCTGTTAGCCGGAGGCGGCCTTGCCGCCTCCGCGCCTGCGGAACGCGATCAACATAGAGAAAAATACAGGAAACCCCGCATGTCGTCTGACAAGCGCGCCGAACCCGCCCGCGAAGGATCGCTGGATGCGCCGACGCGCCACCCGATTCCCTGGCGCGAAGAAGAATTCTATGACGAGGCTGCGTTCGACAAAGAGTTTCGGCGCGTCGCCGATATCTGCCATTCCTGCCGGCGATGCTTTAATCTGTGTGACAGTTTCCCGACGCTTTTTGACCGTATCGATGAGAGCGAAAATGAATCCGTTGACGAGCTAACGCCCAAAGATATCAAAGACGCGGTCGACGGCTGCACATTGTGCGATATGTGCTTCATGACAAAATGTCCTTATGTCCCGCCCCATGAATTCAATGTCGATTTTCCGCATTTGATGCTGCGTTATCGGGCGATCGAAAAGCGTAAGGGCGAGCGAAGCTTTGCTGATACGCAGATGGTCAAAACTGACCGCAATGGGGCGTTGGCGCGACCGGTCGCCGGCATTGTTAATTGGGCGACGAACAAGAACAACAAAAACGTCCGAACCCTCATCAATACGCTCGGCGATATTCACCCCGACGCCGACCTGCCCCGCTTCAATACACGCACCCTAAAGGCGCGCGCAGCAGCGCCCCGCACCGTTAACAAAGAGGCGCCGGCGCATGGCAAACGCAAGCTTGCTGTCTACGCGACCTGTTTTTCCAATTATAATGATCCGGAAATCGGCGAAGCGGCGCTAAAGGTGCTCGCGCAAAACGGCATTGATGCAGAGGTTGTTTATCCCGCCTGTTGCGGCATGCCGGAGCTTGAGCAGGGCAATCTCGAAAAAGTCGCAAGGAACGCTGAGAAGGTTTCTAAAGCGCTGCGCCCCCTCGTTGATGACGGCCACACAATCATGGGGCTGGTTCCTTCCTGCACCCTGATGATGAAATTTGAATGGCCGCTCCTCCTGCCGGAAGACGAAAATGTGCGCGCGCTTTCTGCCGCCGTCATGGATTTCGATGAATTCCTTGTTGATGTGGCCAAAAATGAAGGCCTTGCCGGCGGTCTGAGACCGGTTAAGGGCGGCGTCACGCTACATATTTCCTGTCACAGCCGCGCCCAGAATATCGGACAGAAATCGACTGAGCTTTTGAAACTCATTCCCAACACGGAAATTTCGGTGATTGAACGTTGTTCCGGTCACGGCGGCAGCTGGGGCGTTAAAAAAGACAATCACGACAAGGCCATCAAAGTCGGCAAGCCGGTCGCGCGCAAAGCCCTGGACGTCCATAATGCCTTTGTTGCGTCAACCTGCCCACTCGCCTGCGATCATATTCGCAATGGTATTGATGCGATTGAGGACGGCGCTGCGCCAGCGCGATCATGGCATCCGGTGGAAATATTCGCCAAAGCCTACGGGTTTTAACGACCTTGAACAAAAGAAAGCCGCGATATGTCGAATGTTGTAAATTTCCATAGCCGCCGAGATCGCTTCGAAATTACGCGAGGCGATATTATGGATATGGACGCTTATGCAAAAGTGCGCGGGGAGCGGCGCAAAGCGATTGTCGACATCAAAAAACGCAGACGCGTACCGATTGGTCCCCATGCGACATTCTATTTCGAAAACTATGAAACCATGTGGCAGCAGATCCATGAGATGCTCTATATTGAAAAGGGCGGTGAAGTGCAGATCGCTGATGAGCTCGCCGCCTATAATCCTCTTGTGCCAAAAGGACGCGAACTTGTTGCGACCTTGATGTTTGAGATTGATGACGAAACCCTGCGCAAGCGCGTCCTCGGACGGCTTGGCGGCGTTGAAGAAACGGTCTTTCTAAAATTTGGCGACAGCGAAATTATCGCAAGCGCCGAAGAAGACGTCGATCGCACGACCGCTGAGGGAAAAGCGTCTTCAGTTCAGTTTTTACATTTCAACTTCAGCGACGCGCAAGCCGCAGCGTTCAAGTCCCATGACGGAGACGTCATGCTCGGGATCAAACATAAAAACTATCCGCATATGACATTGCTGCAGGCGGAAACCAAAGTGGCGCTGGCGGAAGACTTTGCGTAGAAAAATCAGACGGCATGCATCATTTAAGAATCCAGCCGGGCCCGGACGAATGAAGCGGTGTTCGAATTTATTTAAATAATACAATGCATTAGCCGTGATTTTGAATTCTAAAACGCCGGGCGAAAAAGCGGGCGCCGGTTTTTCGCAATATCCGCCGCGCAGCAAAGAAAATAGGTCATCAGGCGATTCCGTTTATTCGCCCGATGATCTGGCGACCACGTTCAAGCTCGCAGCATCGGCCGATATTGAGGAAGCTCCAGTCAGGCTTTTTGACTCAGGATACTGATCATTGGTTGGATGAATTGTTCGTATTTCCGCCACTCTTCTGAGCTGCCTTTGTACATTTTTTTCCGGACTTGTGCAGCGGAGACCGTGGCGACAGCTCGTTTCGTTTCATGAAAATCGAGGGTTTGCCGCTCCCAGGCTACTCCTATATGCGCAAGAAGTTTTCGCGTTTCACCCTCTTGATCTTCGGTTAGCTGTTCATAGCTGATCTCATAGATCGCATCCTGATATTTCTTTCTCCAAAACATCATTAAACGAAGATACAGATTATAATACTCAGCCACATCGCGCATATCATACGCATAGCCGTTTCCCATGCTGCTGAAATAGTGCTTATAAATAGACCAACATGTTGCAACGGAATCTCTTTTGACGTGGATTATTTTGGCGTTCGGCAGCGCGTGTCGAATAAAACCAATCCAGCGAAAATTGAGCGGCGCCTTGTCAGCGACAAAAGGCTCGCGGACGCCGAGAGTGGATAAATGCTGCATATAGGAATGGTTAATGGCGTCGAGCTGACGCTCATCGACGCTCCTCCCGGACCAATTGATCGATTGAATGCTTTGCCCAAGCGCCAATTGCTCACCTGCGCCGTAAACTTCGGAATGGCTGGCCAGAATTTGCTCCACCAGGGATGTGCCTGAACGCATCATGCCGACGATAAAAATAGGCGTGTGCTGATTGTCACCAGCGCAGGCATTGTCGCTTTTGGAAATTGACGGCTCGCTCTCGAAGGTTTCTGTGATCGTATCAAATAATTTTCGCTCTTCCGGAAAGTCATATCCAAATGCTTTTTTGCGCAAGAAATTGCCGCCGCTATAATATTCAAAGGCTTTTTCAAAATTCTCCAAATCTTCGTTGACTTTTCCCAGGGCAAAATTCAGATGCATTTTATCGTTCTCTGATGTGTTCGGTTCCTCCAGCAATTTTTGTATTTGACTGATTTGCGGATCGCCGGCTTCATAGACCTTGATCGAACCCATGCTCCTGTAGGCCGCAGCAAGCTTGGGGTTGATTTGCAGCGCTGCAGCGTAACTCGCCAGCGCCCTTTCTTGATGTCCCAAATCATTGAGCGCATTGGCCAGATTGTAATGCGCCTCATCATGATCGGGCTTAATCTTCAAGGCTTTGCCATATTGCCCAATCGCTTCTTCCTGCCGCCCGAGGGCGCGAAACGTGACGCCCAAATTGTTAAGCGCATTTGGATTGTTCGGGTCTATTTCCGCAGCTTTAGAAAAGCTGGCCAGAGCCTCTCGGTGTCGATCAAGGCTATTTAAGGCGAGGCCCAAATTATTGTGCGCGTCGAAGTAATCAGGCTTTAGTTCAAGCGCCCGGGAAAAGCTGGCCGCAGCTTCCTCCCGGCGCCCAAGATCATTAAGTGCATTGCCAAGGTTGTAATGGGCTTCCGCATAATTTGGCTTTAAATTCAGGGCTCTTTTATAGCTATCTATTGCTTCTTTTTGTCGTCCAAGATTGCGAAGAGTTGCCCCCAGATTGTTGTGCGCGTCCGGGTAGCCGGGATTGATTTCTACAGCTTTCGAAAAACACATTAACGCGTCTTCTTTACGCCCTCCATTTGAATAGGCGGCGCCAAGAATGTTGTACAAGATGATCGCAGCAGGAAATTGTTCAACAAGCGCATTTGCTCGATCTATCACGGCCGCAAGCTCGCCGCGATTATACAAAGAAACCAGCGTGTTGATTTGTTGTTGTGAGGGTGATGCGGACATATTCAACAATTGTGTTAATTACGCTTTTGCGTACAGATTCTGACTGCTCGGCTTATCGCCCAAAACTCTCCGGGTGATTTCAAAAAAAGTGCGACAGCCTGATCAAAATCTCCAAGTCTGATTGAGTTTTAGGCGCTCGAGATTGCGTGGCCAATTGTAAACCTAGCGCGGATGCAATTGCAAAACCATTGTAGATGGCAACAGGGCTCCACCTGCGTCCGGCCCTCAAGTGACGAAAGACAGGGCAATGGCTGCAAACTGCAGACGGCGTTATGTATTGCCTGGAAATCGCGGCCCGGATCGAGCTTTGTGTTTTTTCCGCACACCCGCCAAGGAAACCGTGCAATTCTTCGCAGACGTTTTGCGCTCACCCCCCGATATGGGGGCGGATTGCGGGAGGGATTTCACCAATGGTCTTGGCGCCTGCCGCGAAGGCGGCTTATGTTTGTGATTTTTTCGAGCTGTATTTGCTCTGCAAATGGTCTCGAAAAATGGTGCCGCATGGGTGACTTGAACACCCGACCCCATCATTACGAATGATGTGCTCTACCAGCTGAGCTAATGCGGCCCAATTCAGCGATGAGGGCGCGTCTTAGCTTGGCGGCGCCAGTTCTGCAAGCCGAAATCCGGTTTATGGGCTGCCCCGCACCGCCTCGCTATTTGTCCAATTTAAAGTTGAACGTCATGGGCGTCGGCGCGGGCGCGGCGCCGGAAAACGCCCCGCCAAATGGTTGCTGCGCCGTCTCGCCGCGGATTGCCTTCAACAGCGCCACATGGTCAGGCAGGTCGGTTGTCAGTTTCTCATTTTGCGCGTGACGCGCGCCCATATATTGCCGCCACTCAACAGGCGCGACGCCATGGAGCTGCGGCGGCTCACAATCATAAAAGCCCTTGCTCATCAGCGCGGTGAGATAATTATTGGCGTTGAAAAAATGCTCTGTCTTCAGATCATTAGGGCTTGGCATTTTGAAGCGCCACAGTTCAAGTTTTTGTTTCAGACTATCGGGTATCGGGGCCTCTTGCCGCGCAACGCGCCAATATTCCGAATCGGTTCTGTTATTGAGGTGAAAGTGCAAAACGATAAAATCCATGACTTCATCGTAAAACTCATTGACCAGCGTGTTATAGGAATTTTGCAGGGGCGCAGCAAAATCGCTGTCAGGAAAATGCGAATAGAGCCATCTGACGCCAAGATCGACAGAATGAATTGCTGTTGCCTCCAACGGCTCGGCAAAGCCGCTCGACAACCCGATGGCGACGCAATTATTTACCCAGGATCGCCTCGACTTTCCGATGCGCATACGGATGATGCGCGGTTCTTTTCCTTTGACGCGCGGACCAATATGCGCCTTCAGTTCGGCGACCGCATCATCGTCAGAAATAAATTGAGATGAAAAAACATAACCCGTGCCAATGCGGTTATAGAGCGGAACGGTAAAGCGCCATCCGCTTGAGAGCGCTGTTGCGCGGGATACAGGTTCAATATCGAGAGGCTCTTCATGGGGTATTTGAACAACTGCAGCGCGATCATTGGGCAGATAATGCCCAAGCTGGTCAAAAGGCTCGCCCAGCGCCTTATTGATAACGACGCCCGCAAATCCGGTGCTGTCAATCACCAGCTCGATGGGGTGATCGCCGTTTTTTTCCAGCGTCAGCGACGATACGAAACCGCGATCATCAAGATTGACTTCATTGACGTCGTCAAGAATGTGATGAACGCCGTTTGCCTTGGCCAAATCGCGAAGCTGTGTCGCCACTTCCATCGCGTCAAAATGATAGGCGTAAGGAACGCGCGCATGATAATCAGCGTCGTCAATATGGCGCGGCCCGCGCCGGTGATCAATCAGCGCAGGGCCGCTGGAAACCAGCCGCGAAAAATCGCGCGCACCGCCCGCAGCTTCCCTGCCAAAAGCGTTATAATAATAACCGATACTGCGCCCGGCGATGGCGGGGCTTGCAAGAAACGGGTTGAACCACGAAACGGGGTTCCCCGCTGCATCAACATTCCAGCCTTCAAAATAACCGCTCAGCTTGAAGGCGACATTCGCGTCACGAATAAAATTTCTTTCGTTAACGCCGAGATATTGGAATAGCGCGCGCAGCGCCGGAGAGGTCGCCTCGCCAACGCCAATGATCGGAATTTTTGGCGACTCAATGAGCGTGATCTTCATTGAACCGTCGCGCAAGGCCGGCGCCATTGCCCGCGATAAAAACGCTGCTGCAATCCAGCCCGATGTGCCGCCGCCGACAATCGTTACCGATTTTATGGGTCTGCCCAAACCAATGTGCTCCGCTCGAATATGCTAATAAGCAGCACTATAGGCGCGGAGGCAAAGGAACCCAACCGGAGGAATTGATAAACGTCACACGCATATCAGTTTTCGATCAGCGCATCCGTCGTGAAATAGACGCGACATTATCGTCGCCTGCATCCGCCACGCGACTTTCCGGCTGAGCGCCGTTCGAAAGTTCGTTGGGCCGGTCAAAGTGAATGCCATAGGTTTTGCCATAGCGGCGAACCACTTTGCCGCGGGTCTGGCCGATCGTGATTACGCTGCCGATCGCAATTTCGGCATTGGTTTCGATCGCAGCGCCCGTAAGCGACATATCGACGATGCGGCATTCAAGAGCGCCATTTTCAGTATGGCATTCTGTTTCCATACGCAGGCCGGCGACGCGCTCAGCCACGCGTCTGTTCATCGGCAGTTCAACAATTTCCTCAACACTCTCGACCATCGGCTCCAGCGCATCAATGAGCCGCGAACGCTTTGCAGCTGACATGGTCAACTCTACGCCGAACCCGTCCGCGAGCAAGCGCATAACAGTACCTTCGAGGCGAGCGCCGCCTTCCAAATGCATAACGACGTGATCGCCGGCCGCGACTTTTACGTCGGTTAGAACGCCGACGCCGCCAGCAGACAGGTCGAACAAAGTTCCTTTTCCCGATGTTTCATTGTTGACCAAGAGGCGCGCGGGCATCCGGGCCTTCAATCTTGGAAATTCTCTGCGCTCCATACCGCACCTTCTGATTGTGCACTGCCATAGCCACAATCACGGGTATAGATCACGCTGATCGATATTGTCTCAACATGGTAGAACAAAACGCGTTGCCGGATGAAATAATTCGTTAATAGTCTGCGCGCCGCCGGCGCGGCGGCGCCCAAGAAATCTCCCCCGACTGCTCCCCCCCGGCGGCGCCAGGATCAGCTTCTCAGCGCACCGCCAGTGGCTTTGGCGACCTTGGCTACAATGCGCGCTGAAACCGCATCGATTTCTTCGTCGGTCATGGTCTTCTCGTGTGGTTGAATCTTAACTTCCACCGCAAGGGATTTCATACCTTCGGGAACGCCCTTCCCCCGATAAACGTCAAACAACGTAACATCTGTAATCAATTTCTTCTCTGCGCCGCGGACCGCCTTTAAAAGGGCTTCAGCGGCGATAGTTTCGTCAACAACAAAGGCAAAGTCACGGGTCAGCGGCAGGAATTCTGAGGCATTGAGCGCAGGCTTTGTCTTCGTCGGTTTTGTTTTTCCTTCCGGAATCATCTCGAGAAACACTTCAAACCCGTGCACCGGCCCTCCAACGCCCATTGATTTGAGGACCCGCGGGTGGATCTCGCCAAAATAAGCAAGCGCATTTCGCCCAAGGCGCAGAGCGCCCGATCGGCCAGGGTGAAAATATGACGGCGCATCATCTGTCGTCTGAAGGCTTTGCACCGGCGCCCCCGCCGCCTCAAGCGCCGCCAAGGCGTCCGCTTTAACCGCGTAAACATCCGTTTTGGGGGCGGCGCCATGCCAATGACGCCGCGGATTTGACAGTCGTGCGCCCGTCGCCACGGTCATTTGTTCACTGGGCTGGTCGCCCGAATATTGCGGCGCAACCTCAAAAAGAGCGAGATCATCACGCCCGCGATCTGCGTTGCGCTGCAGCGCAGAGATTAAGTTCGGCAGGATTGATGGGCGCATGGCCCCAAGATCCGATGCAATCGGATTTGCGAGGATAAGGCCCTGGGATCGCAACTGATTGGCGCTGAGGAAAAGCGCGGCATGATTTTCATCAAGAAACGACCAAGTGACCGCTTCAAGCATGCCCCGCGCGGCTAACGCCCGGCGCCCCAGATTGCGGCGATCCTGCGCAAGGCTCAGCTTTGGCATTTCAACGGCGTTGTGTAGGGGCAGCGTTTGTGTCGGGAGCTTATCGAATCCGATAATACGCGCAATCTCTTCAACCAGATCAGCCTTGCCCTCCACATCAGGACGCCATGACGGAACTTTGACCTGCCACGGATCACTTTTAGCGACGCCAAATCCCAGCGCGGTCAGAATGCGATCGCAGTCTTCCGGAGCCGCATCTATGCCGGTTAAGCGTTTAACCTCTGAAGGCGGGAATAAAACACTTTTATCCGTATTCGGAATTTCACCGGCCAGCTCAACATCACTGGCCGTACCGCCGCAAATATCAAGAATGACTGCCGTCGCAAACTCTATCCCGGGCCGAATAAATTCGGGATCAACGCCCCGTTCAAAACGGTACCGCGCATCGGAATTGATCCCCGTCTTTCTTCCGGTTCTCGCTGTGCGCAAAGGGTCAAAATAGGCGCATTCCACAAAGACATTGACTGTTTCTTCCGTACAGCCCGTATCCTCGCCGCCCAATATCCCGCCAAATCCAAGAACGCCGTTCTCATCGGCAATGACGCACATAGTTTCGTCGGCCTCATATTCCTTACCGTCGAGACCAAGAAAGCTTTCGCCTTTGGCGCCAAGACGCGCGCTAATGACGCCTTTCAATTTGTCGGCGTCATAGACATGTAGAGGCCGCGCCCGATCATAGGTTATGTAATTGGTGACGTCCGCAAGCGCATTGATCGGGCGAAGGCCGATCGCACGCAACTTATCCTGCAGCCATTGCGGCGACGGGCCGTTCTTAACGCCGCGAATATAACGGCCGGCAAAAGCCGGGCAGGCATTTTTGGCGTCTTCCGGAAAGTCGAGCGCTATCTTTTGAGGACACTCGAATTCGCCTTTGATCGCTTTTGGCTCAGGCGTAATCAGCTTTCCGAGCCCCGCAGCCGCCAGATCGCGAGCAACGCCGTTTACACCATTTGTATCCGGACGATTAGGCGTCACCTCAAAATCAATGACCGGATCGTCAGCGCCGAGCCAGCCAGAGACGGGATCGCCGATTTTTGCCTCCGCCGGCGCTTCGATGATGCCGTCATGATCATCGCCCATTTCCATTTCGCGCGCCGAGCACATCATGCCGAAGCTTTCTACGCCGCGGATTTTCGCTTTTTTAAGGGTGACGTCGATGCCTGGCACATAAGCGCCCACGGGCGCATAGGCGATTTTGACGCCTTTTCGCGCATTCGGGGCGCCGCAGACAATCTGCATCTCGCCGTCTTTCGTAGCGACCTTACAGACCTTCAACTTATCCGCATCGGGATGTTTTTCAGCTTCCAGCACCTCACCGATGGTGAAGGCCGCCAGGCGCTCTTCGGGGTTCTCGACTTCTTCGACCTCGAGCCCGACAGCCACCATCGTCTCGACAATGTCATCGAGACTCGCATCCGTTTCGAGGTGCTCCTTGAGCCAGCTTAGTGTGAATTTCATTGTTCGGTCGCTTGTCTTGTTCGCAGCATTTTGGTGAAGAAACCAGTTGGTTCTGCACACTGATTTATCCTTGCAGGCCGATCTTGTCCTGTCGATAGAAAACACCGATCAAAAACAGAACAGTAACAAGCCGTCAACGATACGTTCAAGTCGCCGCCAGTGACATACCTTGTTGCGAACTCACTGAATACAGCGGTGTTTTCTTCGGTCTGCGGCCATGCCAGGCGGAATATCTGTACGACGTCACCGGCGCCGATGATGCGTTTTTCGATATCTGAGCCATTGAATCTGGCTTGCCCGACCGGTTGCTTGTCTGGAAACAGCTGGCTCATTAAATAAGTCGGGCTCGACGCCTCTTCTCCGCTTAGGGTTAAGAATGCACTCTCGACCAATGCCGGCCCAACGCCTTCATTTGCAAGGGTGAGCTCCAAGATGAGACTCTCATCGTCACCGTCGATGGAAAAATCCGGCGACAGCACCGGCCATACGCTCGCATGTTGTTGTTTGCGCATTACTTGCGCCTGGTCCCACGCGACGAACAGCGCAACCATCCCGATCAACATCGCGACCAGTGACCCGACGGTTTCAAAATTTAAATTGAACGCTGGTGTTGGGGTTTTGTCTGTCACAGCGCATTCACCACGCGCGACAACGCCTCTCTCACCGGTCCGGCAATATCGGCGAGGCCGGGATTTTCCACCGCTTGCATGGAAGCGACCGGATCGACCGCGGCAACTTCAATGCCGTTTTCCAATTGCTGGACGATCACATTGCATGGCAGCAGGACGCCGATTTTGTCTTCGGCGACGAGCGCCTTATGGGCCATCTTCGGGTTGCATGCGCCGAGAATGCGATAGGGACGAAAATCAATGTCGAGTTTCTTTTTCATTGTCGCCGCGACATCGATATCGGTGAGCACGCCGAATGATTCTGCTTTCAACGCCTCAATGACGCGTTCGATGATGGTGTCAAAATCGCCTGACACAGTTTTTGCGATATAATAAGTCATTGTAAGCCTCCTATCGGCTCAGGCCTGTCGCCAGATTTGGCTGATCCAGTGGATCGAAGCCATAATGTTCAAGCCACCGCGCATCCGCTGCAAAGAAATCCCGCAAATCGGGAATGCCGTATTTCAGCATCGCAAGGCGATCAACGCCCATGCCAAAGGCAAAGCCCTGATATTCGTCGGGGTCGAGACCGCAATTTCTCAGAACACTCGGATGGACCATGCCGCAGCCCAAAATTTCCATCCAGTCGACACCCTGGCCAAAGCGCACTTCATTGCCGACACGTTCATATTGAACGTCCATTTCCGCCGAAGGTTCTGTGAATGGAAAAAAGTGCGGACGGAAACGCGTACCGACATTATCGACTTCAAAAAACGCTTTTGCAAAGGCCTCAAGCGTGCCCTTCAGATGGCCCATATGGGATTCACGGTCGATAACGAGGCCCTCAACCTGATGAAACATCGGCGTGTGAGTCTGATCCGAGTCGCAGCGAAATGTCCGTCCAGGGATGATAATTCGGATCGGCGGCTTTCGGCTCATCATGGTGCGAATTTGCACAGGCGAGGTATGCGTTCTAAGGACCTGGCGCGAGCCATCTTCCTTTGGTTCAAAAAAGAACGTGTCGTGCATCTCCCGCGCCGGGTGGTCTGGCGGAAAATTCAGCGCCGTAAAATTATGGAAATCATCTTCGATATCCGGGCCTTCTGCGATATCGAACCCCATGGCGGAAAATATCGCGGCGATTTCTTCAAAAACCTGGCTCACCGGATGAATCTTTCCCGCGGGCAAGTCTGGCGGCGGCAAGGTTACATCGAGTTTCTCCGACGCAAGACGCGCATCAAGCGCCAACTCTTCGAGCGCCGCCTTTTTCGCTTCGATCGCTTCCGTAACGCGGATTTTGAGGCCGTTGAGCGCCGGACCCATTTCTTTGCGCTCTTCAGGGGTCATCTTGCCGATTGTTTTCATCCGCTCAGAGACAACGCCCTTTTTGCCAAGCGCCGCGACCCGCACAGCTTCCAACGCGGCTTCGTTTTCCGCTGCATTGATTTTTGAGGTGATATCGCGTTCGAGATTTTCAATGTCGGACATGGCGTCCGTTCTCCAGTTCAAAAAAAAGCGTCATCCGCTGGATGACGCTTAATCGATTTCTGCATGAAACGTCACCCGGTTCGTTTCTTGGCGACCTTTGAAACGCCGCCGTCAGCGTTTCATCAGAAAAATGGCCGGGGACAGAAAGAAGTTTAAGCGAGCGCCGCTTTCGCCTTTTCCGCCAGGGCCTTGAACGCCTCGGGCTCTTTGACGGCAAGATCGGCGAGAACTTTTCGGTCCACTTCGATCCCGGCGCGGTCGAGCCCGTGAATAAATCGACCATAAGTCAGGTCCAGCTCACGGGCGGCAGCGTTGATACGCTGAATCCACAAGGCGCGGAAATTGCGCTTGCGGGCGCGGCGATCACGATACGCATATTGCCCGGCCTTTTCCACTGCCTGATTGGCGATGCGGAAAGTGTTCTTGCGGCGGCCGCGATAACCTTTGGCATTAGTAATGATTTTGCGGTGACGGGCGTGGGCGGAAGCGCCCCCTTTAACACGTGACATCGGCTGGCTCCTTACCGGTTATAGGGCATGTATTTTTTGACAATCTTTGCGTCCGCAGCGGCAAGCAAATCCATGCCGCGATTTTGGCGGATCTGCTTGGGCGTACGCTTGATCATGCCGTGGCGTTTACCGGAGACGCCGGCCTTTACTTTGCCGGAAGCCGTCATTTTGAAGCGCTTTTTTGCGCCGGATTTGGTCTTCATTTTGGGCATTTCACATTTCCTGAATAGAGGCCCTTTCGGGGGCGTAACAAGATCGCCCAGGCATGCCATGGGCCCGACGATCAATCGAAGGCGCGGGTTATACCCTGAAAACCGGATGGCGCAAGGGGCTTTCGCGCCTGCAACAAACCAGGCCACCGGCCCTGAAGCCCTGCCGCAGCTCAACCGCCAGCCGCGTCAGGCCGACATTTTTTGCAGGCGCGATAGCCGTTGCGGCGCGCATTCTGTGGCGAAGCGGCAAAAGAGACATTTTCGCGCTTTGGACGGGCTGGGCAGGACGGGCGGCAATAGATGCCGGTGGTTTTGACGCAGCACCAAAATTGCCCGTCAGCGCTAAGGTTCCGGGATTCGACCGCCGCCCAGCGTTGATCATCGGAAACGAATTCGATTTTGGCTTTCATCTTCGGATCTTCGCCGCAAACCGGCGCCGCGGCCACCCGAATCTTGCTGAAGAGTCTATCGGGCGCGTTCTTTGCGCTTAATTTTGGAGATTGCGCCAACATGGCAAAATCCACCCGGCAACGTACCAGCCTGAAGGTCGCCCGGAAACCGGCCGCCGCTGATGTTCAAATTTTTGGTCACTTCGACGCGTGCGCCGCGGCAATATTGCCCTTTCGTATTTTCTATGGTCGCGCGTTTGTATTTCCACAAGCCCTGGCATTCGCCAGCGTCAATCAGGTCAACCAGATACAGATCGCCTCCTCGCATACGAAAAATGATGTGATTGTCATCAACCACCTGCTTTCTACTGAGCCTGCCTTCCGCACATTCAAGCAGGTCGCCAACAATTTCATAATTGGCGAGAACCCGCACAGCGCGTTTCGTCATGGCAGCATGGTGCGCCTGCGCGGTTGTGGACGCCAAACATAATGCAAAGGACACAATAAGCGGGCCGATGCGGCATAACCGCGATGAACATGGAGATTTGGTTATGGTCTGAGGCATCGACGAATTATAAGCCAAGCAACGAAGACGCGCTAGCGACAGAGGCAAGTTGTGCGGCGCATATATATTGCACCTGCGAAGACGCGGGGTCTCGCCAAAGTGAGGCGGGGCTGGGGCGAGCCGACTGGCGGCGGCGCGTAATTCGTCTAAACTCAACCTATTGTTTGTCGTGGAGGCTGCCGCATGCGTTTTTTTCTGGGGCTCGTTTTCCTGGTATATATGGCCGCGCCACTGCACGCCGCCGAGCCCGTCACTACTGTTCCCTACCGTGTTGACTATAATGGATGGCTGACGGTCGAAGTGACGGTGAACGGCATTGGACCTTACGACTTCATAATCGATACCGGCGCTACCCAGTCGATTGCCTTTCAAAATCTCGCAGATCAGCAAAATTTCATGCTGACCGGCGGCCCCCCGCAAACCGTTCTTGGCATGGCCGCCCAAGGCGCCTTCCCGCCCTATCTTGTTGGCGAAATCACGCTTGGCGAGTCCGGCATTGGCGGATTAATCACCGTCATTCTTCCCGACTGGTCGGTTGAACAAAAACCTGCTGGCATTTTGGGGCTTGATTTTTTGCGAAAATATATCTGCGTTTTTGACGCGGAAACTGGTGAATTGCGCCTTTATGACCACGCAGATCCGCCAAAGGAAGATACCAAAAACTGGAAATACGCTGCGCTCAAAGCAGATAATTTTGGCCTTGAGACCAACTATCTCTATACGCTAGAAGCCAAGGTCAATAGCCGCCGCGTAACGTTTCTTCTCGATCTTGGCGCGTCTGGAACGGTAATCAATCGTTCCGCTGTCGGCTCCATCATGCGCACCGGTTATCGCGTCAGCATCCGTCCGTCGGGCGCGGAGGCGCGCAATCGCATTACGGACGCGCTTCAAAAATCCGAAGCAGCCACTGCAATGATCGTTAATCGTTTCCAGGTGGGACGAAATTACTGGTACCGGCAAAGGCTGCTAATTCATGACGCGCCGATATTCCGCGAATTGGGGGTTCACACGAAACCATTCGGCTTATTTGGAGCAGATCTTCTGCGCGATCGCAGTTTCATGCTTGATTTTGACGGTGGAGAATTACGGATCGGGAAAAAGCCGGGCCGGTGATAGTTGCTGTTCTATACATTAATTTTCGCTTGTCCGTCACTTCTGGAATAGTTTGACCGCAAGATTAATCAGAGGGGCCTTATGAAATTCACCCACATGCTCTTTGGGTGCGCAGCTGCACTCAGTTTTTCGCCGGCATTCGCCGCGGATATTTCGATTGTTCATGCCGGTCGCCTGCTCGCGGTTCCTGGCGGCGCTGTGACAAGCGAACAAAGCGTCATCATTCGCGAAGGTAGGATCGCCGCCGTCATGCCCGGATATGTCGACGCACAGAGCGCCGGGGCCGTCGCCAATGACAAGGTGACTATTCATGATTTGAGAAACATGTTTGTCCTGCCCGGCCTCATCGACGGGCACGTTCACATCACCAGCGAGAACAACCCAAAGGGCCGGTTGCAGCGCGTTGAGATGTCCGACGCCGATTATGCAATCGCCGGGGCCGGGTTTGCCCTGGTCACGCTGAATGCGGGATTTACAACCGTGCGCGATGTCGGCGCCCGATCGAGAGATGCGATCTTTGCGTTGCGTGACGGCATCGCCCGCGGCGATGTCATTGGGCCAAGGATTTATGCCTCCGGCTCAACAATTTCGGTCACTGGCGGCCATGGCGATGGCACACAGGGCTATCGCGACGATATTGCGGAAATCCTTCATTCCTCCGGAACCTGCGATGGCGTCGGCGCGTGCCGTAAAGCTGTTCGCGAGCAGGTGCGCCGTGGCGCTGACCACATAAAACTGACCGCGACAGCAGGCGTTCTGTCCAACACCGCCGCCGGACTGGAACAACAGTTTTTTGAGGATGAATTAACAGCAATCATGGATGCAACGCACGCAATGGGCCGCAGGGCAACCGCACACGCCCATGGTGTGAATGGCATCAACGCCGCTCTGCGCGCTGGCGTCGATACAATCGAACACGGCACCTATCTCGATAAAGAATCGATCAGGCTTTTTAAGCGAAACAACGCTTACCTCGTGCCGACCATTCTAGCCGGGGTCACCGTAGCTGAATGGGCCGATGATCCAAACTCTTTCTTATTGCCGCCTCAACGTGCGAAAGCCAAAGAGGTGGGCCCCAAAATGATAGAAATGGCGCGGCGCGCTTATGATGGCGGCGTTAAGATTGCTTTCGGCACAGATAGCGGCGTTTCCAAACATGGCGAGAACGCACGCGAGTTTAAGCTTCTTGTGGATGCAGGCATGACGCCGATGCAGGCAATCACTGCAGCCACCGTAAACGGCGCCGACAATCTGGGAAAATCCGACCTGCTCGGAACAATTGAGCCTGGTAAATATGGCGATCTTGTCGCTGTTGACGGCGATCCGCTAAACGACATAACGGAACTGGAACAAGTTGATTTTGTGATGAAAGAAGGCGTCGCTTATAAGGCGCCCTGATTTATTCACACATAATCGAGCGGCAATTCGGTTGTGTATTTCAACTCTTCCATGGAGAAGGTCGACCGGACGTCGGAAAACTCAGCGACGGCAATGAGTTTTTTATAAACGCAATCAAACTGCGCCATGTCCGGGCAGACGATTTTCATCAAATAATCCACATCCCCGCTCATCCGGTGAAACTCAACGACTTCGGGTATGCGGCGAACATTTTCGGCAAATTTGGTCAGCCAGCCCTCGCTGTGCTGCGCGGTCTTGACAGCAACAAAGGCGGTCAGATTGAGACAAAGCGCCGTGCCATCGGCCAAGGCGACGCGACGGCGGATAATTCCTTCCTCTTCCATCTTTTTGATGCGCCGCCAACAGGGCGTCGGCGACAAGCCAACTGATTCGGCGATTTCCCCGATCGGCGTCGACGCATCACGCTGTAATAGCGCCAAAATGCCTTTATCGATATGATCCATTCTAATATCCGCTCAAAACGTAGAATATAGTCGCACAATATAGAATATCTATGGTTAGATATAGAGAAAATTTTCACCAGTTTCGGCCTATCGTCACGCCAATTCAATCGGGGACAGCGCGGTCATGATCAAACGGGCATTTACAGAACACCCAGCCAGTGTCGGCGAGAGCTATTTTGGACATTTGGGGTGCGCTTTAGGCTTCAGCCTGAAAATGATTGGCGGCGGCATAGCCTGCTTGCTGCACGGATTGTTTCCTTTTCTCTTTGTCCGCACGGGCAGCAAGTGCATTGACGAGCTGCATCACTCGATGGTCACGCATAGAGACAAACGTTTGCATAATGCGCGCGACGAATTGGCAGCGATGGATAAAACATCGGCGAACCTTGGCGCCGCCGAATAGACGCGCCTAGACTACGCCAGCGGGATTATCCATTTCATCGCCTCGAAGTGATCAATATTTCAATTCTTTCGAATGCGCGCGGCCTCGCGCCCGGATTACTGCTCGTCGGCACAATTGCCCTCGCATCGCAGTTCATTGCGGCGCGTTATGGCGGGCCGGTGATGCTCTATGCGATCCTTTTCGGCATCGCTTTTAACTTCCTCAATGACGAGCCGAATTGCGCGACCGGCATTCAATTCGCATCAAAGCGAATTCTTCAGCTCGGGGTTGTCTTACTTGGCGCAGGCGTAACGCTTGCTGAAATTACAGCACTGGGCTGGGCGACCGCCGCGCTTGTCGCGGGGGCGGTCATTGCAACGATTACTATCGGCTGGGCGGTTGGACGCGCGGGCAAGCTCTCATCCGCACACTCAGTTCTGTCAGCAGGGGCCGTTGCCATTTGCGGCGCCTCGGCCGCCATGGCGATCGCCAGCGTGTTGCCGCAAAACAAAGACAGCGAACGCAACCTCATATTGACGGTTGTGGGCGTTACCAGCCTCTCCACATTGGCGATGGTGATTTATCCATCCCTTACGCATTTATTGGGTTTTTCCGACATGCGCGCGGGCATTTTTCTCGGCGCCACAATTCATGATGTGGCGCAAGTCATCGGCGCGGGGTACATCGTTTCCGATGAAGCAGCGGAAGTTGCAGCCGTCGTCAAGCTGATGCGCGTGACGCTACTTGCGCCCGCCGTTTTGGCGATTGCTCTTGTCTTCTCCCGCAGCGGCGGCAACGCCGGAGCCACCGAACGCGCTTTTCCATTATTCCTGATTGGTTTTGCTGCGTTAATGAGCGCCAACAGTTTCGGGATTATTTCTCCCGAGGCGCGTGCGTTTCTCAGCGACGCATCTCGCTGGTCGCTCGTGGCGGCAGTTTCAGCCCTCGGCGTAAAAACATCGCTTAAAGACCTTTTCGAAGTGGGGCCAAGGCCGGTCGCTGTTTTGTTTTTGCAGACGCTCTTCCTGGCTGGATTTGTTATCGCCGGCGGGTTTTTCCTGTCAGGCGCATTGCCGCGCTAACAGACGCTCGAACGTTGCGCGATGAAGTTCTTAACGAAATCTAAATAGGCGCCATCGCTGCAAAATCCTTTCCGCGATTTTAACCTCATTGCGCGAGACTTTCGCCGAATATTTTTTCGGAGGGAATCCCGCAATGTCCGATCAGTCCCTTGAGACGCGCCTCGCAGCGATTGGCGAAAATGGCTATGTGACAGCAGACGAGGTCCTTTTTCTGCGCCGTACCGTTTTTGCCGACGGTATCGTCAGCAATGAGGAACTCGACGCACTTTTCACCCTGGGCGCACGCGCGCCGGATGGCGATGCTGAATGGCTGCAATTTTTTGCCGAGGCAGCGACGGATTTTTATCTGCGCGAGGAAGAGCCCCAAGGCTATTTGACCCCTGAGGAGTTTCAGTCCCTGAAATCTCGTATTATCTGTAGCGGTGATCACGCCAACGCCCTTGAGATCGCCGTCTTGGTTAAACTCATGGAAACAGCAACCCAAACGCCGCCGGAAATGAGCGCCTTTGCCGGCGCGCAAATCAAAGAGGCAATCCTTGCCAAACCCACCGGCGCCTTCGTCGATAAAAATGACGCGATGCTGTTGCGCCGCTATCTCTTCGCCAGCGGAGGCGACGGTAATGTGGCGGTGACGCGCGCCGAGGCGGAACTCTTATTCGACATTAACGATGCAACGGACATTGCGCGCAACAATCCGGCATGGTCTGAGTTATTCGTACAGGGCGTTGTCAATCATTTGATGGCTCATCTCGGTTATACGGCGCCAAGCCGCGAAGAAGCGTTTCGACGCGACGCCTGGGTACGCGATCATTCAGCTAACGTAGGCGGATTTTTTGGCCGCATGTTTTCCGGCGTGTTTGGCGCAGTAAAAGACGCAGATACTCAAAAATCCGTACACGCTGCGCATAACGAAAAACGTGAACGCGACGCCATCATTGCGGCCAAAGTCACCGACAGCGAAGCCGATTGGCTCGCCAGCCGCATTGGGCGTGACGGCGCCTTTGATGCGAATGAACGCAGCCTCATCGAACGAATGCGAAAACTTGAAGACGAATTACCGGAGAACCTAAAAGCGCTGGTAAATCGCGCCGCGTAGGGGAAGACCTATGGGAAAAGCAGTCATTTTTACAGCTGCCGCATTTATCGGTTTTGTCACAATAGCAAGCGTCGGCTCGGTAAATGGTGGTGGCGGCAAAATCGACTACGTAACTGCTGACATAGAACAAAAGCAAAAATACCTGGACAATGTCGCTCGCGGTTTTCGCGGCGGCTTCAATATCGGCGCGGGAAAATCTGCTGAAATAACGCAGACATTTACCGACGCTTCCATCGATATGATCAGCTTTTCGATCCAGCTAAAGGACGAGAGAATCAATGACACGCCATTCGATCATATCGAAAAACAGCGCCTTTTGATGCTGAAGAAGACCTGCCAGCAGGCGGCGAACAAAAAGCTTCTGGAATATGGCGTCACGATGCGTATGCGGTTTTACCGGCCGGGCGGCGGAAAACTGATGGCCATTCAGGTCGATGAAGCCGCTTGCGCGAAATACATACCCTGAGAAGGTTAGGACGAAGACGCGCCTTCGCGAAACTTCGCAAAAAACGCATCAACTACATCCGACCAGCGGCCGATATTTTCCGACAAATGTTCCTCGGTTACGCCGCCGCCAAGCTCGATCACGTAATCGACGCCCACCTGATTTTTGTTTGCCAATACATAGGCGCGGCCAAAGACCTGACTGTCGTTAAAGCTGTTGACGATCCGGTAATCGGATGCGGTGGCCTCCCGGCCAAGATCAAAATTTGCAAAAAACACAAGATTTTCGCAGGCCGCCGGCGTTCCCGAGCACGAAAGCGCGCGTACAAAAAACGAAAATTCACCAGCCGTCCCAGACGCCACCGGCGCCCCGGAAGCGCTATCTTCCATCATCGTCGGGCTAAGTTCGGCGGCGTTCAATGCAGCCTCGAGTTGCTCGCCATTAACCGAATCGACAATCTGTGCGGATGCGCTGGCGCTCCACACCATTGACGCCGCGACTAACGACGCACGCTTTGTCCACTTAGAAATCATTCGTAAAACCCCGCTTACCAAAACCCGTCTCTTGCCCCATCGCAGCTTTCTATCATGGCCGATAATGCCGGTGCTTGGCAATATCGGGCCTGAAGAAGCGTGAGGTCACAATGCACCCGGCTGCGTTGACTTGAAAAAAGGGCGGCCTATCTTCTGTCAACTTTTTCAACGCCCTAAAGGAACGGGTATTTATGGCCGAAGGCGCAACTTCCGAGCGACCCCTGTCGCCGCATCTGCAGATTTGGCGGTTCACCGTAACCATGGCCGCCTCAATTACGCATCGGGGAACCGGCGCCGTGATATATGGCGGTTCGCTATTGCTTGCGGTCTGGCTCTATGCCCTTACTTTTAGCCCTTCGCTTTTTGAGGTCGTCTCTGGATTTGTGAATTCGCCGATCGGCTTCATCATCATTGCCGGATATGTCTGGGCGCTTTCCTTTCATCTGATGAATGGCCTCAGACATCTTTACTGGGATTCCGGCCGCGGGCTCGCGCCGAAAACCGCAGCGATGACCGCATGGCTGGTTTACACCGCGTCGATCTTATTGACCGTTTTCATTTTATGGAGCGGTTACGCGGCGAGAGGGGCGGCATAATGTCAAGAAAAGGCACATCCTCTTTCATTATACAGCGCGCCAGTGCTGTGCTTCTCATTCCTTTGGCAATTTGGTTGTTGATCAATATCGTTGCGCATATTGGCGCCGATTATGCCAGCGCCCGCGCCTGGCTTGAGGCGCCGTTCAATGGTCTGCTATTGGGCGCATTTTTGATCATTGGCGCCTGGCATATGCGCATTGGCATGATGGAAATTATTGCCGATTATATTTATTCCTCGCTGAAAGGCGCCCTTCTTTTCATCAACTGGCTGGTTGCATTGGGCGTTATCGCCGCTGTCGCCTGGTCTATCTATCATATTTCATTTGCAGGCTGACGAATGACAAATAGCTACGAGATTATTGATCACGAATATGACGTTGTCGTGGTTGGCGCGGGCGGTTCCGGCCTTCGCGCAGCCCTGGGTGCGGCGCAGGCAGGTCTGAAAACAGCATGCGTGACAAAAGTGTTTCCGACACGGTCGCACACGGTCGCAGCACAAGGGGGCATTTCTGCATCCCTTGGCAATATGGGCGAAGACGATTGGCGCTGGCACATGTACGACACCGTCAAAGGATCAGACTGGCTCGGCGACCAGGACGCAATCGAGTATTTGTGCAAACATGCGCCCGCCGCGGTTTACGAGCTGGAGCATTGGGGCGTTCCATTTTCACGCACCGAAGAAGGCAAAATCTATCAACGGGCCTTTGGCGGGATGACCCGCAATTTCGGCGAAGGCCAGGTGCAGCGGACCTGCGCCGCCGCTGACCGCACCGGGCATGCAATTTTGCACACGCTTTACGGTCAGGCGGTCAAAAACAACGCCGAATTTTTCATTGAACATTTTGCCCTTGATCTCATCATGTCTGATGACGGCGAGTGTCGCGGCGTCATTTCCTGGGAGCTCGATACCGGAAAAATTCATCGCTTTGCGGCGAAAATGGTAATTCTTGCGACCGGTGGTTATGGCCGCACGTATTTTTCATGCACATCGGCGCATACCTGCACCGGCGACGGTAACGGCATGGTGTTGCGCGCAGGCCTTCCGCTACAGGATATGGAATTTGTGCAGTTCCATCCCACCGGCATCTACGGCGCCGGCGTTCTCATTACTGAGGGTTCGCGCGGCGAAGGCGGCTATTTGACCAATTCCGAAGGCGAGCGGTTCATGGAGCGCTACGCGCCATCGGCAAAAGACCTTGCGTCACGCGACGTAGTCTCCCGCGCCATGACAATCGAAATCCGTGAAGGCCGTGGTGTCGGACCAAACAACGATCACATACACCTCAATCTCAACCACCTTGATCCAAAGGTTCTGGGTGAACGCCTGCCGGGTATATCGGAATCAGCGAAAATTTTTGCCGGGGTCGACGTCACCAAAGAACCAATCCCCGTTCTGCCAACCGTGCATTATAATATGGGCGGCATTCCCACCAACTATCACGGCGAGGTCATTACAAAACGCGGCGACGATCCGGACGACGTTGTTTCCGGTCTGATGGCGATCGGCGAAGCGGCTTGCGTTTCCGTTCACGGCGCCAATCGTCTCGGATCCAACTCGCTCATTGACCTTGTTGTTTTTGGACGCGCTGCCGGACTTCGCTGCGGTGAAGTCGTGAAAACCGGAGGTCCATCGCCCAACCTGCCGCAGCAGGCGACAGACGATGCGCTTGCGCGTCTTGATAAATTCCGCCACGCAAAAGGCGACACGCCGACCGCCGCGTTGCGCGCACGCATGCAAAACGTGATGCAGAGCAATTGCGCAGTATTTCGCACCGGCGAAGTTCTCGAAGAAGGCCGGACAAAGATCAAAGAGGTCTATGACGGCCTGCACGATATCGGCGTCTCGGACCGCACGCTGATCTGGAACACGGATCTGGTTGAGACGCTCGAATTAGATAACATGATCGGTCAGGCGATCGTCACGATGGAAGGCGCCGCAAACCGCAAAGAAAGCCGCGGCGCGCATGCTCGTGAGGACTATCCCGACCGCGATGACGCTAACTGGATGAAGCACACAGCCGCATGGTTCGCCAATGGCAAAGCGACGCTCGATTACCGGCCTGTGCATGACTACACGATGACCAGCGAAATTAATTATATTGAACCTAAAAAGCGGGTTTATTAGCGCGCTGCATATCTGATTGATTCATTGCGAATGGAAAAATCAGTCTTGCTATTTGAAATTCAGTCGAACGACTATTGCCTGAAATGCAGCGTCGCGGTTTTGCCCGCGTCGGTTTGCGCCGCGCCGTCGGCGGTTTTCGGCTCGAACCGCCAGCGTTTGACGGTTCTCAACGCCGATTTATCAAAACAGGCGTTCGTCGAAGAAATAACGCGCGCATTAGCGGTGCGGCCAAGGCTTGTGACGTCGAAGAGAAGCGTGACAGATTCTACTGCCGCCGCGCCCTCGCCACAGCGATCTGGATAAATAGGGGCGACTGAGCGCGTCAATTTGGACGCGATGACGACAGGTTTTCTTTCGAGCAATTTGGTTGGCGCCGGAGCATTTTTGGGCGTCGATGCAACTTTTGGTTCCGGCTCGACGATGATTTCCGGTGTCGGCTCTATTGCCGGCGGCATTTGATCGGCCACGGCGTCAATTTCAGTAACAGACCCTAATTCCACCAAGCCCGTATCGGCTGTTGCTTGCGGACTGTCTAAAGATGCAACAGCAGGGCCCGCCTCGTCGACGCCGGTTTCTGCGATCGGCTCGCCAGCGATTCCCGCATTTTGCGCCGGATCTTCAGCCGGCCGGGCCGGGCGCGCCGTCAAAACCGCCGACGCTTCCGGAATTGGCTGATATTCAACAAGGCCTGCGTCGATAGGGGGGGTGTCGGCGCCCAATATCTTGAATGCAATCCATGAGGCGAAAACCAAAATGGCGAGTATTCCAAAAATCGACGCCAGGCGAACTTCTTCGCCAATTTCCGGCGCCGCCTGTGGGCTGGCCGGCGCTGGGGTCAGCTCAACCGGCGCGAGTGCTGCGGCGCCGATATCTTCCTTGAATTGCGCCGCCACAGCTTCGGCGTCGAGATCGAGAAAGCGCGCATATACTTTGACAAATCCCACAGCATAAGGCGTTGCCGGCAGCCTGTCGGGCCGGGTTTGTTCAATTGCCTCAAGATGTTCGATCTTAATTTTTGTCCCGGCGCTGATGGCCTCGAACCCCAGCCCGGCCGCCTGCCGGGCATTCGCAAGAAATTCGCCCGCTTTTTCATTTCGGGACTGCCCCGGCGCGATGGCGCGGGACGCATTGAGATCGATAATTTCTGCGACCTTTTCCTGAGACATCAAGGCGCCCTGACTAACTGACACAACATCCGGCCCGCGGGAAACACAGGCGGCGCATGCAACCAAGCACAAAGGGCGCCAAAACCGCCGCTCTCCTCATTCCCGCCCCGATACTGCAAAGTCAGCTGCCAATTCCCACAAACCGGGGCTAGTGTATCACAAAAATTGCCCATCGCAGAATCCGGCCCATGCGCAGAGGAAGATATGGAATATAGTTGTTTTAACCTCGATATCGCCGACGGGATTGCTCATTTGCGGTTTTCCCGGCCCGACAAATTCAACTCCTTCACGCCGGAATTCTGGCGTGAACTTCCCGAAGCCGTAAATGATATTTCCGCTAACGCCAAAGCCCGGGTAATTGTTCTGTCTGCGGAAGGAAAACATTTCACCGCCGGGATGGATATTTCTGTTTTTATGACGGGGCCGCTTGATGCGCCTGCCGAGAATCCGGAGATCAACGCAGAAGCGTTTCGCCATCATTTGAGCGGACTACAGGAAACATTTTCCGTCCTTGAAAACGCGCGCCAGCCTGTGCTCGCGGCCATTCAGGGCGGCGCCGTCGGCGCGGGCGTCGACCTTTCAACTGCATGCGATTGTCGTTACGCCAGCGCTGACGCGTTTTTCTGCGTGCAGGAAACAGCGATCGGCATGACTGCGGATGTGGGCACTTTCCCACGCCTCGCAAAGATCATCCCCGAGGGCTGGGCACGGCAAATGTCCTATACGGCCGAGCGGCTTCCAGCGGCGAAAGCCAAGGAAATCGGCCTCGTGAATGAGGTTTTCGACAGCCATGAAGCGCTGCTTGACGGGGTCATGAAAATTGCCGAAAAAATCGCCTTTAATTCGCCGCTGGCCGTAACCGGTTGCAAACGCATGATTAATTACGCTCGTGATCATTCTACCGCCGACGCGCTTGACTATATTGGCGTATGGAATGCGGGGATGCTAAGCACCAACACCATCAAGGAAAGCTATATTGCGAAATCCGAAAAGCGTGCGCCAAACTTTCCAGAACTGAAGCCTATAAAACGAGGCCTGTAAAATGCGTATCTTCTTGTCTGTCGCCCTGGTTTCCTTAACCGCATTTCCGGCCATGGCCTCGAACACCGCCCGGCTCAATGTCTATGGGGTGTGGCTGACCAATGGCGGAAACTCAAAGGTTGAAATCATCGATTGCGGCAATGCAACGCCCTGCGGCAGCGTCGTATGGATCGATGATCCGGCGCCCGAGCTCCTCCGTGACGCGGAAAACCCTGACGCCGCGCTGCGTGATCGCCCGTTATTGGCCCTCGTTGTTCTCGGCGGCTTTAAGGCCAAAAAAGATCAGTGGAAAAAGGGCAAGATCTACGACCCCGAGACCGGCACCACTTATGGATCGAAATTGCGTCGGCGCGACGACGGCACGCTGGAAGTCAAAGGTTGTCTCGGACCGATTTGCCAGACCCGGATATGGACGCCAGCGGAATAAGCCCCCGTCGGATTTATCTATCGCGGTCTTCCTTCCGCGTATCGGCGCTTGTGAGCCCGATTATCAATTTTCGAGATTTGGGTATTAATTGATTGGTCCGGTCTGCGGGCTCTGATATATTTTTGCGTGAAATCTGAAGATTAGGCGCCCTTCACTGGAATAATCGCAGCACATGCCCGATCGCAAGAGTCAATTGAGGCCCGCGCTGGCACAACGAGAAAGAGAACCCCGGCACATGGTTGAGCTGACCCTGCCCAAAAACTCCAGGATCGCAAAAAACGGCAAGACTTATAGCGCAAAGGAAGGCGGCGGCGAAACCCGGACGTTCAAGATCTATCGCTACGATCCCGATACGCCCGATAATCCGCGAGTCGACAAATATGAAGTCGATATCTCGAATGTCTCAATGGTGCTTGACGCCCTCATCAAGATCAAAAACGAGACCGATGCAACTTTGGCGTTCCGGCGCTCCTGCCGCGAGGGCGTTTGCGGATCCTGCGCCATGAATATCAATGGCGCCAACACGCTTGCCTGCACCAAGGGCATGGATGAACTGGGTTCAGGCGATATCAGCATCTATCCCCTGCCGCATCAGCCGGTGATGAAGGACCTCGTAACCGATTTGACGAATTTCTATAAGCAACACGCCTATATTGAACCGTTCCTGAAGGCGAAAGATGACGAGCCAACCGACGAATGGCGGCAAAGCCAGGAAGACCGCGCCAAACTGGACGGGCTTTATGAGTGCATCCTCTGCGCCTGTTGCTCGACTTCATGTCCATCCTATTGGTGGAACGGCGACAAGGACGGAAAGGAAGAATATCTCGGGCCGGCGGCGCTCTTGCAGGCTCAGCGCTGGCTTTCCGACAGCCGTGATCAGTATACAAATGAACGCCTCGACAAGATCGAAGATGATTTCAAACTGTACCGCTGCCATACAATCATGAATTGCGCACAGGTTTGTCCTAAACATCTGAACCCCGCGAAAGCGATCGTCGAGATCAAGAAAATGATGGTGAGCCGCCCTAAAGACAAAACGTCTGCAGGATAATCACCGACCATGGCGAATCTGTCGGAATATTTAGGCCCGCCCGCGAGCTTTTTCTCGGATTGGCGGGGATTTTTCTTTTAGTCTCAATGCATCAACCGTTTCGCTTGTTGGCACGCCAACATTCAACCAACGCACCTTCAATATAACGTCCGGACAATAAAACGGTTCACCGCAGCAAGGCTTGCCAACAAAACGAGCCGCAATCATAGTCCCGCGAAATTGATGTCACGGGAGATTGGTCCGATGCTTTCCAGTAAGAGAACTTTTTTGAATTCCGCTGCATTTTGTGCTGCAGCGCTGTCGCTTGCCGCCTGCGGTCAGCCCAATTCCGCCCCAACAGCAGAAGCCCCCAATCAAGCGGCGGTTGATACGGCCGAAAATGTTTCCGAGGACGAAAGGCTGACGGCTTTTTTTGAAGAGGTCTTTGAACGTGAAGTTGCGTTAAGCCCGCTATTTGAGGCCGATCTAGGCCGCAAAACAGATAATTATGGACTTTGGGATGACGCAGGCGACGCAGCGGCGAATGCGGAAAACCGGCGCCGCGAGGAAGATCTCGCGCGGCTTGCAGATGAGTTTGACTATACCGCACTCAGCCGCGAAACGCAGGTCAGCTATGATATTTTTGTCTACCAGACCGAACAGGCGATCCGGAATTTTGCGTTCCGCAACAATCAATATGTCGCTCACCATACGGACAGCTATGCGCTCTACCTGCCGGTGGCATTGCAAAACCTTCACGCAGTAGACAATGCTGCCGACGCTGAGGCGTACATATCGCGACTGGAAAAAGCCGAAGGCGTGCTTTCAACGCTTGCTGAACGTTTGGATAGCCAGACGCAAAGCGGCGTTTTAGCGCCGGTTTTTGTTTATCCAAAAATTCTCAGCGACCTCGGCAATCTGATTAGCGGCGCGCCATTTGATGATGGCGATGAAAATGCAGTCTATGGTGATTTTCGCGAAAAAGTTGAGGCGCTCGACATCATGCAGGATGAAAAGGACGCTTTATTGGCGCGCGGCGCAGCGGCGCTAACCGGGCCCTGGAAAAATGGATATGAGAAATTCGCCGCGTCCGTCGCGGCCGCCGAAGCGCAGGCTGACGGCAATGATGGGGTCTGGGAACACGCTAATGGCAAAGCTTATTACGAAAACCGCGTTGCACACTATACAACGCTTGATCTGACTGCTGATGAAATTCACGACCTCGGCCTTAGCGAGGTCGCGCGCATTCAAGGCGAAATGGAAAAGATCAAAGCCCAGGTCGGTTTTGACGGAACGCTGAATGAGTTTTTTGATTTTGTCCGCAATGATCCCAATAATTATTTCCCAAACAATGATGCGGGACGAGAAGCGTTTCTGGAGCGCCAGCGCGGGCTGGTCGCCGGGATTTACGCCAAGGTTGATACTTATTTCAATTTGCTGCCCAAAGCGGAGCTTGACGTGCGCCGGGTCGAACCGTTTCGCGAAAACACCGCCGGCATCGCATTTTATAATTCACCGTCCGCAGATGGATCGCGGCCGGGTGTTTATTACACCAATCTTCGCGATATGACGGCCGTGCAAAAATATGTGCACACAGCCATCGGCTATCATGAGAGCGTACCGGGCCATCATTTCCAACTTGCCCTGCAGCAGGAAATGACTGGCTTACCGAGCTTTCGCAAATATGGCGGTTATGGCGCCTTTGTCGAAGGCTGGGCGCTCTATGCAGAAGGTCTTGCCAGGGAAATGGGATTTTACGCTGATCCATTTGAAGACCTTGGCCGGCTGCAGAACGAAATCTGGCGCGCGGTGCGCCTTGTGGTTGACACGGGCCTTCACACCAAGCGCTGGACGCGCGAAGAAGCGATAGACTATTTCCTGCAAAACACGCCGCTTTCGGTTGGTGACGCGACGACAGAAATTGAACGCTATATTGCGCGGCCGGGCCAGGCGCTTGGTTATAAGATTGGTATGCTGAAGATACAGGAGCTGCGCGCCAGGGTCGAAGAGGCGCTTGGATCTGATTTTGACATTCGCGCATTTCATGACGTAGTCCTGCAGAACGGCGCCGTACCGCTGCCCGTATTGGAGCGGTTGGTCGATCAACATATCGCGGATGCAAAAGCGTCCTAAGGTCTGTGGACAATAAGGATTCCCTTGGCGAACAAAAAGTGATTCAAGCTTTCTTTTGAGGAGGTTTGTATGCGCCGGAAACGATTTGTCATCAGTGATGCGAGTTGGTCTATTATAGAGCCGTTGCTTCCGGGCACGTCTCGCAGCCGCGGGGTGACGGCAAAGAACAACCGGCTATTTCTGGAAGCTGTTTTGTGGCGGGTTCGCGTTGGGGGTCCGTGGCGTGATTTGCCGCCGGGATTTGGTGAATGGAACAGTGTTTTCAGACGCTTTCGCCGGTGGGCTCAAGGGGGCGTGTTTGATCGTATTTTCGAGGCTGTGTCTGGTGATCCAGACTTTGAATATGTCCTCATCGATGGAACAATTGTCAGCGTGCACCAGAAGGCAAGCGGCGCAAAAGGGGGACTCAAAATCAGGCCATCGGGCGCTCGAAAGGCGGCTTGACGACGAAAGTCCTCGCGCTGACGGATGCTTTGGGCAATCTCGTGCGCTTCTCCCTGCTTCCAGGCCAGCGCAGCGAAATTGTTGGCGCGCCGGCTTTGATCGAAGGTCTGACCTTTGACGCATTCCTCGGCGACAAAGCATTCGACGCCGACCATCTACGTCAAGACTTGGCGGCGCGCAGCGCAAAAGCCATTATTCCAGCCAAGCGTAATCGAAAAACACACATTCCCCATGACGAGGAAATGTATAAATGGCGTCATCTCGTCGAAAACTACTTCAGCAAGATCAAGGAATTTCGCGGCGTGAATACCCGATACGACAAAACTGACACAAGCTACCGCGCCACATGGAATATCGCCGCTACTCTTATCGCTCTGCGGTAATTGTCCACAGACCTTAGGGCGTTTCCGAGATAAAGTGGCTCCCGGTTTATCGCTCCCGACCGCGAACGCGGTCAAGATATTGGTTAGCGCGCCTTCGCGCGCGGGCCGCGAACGCGGTCAAGATATTGGTTAGCGCGCCTTCGCGCGCGGGAAACGCCCAGGATTAATATCTATGCGCATTTCTTATCGGAAAACCGCGTCACACTTTTCCGGAAATGCGCTAGCTTTTTCGGGTCGCGGCGGTGCGCCTGCGGCGCTGGCGCGCGTCACTCAAACCGGCTGAAGGCCATGATTTTCTGCCAGATTTTGCGCGACAAGGCTGTCGTGAGCTGTTCCACGTCGCTAGCGCCGGCCGCAACTTCGGGATCTTTACAGCTTTGCGCAAATAGTGCGGCGAGCTTGCCGGTGAGCGAGAGCATTTCAGAGCAATAATCAAGGTAGCGCTCCAGCAATGCGCCATTAAGGATTACCTTGGGCGATGAGGCGGTGGCGGGCAGTGCGCTTCGATAGGGATCCTTGGTCAATTGATGCATATCGACGACATGAGCGATCGATCTTAGCTGGTGCAAATATTCTAGCGCTTTTGACCGCTTCCAGCGTTCTTCAAACCGCCCAAGAGAAAGAACGCCAATCCCCATCAGCACCGCCAGGTTCATCGCCGGCTCGAGCACCTGAACAAGGCTCGTCGCTTCCAGTTTCAATCCTTCATAGTGAAGACCCACGGCAAGCCAGGCGATAGCCGCAGCGCCTGCGATCCAGATAGAATAGACCAGCACCCGGATCGCCATCACCGGATTTCGAAGCCGGTCGGATTCAGCGGCGCAGCGCCGGGCGGTCGCGGCGAGTTCAGAGGAAACCTGCTCAAGACCGGAATCCGGAAACCGCTCGACGACACGCAGGCTGAGCGTATCGATGGTGTCGATCACCCTTTCAGCACTGAGGGTTTTGTAAGCCATATAGATCCGGGGTTCGAATCCGCTGGGTCCGGGGCCGAATGCCTTCAGAGCCGCGAGTATCACCGCGTTCGGTCGATCTGTAATGGCCGGCGAGCTTTTTAAATATTCCTAGGCATATGCCGGCGTAATTACCGCCGATGCGAACGCCCTGTGGGGCGCTGCCGCTTCAAACGCCAGGCAACGCCGATAAAAGAATCATCAATGCCCAGGCTGAGGGCTCAGGATTTGGCCCGAGAGCGCTGTCGAGCGCCAATATTGCGCCCGCCGCCCCATGCCTGAACGACAAACACATCGCAACCGCCGAGACCGGTGCAAAAAGCGGTTTGGGCCGCCGTGGGCGTCAACATATTGACGCCGGTTTAGCGTGACCAGGACACCGTTCAGCGCTGTAAACCACCCGGCGTCGTTGCTCCGTCCCACATAGAAAAGAGTGGTGCCGGTCCCGGTGACTGAGGTCAGATTCAAGGCGATATTGCCGGTGGTGAAGGTCGGGGTCACCTGAAATGCGATCCATCCAAAAGTCGGGATCGTCGCGGAAACACCATTTGGCGCCCCAACCGCATTGCCAGCATTGACCGCATTCGGCCATCAGCCGAAATTGCTGGAATCTGTATAAAGGGTAGTCGCAGCAAAAGCCGTTGAGGCGCTGAAAAGCGCCACAGCCGCATACAGCGATATAGCGATATAGCGATATAGCGATTATTTTCACCTTCTGGCGCCTCTTATCGCTCCCCTGAATTCATCGATGGAGTATGCTTCCAAGGATTCTCTTTCAGAATCCATAAAATTTTACCGGCCGTTCAGGCTTGACATTATCAATATATTTTTATATTTATCGAAATATGGAAATAAAGACGGCAATTGACGCGTTTTCGGCCCTTTCCCAGCAATCGCGTCTCGCGGTTTTGAAGCTCCTGGTCAAGGCGGGCCCGGCCGGCGAAGCCGCGGGAAAGATTGCCGAGGCGCTTGGCGTGCCCGCGCCGACCATGTCGTTCCATCTTAAGGAGCTGGAACGGGCAGGCCTGATCCTGTCACGCAAAACCGGGCGCAGTGTGATCTACGCCGCCGATTATGGCGGAATCCGCGACCTCGTCGATTTCCTCCTGGCCGATTGTTGCCAGGGCGACCGCCGCCTTTGCGGCCCTTATGTCATCAAGGAGATGGTTTCATGAAAAAACTGCATATCCACATCAAAACAAAAGACCTCGACCGCTCGGTTGCGTTTTATAGCGCCATGTTCGGCGTGAAGCCCTCCAAGCTGGAGACCGACTACGCAAAATGGCTTCTGGACGATCCCCTCGCCAATATCTCCCTGTCGACCCATGCCGACGCCACAGGCGTCGATCATGTGGGGATTTCGGTCGACAGCCGCGAAGCGCTAGAGGAGATCGCTGAGCGGCTTCGCAGCGAGGGATCTTCGTTGATGGAGGAAGAAGCAACAACATGTTGCTACGCCCAGAGCAATAAATACTGGGCGCGCGACCCGCAGGAAGCGGTCTGGGAACTGTTCCAGACTTTTGGCGACAGCGATACTTACGGGGCAGAACCGGAACGGGAACTCGTTCAGAAGCCCGCTCCGCCGGCCGACGCCTGTTGTGCGCCAACGGCCTGAAGCACTTCGACTTCATGCAGCACATACTCTTTCTGTGCACCGGTAATTCGGCGCGCTCAATCATGGCTGAAACCTATCTGAACCATGTAGGCCGTGATCGGTCACGCGCGTGGTCTGCGGGTTCAAACCCCGCAGACGCGCCGAACCCGCTCGCTCTGGAAACGTTGAAAAACCATAAAATTCCCATTGCAGCAGGCGTCACGGCCCCGTCATCAAAGAGCTGGAACGACTTTGCGGCGGAAAACGCGCCGTTGATGGATTACGTCATAACGGTTTGCGACAACGCCGCCGCGGAGGCCTGCCCGGTATGGCCGCAAACAACCGGCAAAGCGCCTATAGGGCTACATTGGAGCTTTCCCGATCCTGCAGCCGTTGGCGGCGGCGTTGAAGAAAGGCGCGCTGCATTTGAACCGGTTTTCGCCGCTATAAAAACGAAGATCGATCGGTTTATCGCGGAAAATCGCGCATATCAGAACCGCGCCCCTCGGTAGCGCTATTCAGGTCGGTATGCACATATGACATTCTTCGAACGATATCTTTCCCTATGGGTCGCACTTTGTATCTGCGCTGGCATCTTGTTGGGCCGCTTCGCCAACCCTCTGTTCGAAGCGCTCGCCGGCTTTGAATACGCCAATATCAATTTCACGGTTGCTGTCCTGATCTGGGCGATGGTCTACCCGATGATGATCAATGTCGATCTGCGTAGCCTTGGCAAGGTTGGGACGCGCCCCAAAGGATTGATCATCACGCTTGTCGTAAATTGGCTGATCAAACCGTTCACGATGGCGTTGCTTGGGATCCTATTCTTCAAATATGCCTTCGCCGACCTGATCCCGCGTGACGATGCTGAAAGCTACATCGCCGGGCTCATACTGCTTGGCGCCGCGCCGTGCACCGCCATGGTGTTTGTCTGGTCGCAATTGAGCAAGGGCGACCCAGCTTACACCCTCGCGCAGGTGAGCATAAATGACGTCATCATGATATTCGCCTTTGCGCCAATCGTCGCCTTTCTACTCGGCGTCACCGATATCGATATTCCATGGCAAACCTTGGGCCTCGCAGTAGGGCTCTATGTTGTGGCGCCGCTCGCTGCGGGCGCAGCGTCCCGCGGACTGCTGAAACGCAAAGGCCCGGGCGCCATTGACGCGTTTACGGCAAAGCTAAAACCCTATTCAGTAGTGGCGCTGCTCGCGACCGTGATTTTGCTGTTCGGGTTTCAGGGGGAAACGATTGTCGCGAAGCCGCTTCTCATTGCATTAATCGCTGCTCCAATCATCATTCAGTCCTATGCCATATTCGCCGCCGCCTATTTGGCGGCTTGGGTGTGGAAAGTGCCGCATGCTATTGCCGCGCCTTGTGCGCTGATTGGGACTTCGAATTTCTTTGAACTGGCGGTTGCCGTCGCGATCAGTCTTTTCGGGCTTCAATCAGGCGCCGCTCTGGCGACGGTTGTCGGCGTTCTCGTGGAAGTGCCGGTAATGCTGTCGCTTGTCGCTGTCGCCAATTCAACGCGAAGACATTTCTCTGCAAATGCATTATAGCGGCGAGGATGAAGAGGGGACCGCGCCCGCGGTATAATGCGCTTGTTGACACTCGCGCCCTGGATGTCGATCCCGCGCAGGACATGGCCGTTGACCGGCTTCATGCGCTTCACGACGCTTTGAAAAGCTACCAGCCCGGCAGGAATGGGTTTTTTGGCGGGACGAAACCGCCGCCAAAAGGGCTCTATCTTTGGGGCGGCGTCGGGCGCGGCAAGACGCTGTTGATGGACATTTTTTACAACAACACCCACCTCACGAGTAAGCGCCGTGTTCATTTTCATGAGTTTATGCAGGAGACCCATGAACGCATCGCCGGCTGGCGCAATGCCGACGACAAGACCAAACGTCGTCACCGCGGTTATGAACGCAAGGCGCCGGACGATCCCATGCCGCCGGTCGCCCATGATATCGCAAGTGAGGCGATGCTGTTGTGCTTTGACGAGATTCAGGTCAGCGATATCGCCGACGCCATGATCCTTGGGCGTCTATTCGACGCGCTCTTTCGCAACGGCGTTGTCGTGGTCGCAACTTCCAACCGCGCGCCTGAGGACCTCTATTGCGGCGGCCTCAATCGGCAGCTGTTTTTGCCGTTCATCGACCGATTAAAAGACCAGCTCGAGATCATCGAACTAAAGGCGGCAAAAGATTATCGCCTGGCAAAACTTGAACAGGCGCCAGTCTATTACCAGCCATTGGGATCGGCCGCCGATGCCGCCATGGACGCTGCCTGGGCGAATATGATCTGCGGCGCCCATGAGCGGCAAGAACAACTCACGGTAAAAGGCCGGCAATTGGCAGCGCCGCGCACCGCGCGGGGCGCTGCGCGTTTTGACTTTGGCGATCTGTGCGGAAAACCCCTCGGCGCTTTGGATTATCTCGCTCTCTCCCGCCGCTATGGGGCGTTATTTATTGATCATATCCCAATCATGGGGCCGGATATGCGCAATGAGGCAAAGCGATTCACTGCGCTTATTGATACGATTTATGATACGCGCACAAAGCTCGTCTGTTCCGCTGACGGCGAGCCGGAAACGCTCTATCAGGCCGGCGACGGCGCTTTCGAATTCGAACGCACCGCATCGCGATTAATGGAAATGCGCAGCGCCGATTATCTCGCAGCCGCCCATAAAGACGCCGAATCCTCGTAAATGACGCCCGAAAGGGACGGTTTAAATCTGCACGGCGACGGGCTAGACTTTAGCGGTCGAATTTCCCGGAGCCGCTCATGGAAAAAATCAAAACACTTGCCGCGATCACAATCGGCGCGCTGGTTATGTCCGTCGCTTACGCAGTGACTATCGATGATAGAGGCGTTGACGTAACGGTCAATTCTGATTCCGATAGGTCCGAAAGCCATATTGTCGACGGCAATCGTGGCGAATTCGTTTTGACGCAAGGAGACGATAAAGTTGAGGCGAGCTGGCGCGGCGATTTTGAGTTGGATCCAGTTGGAACAAAGATCGATAAATTGGGGAGACGCCTCGAGATAACCCATGAAAGCGGCGGCATCGTCAAAAGGGTTCTTTTTGAGCGGTCCCGCGGCGACATCAAACAAAGCTTTTTCATCGATAATGTGGAACAGGACGCCAGCCCGAAAACCGACGCTGCCGTCGCTGACCTGTTGATTGTGTTTTTGCGCGCCAGCGGCATGAAGGCGGAAGAGCGCGTCAACGCATTCCTTGCAAAGGGCGGCGTCGATGCCGTCCTTGAAGAAATGACCTTTCTTGACAGCGACCATGCCTTACAACGCTACACGACAGCGTTGACGGAGAACGCGGAACTCTCCGGCGGCCAGATCAAAACGCTCGCCAACCTGCTGAAGACGATGGAAAGCGATCACAATCTCCGCAAATCGCTGCAATCGATCATGGACAGCCAGTCCATTGACGCAGATCTTACCGCAATCCTTATCGACGCCGCCGCGAATATTGAAGGCGATTATGATTTAAGAAAATTTGTGGAGGACTTTGCCGAACGGCCATTAAATGGCGAAGCGGTAGATTTGGCGCTTGGTCTTTTGGAGCGCATCGAGGGCGACCATGATTTGCGGTTGGCGACAGAAGCGCTGCTTGAAAATGAATCCCTCGACGATAGCGCCGCCATTCGCCTTTTGTTGGCCGCCGCTGAACAGGTCGAGGGCGACCATGATATGCGCTTGATCCTGACGGAATATGCCGGGCGTTTTTCAAGCAGCCCGGAAATGATTGCGGCCTGGGCAAAAGCATTTGCTGGCGTCCAGTCCGATCATGACCAGCGCCTCAGCATCGAGGAAATTGCGCAAACCGGTAATCATCCTGCGGCAGCGTGGCAAAGTCTGATCGAATTGACCGCCGCCATTGAAGGTGATCACGATCATCGGCTTGCGCTCGAATCGATCGCCGATGAAATCGGCGATGACCCCGCGTTGCTCGGCGCCTATCGTGCGTCGGCGGCGAAAATCAGTTCGGACAGCGATCGCAGAAGAGCGCTCGAGGCTATTGGCGACGCCGAAGACTAATGCGCAGCGTTCGCTTCGCCGGCGCCGGTCGGCATCCGGATATTGTCAACCAATTTACGAATATTGGGCGGCGTCGCTGCGGTAAAGCGCGCAACGCCGATTGCGATTGCGAAATTCACCAACATTCCGATAGCGCCGACGCCTTCGGGCGAAATTCCGAAGAGCCAATTATCTGCGCTGTTCACAGCGCCAAACCAGGGTGATTTAAAATAGACAATATAGGAGAGCGTAAAGACGAGCCCGGAAACCATCCCCGCAATCGCCCCTTCACGATTCATGTCCTTAAAAAATATGCCCATCAAAATCGCCGGGAACAATGAGCTAGCGGCAAGCCCGAACGCCAGCGCAACGACCTGCGCCACAAACCCCGGCGGATTAACACCGAGATAGCCAGCAACAACGATCGCCGCCGCCGCAGACACTCGCGCCGCCAATAATTCGCCGCGCTCTGTAATCTTTGGACGGAATGTTTTCTTTAAGAGGTCGTGACTTATGGAAGCGGATATGACAAGCAGCAGACCGGCCGCCGTAGAAAGCGCCGCAGCGACGCCGCCAGCGGCGACAAGCGCGACGACCCAGCCAGGCAAATTGGCGATTTCAGGATTGGCCAGCACCATGATGTCGCGATCCACAGAGATTTCATTGGCGTTCGCTGTTGGCGCATTGGAAACAAGCCGTTCGCCGTGGGGGCCCGCCGCACCGGTATAGGCCGCACGCCCGTCAAACGGCGCGCCCGCAGCATATTGAATGACGCCGTCCTGGTTTTTATCAACCCAGGCGATCAATCCGATTTCTTCCCAGGTCTTTACCCAGGTTGGCGCGGCCGCATAAGCCTTTTCATTCACGCTATCGATGAAATTGAGGCGCGCAAAGGCGCCGACCGCAGGCGCTGTCGTATAAAGCAGCGCAATGAAGACAAGTGCATAGCCCGCCGATTTTCGCGCATCGGAAACACGCGGCACGGTAAAGAAGCGCACAATAACATGTGGCAGTCCGGCTGTGCCTACCATCAACGCCAGTGTAATCGCAAAAATATCGATCTTCGACTTTGACGCCTCGGTGAAAGCCGCAAATCCCAGATCGACGAGCGTTGCGTCGAGCTTCGCCAGCACATTGACGCCGGACCCGTCGGCGACCGCGGCGCCGAGCCCCAGCTGCGGGATTGGATTGCCGGTAATAAGGATCGAAATAAAAACCGCCGGCACGAGATAGGCACAGATTAACACGCAATATTGCGCCACTTGCGTATAGGTGATGCCCTTCATGCCGCCGAGCACCGCATAGAAAAAAACAATCCCCATACCAATGATAACTCCCCACTCGATGGGAAGCTCAAGAAACCGCGAAAAAACAACGCCGACGCCGCGCATCTGGCCGGCGATATACGTAAAAGAAATAACGACAAGACAGATAACGGCGACGACTCGCGCGACCTTCGAATAATATCGCTCGCCAATGAAATCCGGCACTGTAAATTGACCGAATTTACGCAAATAAGGCGCAAGGAGCAGCGCCAACAAGACATAGCCGCCGGTCCAGCCCATCAAATAGACCGAAGCGTCATAGCCGGCAAAAGCGATAATACCAGCCATGGAAATGAAAGAAGCGGCGCTCATCCAATCCGCAGCGGTCGCCATGCCATTGGCGACCGGATGGACATGGCCGCCTGCGACGTAAAACTCACTTGTCGAAGCGGCCCGCGCCCAAATCGCAATCGCTATATAAAGCGCAAAAGACAGACCAACAAAAATATATGTGAGTGCTTGCGTGTCCATGAGTTTCGCTTTCGGTTATTTGTCGCTGACGCCGAAGCGTTTTTCGATCGCGCGCATGCGCGCTGCATAGATAAAAATCAGGATCACGAAAACAAAAATTGACCCTTGCTGGGCGAACCAGAAGCCAAGCTTAAAGCCGCCGAACTGTATTTTATTCAGCGTCTCTACAAAGAGAATGCCGGCGCCGAAAGAAACGGCAAACCATACCGCAAGAAGACCGCACACAAGCTTCACATTTTCGCGCCAATAGAGCGCCGCTGTGTCGCCGCCTGCGTCAGCTTTATCTTCACTGTTCATAATTGATTACCCTAAATTTCCGGCGCCTCTAAGCAGCCTAGCGGCGTTTGCCGCGAATGTGCATCCCCTCCATTGCCAATCCGCACCTCACGGCTTAATCCGGCGACATGGACGCCCTTGACAACAAGCAAACCGAACAGACAGTCGTCATGCCGCGTATCCCGTTCGCGGAACTCGTTGCGATTACAGCGGCGCTGATGGCGCTCAATGCGCTGGCCATCGATATGATGCTGCCGGCCCTCGGCCAGATCGGCGACGAGTTGGGCGCAGCGCGCGACAATGACCGCCAGTTAATCATTGTTGTTTATGTTATTGGCAATGGCGTCGCCCAACTCTTCTTTGGGCCAATCGTTGATCGATTCGGGCGCAAGCGGGTGCTGATGTGGGCGCTGGGCGGTTATGTCGTCGGTTCTGCACTCAGCATCATCGCTTCTTCTTTTACACTGCTATTGGCAGCGCGCGCCTTTCAGGGCGTAATGACGGCGGCCACGCGCGTTGCAGTGATTGCAACGGTGCGGGACCAGTGTTCAGGAAGAACAATGGCAAAAGTAATGTCGCTCGCCATCACAGTTTTTATGGCGGCGCCGATACTCGCTCCTGGTTTCGGGCAAATGGTGCTGCTGGTCGCGCCATGGCGCGGTATTTTTGTTGTGCTTTTGCTATATGGTCTTGGGCTCATGCTTTGGATGAACTGGAGGCTGCCCGAAACTTTGTCGCCTAAAGATCAAAAGCCGCTGCGCGCAGGCCCCATCGCCACCTCCTATCTTGAATTCGTCAATAACCGGACAGCAATTGGGTATACGATGGCGTCCGCGTTGTGCTTCGGCGCGCTTTTCAGCTACATCAGCACGTCTGAGCAGGTTTTCCTTGAAACATTCAATCTTGGGCAGAGATTTCCTATCGCCTTCGCCGCCATCGCAGCATCGCTTGGCGCTGCAACCTTGATTAACACCCGACTAGTGTCACGATTTGGTATGCGGCGGCTTTCTCATGGCGCAATCTTAGCCTTCATTTTTTTCAATGTTATTCACCTCACAATTGCAGCAGCACTCGGCGAAACATTTTTTCTTTTCATGTTGTTCATGAGCATATCCTTTTTTACGCTCGGCCTGATCGGTCCGAACGCCAATGCAATCGCAATGGAACCAATGGGGCATATCGCCGGAGCCGCAGCTGCCGCAAACGGGTTTGCAGGCACAACCATTGCAGGATTATTGGGCGGCATGATCGGCTGGTTATACGATGGCACGACAATGCCAATTATTTCCGGATTTACATTCCTGGGCATGGCGGCCCTTGGTGTCATATTGTGGACAGAAAAAGGCAAATTGTTCGAAGCGCATCAGCCGGGTGATGCGTGAGGAGCGCCAACGATAAAACCCGTATTTGCCTTGGCGCCTTTGCGGGCGCCCATGGCGTTAAGGGCGACGCCAAACTCAAAACCTTTACGGAAACGCCGAAAAGCATTGCCGCCTACGGACCTGTTGAGTCGGAAGACGGCGCAAGAATTTTTACTCTGACCTTCATCCGGGAATTAAAGCCCGGCCTGGTGCTGGTGCGTGCGCCCGAGATCAAATCTCGCGAGGACGCTGATAGTATGAAGGGCGTAAGGCTTTATGTTGATCGCGAAAAACTCCCCGCGCCAGATGAGAATGAATTTTACCTGGACGACCTCATTGGATTGCAGGTTATCGATGAAACCGGCGCAGCGATGGGCGCGGTCAGCGCAATTTATGATTTTGGCGCAGGAGATTTGATTGAGATTAAAGACATCCCTGAAATCAATGGCGTGAGGCTGGTTCAGTTCACGAAAGAAGCCGTCCCGGAAATTAACCTCGCCAAACGCATCATAACGGTTCTTCGCAGCGCCATCGATATTGGCGACGATACGGAACCTGCGGACGCGGATGATCCCCCGGCTGCGGCTGATTCCGGATCAACGGATCGTTGACAGAAAAAAAGCGCCCTGATGAATAATGACCTTTCATTGGCCGCGCACGCGCGCAAGGAATCTTGCTGCATGGACGGGCGCATTTGCCCGCTTCCCGGCAAAATTGATCTTAGTTTTAACCTCGAAACCGCCGCCGGGCCCGTGTCCATCAAATTGATGGGTGGTGACTGCGATGCCGCCTTCGTTGAAGGCTTCCATGGAATGCGCAAGCCGCGAAGGCCTGGAAAAATATATCCCTGAGGTCATTCGCACGAAAGCCGGGCCGCAACGGGCGCCGACTGTCGCGCCGCCTGCTTGCGCTGTCCCTGACCTCATGCCATCTGGGGCTCATGTTTAACGCGACTGTCCTCACCCTTTACCCGGAGCTCTTTCCTGGGCCTCTCGCAGCTTCCGTTCTCGGACGCGGCGCCGCGGAGGGTCATTGGGCGCTCGACATTGTCAATATCCGCGACTTTTCTGATAACAAATATGGCTCGGTCGATGATACGCCCGCCGGCGGCGGGGCCGGGCTTGTCATGCGCGCCGATATTCTGGCGGGTGCAATCGACAGCATAAGCCGCGAGGATCGCCCGGTTTTATGCCTTAGCCCGCGCGGCGCGCCGTTGACCCAAAGCCGCGCCAGGACCCTGACCGGCGGTCCGGGTCTCATAGCCATTTGCGGCCGGTTTGAAGGGATCGATGAACGGATATTCTCAAGCCGGGACATTGAGGAAGTCTCTATCGGAGATTTCGTCCTCGCTGGCGGCGAAATCGCCGCTATGGTCCTGATCGAGGCTTGCGTCAGACTTCTCCCCGGGGTATTGGGCTCCGCCTCTTCGCTCAGCGAAGAGAGCTTTGACGGCGGCCTATTGGAATATCCTCAATATACCCGCCCGAGAGAATTTGAGGGCCGGGCCATCCCGGACGTTTTGTTGTCAGGCGATCATCAACGAATTGCCGACTGGCGGGACGAGCGACGGAAAGAAATAACGCGGACGCGACGACCGGACCTCTGGGAGAGGTTTTTATCTGACGGTCCTATCCGGCGCGACAAGAACAAGGAACCGAAGTGATGAATATTATCGAGCAGCTCGACAAAGAGCAGATCGAAGACCTTGGCAAAAAAGTGCCTGAATTTGCACCGGGCGACACCGTCAAGGTCAATGTGAAAGTTAAAGAAGGCGAACGCGAACGTATCCAGGCCTTTGAAGGCGTCTGCATTGCCCGCAAGGGCGGGGGCCTCAATGAGAGTTTTACGGTGCGCAAAATCTCGTTCGGCGAAGGCGTCGAACGGGTATTTCCGATTTATTCGCCGCTCGTCGATTCGATCGAAGTGACGCGCCGCGGCAAGGTGCGCCGGGCCAAACTTTATTATCTGCGCGAACGCCGCGGAAAATCTGCGCGGATCAAGGAAAAGGTCGATCGCCGCCCGAAAAAAGACGCGAAATAAAGCGCACGAAATTACGGAATTTGAAAACGGCCCTTCGGGGTCGTTTTTTTATTAGACTAACTTCACGCCCAATCGCTCAAACAGCGCTGCGTCTTTAGCCCGGCCCGGATTGTTGGTGGTGAGAAGTTCGTCGCCGACAAAGATTGAATTCGCTCCCGCGAGAAAACACAAAGCCTGGGCTTCATCGCTCATATTTTCCCGGCCGGCGGAAAGACGTACATAGGAAGCGGGCATTAATATTCGCGCCGCCGCAATAAGCCGCGCGAATTCGATCGCGGGGATTGGCTCTGACGCGCCTAGAGGCGTGCCTTCAATCGGCATCAGCGCGTTGATCGGCACGCTCTCCGGCGGCGGCGTCATATTCGCCAGCGCGAGCAGGAACCCGATGCGGTCTTCGGGTTTTTCGCCCATGCCGACAATGCCGCCGCAACAGACGTTCATGCCGGAGGCGCGAACACGTTCCAGCGTTTGGATACGATCTTCAAATGTTCGGGTCGATATCACCTGTTCGTAATATTCCGGCGAGGTGTCGATATTATGATTGTAATAATCAAGGCCCGCCTCGCTTAGTTGCGTTGCCTGACTGTCTGACAACATGCCCAGTGTCATACAGGTTTGGAGCCCAAGCGCTTTGACCCCGCTGACCATGGCGCAAAGTTCAGACATGTCTTTGTCTTTTGGCGACCGCCAGGCGGCGCCCATGCAAAAGCGCGAGGCGCCTTCTTTCTTTGCGCGCTTTGCTTCGGCCAGAACCGTATCCCGGTCCATCAGTTTTTTTGCTTTTAGCCCGGTCTCGAATTTCGCCGACTGGCTGCAATAGCCGCAATCTTCAGGACAACCGCCGGTCTTGATCGACAACAGCCGCGAGGCCTGGACTTCGCGAGGATCAAAATTTTCGCGATGAATCTCTTGCGCACGGAAAATCAGTTCCGCAAATGGCGCCGCCATCAGCGCTTCAACATCGGCCCGCGCCCATCGTTGAGCTGAGACATCTACTCCCGGCGCGTCGGCCATAAATCACCTCGCGTTACTGCGGTCAGGCCTAACGCAAGGTCGCCAGTTCAACAACCTCGCCCAGGACGGTTCCGCCTTGCCGGTCGCGAATTGTTACGGCAACAGCGCCCGCGCGCCAATCAATATCGATCAGCCCGTAATTGGCTTCCATATACATATCGCCAAGCCGATTGGGACCGGGCTCGATCCAGGTCTCGCCGCTCTCCTCCCGCCAGCGCGCAACAGGCAGATTGAGCGACGAAGACGTCGCCTCAAACAACGGATAGTCATTGACGCCGTCTTTTCGATAAAGCGCGGCGGCGTGCCGGTCGCCAGAGAGCAGGATCAGATTATCCGCTCCGGTCTCGTCGATCAGCGCGTAAAGACGATCGCGTTCAGCGGGCAGCATTTTCCATCCTTCCCATCCATGCCCCTCGGCGACCACCTGCACCGATGACACCAGCAGCCGCAGATCCGCCGGTTTTTCCAGTTCGCTTTCAAGCCACATCCATTGCTCTTCGCCCAGCATTGTCTTCTCAGGATCAGCGTCGGGGATGTAGCGCTCTTTCCCATGGGCGCCGGGGTTATCGGTGGGTTTTAAATCGGAACGAAAAAACCGCGTGTCGAGCATGATGATCTGAACGCGTTTGCCGTCCTCATCACCGATCATCCATGCGCCATAGACCCCCGGACGGTGACGCCGCTGATCATCGTCGGGTATCGCCCAGACATATTCATAAAGCGCTTCGGACGCTTCTTTGTGCTGATAACTGCCGCCGCCGTCGTTCAATCCATAATCATGATCATCCCAAATCGTCAGCAGAGGCGCGGCGGCGCGCGCGCGGGAAAAAGGTTCGGACTGCGCCAGCTTTAAGTAAGCAGTCTTCAATCCGCTCAAAGCCGGATCGTTCGGGGTCGTGTCGCCATAAACATTATCGCCGATATAGAGCATCAAATCAGGATTTTCCGCAGAAATTTGATCCCAGATCGACTGGTCCTCATTTTGCTGAGCACAGGACGCAAAGACGATGCGCGTCAGTGTTTTTGATTGATCGAGGGGCGCCGACGGCATCGGGACGGCGCCGTTTATGTCGTCAGCGGCGCCCGACGGCGCGGGCTGCGCACGATCCGATTTGGAGCAGGCCGTAAACGCGGCGCTTGCAATGAGCGCAAGCACAAGCCGGAATATCATACTGCCCTCCTGAACATCCCCATTCGATTATCACCGAGAGGCGGCCCTCTCGCAACGTCACTATTACTCCGCCGCTTCCTTCGGCGGCAGGCGTCCGAAATCGCCGTCCATCTCCGACGCCATATAAAGGAAAGCAGCCCATGCGGCGACATTCTGGCGAAGCGCCGCAGGATCGACTTTGTCGAGCGTATCATCAGGCGTGTGGTGATGATCGAAATAGTCCCAGCCATTCTGGCGCAGGCTGGCAACCGGCACGCCGAGATCACGGATCGGACCGATATCGGGACCGCCGCCAATATTTGTCGGGCCCGGCGCAACACCCAATTTGCGCAGCGCCGTCGTCATCGGCGCCGCTTTTAATACTGCGCCTTCGCCAAAACGCGAATCGAAACGATAGATCTCGCCGGCGCCAAAATCCGACTCTGCCGCAAGAACGTGACGATCAAGCTCGTCGGCGTGCTGCGCCGCATAAGCTTTGCCGCCATAAAGTCCGACTTCTTCCGCGCCCCACATGACAACGCGTATTGTTCGTTTTGGCTTGCCGCGCAAATTGCCGACGAGCTTTGCAGCCGCAATCGTAATCGCAATCCCGGCGCCGTCATCAATCGCGCCGGTGCCAAGATCCCAGCTGTCGAGATGCCCGCCAATGACGATTATTTCGTCCGTTTGACCTGGAATTTCACCGATAACATTGCCGGAAATTTCGTTCTCTTTAATCACAACGCTAAGATCGAGTTTTACCACGACCGGATCATTCGCCAGCTTTAACGCCCGCGCCAATTGGTCTGCGTCGGGGTTTGACAGGGCGGCGATCGGCACTTGAATGACGCCCTCTTCGTAGTTCATGCCGCCGGTATGCGGGTTGCGATGGCTGTCAGTGCCAACGGAACGGATCATTACGGCGACGGCGCCGCGCTTGCCCGCTTCCTTTGCAGCGCCGGAACGTTTGGCGACAGCAACGCCATAGCCGGAGCCATCCTGCGTGCGCGTCATCCGTTCATCGACAAAGATGATCTTGCCCTCGAAACCTTCCATCGGCGCCGCAGCGAGCGCCGGCAGTGTTTCAAATCGCACTATTTCGGCCGTGACGCCGCCTTCAGGCGTTCCCACTGATTTTCCCAGTGCTGTAACAGCAAGCGCTTGAGGAAATGGCGAGACGATCTCAGCGCGCTCCGAGACGCGTTCCCAATAAGGCATTTCAAAAGTTTCTATGCGGACATTTTTGAACCCAAGCTTATTGAGTTTCGCAACGCCCCAGTCGCGCGCGCGCGCCTCTGCGGGAGAAGCCGCAAGGCGCGGGCCAATTTCCGTGGTCAGGCTTTCAAGAATTTCCCAGGCAAGGTCGTCGTTGAGGCCGCGCTCAACCAAGCGGTCGACATTTTGCGCCTGCGCGGTTGTTAGCGCCGGCGTTTCCTGTGCGTTGACAGGAATGCAAGCGAAACCAATGACGGCGAGCAGGGCCCATGGCGCAATGCGGATGAAATTCATTGTGGCGTTCCTCTGAATTGATCTTGCCCGCATGATCAGCCATGCGCCTGTAAGGTCAACCCGCAGGCGCAGGATATATAGCAACATACTTTGATCGTGACCGATTATCCGAACGCTTCGAGCCAGGCCTTGCGCTCCGCCGCCCAGACATCAAGCTTGTGGTCCCAGAACTCAAAAATTTCTCCGGTCTTTTGCTCGCCAATTTTTCTGGCGACCGCCTGACTATTTGCGTTGCCCGGATCAATCACCGAGATGATGCGGGTGAGATCCGGAAACTGGTCAAAGGTCCATTTGACCGCGCCAATCGCAGCCTCCGGCGCATAGCCTTTGCCCCAATGGTCACTTGTAATGCTCCAGCCGCATTCAAGGCCCGGCCAGCCCTCCGGCATCCACGGCCCGACGCGGCCCACCCATTCGCCGGTTTCTTTTTCATCAACGGAGAAGAATCCGAAGCCGCGAATCTGCCAATGGCCGATATAACAGGCTGCAGCGCGCCATTCATCGGCGCGCGAACGCGCCTTGCCGCCGGGCGCAAGATATCTTGCGATCGCGGGATTGGTCATCATCTCGATATGTGGATCGACATCGCGCGGCTCCATGGACCGCAGAATGAGGCGTTCGGTTTCGATGCGAATGGTCATGGTCTTTGCCCAATCAATTTTTGTGCGACGGTTTCAATCCGCACTGCATTGCCGTTCCAGGTTAAATCACGGCCAACAAGATTGTCTCGCGCCGCTGCGCCCAGCCGCGCGCGCAATGCGGCATCATTTATGACCGCTGAGAGAGCCCTGTCAAAGGCGCCGCTATTGGCTGTTGAAAACAAAAGCGCTTGTTCTCCATCCGTCAGTAATTCACGGATATTCGCCTGATCTGGCGCGACAATCGCCTTGCCTCTCGCCATATATTCAAAAAGCTTTAAGGGCGACGCGTAATCGACGGCTGCAGGCTGCAATGCAATATCAAATGCAGCGATACAGTCCGGCATTTCTTCGCGCTGCACGACACCGGTGATCGTCAAATGATCTGCCACGCCGAGCTCCACAGCAAGTTGTTCAAGCATCAACCGCGCCGGTCCGTCACCAACAATCAGCAGATGAAGATCGTTCCGGTCTTGCGCCGCGAGAAACCGGATCGCGCGATCAACGCCATGCCATTCACGCACAAAGCCGGAAAACCCGAGGATTAGCTTGTCGTGCAGGTTATACCGGTCCCGGACTTTTGACGGATCGCAGTCAGCCAAAAACGGTTTGCTGACGGCATTCGGAATGATTTCAATTTTGTGATCGGGCACGCCTGCAGCGCGCACGCGATCAGCCAACGCGCTGGAAACAGGCAGCACCATGTCCGCCGCACGCCAGATCGCTTTTTCGCTGCGCTGCGCGAAATTTTTCCAGAAAAGATCGCCATGGCTTGCCCGCTCATCGGCCAGGGGCGCGTTGATTTCCAATATCATCGGCAAGCCAGCCCGGCGCCGCAGCCATGCGCCCGCATGAAAGAAAAGATTATAGCGTTCATATAAGACGTCCGGCTTTGCTTCGGCAGTGCGCTTCGATAGACGCCAATAGGCCGGCAGTGAATAAGCGTATTCCGCCATTTCATAAGCTGGCGGAGGCAACCAATTCCCAGCGGCGCTTTTTGTACTTGCATCAAGCGGTTTTGATTGTGCGCCTTCCTCACTCCCCGGACCGGCGATGAAAATCTCATGGCCGCGGGCGCGCAGCGCATCCGTCAATTCACAAATGTGAACCTGTTGGCCGTCAGCCGACTGCGTTCTGTGGGAATATAGAATGCGCATGGTGGTCCGTTGATAGAGCGGCATAGGCTTCACGCAATACGCCTGTTGCGCGAAACCTCAAAACCTGTCTCTCGCATCTGGAGTAATTTTTGCGACTTGTGCGGCAAGAAAAGCGTTTAATATCGCCTTGCGCTTGATCGTTCTGCGGCGCCGCCTCACAATGGCGGCGTCAATATCAGGAGCATGATCAATGCATTCTTATTTCAAATTGGCGCTGCTGACCGCGCTTATCTGCAGCGCCGCCGCGTCAGGCGCCCAAGCGCACCCCGGATCAAAAATTCTGACGACAGGCTCGGGCGAGCGCACAGCTATGACCGCCGGAATGCAATATGAAGACGTCAAAGGCGTTCATATTTTTCGTGGACGACCCACTGCTGAGGAGCAGGCTTCACCAAAGACCTCGCTGCACAAGCAAATCGAAATAGAAATCTCGGTGACGCCTGTCTATCGGCGCTTGCGTCATTTGCGCACGCAAGGATTTTACAGCGGCCACGCCTATCTATCGCGCCGCTACACCCATGGTTTTTATAGCGGTCGCTGATTTCTAGCGGAGGCTTGGCTCCAGCTTAATACAGGCTTCCATCAGCTCTTTTACGGCGCCGACGGAATTGTCGAACATCGCTTTTTCGTCCGGGTTGAACTTCACTTCAACAATGCGCTCGCAGCCCTCTGCGCCAAGCACTGTTGGAACGCCGACATACATGTCGTTGAGCCCATATTGCCCTGTCAGATGCGCCGCGCATGGGACGACAAGTTTTTTGTCTTTCAAATAACTCTCGGCCATTTGAATGGCGGACGCAGCGGGCGCGTAATAAGCTGAACCGGTTTTGAGAAGCGCTACAATCTCACCGCCGCCTTTGCGCGTGCGATCAACAATGGCGTCAATACGTTCCTGCGTCGTCCAGCCCATTTCGATCAGGTCTGGCAAGGGAATGCCGGCAACAGTCGAATAACGCGTGAGCGGAACCATTGTGTCGCCATGCCCGCCAAGAACAAAGGCCGTAACGCTCTCAACCGAAACCTTAAACTCATCCGCAAGGAAATGGCGGAAGCGCGCGGAATCGAGAATGCCCGCCATGCCGATGACTTTATTGTGCGGAAGGCCGGAAAATTTTTGCAGGGCCCAGACCATGGCGTCGAGCGGGTTGGTGATACAGATGACCAGCGCGTCAGGGGCATGTTTGGCGATGCCTTCGCCGACGGATTTCATCACTTTTAAGTTTGTGCCAATGAGATCGTCGCGGCTCATGCCCGGTTTGCGGGCGATCCCCGCCGTAACGATACAGACATCTGCGCCCGCAATATCGGCGTAATCCTGGGTGCCGCTTAACGCGCTGTCATAACCGTCAACTGGCGCGCTCTCAGCGATATCAAGGCCCTTGCCTTCGGGAATCCCCTCAACAATGTCGAATAAAACAACATCGCCAAGCTCCTTTTGAGCCGCGATATGGGCGAGCGTGCCGCCAATCATGCCGGAACCAATCATCGCGATTTTTTTGCGGGCCATTTTGGAAAATCTCCTTTACGCGGCGACCATTATCGGTCGCTTCAAATAATTGCCTGCGGTTTAGCGCATCAATGAATAGTTGGAAAGCCGTTGCGGCAGGAACCACAAAACCGTGATTACCAGTAATCTATGATGCGCGTGATTTTACCGTCTTTGGTTTCGATAAGACGCCATTGATCTCGTGATATTTTTTCGCTCGTCTCATCACGCCGCATAAGGAATTGCACTTTGAGGCGTAGCATAACAACGCTTGGTCCCTCGATATAGTCAATCACTTCAATTGTGGAATCAGCAGCGCCGCCGGCATAGGACGCGACAAACGCAGTCAGCCCTTGCCGCTGCGCATCGATCCCCTCCAGCCTGATGCCAACCGCCGGGTGCTCATAAACCACATCTTCAGCGTAATATCCAAGCACGTGCTCAACATCTTCGGCAGTTGTCTCGCCATGACTGGTTGCCGCCAAAGCAGCGAGGTAGGCGCTAAACGGCGCAGCGTCGTTTTGTGCCCGACCCGAGCAAGCTGCCAACGCCACAATGGCGAATGAGAGAATGCCAATTTTGAATGATTTTGACATGCTTGGTCAGTCCTGTTTTTGAAAGAGGAAGAAATTGTGCGCCACTAACTTTTGCGCACGAGCGCCAATCCCGCAGCTGCCGTCATCAAAACGCCGCCGGTGACGCGATGACGCCAGCGCCCGGCGCGCGCAAGGAAGACCCGCGACCGCGCAGCGGTCAGCGCCCAAAGGCTGTCGAGACTCGCGCCGATCACGACAAAAGTAATGGCCAGAACCAGCAGCTGCGGCCCGGCCGGTGAAGACGGCGAAATAAACAGCGGCAAAAAGGCGCCGTGAAACAACAAACCTTTTGGATTGGTCAGATTGACCAGAAACCCTTCCAAAAACGTCCGGCGGGACGAAAAATTCGCCGCTTTCGGATCGGCTTCGAGATTATCCGGCGGCTCGCGAAAGGCGCGAATCCCAAGATAGAAAAGATAAACAACGCCGATCCATTTGATCCAGAAAAACGCTTCGCCCGCAGTGCCGAGGAGCGCCGCCAGCCCGACAGCAACAATGCTGAGCTGGATCGCCGATGCAATCGCCGAGCCGGCCACCGCGACAAGCCCCTGGCGCAAACCGCGCGACAATGTCGTCGCCACAATAAAGGCGACCATCGGCCCAGGCGTCAGGATCAACAGCGCCGAGGCCGCGACGAAGGTGAGATAAAGTTCAAGAGACATGGCGTAGCGCCTGTCCTAGAATTTCTTGCGAAAGGAAAGCATCATCGATGATGATTGATAACGGTCACCGTCAATACGCGATTCAAACGGTCCCGCTGGCGCAAAATCATCGTCGGTCGGCCCATAGGACAATTCATTGGACCGCAGATAAATATACTCCGTACTGAACGAAACGCCGTCGCCGAGATCATAGGAGACGCCCGCGCGGCCTTGAAGCGCCAATGCCGCATCAGTGTCGCCAGCCTCATTAGTCACAAAAGCGCCACCGACGCCGCCGCCAATGAAAGGCGTAAATGGGCTGTCATTGGCGAAATCGAAATAAAAGTTGGCCATCACCAATTGCGCCTTAACGTCGACATCGGGAAATGATGTCATGTCCGAAGCAAAGCCGCCGCCGACAGTCACACTGTCGATATCGGTTTTCGCATAACGATATTCGAGTTCTGTACGGATCCCGTCAGCGTAATCAAATCCGAGCGCAACGGCTGCTGTTAATCCTTCCCCAATTGCAAGGGTCTGTCGCGACGGCGGCGCGATCGCGAAAACCAGATTTGGATTGTAGGTAATATCCTGCTCAAAATCCGAGACAAACGCCGCGCCGGCTGCAACGCGGACATAGATGCCGTCATCAACCGCATCTTGCGCGATTGCCGCTCCCGGCAAAGCCATCGCCGACAATATCGCAAACGCACAAACTCGCTTCACTGCACTTTTCCCATAACTTGCCTCAACCATAGCCTGCCCCGAAAGCGGCAGGCAACAGACGCCGGATCACATAATGTAACGCCGCAATTCCCGGCGTATCGCGCGCCTATATTCGTCCCTTTTCCCGCGCCATGGCGACAACCACTGAACTCAACAGCAATATCGCAATCAGGTTCGGGAACGCCATCGAGGCATTGGCTATACCGCCGAGCTTCCAGACAAAATCGATCTGTTGCAGGGCGCCGACAAACACCATGCCGACCCAGACAAAGCGCATTGGTTTGGCCGCCCAGTCTCCGACCAAATACGTAACCGCCTGCTCCATGTAATAGGACCAGCCGAGAATTGTCGTGAAAGCAAACAGAGATAGCGCGAATGCAATCAGAATGCCGCCTAGCGGAACGCCAAAAATCTGAAGCGGCAAGCCCTGGTTAAATACTGCCGTTGTTACCTGGGCAGCCTGAAGCGTTGTCGACTGCCATGCGTATTCCACAGTACCCGCGCCAGACGCAAACTCGCCCTGCACCGACAGGATCACCAGCGCTGTCATGGTGCAGATCACAATGGTGTCGATGAATGTTCCAAGCATGGCGATCTCGCCCTGCTTGACGGGATCGTCGGTTTTGGCGGCAGCGTGGGCGATCGCGGTCGATCCCTGTCCGGCCTCATTGGAAAATAGTCCGCGGTCGACGCCAAAACGGATTGCCTGCAAAACAGAGTATCCGACAATGCCGCCAGTCGCCTGTTCGAGCCCGAATGCATGGCTGAAAATCATCATAAACGCCGCCGGCACATGCTCGGCGTTGAGAATGAGCATAACGATTGCAGTCAATATATAGCCCAGCGCCATGGCCGGCACGACTTTACCAGCGACTGAACCGATTGATTTTATGCCGCCGATAATGACGATGAAAGCAAGCACCGCAATCACAAGGCCCGACATCCATGTCTCAACCGGCATTGCAGTATCAGCCGTTGCCGCTTCAATGGCCGTAGCGATTGAATTTGCCTGGGTCATATTGCCAGTGACAATGGCGGAAAAAACAGTGCCAACGGCGAAAAAGATCGCCAGCCAAGTCCATTTCTTGCTGAGGCCATTCTTGATGTAGAACATCGGCCCGCCATGGATATGGCCATCGGGATGTTGTTCTCGGAATTTCACAGCAAGACTGGATTCCGCAAAAGCCGCCGCCATGCCGAAAACCGCGGTTACCCACATCCAGAAGATCGCGCCCGGCCCACCAAGGGTAATCGCGGTTGCAACGCCAGCAAGATTACCGGTGCCGACCTGACCGGACAAAGCCGTCGAGAGCGCATTCCACGGCGTGATTTCACCTTTAGCGTCCGGATCCGTGCTTGCTTTGCGGCTGCCGGTGAAAAGATTCACAAAGGCTGGAATGAGCCGGCGGATCGGCAGGGCTTTCAAGCGGATCATGAAATAGAGGCCAGTACCGAGGAGGACAAACACCATTGGCGCCAATGGCATGATCTGGTTTTCTTTGCCGTCCGGCAAAAAGCCCCAATATCCGCCCCAGATAAAGCCGCTGATGTTGTCGACCAGCTCGTAAAACGCTTCTAAATTCATGCCGCCAAACCCCTGATTGCCGCGCGATGGCCGCGCCTGCTCAAAATTTGGGGGAGATTAGTCGGGCCTGCCCCCAAGGGGCAAGGATAATCGCGACAATTGAGGCGGCGCCGCGCGATTGCCCATGATGATTAGAGGTAGAGACGAAGTTCCGGGCAGGATACAACTAGAGACATTGAGGAGTTGGCGCCTATGAAACCGGAAACTATTGCGATCCACCAGCCAGTGACCCGACGCGACGGCGCTGTGGCGCCGCCGATCCATCTATCCACGACCTATCAGCATGGGCCGGCAAATGAACCGATCAACGGCTACATTTATGTCCGCCACGACAATCCAAATGTCAGCGATTTTGAAGCGCGCATTGCAGCGCTTGAAGGCGGCGTCGCGGGCATTGCGTTTTCCTCAGGCATGGCGGCGGCGGCAGCGATGTTGATGTCGCTGCCATCGGGCGCGCGAGCGGTTCTCCACAATGATCTTTATTTCGATGTGAAGACACTCGCCCGAGAGGATTTGCCCAAGCGCGGGGTGAGTGTCGACTTTGTGGATTTTTGCGACCCGGAGGCGAGTGCGGCGGCGCTTTCGAAAGAAGCAGCGCTGGTCTGGCTCGAAACGCCGTCCAATCCCAAAATCGATCTGATTGATATTCAAAAGGTCGCGGCGATGGCCGCAGGCGCCGGCGCCAAAGTGATCGTCGATAACACATTTGCAACGCCAGCGTTGCAAAACCCGCTCGCGCTCGGCGCCGACTATGTTCTTCATTCGGCGACAAAATATATGGGTGGTCACAGCGACGTTCAGGGCGGTGCGATTGTCGTGCGCGACGATCATGCATTTGCCGAAAGCCTTGGGAAATTCCGCACCCTGACAGGCGGTGTGCTGGCGCCGTTTAACGCCTGGCTGATTTCGCGTGGAATACAAACGCTCTATTGCCGAATGGAGCAGCATTGCCGTAACGCAGAGACTATCGCCGCGATGCTAAACAACCACCCGGCGGTGGCGGCTGTCCGATACCCATGGCTTGAAAAAAGCCCAGGTTGCGCCATCGCCCGGCGCCAGATGAAAGCCGGGGGCGGCATGGTCTCTTTCGAACTCAAAGGCGGGCGCAATGCGGCGCTCAAGGCTGCCTCAAAGCTCAGGCTTTTTATCAACGCCACCAGTCTTGGCGGTGTGGAAAGCCTCGTTGAGCATCGCGCATCTCTCGAAGGCCCCGGGACGACGACGCCGGAAGCTCTGTTACGCCTCTCGGTCGGTCTCGAGCATGTCGATGATCTGGTTGCCGATCTGACACAAGCCCTCGCGTAACTTTGATGGTCGCTTAGAACGTCAAGAAAGCATAGCAAACGCTAGTGTAACGCCAGACCGCCAAGGCTGCATAAAATAATCACCACAAGAATATTCGCCTTGAAGCGAATGAGCGCGATGGCGGCAATGCCAGCGATCCCCGCCGCGAGAGGGTCAATGCCTGGCAAGACCGGCGCAGCAATCACATGGCCCCAAATTGTTTCCATCGGCGCTGCGCGCGTGAAGACGATATGGATTGCAAACCACAAAGCGAGATTTGCGACCACGCCGAGCACTGCCGCCGTAATCGCGTTGAGAGCGCCTGCTGCGTAACGATTGTGGCGCAAATTTTCTGCAAAGGGCGCGCCTGCGAAAATCCAAAGATATGACGGCGCAAAGGTGCACCAGCTTGCCATCAACGCGCAGGCAGCCGCTAGTCCGAGCCCTCCGGACGCATTCCATCCGGCGAGGAATCCGACAAATTGATTGACCAACACAAGCGGGCCCGGCGTTGTTTCCGCCAGGCCAAGACCATCGATCATTTGCGCCGCCGTAAGCCAGCTTTCAATTTCAACTGCCTGTTGCTGAAGATAGGCAAGCACCGCATAGGCGCCGCCGAACGTAACGACGGCAAGCTGACTGAAAAGCCAGCCGACGCGCGTAATAATGTGATCGCCGCCCAAAAGCGCCGCCGAAAGCGCAACCGGGCCGAGCCATAACGCCAACCAAATAATTGCTGCGATCAGGGCGTTGGTTTGAGGCTGCGACGGCGCCGTCGGCGACGGATCGGCGCTGACCACAGCCTCGCTGCGCGCCAGCATTGCGCCAAGAAACGCTGCGGAGAGCACCACAAACGGAAACGGAATGCCGAAGAAAAACAAGGCAAGAAAGGCAGCGGCGGCGATGATGAAATCAATGCGGCGTATCAGCGCTCGTTTGCCGATCTTTAGGAGCGCCTCTGCGACGATCGCCAGCACAGACGCTTTGACGCCATAAAAAAGCGCCATCATGACGGCAAGATCACTTTGCGTTGCATAGACCCATGACAATGCAAAAATAAAAAATGCACCGGGGAGAACAAATAGGGCGCCGGCAATCAGACCGCCAATAATCCCGCGCGAAAGCCAGCCAACATAGACGGCGAGTTGCTGCGCCTCTGGACCAGGCAGCAACATGCAAAAGTTCAAGGCGTGAAGATATCGCGGCGCATCGATCCATTTTTTTTCGTCGACAAAAATGCGGTGCATCAACGATATCTGACCGGCAGGTCCGCCAAATCCAAGGCATCCGATTTTGAAACTCTGCAATGTCAACGCCTTGAGGGAGATTGATTGCCCGGCGTCCGTCATAACGCGCCCAGCGCAATCATTTGACCCGAGCCCGCCGCGACAGCGCGTTCATAGGCGCGCGCAGCGCTCGCAACATCCTGCAGCGCTGTCCCGGTTGAATCAAAGATGATGATATCGCGCGACGATTGCCGTCCCGGCTTGCAGCCGGTAACGATGTCGCCAAGATCAGCATAGACATCGTCCGGCGCAATGGCGCCGGCAGCGATTGCCGCGCGAAGATCGCCCATCTCCGCGCATTGTCCCAGGACGTCAACAATAATTTTCGCCGCCGCCATCAGCGCCGGTGCAATTTCATTCTTGTGCGGACTGTCAGCGCCGACAGCCGCCACAAACGCGCCGGGCGCCACATCGGATAGCGTCAAAAAGGGTTGTGCTGCCGTTGTCGCTGTGACGATCACATCCGCTGCAATCGTCGCGGCCCGGCAATCCTCTACGCATTGGAATTTAAATCCCAAAGTTTTTCCCATCTCTCGGGCAAAAGCGACCGCCTTGCCGGCGTCGATATCCCACGCATAGGCTTTTTCAAACGAAATCACTTCCGAAAGCGCCGCAGCCTGAACCCGACCCTGATCGCCGCAGCCGCAAATGGATAGAATGCGCGCATCCTTGCGGGCTAGATGTTTTGCGGCGAGCGCACTTGCCGCTGCGGTTCTCATGAGCGTCACTTCAATTGAATCGAAAATAGCGAGGAGCGATCCATTGCCGGCATCGCAAAGAAAGATCGCGCCTTGTATGGTCGGCAATCCAAAGCGTTCTGAGTTTTGCGGAAAATTACCGTTGAACTTCAAAGCCACATAAGCCCCGCCGTCGATTAATGCGGCGCCTTTTGCATGAAAAACGCCGCCGTCGCCGTCGATATGCATCGGCATCGGTGAAGCCGCACGGCCTTCCTTGTCAGCGCGAAACGCCGCTTCAACGGCTGATAAATAGTCAGCATGTTTCATCAAAGACGCGACATCTTTGCGTGTGAGCAAGAGAACGGAACCGATCATGACGCTCTCCGCGCCAGCAGGCGGCGATCGTCGCGCGCCGCGATGGTCCAGTCATCGCAAATAAAATTTGCTTGTTTCGCCAGGAATTCTTCAACGTGGCGACGCCGAAGTGACGGGAACCAGGGCCGTCGATAGTCGGCCAAGCTTCGGAATAATTTATTGAAACTGTTTTCCATCCTCACGCGCTCCTATCCATCAGGATCGGAGCGGATCTTGGACGGGATTGCCGTCTGGGCGGGCGTCCGCTGTTTGCCCGCGCCGCCATCATGGCGGACGCGGCGCGGTCGTGTCAACGACAAAACCGAAAGCGACGCGCAACCGGAGAAAATCTTAACTGCGCGACAGAAATTATCGCGGCAGCCTTTTGGAAAGGCAAAAGGCGTAAGGCCCGGATTGGCCTTCGCCCTACCTCAAACCGAACCAGCTTATTCGGCGGCGGCTTCTTCGGTGGTTTCAGCGGCTGCTTCTTCAGCCGGCGCTGCAGCGGCTTCTTCAGCAGCGGCTTTTGCGGCCTCAATCTTGTCTTGCTTTTCCTGCTCGCGATCCTGGGCTTTTTGACCGGGTTTCGCCTTATTCGGATTGTTGCCGGCTTTCCAGTCATATAGTCCGTTTACGGACAGAAAGCGTGCGACGCGATCGGTCGGCTTGGCGCCGACGCCGATCCAATGCCTGACGCGCTCTTCATCATATTGAATGCGCTTCTCGTCGGTTTTGGCGAGCAACGGATTATAGCTGCCGATTTTCTCAATGAAACGCCCATCGCGAGGATTGCGTGAATCAGCGACTACAATCGAATAATAAGGGCGTTTCTTCGCGCCGCCCCGTGCAAGTCTGATCTTCAGTGACATCGTGGTTTTCCTTTTTCCTAATCAGATGTTTTCGTCGTGTATTTGTCGGCGCCCAAAAAATGGAGCGAGACGTAAGGCTCGTCGCCAACCACCCAGCTGTCATGGGGATGAGTTGGGACGTAAAAAATATCACCGGCGCGCATCTCTTGCGTTTCGCCGTCTTTCATCGCCGCCGTAGCGCAGCCGGAAACGACCATGCCCACATGTTCGACCTCGCAAAACGCTTTGCCCATGGCCTTGCCGACATCTTCGGACCATTTCCAACCAGGCTGATAGGTCGCGCGGCCGATGGTCATGCCGCCAATTTCAACAAGCTCGAATTTGCCCTTGGGAAATTCGCGCAGCTCGTCGGGCGCTTCGAAACGTTTCAAAATGGTTTGTGTCGACAGGGTCATTTCTTCCGCCCCAGACCCGGCAGCCCCAAGCCCGGGGGCATGGGCGCCTGACCGGAAAGCGCTTTTTCGATGGCGTCAAAATCAACATCGTCAGGCGTCTGGCCCGCGCCGCCGCCGGCGTCTTTGAGGAGCGCTGCTGCATCGCCGCCGCCCGGCATGGCGCCCATCCCGCCAGGCATGCCGCCCATTCCGGCAAGCTGCTGCGCCATACCCTTCATGCCGCCCTTGCCCATCTTCTTCATCATGTCGGCCATCTGTCGGTGGGCCTTGATCAGCTTGTTGATCTCCTGAACTGACGTGCCCGACCCTTTGGCGATGCGTTTTTTACGGCTGGCGTTGAGGACTTTCGGCGACTTGCGCTCCTTTTTCGTCATGGAGCTGATGATCGCCTCCTGATGGACAATCTCTTTGTCATCAAGGCCGCCGGCTTTATCCATCGCCTTTTTCATTTTGCCCATGCCGGGCATCATGCCGAGAATGGCGCCCATGCCGCCCATCTTGCGCATCTGGCGAAACTGGTCGGCGAGATCGTCCATGTCGAACTCGCCCTTGGCCATTTTCTTCGCGGCTTTTTTGGCCTTCGCGACATCCATTTCCTCGCTGGCTTTTTCAACCAGGGAAACAATGTCGCCCATACCGAGAATACGGCCCGCCATGCGGTCCGGTTCGAAGGTGTCGAGCGCGTCGATTTTTTCGCCTATGCCGACAAACTTGATCGGCGCGCCGGTAACAGCACGCATGGACAGCGCCGCGCCGCCGCGCGCGTCGCCGTCGATCCGGGTCATCACAACACCAGTGACCGGCACACGCGCCTTAAATTTTTCAGCCGTCTGCACCGCATCCTGACCGGTCAGCGCATCGACAACGAGCAGCGTCTCGATCGGATTCACGGCGCCGGCGATATCGGCGATTTCCGTCATCAATTGCTCATCGATGGAAAGCCGTCCCGCCGTATCAAGCATGACAACGTCGTAGCCGCCCAGGCGGCCGGCCTCCATCGCCCGATTGGCGATGTCTCGCGGCGATTGTCCGGCAATGATTGGCAGGGTTTTAACGTCGGTTTGCTCGCCAAGAATTTGCAGCTGTTCCTGCGCAGCCGGGCGGCGCGTATCGAGTGACGCCATCAACACGCGTTTTTTGTCACGCTTTTGCAGACGCAGTGCAATCTTTGCGGTCGATGTCGTCTTACCGGAGCCCTGCAGGCCGACCATCATGATCGCCGCAGGCGGCGTAGTTGCAAAACTCAGGGCCGCGTCAGCGTCACCACCGAGCATGTCGACCAGGGCGTCGTGAACGATCTTGACGACCTGCTGGCCTGGCGTCACCGAGCGCAGGACTTCGGCGCCGACAGCGCGTTCCCTGACTTTCGAGATAAAATCCTTGGCGACCGGCAGCGCGACGTCGGCTTCGAGCAGCGCTACGCGCACTTCGCGCAGGGCCTCGTTGACGTCTTTTTCTTCGAGCGCGCCTTTGCCTCGCAGTTTCTCAAAGACAGAGCCTAACCGGTCGCTTAAGCTTTCAAACATCAGTTACGCCTCGTCTTCGATGAGAAACATGACCACGCGGTCTGACAGCGCGCGCGGCCGGTGACGGTCATTCGCGCCATGAGGAATTGAAATGGCGTCGCCCGCGTGAAAGTTGATCTTGTCGCCGTCAAAATCCACTTCAAGGTCGCCTTCGACGATCATGCCCACATGACCAATCTCACACCAATGGGCATGCACTGTTGTCGGCGTCAGCTCCACCTGCCGAAAAACCTTGCCGCCATGGACGATACGCTTCAGGCGGGCCGTCCCATCAAGGGTCGGTTCCCAGTTCACGTCATCAAAGGCGAGGCGATAATCCAATCCAAATCCTCAATATCAGCGCGGCATCTGCCGCCGCTCTCGCGGGCAAAGCCCGCCAACAAAAACCCTTGCGGCGCTAAACGCCGTTGCCCGCCGCACACGCGGGCGAAGGCCCGCAAACCAAAATCCTCGCGGCGTCAAACACCGTTTGCCGCCGCGAGGGTGTTACCCCGGCGGCGGTGCATCCCCGGCCCCGCCCCTGTCATATAGGGGGTCGTGCCGGTAAACGCGGAAAGAAGCTGAACTTTCCGTTGATCGGGCGCGGATATACGGGCCTGCAGCCCGGATTGCAAGCCAGTCAGCCTATTTCGCTGGTTCCGGCGCGAAAATCAGGCGCAACGCCTTCAAAGACGCCGGATTATAGATCGTATGGTGGTGCTCACCTTCCATGGGTTCATACCACCATGTGAGGCCCTCGGGTGTTGTCGCCTCGAGTGCGGCGACCAGCTTGTCAACGCCTTCGCGATGCTCACCACCCTCATCGGCCACGGTCAGATAGAAAGATTTCGCGCCCGCATAATCATGGCCTTCAAGAAGTTCGGGTGCAGATTTCGCGAGCCCCATATCGTCCCACCACATGGACAGGCTGACACTGATATAATGATCAAAACTTTCCGGCGCAGTCAGAAACGTTTCAGCGATAAAAACCCCGGCAACCGACTCACCAATGATTGCCGTTTCGCCAGTCGTGCGAAAAGCAGTGTTTACTGCCGGCCTGACTTCTTCAAGCATGAACCGGCGAAAATCCGCTGATCCGCCATTGGGATCCGCAACTTCAAGATCCCGCGCGCGGGACGATGGCGAGGTCAGCTCGTAGCGACGATTTACTGTTTCAACACCGACAACGATAAACTCACGCATCATGCCTGTGAGGCCGGCAAGAGAAGCAAGACCCGTAATCGGATGATAGTCCTGTGCGACACCGCCATCGACGAGATAGAGCACCGGATATTTCTTTTCGGATGCGTCATAACTCGCCGGCAGATAGGCTGTGATGTTGCGATCGGCGCCCAGAATTTCGGACCGAATTGTGTATTGCGAACCAATCGAGACGGGCGAAGCGGCAGCGAGTGCAGTTTCCGCAGACGCGGCTATTGTGACGTTTGAAATCAAGAACGCCAAAATTGACACTACCACCGTCGCCACAACATCAATAACTTTCATTGTGCCTCTGTCTTCGTAAGTACTTCGCTAAAACAGACCTCGCCTGAATTTGCCGGCCAGATCGGCCTGTCAAAATCTCGAGGATCTGTATTATCGCCAGCGTCCCGCGCCTCCATCTCGACAATCGCCGAAAAACACTCCTCCGTCAGATGCACTTTGGCGAGATCCTCTGCGGCTTGAACATCTCGCCAGCCAAGCCGCTGCGCCCGACGGGCATAGTAGACGGCGCGCAAGGCGGCGCCCGTTTGGTCAAACCGGAGAAACGCTTTCGCCTCATCCGCACATTGAATTGTGTAAATCAACATTTGTTCCGCCAGCGGGTCGTCCCGGCAAGCGAAGCCAGCAAGTTGCTCCCCCTCGGACCATTGGGTGTCTGGGCGCGCGAGCCGATATTCCTCTAACGTTAAATCGTCAAATATGGATGCCAGCAGCGGCGCCTGATCAGGGGCGGTCTCCTTTAGCAAAGCCACTGGAAAAGCATAGAGCGTGATTGCCGCCCGATCCTCCGGCGTCCTTGCCGCGACTTTCATAACTTTTAGCGCCGCCAAAAGTTGCCTTTGACATTGTGCTTGTTGTTCCCGCGCAATCTTTGAGATTTGATCGGATGATATTTTCGGGTTGTTCAACGCGTAATTCAAAAGGTCATAATTGGGCAGCCCGTTTGCGATGGATCCCACTTTGTTAATACATTGGCGAAGCGTTTCTCTGGCGTCGCGATTGGCTGCGTTTACAACGTCGGACATTTTCAGTTTTGTTCGACCGCGCCAAAAGTAAACCCGCGATCCGAAAAAGGATGAGCGCCAATCCTCGTCAAGAAAATTGCGGGAAACATATCCATCCGAATCTGTATGGAAGATGGAATCCCTTCCTGTGTTATGCTCCGCCAATGCGCCCGCATCACAGCGGTTTTGTCTTTTGTTTTGAAATTCCGCCTCTCCGGCCTCACGCCAGAATCCAGCCGCCCCAAGAATCTCTATAATGCGACTCGCCGCAGCGCAATCCCGGACGGAAATCGCTTTTTCGTATGCTGTTTTCCAATCCGGCTTGACCAGCGGCTGAGGGAAGAAACCGACAATCAACGTGATCAGCGCCAATCCGGACAACATAAAAATTGTGCGCATACGCCCCTCGACGAAGAGCGCACTCTTACTACACCGGCCTGGGTTTGAACAGTTTTTCTTCGAGGGCGAATATTGATGCGCAGCGCCTGTATAATAACGCGCATCAACGTTTCTTTGTTCGCCGCACACAAGTGCTGGGCGAATTCTTCCAAACCACGTTCACAGCATTATTAAAAACCACAGCTTATTGCTTAGCCTTTGAGCGGAACACATCCTCGTCGAGCTCATGTTCCCATCTGGCGACAGTGGTCGCCACGGCCGCATCCCCGGTGACGTTGACGACCGTGCGCATCATGTCGAGGAGCCGGTCAAACGGGAAGATAAAGCCGACCACAAGCGCTGTATGTTCAGGCGTGACATCGAAGACTTCCAAAACCGTCGCCAGCAGGAAGAGCGACGCCGACGGAATCCCCGCAGCGCCAATAGAAACAAGGGCCGCGGTTACGGCAATTAACAGATAATGATGCGGCTCAAGGGTGTAACCAAAAGCTTGAGCGGTAAAGAGCGCAACGATCCCAAGATAGAGCGCTGTCCCGTCCATGTTGATGGTCGAGCCAAGCGGCAGCACCGACCCTGCAACGGATTTTGAAACCCCGAGATTGCGGGTGACGTTTGAGATCGTCACCGGCAGGGTCGCGGAAGAAGACGAGGTTGAATAGGCGACCATTTGCGCATCAAGGATACCTCGGAAGAAATTGATGAAGGGCAGTTTGAGGCCAAACTTGATGATCCCGCCATAGACCAGCGCCATGTGGATGAAGCAGCCGAGATAGACCGCCATTGCCAGCCAGAAAATTGCGGTGAAGGTTTCAACGCCCCTGGTGCCGATCACCCAGGCGATAAGCGCGAACACGCCGAAAGGCGCAAGCTCCATGATGATCTGCGTGACGCCCAAAACCTTGTCCGAGGCATAGGTGAAGAACCGCGAAATCGCCTCACCGGTTGCCCCAAGAAACAAAACCACAATGCCAAAAACCAGGGCGGTAAAGATCACCACCAGAATATCGCCGGACGCCATTGCGATCCCGAGCGAGAACAGGGCAAGGAAAAAGATCGGCCCGGGGCCTTTTTTGCCATCTTCATCCTTCGCCCGCCATACAACAAAGACCGCCGTTGCGATCAACAAGGCCGTGAGAATTAAGGTCATCGGGTCGCCTGAGAGGAATTTCTCAAACGGGTTTTTGGTAATCATGCCAAGAATGCGATCGCCGATGCCTGCAGCCTGGGATGCAACAACACGCGGCTCGGCGCCGCCAAGATCAACGCCGGCGCCCGGGCGAAAAACGGTTCCCATGGCGAGGCCGATAATATTGGCGAAAAATGTCGTCGTCAAATAAAGAAAAATCGTCTTTAGGCCGATCGTCCCAAGCTTGGACGGGTCCCCAAGAGCGAGCACGCCGGCGACCAAGGTCATAAAAATCAATGGAATGATCACCAGACGGATCAACGCGATGAATATGTCGCCGACAATTTTGATGTCGGTCAGCAACGCGCCGCCAGCCTCTATGCCCATGATCTGAGTTACTGAAATCCCGAAGACGACGCCAAGGGCAAGGCCAAGGAAGACGCGCTTCCAGAGTTTAATTTCAAACCACCAGGCCATACGACTGCGCCCCTTCTCAGCTTGCATTCAATTGCCGCCGGCACCCTAGCCGGGTTCCGGCATTCAACGCAATCGACCCAATCTACGCCTACTCAGCTTGGCCCATCAGCTGACGGACGAAATAAACATATTCAAGCGCCGTTCTATGGGCGAGCTGTTCCTGATTTGCCGTCCCGCCATGACCGCCCTCAATGTTTTCGTAGTAGTAAAAATCGTAGCCGAGATCGGCCATTTTTGCTGCAGCTTTGCGCGCATGGCCGGGATGAACGCGATCGTCTTTGGTTGAAGTATAAAACAGAACTTTTGGATATCCCGCATCCGCCGCCAATTTTTGATAGGGAGAATATTGCGAAATGTAGGCCCACTCCTCTGGAATGTCGGGGTTGCCATATTCGCCCATCCAGGATGCGCCAGCGAGAAGTTTGTTGTAGCGCTTCATATCAAACAAAGGCACGCCGATATCGATTGCAGCATAGAGTTCAGGTCGTTGGGTCAATATTGCGCCCATCAACAATCCGCCATTGGAACGTCCGATTGCGCCGAGCTTTTCCGGCGACGTGACGCCCGTTTCAATGAGGTGTTCAGATATTGCAATAAAGTCGTCAAAACCGCGCTGGCGGTTTTCTTTCAGCGCCGCCTCGTGCCAGCGGGGACCATATTCCGAGCCGCCGCGAATATTTGAAAGCACCATGACGCCGCCGCGTTTAACCCAAGAGAGACCTGCGAGGGCGCCGTTTTGCGGGCGCGCAGGGTCGTTGTAATAGACCGGCAAAATAGGAATGAGAAAACCGCCATAACCATATTGAATGGTTGGCGCGTTACCTTGTTTCAATACGGAATCCTGACCCATAACAAAATAAGGGATTTGTGCGCCGTCGTTTGATGTTGCGAATCGTTGCTCTACGGAAATTCCCGTCGCATCAAAAAATGGCGGCGTTTCAAATATCTTTGAAACTTTGTTTTTGGCCGAAACATAAAAAAGCGAGTCTGGGGTTGTCATGCTCTCAAAAGAAAGCATAGCGTCATCTGTTCCGCCGCCGGCGGAAACCAGCTCAACCACCCCATTCGCCGGAAGATTGATTTCTTTTGATTTCCACTTTCCGGTCCGGGTGCGCGAGAAGCGGGCGGCTTTTCCGGAAACATCCTCAAGATATTGCACAACAATGTTGGTCTTGCCCACACCGATGCCCTCAATCGACTGAGCGTCGCTTGTCTGGAAAATCAGTTCAGCTTTTTTTGTTGCAAGGTCGTAGGCGATAAGAGTGCCTTGTGCGTAATTCGCGCCGTCAAATGCCCACGGCTCGCGCAGCAAAAATACGGCGGACCCGTCGAGCACGCCCTGAAAACTCGCCTTCAGCGGCAGTGGCGCCTTAACGACATCGCCGGCGCCAATATCGATAAAATATTCTCTTTCAAAAAAAGTAACTGAACGCCGCACAAATTTGATGGGTCCATCATCAGTTTGCTCGACCTGCGCGGAGACACTAACATCTGTTTTTTCGCCGGTAAAATATGGCGCAGCTTCATTGAGGGCTTCGCCGCGTTTCCAGATTCGTATTTCGCGCGCATAGCCGGAATCCGTCAGCGCACCCTCGCCCCAATCGGTTCCAACAACAAGTGTGTCTTTATCAATCCAGGCGACAGATGATTTTGCTTCGGGAATAAAAAAACCGTTCTCTACAAAAGCTTTGGTTTTCGTATTGAATTCCCGCCAGACGCCCGCGTCTTTCCCACCGTAGGAAAGCTCCACCATGCAATGTTCATAGGCCGGCGACAAACAGGAAGTGGAGCCGCGTATCCAGTTTTCATCTTCCGCTTCCGCCAGCGCGTCTATGTCGAGAACAATTTCCCAAGCTGGCTCCCCAGTCCGATAACTATCAACGCTGGCGCGACGCCATACGCCGCGAATATGTTCATCGTCCTGCCAGAAATTATAAACATCGCCATGATGAATCGCGCCAAGCGGCAGCCGCGCATCTGATGTCAGGACCGACAACGCCTCAGTGTAGAGATCATCAAATCTTGGATCGGCCTCAAGCTCACTGAGCGACTGCGCATTTTGCGCGCGAACCCAATCAAGCGCTTCTTCGCCCTCGATTTCTTCCAGCCAAATATACGGATCATTCTGGGCGATCGCGGTATCGATCATTGCGGCCGCGATTGCGGCCCCGGCAATTTCTTTTAACATTTTCCTGAGACTCCCTCGCGTGATTGCGTTGAGCGCGCCCGCGTTAACCATACAATCCCTCGCCCGGTCTGCAAATACCGGCGATCAAAGCCGGGCAATCAGGCACAAAGCTAAAAATGTAACTTGAAGTTTAGAGAAGTATTTGAGCTGTGGCCCTTATTTTGGGGGTTCGGGGATTTAGACGGCTGGGGATTTGACGAATGACAAGCAGCGACGCACGACGATATAAGCGGGTCAGCCTTAACCTTCCGGCGCGTATCGTCATTAATGTTGTTGATGAATATGAAGGGCGGCTGATCAATATCTCGCCTGGAGACATGGCGCTTATCACAGAAGCGAAAACAGTTGTTGGCGACGCGGCTGTTATCCACATCAAAGGCCTTGATATCATTGAAGGAACGGTCGCACGCAACTTTCCTGACGGGATAGCGATCTCCTTCATCCTGTCAAAACGCCGGCGCGGATTGTTGACCGAGCAACTGATGCTGCTGACCAACCCAGATTTTGCCGAGGGGCTCGCGGACCGCCGCACGGCGCCGCGTCATCGCGATCCGGATTCCCGCATGGTCTGCCGTCTCCCGGATGGGTCGTCGTTGTTTGTCAAAATTATCAATACATCCGTAGACGGTGTTTCCGTTGACGCGCCGCGCCGTCCGCCCGTCGGCGCCTCTATTTTCGTGGGCCGCCAGCGCGGCGTTATTGTACGTCACACGCCGCGCGGCTTTGTCGTAGTCTACGATGCGATGCGCGACACGGAGAAAACTGTTCTGCGCGTCGTCTGATCGAAGTCTCAGTAGCCGTCGGCGGCCGGTTGAGGACCAAGAACAAACGGACCAAGATTCGTCATCACTTCACGCGCATTAAAGGCTTGCGGATTGTCATCCGATTTCGGGCCTTTATGCATCGTCACAAACGCCACTGCGGAATATCGCGTTATTTCACGCGTGTAGGAATCATAGGGATATCCCCAGCCAAACCCATAAGCGTAATAAGGGAAGGCGTAGCCCGGGCGATGAAATGGATGGCCATATCCATAACGCCCGTAAAATGCCGGGTATGACGATCCGCTATATGATGTACGGGCCTCAGTGTCGTTTTCAACAACAATGAAATGATCAAACCCCCGCTGCACTGTCAGCTCAGCAGCGCGGTACAAAAGTGCGTTCTCTACTGTTTCCCGGCTGGTAACGGAATTGCCGCGAAAGGTGATGCGAAAACGATTTTGCTCAACCTGCTGCTCAGAAAAACCGTAGCCACCCCCTTCCGAAGCCGGCCCATAAGGCGTCGCCGTTGCGCACGCCGCCAAAAGAATTGCAGCCGCGCCGATAATAAAATGTCTGTACATGGTCTCCTCCGAACGCTCATACTTCATCGCCCGGCGGATTATAGGCCGCATAAGGCTGTCTGGGAAGACGAACAAATGTTAGCTTTGGTCACGAGTCCTTGACGCATCCGCGAGATTATTGGCTTCAACAGCAAAATGACCGCCTTCAGGCGCGGACTTAATATGAATATCGCGCTGCGGGAACGGGACTTCGATGTTGTTTTCAGCGAGCAGCTCCCAGACCGCCAACATAACCTCACTCCGGATATTCGCCGTGCCGTTGGCCGGATCGCTGATCCAGAAGCGCAAATCGAAATTGATCGCACTGTCGCCAAATTCGACAAGGTTGCATCGCGGGGAAGGCGTTTTTATCACACGGTCAACACGAAGCGCAGCCTCCTCGGCCATCTTGGTCAGTTTACGGAGGTCTTTGGTGCGGTATGATACGCCAAAAGCAGCATGCAATCGAACAGTCCGGTCGGCGTGGGACCAATTGACAACGCCCTCTTCAATAAACTTGTCATTGGGCACTAGATGATCCGTACCGTCTCGTGTTCTGATGGAAACATATCGCGCATTCATTTGCGTGACCCAGCCATAGGTACCGCCAATCTCAATGACGTCGCCAGGTTTGATTGACTTGTCAGCGATAAGCGTAAAGCCGGCGAAGAAATTCGACACAGTACGCTGCATGCCAAGGCCAATGCCAAGACCGACAGCGCCGCCGAAAATTGCGAGTGTGCCGAATGGAAAACCAACAAACTGCAACGCCGCCACCAGCGCAATAATCGGTAAAAGGATATCCAGGATCTTCGACAGCAACGCCTTGAATGAGACAGTCAGCTCGTCAATCGCATTGACGCGGCCTTTGACCAGATGATTGACAAAGCTTGCGCCCCAAAAGAGCACGCCGAAAATGATCAGTGTTCGAATAAAATCAAGGGCTGAAAATATCTGGGCTGCGCCGCTGCTGTCCGTGCCGATCGGAACGGCGAATGCCTCTAGCTGGCGAACAACATCGTCCAGAACGCCGAAGGCGTCGAGCGCCGCCAGCGGCCAGGCCACATAAAATGCAAATCGCGACCAAAAGGGGGATCTGATCACCAGCGTGACGAGCCTGATCACGATCCATGCGGTCAGCAGGCTAACGGCTGCCGACACCAGCCCGGTTGAGCTTCCAAAAGCCTGCAGGATTAGAACGCCGGACTGCAGGACAATAAAAAGCGCAATGGGCGTTGCAAGATGCGCAAAAGCGTTGGCGGCGCGGCGAATCACGCCGTAAGGCGCGCGCGGCGCAATTTGCCCCTGGATAAATTTTCGGAGTTGCGGGCCAAAGAGCGCCGCTGGCGCCAACGCTGTCACCAATAACGCCGCCTCAATGGCAAGGCCCGGCGTTAACATCTGCCCCTGCAGCGAATTGACAAACTCCGCGATTTTCTCGCGAACGGTATCGGCGCCAACGAGCGTTTCCAGTGTCGAGCCGCCGTCATCGCCTTCACCTGGCGCGGGCGGATTAGTCGGCTGCGGGTTTTGGTCCTGAACCATGTTTTCTTTTCGAATATTTGCGGCTCTGTCGCCTATCATGCTTCATTGCTGTGGCCAATCAATTGGGCGCAGTCAAAATGGCAAAGTATCGCCTGGCGCTTTTCTTGGCCCAAGGCTGCGCGTTGTCAAGCGGTCGGCAGTAACCGAGCCCCGCCCGAACGGCGCGCCGTACTCCAAAATAGCGATCGATTTGTATCCTGATGATTTTATCGTTGACACAATTCATCTACTGCGTTTTTGGGGCGCCAGGAAGACTCCCGGACATAACGGCGGCGGCCTGACGCCAATGGCCGCGCAAGAGCCGCCGCGCCGCCTGCATGACGCCGCCAATTAACAACAATGGCAGCGTCAATGGACGCCATTGGAGAGCAAAAAGCATGCGCGAACGCGCCATGTGGTAGTCCGACAATGGCGATCGCCGGCCATGCTCAATGCGACTTCCCGCGGCCATCCCGTGGCGATGACAGACAATTGCCGACGGCGCCCAGACAGGTCGCCGCGACGGCCCGCCGCGCAGCGCCCAATCTGCTTCCTCATAGTAAAGAAAAAATCGTTCATCGAGATATCCGGCGATATCGAGATAGTCTTTTCAAAACGCCATGGCGGCGCCACGGGGGTAGCTCAACCTGGCTTCGGCTTCGGCGCATGACGGCGCGTCATCCATTGTGCAGCCTGCGGCGATATTTTTGCCTAAAAGCGTAAAGGCGTTGAGATGCGCGCCTGCGCAGCGCTTGATGCAGTTGCATTAACGATGAACGCTGAATCGCATTGTTCTCTGGTATCTATGGTTGCACAATGCGGAGAGACGCCCGCGACAATCAAAGCACGCTGACGATAATGCTGCAGCATCGGTCTTGCCGAATACCGGTCACGCGGTTGAGCGCAAAATTCTAGTTAGAAACTTCGCCCTGCATATTCGCCAGCGTCATACAGCCTTCTTTCGCGAGCCCCAATAAAGCAGCGAACTGTTCGTCGGAAAAAGGATCGCCTTCGGCGGTCGCCTGAATTTCAACCAGCCCGCCCGATCCAGTGATTACAAAATTGGCGTCTGCCTGCGCGGTAGAATCCTCATCATAATCCAGATCAAGAGCCGGAGCGCCGGCGACCAGACCGCAGGATATCGCCGCAACCCTGTCTTGGACGGGATTGGATTTGATGATCCCCTGCTTGACCGCCCATTCACAGCATTGGTTCATCGCCACCCATGCCCCTGTCACCGAGGCCGTACGCGTGCCGCCGTCGGCCTGAATAACATCGCAATCAAGCAGAATTTGCCTTTCCCCAAGCGCTTTGAGATCGACAACAGCGCGTAAGGACCGGCCTATCAGACGCTGAATTTCCTGGGTGCGGCCGGATTGCCCGCGTTTGGCCTCACGTTTCATCCGCCCGCCGGTAGACCGCGGCAACATGCCATACTCCGCCGTTACCCAGCCGCGACCGCCGCCGCGCAACCATGGCGGCGTCGTTTCGTCCCAGCTTGCTGTGCACAAAACATGGGTTTCACCAAATTTAATGAGGCATGACCCTTCTGCGTGCTTGGCGTAGCCGGGTTCAAAGGATATGGCGCGAAGTTCATTAAAGGCGCGGCCGGACGGTCTCATACATATCTCCAGATTTATGGGAGCGTACCTACCGCCCGCCCGGCAGGCTTGTCGAGCTTTCTCGCCTCTTGGCTTGTAGCTGATCAGTGTTATTTTTCTGAAATCAGCAAGAAAGCACCCTATCTAGTGCCTATGAATGTTCTAAATGACATCGATCAACGCTCTCGCGAGATTTTCCGCCGCCTTGTTGAAACATATTTGACGACCGGCGAGCCTATTGGCTCGCGCACGCTCAGTAATGATTCTGAAATATCGGTCTCTGCGGCGACAATTCGCAATGTAATGGCCGATCTTACGGATGTGGGTCTGCTCCATTCACCGCATATCTCTGCAGGGCGATTGCCGACGGAACTTGGGTTAAGGCTATTTGTCGATGGCTTGATGCAAGTTGGCCATTTAACGCCCGAAGAACGCCGCGCGATTGAGGCAGAGAAATCCGCCGGCAATATCGAGAACCTGCTGGAAGAGGCGGCCTCGCGGCTGTCGGGCCTGACGCAGACAGCCAGCCTTATCGTTACGCAAAAAACCGATGCGCCTTTGCGCCATATCGACTTTGTCAGCACGGGGCCGGGTAAAGCGCTTGTCATCATTGTTTTTGAAGATGGCCGGGTGGAAAACCGCGTCATTGAGACGCCGGTCAATTTACCCGCGTCTGCGTTAATTGCGGCCGGCAATTACCTTAATGCGAGGCTTAACGGCCGCAGTCTCCATGAGATGCGCGCGAGCATTCTGGACGAAGTCGAGACCAATCGCGCCGAGCTTGATCTTTTGACCGGCAAACTGGTGCGCCAGGGCGTTGCCGAAATTGCCGGCGGTAGTAGTGATGTCACTCTTATCGTACGCGGGCGCGGGCATCTTCTCGACGACGCCGCCGAGCAGGATCTCGAACGCATCCGCATGCTCCTCGATGATCTCGAGCAAAAACGCGATGTAATCGACGCCCTGACAGCGGCCCGGGACGGTGAAGGGGTGAAGGTCTTTATCGGCTCAGAAAATCGGCTTTTTTCGCTTTCGGGGTCATCAGTGATCGTGGCGCCCTATCGTGACGAAACCCGCAAAATTGTTGGCGTTTTGGGAGTCGTCGGCCCGACTCGGCTAAATTACGCCAAAGTGGTCCCAATCGTCGATTACACAGCTGAAGTAGTGTCACGGATGTTGAAATAATCCACCGCCGCGCGTACATGCGCACGCTAGCAAGCAGACCACTGACAAAAAAGCAGGGCCATGAGTGAACATGATTATCCGCCGAACGCCGACCAATCCGGCGATGACAACGCCGAGATCGATGGCGATGCGCCGTTCGATGAACGTGATGAAGCCGCCGGCGCAGCGAGCGCTGCGCAGGATGAAATCGCGCAGCTAAACGACCGTGTCTTGCGTCTGGCCGCTGAACTCGAAAATACGCGGCGGCGGGCCGGGCGCGAAAAGCTCGACGCCAGCCGCTATGCAATCGCGGGTTTCACACGTGACCTTCTGGCGGTAGCCGATAATTTTGAGCGCGCATTGCGCGCCGCAGGGGACGAAAGCCAGCCGGCGACAAGCGACGAGGCTATCTCCGGTCTGATCGCCGGCCTGCGCATGACAGAAAAAGAGCTGTTTAACGTGTTTGAGCGTCATGGCGTGCAGCGCGTCTTTCCAGAGGGCGAAAAGTTCGATCCACATCTGCATCAGGCGGTCGCGCAAGTGCCGAGCGAAACAGTGCCAACGGGTCATGTCGTCGATGTCGCGCAGGCGGGCTTTACGATCGGCGACCGCGTTTTGCGCGCGGCAATGGTGACGGTTTCAAACGGCGCTGCTCAATCATCAGGCGGCGAAGCGCCCGGCGCCCATGTGGACACCGAGGCTTGAGATAACCCTCGATTGTTAGAAACAAGCAAGACTTGGCGCCTTATTGCATCGGCCCCCCCGACTTGACGGCGTCGCTGACATAGGCCTCGTAAATCTTGAAATTCTCGATGAACATGGCGGCGAGTTTTTGCGCCTGGGCGTCATAACCGGCGGGATCATCCCAGGTATTGCGCGGCGTCAATATTCTTTCGTCGACACCGGCGACTTTTGTAGGCACGCTGAAACCAAAAATCGGATCTGTGGTCATCGGCGCTGTATTTAGCGATCCATTGAGCGCCGCTGCAAGCAGCGCGCGGGTTTCTTTTATCGGCATACGCTTGCCCTCGCCATGAGGTCCGCCCGTCCAGCCTGTGCTGACCAACCAGCAATCAACGCCATGCCGATCAATCAACTCACCAAGGAGTTTGCCGTATTCGGACGGGTGACGCGGCATAAAGGGCGCCCCAAAGCAGGTTGAAAACGTCGCCTGCGGTTCTTTGCCGAGACCTTTTTCAGTGCCTGCAACTTTCGCCGTATAGCCGGAAAGAAACATGTACATCGCTTGCGCCGGTGTCAGTTTCGCGATCGGCGGCATCACGCCAAACGCATCGCAGGTCAGCATAATAATATTTTTCGGGTGGCCCGTTCGCCCCTCAATACTGGCATTCGGGATAAAATGGATCGGATAGGCTCCGCGGGAATTTTCCGCCAAAGCCGCATCGTCCAGATCAAGTTCGCGCGTCGCCGGGTCCATGACGACATTTTCGAGAACGGTGCCAAAACGCTTTGTCGTCGCATAAATTTCCGGTTCAGCGGACGGCGAAAGGCGGATCATTTTTGCGTAACAACCGCCTTCAAAATTAAATAATCCGTTCGGCCCCCAGCCATGCTCGTCGTCGCCGATCAATGTTCGTTTGGGGTCAGCGGACAAAGTTGTTTTACCGGTGCCTGACAGCCCAAAAAAGATCGCCGGATCGGCGCCGGCGCCGACATTGACCGAGCAATGCATCGGCATCACATTTTCTTCAGGCAGCAGAAAATTAAGAATCGTAAAGACCGATTTCTTCATTTCGCCTGCATAGGAGGTGCCGCCAATGAGCACCATGCGGCGCACGAAATCCACAGCGATTACCGTTTTTGAGGCGCAGCCGTGAACCGAAGGGTCAGCTTCAAAACCTGGCAAATCGACGATCGTGAAATCCGGATCGCCGCCGCGTTCAGACATCGGCGGGCGCACCAAAAGATGCTGAATGAAAAGGCTGTGCCAGGCAAATTCAGTAAAAACGCGAACATTAATCGCGTAATCCTTATCTGCGCCGCCGCGTAAATTCTGCCTGATCAAATCGCGTTCACTTGCATAGGCAAGCATGTCGCGGTGAAGGCGGTCAAATTGCTCGGGCGTTATGTCCTTGTTGGCGTCCCACCAGATTTTGTTTTCAATCTCGGTGTGGCGAACGATGAATTTATCCTGCGCCGAACGGCCGGTGTGCTCGCCCGTCTTAACGACCAATGGCCCGTCTTTGGCCACGTCACCTTCGCCCCGTGCAACGGCTAACTGGTAAAGTGCGGCGGCGGAAAGATCAGCCAATTTGTCAGGCGCACAATCGTCAAAACAGCTCGCAGCGCGATGCGCCGTCGAAACAGAAACACTCATCAATTTTCCTCCCAAACCCCACGGAATCGAAACATCGCGGGCATTCCGAAAAATGCGCCCCGAAACTGGCCGCTGCGGGCTATTAATCCAAAAATCGGGCCATGAACAGGCGCGGAAGACTGATTCCCGCCGGTTTCCGGCTTGCACAGCCGAAGACTGCGTGCGACATGCCGGTTAACTGTTTTTGGGAGGCTTTTTGATGAAGAAATTCGCGCTTTTGGGGCTCACGGCTTCGGCATTCATTTTTCTCAGCGCTTGCGGGAAGGACGCCGAAAACGCAGGGGCTGATGCACAATCGCCGGCAGCGGATGGGGCAGTTTCAACTGTAGCTGATGACGGTCCGGGCGCTATTACCGGGGCCGACTTGGCGCGCCATATCCAGATCCTCGCCTCAGATGAATTTGAAGGCCGGGCTCCGACAACTCCAGGAGGTGAAAAAGCGCGCAAATATATCGCCGGCGAATATGAGCGGCTTGGGCTTGAGCCTGTCAATGGAAGTTATTTCCAGAATGTGCCCATGGTCGAATCGACCCTTGATCCGTCACAATCCTATTTTCGCGTCAATATCAACGGCGCCACGCGGGAACTTGGTTACAAAACCGAAGCGGTTTTCTGGACCAAACGCGTTGAAGAAAATGTTTCGTTTGAAAATAGCGACATGGTGTTTGTCGGCTACGGCGTTGTGGCGCCGGAATATGGCTGGAATGATTACGAAGGCGTCGATGTCACCGGCAAGACTGTTGTGATGCTGGTCAATGATCCTGGCTTTGCAACGCAAGATCCGGATCTCTTTAACGGCAACGCGATGACTTATTACGGCCGCTGGACCTACAAATATGAGGAAGCAGCGCGTCAGGGCGCAGCTGCCGCTATTATCATTCACGGTACGGCGCCGGCCGCCTATGGGTGGGGCGTCGTTGAAGGGTCATGGTCGGGACCGCAACTTGACCTTCAACGCCCGGACAATGGCGCGAGCCGGGTCGTTGCAGAAGGCTGGATTACCAATGATACCGCGCGCGAGCTTCTTACAGCTGCAGGTCTCGATCTTGATGCGCTTCAGTCAGCGGCCATTTCGACTGATTTCACGCCTGCGCCGATGACTGGCCTTACCGCGTCTGCAAATCTCGCTCAAACAATCCGGCGCAGCGAAGACGCAAATGTTGTCGGCGTCCTGCCAGGGGCCGAGCACCCTGACGAATACGTCCTTTATATGGGGCATTGGGATCATCTTGGTGTCAATCCTACGCAGGAAGGCGAGGATAAGATTTTTAACGGCGCCGTTGATAACGCGACGGGCATCGCGGCCTTGCTGGAAATTGCCGAGCGATTTTCCAACAATGAAGAACGCCCGGCCCGCTCGGTTTTATTTGCAGCGGTGACCGCCGAGGAATCCGGCCTTTTAGGGTCGGCCTATATGGCGGAAGATCCGCCGGTGCCGCTCGCTCAAATCGTTGGCGGCATCAACATTGACGCCGTGCTGCCATCGCCGCCGGCCAAAGATATTATTGTTGTCGGTTACGGCGCGTCGCAACTGGAAGACATTCTGAAAACTGCCGCTGAAAATCATCACCGATATCTCAGGCCGGATGCTGAACCTGAAAAAGGGTATTTTTATCGTTCCGATCATATTTCTCTGGCGAAAAAGGGCGTGCCGATGCTCTATGCCGATAGCGGCATTGATTTGCGTGAAGGCGGTGAAGACGCCGGCCGAGCGTTCGGCGAAGCCTATACAGCCAATCGCTATCATGCGCCTTCCGATGAATATAATGACAGCTGGGACATGAGCGGAATGACCGACACCGTAGAAGTTCTGTACGAAACGGGCGCCGCCATCGCCTATTCCGATGATTGGCCTAATTGGTATGACGGCAATGAATTTCGCGCCTTGCGCGACGCCCAACGCGGCGGCGAATAAGCCGATTATCCGTAAAGAAACAAAACAGCGCGCTTCTCATTATCGAAAAGGGCGCTGTTTTTTTAAAGATTGATTAACCACGCGCCATAAGGCGTTGTTAATCCCGTTCGCCCAGAGTCACATCCTGAACAAAGCCAAAGCTCTTTCTTTGGCGCAGGATGCATTTTGGAAACGATTTTTGACCTGTTGTCAGTTGTGCTCTTCATCGTAACCGCCGGACTTTTTTTTCTGCGGTTTCGCCATGAAGACCCGCCGCTTGCGCCGTATCTTGTGGTGTCATTGGTATGCGCCGTCGGCAACTGGCTGGGCAATAATGGCGGCGGCATTGCGGCGGTCGCATTTCTCATCGCCGGATCATTTCTGACGCTGCATCTTGCGAGTGAACCCTATCGCGACAAAGCCGACGAAAAAACCTGAAGCAGAAATATACCGCGCTGGCCTAGATCATCGGTTCGATTCCTGTTTGTCGCCTGATCACACTCTAGACCCAAAACCAGAACGGCCGCGCCCGGCACCACAATGTCAGGAGCCATTTTTCGCCCGACTTGACCGGCGCGCCTGCGTGCAGGGATTTGGGGTATGGCTTTTCCTGATCATCCGTATTGTGAAAAAGAAACGCATCTCCCGGAGCGCCGCGCAGTGAAACATCAAGCTTTGGAAAAGTTGTTTCGCCGCCGTCATAATCGTCGTTCAGGGAAATCAGCAACGTGCGGATGCGCTGCCCGGATCGTTTAACTTCGGAATAGTCCTCAGCGTCTTCCGGCAGAAAATCATGATGCGGAAAATATTCCTGACCAGGCGCGTAACGTAATATCCCCATTAATTCGCAGTTTTCAAACGGCACGCCGGCAATTTGCGCAAGCCGGGCATAGATCGCGATTAATGTCAGGTCGAGATCCAATAGCCCGAACATGGCGCCGTCCGAGGTGCGGTATTGCGCATGATCAGCTTTGCTTTTTTCCGGATTCACAACTTTCGACGGCGTCAACAGGGCGGCAGAAGCGCAAATAATGTAATCGCATTCTTCAACCGTCAGAGCGTTTTCGAAATGAACAATAGCGGGGTCGGTATTTAACGTTTTGGCTTCGCCAATGCAGGCTGCCGGATCGACCTTCGCTGCCGCGGCCGTGATTTCACGAAAATCAACCTCCTGCGCTGCGCCGCTTTTGCCATCGGGATCGCTTAATCGTTGTGCGAGCGGCACGCCTGCGCCGCGCATTTTTATCGCAAGGCCCTTGCCTTCTTCATCGCTCAAAACGTCGCCTCGGCGCAGCGCAAGATAGATTGCGATCCAATCTCCGTTGACGGCTGCTTCTCGCAACAGCGCAGCACTTGTCTGCCGATCGCCGCCTATCGCAGCGAGAACAGCAAGCTCACGCATCGCCGCCGGATGGCCCAAACGCGCTGCCTGGGCAAGGCGCGCGACTGCACTTTTCCAATTGCGCTCAACCCCGAGACCAAGCGCCGATAACACCGCCAGCTGGCGCAACGCTGCGGCGCCGCCCGCGTCAGCGGCGAGGCTCAGCATGGTGACGGCCTCGCCTATGCACATGTCTTCAGGTTTTGCCGACAGCAATTGCGTCGCCTGGGTATAAAGCGCCCCCGGATGGCCTGCGGCAGCGGCTTTTTCCGTCCATTGGCGCGCTTCAGCTTGCTTGCCTGAGCGATCATAATGCGCCGCCAGTCGATATTGCGCGGCCGCATCGCCAGACGCCGCCAATTCAATAAGATTTTTAAGATTTTCCATGTCGTGTTTTGATAGCATGAGAAAACGCGCCTAAAAACAGGCAATTGACGTCCGAGATAGCGCGTTGGAGCCGCACAGCCGATGGATTTGCCGCAAATGCCTGTCACAGCACAAACAATGGATATCGGCACACCCGGAAAACACATTGTTGACGTGCTCATCGAGGAGCGGGCCCAGAAACTAATTCATTCGCCGCTTTGGCCGCTTTATCGGGCAATTTTATACCCGCTGCTTTTGCATGGCCCTGCCGTGAAGATGGCTGACGCGGTTGCGAATTTATCGGCGCGCGGCGTATTCGATTACATCAGCGATCTATTGCACCTCAATATCGAGGTCGCGGGCCAGAAAAACATACCAAAACACGGACGCGTTTTAATTGCGTCGACCCATCCCACCGGCATCCCTGATGGGGCTGCAATGTTCGACGCTATTAAGAACCGCCGCAGTGATATGACGTTTTTCGCCAATCGCGACGCCTTGCGGGCGGCGCCGGGAATTTCAGAGATGATCATTCCAGTCGAATGGGCGCCGGAAAAACGGACGATCTTGCGTTCGCGTGAAACGCTGGTGAGCGCAATCAAAGCGTTTAACGACGAAAAATGCGTGGTATTGTTCCCATCGGGGCGCCTTGCTTTTATGAATGAGCAAAGAAAATTGACCGAACAGGCATGGCTGCCGTCGGTTGCTATCTTTGCCCGAAAATATGATTGCCCAATTGTCCCGGCGCATATCGAAGCGCGCAATTCATGGCTGTATTACTGGTTCTGGAAACTGAATACAGAATTGCGCGACATCACGTTGTTCCATGAATTGCTCAATAAAAAGGGCAAAACCTACAAGATCACATTCGGCGCGCCGATCGCGCCCGACGCCCTGAAAGGCGACGCGCCAATTGTCGCCGCAGCATTGCGTGAACACGCCGCAAGCCACGGCGAAAGCGCCGCCCCATGGCGGCCGCTTGTCACGGAATAAGCAACAATATCGGAACGCTTCCTAGCTTACCGCCCGGTATGTCAACTCAAGAAACACATCTTCGAGATCTGATTCGACCGTTGAGAGATCCTTTACGCCAATTCCGGCGGCCGATAAGCGCGCGAGAATTTCAGCGACTTGCGCTTTGCTTGGCTGATAGGGGATTGCGAGGCGGCCGTCCGGTCTAAGCTCCGCGTGAAAGGGCGCCAGATCAGGCGCAACAGCGACCGCCTCGACCGGCGTCACCATTAGTGACTTGCGGTCAAGCGACGCAATCAGTTCTTCAGTTGGCTTGCAAGCCACAACATTTCCTTCGTGTACAATGGCAATTTCCTCACAAAGCTCCTGCGCTTCCTCGAGATAATGCGTTGTCAGAACAATCGTAACGCCAGTTGCGTGCAACTCCAGCACATAGTCCCACAATTGCTTGCGTAGTTCGATATCAACGCCGGCAGTCGGTTCATCAAGGATAAGGATGGGCGGCGAATGCACCATCGCTTTGGCGACAAGAAGCCGACGTTTCATACCGCCGGAAAGTTGCCTGACATAAGAGTTTGCTTTGTCAGAAAGCCCGAGCGCGGATAGAATTTCCATGGTGCGGCGCTTTTCCTTTGGCACGCCATAAAGACCGGCCTGAATTTCAAGACCTTCTTTGGGCGTAAAAAAAACATCCATGTTGATTTCCTGCGGAACGACGCCAAGCGACGCCCGCGCCTGGCGCGGGTTTTTGTCGATATCAAATCCCCAGACCGAAACCTGCCCGGCGGATTTTCGAACAAGACCCGCGAGAATGTTGATAAAGGTCGATTTGCCCGCGCCATTTGGTCCGAGCAATCCGAATATCGAGCCCCTTTTGACGCAGATATCAATGCCATTGAGCGCTTCTTTCGGGGGTGACTTTTTGGCGCCCGTATAGGTTTTGCGCACGCCGCTGGCAGCAATTGCATATTCTGTCGATGGGCTATTGCCGGCCATGGCGCGTTCTCGTTTTCAGTGGCGTTTCCAGTTGCGCCGCCTTACCACGCCAACACAACTTTTGGCCAATCGCTGCTTTGCGATCAACCGCGGCACTCTTGACGAATTCAGCCGGTCCCTGCAATGCAATGTGATCTTTGTAACTGGGTGACGATTATGGTTCAGGAAAAACCGCCCGCGACACCGGCGCCGGAAACAATTTATGTGGAGGATTTGCGCATTTCCTGCGATGGCGGCGGCGGCGCATTGGGCCATCCTGTCGTCTGGTATTCGCTGGAAGACGGCGAGGCGGAATGCGGTTATTGTGACCGCAAGTTTATCTATCGCCGCAAAGAGGACGCCAGTCACTAACAGAATTTAGTTGGCCTCGCTGCTTGCAAGCCTCCAAACGTCGCGCATTTTGGGCGGTGACGCCTGCAAAATAGCCTGACGGAATATGCGGCCCATGATCCGCGCAAGAAAAGTCGCAAAAGCGAGCATCAAAGCGGTCGCGCCGATGATTTCCCAGATTGGCGGGTCGGCCGCCGCCCGCATCATCACCGCATAGGGCGTATAGACGGGAATCCAGGTCAGCACCGAGGCAACAACGCCATTCGGATTTTGAAATACCATCGGCATAAACGGCAATGGCGCAAAAACCAGAAGCATCACCGGGCCCATATAGGACTGCGCATCCTGCAATGAATTGGAAACTGCGCCGATCGCCAGAAACATCATCGCGAAGATTGCATAAGCGCACAAAAAGTAAAAAAGGTAGATGAGCAGCAAGGGCGAAGAAAAAAGCGACGTTATCGCGAGATCCATCATATTGTTGCCGCCAATCGTCATCGTCGACGAAACTGCGACGCCCCCGAAAAGAAAAATTGACGGCATGGTAAGACCGACGGCGGCAATGCCAAGAAGCTTTCCAATCATCAGTTGATCCGCAGTCACTGACGACAGCAGAATCTCGACGATCTTATTCGAGCGTTCTTCGATCGTGTTGGTCAGAAGCAAATTTCCAACGCCAAAAATGATCACGAGCAACATATAGGTAAGAAGCGCCGGCAAGGCCGTTTCGATCCGATCCTGAATATCGAGCTGCGCATCCTCTGCCGCTTTGTCAGGGCGATAGGAATTCATTGGCGCGTGAATTGCTGCGATCTCATCAAGCATCTCTTGCGGCAGCCCATGCCCGATAACCACCTCACGGCGAAGCGCCATATTGAGCGCTGACGTCACAAGCGCTTCGAGCGAGTTGTCGGTCAGGTTACGGCTCCAATATTGCGCCGGTTCTCCACTATCACCGGCCCCAAATTCCTTCGGAATCAGCAATGCTGCAAATAAATTGGCGCCGCCGCGCTCGGGCAGATTTATCTGGCGTTCACCGAGAAGATAAGGGCGCAGCCCTGCTTCCGCTTCTGCCAAACCCGCCGACGCTGCAACGTCGTCGGGCAGCGCCAGGCGCTGAAATACCGTGCGCGGCATCGAGAAATTTTGGGCGCCAGGCTTTAAGAAAGGTGCAACCGCGATTTGCGCCGCATCAAAGCCGCCTGCTTCAATAAATGCGGCGGCGCGCCGATCATGAACTGCGGCGGGGCCGAATGGCGCCGGAATTTTTTGCGCCGAATTTTGATCAAATTTGGCGTTGACCCCGAGATATCCATCCCACGCTGATATCGCCATCAACAATTGCTGCCGCTCGATTTCCTGGTCTATTTCATCTGTATAGATACCGGTCTCATCATAAATGACGAATGTGCGGATCGGCTTGTTTCTTTCCAGAAGGCCGAGCGCGGCGCCGGCGGCGATCAGCGCCAGGGGAAACATAATCAAAAAAAGCAGGAATCCTCGAGACAGGATATATTGCTTATATTCGCGCCAGGCGATCAAAAGGATCTGCGTCATTCCGCAGCCTCCAGCGCCGGCGGCGAAGTTTCCGAGGGCGCTGCGGCGTCTCCCGCAAGTGCGACAAAAATATCATGCAAATTGGCGCCCGCTTGCTCGAAACGAGACAATTCAACGCCCGCATTCACTGCTTCTTTCAAAAACGCCTGCGGATCAGCCTCGTTCGCAAGTTCTATCTCAAACGAACTCTCTCCGCCGGTTGATGGATTATTTTCAACGCGCAGCGCGACAACGCCGGGCATTTTTTCAAGTGCGGCAGCATGCGTCTTTGTCCGCACATGAATGCGGCGCGCAAAATTCTCGCGCGCCTGCGCCAGCGTTCCTTCAAAGCGTTTTTTTCCATCGGCAATGATCAAAAACCGGTCGCATAGGCGCTCAGCATGCTGCATCACATGGGTCGAAAAAATAATCGTGCGTCCATTGCGCCGCTGTTCCCGGATGAGGTCTTCGAGCGTCTGCTGGTTGATCGGGTCAAGCCCGGAAAAAGGTTCATCAAGGATCAGTAGTTCCGGCTCATGGGCAATGGTCGCCAATAGCTGGACTTTTTGCGCCATGCCTTTCGACAGCGCTTCGTTTTTCGATTTCGCGAACTTTTCGAGACCGAATTGCTCAAGCAATTGATAGGCGCGGGCCTTTGCCGCCGCACGCGGCAGACCGCGCAGCTGAGAAAAATAGGCAATTGAATCGACGGCCTTCATTTTTCGATAAAGGCCGCGCTCTTCGGGCAGGTACCCAATCCGTCGTCTGACAGCGATCGCGGAACTGGATCCGAGAACCGTGACCGCGCCTGCGCTCGGCTGAATGATATCAAGCATCATTCTAAGGGTCGTCGTTTTGCCGGCGCCATTCGGTCCAAGAAAGCCGTAGATTTCGCCCTTCGCCACATCAAATGAAAGATTATCGACAGCCGTAAAGGCCCCGTATCGTTTCGTGACGCTATCTAAGGATACGGCTTTTTCCGGCATTAATCTGCCCTGCGACGAAACGATTCGTTTATCTTACAGCTTGCGTTAAAGAAGCGATAACCAAATGCGGCGTCACCATGAACCGGTGTTTTCCATCCCCGCCCAGGGTTCAGCAGGCGGCAAGGATTCGCCCTTTTGCAGCAGCTCAATCGAAATTCCGTCGGGTGAGCGGACAAACGCCATGTGGCCGTCGCGCGGAGGGCGATTAATGACAACGCCAGCCCCCATTAAGCGCGCACATAAGGCGTAGATATCATCGACCCGGTAGGCGAGATGGCCAAAATTGCGGCCGCCGGAATATTCTTCCTGATCCCAATTATGGGTAAGCTCAATAAACGGCGCGTTTTCCATTTTTGAGCGTTCGACATCATCAGGCGCCGCAAGAAACACCAGCGTAAAGCGGCCTTCTTTGTTGTCATATCGATTGATTTCGCAAAGACCCAGCTTGTTGCAATAAAAATCCAGCGACTCATCAAGGTTTCGAACCCGCACCATCGTATGAAGATATTGCATCAAACACTTTCCTGTGAAGCATCGCGTGACCGGATAATCTCATCTCGCAAATAACCGGGACGGCGCGCATGATATCGGCGCATATAAAACGCCACAATCAAAAGCCAGACGGCCAAAACGCCGAAAAAATAATAAAACCCCGCAATATCGCCGACATAATATAACGCCATTTCATATCGGCTCTTTTCGTCAATTGTCTTGCCCAATATCTTGATCTCTCCGCCTTCAAGCGACATCTGCTCGACGACCTCAACTGGCTCGGGAATGGCGCCAAAAGCTTGCAGGCCGATGAGCAACGCCGAAAGCGCCGCGAACGTCACAGGCAGAGAAACAAAAAAGGTTGCGACAGTCGCCAGTGCATAACCAGGAAAACGAGGCGTATGCACGCGGGCGTAAAGCTCACGAAATCGCTTCTCGCTGACGCCTTCGAGAAACTCCGGTTCATTTTTTTGAAAATGCGCCCATTCGATGGCTGATCCTTCAGCGACTTCGGCTTTTATTTTCTCCTGCCAGCGCCAGTAGACAACGCCCATCACGATCAACGCTGCAATTATGATCAGATAAAACAAGCCCATACAATGAAATCCGCTGCGATGCTGTCCGCTGCTTTAGCCCAACGGCAAAACCAATCCAAGGCTTAACCGAAAAGTCAGGCAAGGCCGCCTGACGACCGGCGCAGAAGAATGCCGCGCATAGGCGATCAAGGCAACAGCCAACACTTCACCAGGCCGTCACGGGCGTGCTTTACCTGCCATGCGATCACGCTAAAGTCCGCGCAAGCTACTCGGCCGGAGACAATGATGCCGCGCAAATTAAAAAAAGAGGAAGCCGCGCTCCTTTACCAAAAACTCGCGGCCGTCAACCCGGCGCCAAGCACCGAATTATCCTACAAGGATCCTTACACCCTCGTCGTCGCTGTCGCGCTTTCCGCCCAGGCGACCGATGTCGGCGTCAACAAGGCGACGGCAAACCTCTTTCCCATCGCCGATACGCCGCAAAAAATGGTTGCGCTTGGCGAAAAGAAATTGGGCGAACTCATCAAGACAATTGGACTTTGGCGTAACAAAGCCAAGAACGTTATCGCCTTATCGCAAATGCTGATCGACGATTTCGACGGCAAAGTGCCGGAAAACCGAGAGAGCCTCGAAAAGCTTCCCGGCGTCGGGCGCAAAACCGCTAATGTGGTTTGCAATGTCGCCTTCGGCCAACCGACAATCGCTGTCGATACGCATATTTTTCGCGTATCGAACAGAACGGGCCTCGCGCCTGGCAATACGACCCTTGCAGTGGAATTGGGGCTCGAAAAAATTACGCCCCGGCAATTCATCCAACATGCGCATCACTGGCTGATTCTGCATGGGCGATATGTCTGCAAAGCACGCACGCCGGAATGCTGGCGCTGCGAAATTGCCGATATTTGCCAGTTCAAGGATAAGTCGCCGCCGCCCGGCGAAAAAAGAGCTGCAAAGAAAAAAGTCAAGACTGCCGGCAAGAAAAGCGCTAAACGCATGCGGTCAAAACCAGCGCTTCGCTCATCGGCAAAGCCTGCAAGGAAAAAGGCCAAAGGTAAAAAATGACCGCCGCCGATAAATTGATTATTGCGCTCGACCTGCCTGCCGTCGCGGACGCGGAAAAAATTATCGACTCGCTCGGTAATGACGGCGTCTTTTACAAGATTGGATATCAGCTGCTTTCCATCGGCGGGATCGATCTTGCTGCACGACTTGGCACCGCTGGAAAAAAAATATTTCTCGATTTTAAATTTCACGATATCGGCGCCACCGTGGAGCGCGGCGTCAAAAGCGCCTGCCGCCTTGGCGGCGACTTTTTGACGGTTCATGCAGAACCTGATGTTTTGAAAGGCGCCGTCGCCGGACGTGGCGATAATCCGCGATTAAAAATACTCGCCGTCACCGTCTTGACCAGCCTCGATCAGACGGCGCTCACACGAACAGGCATTACAACGCCGCTTGCCGATCTGGTTTTAAAACGCGCGGAATTTGCCGCGGAGGCGGGCGCCGACGGCGTTGTCGCCTCTGCCCGGGAAGCGGCCGCCATCAAGGCTCGATTTGGCGATGCCCTGGAGATCGTAACGCCAGGCGTGCGCCCCGCTGGCGCGAACGCCGATGACCAAAAAAGGATCGTCACGCCAGCTGACGCCATTCACGCAGGCGCGGATTTCCTAGTTGTGGGACGCCCGATCATCAACGCGCCGGATCCCGCCGCTGCAGCCCGCATGATTGCTGCGGAAATTGACGGCGCCGGTTAAATAGCCATTTTCTCAAAGCGCGAGGCGCAGCCTGTTAAAACCGGTCCCTTTACCCTAAAATAACCGGGGGTGCAGGGACAGAAGGCAGATCATGGGCGATCCGATTAAACGTATTGAGCGCCGGTCAAGGCGCGCAATTTTCCAGGCTTATCTTGAAAGCGCACGAAAAAACGGCGCCAAAACCGTTGCGGTCACCGACGGCGATGGAAAGGACTTTACCTTCCAGGATATCACCCGGGCCTCCTTCGCCCTCGGCGGCGCAATTGGGCGCATGACCGAAAAAAAAGAACGTGTCGGCATCCTGCTGCCCACCGGGGCAGGCGCCATTATTTCGCTTTTCGCTCTTTTGTCGCGTGGCCGCGTGCCCGCAATGCTCAATTTCACCTCAGGATCGAAAAACCTCCTGGCAGCGTGCAAAGCAGCGCAAGTTCGCCGCATTGTTACGGCAAAGAAATTTGTTGAGCTGGCCAATCTCGAAAAACTGATCGGTGAATTATCTGAAGCCGTTGATATTGTTTACCTTGAAGACGTCAAAACCCAGGTGCAGCCGCGCGATAAAGCGCTTGCGATCATCGGTCCGATCCTGCCGGTTTTGTTTTCCGCAAACTCTGACCCGGAAGAGCCCGGCGTTATTCTATTTACCTCAGGCACCGAAGGCGCGCCCAAAGGCGTTGTTCTGTCACATCGCAACATCGTCGCGAATATAGAACAAATTTCTGCGCATGTGGTGCTTGAACCATCGGATAAATTTTTCAATCCTTTGCCGACCTTTCACTGTTACGGCCTGACAGCAGGCGCGCTGTGGCCGATCCTTAACGGTCACCCGGTTGTGTTTCATCCATCGCCCTTGCAAACGAAAATCATCCCAAAGCGAATTTTTGAAACGGGATCGACGGTTCTTTTCGCAACTGACACATTTCTCTCTCAATATATGCGCGCCAGCGATGATGGCGGCATGTCATCTTTGCGCATCGCCGTTTGCGGCGCGGAGCGCGTGCGTGACGAAACCCGCCAGGCCGCGGAAAAACGCTTTGGTTTTGAAGTGCTCGAAGGCTACGGCGTCACTGAAGGCTCGCCGGTCCTCGCCGCCAATCAGCCCGGTGATATTCGCTCAGGCACGGTCGGCCAGTTGCTTCCCGGGATCGAAGCGCGTCTCGACCCTGTCGAGGGCCTCGAAAATGCGGGACGGCTTCATGTTCGCGGCCTTAATGTGATGAAGGGTTATCTTTCACCGGAAAATCCCGGTGTGATTTTGCCGCTGACAGATGGCTGGCATGATACAGGCGACATCGTCTTTATCGACGATGAAGGCTATGTGTCGATCCGCGGGCGTTTAAAACGCTTTGCGAAAATTGGCGGCGAAATGGTTTCCCTTGCGGTGGTTGAAAACTGCGCCTCGGCAGTTTGGCCGGATAATCTTCACGCCGCTGCAATTCTCCCCGATCCCAAAAAAGGCGAACAGATTATTCTGGTGACAGACCGTAAGGACGCGTCGCGAAGCCTCTTGCTTGCCTGGGCGCAATCACATGGGGTTCCTGAAATCTCCGTGCCGAAAAAAATTATTGAAGTCGACGAAGTGCCGGTTCTCGGCACCGGAAAGATCGACTTTTTGACGATTAAAACCATCGCCGAGGAAGCCTTGATTGCAGCGGCGCAACCTGCTGAACCGGCGGCGGAACCGACTAAACAAGAACTTAAAAGACGTGCGGCCGAAGAAAAAGCCGCGCGCAAGCGCGCGGAAAAAGTAGCAAAAGAAACAGCGGCGAACGAAATCGCCAACCCTGAAAAAACGCAGTCAGTCGCCGCAAATGACGACGGTGAAGAAATCAAAAACGCCGCTGAATAGCCCTATGACACAATTCGAGCGGCGGCCGCAGCGCGTTCGGCCTCTTCGTCATTGTGGATATGGTCGTCGTCGTCTTCGGCGGCAGCGACAGGCGCGTCGTCGCCAGGGTTTGTTGCCGGTTCAACTTGTGGAATTGACGGCGCATCGACCGGCGCTGGCTCTTCGTCGGGCCCAGCATCAACAATTGGCGGCGCTATCAGCAATTTTATTTCGTCCGCGGACATGCCGAGCGAGATTTCTTCCAATGGCGGCGGTGCAAGACGTTGATGCTGCATATATTCCCGCACCATTTGCGCCCACCCTTCACGCGTAAAATGAAATTCGCCGTCAGCGCCGGGCCGCGGATCGCGCGGCGCATTTGCAGCGCGCTCCAGCCAAACCCGCGCCGCATCAACACCCTCTCGCCCCGCAACAGCGTCAGCAATCAACGAAAATTCGGCTGCCGTCGGCGCTTGCGCCAGCAGCGGTTCCAGAGCCGATATCGCACCGGCCCAATCGCCGGTCAGATTATCAGCGCGCGCTTTCAGTAGGATCGCTTCGCGGGACGCGCTGTTCTTATCTGAAAGCTTACGCAAAAGATCGGCCCGCTTTTCGACGGCTTCATCGGCATAGAGAACATCATAAGCCTTGATGAGAGCGGGATGCGGCGCAACAGAAAACGCCGCCTCTATTGTCTTGGCGGCTTTGCCGGGTTTTCCATTCTCCGCAAACAGCCGGGCGGCAAGCAACGCCGCCGGCGTAAACCCCGGCGCAAGCTTCAGCGCAGCTTTTGCTTCTTCCAGCGCATTTTTCTGATCGCCGCTCAATGAGGCGGCATAAGCGTCCGCAGTCAACAGGGCGGCTGTGGCGCGATCGGCATTTTCAGCAGGGAGAACATTATTGCGACGCGCCTGCGCGACAGCCTCGCGCGTTTCCCGCCAGGCGCCGCGATCAAGCCCAAGGTCGAACACAGAATCGAACGCCCAGCGTGCGTTCGGTCGCAAACGAAATGCACGTTCGGCAAAGCCTTGCGCCGCCTTCTGATCCCCAGCCTTCATCGCTTGAAGAAATAGTCCTTTTAAACCGAGAAACTCGGTTTCCGGCGCCTCGAGCATGCCTGAAAAACTATCGCGCGCAGTCGTTTCGTCGCCGCTGATTTGCGCCGCCTGCGCCGTCAACAATCGCGTCAGGGCGACATCGTCGAGATGATTGCGGGCAATTTTCGCATGATGAACTGCACCTGGCGCATCGCCGGCAGCGACCGCTTCAAGGCCGCGCGTCAATGCCGCGACGCCGCGCGTGCGGCGCGCTTCGCGCTCGCTAGCCCTTATTTTTGCCGGCATCGCCAGGAGATTTTTGATGAAATGCGTCAGATAACCGACGACAAACAGCAAAAAGAAAAGCCCGCCAATTATCCAGCCCGGATGAGCGTCGAATTTCCAACCGAAGACCTCACCTGTTATGTGACTGTCCAGACTGGCAAACAGGGATATGGCGCCAACGATTAAAATTGCGCTTAGTACAAATATCAATATACGGATCATTGGGTCCTGCTATTGCGACAATGCGCCGAAAACCAGATTGTTAAGATCGTCCATCGCCGATACGACCTCATTGCGCGCTTGCGCATCTCTGATCCAGGGCGTCATCGCATCACGGGCAGCTGACGGCAAATTTTCGAGTTCAGCAAGCGCGCCGGCAAGATCGTTATTTTCAACTGCATATTCGGCCCGCGAGATGACAGCGCCCGGCGCGGCGCCTGATCGTGGTTTCGCGGGCCGGATCGTAATGATATTTTGCGCTTGAGCGATCAGGGCGGCGGCCACGCCATTTGCCTGTTCTTTTCGCGCCGCCGCAAGAGCCTTGCTGGCGGCGGCCCCAAAACGATCTTTGAGATTTCGCATAGGAACAATGCCGGCGCCGGCAAATTTGCGCAAGATCACGACCGCCGGAGCGCCCGGCGCCGCTTGTTCGAATGTATCGAGTTCAGCGACAAACGGGCGCCCTTCGCCAAATGCGCGTTCCAGCGACTTCAGGGCGGCAGCGCCGGCAATCTGGCGCGCAATGGGCGTGATTTCGTCATTTCGAATTTTGTTGATGCGCTCGCGTAATTCCCGGAGTTCCGCATTGGCCTGGTCGTCGCGCGCATTGAGCGCCGCCTGGAAATCGCGGCGCAAGACTTCAATTTCTTCACGCTGATTAGCGTTGCGCTGGCGTTCATCTTCCAGCGCCATAGTCAGCTGCGCTTTTTCAGCCTCAAAGCTTTGCTTTAGGCCCGCGATGTCGTTCAGCAATTTCGCGTTTTCTTCAACTCCGCCAGGCGCTGGCGGCGTTTGGCCCGCTGCCGCCGCGAATTTGCTTTCAGATGCGCCCGCTTGGCCATCGTGGCCAACCGTCGCAAGAGGCTGTTGATCAGCACCGGATTGGTTTTGCGCAGCTCTGTTCGCTTCGCTGTCTTCAACTTCGAATGCTGGCGCCGCATCTGTTAAAGGCAGCGCCGCTTCGCCGTTATTTTCCGGCAATGTTGAGCCGGTTGTCGGATCAGCCGCGCTATAGGCGTCTTTCGCGGTCTGTTGCAGCCCATGATTACCGTCTATTTTCGCCTTATCCGATCCCAGTGGCGGTAAAAACATCTCGCTTCGAGTGGCAGAATCAGGAATCGCACCGAGATCACTCATCGTGTCTTTTGATTCCGCGATTTGGCTGTTTTCAATTTTGCTCCGACCGGCGCCAATTGGGGCGGCGCCAGCGGATTCTGTATTGGCGGCATCAATATCATCTGCAGCTTCGTCGGTCACATTTACGGCAAAATCAGACGCATGCGCAGGATCTTCGTTTTTGTTGATTTCAGGAACATCCGTTTCTTTCGGGGCGTTATCAATCGGGGGGGCTTCTTCCTCATGTTGCTGCGCTTCTGCAACCGGCGTTTTGTCCGGTCCCTGCAGACGCCACACTGCAAATACGAGCAGCGCAAACGCGGCAAAGGCAAAAAACAAAATGACGCCAGGCGTAAACGGCATTCTTTTTGGGGAGGGCTTGGCTTCGGCCTCGACGTCCGCGGGATTGGCGATTGTTTCGCTATCCGTAAAGGCGCTTTCATGCGCAGACGCTGCATCCTCCTCAACGATTTCCGCCTCAATTTCGGGAATGTCGGCGCCGGCATTTGCGGCCGGCTCGTCTGGTTTACTGCTTTCATCCGCCACAGGCGATGCTCCTCAACGATGACGCCCCATACCCAACAATAGATAAGGACCTATACACCTGCGCTCAAGCGCGGCCATGCCGCGCATGTCCTGTAATAGCGGTGATGACAGCATCCACATCCCGGCGCGCCGCTATTTCAACCGATTTCCAGAGCGTTCCGGCAAATGCATCTGCGATCGCTTCACTCAAACACGCTGCTCGAATCAAACGCAGGCGGTCCTCGATGCCTGATTTTCTGACAAGCGCCAGAAACAAGGCTGCTGTCCTGGGCGAAAAGAAGGACACCCACTCAACCGGATTACTGGCGACAAGCGCCGCGCGTGCATTTTCGGGTAAAAAATCGACAGCGTTCGCAGTGTAAAGCACCTCTCGGCGCGCTTCCAGGCCTCGCAACCTCAGCTCGTTGACGAGATCGCCCGCGCGGTGTGCGCCGGCAATCTGCAAAACAGCGCCAGTGAGACGCCCGCGGCGCTGATCAATGAGCGACGTCAGCGATTCGATGTCGCCGTCCGCAATAGAGACATCGTCAAAACCTGCTGCCAGCGCCTCATCACCCGTAGCGCCGCCAACCGCAAAAACCGCCAGACCGCGCGCTTCATGTGACGTGGAAAATGCACGCACGCCATTTGCTGATGTAAAGGCGAGGGCGCCAATTCCGCCAAAATCTATTGGCTTTTTCTCAATCGAGATATGCATCAGCGGCGCAATGACAGGCGTCAAACCGGCGCGCCGGCATCGTTCAGCAAATGCCGCCGCGTCAGGTTCCGGCCGCGTCACGAGCACCTTCATAATTGCTGGATCTTTTTCATAAAATCAGACCCGGCTTTGGTCCGCAATTCTTCAGCAGCCTGCAATCCGCACTTTTCAGCGCCATCTATATCATCCGCATCGAGACTAAAACGCCGCTCGACGCAAAACCGGTCCGCGCCGTCGAGAGACAATAATTCGCCGCGAAACCAGACATTGCCGGCGTCAATAATCGCCAATCCGGCTATCGGCGTGCGGCACGAACCGTCGAGCGCGGCCAGAAATGCCCGCTCGACGGCGACACAAAGAGTTGACTTCGCGCAGGAAATCTTTGCGGCGAGCGCGAGCGCTTCTTCATCCTCGGCCTGCGCCTGAATACAAAGCGCGCCCTGGCCCACTGCGGGCAACATGTCTTCCACAGGCATAATTTTGACGGCCTCTTGCGCCAGGCCGAGCCGTTTCAGTCCGGCAAGGGCGAGGAAAGTTGCGTCAGCCTCTCGGTTTTTGAGTTTTTCCAGGCGAGTTCCGACATTGCCGCGCAACGTTTGCGGCTTCAAATCCGGCCGGCGGTGAAGGATTTGCGCAATCCGCCGAACCGACGCGGCGCCGATCGTTGCGTTCTGCGGCAATTCCCAGGGCTCTTGCGCCACGAAACTGAGAAAACAGTCCCTGGGGTCTTCGCGCGCTGGAATGGCTGCGGTGACAAGGCCCTCAGGGGAAATTGCCGGCATATCCTTCATCGAATGAACCGCAAAACGCGCCGCGCCGGACAGCAGCGCTTCCTCAATTTCCTTGGTAAACAGACCCTTACCGCCAATTTCCGCAAGCGAACCGGAAAGATTTTTGTCGCCTGCGGTAACAAAAGTCGCAATCGGCAAAACGAGGTCAAACTCATCGGGTGCAATTGCCAACGCTTCACCTAACAAACTTTGAATTTGGCGCGCCTGCGCTTGCGCCAGCGGCGACTGGCGACTGGCGATGGTGAACGGCTTTAATTTCATATACTGTTTCGCTTTCGGAACGATACCCGGGTGAAATATTAGGCGCTTCACCCTTGCATTGTGGCGGTCTTTTGCTGTCCAAGCGCCTAGCGTATTTCAAGAGTAAAAAGCGAGGCTTTTTACGAGGGCGCGTTCATCGCTTTTGCGATGACCTTCCGGCCAGAGATCCGCTAATGATCATTGAGGCGTTTCCGGACGATAAACCGGGAACCAGGTTATCTCGAAAACGCCCTAACCAGTCCTGCAGGAATTCGCAAATTGCCCGCCGCCGAAAAAAGCTGTTTTCTCGTTTTAGGGATCGAAACGAGCTGTGATGATACCGCCGCGGCAATCGTCCGCCGTTCCGAGGACGGCGGCTGCGAAATTCTTTCCAACGAAGTTTGGACCGAGCATGACGATCACGCGGCCTATGGGGGCATCGTCCCCGAAATCGCGGCGCGAAGTCACGTAGAACGGATTGACGCAACTGTACGCAGGGCAGTTACGAAATCCGGTATAACTTTCGACGAACTCGATGCGGTCGCTGCGACCGCCGGCCCCGGTCTCGTCGGCGGTGTGATGGTGGGCCTGACCACAGCAAAGGCATTGTGCCTTGCTCATGGATTGCGGCTCGTCCCGATCAATCACCTCGAAGGCCATGCCTTATCCGCGGGTATGACCGAGGACGCCGCCTTTCCTTATCTCTTATTGCTTATTTCTGGCGGCCATACCCAGCTCTTGTGGGTCGCAGGCCCAGGGCAATACCGGCGTATGGGCACGACGATCGACGACGCGGCGGGCGAGTCGTTTGACAAAACCGCAAAGCTTCTTGGGCTGGGTCAACCCGGCGGACCCAGGATTCAGGAGGCCGCTGTTGGCGGTTGTACCGACCGATTCAAGTTCCCGAAACCGCTTGAAAAGCGAGCTGGCTGTGATTTTTCATTCTCCGGGATGAAGACAGCCGTACGCGAAGCCGCGGAGGGTCTTATCGGCCCTACCGGTCAGGATATCGCGGATCTTGCTGCGTCGTTTCAATATGCGGCGGCGCGTCACCTGGCTCAGCGGACGGCAAATGCCATGAACATGGTCGAAACAACGGAAACGGCGCCGCGGCTTGTGGTTGCCGGGGGCGTTGCCGCGAATGTTGCCATTAAACAAATGCTGCAGGAGTTATGTACGGAGAAATCCTGGAGGCTGATCGTTCCGCCGCCGAAATATTGCACCGACAATGGCGCCATGATCGCCTGGGCGGGGGCTGCCCGGCTCGCCGCCGGAATAACCCTGCCCGCCGAACAGGCCTTCGCCATGGCCCCACGCGCCAGATGGCCGCTGGCTATGCCGCCGGACGGCGGAAAAATCGGCGGTGGACGCAAAGGTCCAAAAGCATGAAATCACGACCTGGCTGCGGCGGTTTTCAGGCTCTTCACCACTTGCTTCAGCGAAACATCTGAAAGACTTGAGAAAAATGCGACTTCCGCATCGCTGGTAAAGTCGCGAAAAACCGGCGCCAGATTGGCAGCCACATAGCATCCGTTTTCCGGGAATGTTTTCGGCGCCGCAACAATGCGGCCAGCCTCAACCGCTTCGAAAATATCAAGCAGCGAGATCTTTTTTGGACCTTTGGCGAGCTGGCTGCCGCCGCCTTTGCCCGGCTGCGATTTGATCAGGCCAGCTTTGTTCAATTTCGCCAATAACCGCCGGATGAAAGCGGGATTGGTGTTTGCGCTCGCGGCAATGGTTTGTGACGTCATGGCGCCATCACGCTTGGACGCGAGCAATGCAAGGATATGAACGCCCAGGGCAAATCTTGTGAACGCCGCCATACGCGACCTCGCAATCATAACTCCATTCTGTAATTACGGTTGATACGTTTAAAGGCCGGTTAACAGCTAATGAGGCCTCGCGTACTTCCTGAAGTCGCGATTTGTACCTAAGGCGGTTACAGACCAGAACGATTCCAGCGGCGCCAGCCAATAAAAAGCGCGGAAGCTGAGGGACAGCTTCCGCGCCGGGTAAATCGCTGCGGCTTAGGGAGGTGCGTCCTAACAGGGGGGAGGGGACGACGCCGCAGCGATCAGGGGTTCGAAGTTTCGCGTTACGCGATAACGCCGCGGGTGGCGTATTCGGCGAATGCAAACAAAATGACGCCCAGTCCGCCCGCGAGAGCGAGGGTGGCGCCGGCCTGGACGGCAAAATTACGAAATGTGGTCATGGCTTGGTCTCTCTTTTCATTCTGATCAATAGATCGTTTCTTGTTCTTGATGCTTGGGGAGGTTCGCTCCGTCCGGTGGCGGCGCTGTCTCCATCAGCGATAGCGGGGAGATAAGGGCCCATTGAAGAATTGTCAATGAACATTGTGCTAAGTATTCATTTTTTTGAACCATAAATTCTATCATAGACGTCAGAGCCGCTAAATCATTGGGATTTCTTCAATTTTTGCAGGATCCGCAGCCACGGAGAGCGGGAATTCCCGGCAATAAGCGATATAATATTGCGTTAACTTAGCTAATTGAGCTCGAGGCAACGGACTTGCTGGCCGTCGGGCTCTTCGCGGCGCGCCAGGCAAATCCATCCAGCATCAGGTCAATGACCCCATTGAGCTCCGCGGCCAGCTCATCAAACTCGCCCTCATGAAAGACCGCCGGGCTGGTGAAACGATACCCGGAGTCCTGCAATATTTTTGCGGTGTTGGACACGTTCTCTATGGCGAAACTGCCGTCGTCATTGCCGGACATCAGGATCTCGGCCAATACCCGGCCTTCAGCGTTCTCCCATTCAAGCGCCACTTTTGGCCGTTCCGTGATAAGCTCGCTCGACAGTTCATAGGCTTTGGGTTTGTCATGAAATCGCTCATAGGCAAGCTTAAATTTCAGGAGAAAGAATTGACGCAATTTCTCCGCAGGCGTGCTGGCCGGGGCGTCGAGCACCGCGCGCAAGCGTGCAATCTGTTCCCGGCGGAGCTCACGTACAAAGCTTTCCGCGATGTCAAGTTTAGAGGCAAAATACCGGTAAAGGTTGCCGGTGGACATATTGCAGTCCGTCGCGATCTCGGACATGGTCGTTTTGCCGTAACCGTAATGCAAAAATCGCCGGCTCGCGGCGTGAAGTATTTGTTTTGCGGTTTCATCCAGATGTTCTGTTGGCATGTCGGCCCGGCGGTTTAACAGTAATTAATATATAAATTGTTCATTCGTCAACCGGCAAATATTCCATGGAAAGCGCTCAACCTTTTACTTCCGTTGCAGTGATCGGCGGCGGCGCCTGGGGCACAGCGCTCGCAAATCTGTGCGCGACAAATAGGATAGCAACGACGCTTTGGTCGCGGGAGGCCCATGTCGCCTGTGCGATCACCGAATCCAATGAGAATTCCGAATTCCTGGCAGGCGTGAAACTGTCGTCAGCATTGAGGGCGACTGCGGATCTCAGTATGGCTGCATCCTGCGAAGCCATACTCTTTGTCGTTCCAGCGCAATTTGCACGCGCGATCTTTGATGAGCTACGGCAAATTGTGCAGGCGCCAATACCCGTCGCGCTATGCTCAAAAGGCATTGAGCGCGAGACCGGCTTGTTGATGACTGAGGCTCTCACGGAGGTATGGCCTCAAGCCTTACCCGCCGTTCTATCGGGGCCAAGCTTTGCCCTGGACGTCGCCCGGGGAATGCCGACAGCAGTGACGCTGGCTTGCGCTGATCAGACCCTTGGCAGGCGCTGGATCGCAACCATTGGCGCGCCGCATTTCCGGCCATACCTCAGCGATGACCTTATCGGCGCCGAGCTCGGCGGTGCGGTCAAGAATGTCCTCGCGATCGCCGCCGGCGCGGTCGAGGGAAAGGGACTTGGCGAGAGCGCACGGGCGGCATTGATCGCGCGCGGCTTTGCCGAATTTCAGCGGCTCGGATTGGCGCTCGGCGCCGACGCTCAAACCATGGCCGGATTATCCGGCCTGGGCGATCTCATCCTCACAGCCTCCTCGCCGCAATCGCGAAACATGTCGCTGGGCCTTGAGCTTGGCAAAGGCAGACCGCTCGCGGAGATACTAGCCGAGCGCAACAGCGTGAGCGAAGGCGTTGCCAGCGCAGAAGCGGTAACCAATCTCGCAGCCAGAGCCGGTGTCGAAATGCCGGTCTGCGCTGCCGTCGCCGCCCTCGTCAGCGGCGCGAAAACCATTGACGATCTCATCGCCGATCTGCTCGCCCGCCCATTTAAATCGGAAACAAAATAATGCCGGAATTCATTCTTCTTTGCCGTGACAAAAAAGCCGGCCTGGCGCTGCGCAAAGCGACGCGCGCCGCGCATCTTGATTATGTGGCAAAGTCGGAAAATCCGGTGCTGTTAGCGGGTCCGACGCTTGACGAAGAAGGCAATCCGGAAGGCAGCATGTTAATCATTTCCGCTCAGGACAAGGACGCCGCAAAGCACTTTGCAGACAATGATCCCTACGCTCTCGCCGGATTGTTTGAGCAGGTGGAAATACGGCCATATCTGATAGTGAAAGCCAATATAACAGCCAAATGAGCGAAAAGAGGCGTCAACGCCGCCGTTTATAAGCGCGGCAGCTCGCTTCATAGGGTTTTGCCGAAAGCCGCGCATTCCAGCCCGCAGTCCAGGCGTCGCCGCCGTCAACCCCGCCGCGCGCCCGGCATTGCTCAAAACCAGTGCGGTATTCAGGCGAGAGAACCTGCGTTTTGCCAGCAAGCTGAAAGGCTTCATCATAGCATTGGCAAATCAAATCCTGACCGCCGGTCGCGGTGAGCGTCGGCGCAGCGCCGGACGAAACCGTTGTCACGGTCGTCGATCCGCCGCCGGAAGACCCGCCATTATTGCCGAATGTTGTGTTCGCGGCCGCATAGATCGCCACAGACAAGACAACGAGCGCCAAAATGCCCCCGAACACCGCCTCGATATTGAAATTACGCATATCGACCCCTCGCTGCGTCCACGCCGGCGATACGCGCCAGCCGGACTGGATCAGCATAACCCGAAGCGGATGGTTAAAAAAGGGTTAAAATTGGCGAGATGGCTGCTGCGTGCGGCGCTTGACGGCGCAGGCTGTGGCTGGCGATCATTTTTCACGAAAGGTTCAATATGGCTCCTCATCCTGGCAAAACCTGTCTGATCGTTGGCGCCGGAGATGGGCTGGGCGCCGCCCTCGCCAGAGCGTTTGCCGCCGAAGGGCTGACCTTATGCGTCACCCGCCGGCCGCGGCACATGGAACAATTAGAAGCCCTCGCCCAATCTATCCGAGACGCCGGGCATCAGGCACAGGCCTTCGGTCTCGACGCCCGTGAGGAAACTGCGGTCGCCAAACTGGTGGAACGGATAGAAACGGAAATCGGGCCGCTGGAAATTGTTGTTTTCAATATCGGCGCGAATGTCTGGTTTCCGATCACCGAAACCACTACGCGCGTCTTTTCCAAAGTCTGGGAGATGGCGGCCCTGGCGGGGTTTCTGGCAGGACGCGAGGCGGCCAAAGTGATGACCCCGCGCGGGCGCGGAACCATCCTTTTTACCGGCGCCACCGCAAGCAAGCGCGGGGCCGCGCATTTCTCAGCTTTCGCCAGCGCCAAACATTCGCTGCGCGCATTGGCGCAGTCCATGGCGCGAGAACTCGGTCCCAAAGGGGTCCATGTCGCCCATGTGATTATCGACGGCGTCATTGACGGCGCCTTCGCGCGCGAAAACTTCTCTGATATCAACGTGCGCCTCGCCCGCGACGAGATATTAAATCCCGATGAAATCGCCCGCAATTATGTCTGGCTGTGGAAACAGGGCCGGTCAGCCTGGACCCATGAGCTGGACTTAAGACCGTGGGCGGAGGAATGGTGAGCCAATGACAAGGACACTAGAATTTATTTTCGATTTCGCGAGCCCCAATTGCTATCTCGCTTATAAAGCGCTGGGGTCATTCGAGGCATTATCGAAGGCGGATATCAAACTGGTTCCTTGCCTGCTTGGCGGCATTTTCAAAGCGACAGGAAACCGGCCGCCAATGGCGGCGTTTGCCGGCGTCAAAGGAAAGCTTGATTATGAAATGCTGGAGATACGCCGCTTCTGCACAGAGCATGAGCTTGATCGATTTACATTCAATCCGCATTTTCCGATCAACACGCTGGCGCTGATGCGTGGGCTGATCGCTGCGAAAACCGAAAACTGCGAGAAGACTTATAGAGATGCTGTCCTGGCGGCCATCTGGGAAGACGGCAAAAACATGAACGAGCCTGAGATCGTTGCCTCAGTGCTATCGGGAGCGGGGCTCAACGCCCAAGCCCTTCTTGCAAAATCACAAAGCCCTGAGGTGAAAAAAGCGCTGATCGACAATACCAGCGAAGCGGTTGCCCGCGGCGTTTTCGGATTGCCTGCTTTTTTTGTCGGCGATAAAATGTATTTCGGCAAGGACCGCCTTGCCCAGATCGACGCCGCTATTGCCGCAGATTTTATTTAGCCGCTTCAACACCTTTGAGGATCAAAGCCTCGGCCTCCGCAGGCGGGCGCCAGCCTACCAGCTTCACCCATTTATCGGGTTCCAAATCCTTGTAATGCGCAAAAAAGTGGCTGATCCGCTCGATTAAGATCTCCGGAAGATCGGTATAATGATCGATCTTCGAATAATAACGCGTCAGCCGCGGCGCCGGGACGGCCAGAATCTTTTCGTCAAGTCCCGCCTCATCTTCCATCAGCAAAACGCCAATCGGCCGTGCGCCGACAACCGCGCCGGGAAAGAGCGGGCGATTGCCGACAACCATAATGTCAACCGGATCGCCATCATCAGCAAGCGTATGAGGAATAAAGCCGTAATTACAGGGATAACGCATGTCCGTATATAAAAAACGGTCGACGAACATCGCGCCGGAAGGTTTGTCGATTTCGTATTTAATAGCGTCGCCGCCGAGCGGCACCTCAATGACAACATTTACATCCGTAGGCGGATTAACGCCGATTTCTATTTTCGAAAGGTCCATTGCATCAGCCTATCGTCTGGTTTCGCCGCGCAAGAAGCTTCAGGCGCAAAGCGTTAAGGCGAATAAATCCTTCAGCGTCTTTCTGATTGTAAACCGCATCCTCTTCAAAGGTCACATGGGCTTCAGAATAGATCGTATGCGCGGATTCGCGGCCAACCACATTTGCCGAACCCTTATAGAGTTTTACTCTCACAAGCCCGGCCACATACTCCTGGCTTTTATCGATCGCCGCCTGGAGCATTTCGCGCTCGGGCGCAAACCAGAAGCCATTATAAATCAACTCTGCATAGCGCGGCATCAGTTCGTCTTTGAGATGCGCAGCGCCGCGATCAAGGGTGATCTGTTCAATTCCCCGATGCGCCGCAAGCAATATTGTTCCGCCAGGGGTCTCATAAACGCCGCGCGATTTCATGCCGACAAAGCGGTTTTCCACAAGGTCAAGCCGTCCAACGCCGTGTTTGCCGCCCAGCGCATTGAGGCGCGCCAACAAATCCGCCGGCGACAGCTTTTCGCCATTGACGGCAACAGCATCGCCGCGCTCAAATCCGATCTCGACGTTTTCGGCTTCGTCAGGCGCCCTCTCCGGGTCCTCAGTACGCTGATAAACATAATCCGGCGCCATTTTTGCCGGATCTTCCAAAACCTTACCCTCGGACGAGGTATGGAGAAGATTGGCGTCGACCGAAAATGGCGCTTCGCCGCGCTTGTCTTTTGGAATTTCGATCTGATGTTTTTCCGCCCAGGCAATCAACTTCTCGCGGGAGTTCAAATCCCACTCCCGCCAGGGCGCAATCACATGAATATCGGGATTGAGCGCATAGGCGTTTAGCTCGAACCGCACCTGATCGTTGCCTTTGCCGGTGGCGCCGTGAGAAATCGCATCGGCGCCGGTCTGCGCCGCGATTTCAACAAGCCGTTTGGCGATCAGCGGCCGAGCGATTGAGGTGCCGAGAAGATAGAGCCCTTCATAAACCGCATTGGCGCGAAACATCGGAAAAACGAAATCGCGAACAAATTCCTCGCGCAGATCCTCGATATAGATCTCTTTGACGCCAGCCCGTTCGGCCTTGCGCCGCGCCGGCTCCAATTCGTCCCCCTGCCCTAGATCGGCGGTGAAGGTGACGACCTCGCAGTCATATTCCACCTGCAGCCATTTCAGGATCACCGAAGTATCGAGCCCGCCGGAATAGGCGAGGACGACTTTGTTGATGTCTTTTTTGTCAGGCATGGCTCAGCGCTCCTCATGCTGCAACGCAGCACATAGCGCGCCAAGCGTCTGGGCGCTAGTTCTGATTGAACAGCGTCATCGCTGCGACAACCATCGCTTCGGTGCCTAATTTTATCGCCGGCGCCGGTTCGATCTTGAATAAGGGCGAATGGTGTGACGGCGCGTCATCGACATTTTTCTCCGGCGTACCGCCGACATTAAAGTAGACGCCTTTGACGCCGCTTTCCGGCGTAACAAAATAAGCGAAATCTTCCGCGCCCATGCCCTCGCGCGGTTTGTCGATCAAAACCCCTTCGCCCAACTGCCCGGTAAAGGCCGCACGGATTAATTCTGCCGTCGCGCGGTCATTGATCGTCGGCGGCGTGGTTTCGGTTTTGGACCGAATAACCTCGGGCATCAGCTTCTTGGGAACGCCCATGGAGACAGCAACGCCCTCGGCGACGCGATCGATTGCGTCAAGAAGCTTGATCCGGGTTTCGGGGTTATTGGATCGAACGGTGAGCTGCATTTCGACCCTGTCGCTGATGATGTTGTGCTTGAACCCGCCGTGAATGGCGCCAACGGTAATGACGCCCGCTTCCTGGGGCGCAATCGTGCGCGAGACAACCGATTGCAGCGAGACCACGATCTGGGCGGCGACGAGTACCGGGTCAACGCCTTTATGCGGTGACGCGCCATGGGCGCCGACGCCATGGACGATGATATCGACGCTGTCTGAGCTCGAGGCCCTGATGCCCAAGGGCGCTTCGATCCGGCCGGTGGGCGTGTTCGCTGACACATGAAAGGCCAGGGCGTAATCGGGTTTCGGGAAGCGTTCATAAAGTCCGTCTTCCAGCATATCCCGGGCGCCGGAAATCCTTTCCTCAGCAGGCTGACCAATAAGCACGAGCGTTCCCGACCATGTGTCCTTGCGCGCCGCCATCTGCCGCGCCGTCCCCACAAGCGATGTTATATGCGTGTCATGTCCGCAGGCATGCATCACCGGTTTGACGATGCCGTCGATATCTTCCTGGGTTGCGGTGGACATATAGGAAAGGCCCGAATCTTCCCTGACCGGCAGCCCGTCCATATCGGCGCGGATCATCACTGTCGGCCCCTCGCCGTTTTTCATGACCGCGACGACGCCAGTGCCGCCGACCCCTTCAGCGACGTCATAGCCGAGCGCGCGGATTTCAGTCGCGAGACGTTTCGACGTTTCAAACTCACGATGGGAGAGCTCCGGGTTTTCATGGAAATGCGTAAACAGCGCTTCAAGATTTTCGTCATAATCCGCAGCAATGGCGGCGCGAAGATCTGATTGCGCCCCCGACTGAGCAAGTGACGGCGCCGCGACCCCAAGCGCCCCAAGGATGACGAGCGATGCGGTGATGATGGATTTCATGAAATGTCCCTCCAGACCCGGTTTCGCAGTTCGAAAACGCGACCAATCAATACCCTCGAACGGCTTGCCCGACAGGGCGGTCAGTAAGCCGTTCTAGTCGTGAATGACGCAAGCGTAAACGCCGCTTTACGAATGGTTTTCGCGGCGGCCCGTTTCCGCGCTGCGGTAAACCGAGCCTGCGACGATTGTGGCGGCCCTGACAAGGCCGTACACTCTGAAACCAACAACATCTTTGTAATGAAGGGACCGGTTCCATGGGCGCATTTACAAAAACCATTTTAAGTTCAGTTGCATTGGCTGCTTTGACAGCATCAGCTTTTGCCGATGAAACCGGCGACTTCGGCAATATTGACGGCCTTGTCATCGAAGATTTCATTGGGACGGTCGAGATCAAGACGAGCCGCAGCAAAAATGTGCGCGCGGTCATCACCGACGGCAAAAACGCTTCCTATCCCGTTCACATGAACGCTTCCGCTGGCATCCTCACCATCAAGAGCGACGAAGATCCTGACGATACGCGCTGGTGGGACGACGTTAATTGGCGCCGCAATGACGAACGCGCCTTTGAAATTTATCTCCAGGATTTTCCAAAGCTGGTTATTTCCGTTCCCCAGGGAACCGATGTTTCTTTGGACAGCGCGGTAACATTGCTGAGCGCGGGCGACATTGGCGGCAATGTCCTGGTTGATGAAGGCCATGTGGAAGGCGAGATCGGCAATATGAAAGCCGCTGACATCAACATCCATGGATCAGCCGATCTAAAACTCGGCAATGTTGCAGAAAAACTCAATATCGGAATCCACGGCTCTGGCGATGTCATCACCGGGTCGGCTGACATTCTGGCGATCGCTATTCACGGCTCGGGAGATGTCCGCACCGGCGATATTGCCGGCAGCGCCAATGTGCGAATTTCAGGCTCCGGCGACGTCACTCTCGGTCATGTGGGAGGGCCCGGCAGCTTTGAAATTCACGGCTCCGGCGACATCAGATCCGGCGATGTAAAGAGCGGCGCAGATATCTCGACCCATGGATCCGGCGATGTTTCTCTCGCCAGCGTCGCTGGCAAAACAACTGTTTCAATCCATGGCAGCGGCGACAGCGTCATCAATGGCGGTCGTTCCGACGATCTTAAAGTCCGGGTCCGCGGCTCAGGCGACTTTAAGCATATGGGCCTGGCGACAAATCCGGATGTCTCGGTGCAGGGTTCCGGCGACGTTTACATCAGCAAATATGAGGGCTCGATCCGCACCAGCGGCGACGGCGATATCACGATCGCCGGCCGGCATTACGGGGATGACCATTAGGATCTGTATTAATCTTTATAAAGACTAAAATTAGAGAAAACTGCTGCGCCCGGCGCTTAGATTAAGTAGCGCTCAAACCAGGCAAGCGTTCGCGACCAGGCGAGCGCCGCCGCTTCTTCATCATAGCGCGGCGTCGTATCATTGTGAAAACCGTGAGTTGCGCCCTCATAGATATGCGCCTCGTATGTCTTGCCGTTTGCTTTGAGCGCTGCCTCATAGGCTGGCCAGCCTGCATTCACGCGCGCGTCATTACCGGCATAATGCAATAAGAGCGGCGCTTCGATTGCAGGAACGTTATCGGCCGCTGCCTGACGCCCGTAAAACGGAACGGAACAGGCCATTTCCGGATACGCAACCGCAAGCGCATTGCAGACTTCGCCCCCATAGCAAAATCCCACAGCGCCGACCTTTCCAGTGCTGTTTGCGTGGCCTTTTAGATGTTCAAACCCCGCAAAGAAATCTTCCAAAAGCTTTGTGCTATCGAGCGAACGCTGCATTGTGCGGCCCTCATCATCACTGCCCGGATACCCGCCCAGAGACGTTAACCCGTCAGGGCCCAAGACGAGATAGCCCGCTTTTGCAACGCGGCGGACAACATCTTCAATATACGGATTAAGGCCGCGATTTTCATGGACAACGAGCACAGCGCCGAACGGCCCTTGCTTGGCCGGCTTCGCCATTAATCCTTTGACCGTCCCATGCCCATCTGGCGACGCATATTCGATCTCTTCAGTGATGATATCGGCATCATCCGGCGCCACCTGCTCGGCCAGCGCATAATCCGGCTGCAGCGCCTGCAATAATGCAGCGGCGCCCATCCCGCCAACGGCAAAGGCTGACGCTTTTGATAAAAATTCCCGCTTGTTGAGCGCCCCATGCACATAGCCGTCAAAAAGGTCCAGCAATCGCGGATCGAAATCCGCAGCTTTTTTACGTGTCATCGTCGTCCCTCCATCTGGCCGGAGACGGGGCGTTCACGACCCCAAAATCTCCATCACCGAAAAAATATCCTTGTCGCCACGGCCGCACATATTGAGCAGCAAAATCTCATCGCGGGACATTGCCTGCGCCCTGTCGATCGCGCGGGCGAGTGCGTGGGACGGTTCCAGCGCCGGGATGATGCCTTCCAGCTTTGCACAAAGCTGGAAGGCCGCCAGGGCTTCGTCGTCTGTGGCTGAAATATACGCAACCCGGCCGGATTCGTGGAGCCAGGCGTGTTCAGGGCCGATGCCGGGATAATCGAGCCCCGCCGAAATCGAATGCGCGTCCTGAATCTGCCCGTCGGCGTCCTGCAAAAGATAGGTTCTGTTGCCATGCAGCACGCCCGGACGACCGCCGCTCAGCGAAGCGGCATGCTTATCGGTCGAGACACCCAAACCCGCTGCTTCCACCCCGATGATTTCGGTATCGAGATCATCCAAAAACGGGTGGAAAAGGCCAATCGCATTCGAGCCGCCGCCGATACAGGCCATGATCGCATCGGGCAGCCGGCCCTCAGCCTCGATCATCTGTTCTTTGGCCTCGATGCCGATCACCGACTGAAAATCACGCACCAATTCCGGATAGGGGTGCGGCCCCGCCGCCGTGCCGATGATGTAGAAAGTGTCATCAACATTCGTCACCCAATCTCTTAACGCTTCGTTCATTGCGTCCTTCAGGGTGGCTCTACCGGAGGTCACGGGGATCACCTCGGCGCCCAGAAGTTTCATCCGGAACACATTTGGTTTTTGCCGCTCCACATCGGTCGCGCCCATATAGACGATGCAAGGCAGACCGAAGCGGGCGCAAACCGTCGCCGTCGCCACCCCGTGCTGACCGGCGCCGGTCTCGGCGATGATCCGGGTCTTACCCATGCGCCGGGCAAGCAATATCTGGCCCATGCAATTATTGATTTTGTGGGCGCCGGTATGGTTGAGCTCGTCGCGCTTGAAATAGATTTTCGCGCCATATTGGCCGGCAGGGCCCGATAGATCAGCCTGTTCGCGGCAATACGCCGTCAGCCGTTCAGCATAGTATAAGGGCGAAGGTCTGCCCACATAATGCTTTAAGTAGTGCTTTAGTTCCTCTTGAAATTGCTCGTCTTTTTTGGCCCTACCATATTCTTTTTCGAGGGCGAGGACGAGCGGCATCAGGGTCTCGGCGACAAAGCGCCCGCCGAATTTGCCAAAGCGGCCTTCGGCGTCAGGGCCGGTTCGGTAGGAGTTTGGTTTGATCACAATTGTAAATCACCTGCGTCGTCCTGCGCCGCATTCGGCGTAAGCACCCGTCAAAAATTATAGTATGGCCGTCAATTTTGTGGCTGCCCAGGATCTCTAAAGGCAGCGCGCGGAACTCGTTTACGGGCTCCAGCGGCGCTAATCTACTGTTACTGCGGGCGATACGATATTCACCCGCGGCGTTAATCGCACGACGCCGCCGCCAACGCCTTTCCACGCCGGCGCTGTCACGACGTTGATCACGCCTTCCGGCAACTCTTCTTCACCTTCAAGGACGATCGCCCCATCGAGCGGCGCGATGTTGGAATGGCTGGCAAGAATGATGTTCTTGTCTGGATTGGCGGCCAATTCAGCCTCAATCTCTTTTTTGAATGCAGCGATGATTTCAGGATCGGTCGTCTTCTGTGACGGGTGCGGTGTGACCGGCGCGCCGCCGGCAGTGAGACGCGCCGTATCCCAGGCGCGGCACATATCGCTGGTATAGGCTTTAAGGATCGGAACGCCCTCGTCCTTCAGAAACTCCCCGAGGGCGCGCGCCTGATGGAATCCTTCCGCATCCAGCCCACGTCCGGGCTGCAGATTGCAGCCCTCCGTCATACCCACAGACGCTTTCTGACCGCCCGGCGAATGGGCATGGCGCATGACCAGCACATTGCCGCCGCTGCGCAACAGGTCAAAAACCGCTGCGGATTTGTCCGCCGGCTGTTCTGCAACCGCCGGCCGCGCCGCGGAAAATGTTAAAATTGCTGCACTCAATGCTGCGCACAATAACCGCACCATAAATACTCCTACTTCACAGTTTTTACTGTAGAAACAAAGGCTTCGACCAGAGTCAGGTCCTTGACGCCCGGTGCGGATTCAACCCCGCTTGAGACATCGACACCCAAAAATGCTGCAGCGTTCTTTTGCGCAGCAATTGCGTCAGCCACATTATCCGGATTGAGCCCGCCAGCCACAAGAAACGACGTCTCGCCCTTGTAGCCTTCGAGTATGGCCCAGTCGAACGGCGCCCCGTGCCCACCGGGCCGGCCCGCCCCTGGCGGCGGCTTGGCGTCAAAGAGCAGGATGTCCGCGGGCCCGTCATAGGCGCCTGCCGCAGCAATATCATCGGCGCCGGTCACCGGGATCGCCTTGATCACCTCAACGGCGAACGCGACGCCGAGTTCCTCGCAGCGTTCCGGACTTTCGTGACCGTGAAACTGGAAATGGGTGAGCAGGGGCGCTGCCTCGGCGAGTTCTTTCTCACCAGCGTCAACAAACAGCCCGACAAGCTTCGGCAACTCAAAACCCTCATCAAAGCTTGCTTGTTTGAGTTCCATGATGAGCTCTTCCGCAGCTTCCGCAGCGATAAAACGCGGACTTTTGCGGAAAAACACAAATCCCAGATAATCCGCGCCGGCACGGGCTGCGGAAAGCGCCGTTTGGGTTTCGGTAATACCGCAGATTTTGACGGAATGTGGGCTCATGGCATCAGGGTCACGCCGAGCTCGACTGTAAAAGCGGCAGCGCGTCATCCGCTGGCGCCGGTTGCGCGGTTTCGGATTCGGCGCGTTGTTTTTCCAACGCCGCCATTTCCTTGCGCATAGTTTTCAGCTCGCGCCGCTCCATACGGGCTTGATGGCGGCGCTGCCGGCCTGACACCCACATCCCGAAGGCGCCAACCGCAAAGCCGATAAAAAAGATCAAGATCAGCCAAACCCATAAAAACATGGCTGGCGTCGTTACCGCCGGGTTTGTGGCGTTAAACGGATCCAGGCTGACCGCGACAAGCTGCCGGTTGGCGACAAGAAATAAAACGATTATCGCAAATAGCGGGATCCAGAGCAGTCTAGACAGCAATTTCTTCATGAAGACTTCAGTGCTTTCCCGTCAGTAGGCGCCGCGCCCGCCCGATGATAGACAACGCGGACCAGAAAGTGGAGGCTTTCATATTTACTGAGATCGAAAATATTCTCACTCCGGCTGAGCTGCAAAGGCTCCACGTAATCGCCAAAGATGCAGATTTTGTCGATGGGCGGATCAGCAATCCTCATAATACGACCAAAAAAAACCTCCAGATAGACCACACCAGCCAACCTTATCAGGAATCGACCCAAATCCTCGGTCAGGCGCTGATGCGCAGCGAAGAAGTGCGCAATTTCGCCTTTATCAAGCGGATGGCCCCGCCGCTGATCTGCCGCTACCAGCCGGGCATGCAATACGGGAAGCACCCGGATACGGCCTATCTGCCGATGGCCCCGACGCCGCTTCGATCCGACATTTCCTGCACAATTTTCCTCACCGAACCTGCAACTTATGAAGGCGGCGAGTTGACCATCCATCTCGGCAGCAAGCCGGTCAGCATCAAAGGCGCCGCAGGATCGGCGATCATTTATCCCTCAACCACGATCCATGAGGTGCGGCCCGTGACCTCTGGCGAGCGCCTCGTTGCGATCACATTCATGGAAAGCCAGATCATCGACGAATCCAAGCGCCATCTTCTTTATCTTCTCAACGAAGTGGCGGCGCTCGAAGGTTTCAATATTTCGTGGGACAATCGCATGACGCTTGAGCATGTCCGCCACAGCCTGCATCGCATGTGGTCGAACTGAACCTTTTTCAGTTTGCAAATAATTCCAGCGCGCGCGCCATTACCTCGCTTTCTTTCCCGGCGGCCTCAAGATATGCAGCGCCGCGGCGGATTTCATCGCCATATTTTTTGGCCGCATCAGCGATAATTTCCTGTCGGGTCGTCGGCGAATAGGCATGTTCGGGCGCCTTTGAATAGGTCTTCATGATCGGGCTGGCGAGCGCCGCCGCTATTTTACCTTCGCCGGGCGTCAGTCCAAAAAGGTTGCACGCCCTTGCAAGTTCAAGCGCCGGTGCGCCGAGAAAATTTTCAAAATTCATGATCGCCAGGCCGGCAGCATCATGAACAGCCGCAGCAGCGCTTGCCTCACACAGCCAAACTTGCGCTGCAAGTTCGCCAAGGCTCGATGCAGCCAGGGGCGGCGGCGTGGAGCGGGCGCGCAGGCGGCGGTGGCGCATTTGTGCAAAACCACGCAAATCATTAAGTGTGTTCGCGCCCGCCAGCAGCGCCGCGAGATGGGTCTCCGGCGTCTGATAGAGAAACAAAGCGCGGGCGCCGTCAGCGTCAGTTTTACTGGCAAGATCAGTGCAGATGCTGGTCGCTTTAACAATCACGGGCCTGTCGCCACGCGCCCAGCAGCGCTCAAAAAACGAAAACCGATCAAAAAAACCCGGCTCGCTCAAAAGCGCGCCAGCGCCTTCCGCTGCGTCGAAGGCAAAGGCGCGCAGGGGCAAAGGCTCGCGCAGGGCGACGGCTTCCGTGGCCGCGCTGATCAACCGCGAGATCAATGTTGAGCCGCAATGACCCATATGGAAAATATAATGCGGTCGACAGTCCGTAAGCTTAGCTCTTGCTGGAGCCAATTGATCCCAGGAAAACCATGCGCCCGGCATATTTGGCGCAAGCACCCGGTCATCAAGAAAACTCGCCTTTTCCTGCGCATCGCTTGCGAGCCGCACCAACAGCAGCTGGTCACGCGCAACATCATATTGGTGTGGATAGACACTTCGAGCGAGCGGCAGATCGTCAAGCAGCTTTTGCTGCGCGGGCGCGTTCATGGAGAAAAACCGCTCCTATGCGCTGGCGCGGGAAACAGTTTTCGTCCCGCGGTCATCCGCTTTGAAAAAATTATGGCGCCGTTCCTGCGCCGCCCGCATGCGACGAGAACCGGCCTTTACCGTTCAACCGGTCGCGCAACTCCTTACCTGCTTTAAAGAAGGGCGACCATTTCTCATCAATTTGCACAGCCTCCCCGCTGCGCGGATTGCGCCCCGTTCGCGCCGGTCGATGTTTAACGGAGAAGGCGCCAAAGCCTCTTAGCTCCACCCGGTCGCCGCGCGCCAACGCATCGGTAATCTCCTGAAACACGATGGAGACTATGCGCTCGATATCGCGATGAAACAGATTAGGGTTTTCGTCGGCAAGTTTTTGCACGAGTTCTGATTTTATCATCTCTTCCCCAGGTCTCCCATTGGCGCCGGCGTTTTGAATAGCGCAGCCGGTCGGTGGAAAATACCCCCTATTTCAAGCGCTTAACACTGTCAAAAGGACCATGCGGCGTCAAGGCGCTTCTCCTGCGCGCGACAACAAGATATGCCTTTTTTTATGACGCAGCGCGGCGAAGATGAAATCTCCTTTGGCTTTCGCAAGGTGAAAACCAGCGAAAAGGCGGCGCTTGTCCGTGATGTCTTCGACAGCGTCGCCGGACGATATGATCTGATGAATGATCTGATGTCGGGCGGCGTTCACCGGATATGGAAATCGGTCATGCTTGACCGGCTCTCGCCGCAGCCCGGCGAGACCCTTATCGATGTCGCCGGCGGCACCGGAGATGTCGCCATTGGCTTTTTAAAGCGCGCCAATAGCCGTCCGTCGGCTGATAAAAAGCGGCAGGCAAACGCCATCATTTGCGACATCAATTATGAAATGCTGCACGCTGGCATAGGGCGCATGTCGACTGACACGGCAGCGCAGCAGCTGACGCGAATTTGCGGCGATGCTGAAAAACTGCCATTCGACGGCGGCAAAGCCGATGCCTACACAATTGCCTTCGGCATCCGCAATGTGACGGATATGGATGCAGCGCTAAAAGAGGCTTGGCGAATCTTAAAACCCGGCGGGCGATTTTTGTGCCTTGAGTTTTCTCATCCGATAACCGAGGGCCTCCAGAAAGTTTACGACGCCTATTCTTTTAATGTCATTCCGTGGCTCGGTGAGAAAGTCGCCAATGACGCTGAATCTTACGCCTATCTCGTTGAATCGATTCGTAAATTTCCAGGCCAGGAGGCATTCGCCGCACGCATCAAAAAAGCCGGTTTTGCGCGGGTTAAATATGAAAACCTCACCGGCGGCGTTGCAGCGCTGCATACGGGTTGGCGGGCTTAGGCCAAAACATGTTCACCGCCCTCATAGATTACGCCCGCCTTGTTCGCGCCGGATGGACACTAACGCGCCATGATGCGCTTGTGCCGCGCGAATTTGCGCATTTGGCGCCGGGCCCGTTGCAGGCATTTGGATCTCTCACACGGATCGGCGCGCGCGGTCGCGCAAAGCGCCCGGGCGAGCGTCTCGCCTTCGCCTTTGAGCGGCTTGGGCCGGCTTATGTAAAACTCGGCCAGTTTATGGCGACACGGCCCGATATTATCGGTTTTGAGATGGCCGCCGATCTTGGCCGGCTGCAGGATAAAATGCCGGCCTTTTCAGACGCAGAGGCGCGCCGGGAAATTGAAGCCGCCTTTGGTCAGAAAATTGATGATCTGTTTACGGAATTTTCGGGGCCGATCGCCGCCGCCTCGATCGCACAGGCGCATCGGGCGACCTTGAAAGACGGCCGCAAGGTTGCGGTCAAAGTCCTGCGTCCGGCCATCGAGCGCATCGCGGCGCGGGAATTCCGCGCTTTTGCCAGAGCCGCCAGACACATCGAATCCGCTTCCAGCGCCGCGCGCCGCATGGAGCCGGTGCAATTCATCGAAACATTGAAGGCCTCGGCGGCAATAGAGCTGGATCTCCGAATGGAAGCCGGGGCAGCCTCGGAACTTGCGGAAAACCTAAAGGACGAGCCGCGCCTGCGTATTCCCGAAGTCATCTGGCCGCTTTCCTCGCGCCGGGTGCTTACGGTGGAATGGATCGACGGCGCGCCGCTTGGCGATCTGGCGGCCCTTGATGCGCGCGGCGTCAACCGTGAGGAGCTGGCGCGGCTGGTCATTTCGGTCTTTCTGACCCAGGCGCTGCATACAGGTTTTTTCCACGCGGACATGCATCAGGGCAATCTGATCGTCGATGATCAAGGGCGTCTCGCACTCATTGATTTCGGCATTATGGGCCGCCTTGATGAGATTGCGCGGCACACTTTTGCAGAAATCATCTATGGGTTTATCACGCGCAATTATAAGCGCACCGCCGAAGTTCATTTTAACGCCGGTTACATTACCCGGGATCATTCGATCGACGCATTTGCGCAAGCGCTGCGTGCGGTCGGAGAACCGCTTCAGGGCCGCAACGCCGCGCAAGTCGACATGTCCCGCGTGTTGCAACAATTGTTTGACGTCACCGCGATGTTTGACATGCATTTGCGCCCTGAGCTGGTGCTCCTGCAACGCACAATGGTGACGGTCGAAGGGGTCGCACGCCTGTTGGATCCGGAAGTCGATATGTGGGAGGCGGCGACGCCTACCGTGCGCGCCTATATTAACAAGGCGATCGGCCCCCAGGCCCAAGCCGAAAAACTTCGAACCGCAACCCGCAAGGCGCTCGAGATCGCGCCGCAACTGCCCCATTATGTGGAAGAGATCGGTAAAGCGGCTGAAAAGATTGCCGACGGGCGTGTCGATTTGAGACAGCCGCCGCCCCAAAAAACCGGCATCACCCGCATTGCTCTTTGGTTTGCGGGCGCCGCGGCGTTGCTCTTAACGATATTTGCCGTCTTTCGTTAGAATACAGCGCATCGCGCACATCATTTGTTTGCCGGTTAACCCCATGATCGCCCGCCAAGAAAACCTGAACGAGGCGGGCCAATGCTTGGAATCAATTTGGGCGCAACAAAAAATGACGAGCAAGCCAGTGAGTATCTTACGGCGCGGCTCAATGCGCGCGTGCAACCGGTTGACCGCGGCGAATATTTTGAGGATCCGCTGGATGAAGCGATCGGCCCTGCGGGGATAGGAGAAGTCACCGGCGGCGGCACGCAGCTCGCTGACGAACCTGCCGGTATTGAATTTTGCGATCTGGAAATCCGTGTCGCCAATACGTCGAATGAAACTTTAAGCACGATCATTGATCGCCTCGAATCTCTCGGCGCGCCGAAGGGTTCAAAACTCATTATGGACAGCGACGGGCGGGAAATACCGTTTGGCCTTTATGAAGGCATTGGCATTTTTTTGAACGGCGCTGATCTCCCGGATGCGGTTTATGAAGAATGCGACGTCAATCATGTCACGGCTGAGCTTGACCGGCTGATTGGGGAGGATGGTGATTTTCGCGGTTACTGGCACGGCGCAAAGGAAACCGCGCTTTATTGCTATGGGCCGTCATTCGAGACGATGCGCGCAGCTATTGAGCCGCTACTTGCGGCCTATCCTCTATGCGAAAAGGCCAGGGTTGAGCAGATCGCGTGACGCCGCCCACTTTGTGGTGACATTAGACCGCGTCCGGCTTATTTAGTGGCCCATGACAGACGGCGAAAAATCCATACTCCTGATTATCGGCGGCGGCATCGCTGCCTATAAAAGCCTTGAGCTTATCCGCGAGTTATCCCGGCGGGGCGTCAAATCCCGGGTGATCCTGACAAAGGCCGGCGCAGAATTTATTACCCCTCTTTCGGTCGCCAGCCTTTCCGGTGAAAAATGCCATACGGAACTTTTTGATCTCACCGATGAGACCGAGATGGGTCACATCGAATTGTCGCGCTCGGCGGACCTCGTGGTTGCGGCCCCGGCGACCGCCGATCTGATGGCCAAAGCTGCAAACGGCGCTGCCAATGATCTTGCCTCTACGGCGCTGATGGCGACGGACAAAGCCGTGCTTTTTGCGCCGGCAATGAATGTCCGGATGTGGGAGAACGCAGCGACCCGGCGCAACTTGAAAACGCTTAAGAGCGACGGCGCCTTGTTTGTCGGGCCCAATGAAGGCGACATGGCGTGCGGTGAATATGGCCCCGGACGCATGGCCGAGCCCATAGAAATTGCCGACGCTATCGAAGCCTATTTTTCAAAAACCGCACGCGGTCCCCTCACCGGTAAACGCATTCTCATCACGGCAGGGCCCACCCACGAACCGATTGATCCAGTGCGCTACATTGCAAACAGGTCGTCCGGCAAGCAGGGTTACGCTATTGCCGCAGCGCTCAGAAATCTCGGCGCCGAAATTGTGCTGGTGACAGGACCGACCAGCGTTACGGTCCCCGCAGGCGTTGAAACCATCCGCGTCGAAACCGCGCGCCAGATGATGGAGGCGAGCAAAGCGGCGCTTCCTGTCGACTGCGCCATATGTTGCGCCGCCGTTGCCGATTACCGGCCGTCGATAGAAACCGATCACAAGATCAAAAAAGAACGCGGCGGTCTGACCGCGATACCGGTTGCAGAAAACCCGGATATTTTGAAAACCATTTCACAATTGACGTCTGGCCGCCCGCGTCTCGTTGTCGGCTTTGCCGCCGAGACCGATGATATTTTGGGCCATGCAGAAGCAAAACGCAGGCGCAAGGGCTGCGACTGGATTGTCGCCAATGACGTATCGCCCGGCGCACATTGCGCCATGGGCGGCCCCCTCAACACTGTTATCTTGATCACAGACAAGGGCGACGAGACCTGGCCGGAATTGCCCAAAGACGAGGTTGCAAGACGGCTGGCGGAACGCATCGCCAAGGCGCTCGCCGGGCCAACGCTAGTGAAAGCCGCGGAGTAAGCGGTGAAAAAAACGATTGCGATCGCCGCTATTGGTCTCGCGCTCGGCGCCTTCATTCTCGACTGGCTGGAATACCAATATGCAGTGCGCGCGTATTCGACCGAAATTTACATAATATTGATTGCCGTCTTTTTCTCCGCACTCGGCATTTGGGCGGGAGGACGCCTGAACCGTCAAGCGCCCAATGAAGCCTTCGAACGCAACCAACAGGCGCTCAAATATCTCGGCATCAGCGCCCGCGAACAGGAAGTGCTCGCCCGCCTCGGTGAAGGCATGTCGAATAAGGAAATAGCGCGCGCACTGGGCGTCTCGCCCAACACAATAAAAACACATCTCGCGAAGCTCTATGAAAAGCTGGAGGTCGCAAGACGCACACAAGCGATCAGCAAGGCAAAAGATCTTCGCCTCATCCCCTGATCTCAAGAAAACATCGGTCGTTTCACAAAAATCACCCTTTTGGGCGATAGCGCCGACGCTGCTTTCGGGCAATTTTCGCTTATTAAACAGTGCGAGAAAAACCTTTAGACGTTCATTTTTGTGGGTTTAACAGGAAGAGGAGACAATGATGGGCAATGCCGTGGTGCGCTTTGAAATCGGCTGTCAGAACAGCGCAAAAACTGTCGCCTTTTACGAAAAAGTCTTCGACTGGGGTGCGCAGAAAAACCAGCATGGCGCAGACATAAATACCGGCGCCGACAAGGGCGTTGACGGCGCCATTACCGCCCTGGGTCACGAACCCCATCAATATGTCATGTTCTACATGGAAGTGGCGGACGCAAATGCCGCGTGCGACAAAATTCGCGCTGGAGGCGGCAAAATTACCATCGGCCCTCTCGATATTCCCGGCGGCAAGGGCCGCTTTGCCTGGTTCAAAGATCCCGAAGGCAATGTGCTGGGTATTTTTCAGCCGCCGGAATAAGGATCGCGCTTGCAAGCGCTGGCGCAAACCGAAAATCATTCAAGGGAAATGAGCTATGCTTAGAACAGTTGTTGTCTACGGCGCCGTCGCCGGAAGCGTAATAATAGCAGTTATGATCATTGGTTTGGTGATGAGCGGCGGCGAAGGCGCCGGCGCCTCCCACTGGTTCGGCTATCTCACCATGCTGATCGCACTTTCGGCGATCTTTTTTGCGATCAAGCGCCACCGTGACAAGGAACTTGGCGGGGTGATCAAATTTTCCACCGCAGCCTATCTCGGCCTCGGAATTTCCGCTGTCGCGGGCGTTTTTTATGTCATCGGCTGGGAAATCCATCTGGCGATGACAGACTACGCTTTTATCGGCGAATATACCGATGCGGTGATTGCGCAAAAACAGGCCGCGGGCGTGACCGGCGCGGAACTTGATAAGCTCATTGTTGAAATGCAGAAGATGAAAGAAAACTACGGCAATCCGTTTTATCGCGCCCCAATTACATTTATTGAGATTTTTCCCGTCGGCGTTGTGGTGACGCTGGTTTCCGCAGCGCTGTTGCGTAACGGGAAGTTTTTACCGGCGCAGTGAGCACGCATCAGCGGACTCGATGAAATGGCCGAAACCCTTTAGGGTGTCCTTGAAGCCAGCCCGAGACCGCCACTATGGAAGTCGCCATTATCGTTCCGCTGATTGTCTTTGCCAGCATCGTTCTCATTGTCGGCACGCCTTTTTATTTCCGGCACCGCAACCGCCGGATGATCTATGAAGCGATCAAAACCAGCGTTGAAAAAACCGGTGAGGCCGATCCGAAACTGATTGCGGCGATCACGGTCGATTCGATTGGACCCAATGCGGATCTGCGGCGCGGCATTTTGCTGGTTTGTGTCGCCCTTGCGCTTGCCGGGATCGGGCTGATCAGCGGCGATATCGACGGCTATTCGTTGCTCGGCATTGCGTTGTTGCCGGGCCTCATTGGCGGCGCTTATATCGTCTTTCACTTTCTCATTCCCCGCGAACCCACCGTTTGACGAGCTAAGGCGGAACCGACAACAGCGCCGGAACACGGATATTCATGGAAGCAGTTTACGATTTTCTTCTCGCGATGACCGGATCGCGCAAGATTGAGATCATTGCGGTGCTACTGGGTATCGCCAATATCACGCTTCTTATTCGGCGTTCGATCTGGAACTATCCTTTTGGGATTGTGATGGTCACGCTTTACGCGTGGATATTCTTTGAAGCAAAGCTCTATAGCGATGCGCTCCTCCAACCATTTTTCTTTGTCGTGCAAATATACGGCTGGTATTATTGGCTGAAGGGGCGTGGTGATGACGGGCTTATTGTTGTACGCCGGTTAAGCGGCCGCCAGGCAATTGGATATGGCGCGGCGGCGTTGGCGGGAATCTCGGTTTGGGGAACGCTGATGGCGCGCCATACGGACGCCTCCTTTCCCTATTGGGACGCGTCAATTCTAGCACTCAGCATTGTGGCTCAGTTCCTTCTCGCACGGCGACGGCTCGAAAACTGGCTCGTCTGGATCGCCGTCGATCTACTCGCCATTGGCTTATATTGGACAAAAGACCTTTACCCGACAGCAGCGCTCTATTTTGTGTTTTTGGTGTTGGCAACCGTGGGTTATTTTAACTGGCGGCGGATTTACAAAAACAGCAGCAGAGAACAGGCATGAGCGCTAAACGCGGCTTTCTTCTTGGAAAATTTATGCCGCCCCATCGCGGACATTTGTTTTTGTGTAAAACCGCGCTTGAGATGGTCGACGAATTGACCGTGCTGGTTTGTTCCACCAGCGTTGACGACATGCCCGGAACGCTGCGTCATGAATGGATGAGCGCCGCCTTGCCGCGCGCTTCAGTTCTGCATTTGCATCGTGACCTGCCGCAGGAACCTGACGACCATCCGGACTTCTGGCCAATCTGGCGCAAAGCCATAGGTGAATTTCATCCGCAGGCGGTTGATTATGTGTTCGGGTCTGAGCCCTATCTTTTCCGCCTGGCCGAAGAGCTTGACGCCAAAGCCGTGCTCGTCGATCCGGAACGGGACATGTTTCCGGTTTCCGGCACAGCAATCCGAAAAAACCCTGCCGCCCATTGGTTTGACATTGCGCCGCCGGCGCGGCCGTATTTTCAAAAGCGCCTCTGTTTGCTGGGTCCGGAAAGTACTGGAAAATCACGACTTGCGCGTATTCTGGCGCGGCATTTCAAAACACTGTGCATGCCCGAATATGGCCGCACCTATGACATTCACTACAAACAGGGCGGAAACTGGCGCGAAAGCGACCTCGTCACCCTGGCTGAAACACACGCCGCTATGCGTGCGGCGCTGGCGCCCGATGCCGGCCCCTTATTGATTGAAGATACTGACTCCATTCAAACGGCGATCTGGGCGGAATTCCTTTTAGGGGCGCCCTCCCCGCTGCTGGAAAAATTCGTCGAGAAAGAACGTCTCGCTGATTGTTATTTCGTCCTGTCGCCGGATGTGCGCTGGATTGATGACGGCGTCAGATATGCCGGCGATGTTGATACCCGCCGCTGGTTTTTTGATGCGGCGCTGGCGCGGCTAAAAGCGTTCGATCTTGAGCCGCATATTATTGACGGTGCGGACTGGGCGGCCCGCACTGGCGAGGCGATGGACATCGCAGATCGGCTTTTTGGGGATTTCCGCGCCAGAGACTGATATATGCTATAATTTTATTGGGGAATAAAAACGGGAAATTCTGGGGAGAAATAATCAGCCGCACACGCCAAATCAGGTGAAGATACGCACCCACGCATATTGGAAGGTGACAATGCCTGCTACTGCCCTATCGCCGGAACAATCCATCGAGGATGAAGCCTTGATCAACGCGCCTGTCGTCAAAATCAAACGCCTCGCAAATGGCGAAGGCTTGGACCTGCCGCGTTACGAAACGGCGCTCGCTGCCGGCTGCGACGTGCGCGCAGCAGTAACGGAGCCGCTGATCCTGAAACCCGGCGAGCGCTTCATGGTGCCGACGGGCATCGCCATCGCTCTGCCGCCGGGATGGGAAGCGCAGATGCGGCCGCGCTCCGGCCTTGCGGCAAAACACGGCATTTCCTGCGTCAATTCTCCCGGCACCATTGATGCTGATTATCGCGGCGAATTGAAAGTCATCTTGATTAATCACGGTGCGGATAATTTTGTCATCAATCGCGGCGACCGCATCGGTCAGATGGTGATCGCGCCGGTCTGGCAGGCGCAGTTTGAAGAGGTCGCGGATCTTGATGAGACTGAACGCGGCGCCGGCGGGTTTGGCTCAACGGGTAAATAGTTATTTTCCGAAAAAACGAAAAATCAGCGTTGCCACGATGCTGACGATGATCATCGTCGTAATCGGAAAATATAACGAAAAGCCTTCACGACGGATGATGATATCGCCGGGCAGGCGGCCAATGCCGAGCTTGGATAAAAGCGGCCACAATATGCCGACAGCGACAATTAACAGCCCGATCGTGATCAAGAGCTTTTGCATTCAACTCTTTTAGCAGAAGATGACGCGCCTTCAGAGTTTTTTCGCAAAACAAATAATTCGGTCAGTCTCGACAAAGCCAAGCGCTTGATGGGCCTTGTGGCTCAACTGATTGTTAATATCAGCGTCGCTGGCGACTTCTTTAAATCCCAACGCCCGGCCCCAATTTTCAACTGCGGCGACCAGCATGGCGCCGACCCCTTTGGCGCGCGCGGAAGGCGCCACATACCAGGCCTCAAGATAGGCAACCGGCGTAGTTACACAGCCATCCGCATAAGGCCTGGCGCTCGCTTCGGCAAAACCAATCAGGTTGCCTTCAGTTTCGGCGACAAAAACTTCGCATTGTTCAAAACCGTCAAAGCGGCCGGTCTGGTAAAATTCATCGATCTCCGGCGGATCAAAATCGGGCCTCCCTGTTCAAAGCGTGCGTTGCGCCATAAAAGCAGCCCTATGGATCAGACGCAAAGAGAACGCTACGCCCGGCATATCCTCCTCAAGGAAGTTGGCGGCCAGGGCCAAAAGAAACTGCTTTCGTCACGGGTGCTTGTGGTCGGCGCCGGCGGGCTCGGAGCGCCGCTGATACAATATCTTGCCGCAGCCGGCGTTGGGACCATCGGCGTCGCCGATGATGATGTCGTGGCGCTTTCCAATCTGCAGCGGCAGGTTATTCATCGGACGGAGGATATCGGGCGCTCCAAGACGCTGAGTGCGAAAACCTTCGCGGCGCGTCTTAATCCCGATATTGAAATTATCGAGCATGCCCTGCGTCTCAATGACCATAATGCGGCCGAGATCATTGCCGGCTATGATCTTGTCGCGGAAGGCGTTGATAATTTCGAAACGCGTTTTGCACTGAACAGCGCCGCCATCGCCATGAAAAAGCCGCTTGTTTCAGCCGCGGTCGGGCGGTTTGAAGGCCAGATCTCAACCTTCAAGCCATACGAAAATCCAGGCTTTCTGCCCTGTTATCGCTGCCTCGTGCCCGAAGAACCGCCCCGCGACCAACAGGTCAATTGCGCCGAAGAAGGCGTTCTTGGCGCCGTGACCGGCGTTATGGGAACGCTTGCGGCCATGGAGGTCCTCAAGGAATTGTTACAAATAGGAACCAGCCTTGCGGGCCGTCTCATGCTATATGACGGGCTCGCCGGATCGTTTCGCACAATTTCCTTGCCTGCCGATCCTGCCTGCGCCGATTGCGCGCACCGGTAATTATGTCGTGGGAAATTTTGCGATGCTCGTGCCGTCCATTCGCAATCTCTTTTTAACATTCAGCCTCGCGTTCGCCGCAAGCTGCGCTTCGGCGCTGGCCCCAAGCGTCAACACTGATCCCACGGCGCTCAAACCCGGTAATTATGAATTGGACCGCGATCACGCCGCGCTGATATTCAAGGTTGGCCATCTTGGCTTTTCGAAATATGTCGGCCGTTTTGAGCGCTTTGATGTCAGTCTTGATTTTGACGAAGACAACCCTGAATCGGCAAAGATCGAAGCCGTCGTCGACATGACCAGCCTCGATGTCGCTAATGATCCCTTTGCCAATGTTTTAATGGGACCGAACTGGTTTGACGCGAACCAGTTCCCGGAAACGATTTTTCGCTCGACCGGCATCGAAATAACCGGCGACAATACCGGGGTGATGACGGGCAACCTCACAATGCACGGCCTGACCCAACCGGTATCGATGGTGGTGACATTTAACGGCGGTGGGTTCGACCGGTTGCGCGGGGCTTATATTATCGGCATGTCGGCGCAAACTGGGGTTAGCCGGCGCAGCTTTGGCGTCAGCCGCTTCGGCATATTGGTCAGCGACAAGGTCGAACTGGAAATTGAAGCTGAGTTTCGGAAACGTTGAGGCAGCAGAGCCGGCTAGTCCTCGAGCGTGATGACAATCACCTGACCGGGCGCAATGGCGACTTTCGCTTCATCGAAATGCGGTTTGCGCAGTTTTGCCTTGGCGCCGTTTGAAAATGCCACGGGCTCTTTCGGGCGGCCCAATATCTTGCCGCGGTTCAGCTTGCCATCGCCATTTTCATCGAGATAGGCGGCAAAGGCATATTCGCCCGGAGCAAGGTCGCCCAGAGGGACAAGCGCCAGGCCGGAAGCATCAAGCGGCGCCTCCAGCTTGGCCAGCGCGTTTTCAAGAAACGCCGCATCACTGTCATAAACCGCGACACGCACGGACTTGCCGGGCTCCACCTCAAAGATCGTGTGGACAGCGGCAACCGCGCCGTAAGGATTTGCATATTTGAGGAACGGGTTGCCGGCAGGCGCAGAATCCGCATGCGCTGCGGCGATCCCCAAAAGCAAAATCCCAAATCCCAACAATTTACGCACAACAGCGGCTTTCGATGACAGCAAAACAAACAAAGGGTCCGCAAGAGCGGCCCTTTCTCCATGCAAATAGCATGCGCCAGGAAATTTGCGATTCAACTAATTTTTTCGCTCGTTCACATTCCGGGGACCCATTGTTACCGCAAGGCCACGCCGGCACTGACAAAACCGGCTATTTTCGGGGCTCCTGGCGCATAATGACGGTCAATGGCCGCGATCTGAAAACCCGCCTTGTCAATCAGATCGTCGGGTTTACGGTTCAGATGGCAGCCGCCGGCAAATTTCCCCCAGACCTTATTGAGCCGATCCTGCCATTTCGCGACCCCGGGATCAGGGGCCGCGCCATGCTCCAGAAAGACCAGCTTGCCGCCCGGCTTCAAGACGCGACGCATGCCCGCAAGCGCGGCTTCAACGCCGGGAATGGTGCACAAAGAAAACGTCACAAGGACACTGTCGACGCTTTCATTCGCAAGCGGGATATGCTCGCCGGGCCGATCGAGCCATTCCGCCGTGAACGGCAGGTCGCGAAGGCGCTTTTCGCCGAGCCGCCGCCAACCTGCAGACGGCTCCAGTGCATAAAGATGCGTGATCTGGCTGCAATCATAATACGGCGCGTTGTGCCCCGATCCAAAGCCGATTTCCAAAACCCGGCCCGCAGCCTCGGGCACGATTTGTTCGCGCTCCTTGTGGAGCGCCTTCATCCCGCAAACGCAGGAGACGAGTTTTGGTTCGATATGGTCTGTGTAGATACCCATTTTCCGGTCCAATTTCAGCGCGCATGATTATGCCGGGTCCGGCGTGCGATCCTGATCGAGCCCGAGAATCACGCGGTCCGGCGGTTTATGCCCGTCGGCAAACATTTTGATATTGATGATCACGCGCTCGCCCATTTCGATCCGGCTTTCAATCGTCGCCGACGCCATATGCGGCAGTAAAACGACATTCGGCGCCCGAAACAGCTTTTCATTTGGGCTTTCGCCCTCGAAAACATCAAGCCCGGCGCCGGCTATCTTGCCGTCTTCGATTAGATCGGCGAGCGCAGTTTCATCGACAATCTCGCCGCGGGAAATGTTTACGACATAGGTGTGCGGTTGCAGCAGTTTCAAACGTCGCCGCGAGAGCAAATGAAATGTCGCTGGCGTGTGCGGGCAATTCACCGAGACGATGTCCACATGAGCGAGCATCTGGTCGAGACTGTCCCAATAGGTCGCCTCAAGTTCTTCTTCCACATGCGGATTGATTGGCGTGCGATTATGGTAATGCACCGAGAGGCCGAAGGCTTTTGCGCGACGGGCAATTGCCTCGCCGACACGCCCAAGCCCAATAATGCCAAGTTTTTTGCCGCGCACCCGCCGGCCAAGCATCCATGTCGGCGACCAGCCATGAAAGGCGCCGCTTTCGATCGCCCGGACGCCCTCGACAAGACGGCGCGGCACCGCAAGGACAAGCGCCATCGCCATATCGGCGGCGTCTTCTGCAAGCACGGACGGCGTATTGGTGACCTGGATGCCTCGGGCATTGGCGGCGGCAACGTCAATGTGATCAGTGCCAGCGCCGAAATTCGCAATCAGCTTCAGCCGGCCGCCGACCGCGGCAAAAAACGCCGCATCAAGGCGGTCGCCAAGGGTTGCCGCCAACACATCGGCTTTGTTGGCGCGTTCGATTAATGCCGCTCGCGATAGCGGGGCATCGTCGTCATTAAGTACAACATCAAACAGCCCTGCGAGGCGCGTCTCCACCGGATTGGGGAGCTTACGGGTGACCGCCACAGTGATTTTCTTTGCGCTCATGCGTCCCTTAGCGCGCCGGCCAAACACGGAGGGGCGGCGTGGTTAACTGAAGATTAACAGCTTTGTCTTTCAATAAGGGTTTATTCATCTTTGCCGGGTTTTTCGAGTTTCCACCGATGAAACGCCAAATTATTTTTTTAGCTCTTGCTGCGACGCTCAGCCTCTATTTGACGGCGCCCGTCCAGGCAGCGCAAGACGCAGAGCCGCCCGCTTTGCGGCTCAACACGCCGTCAGGCTTGCCGGTACCGCGGTTTGTCTCCCTCAAAGCGGAAAAAACCTTCTGCCGGACCGGACCAAGTTTTGCCCATCCGGTGCGCATCACTTTTATGCGAAAGGGCCTTCCCGTGATGGTCGTGGCCGAAACCAATGACCACTGGCGTAAAGTCCGCGACCTTGAAGGCGACGAATGCTGGACCCATAAATCAAAGCTTTCCGGGGTAAAAACAGCACTTGTCCTCAATGACCGACTTCCCCTCCACAAGCGCCCGGACGACGACGCGCCCGTGATAGCCCATCTTGGCCGCGGGCTGATTGCTCGGATTGAAGCCTCTCACGATGGTTGGCTGCGGATTTCCGCAAAAGGCGTCAAAGGCTGGGCGGCCCAGTCAGCCTTCTGGGGCGCCCACCCGGGAACCAGCAATATTGCGCCGCAGAATTGACCATGTGCGCCTGCCCCTATACCTAGCGGCGCACACGAGCGACAATTCACCGAATGGCGGAAATGAAGAACAGCTTTAATCGCGAAGAGCTGCTGGAATGCGGCTATAATGGTTTGCGCGGCCCGGGCACGGCACAATTGCCGGTCCCGCCGATGCTCATGTTTGACCGGGTGACGGTCATCAATGATGATGGCGGCGCATTTGGAAAAGGCCGGATTGAGGCGGAACTCGATATCAATCCCGACCTGTGGTTTTTCGACTGCCATTTTCCCGGCGACCCGGTAATGCCAGGATGCCTCGGTCTTGATGCGCTTTGGCAGCTGATCGGCTTTTTCCTGACCTGGGCCGGCAACCCTGGCCATGGCCGCGCGCTTGGCGCTAAAGACGTAAAGTTTTCCGGTATGGTGGTTCCGCAAGCGAAGCTCGTCAGCTATGAAATCGATATTCGCCGCATGATGCGCCGCCCGCTGATCCTTGGCGTTGGCAACGGCATCATGAAAGTTGACGGCCGCAAAATCTACGAAGCAAAAGATTTGCGCGTCGGCCTTTTTTCTGCGGAACAGCTTGCGGCGGGTATGTCGTTTTAACTGCGTATTGTCTGCTGGTATTGTCGAAAGGGTAACTATGCGGCGCGTTGTCATTACCGGGGTTGGGGTCGTTTCATCAATTGGCGGCAATGTCGAGGAAGTGACGGACTCATTGCGTGAGGGCAAATCCGGCATAACCCATGCGGAAGATTTCGCCGAATACGGTTTTCGCTGCCAGGTCTGGGCGCGCCCGCCTGTCGATTACGAGGAAGCGCTTGATCGGCGCACGCGCCGGTTTATGGGCGAAGGCGCCGCGTGGAACTATATAGCCATGCGCGAAGCGATTGCCGATTCCGGGATCGCCGAAGACGAGATCAGCCACCCCATGACCGGCCTGATTATGGGATCGGGCGGCCCTTCGACGCGCGCGATTATTGAAGCGGCAGACAAGACGCGCGCGAACAAAAGCACAAAGAAAATCGGGCCGACGGTGGTGCCCAAAGCGATGTCGTCGACAAATTCGGCGACCCTTGCAGTACCGTACAAAATCCTTGGGATTAATTATTCGATCTCATCGGCCTGCGCAACATCGGTGCACTGTATTGGCGCTGCCGTCGAACAAATCATGTGGGGCAAGCAGGATGTGATGTTTGCCGGAGGCGGTGAAGAGCTCGACTGGTCAATGTCAAACCTCTTTGACGCAATGGGGGCGATGTCGACAAACTTCAACGACACGCCAGCGGTCGCCAGCCGCGCTTATGACAAAGACCGTGACGGGTTCGTTATCGCCGGCGGCGCGGGCGTTGTTGTGCTTGAGGAATATGAACGCGCCAAAGCGCGCGGCGCAAAAATTTATGGCGAGGTCGTCGGCTATTACGCAAATTCCGACGGATACGATATGGTGCAGCTCTCCGGCGAAGGCGCTGTGCGGTGCATGCAAGGGGCGCTTGAAACCGTCAGACAGCCCATCGATTATGTCAATCCCCACGGCACTTCAACGCCGATCGGCGATTCAAAAGAGACCCAGGCGATCCGTGAGGTGTTTGGCAAAGACATTCCGCCTTTTTCATCGACCAAATCCCTGACCGGCCACTCGCTCGGGGCCGTCGGCGCCCAGGAAACGATCTATGGGCTGTTGATGATGAAGCACAAATTCCTCGCGGCCTCCGCGCATATCGACAATCTCGACCCGGAATTTGAAGGCCTGCCGATTATTCGCGAGCGCATCGATAACGCAAAAATCGACTGCTTTATGACCAATAGCTTTGGATTTGGCGGCACCAATGGCTGCCTCGCCATAGCGCGGGTTGAGGGCTAGGCGCGGATGGCGCAAAGCGCAGTCTATGCGGGGATTGCGGCAATTATCATCGCAAGTTTCGGCCTGTGGTGGTTCCGTCTGGTGATGACCAGCGTCAAAAAACAGCCCAAGGCGACACGCTACGGCATTTACGCGCTGGTCTGGCTTGCCTATTTCATTGCAACCTTGGTCATGATCGGTCAATCGGGCGGCCAATGACGACGAACAAAAAAGGAAATGATTATGGGCGGTGAAACTCCCTTCCCCCAAGGCGATCTGATGAACGGCAAACGCGGCCTGATCATGGGCGTTGCGAACAAGAACTCCATCGCGTGGTCGATCGCGCAACAGCTGCACGCGCAGGGCGCCGAGCTTTCCTTCACCTATGTCAATGAAGCGATGGAGCGGCGCGTACGTCCCCTGGCAGAAAGCCTTGGCGCAGAAATTATCATTCCCTGCGACGTTATGGATGACGCATCGATGGATGCAACTTTTGCGACGATCCAGGAAAAATGGGGGTCGCTTGATTTTCTCGTTCACGCCATCGCGTTTACCGACAAAGTCGCGCTTGAAGGTTCGTTCGTTGAGAACACCACGCGCGAAAATTTTCGCAATACGATGGACGTTTCAGCTTTTTCTTTTGTGGATGCCGCTAACCGCGCATCAAAAATGATGCGATCGGGCGGTTCTATGATCACACTGACTTATCTTGGATCGGAACGCACTGTCCCGAATTACAATGTCATGGGCGTCGCCAAAGCGGCGCTTGAAGCGTCTACCCGTTACATCGCCCGCGACCTCGGACCAAAAGGCATTCGCGTTAACGCAATTTCCGCTGGGCCAATCAAGACGCTCGCAGCGGCCGGCATTGCTTCCGGGCGGCATATGTTTTCATTCAACCGGGCGGCAAGCCCTCTGCGCGACGACACAGACCCGAAAGGCGTTGCCGGCGCGGCGCTCTACCTTCTTTCCGATCTTGGCGCGTCCTGCACTGGCGAGACCCACCATGTCGATGGCGGGTTCCACATTGTCGGCATGCCGGACGAGCAGGCGCTGAAAGAATAATCCGCGGACTGACGCCATGCCGACTGCTCACGAGATTATCAGCCGCCTCGACCTTTCACCGCATCCGGAAGGCGGCTGGTTCAAAGAAACCTGGCGCGCCGAGACAAAACCGGACGAGCGCGCGGCCGGCACGGCGATTTACTATTTGCTTGAAGAAGGCCAGCGCTCCCATTGGCATCGCGTTGATGCAACAGAAATCTGGCACTTTTACGCCGGCGCCGCACTAAAGCTGTCGATCGCAAAACAACGGGACGCCGCCGAGAAAGTCCTCACCCTGGGCGGCGACATTGCAGAGGGCGAGCGCCCGCAAGCCATTGTTCCCGCGCATTACTGGCAGTCGGCGATGAGCCTTGGAGCGTGGACGCTTGTCGGCTGCACCGTATCACCCGGCTTTCAGTTTGAGGGTTTTGAACTGGCGCCGGCGAATTGGAAGCCGGCAGCGCGTTGAAGATAAGGCGCGGGATCGATCCGAACCAGCCCCGGCGTGTTGTCAAGGAAATGCTCAAACCAGAATTTGTGACCAGCGCCATAGACGACGACAACCCGGTCGCCGGGCTTTGTCACCTGAATCAATTTCGAAACGATTTTGGCGTTGCGCATAAACCAATAGGCCTGAAGCTCTGAGCCCGGCTGGGCCTCGCCGCGATCAAATTGAAATGTTCGATAATAGGATTCAGCGCTCGCCATGTCGCCTTCGTTCACTTCGAGCAACAATTCCGCAACGGAAAGGTCTGTCTGTTTTTCGGAAAACGCCGCCACATTCGCTCGGATGGCGGCAATATAGGCCTCAATTTCCTCAGCCTGTCCGGTTTGAGCGGCATGCTCCATCAACTTGTCGAAGGGAAAATAATCCGGCTCATCATCGCTCGGCTGTTCGTCAATGCCATAGACCCGCGTCACGCCCGTACGCGCCGCCAATCGATAAGCAAGCTGAACGCGTTCATTTGGATTTTCCAATAATGTGGCAGCGGTGAAATCGGCGAATTTCGGATCAATATAATCAGGCGCATCCGTAATTCTTTCAGTCGCAACAACCGTCGGATGAAATGTTGCCAGAGCGTCTGCAACAGCGGCGAGTTCCGTTTGCCGCTGTGGGGTTAACACACTCTCCACGTCGGCATTTACTACGTCGCGACCCGACGGCGCCATATGATAAGATCCGAGCACCATGACCTGTACGGCGTCCGGATCAACAGCCGGCTGCCATGGCGCGGCGGCGTGGTCTTCTGCTGCACTGACGCAGGCCGTCAAAAAGGCGAATATCGTCAATGTGAGCATTCGAAGCATTTCGCGTCCCCTTCATTCGAAAATTGCCGCCGAAATTCATGCGTAAAACACGCCAGGCGGACAACGCCTTTGCGATCAAAGGAAACCCCAATGCGACTATGCGCGAAGGACGCTTCGGCTTATCCCTTCTGCGCCTCAATCCAGCGATTGATGCGCGCATCAAGTACTGGCAATGGCATCGCGCCCGGCAACAACACTTCATCGTGGAACGCACGTATATCGAACGCGGCGCCCAGTTCCGCCTCAGCTTTGGCGCGTAATTCGGTAATTTTCAGCATACCGAGTTTGTATGACGTCGCCTGGCCAGGCCAGACCGAATAGCGTTCAATTTCACGTGTGATCGAAGCTCGCGTATCGCCGGTGACGCTGAGCATATAGTCAATCGCCTGCTCGCGGGTCCATTGTTTGTGATGGAGGCCGGAATCGACGACGAGGCGCGCAGCCCGGAATAATTCCGATTGCAGACGGCCGAGATTTCCATAGGGATCATCGTCATACATACCCATTTCTGCGGCAACCTGTTCGGCATAAAGCGCCCAACCTTCCGAAAACTCGGAGTAACCCAGCATATTGCGAATGAGCGGCAGGCCTGCGGCGCGCTCCAGCGAGCGCTGAAAATGATGACCTGGCACGGCCTCGTGATAGGTCAGCGTTTTCAAGGTGTGCTTTGGCCAGTCCGCCGTGTCTTTGAGATTGATCCAGTAGATGCCCGGGCGCGAACCGTCGAGTGAGGGCGATGAGTAATAGCCGCCCGGGGCAGTATCTTGTTCATAAACGGGAATGCGGCGGACTTCGACGCTTTGCTCAGGCAGCGTTCCGAACCAGGCGTCCGCCTGCGCCATTATTTCATTCACCTGAACATTGAGGTCGGCAAGCAGCGCCTCGCGCCCTTCGTCCGTATTCGGATAACGCATGTTGGCGCGCTTACCGATAGCTTCAAAACGGCTGGCGACCGACCCATCCGATAGACCTTCGGCATCCAATATAGCGTCCATTTCCGCAGTAATCCGGGCAACTTCTGAAAGGCCGAGCTGGTGAATTTCTTCCCCGGTTTTTCCGCCCGCGCCGTAGGAGTTGAGCGCATGCTGATAAAACGCCTCGCCAGCATCGCCGAGGCGCCAAACGCCAGCCTCGCCGCCAGCTTGCGGTTTCAGGTTTTCGAGCGCGGCGGCGAGGCGCGCATAGGCGGGATAAACAACCGTTTCCACCGCCTCGGCGGCGCGCGCCGTAAGGTCTGATTTTTCTGCGTCGTTTAATGCGCCAATCTCACCAACTTTTTGGGCAAAGGTCGTCGCCAGTGGATTTTCTGCAGGCGGCGAAGACGTAAATCCGCCGATCGATCCAAGGGCGCCGTTGATCGCAAAATAGGGGGGCACAACGCCAAGCGCCGCATCACCGCTGATGGTCTCAATGACTTCGTCAAAGACACGGCCAAATTCCGAAAGGCGTGAAATATAGTCTTCTGCATTCTGTTTTGACGCCATAGGGTGTTGTGTCTGCAACAGCCGCGGCAGAAAAAGATGCGGCCCGGTCAGCTGGGTCACCACATAGGGGCTGCCCGAGCCCCATTGGGTAGCGCCGCCAAAGTCAAACTGATTGCGCTGGGCGCCCGTCTGATAAGCGTCGCGCAATACTTCATAGGTTGTGGCGGCGACGCCTTCGAGGGCGGATTGTTCGACGCTTCTGATTTCCTGCAGAAACGCTTCATTCATTTGCCGGGCGCGCTGGTTCGCCTCAAAGCCATAGCCGCCGAGGCGGCCGTTATAGCCAGCGCCGGCGATTTCCTCACTGACGCCAAGCGAGGTGGCGAATTCGGGCGATTGCCGCAGCACCTGCGCTGCGTGATCGTCAGCAATAGCGATAAAGGCCGCGGACGCAGTAATTTCCGGCGCCGCGACAACTGTTTCCTCAACCGGCGCTTCGTGTTCAGCCGGCGCACTCCTTTCGCCGCAGGCGGCGAGCGCCAGCAGGCTTAGCGCGGCAGCGCTCCGAAAGGTCAATATTGTTGATCCGCGCATGATTTTTCCCCTGCAAAGTCCGGCGACAATTCTGAAGCCAATTTACCCGCAGCCGATGCAAATACCCAGTCACACATATGATCAAGGCGCATAAATCCTGTGAGCGCGTCAATCATGCATCAGCACGCTACTTCAATAGCATAAGTAATCCATTACTTTCAATAAGTTACCAGGTTGTCAGATGCAGACCAAATGGCAATTGGCCCAATGGCGCCTGCTCGATCCGGGCGCGGATCTAACGTTCAATCACCGGCAAGGGTGAGCTTGGGACCTTATGTGCGCGATCGTGAAACGCCCGAATGTCACATCACACACCTCGCCACAGGCGGATTTGGCGTCGCGGCGTAATTCTTTTGGTTTTGGCATGCCGATCCTGTATCCGGACGCGGTGCGTCAACGAAAAACGGGCCCAAAAGGGCCCGTTTCCGCTTCGCTTGATTTTTTTTGGCCTTGGTCGCCCGATTAATCCCGGGCGATTTCCTTGCCGGTTTCCTGATCGACAACTTTCATCGACAGACGCACCTTGCCGCGATCGTCAAAGCCCAAAAGCTTGACCCAGACTTCATCGCCTTCTTTGACAATGTCAGTCGTTTTCTCAGCGCGGCCTTCGGCAAGCTGTGAGATATGCACCAAGCCGTCGCGGGGACCGAAGAAGTTCACAAAAGCGCCGAAATCCATGGTTTTGACAACGGTGCCTTTATAGATTTCGCCGACTTCCGGTTCAGCCACAATTGAATGGATCCACTTTTGCGCGGCTTCAATCTGCTCTTTGTCGCTTGATGCAATTTTGATCAGACCTTCATCATCGATATTGATCTTGGCGCCGGTCTCTTCGACGATCTGACGAATGATCTTGCCGCCCGTGCCGATAACTTCGCGGATTTTGTCTTTCGCAATCTGCATCGTCTCGATACGCGGCGCGTAATCGCCGAGGTCTTCACGGGAATGATCAAGCGCTTTGCCCATCTCGCCGAGAATATGCATGCGGCCGTCTTTGGCTTGGCCAAGCGCTATTTCCATGATCTCTTTGGTGATGCCGGCAATTTTAATATCCATCTGCAGGGAAGTAACGCCGGCGTCTGTGCCTGCGACCTTAAAATCCATGTCGCCGAGATGATCTTCGTCGCCGAGAATGTCGGAAAGAACCGCAAAACGCTCACCCTCAAGGATGAGGCCCATGGCGATGCCCGCTACGGGGCGTTTTACCGGCACGCCGGCATCCATCAGCGCCAGCGATGATCCGCAGACCGTCGCCATTGAGGATGATCCGTTTGATTCAGTAATCTCAGAGACCAGACGAATGACATAGGGAAACTCTTCCTGGGTCGGAATAACCGCCTTCATGGCGCGCCAGGCGAGCTTACCGTGGCCGATTTCGCGGCGTCCGGTAAAGCCCATGCGGCCAACTTCGCCGACCGAATATGGCGGGAAGTTATAATGCAGGAGGAACTGTTCCTTATAGGTGCCGGCAAGCGCATCGATAAACTGCTCGTCCTCGCCAGTGCCAAGCGTCGCCACGACCAGCGCCTGCGTTTCTCCACGTGTAAACAGAGACGATCCGTGCGTGCGCGGCAAAACGCCGGCTTCGGCAACGATCGGGCGCACCGTTTTGGTGTCGCGTCCGTCAATGCGTTCCCCGGTGTCGAGAATGCCGCCGCGAACAATGTCGGATTCAATTGACTTAAAGAGTCCGCCGACAACGCCTTTATCGAGGGCGTTTTCGTCATCTTCGGCGCACAAGGCCTCAATCGCCTTGTTTTTTGCTTCGGCGAGTTTTTCCTGACGAACCTGTTTAACACGTTCGTTATATGCAGCGCGGACATCGCCCTCGACCAGGGCGCGCACTTTGCCGGCATGTTCGGAATGGTCCGGCGCGGTAAATTCCCACGGCTCTTTGGCGCTGTCCTCGGCAAAATCAATAATGAAATTGATCGCTTCCTTCGCTGCATCGTGGCCAAAGGTTACGGCGCCGAGCATGACTTCCTCGGACAGTTCTTTTGCTTCCGATTCAACCATCATCACCGCATCCACCGTGCCAGCCATGACAAGATCGAGCTTGGTCTCGGGCATTTCGTCAATTTGCGGATTCAAGACATAGTCGCCATTGATGTAACCAACGCGCGCGGCGGCGATCGGTCCAAGAAACGGCATCCCTGAAACTGTCAATGCAGCGGAAACCGCGATCATCGCAACCACATCGGGGTCATTTTCCAGATCGTGCGACAAGACCTGCGCGACGACCAGCACCTCGTTTTTAAACCCTTTGGCGAAAAGCGGGCGAATCGGACGGTCAATGAGGCGCGACGTCAGTGTTTCTTTTTCGGTCGGGCGGGCTTCACGCTTGAAATAGCCGCCGGGCACGCGCCCCGCCGCATAATAACGTTCCTGATAGTGAACCGTCAGGGGAAAGAAATCGAAATTGGGATTTGGCTGTTTCGCACCGACAACAGTCGCGAGCACAGTCGTGTCGCCATAGGTGGCGAGCACGGCGCCGTCGGCCTGACGCGCCATGCGCCCCGTCTCGAGGGTCAGCGTGCGGCCGCCCCATTCAATCGATTTTTTGGTGATATTAAACATTTTTTCTCTTCTCTTCTTGCGTGTTGCGCCGTACGCGGATCGTTCGGCGCCCTTGGATATGTAGCCGGGGAGGAAAATGCCGCCTTTTTGCATTAAAGCCCGCCCTGGAGGACGGGCTGACGGCGCTTACCTATTTCGGCTGCATGCGAATGGCGCCGTCAAGTCTGATGACAGCGCCGTTAATCATGGTGTTGCGGCATATCTCCAATGCCAGCGATGCATATTCTTCGGGCCGCCCCAGGCGTTTTGGGAACGGGACCATGGCGGCCAGCGCGTCCTGAACTTTCTGATCCATTCCCGCCATCATCGGGGTCCAGAAAATGCCGGGCGCGATCGTGTTAACCCGAATGCCCGCATTCATCAGGTCGCGGGCGATCGGCAGGGTCATCGCAACAACGCCGCCTTTTGAGGCCGCATAAGCGGCCTGTCCTATCTGACCTTCATAAGCGGCGACCGACGCGGTGTTGATAATAACCCCGCGTTCACCATCCGCCTGCCCGTCATTTTTTTCCATTTCCACCGAAACAAGGCGGATGCAATTGAACGTGCCCGCCAAATTAACGTCGAGAACGTTCTTGAAGCTCTCAAGCCGGTGGGGGCCGTTTTTGCCGACGGTTTTTTCACCGATGGCGATGCCGGCGCAATTGACCAGAATCGATGGCGTCCCGTGAGCCGCGACAGTGGTCTCAAGCGCTTTTTGAACGCTTACCTCGTCGCCAACATCAACCGAGCAAAATACGCCGCCGAGTTTTTGCGCGAGCGCCTCGCCTTTTTCAGCGTTCATATCCCAAAGCGCGACTTTAACGCCTTCGGCGACAAGCGCTTCAGCGGTCGCCGCGCCCAGCCCGGACGCGCCGCCTGTAACGATCGCGGATGTTCCAGAAAATTTCATTTTTCGATCCGTTCCCCGCCCTGCCCGGCGGCAAGGCGGAATTGCGCGCAACGCGCGTCTAGCGGCGCAAGCCGAGTTCTTGAATCAGCTTTTGGTAGCGCCCTTGGTCATTGCCTTTGACATAGTCAAGCAGGCGGCGGCGCTGAGACACCATCTTGAGGAGCCCGCGGCGCGAATGATTGTCTTTCTTGTGATCTTTAAAGTGCTCGGTGAGATTGGTGATGCGCTCCGACAGGATCGCGACCTGAACCTCCGGCGAGCCCGTATCGCCGTCTTTTTGCGCAAATTTTTTGATAAGTTCAGCCTTACGGCCAGCCGTAATCGACATTATTCACTACTCCGCGGCGCCGCTAATATTTCGGCCCCGCCGGGACGCCGTCCAGCAGGGTCGGGAATTGGCGCGCCTTATGGGGGAAAAGAAGGCAGATGGCAAGGGCGGACAAGCCCGCTACAATGCCTCAAATATAAGCCGCCCGATGCGATGGGCGGGCTGGCGTCAATTATCTCAAGATGAGGTCTCAAATGCGTTTTTTCCCGATTGTCCTGGTTTTCCTGGCCGCAGCCTGTTCCGGCGAAGAACCGGCGAACCACGCGCCGCAGGATGCTGCATCGTCAGCAGCCATGACCCTGGCGCCGCTTTGGATCGCAACCGGCTTTTCGGCGCCGGAAGGCGTCGCAGCGGCGCCTGGCGGCGGTTATTTTATCTCCAATGTGGCCGGGGAAGGCGATGCAAAGGACGGCGAAGGCTGGATATCGATCCTCTCCGAAGACGGCGAGATCGTTGAAACCCGTTTTGCCGAAGGATTGGATGCGCCGAAAGGCATGGCGGTGCTCAACGGAGCGCTCTATGTCGCGGACATCGATACCGTCCGGAGATATGATGCAATAACGGGTGAATCGCGAGGCGAGATTGTTATCGACGGCGCCAAATTCCTGAATGACGCGACGAATTGGCAGGGCTCTGTCTATGTTTCGGATTCCGCTACTGCGCGTATTTTCCGCATTGACGGCGACAGCGTAAATGTTTGGCTTGCAGATGAGAAACTGGGCGGCGTGAACGGCCTCCTCGGCAGTGACGAAAAACTCTTGATTTCAACAATGGATACCGGCTCGCTTTATGAAGCGAGCAGCACAAAAGAGCTCACAATGATCGCTGACGGCATGATTGACGCCGATGGCATCGGCATCGTTGGCGGCGGCGGCTGGCTCGTTTCCGCATGGCGCGGCGATATTTTTTCTGTCTCGCCGAAAGGGGAAGTAACGAAGCTCCTGGATACGCGCGAACAGGAAATCCTGCAAAATGATCTCAGCGTTTTCGGCGACACAGTGATCGTTCCCAATTGGCGGCCCGGTACCGTGACTGCGTGGCGGGTCGCGCGTTAGTCGGCGTTCAGAAATTAAACACCCGCGCTGGTTTCAGCTTCAACCCGTCAAGCTCACAGATCGCCACCGGCTCGTCATAGAGCACCGCAAGAACTGCCGGGATGACGCCCGCCGTCTCGCCGCGTAGGCCCTTTGCTGCAGGCGGGGCAATAATCGCCGCCTGGCCGCGGCGCAGCTTGTCGGCCTGGGGGCCGTCAACCGACGCTTGCGGCATATGGGCGAGCGCTGCCGCGATAGGCGTCAGCGCCGCATCGCGATCCTCAATCAGGGTCAGGGCTTCAAGCGCCTCAATGGTAACGCCGTCTTCGGCGCGAAACGGGCCGACCGCAAGACGGCGCAGGCGCGTCACATGCCCCTCGGTTCCAAGGACGCGCGCCATATCGCGCACCAGTGCGCGCACATAGGCGCCCTTGCCGGTCACCGCCTCAAACATAGTTTCATCCGCTGACGGCGTATCGATAATCTTCAATTCGTGTACAGATATTTTGCGCGGCTCAAGTTTTACGTCCTCACCGTCGCGCGCAAGGTCATAGGCGCGCTCGCCGCCGATTTTGACCGCCGAAAATTGCGGCGGGATCTGGTCTATCTCACCGACAAACTGGTCGAGCACATCCTCAATATCTTTCGCCGAAGGGCGCCTGTCTGATCTGGCAATGATTTCACCTTCAGCGTCATCGGTCGCCGTCGCGGCGCCCCATTGGGCGGTAAAACGATAACGCTTTTCTGCATCCATGATGTAGGGGACGGTTTTGGTCGCCTCGCCAAAGGCAATTGGCAAAACGCCCGTCGCCAGCGGGTCGAGCGTTCCCGCATGTCCGGCTTTTTGAGCATGGAACAGCCATTTGGCCTTCGATACGGCTTCAGTCGAGCCGAGATCATATGATTTATCGAGAATCAGCCATCCGGATACCGGCCGCCCCTTCTTGCGTTGTCTGCCCATTGGGCCCTCAAAATTTTGCCGTTAATAAATCGCCAATGAACGCCGGATCGGACAACGCCCAGGCCGCGTTCTTCAATCAGGTCAGGGTCGCCTGGTCAAGATGCAGCGCTGTTTTACGCGTAGCGAGAAGAGGCGCCGCCAGCGCTTCAGATAATTTCGCGGCGACCCGCGCCTTGTTGCCCATGTCAGACCGGATAATCCTGTAATCTTCATTGCCTATCGCATCGGCGAAAAAAAGAAACGCATTCATCCACCATGCGTCGCTGACGATTTCGATGACGCGCTTGGGGCGCCAGTAGATCATATTGTACCCGGCGGAGCCGTGATCGAATATCACCGTTTCGGCTGAATTGGCGGCGGCCAGATAGTCATCAAGACTGGCCTCAGCGGTGCGCAATACCAGACCGCCGCGTTCGCGCACAACGTCTTCCAACACGAGATTGGGGTGTGATCGCACCGCGACCTCAGAAGATTCGCCACGGCGCGAAAGATAAACAATGGACCCGGGTTTTGGTTCGATTGATTTTATGCTCAGGAAATCTCGAAGTGCAACGGCGTCCGGCGCGGTCCAATAGCGAATGACTTTTGATTGGCGAACAACTTTGGCTTTTTCAATTCGAACCGGCGCCTCAACGGACGTAAAGCGCACGCCGAGCCGCGCCGAGTCTCGACCAACATAAGGCCGCGCCGCCAGCGACCTGGGCAACAACACCGGCGCCGAAATGTCGCCGATACGCGCTAAGGGCGCGAGATATTCAGACATCCAGTCACCGAACGTATCTGTGTGTTCCGACTGGACAAAATAAGCCTCAGGAATTGTCTGTTGTGGCTTTGGGCGGCGCCACAATGCCCGAAGCCCTGGTTTTGACGCCGAATATTTCTCATAGAGCATGCCGCCTTTCCAGCCGGCGCCCTCCGGGGTTACGACGAGATCTTCAACCTCTTCGAACAATGGCGGCGGCGAGGCAAAGCAAAGACACGTCTGCATATTGACGTCACCCGCCCGGACCGGAATGTCCCCGCTAAAATAGACATCGCCGCAATCAACGATTTTTCCTGCGCCCGCGTCGAACGGCTGGTACCGCCCGGCAACGGCGAAAGCCTGACGCCAGATATCAGATACGCCGCTGCGCATCATCGCAAGCGGGCCTTGGAATGTGGCATGCCGAAGAACCGATTTCATTGAGCCGACCTAAATGCGGCGCTCAACATTTTGGCCGCGCCGCGCTCAAGGCTTAGTATAATTTCCTAAAGAAATGCATCACAGGCCGTAACAGGCTGTAACACCCGGCTTTTTCCCCAGCGGATCAGACGTTAATCATTTCCGAGATCTCTGGCGACGTCAGGACGCGCCAGCAGAGCATCGATTTTTTGCGCCTCGGCAAAGGTGTCATCGCTGCGAAATGACAGGGCAGGCGTGTATTTCAGGTCGATTTTGCCGCCCAGCAATTTGCGCAAATAGGGCGCAACTTTGTTGAGCGCACTGACCACTTCGATTTCATCGCCGCCCCCCAGGGGAGAGGCATAAGCGGTAGCGTTCTTTAGGTCGGGAGAAACGCGCACTTCGCTGACCGTTACAGAGACTCCCTGAAGCGCAGGCTCGCGCCAGGTCTCGCGCTGGATGATTTCAACCAGCGCGTGGCGGATCACTTCGCCAGCGCGAAGCTGGCGCTGGGACGGGCCTTTCGAAGATGAAAATCGTTTTGCCATGGCTATAATTTATGCGTCGCTGGCGGCAATTGAAACCCCGCCCCGGTCACTTCACGGCAAGGCGTTGACGGCCCTGTCCCGGCAGGCGGCGAATTTCGCCCTCCGTTTCCATGTGGAGCTTGACGGTTGTCACATGCCAGGCAACGGACCCAAGTTCGGCGCGGTCCCGCGCGCTCAAGAGGTCGCCGACTTTCTCCGCCAGGTCGCTGAAATAAACTTCCCCCTCGCGTTTCAGCACCTTCAATATGGCGGCGCGCACGGCGTCATATTTCCATTTTGGAACGCGCGTCGGCGCCTTACCCGGCGCTGGCGTTCTGCAGAGAATTTTTTCGTCGCCGCGTATCATCGCAATCACCCATTATAATTGCACTGTAAAAGCGCCGAGCTTTGCTTGATCGAGCGCATAACCTCGCGATTTATCGCGCAGACCGGAACAAATGTCGACGCCATAGGGCCGCACCGCTTGAATCGCATCTTTGACGTTTTCCGGATTAAGTCCGCCCGCGAGGAAGACCGGTTTGTCGACTGCCTCAACAATCTTTCTACTGATCGACCAGTCATGGACGTCTCCAGTGCCGCCAAGCGTGCGCTCAGATGCGCCTGGTTTTCCTGAGTCCAGCAAGATAATGTCGGCGCCTTCAGCAGCGCGGCGCGCCGCCTCAATAGCGCTTTCGTCTTCCACGTGAATGACCTGGAGTATCCGAATTTCCGGATGTTCCCGGCGAATGACGCCATAGGCGCCCGGCGCGGGGTCGTCTACAATCTGAATACTGTTAACGCCTGTATTAGCGATGTGATCCGCAATCGCGTCGCCGTCGGTCCGGCTGCTCAACAAGGTTGTCCAGACCCTGTCGCCATGACGCGCTGAAACATGGGCGGCAATCGTTCTGATTGCGTCATCGGCGATGGGGCCGGGCCCGTTCGGCATTTCGCCAACAAGGCCGACAGCGAGCGCACCGGCGGCAATGGCCATATCCGCCTCGTCGGCGGAGAGCATGCAGCAAACTTTAAAGGGCAGTATCGCCGTCATCTGATTGCGCAGTTTACGTTTGGGCCGGGCGAGCCGCAGCCAAATGAATGACTGATTGCCATTTCATCTGCGCTAAAGCGTCCTGGTCACACTCTCAACGGCGAAGCACTCAATGACGTCGCCAGCTTTGAGATCATCATAATTGGCGAAACTCATGCCGCATTCCTGACCCGAAGGCACGTCCTGAACGTCATCTTTGAAACGCTTAAGCTGTGACAGCTCGCCTTCATGAATAACAACGCTGTCGCGGATGAGGCGCACTTTGGCGCCGCGCCGAACCTGACCCTCGGTAACGCGACAACCGGCAACTTTGCCATGTTTGGAAATCGAAAAGACTTCGAGAATTTCGGCATTTCCGAGAAATGTCTCACGCAGTTCCGGTTCGAGCATGCCCGAGAGGACGCCTTTAAGATCGTCAATGAGGTTGTAAATCACTGAGTAATAGCGGATCTCAACCTTATCGCGTTCGGCTGCGTCACGGGCCTGCTTGTTTGCGCGCACATTGAAACCGATCACAGGCGCGGAGGATGCGCCCGCAAGAACGACGTCGCTTTCGGAAATTCCGCCAACGCCCGTATGCAACACCTTGATGCGGACTTCGTCGGTCGACAGTTTATCCAATGACCCGACAATCGCCTCAATCGAGCCTTGAACATCGCCTTTGATGACAATCGGCAATTCCTTGATCTCGGCGTCCTGAAGCTGCGCCATCATCTGTTCGAGTGAAGTGCCCGGCGAGTTGGTTGCGTCTTTATCGCGGCGCTGACGCTGGCGGAATTCCGCGATCTCTCTGGCGCGGGCCTCTGAATCGACGACATAAAAATTATCGCCCGGCTCCGGCGCCGCATTAAGACCGAGTACTTCAACCGGCAGAGCGGGTCCCGCCTCCTGCAAAGTCTTGCCTTTGTGGTCGGTAATTGCGCGCACTTTGCCCCACTCGGAACCGACAACAAGAATATCGCCGCGTTTTAAGGTGCCGCGCCGAACCAACATTGTCGCAACAGCGCCGCGTCCCTTGTCGAGGCGCGCTTCAACAACGGCGCCGTCTGCCGCCCGGGTCGGGTCAGCTTTTAGATCGAGCAATTCAGCCTGCAGCAAAATAGCGTCCTGCAGTCCGTCCAAATTAATTTTCTTGAGCGCCGAAACCTCAACGTCCTGTACTTCGCCGCCTAGGCTTTCGACCTGAATTTCATGTTGCAGAAGATCAGTTCGGACTTTATTTGCGTCAGCATCCGGCTTGTCGATCTTATTGATCGCGACAATGATCGGTACGCCTGCCGCTTTCGCATGACTGATAGCTTCTTCCGTCTGCGGCATGATGGAATCATCTGCGGCGACTACAAGAATAATGATATCTGTAACGCTGGCGCCGCGGGCGCGCATCTGGGTAAAGGCGGCATGGCCAGGCGTATCAAGGAACGTGATCTTTCTGTCGTCGCCAAGGTCGACCTGATAGGCGCCGATATGCTGGGTTATGCCGCCCGCCTCGCCGGCGACGACATCAGTTTGGCGCATCGCATCAAGCAGTGAGGTCTTGCCATGGTCAACATGACCCATGATCGTTACGACCGGCGGACGCGATGTCAGGTTTTCCTCATTGTCCGGCTCCCCGCCGAGCCCTTCTTCAACATCAGCTTCGGCAACGCGCTTGACCGAGTGGCCGAGATCTTCAGCAATCAGTTGCGCAGTATCTGCGTCCAGAACTTCGTCGGCCATAACCATTTGATCCTGCGCCATCAGCTCTTTGATAAGGTCGACGGCGCGCATGGACATTCGCGCCGCAAGCTCCTGAACAGTGATCGTTTCGGGAATAATCACATCGCGGACAATGCGCTGGCTGTCGCCGCGCTGCTGTCGTGCGTTCTTTTCGCGCTCGCGCGCCCGTTTGACTGACGCCAAAGATCGTTGCCGCTCTTCGTCATCAAGTGCGTTGGCGATCGTCAGTTTGCCGGAACGGCGACGCGGCGATTCTTTCGCCTTTGAGGTGCGTTCTTCGGCGGCGCCTTTGCGTTTTGTTTTCAACCGGCCGCCAAATTGCGCAAGCGGATTATCCGGGTCGGCGGCGGGCGTCGCCGCTTCGGCCGCAGGGCGCGTTTTCGCTGCGCTGCGGTTGGTGCGTTCGCGCTCTTCCAACTCCAATGCAAGCCGCGCCTCTTCTTCGGCGCGCTTTAGCTCTTCGGCTTCACGCTGGCGTTTTGCCTCTTCGTCAGCTTGCCGGCTGCGTTCAGCTTCCAGCTTGGCGCGTTCTTCTGCTTCACGCGCCTCACGATCGGCCCGCTCAGCGTTTTCCCGTTTGGAGCGCGCATCTTTATCGCGGCGCGATTTGGCGAGCGCTTCGGCGCGGGCGTGTTTTTCGTCGTCAGAAAGGGTTCGAAGAACGGCGCCTTTTTTGTCTTCATCGGTTTCCACAGGCGCTGGAGGCGGCGCTTTTACCGTCTTCGCGATTTTCTTTTCAGGCGCTTCCGTGGCGCTCTCATTCTTTGCGGGCGTGTCTTTTTTGGCGCCAAGAACGCGCCGGCGCTTGGTTTCAACAACAACCGTTTTCGACCGCCCATGCGAAAAGCTCTGCTTGACCGCACCGGTCTCGGTACGGCGAAGCGTCAATGGTCGCCTGCCAGTCTTCGGTTTCGTCTCTGTTTCGACGTCGTCGCTCATCCAAACTCCGTTGTGCGCTATTCAAAAGCGCGCTTTCAGCGCTGTCCCAATGCCAAAAAGGGACAACTATTTTCGAAAGCCGCCATGGACATACAGCCCATTTAAGCCGGGGTCCACCAGAACCCCTTGTTATTCCGCCGCTCCGGGCGTCGCTCTAAACCCTTCAACGCGGCGTGCTTCGCGAAGAAACCGCGAGGCGGCCGCACCGCGTTTCAGCGCCGCATGAACAACCCCATCACGGCCGAGGGCGCCTGATAATTCATCCCCGTCAAAAACCCCGATCAAAGCGGCGCCATCCGCCAGACGCTGCAGTTTCCGTTTGCCGTCCTCGGCCGCATCTGACGCGGTAACAAGAACAACGACATCCTTCGCCTTTAATGCAGCCCGGACCTTTTCAAAGCCGAGGACGACATCTCCCGTTTTGCGGGCCATACCAAGCGCGCCCAGCGCCGCCCTTGCCAGTCCCGCCTCAACACGATCGCCCAAATCGTCCGGCGCTATCGCGCTCTGCTTGAACGATCGCGCAAAGGCGCCCTTTTTAACCGCCGTCTCAATCGCCTCACGTGACGCCGTAACCCAACCACCGCGACCTGGAAGCGCACCTGAAAAATCAGGCGTCACGACGCCTTCGGGGCTCAAGACGAACCGGAAATACCCGTCCGGCGAGCCGACTGCCCCTGTCGCGATGCATTTTCGCTCGCGTGGATCATGATCAGGCGCGTTCTTCAGCGGCTTCCTCCTCTGCTGCGGCCGCAGCGGCTTCGGCCTCTGCTTTCTGGGCCGCAAGATCTTCTTCGGTAATCCAGCCCGCCTGAAGGCGCGCACGAATAATCAAATCTTCGGCTTCTTCGGCGGTAATTTTGTAAGCCTCAAGCATCCCGTCAAAGTGCTTACGTTCGCCGTCGACACGCTCAGTCCACCCGGTCAAATCATCCGTCGCACAACCTGCAAGATCGTCGACCGACTTCACGTCATTTTCCCCGAGCGTGACAATCATTTTCAGATCAAGCCCGTCCATCGCGACAATATCGTCCTTGACGCCAAGCTCTTTGCGCTTTTCGTCGAGTTTTTTGTTTTCTTCTTCGATGAAATCTTTTGCCCGCGCCTGAAGTTCCTGGGCGGTTTCATCGTCAAGGCCGTCAATTTCCATCAATTCGTCGACATCAACGAATGCGATCTCTTCGATTGAGGCAAAGCCTTCGGAAACCAGAAGGCCGGCCATCATATCGTCAACATCGAGACCGTTCATGAACATCTCGGACCGGACGCGGAATTCTTCCTGGCGCTTGGCGCTCTCTTCTTCCTCGGTCATGATGTCAATTTCATATCCGGAAAGCTGCGACGCTAGGCGAACATTCTGGCCGCGCCGGCCAATTGCGAGCGACAATTGTTCATCTGGAACGACAACTTCGATGCGCTGCAACTCTTCGTCGAGCACCACTTTCGTGACCTCTGCCGGCGCCAATGCGTTCACGACAAAGGTCGCATCATCCGGCGACCATGGGACGATATCGATCTTCTCGCCGCCGAGCTCGTTGACCACAGCCTGAACCCGGCTGCCGCGCATGCCGACGCAGGCGCCGACCGGATCGATGCTTGAATCGTTTGACATTACGCCGATTTTTGCGCGGCTGCCTGGATCTCGCGCCACTGTCTTGATTTCGATGACTCCGTCATAGACTTCCGGCACTTCCTGTTCGAACAGTTTGGCCATAAATTGCGGATGAGAGCGCGACAGGAAAATCTGCGGGCCGCGCGGCTCACGGCGCACATCCATAATATAGGCGCGCACACGATCGCCATTGCGGTAATTTTCACGCGGCAATTGCTGGTCGCGGCGGACAATCGCCTCAGCCTTGCCAAGGTCGACAATCACATGGCCATATTCCACGCGTTTAATAATGCCGTTGATGACTTCGCCGATACGGTCTTTAAAATCTTCATACTGACGATCTCGCTCAGCTTCACGCACCTTTTGCGTAATCACCTGCTTGGCCGCCATCGCCGCAACGCGGCCAAAATCGATCGGCGGCAGCGGTTCGGACATAAAATCGCCGATCTCAGCTTCCGGGTTTCGATGACGGGCCTCTTCCAGCGGAAGCTCAGCGGAGTCGTTTTCAACGAGTTCAACAACCTCAAGGAGGCGCCATAAACGCGTCTCGCCGGTCTTGGGATTAATTTCCGCTTTGACGTTGGTCTCATGGCCATAACGCGCCCGTGCAGCGCGCGCGAGCGCATCTTCCATCGCTTCAATTACGAGCGATTTGTCGATGGACTTTTCGCGTGCAACGGCGTCGGCAATCTGGATGAGTTCCAGCTTGTTCGCGCTAATTGCGGTCATTGATAATCTCCATGAGGCGTCTCCTGTTGGGGCGGGAGGTCCTTGCCCGCTTTCAAACTTTCCTTGATCAAATCATCAGTGAGGACGAGTTTCGCGCTGCTAATCCAGTCTATTGGAAAAAGCGCGGTTTCTTCTTCATCGTCGATATCAAAGGCCACTTTGCCGGCGTCGACGCCAGCAAGGACGCCTGCGAATCTTTTGCGGCCCTCAACCAGCCGGTCGAGTTCCAGCCGCGCGGGCCAGCCCTGCCAATCCTCGAAATCCTTGAGGCGCACCAGCGGCCGATCAATTCCCGGCGAGGAAACTTCGAGCGTGTAATTGCCGGCGATAGGATCTGCAGCGTCCAGCACCGGCGAAAGCGCCCGCGATAGCCTGGCGCAATCTTCTGCCGACATCGTCCTGTCCGGGCGCTCGGCCATAACTTGCAGTGTTTTGGCGCTCGAGCCTGAAACACGCACCCGCACGAGTTCAAAGCCGGCAGCTTGCGCGACCGGGGCAATGATCTCTGTAAGGCGGTCCAGCAACGGGCTCAAATCCCTAATCCTCGCAATAATTGGCCCTAACGGGCGCCGGGCGATGAACCCGGCAAATACGCTGGCCAATGGTCTGACTAATGAAAAAGCGGGCCCCGCGGGGCCCGCTTCCGATAATTCGATAGCGTTTGACGAGTTATATAAGGCGCCGGAGCGGCGATGTCAGCCCCCGCTGGAAAATATCGCGATGTGCTTTTTGTGGCGTTTATCGCTGGCCCGGAACGCCTCGGTGTGGGCTTTTTCGCGCTAAAGATCGCGCCAATAATCGATCCGACAGCGGTGGCCCTCTCGGTTCCTTCAGGTATTTCCCTTTTTTCCAGCGGTTTTGCCTTCATTTTGCCGTGTGGCCGCCGAAACCCGGGCGACACGGGTTGCGCATAACGGCTATGGATTTTGCCCGACCGATGGGTCAAAATCATCGCGGGGTATTAAGCCGCCACGCTGTCAGAGGGGTCGCGCCGTGGGTCGTTTTCTTGCTTTTCTTCTTGGCGCCGCCGGCGCCCTTATTGGCTCGCAAGGGCCAGGTTTCACACTGCAATACATGCAAAACCTGCAAGGCAGGATTGATGAATTGCAGCCTATTGTCGAGCAATATGACGCAAATGTTGCAGCCTACGGCTATTCACGCGCACAGGCGATGACTGAGTGTCAAAGCGCCGAACAATTGCTTGATGCATTATGCGACGGCTACGAAACCACTGTTGAGCGGTTTGAATTATTGACCGCACATCTGTCAGAACTTGAGGCAGCCGACGACCTGGTCAGGCCGCTTGTCCTCGCAAAATCACACAGACGCGATATTGCTTTATCCGTTTACGATCAGTTTGAGCCGGCAATCCCGGCAACGCTTGACGGCGCTGCCTATGCCGCCGGCGGTTTTGCGCTTTTGTGGGGTGCGGGCTCATTCCTGTTCGGCATGATTGGCGCGATGTTTGGCGGCGGTCGGCGATACGCTTGAGCCGCGCCAGGGCGCCACGCGATGGACTAAAGCCGCCCAAAAGTGATCCCTATAGGCTGCGCATTAAGTCATAGCAGAGCTTGCTTTAATTGCGCCGCCGGTCGATCAAATCAGTTATGATCGGCGGAACAAACCGTTTCAACATCCGCTTGCCGCGATCTGCGGCGCTGCCTTCGCCGGGGCGATATTGAAACAGGGTCATATGCTCGTCGGCGACTTCGCCGTCAGGCCTGCCATTTGTGTAATAATACATTGCAATCGAGCGCCGCACGCGCCCATCCGGCGCGTGCACCGGCTGCGGATTTCCGTGGAAACTCTTGTCGGTCGTATTGAAGATAACGCAACGATTGAACAATGGCGCAAAGCGCTTGACGCAACTGGTCATTTGCGTGTCCCATAGCTCCAGATTGCCGCCCCAAGCCTCATCCCAATCTCTATTTAAATAAAGCAAGAGATTGATGCGGCGGTCGAGACGCATGTGTTTTTGAAAATTGAAATCCGCATGAACGCCGAGAAAGCCGCCCTCGCGCAGCTCATGAATGCCGCCGCCCGCGAGAAGCGGATCCGGGACGAGGCCCTTAATACCCGTCAGCACCTCCAAAAACATGATGACTTCCTGGCCATTCAGAAACTGCATGAGCGCGCGCGTTTTTGGGCCCATTGCCCGCGTTGAATTGCAGGCGGACTTTTGCTGGAAACGATCGCTCATATCCGACCACTCCATCACGCCCTGCGTAGCGACTTCATCAAGAATGCCGTCAAGCGCGGCGTCATATACAAAATCATCGATCGCAATATGGGGAAACGGCTCACCGTCAGCATATGCGCCGCTATTTTCCAAAGCGAATGCGTCAAGACGCTCAATATCCGCTTCCAGGCCGCTATACGTGTTCTTTGTCATCTTGTCCCATTTCGGCGCGCTTCATTGGTGACGCGCAATTTCCGTGCACAATCGCTTTACGCGTGGCGCGCAAGCGCCTCAAAGTCCCAATGCCTGTCATCGACAAGAGGGCTTAAGCGCACATTTTGCACCGCGTAGAACATCACATCGCGCCGCCCCGGATGACGGCGCTCCGGTTCATTGAGCAACTCTTTTATCAACACCCGCTGCAAGCCTTTTTGCGACCCGCATAAATTACAGGGAATAATCGGAAACGCCATTGCTTCTGCAAAATCTGCCATGTCGCTTTCGGCGCACAAAATAAGCGGCCGCAAACTGCGCGCGAAACCATCAATGCGTCAGTCAAAATGAGCGTCGAGAAACTCAAGGAACGCCGGCCAGTCTTCTTTGACAACGCCATGCGTACCCGGTCGGATCCAGAAGGAAAGAGCAGCCTGCGGTTTCCATTCATCAAGCCGCGTCTGATCAAGACCCACGCTTCCGTAAAGTTCGTAGACAGGATCGGCCCCGATTGCAGCCCGAAACGCGCCGTTGGGATCGGACCAGACATCGCGCCGGGCATTACCGAGGAGCACCGGCCGCGGCGCGATCAGCGCCAAAAGCTGATGCTGATCGACAGGCATTTCTTCCTCGCGGCCTGCATAAGCAGCGTAGGATTCCGCAAACCAGTGCGGATAGCTTTTTGTGATGGCGGCGACGCTTTCGCCTTTTTTGCGGCGATTGAGGGATGCGCCGCCGGTGCCGGACTGATGGGCAATAACGCCGCCAATGCGCTCATCGAACGCGGCGGCGAGGAGCGCAGATTTGCCATAGCGCGAATGCCCAAAGGTGATGTAATCGCTGGATTTAATGGCTTCGTCGCTTTCCAGCGCATCGACCATCAAGGAAAAACCCCAGGCCCAGGCGGCGACGGCGCCCCACCGTGATTTGCCCGGCGCAATGCCGCGCGACATCGCCGTGAGCGCCGCAAGCCCGCGCTCGCGGGAATCCGGGGCAAACTCGCTTGGAAAAATAGTCGCAACGCCATAGCCGCGTTCAACGATCATCTTTATTGGCGGCGTCGCAATATATCGGCCAAAAACATAGGTCATGACGCTGGCGCCAATACCACCGCCAGAGCAGCCGCCGGCATTTTCCGGCCGGGACACTGCAGGATGGGGAATAGTGTCCCAACGCGGACAAAAAGTCTGCATCAAGATGATAGGCGCGGTTTCATCGCCGACCGGCGAGGCCACATCCATATAAAAAGGCTTGGTCTGGTGAACTTCGTCGCCAAAGCGGAGTTGCGCCTGCAATTTGTACTCGGTAAGCCGCGCAACCCCGTCAAAGGCTTCTTCGTCGAGGACTTCCCGGCTTAAAATTTCAAGCTCATATGCGTCAGGCAAATAGCCATACACATGAGCCTGAAACGCATCGCGCAGCGCCGGCGCATGATTCTTTTCCCAATTCTCAATAGTTGTCGCCAGCGCCGGAGGAGCCGCCTCAGGCCCGTCCGGCCGCAGATCGGCCCATGCAAGGGTCATCTTTACGCAGCCGGAAAGCGCCAGCGAAATGAAAGCACAGGTAAAGACTTGAACAAGACGCATACGCCGCCACCCTCTTTTTCCCGGTCATAAAGCGATTATCGTCGGGCTCCGCAATTCACAACGCCGTAAGGCGAGATCTATTTGCGGCGAAAGACGAGATAAGTGGGGCTTCGACCCTCTTTCAAGGCTTTTGCTTCATACCGGGTTTGCGGCCAATCCTCCGGGCGCAACCGCCAATCATCAGCGCGTTCTGCGGTCCAATCAAATTCCGGCGTGTGTTGCGCATGCATCAACGTCCATGCCGCATAATCAGGAATATCCGAAGCGACGCGCAATTCGCCCCCCGGCTTCATCAAACGCGCCGCCGCCTCAAAAAACCACGGCGAAATCATCCGCCGCTTATGATGGCGTTTTTTTGGCCATGGATCCGGATGAAGGACAAACAGCCGCGTCAGCGACCTATCGACCAGCGCTTCAAGGAGCGGGCGCGCGTCGCCGAAGTGAATGCGAATATTTTTCAGTTGCTGCTGATCGATCAGCCCCAATAATTTGCCGACGCCGTTAACAAAGGGCTCGGCTCCGATAAGCCCTATGGACGGATTATGCACTGCTTGCCAGACGAGGTGCTCGCCGCCGCCGAAGCCGACTTCAAGCCAGATTTCATCCGCCTGCGGAAAATTCTTTTTTGGGTCGATGGCGCCTTTGGCTGGATCGGGCGCCGCCATAGTCGGCAGCAAGGACTCCATCAACCTTGCCTGGCGCGGCTTGAGCGGCTTGTCCTGGCGACGGCCATAAAGGCGCGGGATATATTTGTTTTCCACCATCGCCGCTGCAATAGTCGACGGCGCCGCTGCGCTCAACCCTTAACGCCGGGCGCGCGGGCCGCGAAGGCGGTCGAGGTTCTAGTAAGCGCGCCCTGGCGCGCGGCAAAGAAAAAGATCATCGGGCGATTCCTTTTATTCGCCTGATGATCTAGTTCGCTGCAGGCGCACGCACAAAGATAGTATGATTGAATCGCCGCCAGCCGTCCGCGGTTTTGATCCAGTCGGTCACCTCAAACTCGCCGGTTGACAAAAGTTCATAGCGTGTCCGGCCCTGCTTGGCGCCTTCCACGCCCCAATGAGCGATCAGGGCGTTATGATCGCGTTCGGCGGCAATTGGATGCAGGTCGCCGGAATTGTCGGCCCAGAAGGCGTTGACGACGTCGTCTCCGGTGTCTCGGTAATAGGCGACGCCCTGAAAGACCGACACAGGGCCCTCTGACGCCTGCATTTCAATCCGATAGTCGAGGCGAAAATACTTACCGTCGAGCGTCGGCGCCCACGCCATCCGGCTCTGTGCGGGCGCGCCGAAGGCCGGTCCGTTCGACTGCCATTTCCCATGGAACAGTTCAAATATGGAGCGCTCAGCGTCTTTGCCCGCCTCAGCCGGCGCGGCGAGCAGCGTCAAAATCGTCAACGCCGCAAACATAGCTCGCTTCATTGCACAGCCTCCATTGCCTGCTCGATAGACGTCTGGGCAAACGGGCGATCGACAAGTCGGGCGGGCATAATTGCGCCTGATCTTAAACCGCGTTCTTCAACGCATCGACAAGGTCGGTTTTTTCCCAGGAAAAGCCGGCGTCGTTGTCCGGCGTTCGGCCAAAATGGCCATAGGCGGCAGTGCGTGCATAGATCGGCTTGTTAAGGCCCAAATGCTCACGGATGCCACGCGGCGATAAATCCATGACGTCGCCCAGCACAGCCTCAAGACGCGCCTCATTGACTTCGCCGGCGCCGTAAAGGTCCACATAAATGGACAAAGGTTTGGAAACGCCGATCGCGTAGGCAAGTTGGATCAGGCAGCGTTGGGCAAGACCCGCGGCGACAACATTCTTGGCAAGGTATCGCGAAGCATAGGCGGCCGAACGATCAACTTTTGTCGGATCTTTGCCTGAAAAGGCGCCGCCGCCATGAGGCGCCGCGCCGCCATACGTATCAACGATGATCTTGCGGCCCGTAAGGCCGGCGTCGCCGTCCGGACCGCCAATAACGAAATTGCCTGTGGGGTTGACGAAGAATTCCGATTCCGGCGGCATCCCTATATCGCCCAGAACATCGCCGACCAGCGGGCGCACCAATTCCCGGATATCGTCTGGCGTAGATCCTTCTTTGTGCTGCGTTGAAACTACAACCGAAGTGACGGCAACCGGCGCGCCGTTTTCATAGCGCAGCGTCACCTGGCTTTTTGCGTCCGGCTCAAATTCGGGCCGTTCTCCGGATTTCCGAAGCTTGGCCATGCGCTGCAAAATCTGGTGCGCATACTGAATCGGCGCTGGCATCAATTCAGGTGTTTCATTCACGGCATAGCCGAACATGATGCCCTGATCGCCGGCGCCCTCATCCTTGTTGCCGGCGGCGTCGACGCCCAACGCGATATCGGCGGATTGTTCATGCAGGAAATTCTGGAAATTCGCCGTTTTCCAGTGAAAACCCTCCTGCTCATAACCGATGTCGCGTACGGCTTCCCGCGCTGCTGTTTCAATCTCTTCTGGATTGACCTGCTGTGCGCAACGAACCTCACCGGCAACCACAATTTGATTGGTTGTCGTCAGGGTCTCGCAGGCAACGCGGGAATAAGAGTCCTTCGACAAAAACAGATCGACAATCGAATCGGAAATGCGGTCGCAGACCTTATCCGGGTGGCCTTCGGAAACGCTTTCGCTCGTGAACAAATAGGACTGGCGCGCCATGGAAAGAAATACCCCTGTATATAAGGAAATGTTTATATGTCCGGGGGCGTATAGCGAATGCGCCCGGGTCTGTCCAATCGAATTAGCGGCGCATTGGCTGGCGCGTTGGCCCCTTTATGAAGGCGCTTTTTCGCGTTCCGTTTCAGCAATCGATTTGACCAGGTCGAGTACGCGTTTTTTAACCTGCGGGTCATTAATCTCGGAAAACGAACGGCAAAGCTGAACGCCTTCCGGTGAATTCACCAGATTCATAAACATATCGCCAGCCTCAGCCCCGTCCGCGCCCAACTCGCCGCCAATGGCGTCGCCGTAATCATTATAAAAATACTGGATCGGCACATCCAAAAGGTTGGATAATTCAAATAATCTGCTGGCGCCGATCCGATTGACGCCTTTTTCGTATTTTTGAATTTGCTGAAAAGTGAGCCCCAGCGCCTTGCCGAGCGTTTCCTGGCTCATGCCCAAAATCATGCGCCTGAGCTTAACACGCGCGCCCACATGGACGTCGATTGGATGCGGTCCGTCTGATTTAACGGTGGTTTTCGGCGGCGAGTTCGCCACGTTCTGCGGTGCATTCATCTTCTTGTCTCAACCCCATGGCCAAAAAAGGCCACACAAAGCCTCTCCCGATTCCTATTTATAGGGGAAATTTCACATCGCGCAAAGGTTGTATCAGTGTGTCAGGGTCGCGCCATTGGAGGAGGGGACGTGCGCACCGCCGGGACCAGGAACCCGATGGCAAACGCCAGGAATATCCAGTCACCGACCCGATCATAGAGGGTTCGCGGCAAGGGCGGCGGCAAAGCCGCTTCAAGGCGGCCCTCCTGATATAGCCTTACTCTCCCGAGAATGCGCCCCTTGGCGTCAATAACCGCGGAAATGCCGGTATTGGCGGAACGCGCCATTGGCAGCCCTGCTTCAATTGAGCGCAACCGCGCCATATCGAGGTGCTGACGCGGCCCGGAGGTATCGCCGAACCAGGCGTCATTTGTAACAGTCAAAAGCCATTCCGGGCGGTTGTTATTCGGATAGATTGCGCCGGGAAAAATCACTTCATAACAAATCAGCGGCGCAAAGGACGGACCTCCTGCATTGAGCACCGCGGGTCCGTCGCCCGGCGAAAATCCCGCATCGCCATAAGGCGTCAGCTGTGCCAACCCGATAACACGCAACCAGTCATAAAACGGCAAATATTCGCCGAACGGCACTAAATGATGCTTGTCGTAATGTGCGATGACCCGGCGGCCGGCTGGCGTCTCGGAAACAATGGCGATCGAATTGTAATAGCGCTCGACGCCATCGCGATCATCTGCGCGACGGATGGCTCCGGCGAGTAAAACTGAATTCTCCGGCAATTCTTGCGACAGGACCTGCAGCGCCGTCGTCGCTTCGCTCAATAATGGCGCGCCATTTTCCGGCCAGATAATAAACAGGCGCCCTTTCGCTGGCGCTGCGCCCTTAGACAGCTCAAGCTGACGCGTAAAATTGCGCGCCCACATATTCGGGTCAATTTTCTCGCGCTGGGGAATATTTGGCTGGACGATACGCAGAAAATTCTCACCGTCCTGGTCTGGCTCGGGCAGCGAAAGACGCAAGGCGCCGACCGCAAAAAGCACGCCTGCGCCGACAAGCATTGCCGCAAGACCCGACATTACGGCCGTCGGCGTACGCCTCGCGCCCAGTTCAGCCGCCGGCGCCGCCGCCAGCAAAACTGTCGCCAGGCTTAATCCATAGGCGCCGTACCAGGCGGCCGTTTGCGCGCCGATCGCCGATCCCGCCAGCGCCTGCCCGACGAGGTTCCAGGGCAGGCCGGTCAACACATGTCCGCGGGCATATTCAAATAACGTCCATATGGCGGCGAAGATAAAAATCCGCGGCCAGCCCGAGCGCCAAAACTTGACCGCGGCAAAACAGGAAAGCCCGGGGAAAAACGCGAGAAAGGCCGGCATTCCAAGCATTGCAAAAGGCGACATCCACGCAAATTGGTCGGCTTGCACGAAGAAAGAAAACGCCATCCAGTAAATGCTGGCGAGGAAATACCCGAAACCGAAAAACCAGCCGGCGGCAAATGCGCCGCGCATAGGACGGATTGCGCCATAGGCGCCGTCGACAAGAAGGATCAGCACGGAGAACCCGACCGCCATTAACGGCAACATGTAAATGGGCGCCAACGCCAGCGCGGCGGCAAGGCCCGCCAAAAACGCGATCAGCGCGCGCCGCCATCCGGTCGCCGCTCTGATGCGCTCGGCAATGTGATCAAGCATATATGCGAGCCGCGCCGCTGGAGAGCCGTCTTTGCTCATCCTCGCCCTATTCCGCCGCTTCGCCAGTTTGTGCTGACGGCCGAATGTGGAGCTTGCGCACTTTGCGCGCGTCCGCTTCGGTTACTTCATAGTCAAACCGGCCCGCACCGGACAATACCTCGCCGCGCTGCGGCACACGGCCGGCGAGAGACACGACATAGCCGCCAACCGTATCTATCTCGTCCTCTTCGGTTTCCAGGCGATACCCGGTTTCTTCTTCAAAATCATGCAACTCAACGCGCGCATCCACGTCCCAGCCGCCGCCCGCGCGCGGCGTAATCGTCGGCGTTTCTTCTTCATCATGCTCGTCATTGATTTCGCCGACGATTTCTTCAACGAGGTCCTCGATCGTTACGAGTCCGTCAGTACCTCCATATTCATCAATAACCAGCGCCATATGGATGCATGAGGCCTGCATGCGCAGCAACAAATCAGTGATGCGCATTGAAGGCGGCACATAGAGAATTTCGCGCCGGATGGATTTGAGAATCGGCCCCGCTTCCCGCAGCGCTTTTTCACGCTCCGCAATCAGGCCGACGACATCCTTGATATGAACCATACCAACCGGGTCATCGAGGTCGCTGCGATAAACCGGCAGGCGCGAATGGCCGGCGCTGGCGAATGTCGCAATCAATTCCTCAAGCGACGTCTCCATATCGATAGCGAAAATGTCGGCGCGCGGGGCCATAACGTCGACGACCTTTTTTTCGTCAAAAGCAATCACACGTTCAATCATTTCACGGCGCGCCTTAGTAAGGCCCTTTGCAACCGCGCCCTCGCCTTTTTCGATTGCAGCGACAAAATCATCGCCCCGGGCTGTCGGGGCCAGAAGGGCTCGCAACCGCATCAGCAGGCCGTTTGGCCGCGCCTTGTCGCCAGGATCAGACCCGTCAATCATGTCGCCGCCGCCTCTCGCGCATACGGGTTGGCTACGCCAAGGCGTTGCAGGATTTCTGCCTCACATTGCTCCATCTCGCTCGCCATATTGTCGGTCTCATGATCATAGCCGATTAAATGCAACATGCCATGAACGATCAGATGCGCCGCGTGACTGCGAAGCGTGATCCGCGCCGCTTGCGCCTCGCGAATCATCGTCTCACGCGCAAGCGCGATGTCGCCGAGAAAATCCTTGTCCTCGCCGGAAGGAAACGAAAGAACATTGGTCGGCCTGTCCTTTCCGCGAAATTTGGCGTTGAGCGACCGGAGCGCCTCGTCATTGGTCAGCAAAAGTGCGATATCGCCGCGCAGCGCCGGCTCAATGCCGATCGCCGCATCAAGGCATTGCGTCGCTAACGCCTCCGCGTCAGGCAGACGCCTGCGCCAGTCTTCGTCCTCAATGATCGTTTCAATCATGGCCGTCCATTATGGCCTTCGTGAGCGCTGATCGCGGGCGTCATATGCGTCGATAATTCGCGATACCAGCGGATGGCGCACAACGTCCGATGCGACAAAGCGCGCTTCTGCGACCCCTTCAACGCCGGAAAGCGTCGCCAGCGCGTCAGCAAGTCCGGACCCGACGGTGTCGGGCAAGTCGGTTTGCGAGGGATCGCCTGTCACCGCCATATGCGCGCCCTCGCCAAGACGGGTCAAAAACATTTTCATCTGCGCGGGCGTCGCATTTTGCGCCTCGTCGAGAATGACAGCCGAGCGAGCCAGGGTGCGGCCCCGCATAAAAGCGATCGGCGCGATTTCGATGTCGCCGGCGGCAATGCGCCGCTCCACATAATCGGCATGCATCATATCATGCAGCGCGTCATAAAGCGGTCTCAGAAACGGGTCGACTTTTTCCTTCATGTCGCCGGGCAGAAAACCGATACGCTCGCCCGCTTCTAATGCCGGTCGCGAAAGAATAATCCGCTCCACCGCGCCGGAAAGAAGCAATCCCACCGCATGGGCCACCGCAAGATAGGTCTTGCCGGTGCCCGCCGGACCGACGCCAAAGGTCAGATCATGAGACGCCAGTTTTGTCAGATAGATCGCCTGATTGGGCGTACGCGCCGCGATCACGCGTTTCGGCGTCTTGATTGAAGGCGCAACGGACGCGACCGCCGCCGGGGTTTTTTCCGAAAGCTTGGCCGCCGCACGCACATCTCCAGCGGCGACAGGTTCGCCCTGTTGCAGACGTTGATAAAGTTTGTTCAGTGCACGGATCGTTTGGTCGCGCGCCGCAGCGGCGCCGCGCACGGAAAAGCGGTTGCCGCGCGGGTCAATCCGGACCCCCAGACTGTCTTCGAGAATAGAAAGATGTGCGTCATGCTCGCCGGAAAGCTCTGCGACGAGCCGGTTGTCGTCGAAGTCGATATGCTCCACGTCGTCCGCGGTCTTGTGTTCGCTCAAGCGGCCGCCTCACCCTCTTTCGTCAGTGCCCCGGCAAGCGCATTCGGCGTCACGCCTTTTATGCTCACCGATGCAATTAAGCCTAGCATGGATTTTGGCGCAGACACGTGAACGCTTTGCAAATATGGCGTGCGGCCGACCAGCTGATCTTTGTGCCGCCCGGGTTTTTCGAGCAAAACCGGCATGATTTTGCCAATTTGCCCCTCGTTAAAGGCCTGACGCTGGCTGTCCAGAAGCGCCTGAAGCCGTCCAAGACGGGCGTCCTTTTCAGCGTCGGCCACCTGCTTCGGCATGGCGGCCCCGGGCGTGCCTGGCCGGCGTGAATATTTAAAGGAATAGGCCGACGCATAACCGATCTCGGCGACGAGCGCGATAGTTTCCTCGAAATCCTCACTCGTTTCGCCTGGGAAACCAACGATAAAATCGCCGGAAATCGCAATATCAGGCCGCATCGCGCGGATACGGTCGATCAACCGCCGATAATGGTCCGCTGTGTGTCCGCGATTCATCGCCTTGAGGATTTTGTCGGCGCCCGACTGAACCGGCAAATGGAGGTATGGCATCAGCTTTTCCTCCTCGCCAAGAGCCCTGATCAGGCCGCCATCCATGTCGCGGGGATGGGAGGTGGTGAAGCGAATCCGGTCAATGCCGTCGATCAGGGCGATATGCCGGCAAAGCTCGCCAAGCCTCCATTGTGCATCACCGGCGGATCCGGCGGGCGCAGCAGCGCACCACGCATTGACGTTCTGACCAAGCAGCGTGATCTCACGCACTCCCTGTGCTGCGAGCATGCGCGCTTCGGCGGTAATCGCCTCAACCGGACGCGACACTTCGGCGCCGCGCGTATAAGGCACAACGCAAAATGTGCAGAATTTATCGCACCCCTCCTGGATTGTGAGAAAGGCTGTGGGTCCCTCCGCAACCCGCGCGGCAAGACGGTCGAATTTTTCCTCGACCGCAAAATCAGTCTCAAGAATGTCGCCGCGGCCCCGCGCGGCGCGGGCCAGGAGTTCCGGAAGGCGATGATAGGCCTGTGGGCCAACCACCATATCCACCTGCGGCGCGCGCGCAGTGATTTCGGCGCCTTCAGCCTGGGCGACGCAACCGGCGACAGCAATCGACATATCCCCGCCGCGTTTTTGTTTCGCCGCTTTGAGCTTTTTCAGCCGGCCCAGCTCAGAATAGACTTTTTCCGCCGCTTTTTCGCGAATATGGCAGGTATTGAGAATGACCAGATCGGCCTCATCCGGCGTTTCCGCCGAACTGTAGCCAAGCGGCTTTAAGAGCCCGGCCATGCGCTCTGAATCATAGACGTTCATCTGGCACCCATAGGTCCGGATGAAGACAGATTTTTCTTTTTTGGGCCGTTCTTCAGTCATTTTTGCGCGCCGGAAATCGAAGAGCCGTTATTTAGGCGCCTAACGACGCTTATGCAACGCGGATCACTCGCGCGGATGTGACGATATTTGGTTTGATTGCAATGGCCAGAACCTGCAGACTACAGCAAGGGAGAGCGGGTCAGCGTATTTTGGGTCGCAAATGAATTACTCGGGCGCAAATATCATCAGGCTTCTACCGGCCATCGCCGCATTTGGATTTGCGTCGATAGCGCAAGGCAATGCTGAGGAACAACCGCGTTCGCCGGTTGTGATTGAGCTGTTTTCGTCGCAATCCTGCAGCGCCTGCATAACAGCAGCGGAATATTTCCGGGAGCTTGCGCTAAGAGACGATATTGTCGCGCTTGGTTGGCACGTGGATTACTGGAATCTCCTTAACACCAAGCAAGGCCGCTGGGAGGACCCTTATTCCCGTAAAGAACACACCGACCGCCAGAAGAAATACAATATCAATATTCGAAAGCGCAGCTCGATATATACGCCGCAAATGGTCGTGAACGGCGTCAGCGAGACGGTCGGGTCATCGCGCGAGAAAGTTGGGCCGCTGATCAAAAATGCGCAAACCGAGCGCACCGCGCCCGTGATCAACGCCAACAGGAAAGACGGCGACATTATTTTCACCGTGGCCGAGAGCCGGTCCGGCGGCAACGCCTTTCTTGTCACCTTTGAGCGATCGGTCAAAACCGAAATCAAGGGCGGCGAGAACGCAGGCATGGACTTTCTCGACACAAATGTCGTCACCAATGTCGAACGCCTCGGCGTTGTCAGGCGTGCGGGCGCAACATTCAGCACGGCTTCGCCGCCGCCCGGTCAGGGTTGCGCATTATTGATTCAAGAGCCCAAACAAGGCCGCATTGCCGCCGCGCATTATTGTACCGCGCGATAACGCCCGCCAAACGCGCAATGATCGCAACGACATTTACGCCCTAAAGGGCGGCAGCGCCGACCGCAGCGACTTCCTCGACATAGTGTTGACGGGTCCGCTTGTTGATTTCGTCGAATTCTTCCGCCCGCTCATGGTCTGTAGCCTCAAGCGAGGCGTAATCGGTATCGGCAAAACCGAGGACGCCCATATCCGCATAAGCCGCCTGAATTTTATCAGACCAAAGCCCGATATCGCGCACAATCGGCACAATGCGTTGGAAAAGGCTGGTGCGGAAATGTTTCTGGAATTCGGATTCGCGCTGCGCCTCGACGATTACATCAACCGGCAGATCAAGATGGGCGTAAAGCTCTCTCGCCTCGAACCGGTCACGCATGTGATAGCAGGCCTCAACAAGAAATTCTTCGCGCTCATCCCGCTCGGCTTGCGTCAGTTGCGGGTAATATTCGGATAAAGTCAGCCGGCCGAACGCAACATGGCGCGATTCATCCTGCATCACATAGGCATTGACCTGTTGGGTCAGCTGATTGCGCGAAATTTCGCGAATATTACCGAACGCCGCCAACGCAAGGCCTTCAATGACAACCTGCATGGCGAGATAAGTCATGTCCCAGCGCGAATCGCGCAGCGCTTGATCGACCAGCGTCTGAAGGGGGCCGGTCATTGGATAGGCAAGGCCCAGTTTCTGCAGGAATTTTTTATACGTCTCAACATGACGCGCTTCATCCATTACCTGCGTCGATGCATAAAACTTTGCATCAAGATCCGGCACCTGCTGGACGATCTTCGCAGCGCAGACCAGCGCCGCCTGTTCGCCCTGCATAAATTGCGACATCGTCCAGGCCTGCATATGCCGGCGCGTATTGGCTTGCTCCGCCTTGCTCATCTTGGCCCAAACGGGCGTGTGATAAATGCCGGACATTTCGTCAGGCATTTCCATGGGGTTTTCCGTATCCAGCTCAAGCGCCCAGTCGATGCGGTTCAGCGCATCCCACTGCATATCCTTGCCCTTTTGATAAAGATGCATCATCTGCTTGCGGCCGTCGTCATAGTCCCAGTCAAAAGCGGCTTCGAACCCTTGCGGCACCGTCCAGCAGGAATCGATTTCGGGAATGGGATATAGGTCGCGCAACGACGCCATGGACGATCCTCCATTGAAGTTGTGGCGCAAATTTTTTTGAATTTCACGCCAAGCTTGAATCAACCTTTGCCACAAGTATACTACCCAGTTTACTTCAAAAAAGTCAATATTTGGCGCAGCTTTTTAGCCGTTCCTGCTAACTTGTCGGCTAATTTTCCGGCTTGTCGATCGGCACGCCGTAAAGCTCGAGCCGGTGATCGACGAGCTTATAACCATGCTTCTCAGCGATACGCTTTTGCAGCGCCTCAATTTCTTCGCTGACGAATTCGATGACGTCGCCTGTGCGTAGATCAATCAGGTGATCATGGTGGGTTTGGGTCGCTTCCTCATAGCGCGAACGGCCATCCTGAAAATCATGTCTTTCCACAACCCCGGCTTCTTCAAACAACCGCATCGTCCGATAAACGGTGGCAATCGAGATGTTGTCATCAATCTCTGCGGCGCGGCGGTGAATCTCTTCAACATCAGGGTGGTCCTTGGCGATCGACAGAACACGCGCGATAACGCGGCGCTGATCGGTCATGCGCATGCCCTTTTTCATGCAGATTTTTTCAAGCCGGTCCATATTCATTTCTTCTCCGGGGCCGCGCCGGTCCCGATCGCAACCTTTATTCACGGGACCACGAAACCATGCAACTGGAAAGCGAATGAGCGGCAAAAATTACAGCTTCACCGCCATGGTCAAAGCATCAGACCCGTCACGATAATAGGCGCGACGCCCGCCAATCTCCTCAAACCCGCGCTTGCGATAAAGGGCGCAGGCCGCCTTATTGCCTGCGTCGACCTCAAGAAAAAGCTTTTGCGCGCCCAATTGCGTTGCTTCGGCGATCACCGCACCAAGAAGCGCGGCTCCAAGCGCTTCATTCCGTGCGTGAGGCAGGACGCCGATCGACAAGAGCTCAGCCTCTGAGCTGATATTGCGCCATATGGCGAAACCAAGCGGCGCTTCTTTGATTTTGCCGCCGAACAATACAGTCACGCCCGGCGTTACGAAGCTCCCTTCGAGGCTTTTTTCTCCCCAGCTGCGATCGCCAAAGGACTGTTGCTCCAAACGAACCAGATCCGCTTTGTCACCTAGAGCGGCAGGCCAGACCATCCAGCCCGTCATTTTGTGGAAATACCTTGAAATCGGCTGGGTTTGGGCGGCTTGGCGTCAGGCGCCCGCAAATAAAGCGGCCCAGGCGGGCCTTCTGGCGGCGGTGTGGCGGCAGCGCGCCGGGCCACATATTTGGCGCTAATCTGCTCCGGAAGCCCGCTATCGATCCACTGGCGGCGTTTGCGCGCGATCTGCGCCGCCCCTGAACCAACCAGTGACACGGGTTGCGCACCGGCCGCTTTCTGCAACCTTTCCGATACGTGTTCCGGCGTTGCCACGAACGGCGCGATCAGCACCGCACCGCCGCGCCGATAAAGACCCGCGTAAAGCTGGCCCCGCCGGGCGTCGATCACCGGTGCGACCAACGCGTCCGGTTCGGCGCTCTCGATATTTTCTGCGAGGGCGGCAAGGCTGGTTATGCCAACCACATCAAGGCCGGTCCCGATGGCGAGGCCGCGGGCGAAAGAAAGTCCAACCCGGACGCCGGTAAACCCGCCAGGCCCAACCACAACCCCAATCCGGTCAAGGTCGCGAACGGCGATTCCGGCCTCTGCCAGCGCTCTTGCAGCCATTGGCGCCAGATGCTCGGCGTGGCCGCGCTCCATTGCCAAAGATTGATCGGCGACGACTGCGCCGTCCCTTAGGATCGCGACCGAACAGCATTGCAACGACGTATCGAGGCCCATTACCAGCATGGCTCTTGCTTAGCGTTAGAATGGGCGCGCGCAAATCCCAAAAACGCGAACCGCGAGCGCCGCCGCCCTTACATGGATGCGGCTTTCTTCACCGCACCATGCGTGCGGCGGTCCAAAATTTAACGTGGCCAAACAAAAACAGGATTTGTCCAAGCAATCCAAATTTCGGGCTAGATGATCTCGCAGACCTCATCAAAATCAAATCGCGGCGATCGCGGAAAAAGGTTTTCATCCGTACCGTAACCAATATTACAGAGGAAATTTGACTTGGTATTCGTGCCCGCGAAAAATTCCTTATCGACGCCCGCCTGGTCAAAACCCGACATCGGCCCGCAATCAAGCCCGAGGGCCCGCGCGGCAATCATGAAATAAGCGCCTTGCAGCGTACCGTTGCGGAACGCTGTTTCCTCAATTAACGCGTCATTGCCCTCAAACCAGCTTTTGGCGTCGTCATGCGGAAACAGCCTTGGCAGATGATCATGGAACGAAAGATCACGGCCAATGATGACGCAACAGGGCGCCACCATGGTCTTTTTAGCGTTACCCCCTGACAAATGCGGCCGCAGACGTTCTTTACCCTCTCGGGACGCAACAAAGATAAAGCGCGCTGGCGAGCAATTGGCCGATGTCGGTCCCCATTTCGTCAGATCATAGACAGCCTGCATCAGTGTTTGCGTGACCGCGCGCGCCTCCCAGCCATTACGCGTGCGCGCGTCGCGGAAAATGAGATCAAGCGCCTCGTCATTGATCATCTTGTCGGACATCGCGTATATTTCCAGATGTTAAACAGAAACAGGGCGCCGAGTTGGCCGTTTACTTTTCGTAACGGAAACCGAGTTCCAAGCTCACCTGATAATAGGCAACCTTGTCATTATCGATATAACCGCGTGTTTCCTTGACCTCGAACCAATCGAGATTTTTGATCGACTCTGCTGCAGTCGAAATGGCGTTTTCGATGGCGGCTTCGATCGATTTTTTCGACGTGCCGACAACTTTTGAAACGGCATAAACTTTATCTGACATCAAAAGGTCCTTTTACTTCAAAAATAAAACTGATTGAATTACTCAGCACAGGCGTCACTAAAAACAACAATGCCCAGCAGCGCAAGACGGTAAATAAGGCGTCCGCGCTACGCGACCGCCTCAACCTTCACGACCTCTGGCACATAATGTTTCAACATATTTTCTATGCCGGCTTTCAATGTCATCGTGGACGAAGGGCAACCGGCGCAGGCGCCGTGCATGGCGAGAAAAACAACGCCGGTGCGGGGCTCAAAATGGCGAAACACAATATCGCCGCCGTCCGCCGCCACTGCCGGGCGCACCCTGGTGTCGATCAACTCAATGATCTGTTCCACCGTTTCGCGATCATCGCCTTCATAATCTTCCAACGGGGTCGCTTTGCCAGCGCCGTCGCCTTGCGCGCCTTCATTCAGGGCGGGGAGGCCGGCGGTCATAAAATCGGCCATGGCGCCGAGGATCGCCGGCTTGATGTGGATCCATTCGACAGCTTCAGCCTTCGTCACGGTGATGAAATCGGCGCCAAGAAAAACGCCCATGACCCCATCGATCTCGAACAATATCTGCGCGAGCGGCGCGGCCGCGGCTGATTCAAATGTCGGAAAATCCATGCCAAGGGCGCCCGCGCCCAGAACCGGTTGTCCGGGCGAAAACTTCATCGATTGCGGATTCGGGGTGTCTTCGGTCTGGATAAACATTGTCAACTTTCACTAATTTGTAGACGCCCTTGCTAGGTAGGCGCTTACCGGCGCGCTTGCAACGACGGGCAGCCTCCAACGCCTTAATTTTCCCCGTCCAGATAGGTTTTCAGCACCATTGCGCTGTTTCGCATCTCGTCTTTGGCGGCATAGATGAACGTCACAAGCCCTTTTTCGCAAAGCGCGCCCAGGCGCTCAATCTCCTGTGAATTCGCGTCCAATTCCTTGCGGTAGCGTTTTTGGAAGGCCGGCCATTTTTTCGGGTCATGGCCGTACCACTTCCGCAATTCCGGACTTGGCGCGACGTCCCGGAACCATTCGTCGAGCGCTGCCGCCTCCTTTGTCAGCCCACGCGGCCAAAGCCGTTCAACAAGGATGCGCTTGCCGTCAGATTTTGCCGGCGCCTCATAGGCTCGCTTCAGTCTGATCTTCATCATTTTTTCTACCTTTGCCGGACGTTCCTTGCCTCCTCATGAGCAAGCGCGTAATCGCTAGCGCTTCGGGGCCGAAAAAGAGAAATACCACAATGGACGACACGACAACAAAGTTCACCGATCAGGAAGCGCTCGATTTCCATTCGCGCGGCAAGCCCGGCAAACTGGAAATCACACCAACCAAACCAATGGCGACGCAGCGCGACTTGTCGCTCGCCTATTCGCCGGGCGTCGCCATTCCGGTTCAGAGAATCGCCGACGATCCAGACAGCGCCTATGACTATACGTCCAAGGGCAATATGGTGGCGGTGATCTCAAACGGCACCGCCATATTGGGTATGGGCGATCTTGGCGCTCTTGCTTCGAAGCCGGTGATGGAGGGCAAAGCGGTTCTTTTTAAGCGGTTTGCCGATATCGACTCGGTCGATATCGAGGTCGACACGCGTGACCCTGAAGAATTCATCAACGCCGTCAAATATCTCGGGCCGGCGTTCGGCGGCATCAATCTCGAAGATATCAAAGCGCCCGAAAGCTTTGAGATCGAACAGCGCCTCAAAGAGCTGATGGATATTCCGGTCTTCCATGACGACCAGCATGGAACTGCAATCATCGCTGCGGCCGGCCTTCTCAACGCACTCGATGTCACCGGTAAGTCGATCAAGGAAATCAAGGTCGCCGTGTCTGGCGCTGGCTCCTCGGCTTTGTCGGTCATCGCGCTGATCAAAGCCATGGGCCTGCCTCATGATAACGCATTCGTCTGCGATTCCAAAGGCGTCCTCTATAAGGGGCGTACAGAACGTATGGATCAATGGCGTTCAGCCCACGCTGTGGAAACTGACAAACGCACGCTCGCCGAAGCGATTGACGGGGCAGATGTGTGCCTTGGATTATCTGTCGCGGGCGCCGTTACGAAAGACATGATCAAATCCATGGCGAAAAACCCGATCATCTTCGCTATGGCCAATCCAACGCCGGAAATTACACCAGAAGAAATTCGCGAAGTGCGCGATGACGCGATTATCGCCACTGGCCGGTCCGACTATCCAAACCAGGTCAATAACGTCCTTGGGTTTCCCTATATTTTCCGCGGCGCCCTTGATGCAAGAGCCCGCACCATCAACGAAGACATGAAAATCGCATGCGCAAAAGCACTCGCAAAACTGGCGCGTGAAGATGTCCCGGACGAAGTCGCGGCCGCCTATGGCAAACGCCTCCGATTTGGACCGGGATATATCATTCCAACACCATTTGACCCACGCCTAATTTCGGAAATCCCGCCCGCCGTCGCCAAAGCCGCGGCGGATTCGGGCGTCGCGCGCAAACCGATCAAAGACCTTGGCACTTACAAGCACAGCCTTGCTGCGCGCCTCGATCCATCTGCGTCATTCCTGCAAAAAATTTATTCGTCGTTGCGCGGCTGCGATGAGCCCAGACGCATCGTCTTTGCTGAGGGCGAGGAAGAAGCGGTCATTCGCGCAGCTTATGCCTTCCAACAAGAACGCCTCGGCAAGGCGATCCTCATCGGACGCGACGAGAAAATCAAGGAAGGACTTGCTACCGCGGGCCTTCCCACAGATACCGTATTTGAGTGCTATCATTCTCGCACGGCGACGCATAATGCTTCCTATACGGAATATTTGTATAAACGCCTGCAACGCAAAGGGTTTCTTTTCCGGGACGCGCAACGCCTCGTAAACACCGACCGCAATGTTTACGCAGCCTGCATGCTCGCCCATGGCCATGCGGATGGCATGGTGACTGGCGTAACGCGCCATTACGACGTTGCCCTCGAAAATGTGCAGCAGGCGCTGAATCCCCGCCTACACGAGCGCATGGTCGGCATGTCAATTATTTTGACCAAGACACGCACCCTCTTTGTCGCCGATACGAATGTTACAGAATTGCCGACATCGCAAGACCTTGCAGAAATCGCCATGCAGGTCGCGCATGCGGCGCGCCATCTCGGCGTCACGCCGAAGGTCGCCTTTGTATCCTATTCAAATTTTGGCAATCCTGATACGGAACATTCGCGGCGCGTCGCTGGCGCCGTATCGCTGCTCGACGCGCGCGATGATGTCGATTTTGAATATGAAGGCGAGATGACGCCGCGCATGGCGTTGAATGAAAAAGTCCGCAGCGTCTATCCGTTTTCGCGCCTAAAGGGCGAGGCCAATGTGCTAATTACGCCGGGCGTTCACTCTGCGGCGATTTCTTCAAAGCTCCTGGGGGAGATTGGCGGCGCCACCGTTGTCGGGCCGTTATTGATCGGCCTTGAAAAACCTGTGCAGATCGCCCAGATCGGCGCGCGCGTTGCCGATATTGTCACGCTCGCCGCCATGGCGGCCTATGAGCTCGACAAGGAGCACCGGACATGGGCGGAGAAGACTTGCTGAGGCGATACTTATAAATTTTTGTTTGCGCATCGCGTTTCGCCGAAAACGGATTACGCCTTTTGGCGTCCGGCGCTTTAATGTTTGCGACGAAACTTTGCGGATTGTCGGCGCACGACGTTCGCCGCCCATGGGCGCGGCAGCGCCTTCATCAGCCAAACGACAAATTTGTTCCAAAGCCCGGGCACATAAATCACATGGCCCTGTTCGACCGCGGCAATTGCCCCTTCGACGACCGGTTCGGCGTCCATAAACATATATTTCGGCAACTGGGAAACCAGCGGGCGCGTTTCATTGGCGTCGTGAAATTCCGAATAGGTAAATCCCGGACACACCGCCGAAACCGTAACGCCGGTTCCGTCGCATTCTGCGGCGAGCGATTGCGCAAAGCTCACCAGGAAGGCTTTTGAGCCGCCATACATCGTGTGGCCTGCAGAACCGGGCACCAGGCCGGCAACGGATGAAACATGGATGATGCGGCCATATTTGCGCTCAAGCATTCCGGGCAGGAAAAGATGGGTTAAATGCGCGTAACCCGTGACCATCAATTCGAGGAAATCACGATGGGCTTTCCAGTCGCTTTCAGTGTAATAACCAGGCAAGCCATAGCCCGCATTATTAACAAGAATATCGACATCTACGCCGTCCGCCTTAAGCGTCGCAGCAATTTCGGCGGGGGCTGCCGGTTCCGCCAAATCCGCAGTGACGACCGTTACGCTGACACCGTGCGCGGCTTTGATCTCTGCCGCGAGCGCCCGCAAGCGATCCTCCCGGCGGGCGGTTAAGGCGAGATTTGCGCCTTTTGCGGCGAACGATCTCGCGAATGCAGCGCCAATGCCTGAGGAAGCGCCGGTAATCAGCGCAGTTTTTCCGTGATATGTCATGGGCTGCGTTTTGATATATTTTGCGTGGTGCGTCTACGCCCAAATAGGCCGACCGACGCGGTCCATAACTGCCGATCGGACGTTTCGCTATTTTTGGCCAGGCCTTCTCGATCTGATCAAGCCGCGCCTGCGACGAACGCGCTGCTGAAGTTCCCGCGTCGCCGGTGACGATATTGTGGCCGACGATAAATACGCCCGGCGACGCTGCGACGAAAAAAGCTGCCGCAAGCCCGATGACCGGGCGCCATCGCAAAAGCCGATTGTCGCGCATGATACGAAATATCATCACCATACCGACAACGCCAAGCGCTGCAATTGCTGCAAAAATCGCCCCTCTCGCATTCGTGCCGATAACACCGCCGAAGATCGCCATAAGTATCAATGCCCAAAAGACACGCGTGAAACCGCGTGCGGTCACGGCGAAAACAAGCGCCAAGGGGGCACACATCGCGAGAAACTCGCCAAGCGATAAAGGGTGAGTATGGGTGGCCTGCCAAAGCGGCATGAACGCCGCGGCGATGAGCAATAAAGGTGTGATGAGTTTTTTCGACACCGCGCGCTGTTGTGGCATTGCGGCAATGCTAATCAACACAAATGGCGCGATAAAACAACGATAGTTTGCGGGATAAACAACGTGGCCAAAGTGGCGGCGGCGATATAGGCGGCGAAGACGGACAACGCCGGGGCGGTGAAGACCCATCGTTTAATTTCGCTGTTATCCTGAAAGCTTTCTGCCCCGGTCATGGCGGAAACAATAAATGCTGCGGTGATGAAAAAGCGTTAACGACGTTGCGGCGAAAAAATTAACCCTTTGCGGTCTCAAAGCGGTAAAAACCTGCAGGCGAACACGCGCAAAACCATAAGCATTGCACGAGATTTGCAGATACTTAATTGAATTGGCGGACGCCCGCGATCCGTTGAAAACGTTAATATCGACAGCCCCACTCGGAATGAAGCGTTCATGGACAGCATCGAGTTTATTGCAATCATTGCGGTTCTTGCCGGCATCCTCACCTGGTATATCCACAATGTACGGTCCGGTTCGGACGGTCACGCGGGACTATTCGCGCTACGGCAAGATGTAAGCGCCCCTGAGACGGGCCCGGAACGCCGCCTTTACAGCCCTATAACCCACGCCAAAAATCAAACTCCTGACCACGACACCAGGCAAGAGAGCGGCGACAATCACGACAGACAATCGCATCGAAAGTTTCACCGGCGCGAAGAAGCCCGCTACCGGGTTAAGGACAAGATGGCGCGCTATCGACCGCAAAAGGCAACCCCGCCTTCTTGAGCGGTCGTTGTATCTGGTGTTTTTCGCGGCAAGTTTTAGCTTGTGATTTTTCAGGTTCACAATTGTGACGAGACCGCCGATATCTTAGTGACCCACTGTCCGGGGACATTGAGCCCCGCTTCGAAAAAGCGACACAATGAACGACGCCACGACAATCAGCACCAACTCGGCGCCTATTCCAGTGGCGCATCCGCCGCATTCAACGGGGGAAATCGGCGTTCTTGCCGTCAATCTCGGCACGCCTGACGCCCCGACGCCACCTGCTGTTCGGCGTTACTTGCGAGAGTTTCTGAGCGATAAACGCATTGTTGACCTGCCGCGTGCGCTTTGGCTGCCGGTCCTTTACGGCGTCATCTTGAATGTGCGGCCAGCTTCTACCGCCCGCAATTACGCCAAGATCTGGCGTGAAGAGAGTGATGAAAGTCCGTTGCGGTATTACACACGAGCACAGGCACAAGGGCTTCAGCGAGCGCTCGGCGAGACGGCGATGATTGACTGGGCGATGCGCTATGGCGCCCCGTCAATCAGCGATCGCCTCACCGCGCTCAAAGACGCCGGCGCTACGCGTATTTTGATCCTGCCGCTTTATCCGCAATATTCCGCGACAACGACAGCGAGCGTTACAGATGCAGTATTCGACGCCGTCAAGGCGATGCGCTGGCAGCCAGCGATCAGAACGGCGCCTGCGTTTCATGACGATCCAGCTTATATTGATGCGCTAGCGGCCGTGACGCGGCGCAGCTTTGCAACGCTTGACGACGAGCCAGAACGTGTTGTCATTTCATTTCACGGCTTGCCGCAGCGCTATTTCGAAGCCGGAGATCCCTATTATTGTCATTGTTCTAAAACAGCACGGCTTTTGCGCGAGCAAATGGGGTGGACGGAAGATTTCGCGCCGCTGGCTTTCCAGTCGAAATTCGGGAAAGAAAAATGGCTGGAACCGGCGACCGGGGAAACAATACGAAAACTCGGCGCCGATGGCGTCAAGAACATCGCTGTCATCATGCCGGGGTTTGTCGCCGACTGCATAGAGACACTGGAAGAAATCGACATTGCCGCCCGGGAACTATTTATCGCCTCTGGCGGCGAGAAGTTCACGGCCATACCATGCCTCAATGATGCGCCTGAGATGATTTCGCTGTTAGAGCATATCACGCGCCGGGAAGCCGCCGGGTGGATTGACTAGACCACATTCGCAAATCACTCAATCAGCGAAAGTGGCCCAGATTATTGTTTGTCGCGCATTCGAACCCAAAAACCGCATACACTTTTTGTGTATGCGCTCCAGCGGTCCGCGGCGGCGGCGCACAAAAATGCACAACCGCGTCAGCTCATCACGCTGGCGGCGCTTCTTGTCGAATCGCGCCTATTCATCTTTTGGATACTGACTAGTGTTGTGTTGCCGGAACTGCCCAAGGATGCGCCGCCTTTATGGAGATTTTCGACCCGGAATATTGGTCCTTCCTCTGGGACGCGGCGCGTTATGAAGCATTGGTCGAGGAATTAGGGCCGTGGGCGCCGTTAATGGCGATCGGCGCCATGATCATCGTCTCTTTTCTGCCCTTGCCCGCCGAAACTGTCGCCGTCGCCAACGGCATGGCGTTCGGCCGCTGGGAGGGATTTGTCCTGACGTGGCTGGGCGCGATGATCGCCGCCCTGATCGCCTTTGGTCTTGCCCGCTGGCTGGGCGCGCCCGTTGTCAACCGCGTTCTGCCAAAGGCGATGCTGGAAAAATTCGAAACCCTTGTACAAGAACGCGGCGCGCCATTTCTGTTACTGGCGCGACTGATACCTTTTGTTCCTTATACGGTTGTCAATTACGGATCAGGCCTCAGCCCCGTCCGCCTGCGGACTTATATCTGGACCTCCGCCATCGGCATGGCGCCGCCCATTTTCGCGTTTGTCAGCGTTGGCGCCCTGATGATGGACCAACCCTGGCTGGGATGGCTTGGACTCGCGGCGGTATTCGCGATATTCGCGTTGCTCACCTATTACGCGCGCGAAATGTGGAGCGATAAGGCGGCGCCGTAATTATGCTTGGCGCGCGCTCTTCACATGCAACAGGAAGGATTGGACTTCCTGGGCGCTTGTCCGGAATGACGTGATCAAGCGCTGCATCTTGCCGCCAGCTGGATCGCCGGGCGTCACCCATGGATAAAAAGTTGCCCCTTTTTCTTTCAGTTTTTCGGCAAGGCCGTCGGGAAAGGTAACAAAAACCTCGTTGATTTCTGTCGGATAAGAAATTTCAACGCCGTCAATGGGAGCCAGACCTTCGGAGAGTTTTTTCGCCATAGTGTTTGCATGCGCCGCAAGCGTCAGCCACAAATCATCATGCAAATAGGCGTCAAACTGCGCGGCGATGAACCGCATTTTAGACCAGAGATGCCCCGCGCGTTTTCGGCGAAACTCAAAATCTTTCGCTTTTTCACGGTCAAAAAAGATAACTGCTTCTGCAGCAAGGCAACCATTTTTTGTGCCGCCGAAACACAAAACATCGACGCCAGCGCCGCAGCTGAGCGCCGCAGGGGAAGCGCCAGTTGCGACAACCGCATTGGCGAAGCGCGCGCCATCGAGATGCACGCTGAGCCCCGCCTGGTGTGTGGTATCGCACAACGCTTTTAATTCGCTGGCGGAATAAACAGCGCCGCATTCCGTTGCTTGCGTCAGCGACAAAACGCTTGCCGGCGCCCCATGGGGCGGGCGGTGCGGAAATCCCCTTAGCGCGTTCGTCACCGCATCAGGCGTCAATTTTCCCGCGTGACCCGCGATCGGCAATAGTTTTGCGCCGCCGGTGAAAAATTCCGGGCCAGCGCATTCATCCATCTGAATATGGCTTTCTTCATGACAGACGATCATGCCGTAAGGGGGCGTCATTACCGAAAGCGCAAGACCATTGGCGGCGCCGCCAGTCGCCACAAAATAGACCGAACAATCGCGCTCAAAAATTTCGCAAAACCGCGCCTCAACGCGCCGGGTCAGATCATCGCCGCCATAGGCTGGCGCGGCCCCGTCATTGGCGCGCGCGATCGCCTCGATAATTTCCGGGGCGGCGCCCGCCCAATTGTCTGATGCAAAATTCATAAAACCCATCTCGCGCGCACCCGGCTCATTCGTCAAGCAAGGCTGTTAAATGAGGAAAATCGTCAACGCAAAGCTGTGCGCCGGCAGCGATCAGCCGGTCTCCATGGCCGTCGAAACAATGGCCGCCGCCGAGAAACCCCCAGACCGTCATGCCTGCGGAAAGACCTGCCTTGACGCCGTTTTCGCTGTCTTCAATGACGAGGCAGCGCGCAGGATCAGCGCCGATACGCGCGGCCGCATAATCAAAAATATCCGGCGCCGGTTTGCCATGGGCGACAAGATCAGCTGAATAAACATGAGGGGCAAAAAAGTCATAAAGCCCTGTGCGTTGCATCTTGCTCACCAAAAACTCTGTGCGCGAGGACGATGCAACCGCCGCGGGCAAACGCAACGCGTCAAGCGCCGCAGCGGCGCCGGGAACCGGTTTTAGCTGATCGCGTTTTGCGCGGCGTGTTTCAATCAGTCCCTGAAAAAACCCGGGCGCCGGTTCGGCCCCGTGCAGGCTGCGGTAATTTTCTGTCAGGCGAACCGCAAAGACGTCGTCGCGAAAACCGGTGAAGAGACGAACAAGATCCGCTGGAGACCAGGAAAAACCATGGCCTCGCAAATAGGCCGCTGAATCGTCAAGGCCGAGAATTTCGCTGTCGACCAAAACCCCGTCGCAGTCGAAAATAATTGCGTCAAAACTCATCCGTCAGCACCAAAAAAAAGCCCCGGCGTAACACCGGGGCTTTTGTCGTAACATGAAACAGCATCGCCGCAATCAGCCGGCGAGCACCGCCAGAAGAAGCAAGGCCACGATGTTCGTGATCTTGATCATGGGATTAATAGCCGGACCAGCCGTATCCTTATAGGGATCGCCAACCGTATCTCCGGTGACCGCGGCTTTATGGGCCTCGGAGCCCTTACCGCCATGATTGCCGTCTTCGATATATTTCTTGGCGTTATCCCATGCGCCGCCGCCGGCGGTCATGGCGAGCGCCTGGAATAGGCCGGTGACAATGACGCCCATGAGCATGGCGCCGACCGCGGATAGCGCTGCTGATTTGTCAGCAACCAGACCAATCACAAAGTACAGCACCAGCGGCGACAGGATCGGCAGCATCGACGGCACCACCATTTCTTTGATCGCTGACTTTGTTAACATATCGACGGCGCGGCCATAATCAGGTTTTTCCGTACCCTGCATAATGCCGGGTTTTTCACGGAATTGTCTCCTGACCTCTTCAACAACAGACGCGGCTGCCCGGCCCACTGACTGCATCGCCATGGAACCAAACAGGTAGGGAAGAAGGCCGCCGATAAAGAGTCCGACAACGACGTACGGATTTGAAAGTGAGAAATCGACAGCAATATCCGCAAAGAATGGAAACTCGGCAGGATGAGCGCTGAAGTGCTTTATGTCTTCCGTATAGGCAGCAAACAGGACCAGCGCGCCGAGGCCAGCTGAACCGATAGCATAGCCTTTAGTGACCGCCTTGGTGGTGTTGCCCACGGCGTCGAGCGCGTCAGTTGTATCGCGCACGGAACCTTCGAGGCCAGCCATCTCTGCGATGCCGCCAGCGTTGTCCGTTACCGGACCAAAGGCGTCCAATGCGACAATCATGCCCGCAAGCGCGAGCATGGTCGTTACCGCCGTTGCAATGCCGTAAAGACCCGCAAGGCTGTAGGTGGCGACAATCGCGATAACGATAACCAGCGCCGGCAAGGCCGTTGCCTCCATGGAAACAGCAAGGCCCTGGATGACATTGGTGCCGTGGCCGGATTCGGAAGCTGCGGCCACGGACCTAACCGGGCGAAAGCCTGTGCCAGTATAATATTCCGTGATCCAAACGATCAGTCCGGTAACGGCCAGACCAAGCACGCCGCAAAGAAACAGGCTGAGACCGTTAAAGCTTGCGCCCGAAGCGGTTATCGCGATTGGATCTGAAAATCCGAAAATCTGGAATGTTACGATTCCGATTGCCACCAGCGACAGAACGCCCGTCACCACAAGACCCTTATAGAGAGCGCCCATGATGTTCGTTGAACCTTTGCCGAGCGTAACTGCATAGGTGCCGATGATTGAGGTAATGATGCAGACCGCGCCGATCGCCAGCGGGTAGAACATGAACTTCTCTGCATCCGCTGCAAACAGAATGGAGCCGAGCACCATGGTTGCGGCGACGGTTACAACATAAGTCTCAAAAAGGTCCGCCGCCATGCCGGCGCAGTCGCCGACATTGTCGCCGACATTGTCGGCAATCGTCGCCGGGTTGCGGGGATCGTCTTCAGGAATGCCGGCTTCAACTTTGCCGACGAGATCGCCGCCAACGTCAGCGCCTTTGGTGAAGATGCCGCCGCCGAGACGCGCAAACACTGAAATCAGCGACGCGCCAAGAGACAGGGCAATTAGGCCGTTAACAACCGCGCGGCTTTCCGGGTCGAAACCCATCCCTACGGTGAGGATGATGTAGTAACCGGCAATCCCAAGCAGCGCGAGGCCGGCGACAAGCATGCCGGTGATCGCGCCAGCGCGAAACGCAACCGAAAGCCCTTTGCCGAGGCTTTCACTTGCCGCTTGCGTCGTGCGCACATTGGCGCGAACCGAAACCAGCATGCCGAAAAAACCTGCGGCGCCCGAAAGAACGGCGCCGATGGCAAAACCGCCGGCCGCCTTCAGGCCAAGCACGGCGAGAAGAATAACGAAGACAACACCGCCGACGATCGCGATCGTCGTATATTGCCGATTAAGATAGGCTTGCGCGCCTTCTTGAATCGCAGCAGCGATTTCCTGCATGCGTTCATTGCCGGTCGGCAGCGACAACACCGAATTGACGGTAATTGCGCCATAGCCAAGTGCGGCCAAGCCGGCCGCAATGACCAACCAAAGCTCTAAGCTCATTTTATACCTTTCCTGGGATTAGTCTGAAGCGAACGCCGGAATGGCGGCAGCAACGAATTAACGACGCGCGCCCTTCAACCGGCCCCCTTTTGATGTCGGCGCGGAAACTGGCAAAGCCGTCCGTTAAAATCAACAAAAACTTGCCGCGCTGCGCCGAAAGCCGCAGCGGTCCCCTCCATCGCGAAGAATTGCCGGCCTTACGCCGCGCGTGACCGCATTGCCCGTTTTTGGTCTGGTTCCGCGTCTGTCAGCGCTTTTACCCAAGGGTATTTCTTGGCCGTTTCGTCTGTGTAACCAAGATTACGGGCCGTCGCGCTCCGCGGCCGGTCTTCAGTTTCCGGGTAAAACGTTCCAAAAACCTTATCCCAGAAAAATTCGGCAATTCCGAAATTTCCATTTTCATTATGAAAATGATGCGCCAGATGGCGTTTTTTCACGACTTGCCAAAATTTTGATTTCGGCTCGAAGGCAAGATGCTGGCCGGAATGAATGAATTCCGTGAAACAAGTCATCAACAGCGTCCCGGCGACAGCGCCGCCAGCGCCGGAAACCCCGCCAATAAGCCATCCTATCGGCGCCGCAACGATTAATATGGTCGGGAGTGTGGTGTGGAGACCGCCGAAAAGTACGGACAAATCGTTAGGGTAGCGATGGTGATCATAATGCACGCGCTTCCAGAGTTCCGCGAGGTAAGGGGTTTTATACATCCAGGCGCCATGCAGCACGAATCGATGGATCAAATACCAGGCAACGGGAAATAACAGCGCGCCGACGCCTAAAGAGATAAGAAACAGCCATGGCGAGACCATCGTTAAAACGCCGATGACAAGCGAAGCTACAATAACCGCTGCGTAAACCTGGATCCCAGGATATGTCACATAAGCCCTGACAAGATCATCAAAACTCATTCGATTAAGGAGGTATTCCTCCTCCTTCCACGCTTTATAGCCTACAAAGAGCCGCATATCGGGCATTCCTTACACTTTAAGTTGTTTCGTCGACATCGCCGCGCCGTGAAATTAGGCCTCATGGCGCCCCGGTTCAAGCAGGGCGCCGCACGAACGGAGCAATGTTTATGCGGCATGTAACATAAAGGCGCAATTTTTGATGCAGTGCGGCAAAACAAGGGGTTGCCCGTTGACCTGCAGGCTTGTATCCGCTCAAGATCAGGTCCGGCGCTAAAGACAAGCGCAAGCGATACGTTTGAAAGCGGATTGCGTTGAGTGGCGGCCGGCTGTTGGGGATAGTCGCGGCGCGTTAATTAAGGCCGGCAGAAAAACCGGCATAGTGCGGGGGCGTGATGGCCGTCATCCCAGGACAGATTTTGCCGACACCAACAAGTAATATCGGATTCGAACACCAAATAGGCGGTTTTTCCAGCCTGCCCGAAGCGCTTGATTACGCAGCGCGCGGACAAACGGGTTATAATTTTTATAATCTGCGCGGAGAGGTTTCCAAAAGCCTGCCTTATGCCGAACTGCGCGATCGCGCCCGTGAACTTGCAAATCGGCTGGCGGCCCGTTTCGAGCGCGGCGACAGGCTCGCCATTGTTGCTGAAACCGGTCCGGATTTTTTGATAACATTTTTTGCCTGCCAATATGCCGGGCTGATACCTGCGCCAATGCCGATGCCGGTTAATCTCGGCGGCAAGGATGGGTACATTAATCAAATCCGCCAGATGATTGCCGGCGCCAATGCCGCAGCGGCGATTGGTCCGTCGCAATTGACTGGCTTTTTGCAGGAAGCGGCAAAAGATGTAGCTGGCGTTGAGGTGTTTGAGTTTGACGGGCTCACAGCGCTTCCCTCAAATGGCATTGAGGCGGGCCCATTAGGGCCGGACGAGCTTTGCTATATTCAATACTCATCCGGTTCGACGAGCGCGCCGAAAGGCGTCATCGGCACGCAACAATCAGTAAACAATAATTTATCCGCAATTACGCAACATGGCATGACGATTGGACCTGGCGACCGCGCCGCAAGCTGGTTGCCGCTCTATCACGATATGGGGCTGATCGGATTTGTTTTGGCGCCAATGGTCGGTCAATTGTCGGTTGATTTCCTGGCGACGTCAGATTTCGTCCGGCGGCCGCTCTTGTGGCTTCGGATCATGACTGATCGTCAGACAACGGTCACATACAGCCCTTCATTCGGCTATGATTTGGCTGCGAAACGCTCTGCACGCGCCGAGCCCGGCGCCATCAACCTAAAAGCGCTGCGGGTCGCCGGAATCGGCGGCGATATGGTGCGACCGGAGGCGTTGAGCGCATTTTCCGATGCATTTCATGCATTTGGCTTCGACCGTAACGCGTTTGCGCCGAGTTACGGCATGGCCGAAGCGACGCTTGCAATTTCATTTCCTGATCTTGGCGCGGCGATTACTGTCGATGAAGTGGATATGCGCCACTATACTCGTTCCGGCGTCGCCCAGCCTGCCTCAGCATTGACGTCGCAGGAGCATAAGCGCGGTTTTGTTCTTTGCGGCCGGCCCTTGCCCGGTCACGCCATCGAAGTGCGCGGCGAAGACGGCGCAGCTGTAGGCGAACGGACTGTTGGACGGGTTTTCATCAAGGGACCCAGCCTCACGCCTGGATATTTCTCCGACCCAGAAGCGTCGGCGGCAATGTATCACGGCGACTGGCTCGACACTGGCGATATGGGATACCTCCTGGACGGACAAATCGTCATTACTGGCCGCGCCAAAGACCTCATCATTATCAATGGCCGCAATATCTGGCCGCAGGATATTGAATGGGCCGTTGAAAAAGTAGACGGCGTGCGCAATGGCGGCGTTGCAGCGTTTTCCGTCGATGACGGGCGCGGCGAACGTATCGTCGTCGTCGCTGAGCGGCGCGGCATGGATGACGACGCGCTGGCGGCGCTGAAGCGTGAGATTGCCAATGTCATTCAAAACGCTGCCGGCGCGCCGGCCGAAATCGTCCTCGCCCGGCCGCATTCCATGGTGATGACGTCATCCGGCAAGCTGTCGCGCGCGAAGGTAAAGCAAAAATATGTCGACGGATCATTTGACGAAGACCGCGCGCAAGAGGCCGTCGAAACGCCGCGCGCACTTGCAGAAGCGCGGGTATAAATTTTGCGCGCAGCCGTAACCGGCGGCACGGGCTTCCTCGGCGCCGCGCTGATCGACAAGCTCCTTAAAGAAGGCTGGAACATTACCGCGCTGGCGCGCGATCCGCGACGCATCGCCAAAGCAGATGCACTGTGTATTGTAGAGGGCGACCTCCAAAATAAATCTGCGCTCCGCGACCTTGCTGCAGAGGCCGATATTTTCTTTCACCTGGCAGGCGTCACGCACGCGCATGATGATCGCGCCTATCACACGGTCAATGTTGAGGGTGCAGGCAATGCAGCGCGGGCGGCGGTGGATGTCGGCGCCAAACTTGTTCATATTTCATCACTGTCAGCGCGCATGCCTGATATGTCGCCATACGCCATGAGCAAATTCGAAAGCGAAGGCGCGGTTGCGCGCGAAGCAGGACCCTCGCCATGGCTCGCGCTGCGCCTGCCGGCGCTTTATGGGCCCGGCGATCTCGTCACTCTGCCCTATTTCAAGCTTGTGAAGTCCGGCCTTGCCCTTGAGCCCCGCACCAGCGCACCCGCACGGGCATCGCTATTATTTGTCGCCGACGCCGCTGAGGCAGTGATTGCGGCGACGGGGGCTGCGGATGGGGCCGTTTATGAGGTTGGCGACGACGTCCCATCCGGGCGCGAATGGGCGGAAATCGGTGCTGTCCTTGGAAATGTACTGGGTAAGGATCCCCGGCAAATTCGCGTGCCGCGCGCCTTAATCAGCGCCTATCACGGCATATTACGCGCGGCTGAGCGCCGGCTCGGCAAACCGCCCAGCGTGCGCGCCGGCCAGGTCAATGAATTTTTTCATCCCGACTGGGTTGCGCGAGACAATCTCTTGTCCGACGTTTCCAGCTGGCGGGCGGCCACGCCGCTCAAGGAAGGATTTGCAAAAACCGTCCATTGGTATCAAGAACACGGCTTGCTTTAGCCTGCGCGCCGGCGAGCGCCGCAAAGGAGACAACGATATGTCCGGCATCCAGGAAGACGACGATCTCGTATTCCATAAAATCTGCTCGCTGATTGAGCCCCTAAATGAAAAGGGCGTGAAGCTGTCGCGGGAAACAGACCTGATTGCGGATCTGGAAATCGATTCCGTATCGGTCCTCGATATAGTGATGGACATTGAGGACAACTACGATATCTCGATTCCCGTTAACACCATCTCCGAGATTAAATCGATCGGCGAACTCGTCGATGCGATTCACGCCATCAAAAAAGAGCAGTCGTAAAAGATGAGCCTGTTTGATAAATTCCAGAGCACGGCGGTTATGTATAATGCTCTAATAAAAGACGCCGATCGCGACCCCTTTGCCGTTTCGATGGACGAAATGAAAGGACCCACGCGCGCAATCGTCAAAGGTCAGGAAATCGTCCTTGCCGGAACCAATAATTATCTTGGCCTTACCTTTAACGACGCGGCGGTCGCAGCGGCGAAGGAAGCCGTGGAAAAGTCCGGCACGGGAACAACCGGTTCGCGCTTTGCGAACGGCACCTATGCCGCGCACCGGCAACTGGAAATAGATCTCGCGAAGTTTCTAGGCTATCAATACTGCGTAGTCTTTTCGACCGGGTATCAGGCAAATCTCGGCGCTATTTCGGCTTTGGCGGCGCCGCCTAATGATGTCATTCTTATCGACGCGGATTGTCACGCCTGCATCTATGACGGTTGTCAGCTTAGCGGCGCTGAGACCATACGCTTTCGGCACAACGACCCGGAAAGTCTCGACAAGCGCCTGTCCCGGCTCGGCGATAACGTGCAAGGCAAGCTCGTATGTCTTGAAGGTATGTATTCCATGTTCGGCGATACGGCGCCGGTAAAGGAATGTATCGAAATTGCGCACAAACACGGCGCTTATGTTTTGCTTGATGAGGCGCATTCTTTTGGGGTTTTCGGCGAGAGCGGCCGCGGCGTCTGCGAAGCGGACGGCGTTCGCGACCAGGTCGATTTTTATACCGGAACCTTTTCAAAAAGCCTTGCTTCAATTGGCGGCTTTGTCGCCTCAAACCATCCGGAGCTTGAATATTTACGGTTTTCCAGCCGGCCCTATATGTTTACGGCGTCT